>DDGC01000002.1:220847-305863 GCA_002337455.1 Rhizobiales bacterium UBA1912 | reverse complement strand
AATCCTTTCGGGCGCGCCATTTCACCCCATTGCAGAACAAGACTGGCCAACCGCTCCTCGGCAGGTGGAACGCAGCTATCGCCTTGCTTGCCGCGATCTGCACAGCCCTGGTCCTGACGCGCCTGACGCCTTCGGAACACGAAAGGCAGACACAAGGCGAGCTTTGATCCGCGAGGGGCCAGATGGCGTTCTTCAACCCAGCAAGAACGCCCGCACCGGCTCGATCTGGGTGGCAACGTTCAGGGCGGGTGCGTGGCCGGCGCCGGCGATGTCGAGGCGCTGTGGGCGCGGTCCGCGTGTCTGCATGCTGGCGGCGAGGCTATCGCTCAACAGGTCACTTTCAACGCCCCGGATCAGCAGAGTCGGCGCGGTGATGGCATCGAAATCGGACCATTGATCGCCGACATCGTTTGTCGCATCGAACTGGGCGACGATGGCCGGGTCGTAGTGGACAGTCACCTTGCCCCCATCCGTGCGCCGCGCCGAACTGTCCGCCATCATCCGCCATTCGGCGTCGGCGAGTGGACCGAACGGCGCATAGACAGTGCGCAGCCAGGCTTCGAGTGCGCCGATCGTGTCAAAGACCGGCGGGTTGCCGACATATGTCGAAATGCGCTCGACCGCAGCGGCGGGGATTTCCGGGCCGATATCGTTGATGACCAGATGACTGATCCGCCGGCGCATTGGACCGCCGGCGAGGTGCATGCCGATGGCGCCACCCATGGAAGTGCCGATCCAGCGGCAGGTGGAAATGCCGAGCTGCTCGAGCAATTCCATGGCCATGGCGCCGAAATTGTCGAGCCGGTACTCGCGTGACGGGTCTTCAGCCCACTGGCTCAGTCCACGCCCGAGCGTATCGGGCGCAAGGATGAAGTACTGGTCGCTCAGGGCGCGCGCGATGGTGTCGAAATCGCGTCCAGTGCGGGCGAGGCCGTGCCACATTACGAGCGCAGGCTTATCCGGCGAGCCCCATTGGGAAACGTGGATTTCCCGGTCGCGCAAGTTGAAGTAGAGGGAAATTGGCTGGGTCATTCGGCTCTTCCCCTGAACCTGCCGACAATCCCGGTAGGGAAGAAATAGACGCTGAGGATGAACAGCAGCCCGAGCCAGAACAACCATCGATCCGGGTGCAGCAGATCGCTGGCGAATGGAATATCGGCCGTTGCTGCGCTGGCGGTGGCCATCACGTCGCGCAGATAGTTCTGGGCCAGCACAAAAATCGACGCACCCAGAATGGCGCCCCACATGGTGCCCATGCCGCCGATCACCACCATGACGAGAATGTCGATCATCAGGTCCAGCGACAGCGTGGTGTCGGGGCCTGTGTAGCGCAGCCAGATGGCAAAGAGCGCGCCGGCAAGAGCGGCGGCAACCGCCGAAATCACCGAGGCGATCGTGCGGTAATAAACGGTCTTGAAGCCCAGGGCTTCGGCGCGGAAATCGTTTTCGCGGATGGCCTGGAGAACGCGCCCGAAGGGGGAATTGACGAAGCGCAAAAGAACGAGGAACAGCGACGCCGCTCCGGCAAAGACGAGATAATAGGCAAGCAGCTTGCCATCGAGCCTCACGTCGAAAATGCGGAAATCGGCAAGCTTGAAGGCCGGCGTAAGGATCTGGGGCACGCGATAGGTCAACCCGTCCTCTCCGCCGGTGATCGTATAAAGCTGCGATATGAGGATGCCGAAGGCGCTCGATACCGCCAGCGTAATCATTGCGAAAAAGATCGCCCGCACGCGCAGCGAGGCGAGGGCGATAAGGAGGGCCAGACCTGCCGCGATCGCCACGCCGATCAAGGTGCCAAGCCCGATCGCACCCCAGCCCGGTCCCATGTTGTACGAGGCTATCGCGACGCCATAGGCGCCAAGTCCAAAGAACATCGTGTGGGCAAACGAGACGATCCCCGTATAACCGAGCAGCAAATCATAGCTCGCGACAAGCGCGATGATGATGCAGATGCGGGCCGCCGTATCCACCGACCGCGTGCCCGGAAAGATGAACGGCGCGAAGGCCAGGCACAAAACGATGGCGGCGATGATAAGGCTCAAGACCGGTTTGCCGGGGGTGTCGCCTGAAAGAATGGATTTTATCATCGTCACCTACCTCGATCCGCTTGGTTGCAGCAGGCCGTTGGGGCGCCACATCAGTACCACCACCATGAGTAGAATGGCGGACCCCAGCGAGAGCTTGGGCGCGAGATAGGCGACATAGTTGTTGGTCAGCCCGATCAACAGCGCGGCAACGAAACAGCCCTCGATCGAGCCCAGGCCGCCGATGATGATGGTGATGAACACGAGAATCATCACGCTCATGCCCATTTGCGCGGTAATCACCTCGTCATAGAGCCCCCACATGATGCCGCCCAGGCCGCCGAGCGCGGACGCGACAACGAAGACGCCGATGAACAGAACGGAAATGCGATAGCCCAGCGCTTCCACCATTTCGCGGTTCTCGACGCCTGCCCGCACAAGCAGTCCGATCTTAGTGCGCGTCAGGATGATCCGCAGCGCCACAAACAGCGCGAGGCCTAGGCCGACAGCAAGCAGGCGGTATTTTTCGAGCACCACGCCTCCCACGATGAAAGCACCTTTGAGGCTTTCGGGGCGGGGGATGGGGATCTCGTTGGGACCCCAGATGACGATGATGAGCTGTTCGACAACGATCAGGCCACCGGTGGTAATCAGGATCTGCTTGAGGTGATGGCCATAGACCGGACGCACGATCAGGCGCTCGAAGACGAGGCCCAGGACGCCCGCGGCGACCATGGCGGCCAGGGCGCCCAGCAGCAGGGCGACAAGATTGAGCTCGATGCCTGCGGCGCCGTAGAGCGGCCCGAGGGCCACCAGCGCTGACACCCCGACAAAGGCGCCAAATGAAATCATCGCGCCGTGCCCGAAATTGAGAACGTCCATCAGCCCGAAAACAAGGGTAAGGCCGGACGCCATGATAAAGATCATCAGCCCCATGGCGAGCCCGGCCAGCGTCAGCGTGCCCCAGGTCGGCATGCTGCCGATCGGCAGCAATGCCAGGGCAATGAGCACCGGCACCGTGAAATAGGCCAGGCGATCCCGCACGTATCCCATAAGTCCGTGCCCGGTGCCCGAGAGGGCAACAGGTTCGTTATTCGCGCTCATGCGGCATCTCCCCCAACGTCAAACCCCAGCAGCCGGCCCTGCAGCGCTGTGTCCGCGCTCAGCGCCGCCATGGTGCCGGTGTGTATGATCTTGCCGTCGTCCATGACGGCGACCCGGTCGCCCACCCGCTCGGCGAGCGCGAAATTCTGTTCGACCATCAAAATGGTGACGCCGGTCTCTTTGAGCGCGTCGATAGCATCGGCCAGAGCATCGATAATGGTGGGCGCCAATCCTTTGGTGGGTTCATCGATGAGCAGCAGGTCCGCCGGTTCGATTATGGCCCGCGCAATGGCGAGCATCTGTTTTTGCCCGCCCGAAAGTTGACCTGCCGGCCAGCGCCAGAATTTGCGGAGTGCGGGAAAGAGCTCATAGATCCATTCGAGCCGTTTGGGGTCGGGCTCGCCCGCGCGTGCCGCCAGCACCATGTTTTCCTCAACGCTCAGAGTGCCGAAAATCCCCATGTTTTCGGGAACGTAGGCGATGCCGCGCCGTGCGATATCGGGCGTTGAAAGTCTGGTCACGTCCTCGCCGGCAAAATCGATGCGGCCCTCGCGCACCGGCCAGAGCTTCATGATGGTGCGCATCGTGGTGGTCTTGCCGGCGCCGTTGCGCCCGAGCAGCATTGTCAATTCGCCCCGCGGGATTTCTAGGTTGACCCCGTGCAGAATGTGATACCGCCCGATATAGGTATGGACGTCAGAGAGCGACAGAAGCGCATCGGTGGTCATCATCGTCTCCTAGTGCCCCATGGTCCCGAGATAGGCATCGCGGACCACGTCGGACTTCATCACTTCGGCGGGCACCCCGGCGGCCACGAGCTGCCCGTTGTGCAGCACCATGATTTCGTCGGCCAGCGAGCGGATGACGTCCATCTTATGCTCGACCAGGATGATGGTCTTGCGCGCATCGGACTTGATGGACTGGATAAGCTCGAGAATGATCGGGGCCTCATCCGCGCTCATGCCTGCGGTCGGCTCGTCAAACATGACGATGGAGCTTTCGAGCGCCAGCAGCAGCGCCACCTCGAGCTTGCGTTGGTCGCCGTGCGAAAGATTGGCGGCCGGTTCGTTACGCCGCGCGGCGAGCCCGCACCGCTCGATATAGCTCATGGCCGTCTCGATCGCGGACTTGTCGGCGTCGGCGAGCCGGAACAGATCCATGGCGCCCGGGTGGCGCGCCTGAATGGCAAGCCGGACGTTTTCGAGAACCGAAAGCCGTGGAAACAGATTTGTCAGCTGGAAGGCTCGCCCGATCCCGCGCCGCGTGCGCTCGGGCACCGGGAGCCGGGTGATGTCTTCGCCCTGATGGATGACGGTGCCGGCGCTGGCGCGCAACTGGCCCGAAATCAGGTTGAAATAGGTCGTCTTGCCGGCCCCGTTCGGCCCGACGATCGCCACCAGGCATCCGGGGCGGAAATCATAGGTAACCGAATCCACGGCGACATGGCCCCCAAAACGGATCGTCAGGTCGCGGGTCTGCAGCGCCGGCGCCGTGGTGTCAGTCATCATCGGTCTCCGCTGATCGAACAGAGCGTGGCGGGCGAATCTCCCGTCGCCCGCCACGGTCTCAAGAGGTTCGATGTCAGTTCCGGACGGGAATATCCATCTCTTGGGCTTCGATCACCTCGACCAGAGCCGGTACGCCCCACTCGACGCCGTCCTGCACCTCGATCCTGAAGTGGAACATGTCCTGCATCGCCTGGTGATCTTCGGGCCGGAAGGTCATGGCGCCCTTCGGCGTATCCCAGCTCATGCCTTCCATGGTCGAAATCAGCGTCTCGGTATCGGTGTCGCCGCCGGTCGCTTCCAGCGCCGCTACGACCGCCCCGGCTGCGGCAAAGCCGCCGGCGGTGAAGAAATCGGGCGGGCCGTCGAAACGGGCCTGATGCTCCTCGACGAGCCAGTCGTTGATGGGGTTTTGGGGGTTCTCATAATAGTAGTAGGTCGCCCCCTCCATGCCGGGGAAATCCCTGTAGGCCACGAGGGCGGGCAGGATGTTGCCGCCGGTTGCGAGTTCGATATCGAGCCGGGCCGGGTCCATGTCCTGGATCTTGCCCAGCGGATTGCCGCCACCGGCCCAGATCACGAATATGACCTTGCGGCCCTCTTCGCCTTCGAGCGCGTCGAAGATGCGCTGGGCATGGGCGGTGAAGTCGGTGGTGTCCTGGGGCGCGTATTCCTCGAACACCAACTCGGCGCCGGTGCCCTCAAGGGCCTCGCGGAACGCGGCGACACCATCGCGCCCAAAGGCGTAATCCTGGGCCAGCGTGGCGATCTTGACGCCATCCTGGCCGAGCGCCACGGCGTTGGCGACGGCGTCCTGGGACGAGTTGCGGCCCGTGCGGAAGATATAGCGGTTCCAGTTTTCGCCGGTAATGGAGTCGGCCACTGCCGGTTCGACGATGAAGATCTTGCCGTATTCCTCAGCGACCGGCAGCATGGCCAGAGCGACGCCCGAACTGACGCCGCCAACGGCGAGGTCGACTTCGTCGTCGCCATAGGCTTCCGCGAGCAGCGCCCGGCCGATATCGGGCTGAAGCTGGGTATCTTTCTCGATCACCTCGATTGGACGTCCGGCAATCTCCATGGTGCCGTCGGTATAGTATTCGAGCCCCAGCATCAGGCCGTTGTGGGACTGCGTGGCGTAGGCTTCGAGCGCACCGGTCTTGCCGTAAACATGGGCGATGGTGATCGGGTCGGCGTCCTGGGCGCCCGCAGTGCCTGCTGCAGCCAACACCACTGCCGATGCGGATATGGCGAGTATCTTGCTAAATTTCATGTCTTCCTCCCAGAGCCGAACGTCTGCCGGCCTGCCACTCTTCCCTCAAATAGCGTGCCAACTTTTTTGCGGAGCGCCCCCGGTGGCTGAAACGACGGGATTTGCGGTCCCGGCAGACTGCCGGCTCCCCGTTGCGCGCCGCGACGCCTGACATAGGCGTCCGGCTTGCCAGACACGCTGTCCGGGAAGTCGGACAAAGCGTGAGATGCGCTGCACACGATGCCCGGCAACCGCGGCCCGAGAGGCCCCTCGCGGCGCGGCTGTCGCATCACTGTAACATGATGGGAATAGGCGGGCGCGATGACCGCGATTTCCCTTCACAATCTAAGCAAGACCTTCGGCACGGCCACAGCGGTGTCCGATATCTGTCTCGACTTGCCGTCGGGCTCGTTCACCGCGCTTTTGGGGCCGTCGGGATGCGGAAAGACGACTTTGCTGCGCCTGATCGCCGGATTCGAGCATCCCGATAACGGCAGCGTTTCCTTCGACGGTGTTTCCATGGCGGGGCCGGGCGGTATCGTTCCGCCGGAAAAGCGCCAACTGGGGATCGTGTTTCAATCCTATGCGCTCTGGCCGCACATGAACGTGGCGGCGAACGTTGCCTATCCTTTGCAGGGCAAGGGATTGCGGCGCGACGACATTGAGCGGCGCGTCGCCGAGGCTCTCGATGTCGTTTCCCTCGACGGTTATCAGGACCGCAGCGTCGATGCTCTCTCGGGCGGGCAACGCCAGCGCGTTGCCCTGGCACGATGCCTCGTCACCGGAACGCGCATCATCCTCCTCGACGAGCCGCTGGCCAATCTGGACGTGCATCTGCGCGCCTCGATGCTCGACGTTTTCGCCGACGTGCATCAGCGCAGCGGAGCGACCATCGTCTTTGTGACCCACGATCAATCCGAAGCGCTGGTGCTGGCAGATCGTATCGTGGTGCTCGATCAGGGCAAGGTGCAGCAGATGGGCGCCCCCGAACATATCTATGCAGAGCCGGCCAACGCCATGGTTGCAGGATTTGTCGGGCGCGGAATGGTGGTTGACGCGACGGCCAGTAGCGGAATCGTGCGGATCGGTGATCGCGCGGTGCCCGCCCGCGGTGCGGGTGAGGGGCGTCTAAAACTTCTTGTGCGGCCGCAGGCGATCCAGCGCAGCGAAGGCGGGCTTGCGGCCACCGTTTTACGGGCGCGCTATACGGGCGCGAGCTTTGAAACCACTGTCGAACTGGCCGGCGGTGGACACTTGCTGGCCGATCTGCGCGAACGTCTGCCGGCCGGAACGCCGGTCGATCTGACAATCGATGACGCCTGGATCGTGCCAGCCTAGCGCCAGGGCAGTACGCCCGCGGGCAGGCGTGACGCCATCCGGTCGAGCAACAGTAAAAGCGCCACCACCACCATCACCGTGACGACGGCAATCGCCGACGCCTGAGCGGAAAGTCCGGCCTCATCGAGCGAAAAGAGGATGACGCCGAGGGTTTCGTTTCGGCTCGACCACAAGAGCGCCGATACAGTGAGTTCGTTAAAGGCACTCATAAAGACCAGCAGGGCGCCGGCCATCGCCGCCGGTGCGGCCAGAGGCACGATGATCGTGACGAGCCTTCGCGCCCCACCCGCGCCCGCTGCCGCCGCGGCTTCTACGAACTGTGGCGGCATTTGTGCCAAAGCGGCATCGACAGGCCGCAGCGCGAGCGCCGCGAACCGCATCAGATAGGCAACGAGGATGATCCACGGCGTGGCGTAAAGGCTGCCCACGACCGGAAGTGGCCGCAGGAAGAGGAGGATGCAGGCGATGGCGAGCACGATCCCGGGCAGCGCATAAGGCAGGTCCAAAAGCCCATGCAACGCTCGGTTCTGACGATGCGGAAACCTGGCCAACCCGAGAGAGATCGGGACGGCAAGGCAGGCAAGGATAAGCGCGGCAAGGCCCGACAGGTAAAAGGAGTTGGTGAAGGCGCGCACCGTCGCGGCCTGACGGACCAGAACTTCGACATAATTGTCGAGCGTCAGCGTATCGAAGCTGAGCCTGACGCCATAGGTCGGGACGAGGGATGTGCTGACCAGGGCCGCCATCGGCAGAACCAGCATGGCGCCGATCAGCACAAATCCGGCAGCACTCACCGGCCAGCGCCACCGCCCGAGGCTGAGATGTGCCGGAAGGCCGCGAACGATGGTAAAGCCGCTTTTCGATTGGCTGGCCACCTGCAGGGCGATCCCGGCGATGGCGATTGCCGCGATCAGCAGAGACAGCATGGCAACCTGGGACAGCATGCTCGGACCGCTGCTCGCCAATTGCTGGTAGATCAGGGTCGCGAGGGTCAGGTAACCGACCGGCATGCCGAGAAAGGCCGGGATGCCGAAATTGCCCACGCCGGACACGAAGGCCAGCGCAAGCGCGGCGATGAAATATGGGCGAAGCAGCGGCACGATCACGGTCAAGAGGGTACGCCAGGGGCCGGCGCCCGCCGCGCGCGCTGCTTCGACATAATCGCGGGGCAGCGCCGCGAGGCCGGCGCGCAGGGTGATGAAAACGATGGGTGCATGCTGGACGCCGAACAGCGCGATGATCCCATTGCGTCCAAGCAGCGGATTGGGCGTGCCAGGGGCGGGAGCGAGGCCGAAGGTTCCCAGCAAGGCACTCGAGGGGCCGAGCAATTGCATGTAGGCAAGCGCCGTGACCTGCGGCGCGATCATCAACGGCAGTAGCAACATAAAGCCTTGCAGGCGCCGTGCGGGCATGTCGGTAAGCGCGACGAGAAACGCGAAGGGTGCGCCGATAACAACAGCCAGCATGGCCCCGAAGATGGCCGTATCGAGCGTGTTGAACATGGCGCGCTGGGTGGCGCCCCGCGTCACCCTTGCTACCAGCGGAGCAAGATCGAACGTGCCGTCGCTAAACAGTGCGGCGCCGATCAGCCTGCCCAGCGGCAAGGCCGCGAGCAGACCGATTGCGCCGATCGCGAGAATGGCCAGGGCATATCGCCCAGCCACTGCCCGTATCCAACGGCCCAGGGCGCGCGACGATAGCGTCGCCCTGGGCTCGATTGCGCTTTGTGAAGAGATTCTCAAGCGCGATTACTGGCCGAAGATCTCGCCGAAGCGATCACGGTTGGCCTGCTCGTTGGCAAGCGCGACGGCAGCATCGTAACCAAGAACGTTGATGGACGAACGATCGGGGTAGCCTGCGGGCAGCGCGATGCCGTCGCGGGCCGGAATGTAACCCTGGCTTGCGGCGAGCTGCTGGCCCTCCTCGGACAGCAGGAAATCGATGAACAGCTTGGCGTTTTCGGGATTTTCTGCCGATTGGAGAATAGCGGCCGGTTCGGTAACGGCGGAAACGCCTTCCTCGGGAAAGACGAACGCTACAGGAGCGCCATTGGCCGCTTCACGGATCGGCATGTAGTCAACGATCATGCCATAGAGCTTTTCGCCGCCCGCGACGGCGGTGAGGACACCGCCATTGCCGCCCGACGCCTGTGCGCCGTTGGCTGCCAGCGCCGAATAATAATCCCAGCCGTCGGCCAGGTTTTCGGTGAGGGTAGCTGTGTGAATGAGTGCGGCGCCCGAGGTCAGAGGGCTGGGCATTGCGATCTGGTTTTCGGCTTCGGCGGTCAAAAGATCCTGCCAGCTCGAGGGGATCATGGTGGCGGCGGTGTTGTAAACGATGCCGGTGGTGATGAGCTTGGTCGAGAAGTAGGCGCCGTCTTCGTCATGCAGGCCCTCGCCGTAAGCGGTCAGGTCGGCTTCCGGGTAGTTGAGCAGCAGGCCTTCTGCCTTGAGACCTTCCATGGTGACGACGTCGGCAATCAGCAGCACGTCGGCCTGCGAAGCGCCGGCTTCGTGCTCGGACCAGAAGCGGGCCATGATCTGGGTTGTGCCATCACGCACCCACTCGACGGTGATGCCGGGATACTGCTCCATGAAGGCATCGGCTGTCTGCTGGGCATCGGTATTGGGCTGGCTGGTATAGAGCACGAGGCGCCCCTCCTGAGCCATTGCCGGAGTGAGGGCGGTGGCCAGCAGCAAGCCGGCGGTGATCAAAGCGCGCATGTCGTGTCTCCATGAGATGGGCCGGCGGAGAAGCCGGCGGCGATATTGCGCTCTGTAATGGCCCTGCTTGACGCTTGGATGACAGGTTCGCCGTGACGACGGCAGGAAGGTCTCTTCGCAAGCCGTGCTAGCGATTTTTCCCGACATCGGCAGCGCAGCGGAAGCCGATCATGGGGGAGCGGTTCAAGCCCGCGCCAAGGGCGAGCAGTTTTACCGAGCGCTCCGGCGGCAGCGGGCCTGATTCGACGTACCAGTCTGATACTTGCGGCAATGGCGCGCAGCCGCCCTTGAGGATGGAAAAGCGCGTACGCCCGTCGCGGTGTTCGCTTTCCGTCAGGTTCCAGATCAGCGGTTCGGCGCGGTTGAGCAGTCCCTGTTGCGCCGCAACCTGCCATTCGTCTTCGGTGGGCAGGCGCAACCCGGCCCAGGCGGCATAGGCGCGGGCGTCGTCGAGTTCGATGTGGGTGACGGGATCGTTTTCCGTTCCGGGAAGGGGCGCGCCGTTTTTCCAATGGGCGAGGAAACGCTCTGAGCGAACCGGCGCATATCCGGTTTCAGCCAGAAATTGGGCAAACTGGGTGTTGGTGACCTCATGGCGCGCCATGGCGATGCGGTGCGCAGAAAGCGGGCGGGTCATTGTCGCGATCTGGTGCAGGCGCGGCGGCAGGGGCTTCCATTCATCGACGTAGGGCGTTTCGCCATAGAGCCCGGTTTCGCGCAGGCGGTAGGTGACTGTCAGTTCCCCATCGGGGATGTCGAGGGCGACCATGCCCTCGGGCACCGTCGCGTGCAAAACGAATGGTGCAGGAACGCGCTCGGTGACGCGGGCGGGAAAATCGGGGGCGGCCGAGGCGATGTCCGGCCCGGTGATAGCGGGTGGGGCGGGGCGGTTGGCGATACACGCGATGGCGCCCGCAGAGAGGGTGCCGGAGAGTACGATACGTCCGTCCGCCTGCCGTTCGGCGGCAAGTGTCTGGCCGGATACCAGATCGACCCAGATCCCCTGCTCGTTCTGACCCGGTTCGATCAGCAAGAGGGGGCCGGTATGATCGCCGCCGCGATTGACGAGTGTCCAGAGCCGGCCGGTTCCCGTTTCCCAGCGCGAGGCATAAATTTGGGTGCCCGAGCCCGGGTGGTCCGCCAGCGGCGTCCAGCTCTCCGAAACGAAATGGGCCGCGTTGTCGGCATAGAGCCGTCGCATATGAGAGAGAATGGAGCGGTCTCGCGTATTCCAGCCTACCCACACACCGAACACCACCGGCCACACCAGAACGCCGGTGCCGTTGAGCCAGGCCGAATGGAGTTCGTCGAGATGGGAGCGGTTCCAGCGGCGGATGTGGTGCAATTCGTGGCGGCGTTCGAACCATTTTGCGCGCAGCACGCCGGGCACCTTGGAGTCCGCGAACCACTGCGCCCAGCTCATTGTCTGGTCGGCGATCTGGGCAAGCGGAACGCGGGATTCGCACTCGATGGGTAGCGCCGGGTCGATGGCGTCGAGGGCAGTGCGCAGGCGCGAGGAGGCTTCCTTGGACGAATCGAGAAACACCGCGTCAAAGCCGCAACGCTTGACGATTGCCGTGACCCGATCGATGGCTTCGGGGCCCGAACCCGTCTCCCAGGGGTAATATGTAAAATAGACTTTGACGCCACGCCGCTGGAAGGCGGCGACGATTTGGGGCAGTTCGGGGATGTCTTCAAAGAACGCGAAATGGTCGCGGGAATCGATGCCGAGGACCGGATAGGCGTTCCAGAGCATCACGGCGTCAAAGCCGCCGAATTCTGCCTCCCCAGCGTCGAGATAGGCATCCACCGTGAAACGCCCGGTGGCAAAGTCGTAAAGCCGCTCATCCCACAGCCAGACCATTTCCACGATGCGTGGTCCGGCTTCGGCCATTGTTTCGTAGCGGCAAGGATCATAGCCGATCCGGGACCGGGCTTCATCACGCCAGCGGGTGATGGCGGCACGCCAGGCCGGCCAATCTGCGGGATCGTCAGGCGCGGCAAAGATCTTGGCTTCATCAAGACCCGAGAGATCCGCGTCAGGCGCGAGCGGGACTGAGGTCGGCAGGTCGATGGGGCGGGGGACGTAAGGGGAAAAGCCGGGGCGGATCATGGATCACTCGGGAGATGCGAGGGTTTGCCCCGGAGCAGGCGGCTCCGGGGCACTGCGTCAGTCTTGTGTAGGCGCGGACAGGCCGTTTGCGAACATGTAGGCCAAGCCCTCGGAAAAGCCGCCGGCCCAGACGTCCATGCCATGGCCGCCATCGACGATGCGCAGCTCGGCCGGGCTGGCGGGAACCTCCTCCCACTTTTCGAACTCGGCATCGAAGATGTTTTCGCGGTGCAGGGCCGTGTAGAAGGCGACCGCCTGAACTTCCATGTTGTATTTGGTGGCGTCGGCGGGAAGGTCTTCCTTTTCCGACAGATGGTTCCAGTCATCATCGCCCGCGACGATGAAAAACGGCACGCGGTGATCCTGCGCGGCATAGGGCCCGATGAGCGCCGGGTAGTTGAGTTCATCCCAGCGGGTGGGATCGTACGGATCGCCGAAAGAGCCGCGGCTGACCGCGCCGGCGGTGGCAGGGGGCTGGCCCTGTTGCAGCGCGGGGCTGAGCAGCGTTGCGGCGGCGAAAAGGTCGGGATAGGCGAGGCCGTACCGTGCCGCGCCATAGCCGCCCATGGAAAACCCGACAAGCGCCCGACCGTCGCGCTCGGCGATGGTGGGCAGCGTTTCATCGATATGCGGGATCAGATCTTTTTTGACAGCGGTTTCGGCGGCCCCGAAAGCTGCCGAATCCACCCAGTACGAGTTGCCGGTGACCGGCGCGACGGCGATGACCGGCGGCACTGTGCCCTCGGCGATCATCGAATCGAGGATCGGCCAGAAATCGTCCCAGGCGTCCGCTTCGCCCCCGCTGCCGTGCAGCAGGTAGAGGACGGGATAGCGCGTGTCCCCGTCCGCTTCGTAACCGGCGGGGAGATAGAGGGTGTAGCTCAGATCACCAGTTTCGGGATTGTCGTCGCTGGCGAGGGCGGGTGAAGCCATCGTCTCGACGCTGACCTCCTGGGCTATGGCCGGCACCATGAATGTGCCGATGAGGGCTGGGACGAGAAGTCCCCTTGCTGGGTTGAACATGATGAAACGCCTCCTCTGCGTCTACTTGTGTTCAGGTTTTTGAGAGGATCGAGCGGGCGCGGGCGACGATCGGGGCGTCGATCATCCGGCCATCGATCGTAAAGGCTCCGGCTTGGTTCGCTTCGGCGGCGGCGAGAACGCGGTTGGCCCAATCGATTTCCTCGGGCGTCGGGGCGAAGGCGGTATTGAGAATGGGAACGGCAGAAGGGTGCACGCAGCTTGCGCCATCGAAACCATTGCGGCGGGCGTCTTTAGCGGCCTCTTCGATCGCCGGGAGATCGGTGTAATCGGCGATACTACGGAATAGCCCAAGCGAGAATTTTCCGTGGGCCTTGGCTGCATAATGGATCAGCAGCTTGGGCGTCCGCAGCACATCGGGGTCGGGGACCGCGCCAAGGGCGGTGGCCAGATCCTCGCCGCCTGCCGCAAGACCGGCGACCGCGGGATGGGCCGCAATCGCAGCGACATCGAGAAGCGCCAGCGGATCTTCGATCAGCGCAAAGAGCGGAACGTCGGGAACTTCTCTCGCCAGAGCGTCGATACTGGCGCGGCTGGCTTTTGGAACGTAAAGGCCATCGGCGCCTATCGCAGCGGCAGCGTCCTCCCTCGCAGTCTCGGCATTGATGCGCACCAACACCCCGGCGCCGTCTTGTCCGGCCGAGCGGATGGCGGTGGCAAGCGTTTTCCGCGCGGCATCGCGATGCTCGGGGCGCACGGAATCCTCGAGGTCGAGAATGATCGCGTCGGCTCCGCGCTCGTGAGCCCTGGCGATAAAGCGCTCATTGTCGGCCGGAACGTACAGCAGCGAGCGCAATCTCATTGCGATACGTCCAGCGCGGCGGCGATGCGGGCCGGGTCAAGGCCGATTTCGCCCAGAATGGCCTTGCCATCGGCACCCAGTTCTGGTGCAGGGCGATAGAACCCGCCCGGCGTCGCCGAAAGGCGCGGCAGGACGTTATGCATGGGCAGGGAGCCGAAATCGGCATCTTCGAGATCGACAAACACCTCGCGCTCCAGAAAATGGGGGTCCTCATAGGCGTCGGCAATGGAATAGATCGGGCCCACAGTGGCCCCGGCGTCGCGCATGATCTGCAGGGCGTCATCGCTGGTGCGCGCCGAAAACCACCCGCCGATGGCCGCATCGACGAGGTCGCGATGCTTGATGCGGTCCGAATTGGTCGCAAATCGTGGATCGTCGATCATGTCGACGCGGCCGATGATCCTGAAAATCCGCTCGGCGACCGCCTGGGTCGAGCCCGAAAGGGCGAGATACTTGCCGTCGGCGCAGACATAGACGTTGCGTGGGCACGACGTGTTCGACGCGGACCCGATGCGCTCCTTGACGATGCCGGTCTTGGCAAAGATCGCCGCTTCTGGGCCAAGGACCGAAAAGATCGGCTCGAGCAGCGAGAGATCGATCACCTGTCCTGCGGCCTGTCCCTTTTCCCGCGCCAACAATGCCGTGGTGACGGCGGACGCGCCATAGACCCCGGCAATCATATCGGCCAGGGCAAGCGGTGGGAGAACCGGTTCGCGGTCGGGAAAGCCGGTGCGGTAGGCGTACCCGCTCATCGCTTCAACGATGGTGCCGAAACCGGGGAGATGGGCATAGGGTCCGGTCTGGCCATAGCCCGATACGCGCAACACGATCAGCCCCCGATTGCGCGCGTGCAGGACGTCGGGTCCCAGCCCCATTTTTTCGAGCGTGCCTGGGCGGTAATTTTCGATCAGCACATCGGCGCCGTCGATCAGAGACCATAGTGCCTCCATGGCCGCAGGACGGCGTAAATCGAGGGCGATGGAGCGCTTGTTGCGGCCATAGACCTTCCAGAAAAACGAGGCGCCGCCATCCTTCCAGGCGCGCAACGGATCGCCGGTGGGCGGCTCGACCTTGATCACCTCGGCGCCGAAATCGCCAAGCTGCAGCGAGGTCATGTTTCCGGCAACCAGCCGCGAGAGGTCGATGACCTTTACGCCCTTGAGCGGGCCTTCGGCGTCAGGGGCAAACCTTCGCACCATCAGCGCAGCCTCGCGCCCGTCCTGGTATCGAACAGCAGTGCCTTTTCGGCATCGGGCGTAATGGAGACCGTATCTCCGGCCGAAAGGATGGCGCGATTGTGCAGCACCACCGACAGCTCGGTCTGCCCGGCGCGCACGATGAGTTCCTGGCTGTCTCCGGTGGGTTCGACCAGAACGATTTCGGCTCTTGCGCCGTTCTCAGACAAGGCGAAATGCTGGGGGCGGATGCCGTAGGTAACCGGCGTGCCTTTTTCCAGCGCCACCGGTCCCGCAAGCGGCATGCGTGTGCCGTCGGTCAGTTCGACTTCGGCGGCGTCGGGGCCGAGGGTCTTGGCGGCAAGCAGGTTGATTTCGGGAGAGCCGATAAAACCGGCAACGAACGCGTTGGTCGGATCCTGATAAACCTCGAGCGGGGTGCCGAGCTGGGCGATATCGCCGTCGTGGAGGACGACGATGCGGTCGGCCAGCGTCATGGCTTCGGTCTGGTCGTGGGTGACGTAGATCATCGTCTTGCCCAGCCGCTGATGCAGCTTCTTGATTTCCGAACGCATCTTGACGCGCAGCTTGGCATCGAGGTTCGATAGAGGTTCGTCGAACAGGAAGGCTGTGGGGTTGCGCACGATGGCACGGCCCATCGCGACGCGTTGGCGCTGCCCGCCCGAAAGTTCGCGAGGCAGGCGATCGAGAAGCTTTTCAAGCCCGAGAATGTCGGCGGCAACTTTGACCCGTTCCTCGATCTCGGCTTTGGGCTGGCCGGCCAGTTTGAGCGCGAAGCTCATATTGTCGGCGACCTTCATGTGCGGATAGAGCGCGTAGGACTGAAACACCATGGCAAGGTCGCGCTGCTTGGCGGGCATCGTGTTGACCACCTTGCCGCCGATTTCGACATCGCCCCCGGTAATGTCTTCGAGCCCGGCGATCATGCGCAGCAGTGTCGACTTCCCGCACCCCGATGGGCCGACCAGAACGACAAATTCACCTTCAGCAATATCGATGGAGATGTCGTTGAGCACCGGCACCTGGCCGTAGCGCTTATGGACATTCCTGAGCGTGATCTGGGACATCGAAATCCTTCCTGTCCGTCTTATTGCTCGACGATTTCAAATTTGCCGACCGCAAACCGGCCCGGACCACCCAGCCGCAGGCCGGCCTGCCCGTAGGCGAAACGATCGTCATTGGCCGTGAGAAGCTTTTCGCCATCGACGCTGACGGCGATGGATGTGCCCTGCACATTCGCTTCGAGCTGATAGGTGCGACCGGGCTGAACCGCGAAATCGGTTTCGGCGAGAACGCTCTTGCCGAAGTCTTCGCGAATGATCCGCAATTTGCCGCCTTCGAACCCGGCGGCGTAAAACCGCGATGTGCCCTGAGCACGAAAGCTCACAAGGTGCGAGGCGCCAGACAAAGGCGTGATCTGGGCGCTAACGATGGCGTCACGGGTATAGAGGTGCCCCGTCCACAGATCGGCGTCGGTGTCGGTAAGGCCGGTGATCGTGGCGCCATCCTTTTTCCAGTAACCGCGGTTCCAGGTGAAACGGGTGATCGCGTCCCATTCCTCGACCTCTTTTGCCGGATCGATGCGGGTCGTGCCTTTGCCGGTGACGCGGAAATGGGCGAGGTGAAGCTTGCCCAGGAATTTGAGCCGGCCGAAATATTCGATGTCGAGGCCGATCTCGTCGATGGCTTCGCCGTCGGCATCGGGCACGGTAAATTCGATATGGGTCCATGACCCTGCAGCGGGCTGCTCGTAAGCCCCGGTTTCGATGATGCTCTTGCTCATCGTGGCACGGACATAGGGCGCGACGCGCAAATGGCCGTCGCCCTCCCAGGGCTCCATGAAGATATCGAACGATACAGTCTGCCCGCTGGCGACCAGTGGCGAGAACATGGGGCGGTAGCGTTCGTCATCGAAATCGGTGCGCCGATAGAACGGTTTCCAGAACACCTTGCCCGACTGGCCGCGCTCGAACCGGTCGATAAGGATTTCCAAAGCACCGGTGCCCGAGCCATTGTCCTTGGCCGTCCAGTTGAGTTCGAGCTGGTTGGTGCCCGAGGTCTTGAACCCATGCGTGGAGCCCGGCAGCGCAAAGTCGAAATGGACGCTACGGTCTTCCATAGCCTCGGCCCAACCCCCTGGCACGTCCTTGCCGTCCAGTTGCAGGGAGAGGGTGGCCAGTTCGCGGGCAAATGTCGGGACATCCACGATATTGAGCGCGCCGGTGACACCAGAGGTCACAACCATGTCGTTGATGGGCTTGCGGTATTTGTCCCAGCTCGGCTGGATGCCCTCGAAGGTACCAATGATCGCCCCGGCATTGCCGGCGTTGCAATCGGTATCCCAGCCGCACATCGTGGCGATCTCGACGGTGCGGCAGAGCTCGCCCTTGCCGTAGATCATCGCGAGAGCCAGAACGCCGGCATTGGGGATGATGTGGCAGACGCCGGGATAGCGGTCATAGCCCCAATCGCGGGTCAGAAGTTCGCGGCAGGCGCGCCAGTCATTGGGATCCTTCTTGTGCTGGCCGAGGACAGCATTGACCACCGCGGCATAGGTGGAGTCCGAAGGGATGACCGACAGGCCGGTCTGAAACAGCTCATCGACCGATTTCGCGGTGAACGCCGCAGCGATCATGGCGGCGCAGAAACGGGCACCGTGCAGCCCTTCCCCGTCATGGGCGACCGAGGCGGCACTGGCCGACATCTCGGCGGCGCGCGCCGGGTTGCCGGGGTTCACCCAGCCCCAGCTGTCGATGAAGATCTGACCGCCGATCTGTTCGGCAATCGCCGCCCCGTTCTGGGCAATTGATCCCGATTGCGGCGCTTCGATACCGGCCCGCAGGTTGAGGTAGGCTGTGTGTTCGGTCGAGCGGCCATAGCCGCCCCACCAGTACATGCCATGCCCCTCGGCGGCATAATTGAGCCAGGTCTTGGCGACCTCGTGCGGGGTGGGAGAGAGCTGATAGTCGCGCATTGCGCGAATGAAATAGACCGGACCGTTGGTGTCGTCATCTGCAGCAAATGTCTTGAAATCGCGCAGATAGCCGGTGATCTCGCCATAGGTGTCGCGGATCCGCTCATAGCTCCAGATGGTCGGCTCGACTGGGGCGCCAAGGCGCACGCCAATGGCCTTGCCCAGAAAGCCCGAATAGATGCGATGGACGAGATCGGAGGTGGAAAGCATCAAAAGTCCTGTAAAATTAGGTGTCAGTTCTGCGCCGCAACGGCAGGCACGTGGAAAATGGCTGCGCGCTCGGCGGCGAGCTTTTCCAGACGCTTCTGGTCGGCATTCATTATGGTGCTGCACGTCGCGGCAAAGCGGGAAGCTTCGCCCGCGAGGTCCAGGCGGTTGATCGTATCGATCTGGGTAGCTTCACCGGCATCGATGACGGCTTCTCCGTGCATCGCGCCAAGGATCGCACCGGCCATGACCCCGATGGAATCGGTGTCGCGCCCAGAATTGATCCCGTCTTCGACGGCCTGGCGGAAATCGCCATGGGCAACGAGCGCGAACCCGAGTGCCAGCGGCAGCTCTTCAATCGAATAAAACCGCGAGGGCTGATAGTTTTGGGTTGGCCGGCCAGCCTTTGCGGCGGTGTGGTCCAGATCGTCGCCAAGCGGCGAAAAGGGCAGGATGGCTTTATGGAATGCCGCGACCACCTCTGCATGATCGGCACCCCCGGCGCGCAAATCCTTTGCCACCTCGGCAATGGCGCCGATTGCGGCGCGCGTGCCGTCTTTGGCGGTGCCATAGGCGACGTCGACCACGGTATCGATGGTTGTGCCCGGCACGAAAGCGGCGGCGACGGCGGCGGACAGAACCCCGGCCGCCTCGAGACCGTAACTTTGCTGATGGCCCGAAGCGAAGGCAATGGCTTCGTCATAGGCGGCGCGCGGATCGCAGGCGTTCACGACGCCGATCGGCGCGATATACATCGCTGCACCGCAATTGACCATGTTGCCGATCCCACCCTGGCGCGGATCGCAGCCGGAGAGTTGATGGCGCTGGAAGATCCATTTTTCGGGATAAAACAGGCGCTCGAGCAGCGGACATTCGCGCTGGAGCTCGGGGACGTAGCGTTTGACCCAGGCGATCTGGCGCACCATGCCATCGGCCATGTCCCACGCATCGATGTGACGGCCAACCTCGTTATAGACGGCCATGAGCGAGAGGATCATCAGCGTATCGTCGGTGACGATGCCGTTGCCCCTCACGCGGCCATTGCCCGCAGCCGGGTCGCGGCTGGTGCGGTGCCATTGATTGTCGAGCGAATTGACCCGCCCGTACATGGACTCGATTTCGGCCGGTGTGAGTTTTTCGACGGGCGCCCCGATGGCGTCGCCGAATGCGACGCCATGGAGCAGTCCGCGGACCCGGCTGTTAAAAGCCGGGCCCGTGTTCTGCATTGTGGTCATGGAAGAACGGTCCTTGCGTGATCGGTCATCGCCTGTCCCCCGGAGGCGTACCAGCCCTCGACATACTGGTCCCACTGGTCCATCGACCATTCGCCAGAGACGAAACGGAACACCGAGGTGCGATAGTACTGTTCGGCGGCATCGACGCTCGGTGCCAGATCCGCGGGCCAGACAAAGGCGTTGTCAGCCACGAAATATTCGGCACCCTGTTCGAGCGAGCCCTGGGCAACGTCCGACAGCAGAGCGACGGGCGGTGTCCAGTATTCGGGGTTTGCCGTCCAGAAGCGCGGATACCATCCGCCCATGGCCGGGAGAATTTCGAACGTATCGCCATCGCGGGTGTAGTGTTCACCCTCGACACCCATGCGGTCGATGAACTGGCCTTCCGGGCTGGCGAGGAAATCGAGCACCGCAAACGCGGCTTCCTTGTTCTCGCTCATGGCGTGGATGGCATAGCCACGGTCTTCCTTGGCGACGTTGACCGCTTCGAGCCCGTCGGGGGGATCGAGCAGCGCCAGATCGGCGCCCGGATTGGCTTCGGCCATCTTGGTTCTGTAGATTTCCACGACCGGACCGGCAGTCCCCATGATGACGGCAACGCGCCCCGAATAGAACTTGTCTTCCTTCACTTCCCAATTGGACGTGACGTATTCGGGATCGAGAATGCCCTCGGCGTAGAGCATCTGGTAATAGGCCAGCTTGTCACGCTCCGCGTCCGATACACGGGCGTGGATCAATTCGCCGTTTTCGTCTTCGAGCCAGGTCGAGGACACGCCGAACGACTGGTTGAAGATGGCGTCGAGTTCGGCCGTGTTATCCGGTGCCAGAATGCCGAATGTGTCCGCCTCGCCATTGCCGTCGAAATCGGACTGCGACATTTCGGTGAGGAACGCGGTCCACTCATCGAGATTGGTCGGTGCTTGGAGCCCGCTCTGCTCGAGCCAATCGGACCGCACCACCGCCGATTTGGTCCGTGCCGGGAAGATGTAGAGCAGGTAGGGATAGTTCTCCATGCGCGCTTCGTTGTGAGCCCACATGGCGTCCTTGATGTAGCTCGACTGCTCGATCCACGGACGCAGGTCTTCAAGAATGCCCTGATTGGCAAACTCGGCGTCGGCGCCCTGGAAGTAGATGATGTCGGGGATTTCGCCCGACAAAAGGCGCAGGCTGAGCGCGTCGGCATAGCCCGAGCTGGGCAGTCCGACCAGTTCGATATTGACCGGCGTGCCGGCCTCGGCCATGCCCGCTTCGATACGCTCGAAAAGCTCGGCATCGCCGGGATTTTCGTGCGCGATGATCGTTACGGTCGGTGCGTCCTGCGCGAGAACGCCGCCTCCCAAACTCAGTGTGGTCGCCACGGCAACGACCGTGGTCATAAGGTGTCTTGCAAGCATCTGGTCCTCCTCCTTGTTGGATTTTTGCTTGTGTTATCCCTTCAGGGCACCGCTCATGGTGCCCTTCGTGAAGAATTTCAGGATCAGCGGATAGACCGCCAGAATGGGCAGGATGGTCAGCATGATCATGCCGGCATTGAGCGCCCGCGTGCTGATCTGGGCCGCGCCCTGATAGTTCGACATGGCCGCGAGCCCGACCATCGAGGATTTGTCGCCGTCGAGAACGAACTTGCGCAGCACGACCTGCAGCGGATGCATGCTGGAATCGTTGAGATAGATCATCGGGCGCAGGAACTCGTTCCAATGATAGACGAGGTAGAACAGCGTGATGGTGGCCAGCGCTGGCATAGTCAGCGGTAGCACCACTTTCCACAGCGTCTGGAAGGCATTAGCGCCATCGAGCTCTGCCGCTTCGAGCAGTTCGCCCGGCACTTCCTCAAAAAACCGGATGAGGATGATCAGATACCAGGCGTTGACGAGCTTATAGAGAATGACGGCCCAATAGGTGTTGAGCAGGCCCAACTCGCGCACCACGAAATAGTCCGGGATCAATCCCGGCTCGAAAACGATGGTGGCCAGAACAAAAACGAACAGAATGCGGCGTCCGGGCAGCCGCGGGCGGGACAGCGCCCACGCCATCAGCGCGGTAAAGGTGACGTTGAGGATCGTACCGGTCACCGTGATGAACAGCGAATTCAAAAGGCCGCGCTGAACCTCGGGGTTGGCGATCAGGAGCGTCCAGACGTCGAGCGAAAAGCCTCTGGGGATGACGGCCAGCCCGCTCATTCCGGGCACCTGGGCGGAATCCGAAAACGAGATGGCCAGAAGATTGAGGATCGGCTGCACAGTGACGACCACCATGAGCAGCAGGCTCGATACGATAATCGTCTGTTCGAGGCGTTCGAAACGGGTGGAATTGGCGCGGGCCATTTTACCAAACTCCCTTTCCGGTCAGGCGCTTGGAAATGGTATGCGCGGCAACGATCAGCACCATGCCGATGACGCCCTTGAACAGGCCTGCGGCTGTGGCCAGCGAGAACTGGCCCGACTGCAGGCCGATCCGATAGACGTAAGTGTCGATGATATCGATCTGATCGCGGATGGCGTCGTTGGAGAGGTTGAAGACCTGATCGAACCCGGCATTCATGAACAGGCCGACATTGAGGATGAAAAGCGTCGCAATGGTCGGCGTGATACCGGGCAGGGTGACGTGGACGATCTTTTGCCACCGGTTGGCGCCGTCCATTTCCGCTGCATCGTAAAGCTGCGGGTCGATGGCCATGATTGCGGCGAAATAGAGCAGGGAGTCCCAGCCCGCCGTCCGCCACATTTCGGAAAATACGATGACCCAGCGAATGGAGCCGGATTCCGTCATGAAAGCCCGCGGCGCAAACCCGAGCGCCTGTCCGATGTCGTTGACAACGCCGCTGGACGGCGACAGCGCGGCAATGAAGATGCCGGCAATCACCACCCAGGAGAGGAAGTGGGGCAGGTAGATCGCGGACTGAATGAAGCGGCGCAGATTGGTGCTGCGCACTTCGTTGATGAAGAGTGCGATGAAGATGGGGATCGGGAAGACGAAAACCATCTTCATGGCCGAGATGATCAGCGTATTGGCCAGAACCTGAAAGAACGCCGGAGAGTCAAACAGGGTGTCGAAGTGCTTCAGGCCCACAAAGAGGTTGTCTCCGAAAATCCGGAAATCCTCGAAGGCCAGCTTGGCCTGATAGATGGGGAAATAATGGAACACCAGAAAGTAGATGATGCCGGGAGCCATCATCGCGTAGTAGGGCCACCATGTCCGCAGTTTGAGGCCGAAGGCCACATGTCGTGGCACGCTCCTGGACCTATTGGGAACGTTCCCAAAATTGGATATCGTTGAGGCGAGTTCTTTTTCGTCCGTGCTCATTGGCTAGTTGCTCCCCACAGCCATCAGGCGGGTCGGGCTGTCGTTGGTACTGGCCAGCGAACCGCGTGAGGTGAGCGCGCAGTCCAAAAGGACGCGGCGGTGCTCGAGTTGGCCTTCGATCGTCTCGGTCAGCAAGCGCATGCCCTCGACCCCGATGGTACGGGCCGGCTTTTCAATTGTGGTGAGGCCCGGATCGGAAAAGGCCGCGGCGGGGATGCCGTCAAAGCCCAGGATCGATATATCATCGGGGCAGCGCAATCCCGCTTCGCGCACGGCCAGAAGCGCGCCGAGCGCCATGAGATCGTTGGCGGCAAAGACGCACCGCGCTGCCTTCGGGTCGCGCTCCAGAAGGCGCAACATCGCCGCCCGTCCCGATTCGACAGTATAGCTTCCCTCTTCGATCACCAGCGTTGCCGGGTCGATATCGTGGGCAATGCAATAATCATGAACCACGCGCATGAAGCGCACACGGGCCAGCCGGTTTGCCGAACCGACCAGCAGCGCCGGGCGGTGATGGCCAAGACTGGCAAGGTGATCGAGGCCTAGCGCAACGCCCTGCGCGATGTCGCTGCCCACGCTGGAGAGCTCGGGAAAGCGCTCGGCGCTCGATCCGATAAGCACCACGGGGAGGCCGAACCGGCCCAGTCCGTCCACATTGTCTGCAACCGGATTGACGATGGCGCCGTCGACCCGGGCCTGGCGCAGGGCGCGCAGGTGGTGGGCCTCGCGGTCGGGATCCCAGTCGGAGCTGAAAATCAGGAGTGAAGCCCCGCTTGCCGCCGCTGCATCCTGGGCGCCACGGGCCACTTCGGCCCAGAACGGATTGGCGATATCGGGGATCACAAGGCCGATCAGCCCGGTTTTGCCCGAGCGCAGCGAATGGGCGAGGTGGTTGCGCTCATAACCAAGCGCCCGCACGGCGCTGAGCACGCGCTCCCGCGTCTTTTCCCCTATGTGGGGCGATCCCGACAGAGCGCGCGCGACGGTGCTTTTGGAAACACCCGCGACTTCCGCAATGTCTATGATCGTTGGCTGCTTGTTTCGGCGCGTGGACATCCCGCTGTGCGGATAAACCGCTTCCTCCCATTTTTGGGAACGTTACCAAACGAGATTGCACCTGTAAAGTGCGGCGGGCGAATTCGTTGTGGGTGGGGCAATGACGTGGACTCGATCGGCCGGAAGGCGGCGTTGCTGGCCCGCCCCGTCCCACGTTCTCGCGCCCCCAAAAAAGTATGGGCCGGCGTTTACAGCGCCAGCCCATAACAAATCAATCTACGAAACCAATCGGCTCGCTTGGTTGCGCTCAGACTGTATAGGTCTGAACAGCCCCCGGCAGCTTGCTCCACTGCGCATACCACGTATCGAACAGACGGAGCTGGTTTTCGGCGAAGCCGCGCTGGCTGTCGGTGAGGGCGTCGGTTTCGTTAAAGTTCAGGGCATATTCGCTGTCGCCTTTCACGGCCATCAGATGCTTGTAAAACAGCACGAGGTCGGGCCCTTCATCGAACGAGGACAGCACGCCAAGCGCGCTTTCGAGTTCGAGCGCCCGCTGGCGGGCTTCGACATCGCCGGCCGCCGCCGCGCGGGACAGTGCGCAAAGATGGAGCACTTCGCGGGGCAGGACATTGCCGATCCCGGTGATGGCACCCGAAGCCCCGCAATTGACAAAGCCATGGAAGACGGTGGTATCAACCCCGATCATGAGGGAGACCTCATCGTCCCGGCTCGTGATGTTTTCAGCAGCGTAGGTCAGGGAATCGGCGCCGCCGAATTCCTTGAAGCCAACGAGGTTCTTGTGATCCTCCCGCAGCGCAAAGAACAGGTCGGCGCGTGTGGCGAAACCATAATAGGGGCTGTTGTAGATCACAGCGGGCAGGTCGGGCGCAGCCGAAAGGATGGCTTTGAAGTGGTGGCGCTGCGCAGTGGCCGAGGGACCGCGCGACAGGACGCGTGGGATCACCATAAGCCCCTGTGCGCCCACCTTCTGGGCATGCGCGGAAATTGCAACCGCCGAGGCCGTGTTGATGGCGCCGGTTCCCACGATCACCGGGATGCCCGCGCCCAAGAGGCGTTCGACGCCTTCCATGCGCTCGGCATCGGTCAGAAGCGGCCAGTCGCCCATCGACCCGCAATAGACGACGGCGCTCATCCCGGCCGCGATCAGCTCCTGGCCCTTGCGCACCAGAGCGTCGAAATCGGGCGTCCGGTCCGGTGTGCAGGGGGTCATCAGGGCAGGAATGCATCCTGAAAAAATGGCAGCCATCTCGGCTTCTCCTCGATCTTCATTACGGTCGGCTGCTTGCCGAGTTTGATCCATAATACCGTTTGTATTTTATTTGTCGACAGAAATTTCGGATGCACCGTCTTTGTGGCGCTACGCCGTTCCCTGGGAAGCGCTACAGAGGCAATTTGGCGTTTACCCGCTTGTCGGCGGTTATGTAGGATTGGATCTGGGTAACGATCTGCTCTGCATGAGCGCTGGCCAGCCGATCGGCCTCCTCGATGTCGCGCGCAGCGATTGCGGCGATCATCTGGTCATGCTCGATAACGTATCTGCGCGGCAACTCGTCGTTGAACGAGGAATAGTAAAGCCGCAGGATCCGCCGGTTCTCGTCGAGCAGTCGGGTAAAAAGCTCGGTGTAGTAATTGTTGCCGCCGGCCCGCGCGATTTCGAGGTGAAAGTCCCGGTTCGTCGCGATCAAGGCAAGGGCGTCGCGGGCATCGACGGCGCGGGTGAACTCTTCCTGCTTGGCGCGCATGCGGGCGATGTCGTCAGGGTTGTGATGGCCTGCGGCCAGCCGGGTGGTGACGCGATACATCAGCGTGAGCGCGTCAAAAAACTGGGAAAGGTTCAGAAAGTCGATGTTGGAAACGATTGTCGCCCGGTTGGGCAAAGTGGTAATCAGCCCCTCGACCGATAGACGCACAAGAGCCTCCCGGATCGGTGTGCGTGAGAGCGAAAACCGCTCGGCCAGCTGCAATTCGTCCATGGGACTGCCGGGGGCCAGGGCGAGGTCGATGATCTCGTTGCGCAGCACTTTATAGACATGGGCCGAGCCCGACCCGCGTTTGGGTGTTTCGGTCCCCTCGGCTTTCACCTGCGTAGTGTCTCTGGCCATGCCGTCACCTGTTGGTTTACGCCCATTCATAGGGATGGATCATCAAGCAGGAAAGATGTCGATAATCAATATTTTCTTTGTCGACACAAATCGCGCCCATGGATATAGAGGGTGCAGGGCTCAAGGGAGGATCGAAATACCATGCATGTCGCGGTGATCGGAGCAGGGATCATAGGCGTGACAACCGCGCTTGCCCTGGCCGAACGCGGGCACGCCGTCACGATTTTCGACCGCGAAGGCGTCGCGGCTGGCGCCTCGGGCGGCAATGCCGGTGCGTTTGCCTTTGCCGATGTGATCCCGCTGGCAACACCCGGCATCATGAAAAAGGCCCCCGCCTGGCTGCTCGATCCAAACGGGCCGCTCTCCATTCCTCCCGCCTATGCGTTAAAGATCGCGCCCTGGCTCTTGGCCTTCTTCAAAGCGAGCCTGCCCGCCCGTTATCGGGCCGCGGTCGCAGCGCAAGGCGCCCTCATGGGCCATTCGGCGGCCGCTCTCGAGCGGTTGGTAGCTACCCATGATCTTGAGCCATTGCTGCGCCGCGAAGGGCAATTGCAACTCTATGAGGGCGAGCGCGAGTTCAGGGCCAGCCTGCCGGGCTGGGAAGAGCGCCGCGCCGTCGGTGTAAAGTTCGACCTCCTGACGCGGGCCGAAGAGATTGCGGAAATCCAGCCCGGTCTTTCGCCTCGCTTTACTCATGCCGGCTTCACGCCAGATTGGAAGAACGTCACCGACCCCGCAATGTGGACCAACAGACTGGCCGACATGGCGCAGGGCCGGGGTGCCACCCTGGTTCGGGCCGAAATCGGGGCGCTCAAGCCCAGCGAAAGCGGCGTGAAACTGACCGGGACGGACGTAAATCGTGCCTTCGATAAAGTCGTCGTCGCCGCAGGCGCCCATTCGAACCGGCTGACAAGGCAACTCGGGCTGAGCCTGCCGCTCGAAACCGAGCGCGGCTATAACGTCACCCTGCCGGAAGGCGCTTTCGATCTGCGCACCCATGTGACCTTCGCCGGTCATGGCTTTGTAGTGAGCCGCATCGGCGACGGCATTCGCGTCGGTGGCGGCGTGGAACTTGGCGGGCTCGATCTCGCGCCGCGCATGAGCCGTGCCGATGCCCTGCTTGCCAAGGCGGCACGATTTCTGCCCGACCTGAGGACCACCGGCGGCCGCCACTGGATGGGGTTCCGGCCCTCGATGCCCGACAGCCTGCCGGTCATCGATGTTGCGCCGGGAAATTCTCGTGTCATTCTGGCGTTCGGTCATGGGCATCTGGGGCTCACTCAATCGGCGGGCACCGCCGAAATCATCGCCGACCTCGTGGATGGTGTGCCGCCGGCCATCGATATCACGCCGTTCCGCGCAACCCGTTTTTGAGAAGAGTCTGATGAGCCAACATACGTTCCAGTGCATCGACGGTCATACCTGCGGCAATCCGGTGCGTCTGGTTGCCGGCGGCGGGCCCATCCTCAATGGCGACACCATGCTGGAAAAGCGCGCGCATTTCCTGGCCGAGTATGACTGGATCCGGACCGGACTGATGTTCGAGCCGCGCGGCCACGACATGATGTCGGGATCGATCCTCTATCCCCCGACCCGCCCCGATTGCGAGGTGGCTGTGCTGTTCATCGAAACGTCGGGTTGCCTGCCGATGTGTGGGCACGGCACCATTGGCACCATCACCATGGCCATCGAGAACGGGCTGATAACCCCGCGCGAGCCGGGAAAACTCTCGATCGAAACGCCGGCAGGCAAGGTCGATATCACTTATCGCCAGGAGGGCCGGTTCGTAGAGGAAGTGCGCCTGACCAATGTGGCTTCGTTCCTTCACGCCGAGGGGCTGACCGCCGAGATCGAGGGGTTCGGAGAGCTTGCGGTCGATGTCGCCTATGGCGGAAATTTCTACGCGATTGTCGAGCCGCAGAAGCTGTTTCGCGACATGGCTGACTTTACCGCCGCCGAACTGGTGGGACTGTCACCCAAATTGCGGGCGGCGCTCAACGCCAAGTACGAGTTCGTCCACCCCGAGCACCCGCAAATCAAGGGCCTGAGCCACATCCAGTGGACAGGGCTGCCCACGCAACGCGGCGCCACGGCCCGCAATGCGGTGTTTTATGGTGACAAGGCGATAGACCGATCTCCATGCGGCACCGGCACATCGGCACGCATGGCGCAACTGGCCGCCAAGGGAAAGCTCTCGGTGGGCGATGAATTCATCCACGAGAGCATCATCGGCTCGCTGTTTTCCGGCCGCGTCGAGGCGGCGGCTCGCGTGGGAAACATCGACGCCATCATTCCCTCGATTGGTGGCTGGGCCCGCCAAACGGGGTTCAATACGATTTTCATCGACGACCGTGATCCTTACGCGCACGGCTTTACGGTGATCTGAGGCCTTACACCGCGACCGATGTGACAAGGCGCGGCGCGCCGCCGATCGATTGAACCGACAACGAGCCTGCCGCCACCCCCGCATCGAGGCACTCGCCCAGCGGACGCCCGGCAAGATAGGCATTGATCAGACCGGCATTGAAGGCATCGCCCGCCCCGGTCGTATCGACAACATGCACCTTGGGCGCTTTCGCCGAGATCCGCGTTTCGCCAGCGCCGAGCAGCGCCCCGCGGCCGCCGCATTTGATCGCGACGACGGAAAAATGTTCAACGAGCACGTCTAGTGCCGCGTCGAGGTCGGCCTTACCGGTGATGGCGATCGCTTCCTCGGCATTGGGAAGAAAGATGTCCACGCCGGCGCACGCTTTAAGCAGTCCGGGCTTGCCGATCAGGGTTTCGTCCCAACTCGGATCGAGCGCGACTGTCAGCCCGGCCGCTTTGGCGCGTGAGACGAGATCTGGCTGCTCGGCGAGCGTCGCGTATTCGGCGACGTGCAAGAGAGCCGCTCGCTCCCACTCCAGCGCATGCGCAAAGCGTGCCGGCACGGCGCGCCCGGCCCTGCACGACAGGAATGCGCGGTCTTCTGCGTCGGTCATCACAACGGTGACCTGCGGTCCGGCATCGGCCCGGCGCTCGAGAAAACGCAGATCGATGCCGCTATCCTCGAGTTGCGGCGCCAGCGTCTGCGACAGAGGGTCGGTACCGTAGGAGGCGAGCAGGGCCGCCGGGCGATCCAGATGGGTCAGATGGGCAGCGGCAATGAACGCACCGCCACCCAGAACGGGCTGCATGGAACGCGCAAAGACCTCACGGCCCATTTGCGGCATACCCGAGAGACCGGCGAAAACAAGGTCGCAATAGATGCGGCCGACGCTGATGACAGCGTCGCGCGGCGATTTCAGATTCATAGACGCCCCAAGGCTTTTTCGCTCTGCGCGTCGAAGAGATAGAGACTCCCCGGCGCCGCCCAGGCGGTAACGATACTATCAACGGCAGGCAGGAGCTTGCCCGGCGCCGTCGCGATTGCCGATGATCCGGCAATGTCGAGATGGACGAGGGTTTCAGAGCCCAATGGCTCGACGGCGGTGACCTTGCCGTCAAAGGCCAGCGCGGTATCGGCTGGCGCCTCGCCAACCAGAAGGTCGTGCGGTCTTACCCCGACAAGGACCTTGCCCGACCGGGCCTGGGGCAGGGTGCCCTTGACCTTGACGCCCCCGGCCGTGAGCGCGCCCTCTTTGGCGCTGCCCTCGATGAGGTTCATCGACGGGCTGCCGATAAACCGGGCGGTGAAGACATCGACGGGGCTCTCGTAAAGCTCGGTCGGCGTGCCGACCTGAAGAATGAGCCCGTCGCGCATCACGACGATCCGGTCAGCCATGGTCATGGCTTCGATCTGATCGTGGGTGACATAGACGATTGTCGTCCCCAGACGCTGATGCAAGCGCTTGATCTCGATACGCATCTGCGAGCGCAACTGCGCGTCGAGGTTGGAGAGCGGCTCGTCGAACAGGAACGCCGCCGGATCGCGCACCATGGCGCGGCCGATGGCGACGCGCTGGCGCTGACCGCCCGAAAGTGCGGCCGGGCGACGCTCAAGCAAGTCTTCAAGGCCCAGGATTTTGCCCGCTTCGGCGATGCGCTTCTGTTTTTCGTCCTTGGAGAGCTTGGATGTGTAAAGCCCGAACCCGATATTCTGGCCCACCGTCATGTGGGGATAAATCGCGTAGTTCTGGAACACCATGGCGATGTTGCGCTGCTTGGGCTCGTACTGATTGACGACCGTATCGCCGATCTTGAGCACGCCGCCCGAGATTTCCTCGAGCCCGGCGATCATGCGCAGGGTCGTCGATTTGCCACAGCCCGACGGCCCGACGAAGACCACGAATTCGCCATCGGCAATCTCAAGGTCGATGCCGTGAACGGCGGTCACCTTGCCGTAGCGCTTAACGAGGCCTTCCAACTGGATTTCTGCCATCACGCCGCTCCTAAAAGTGCATTAAATTGTGTGTTGAGTTCGCTGTGCGCGTTTTTGAGGGTCCCGGCGCGCTGTGCCGCTTGATCCGAGAACCCATCGAGTTTTTCGCGATAGCGTCCAAGCGAAGCGTGCAGTGCAGAGGGCGCCGGACCGCCGAGGCGATCGCGGACAGAAACGAAGTGCCGTGCCGAAACCAGCTCGGCGAACCGCTCAGGCGAAAGGGTCGAAGCCCGCCCCGTCGCGTCCTCGAATGCCGCGGCAAAGGGGGCGTACCCATCCTCGACCAACGAGCCATCGGCTGCGACCACGGCCTTTGCCACTGCTGCCGAAACTTCGTGTGCCTGCCGGAACGAAAGACCTTCGAGCCGGACGAGGCTGTCGGCCAATTCGGTAATGGTGATGCAGGAGCGCTTGGTGTTGATCTCGACCCGTTCGGGGTTGATCGACACCTGTGCGATAAGCGCCGTGAAAAGATCCAGCACCCGATAGGCGGCGTCGAACGCCTGATAACCCATTGCCTGGCTCTCGCCCTCGCTGTCGTTCATGTCGGTAAAGGGCGTGTTGTGCATCACATCGAGCATCGCCTTGGCGCGGCCATAGGTCTGGCTGGCCAGGTGGCGCAGATGCTCGATTGGCACCGGATTGCGTTTCTGCGGCATGATCGAGGAAATCTGGACCAGCGCATTGGGAACATAGAGTTGTCCCACCTCAAAGCTCGACCAGACCTGAAAATCCTGAATGGGCCGGCCCAGATGCAGGAAGCTCAGCGCCATGGCGCCATAAATGCCGGTGATGTAATCGACCGACGCGATGCAGCCGTAGGAATTTTCCAGCGGACGGGAAAACCCGAGCAATCCGGCCACCCGTTCGCGGTCGATGGGAAAGCCCGACGTGGTGATCGCCGCTGCACCCATGGGCGAGAGGTCAATCACCTCAAGCGCCGCCTCGACTTTCTCGATGTCGCGGATCAGAACTTCGGCCATGGCGCCCAGATAGTGCCCGAACGTGGTCGGCTGGGCTGGCTGGCCATGCGTATAGGCAACGATCAGCGTTTCAGCCTCACGCTCTGCCGTCGTGAGCACCGCATCGAGCAGGGCGCGCATCTTTTCGAGCAGGATTTCGGTGCGCGGCTTCAGTCCGAGCTTGAACAGCGTGTGATCGATGTCGTTGCGCGAGCGCGACGTGTGCAGTCGTCCGGCCAGATCGGGCCCGAGACTGGCCTTTAGGTGTTTTTCGATCAGGAAGAAAAAGTCCTCGACCTCGCCTGTATAGACAAGAGCATCAAGGTCGATCTCCGCATCGATGGCGACGAGCGCTTTGGCGATGGCCGACGCCTGTTCGCGCGTCAGGATGCCCGTTTCGGCCAGCATCACCAGATGCGCCCTGTCGATGGCCCTGAAACCGTCGGCGTGATGATCCTTGGCGCCATCGAAAAGCGGGCGAAGCACGGTGTCCTTGTAGACCGGATCGGGGAAAACGCTTGTGTCTTTCATAGCACTCATCGATCAGCCCTTCAGACCGGCCAGCATCACGCCGCGCACGATGTAGCGCTGCAGGACGAGGAACACGATCAGCGTGGGAATGGTGGCGAGCGCCGCGCCGGTCATGATCATTTCCCACTGGATCGACTGTTCGACAGCAAAGCTCGAAAGCCCGACCGGCAGCGTATAGAGCTCGCGGCTGTTGGTGACGATCAGCGGCCAGAAAAACGCCGTCCAGTTGCCAAGGAACGTAAAGATCGCCAGCGCCGAGATTGCCGGAGCCACCATGGGCATGGCGATCTTCCACCAGATGGTGAATTCATTGAGCCCGTCGACACGTGCCGCTTCAAGGAAATCGTCGGGCACGGTCTCAAAGAACTGCTTCATCAGGAAGGTGCCAAACGCCGTCATCATGCCCGGGAACATGATGCCCCAATAGCTGTCGATCCAGCCCAGCTGGGCGCTCATAAGATACCACGGAATGACCAGCATCTCGGTGGGGATCATCAGAGTGGAAAGGATCGCGATGAAGATCAGATACCGGCCGCGGAACTGGAACTTGGCGAGCGTATAGCCGACCAGCGAGTCGAAAAAGACGTTCGAAAGCGTGACGCAGACCGCGACCAGCGTCGAATTGAGGAACCAGCGCACAAAGCGCCCGTCCGAGAGCACCTTGATGTAGTTATCAAAAGTCGGCGCTGCAGGAATGAGCCGCAGATCATAGACCTGGCTTGCGGTTTTCAGCGACGTGGAAAACATGAACAGCAACGGCGTGATCATCAGCACCCCGCCGATGAACAGCAGCGTCCAGATCAGGATACGGTCCGGGCGGAGATTGGCGCCGTTGAGTTTGAGTTCGGTGCCCGTGGCAGCTGTGGCGGTCATCAGCGTGTCCTCAAAACCCAGAGCTGCATCAGGGAAACGATCAGAAGGATGGTGAAGAGCACCACCGTCTGCGCCGCCGCGTAGCCCATGTTGAAGGAAGAAAATGCCGTCTGATAAATCATCAATACCAGCGGCTTTGTCGTATTGAGCGGCCCACCGGGATCATTGCTGGTCATGTTGTAGACCTGATCGAAAATCCTCAGGAACCCGATCGAGGAAAAGACAACGAGGAACACCGTTGTCGGCTTGAGCAGAGGCAGGGTGATCTTGCGCAGGATCGCCCATTCACCAAGCCCGTCGATGCGCGCCGCTTCGTAATAGGTCTGGGGAATGGCCCGCAGCCCGGCCATGAAAATGATGATCTGGAACCCCAGTCCCGCCCAGATCGCCGTGACCATGATGGCGGGCAGGGCCTGTTCGGTCGAGCGCAGGAAGGGCTGGGCCGGCAGGCCCGCGGTGCCCAGAAAGCCGTTGATGATGCCGATGGGCGGCGGCTGGTAGAACCAGCGCCACACCCACGCCATTGCGGCGGCGGTGGTCAGGAACGGCAGGAAATACAGCGCACGTATGAAACTGTGCATGAAGCGTACGCGGTCGAGATAATAGGCGACGGAGAAGGAGACCACGAGGCTGATCGGCGTGCCGATGATCAGATAGGCGAACGTGTTGTTGAACACCTGCCAGAACACGGGATCGTTGTAGAGCTTTACATAGTTCTCGGCACCGATGAATTGGGCCGGACGCAGAAGATCCCAATCGGTAAACGACAGCCAGAACGCCTGAAACGTGGGGTAGAAGCGGATCACGACGTAAAAAACCACGGGCAGGGCCAGAAAGGTCCAGACCCAGATCAAGCGCTTTTGTCCGATGCTGAGACGGTTCCAGACTCCGGGGCGTTCCCCGGTGCCAATCGCCGATGATGCCAAAACCATCGCCTGCCCCTCCTGCTGATTGCCTAATCGGGCCGGCCGGGCTGACGTCCGGCCGGATTGCATAATGCTGCGTGAGAGTGGACCGATAACCTATCGGCCCACATCTCAGTTTACTGGTTGGCGAAGAACTCGTCGAGAATGGCCTGCTCTTCGGCAGCGGCCGCAGCCAGCGAGTCTGCGGGCGACTGGCCTTGCAGAGACATGCGGCTTTCCATGTCGATCGCCACCTGACGCTGGGCAGCCTCGTCCACAAAGAGCGTGGTGTGGGCGTATTCGAGCCCCGCAAGGAACGGACCATAGATCGGGTCGGCGAGGTTTTCCTCGGTCAGCGCAACGTCCTGGCGGGCGGGCAACTCGCCCACAACTTCGAGCCAGACTTCCATGGCTTCAGGCGAGCTGATGTAGGCAAGGAATTTCTGGGCCGCCTCGAGCTCTTCGCCTTCGGCGCGGGCGCCGATAGCGTTGGCGAAATAGCTCGCATAGTTCGAGCGCATGCCGTCTTCATTGGCCGGCAACTCGGTGACGCCCCATTCGAAATCCTCGATTGAGCCGAAAGCGCCGAGCCGGAAAGTGCCGTCGATGGTCATCGCGGCGCGGCCGGCCCGGAAGGCGGCCTGCGGTTCATCCATGAAGCCGACCTGGGTCACGCCATCGTCGCCCAGATAGAGATCGGCCTGCCATGTGGTCGCGGCCAGGCCCGCTTCATCATTGTAGGTGACCGTGCGACCGTCATCGGAGTAGGGCTGGCCGCCGAACTGGCGGACAAGGCCCTCACGCCACCACTGGTGGTCCTGACCGGCCATGCCCATGGCAATGCCGACCGAAATGATGTTGCCGGCGCCGTCACGTTCGACGGTGGCCTCAGCGGCCTCGGCAAGCTCGTCGAGTGTCTGCGGGGGGCTTTCCGGATCGAGGCCAGCCGCTTCGAAGATGTCCTTGTTGTAGAACAGAGCCAGCGAGCGCACTGCGGTGGGCAGGCCCCAATACTGGCCGTCGCGCTCCATTGCCGAAACGATGGGGAAGAAGTCGGCTTCGATTTCTTCGGTCGGGAAAACAGCGGGATCGAGCGGCTGGATCAACCCGCCGGCGATGAAATTGTCGAGCCAGCCATAGAACAGCTGCGCTACGTCCGGTCCCTGCCCGGCCACATTGGCGGCAACGACGCGGGTCTGATAGTCGGCATAGGGGAAGGTCTGGTGGTTGACCGTGATGTCGGGGTTGGCGGCCTCGAAATTGGCGATCAGCTGGTCCATCGCCTGGACGCGGGTGTCAAATACATACTGCCAGTATTCAATTTCCACAGCCTGGGCCGAGCCCAGGGCAGCCAGGCTGACGCCGGCTGAAAGTGCGGTCACAGCAAGTGCTCTACGCATATTGTTCCCTCCTTTGGGGCAGGGAAACATCTTCCCTGCAAGATTGTTTGGCGGCGCGGACCCCTCCGTCCACCATCCGGTCATCGTCAAATGATGTGCGCTGCCTTGTCAATAAAATAATTTACTTTCGTTATTAGAGGGGCACGCCGTACCCGGTTCCGATTAGCGCTTGGCGTGACAGCGAAAAATGGAAACAATGCGCATTCCACTTCGCGTTCGGCGGCGTTTCAGCCGCGAGTCGCCGGCGATTAAATTAATCTACTTGTGTTATTCCGATGGCGTGCCTAGTCTGCTGATCCGATAGCGCGCGTCCAATCGGCAAGAGGGGAAACCTTGACCAGTTCGGAAAAGCATGGTCGCGGCCCGCGTCTCGTCATCGGGTCCAATCCGGAGCGTAATCGCGCCCACAACAGGCGTGTCGTGCTCGAAGTGATTCGCACGCATGGCCATATGGGACGAACCGAAATTGCCCGCCGCGCCCGCATCACGCCCCAGGCTGTGGCCAATATCGTCGATGAGCTTTTGGGCGAGGGCATGCTGGTTCAGCTCGGCCGCCTGCGCTCGGGCCGCGGTCAACCGCCCATCCAGTTTGCCATCAATCCGGACGGCCCGCTGACCGGGGGCGTGGAAATCGCCGCCGACCATATAGCGACAACCCTGCTCGATCTCTCCGGCGCCGTCCGTGCGCAAACCATCGCGCCCATCGAATCGGCCACCCCCGATCAGGTCCCCGGCCGGGTTTCGGACGAAATCGACAAGCTTTGCGCCCAGATCGGCGCGTCGCGCGACAGGCTTATCGGGTTCGGTGCGGTGATGCCGGGGCCTTTCGAGATCGAGGGGATGAGTTCGGTCGGGCCTGCAACCTTGCCGGGATGGAAAGGCATCGACGCCAAATCGACCCTGTCCAGGGCCATCGGCCAGCCCGTGTCGATCGAAAACGACGCGACAGCCGCCGCGGTCGGCGAACGGCTCTATGGGGCCGGGCGCCAGATTTCCAATTTCTGTTTTCTCTATTTCGGGGTCGGGCTGGGTCTTGGTGTTCTCAAGGACGGCGTTCCTTTGCGCGGCGCCTATGGCAACGCCGGTGAAATCGGCCATGTGGCCCTCGTGCCCCGCAACGGGCTCCCAAGCTATGGCCCTGACGGCGCTTTGGAGCGCTTTGCTTCGCTTTATGCCCTGCGCGAGAAACTGGCGGCCAGTGGGCGGCCCAACCTCGATAGCGGCGCTCTCGAACCGCTTTTTGCCCAGAATGACCCGGTGCTTGCCGATTGGATCAAGGAAGCAGCCGACTATCTGGCCCCCACAGTTGCCATGATCGAAAACATCTTCGACCCCGAAACCGTGGTGTTTGGCGGCAATCTTCCCGACGTCATCCTCGACGCCCTGATTGCGGCCCTTGAGCCGCTTCCGGTTTCCGTCTCGACCCGTGCGGGGCGCGCCCAGCCGCGGGTCGTCCGCGGGCAGACCGGGCGCTTTACGGCGGCATTGGGTGCCGCGGCGCTCGCCCTGCACGATATCCTCTCGCCTCAACTTTCACTCGAATATTCGCCGGCGGTCGCGGCCGCCCGGCCATAGGACTGTCCATGCCCCTATCGCGCCCCGAGCTTTCCCATCGTTTTGCCCAACGCCGCGCCACCCCCAGGCTGGTCGCGCTGCATCGGGCGCTGTCGCGGCTGAAATCGACGGTTACCGTCCTCCATACGGGCGCCCATCCCGATGACGAGCAGAACGCCATGCTCGCCTTCATGCGCTTCGGCCTCGGCATGCGCACCATCGTCGGTTGCTCGACACGCGGGGAAGGCGGCCAGAATACGCTCGGTCCCGAGCGCGGCGGCGCGCTTGGCGTGGTCAGGACCCGCGAGCTTGAAGAATCCGCCAAGGTCATCAATGCCGACATCGTCTGGTTCGGTTTTGGCCCCAACGATCCGGTCCATGATTTCGGGTTTTCGAAAAACGGCCACGACACGCTCGAACGCTGGCAGCACGACCTGATCGTTGAACGTATGGTCCTGGCCTATCGCAGCGAAAAGCCCGATATCGTCATTCCGACATTTCTCGACGTGCCCGGTCAGCACGGCCACCACCGCGCCATGACAATGGCCGCCGAAGAGGCGATCGCGCTGGCTGCCGACGAAAACGCATTTCCCGAGCATTTCGCGCAGGGCCTGGCGCCCTGGCAGGTCGCCAAATACTACCTGCCTGCCTGGTCGGGCGGGGGAGCGACCTATGACGACGAGGTGCCGCCGCCGCCGGAAACCGTGAAATTCGTCGCGACAGATCCAGATTTCGCAACCGGTGTGCCCTTTGACGAAATCGGGGAATGGTCGCGGATTTACCACGCCAGCCAGGGCATGGGGCAATGGCCGGAAAATCCGAAAACCGAGTGGCCGCTGCATCTTCGCGTCGGGCCGGCGGACAATGGCGCCATCACCGATAATCTGCCCCACCGTCTCGCCGATATCGCCCCGGGCCTGGCAGCCGCCGATACGGCCATCGCGACGGCCATCGCCGCGTTTCCCAAAGCCGAAGAGATCATCGCGCCGCTGGCTGTGGCCCTCGAGATCATCGAGGCCCATGCCGAGGCGGTGCCGGCCGAACACATCCACCGTATCGAGACCATGATTGCCGATCTTGAAGCCGCCATGCTCGCTGCGATCGGCATCGATTGCGTTGCCGCGCTCGACAGGCCGGTCGTGGCGCAGGGCCAGACCGTCGATCTGAGCCTGACGCTACGCGGCGCCCCCGACGACGTTTCGATCGATCTGATTCTGCCCGAAGGCGTCTCGATCATCGCGCAGTCATCGGGTCGATATACGCTGGAGGTTGCTCCCGACGCGCCCATCACTGAGCCGTTCACCCAGTCTTATGCGGCCTCGGGCGCCAATGGCGATGCGTGCGTTGTGCTGACGCTCACCATCGCCGGACGCACAATCTCGCGCGCCTTCGGTCTGGAACGCCCGCTGACCATCGTGCCGGCAGCTTCAGTCAGCCTGACACCGAACGCGGTGCTGGTCGCAGCCGATTCGGCGTTTTCCGATATTGCCGTGGAGGGCCACATCCAAGGGGCTGCACGCCGTCTGAGCCTTTCCAAAATCGAAGGCATCGAAACTGCGGACAGAAAGGACGGCGTTACGCTTTCGGGACGTGGACTGGCCGAGGGCCGTTATACCCTCGACGCCCTGCTCGATGATGCGCCCGCCTTTACCGCAACGCCAATTGACTACGGCCATATCGGCAGGAGCCTCTATCTGACGCCCGCGCGTCTCGAAATTCTCGCGCTCAACCTCGCCCTCCCCAAGGATCATCGGGTCGCCTATGTCGGTGGCGGTGCCGACAATGTCGGCCTGTGGCTGGCGCGCATGGGGTTTGACGTCACCGAACTCGATGCGCGCGCACTTTCGGAAGAGCTTTCGGACTTCCCTGCGATCGTCGTGGGTATCTTCGCCTTCGGCCTGCGTCCCGATCTGGCCGCGAGCGCAAAAGCGTTGCATGCCTATGTCGAAGCCGGGGGCAATCTCGTCACCCTCTACCATCGCCCTTGGGATGGCTGGAACCCCGACGCCGTTCCCCCGCGCTTTCTCAAGATCGGCCAGCCCTCGCTGCGCTGGCGAGTGACCAATCCCGATGCGCCGGTCGAGATCCTGGCCGCCGGCAATCCGGTCCTTGCCGGTCCCAATCCGATCTCGGTCAGCGATTTTAAAGGCTGGAACAAGGAACGCGGCCTTTATTTCGCGTCCGAATGGGACGGGGCCTATACGCCGCTCCTCGCCATGAACGACAAGGGCGAGGCTCCGCTCGAGGGTTCGCTGCTGACGGCCGAAATCGGCAAGGGCCGTCATACCCACACGAGCCTCGTCCTGCACCACCAGCTCGACAATCTCGTGCCCGGTGCCTTCCGTATCATGGCAAACCTCGTGGCGGGCGGCCGCATGTAGATGGCCGACCCGGCGCCCTCTTATCGCCGCGGCATAGTCTGGCTCCTGGCAGACATGATGCTGATTACGGCCATGACTGTCCTCGTCAAGATCGAGGGCGCCACCTATCCGGCCATCCAGCTGGTGTTCATTCGCTCGTTGATCGGACTGGTCACCATCCTGCCGCTGGCCTGGCGCAAGCGCCGCGCCGTGTTGGGCACCAGACAGCCATTGCGCCATCTGGTGCGGGTGGGTTGCAACACGGCGGCGCTGACCTGCAACTTCACAGCGCTGGCGGCCCTGCCGCTGGCGCTGGTCAATGCCATCGGCTTCATGCGCCCGCTGGTCGTCATGCTGTTTGCCGCCTGGCTTCTGGCTGAAAAAATCGCGCCGGTGCGCTGGATCGGCACAGTCATCGGCTTTGCCGGCGTTCTTGTCATCGTCGCGCCGGGCGAGGTCGTCTTCTCCTGGGGGCTCGCCGCCGCGTTTGGCTCGGTGCTGTTCGGCTCGCTGGCCGTCATCCAGATTCGCGCCATGGAAAATGAGGATACCGCGGTCCTCATGGTCTTTTATACTGTCGGGCTTTCCGTCCTCACCGCCATTCCCGCCGCGCTTGTCTGGCAGCCGGTGGCATCTGCCGATTGGCCGGCACTCCTCGCCATCGGCATCCTGGCCCAGATCGGCCAATACTGGTTCCTTCGGGCCTATCAGACGACGCCGGCGCGGATACTTGCGCCCCTGGGATACCTGTCCATCGGTTTTGCCGCGCTCGCGGGGTTCATCTTTTTCAATGAAATCCCCTCCTGGGCCACGATCGCCGGAGTGGCCATCATCCTCATTGCGCTGCAGTCGACCAACATGCTCGAAGCTGCCGCCATCCGGCGCAAGGCAAATTCGGAAGCCGAGCGTTAGCGGGGTTTGGTTGGCGGGGTGACCCTCGCCCAACAAAAAAGCGCCCCGGTGAACCGGGGCGCTCATCGTCACAGCCTGGCCTTTGGCAACTATTCGGCTGGCTGGACGAGATTGGCCAGCAGACGGAAGGCACCGGGCACGAGATGGTCGAGCTGGTGGTGCAGGATCAGGCTGGTGTGGGTGTGCCGTCCGGCCCCGATCTGGGCCGAAAGCAACGAGCCGCTGAGCGGGTCTTCGCCGCTGTCATGCATGGCGAGAAGGGGTTTGTAGACCTCGTCCCATTCCTCGGCAAAATACAGCCCGCGTTCCTTGTCCCAGTTCGCCCAGTCGTCTGCCCCGATGGTGTTGGGGTAGTTGAGCAACGGGTGGTCGGGTTCGAGAACATCGACCTCGGCGTTGGCGTCGGTAACCCGGAACCGGATCGAGGGCGAGCCGATCTTGAGATAGGCGACCGGAATGGTTTCGGGATCCCAGCCATCGGACGGACGGTGATAAAGCGTCACCAGGTGTCCGCCATTGCGCACCCATTCATGGATGGCGCCAATGTTTTCGGCCAGGTCGGGGCGACGCCCGAACGCAAAGATGCCGACAACGATAGTGCGAAGATCCCCATATGTGCCGCTCGAAATATCCTCGGGCGAGAGTTCCACGACGTCGAGGCCCAGACGTGCCATCCAGAGCCCGACATTGTCGTTGCCGCCCGATACGTAGCCGATAAGCGTTACCGATGGCAGCTCGGCGCCAACAGCCTGTACCGGAACCGATACGGTGGTGGGGACGACCGACCGGCCGATATGGGGGTAGGTGAAAACGTCGATCTGATAGGCCTGCTCGCCCAACAGTTCAGGCTCGATATCGAAGCGCGATTGCGCGAGCCCCTCGGGCGGAACAAGTTCAAACGTACCGCTCATCTCCGAGGCGCGGTCGGTTTCATCGAGTGCCCAGCCATCGGGAACCGGCATGGACAGGTCGCCCAGCGTCGCGTTGGTCAGCGTCGCCGTCAGGGGCACGGGCCCCAGCTCGGCAGTGGTGTTGAAAACGATCGCGCTCGGCTCGATTGTCATCGACGCCTTGGGGATCACGCGGAGCTGGTCCTCCAGATCGACATCGAGCACCACGGTGCGTCCGCCGATGTTGAGTGACACTTTGGTATGCGCATCGCCATTGCCGCCCAGCGGATCGAATTCCTCGCTCAACGGGTTGGTGTAGCGCGCGTCCTCGGCAACGGACACTGTTTCGCCTGACGCCATGAGCCCTTCACGCGCAACGATCTCGACACCTTCGATCGTCACGTTGTCGGGACCATCGACGATGGTCTTGATGACCACTTCGTCGCCCGGTGTCACATCGCCGCCCTCGGTGTAGGAGCGGACCTGCACGCCGGCCGCGGCCGCCAGAACCTGGTCGATCTCCTTGACCTTGCGCTCCAGCCGGTGGGCAACATTGGCCCGCAATTCACCGGGCAGGGTGTCGCGGGCCATGTCGATGATTTCGCCCACTCTGCCCACTTTTGCGAGCACGACGACGGGGTCGCCATAATCGGCGATGGCTTCCTCGATCAGCCCCTGGGCTTCACGTAGCGCTTCAGCGGTATCGGACGGCATGCCATCGAGTTCGGCGATGTCACCGACGGTGGCGATCAGCCCCTCGCGGATGTCGCTTTCCTGCCCGCCTTCGCCACCACCGGTGACGCGGGAGAGGTTGAGTTCCCACTCGGTCTGCGGTTCGGGCCGCCAGCGGCCCATGCGCTGGGTCAGGTGGCAGGAGCGGGACCATTCACCCATCTGGGGAAAGGTCGCGCCGGAAATCTTGTCGCGTTCGGGCGCGGTAACCACAAGCGTCACGGGCGGGGGCGGGACCTCGTCGTCATAGACGCCGCCGCCGCCGCCATAGGCGGGCTGATAGATTTTTGGCACTTCCCACGTGTCGAGGCCGCCGGCGATCTGATCTGGGAATTCCTGTGCATTGCCCGAGAGTTCGGCTGCGATGAACGTTGCGACAGTGGCGGCCCGGTGATGGCCGTGCTGGCCGGGCACATCAAGGAAGCAGTTCATGATGATGTCGGGCTTGTACTTGCGGAACGCCGCCGTCATGCGCTCGACGATCTTGTCGCGGCCCCACTGGTCGATTGTCTCGTTGGGGTCCTTGGAAAAGCCGAAATCGTGAACGGAATCAGTGTGCCCGAAACTGCCGAATGCCAGCGAGGCGTCGAGCGAGCGCGAGGCTTCTTCCATTTCGCGCGTGCGCAGCACGCCGAGCACCGAGCCCAGTTCCGGCCCGATCGAGTTCTGGCCACCTTCGCCGCGGGTGATGGCATAGACCACTGGGTGGATGCCATAGACGTGGCGCAGCGCTGCCAGCATCGCAGAAGGTTCGTCATCGGGGTGGGCCCCGGTGGTCATGATCGTTGCCGTGGACGTCAACCGTTCGAGACGGCGATAGAGGGTAACAATGGCCGGCTCTAGTTTCTGCTGCGCGATCAAGTCGAGATCGCTGAGCGGAGCCGCCCATGCCGGGATGTGCGTGGCCGCATACATCGCCGGCAAGGACGCAATGAACATGCGTCGTGTGATCTTGGTCATCGAGACAATCCTACCTTTGAAATTTTCGCTCCTGCGGCCCGTTCGGCGGCGCCTGGCATTGGATCTGTTCGTCCAATTTGACCATGAGTATGCGTCCGTAAAAACAATAACACAAGTGAGTTACTTTATTGGTGCCGACGCGCTTTCAAAACCGGCGTAGAGGCCGGGCGCTCCAAAGCAGCCAAGAGCTTGGGCGTCGCGATCCGATGGATGTCCGCCAACGAGAGTCAGTCCCGATGGGCTGGGATTTAGATGTACTCGGGCTTGGCCAGATACCTGAAGACCATATCGATTGCGTTCTGGCGGAGCTTCACCTGGTTTTCGGCCGAGCTCATGTCACGACCGAAAAGATGCGAGAACGTTGCCCGGTTCGACACGTTGAAAAAGCACAGCGCGCTGATCTGCCAGTGGATTTCCAGCGGGTCCAGCCCGTCCCGGAAAACGCCCTCTGCCACGCCCTTGGCATAGATCGACCCGATCCGGGCGATAGCGGCCTCATTGACGGCGCGCAGCGCCGGCGACCGCTCCATGTAGCGGCCCGAATGGATGTTTTCGATCATCACCATGCGGATGAAATCCTCATGCTCGGAATGATGATCGAACGTGAACCCGACAAGACGGCGTAAGCCTTCGAGCGGCGGCAGGCTTTCGATATCGAGCTCGGCTTCCCCTTCGCGCACCACGCGATAGGCGTTTTCGAGGGCGCTGACGTACAGGCCCTCTTTATCCCCGAAATAATAGTAGATCATCCGCTTGCTGGCGCGGGTCTTCTCGGCAATTTCGTCGATACGGGCTCCAGCCAGCCCGTTAAGGGCGAACTCGCTGGATGCGACCTCGATGATGTTACGCCGCGTGCCTTCAGGATCCTGCTGGCGCCGGCTTGGCTGCTTTGTGTCTTCGGTATTGCTCAATATCCCGCCCCCGCCGCCACGCATGGCCGATTGACTAAACTAACTAGTTCGTACATTAATCACCTACTGTCGCGCCTGCATTTAGGTCGAGACGCTCAAAAAACACAAGGGCAAGGCAACTGCCCCAAGGGGAATGCATTTGACTGCGGCTTCAGCACAAACGGGATCTTCAGGCATGGCGAACTTGGGCGGCAATCTTGCGCAACTGCTCGATATCGGCGCCAAAGGGGCAATCCATATCGGACTGCTGGGCCGAGGCATCGGTGCATCGCTTTCTCCCATCATGCACAGGCAGGAAGGGGAGCGGCAGGGCCTCGATTACCACTACCATCTGATCGATTTCGACGCGCTCGCCCTGGGCAATGAGCATCTGGGTGACGTCGTCGACCTGCTCGAAAAGGTCGGGTTCGGTGGCGTCAACGTCACCCACCCGTTCAAGCAGGCCGTCCTCGAACACCTCCATCAGCTCGCGCCCGATGCAAGTGAGATCGGCGCGGTCAACACGGTGATATTCGAGGATGGTCAGCGGATCGGGCACAACACCGATTGTTGGGGATTTGCTGAAAGCTTCCGGCTCGGCCTGCCCGATGCGCCGCGCAACCGCGTGCTCCAGATTGGGGCAGGAGGCGCCGGCGCCGCCGTGGCGCGCGCCCTGATCGAGGTTGGTGTTGAAGCGCTGTTCGTGTTCGATACCGACCCGACCCGCGCCCAGGCCCTGGCCGCGCGTATGCGGGAGGTGGGCTATGAAGTGGCGGTGGTCACCGACATCTCGTCGGCTGCGTCGTTTGATGGCATTGTCAATGCTACCCCCATCGGCATGGACAAATATCCCGGCATGCCAGTCGATGCAGAATGTCTGCACGCCGGGCAATGGGTTGCCGATATCGTCTACTTCCCACGCGAAACCAGGCTGATCAAACACGCAGCGGCCATCGGATGCGCAACACTGCCGGGAACGGGAATGGCCATATTCCAGGCGGTCAAGGCGTTCGAGCTCTTCACCGGCCGCACCCCTTCGCGCGAGGAAATGAAACGAAGCTTTGAAGCTGCCGCCTGATCGGAAGTTCTAGAGCCTGCCCGTACTCAGGATGTGATCGATGCCCGAATGGATGTGCTGGGCCAGTTTGGCCTGCGCTCCGGCAACATCGCGCTCAAGCGCCAGCCGGAACAGCTCCTTGTGATCTTCGGAAACCCCATCGCCGCGGAAGCTGGCAGCCAGCAGGTGGTAGCGCATGAAGCGATCGAAAATCGACTGGTGGATCGCCAGCAGCGATTTCGAGCCGCAGGCCGCAATCAGCGCGTGGTGGAATGCAAAGTCATATTTGATCCACTCAAATGTCCGGTTCGCATCCCCGCCCAGCAGAGCCCTTTCGATCGACGAGAGCTTATGATGGGCGGCAACGACATCTGCTTCCCAATCAAGGTCGCCCGCCGCAAAAGACAGCGCAAGCGCGTGGTTTTCCAGAACGAGGCGGAGATCGCCCACTTCGCGCAGGTTGTCCACCGAGGCGGGGCTGACTTCAAAGCCGCGCTGTCCTTCGGCCACCACCAGATCCTCGGTGGTCAGCCGGTTGAGGATTTCGCGCAGCGTGGAAACGCTGACGCCATACTTGCTTTTGAGATGTTCGAGCTTGAGCTTCTGTCCGGGCTTTAAATCGCCCGAGACGATATCGCCGCGAATCTTGCGGAAGGCCTGTTCGCCCACAGTGTCGGAAATGTCGTCCATTGTGTCGTGCAGCGGTCTTGCGTTTGCCATGCTCGTCTTTTCCCCGTTGGCTGTTCCTGCCACGTCTTTGTGCGCTTGTCACCTTTCCACGTTATCACGGTGCAAATTTGTTTCATATGATATTTTGGAAATTGACATACGTTCTTGGTAACGATAGATGCAGTGCAGCAGGCGGAAAGCCGCTTGACATAAACGAACTAGTTCGTACATTTGACTCAGGCGACGGAGAGGGGAGATGTCGCGCGTCGTGACGCTGCGCCAATCATCGCCGGACGTAACAAGGAGGAAGATCGTTATGCTTTTAAATCTCACCCGCCGGGCTCTCATGCTCGGCTCGGTTGCAATCGCGGCTGCCGTATCGATGCCGGTCATGGCTCAGGATGCACAGACGCTCCGGTTTTCGGCCGTATTTTCCGATCAGGACATCCGCGCCGGAATGATGGGCCAGTTCGCCGATGCTGTGCGTGACATTGCCACTATCGAGCCCTATTACGGCGGCACGCTTTTCCGTCAGGGTACCGAACTCGTTGCCCTGCAGCGCGGAAACCTCGAAATGGGCAACATTGCCCCTCAGGACATTTCCAACCAGATCCCCGAATGGTCGCTTCTGACTTCGGCCTATCTGTTCCGCGATGCCGACCATCTGCGCGCCTTCTTTGACAGCGAAGTCGGCGAAGAATTCAAGCAGATGGCCGAAGAGCAGCTCGGTATCCATATTCTCGGCCCGACCTATTTCGGCGCCCGTCAGGTCGGTCTGCGCATCGACAAGGAAATCCAGACTCCCGCCGATATGGAAGGCGTGCGCCTGCGCATGCCGGGTGGCGATGCATGGCAGTTCCTGGGCAGTGCCATTGGCGCCAGCCCCACTCCGATGGACTACGCCGAGGTTTATACCGGCCTCCAGACCGGCGCCATCGACGGGCAGGACAACCCGCTTCCCAACGTCCAGAACATGAAGTTCTACGAAGTGATGGATCAGATTGTTCTGACCTCGCACCTCATCGGCTATGACCTTCTGGTGATCTCGTCCGATGCGTGGAACGCCATGTCGGCAGAGGATCAGGAAGCCTTCCAGGCCGCTGCCAGCGAAGCGATCAACTGGAGCCAGGCCGAACACATCGCCATGGAAGAGCAGCTGATCGGTGAGTTCGAGGCCGCCGGCCTCAACATCTACGAGCCGGACCAGGACGCTTTCCGCGTCTACGCTCAGGAGCAGTATCTGAACTCCGACATCTCGGCCAGCTGGCCCGAGGGTGCGCTCGAAGCCATCAACGCCCTTTAAGGCACATATCGGGCGCCGTGGTTATTGCCGCGGCGCCCTTTCTGTATTTCCCTGATGCCGGAGTGGCTTGTAAGGGAGAGGAGAGTTTCCATGTCCGGACTATTGCGCGTTGGGCGCTGGCTTGCCGCGCGGGCCGAGAACGTGCTGGCGCTGATGCTTGGCGCCATGTTCGCGCTGTTCATCCTGCAGATTGTCTTCCGCTACGGACTGCGCATGCAGAGCGGTTGGGCCTATGAGCTGAGCGCAATCCTGTGGGTGTGGATAGTCCTGTTCGGGACGACTTTCGTTTTGCGGTCGCGAGATGATGTGCGGCTCGACATCGTCTACAGCTCGGTCAGTTCGCGCGCACGCCGGATAATGACGGTCATAACTGCCATCGCGCTTGTCGCTCTGTTCGGTCTCGCACTCCCGGCCATCGTCGATTACGTGCTGTTCATGAAGGTGGAAAAGACCGCCTACCTCAAATTCCGCTACGACTACGTCTATTCAATCTTCATTGTTTTCACCGTTGTGACCATGGCGCGCTACATCTGGCGGGCGGGCGTTGCGGTGTGGGGCAGCGATGCCGATGAAGAGCTCGAAGGCCCCGCCAAATGATGCTCCTCGATCCCTTCTTTGTCTGCATCGCCTCGATTCTGGCGCTCGCCGTTCTCGGCCTGCCCATCGGGCTGTCGATGATAGCCGGTTCGATCCTTTATCTTTTCATGTCGGGCCTCGACATGGGGATCGCCGCCGAGCAGCTCCTCAACCGCATGTATTCCAACTACATCATCCTTGCGGTGCCGCTCTTTATTCTCGCCGCCGAGTTCATGAACACCGGCTCGCTGTCCGACAGGCTCCTGGCCTGGTGCAATGCGGTGGTCGGGCGGTTCAGGGGTGGCCTGGCTCAGGTCAACGTGCTGCAATCGATGGTGTTTGCCGGCATGTCCGGGTCCGCCATTGCCGACGCCGCCGGCACGGGCAAGATGATCTATTCGCTCATGACCCGCGACGGCAAATACCCCGCCTCTTTTGCTGCGGCGCTCACAGCGTCCTCGGCGGTGATCGGGCCGATCATTCCGCCCTCGATCCCCATGGTGCTCTATGCGCTCGTTTCGGACGCCTCGATCGGATATCTGTTTTTAGCCGGCATCATCCCCGGTGCCATCATGGGCGTCTCGCTCGCCATCATCGTCTATATCAAGGCCCGCACCAACGATTTCCCCGTTGAGGACCCCGTGCCGCTGCGTGAACTGCCGCGCATCACCTGGACATCGCTCCCGGCCCTGATGATGCCGGTCGTGCTGCTGTTCTGCATCTACAGTGGCATCACCACGCCCACCGAGGCCGCGGCCGTCGCCGCCGCCTATGCGCTGGTCATCTCGATCGTTCTCTACCGCTCAATCAGCCTCAAGAGCCTCTACCAGTCGCTGGTGACCTCGTCCAAGACCACCGTTTCGATCGGCATGCTGATCGCCGGCGCGCTGGTCCTCAATTACGTGGTCACCGTCGAAAACATCCCGGCCACCCTCAGCGTCTTGCTGACCGAATGGAACCTCGACCCGATCACCTTCCTGATCTTCGTCAATGTGGTGCTGTTGCTCTTGGGCTGCATGCTCGAAGGCACCGCGATCATCCTGATCATCGTGCCGGTGCTCGTGCCCTCGGCAGCGGCGTTGGGCATCGATCTGGTTCACTTCGGCGTCGTTGTCGTCATCAACGTGATGATCGGGCTGATAACCCCGCCCTACGGCATGCTGCTCTTTGTCATGCAGTCGATATCGCGAGCCAAGCTGCGCCACATCGTGGGCGACACGTTGCCCTTCCTCGGCGCGCTTCTGGCGGCGCTCATCCTCTTCACCTTCGTTCCCGATACCGTCCTCTGGCTGCCGCGCATGTTCGGCTATCAGGGTTAGTTTTCGAAAGTTCGCGTAAATGACCAAACCTATTTTTGTGCTCAATGGCCCCAACCTGAACCGGCTGGGCTTGCGTGAACCCGAGCTCTACGGTGCAACCACACTCGGCCAGGTCGAAGAGATCTGCCGCGCCAGCGCCGGTGACCGTCCTGTGGAGTTCCGGCAAACCAATTCCGAGGAACGCCTGATCGATTGGGTGCACGAAGCGATCGATGCGGCGGCGGGCATTATCATCAATCCGGCAGCCTTCACCTTCACATCGATGGCCCTGCTCGATGCGCTCAAGATGTTTCCCGGACCAATCTATGAGTTCCACATCACCAACGTGCATCGACGCGAGGCCATGTATCACCATTCCTACGTGTCCAAGGTCGCGACGGCCGTCATGGCGGGGCTGGGTGCGGACGGCTACGGCGTGGCGATGCAGGCCATGTGCGCCCGCAAGGACCTCTTGAACTGACCATGGAAAAGCGCACGCTGACATTCGCGCAGGCCGATGCCATCGCCAGGGCGGCAATGGATTATGCGCGCGAGGAGGGGCTCGAGCTGGCTGTGGCCATCGTCGATGACGGCGGCTGGCCCCATATTCAGGTGCGCATGGATGGCGCGTTTCCCGCAGCGGTCGATGCGGCGCTGGCCAAGGCGCGCAGCGCGGCGCTGTTTCGCAGGCCGACCTCGGACTTTTCCCGGCGCGTCAAGGAGGGCATGCCCCTGGCCCATCTGCCCCATGTGGTGCCGCTTGGCGGCGGCGTGCTGCTTGAGCGTGATGGCGGTTTCTTCGGCGCAATGGGTCTGAGCGGCGCCCGCGAGGACACCGAGACTGTACTGGCCGAGCGCATCGTCGCCGATTTCGCGGCAGGCGGCATCGTCCAGACGTAACAGCCCGCCGGCGGCTTCTCCGGCCAACGTCCTTGAGCCGGCAACCGACAGCGCAAACCAACTTCCAGCCGGACGTGCCCTGCGTCGGGTGCGTTGGTGTTTGTCATTTTGACAATCAAAAACAAAATCAACATATGAAATACAAAGTCTCATATTAAATCTTGCATGACAGATTTTATCATGCAATCAATCGGCGGGGATCGAGATCAGATTGCTCGAACCGGCGCAGAGGCTGGCCATCGCCGCTCTGCTGCTGCAGCCCGACCGAGGATTTTGGAGGAGACTTAGAGATGACCAAGCTATTCGCGCGCCTTGCAGGCGCCGCCGCGGTTCTGACCGCATTGACCGGTATGCCCGTTCTCGCGCAGACGCCCGAGCAATACACCACGTTCGAAAAATACGGCTTTTGCGGCAGCATCGACGATAGCTGCTACAATTCCTGGTACGATCGCACGTCAGGTGAAGAAGAGCCCTGGAAGGTCTTTATCTTCTCCCACGTCGCCACGGGCGTGAACCCGCACGACAACCGCGACGCCGGCGTTGAAGCGCTCACCGCACTGCTCGAGGAGCAGGGCTATGAGGTCACCGCCAGCCAGGATCCAGCCGATCTCGAAAGCGGATTTGGGCTTCGTCCCTATGATGCCATCGTGTTCTTCAACACCGGGCGCGATGCGGTTTCCAGCCTGGGCATGATGGCCCTGCGCATCTACGTCGAGGGCGGTGGTGGCTTTGTGGGTATCCACAATGCTTTCGGCACCAATTTCAACTCGACATGGTTTGAGGGCCTTCTCGGCGCGCAGCTCTATGATCACGGTCCGCGTCAGGCGGGCACCGTCATCGTCGAAAGCGAGAGCGATGTCTCGGTCGCCCATCTGGCAGAGGGCACTCAGTTCAACGATGAAGAGTTCTACAACCTCAACCCCGATCCGCGTTGGTTGAGCGATGTTCGCATCCTGCTCAGCGTCGACAATGCGTCGCGCGAGCAGGGAACAGCCGGCTATTACGGCAATCCGGGCATGGGCGAAACCAACCCGGTGTCCTGGTGCCACTATTACGACGGCGGCCGCGCCTGGCTCACCACGCTCGGCCACAGCTTTGAAATTCTCGAAGACGAGAACTGGCGTCAGCACGTGCTGGGCGGCATCGACAGCGTGATGGGCAAGGAGCCCTTCTGTCAGGAATAACCCTCCCGGGTGCGCTTGCCGGATGCGCCGTTGGCGCTCCGGCGGGCCGTCCGCGCCACGCTCTACCCATCTGCATAAATGGAGTTCTCCGTGCAAACTCTCAAGCATCCGCAAACAGCTTTTGGTTGCGCACTCGCGCTTGCAGCCTTCATGGCACTGCCGGCAATGGCGCAGGAGCATGCGCTTGAGGGAGGCGCCATCGGCGTTGAACAAGTCGAGCGCGGCCAAGATGAATACATGGCCAACTGCTCGAGCTGTCATGGCGAGGATCTCCATTCTGTCCTCTCGACAGCGCCCGATCTCACCGGGTCGGTCTTTAAATATGGCTGGGTGGGGCAAACCGTCGGCGCCAAATTCAATGTGATTTCGGCGACCATGCCTGCGGGCATGGGCGGGTCGCTCTCGGACCAGACCTATGTCGACATCGTCGCCTACATTCTTTCGGCAAACGGCATCCCGGCGACAGAGGACGGCGAACTGCCGCCCGATCCCGAGGTCCTTCAATCCATCACCATTGCCGCTCCCTGAAAACGGCGATCCCGGTTCGGGAAGCGGCACGACATCTATTGTGGAGGAGATAAAACAATGAAGCTCAAATCGATTGTCAGCGCAGCGGCGCTGCTGGCCGTGCTCGGCACGGCGGCCCCGGCCTGGGCGCAGGACGATGCGTTCACACCGGTGACCGACGAAATGCTGAGCGCTCCCGCCGACGGCGACTGGCTGCTGTGGCGGCGCGCGCTCGACAGCTGGGGCTATTCCCCGCTCGAGGAAATCAATCGCGACACCGTAAGCGATCTGACCCTTGCATGGGGCTGGTCGATGGAACCCGGCTGGCAGGAAACCGCGCCCATCGTCTATGACGGCGTCATGTATCTCGCCAACCCCGATGGCATCGCCCAGGCGCTCGATGCCGTGACCGGCGATCTGCTCTGGGAGTACCGGCGCGAGATGCCCGAAGGCTTCCGTCCCGGCATGATGAGCCGTGGCCTGGCCATCTACGGCGACAAGGTCTTCTTCGCGACCCCCGACGCGGGGCTTGTCGCGCTTGATGCGGTTACAGGACAGGTCGTCTGGGAAACCGATGTCGCAGGCGAAGGCAAGACAGTGACCGCCGCTCCGGTGATTGCCGACGGCAAGGTCATCGTCGGCTATATGGGTTGCTTTGGTTTCGTCGCGGACAAATGCGGCGTCGCTGCCTTCGATACCGAAACCGGCGATGAAGCCTGGCGCACCATCACCGTTTCAGATGCTCCCGAAGGTGAAGATACCTGGGGCGGCATGCCCTACGTTCTGCGTGGTGGCGGCGACATCTGGACATCGGCCTCCTACGATCCCGAAGCCGATCTCGTCTATATCGGGTCATCGCAGGCCAAGCCCTGGGCCCGCGTCAGCCGCGGCCAGGATGATGCTTCGCTCTATACAAGCTCGACGCTGGCGCTCGATCCCGAGACCGGCGAAATCGAATGGTTCCGCCAGTACATTCCGGGCGAAACCAACGACATGGACGAAGCCTTCGAGCATATCCTCGTCGATATCGACGGCGAGCCGTCCTACGTCAACATGGGCAAGCTGGCCATTCTCTGGCGCGGCAACCGCGAGACGGGCGAACCCTATCCGGCCTTCGACCTCGGCTGGCAGGATCAGATCGACATCACCGACGAAGGCACGTTCGCCAATTACCGCGAAGGCAAGATTGCCGAACTGGGTGAACCGATCACCATGTGCCCGAGCACGACCGGCTTCCGCAGCTGGCGCTCGCTCGCCTACAGCCCGCAGACCCGCGCCGTATACATCCCCATGAGCATCAACTGCGACACAGGCATGACCTATGGTGAAGTCGAGATGGTCGAAGGCGGCGGTGGCAACGGTCAGGTTGGCAGCACCCGAGCGATTCATCCCGACAGCCCGGACAATATCGGCCGCTTCGTTGCCATGAGCATCGATACCGGTGAAGTGCTCTGGGAAAATCCCTCGCGCTCGCCCGCCAACACCGCAATGCTCACGACCGCCGGCGGCCTCGTGTTCGGCGGCGATTGGGATCGTCACATGTACGCATGGGACGAGGAAACCGGCGAAGTGCTTTGGGAAACCCGCCTTCCGCAGGCCGCGCAGGGCTACCCGATCGCCTATGCGGTCGACGGCAAGCAGTATGTCGCGGTGCCGGTTGGCGTGGGCGGCTATTCCTGGTCTTCCAGCGTTCCGAGCCAACTAACGCCCGAAATCAAGCGTCCGAGCTCGGGCAATGCGGTGCTCGTCTTTGCGCTGCCCGATCGCGGCTGATTGCGTCGGAGACCAAATTGATGGGTCGGCTTGCGCCGGCCCATTTTCCGTTAGTGGAAGCCGTACAGAGTTGAGGTTGGCATGGACCGAGTATTGAAACGCTTCATCTGCATGGCAAGCCTGCTGGTTGTCGCGCTTCCAATGACATCACTTGCTCAACCGTTCGTACCGGTCGAGTCCTACAACCGCACCCGCCCGGATTTCGGAAACAAGCTCCCGCTCTGCGTCATGCCCAACAGCCCGACGCTCGAGCACGACAAGGCCGTTGCGTCCGAACTCGCGCAAATCCTCCTGCTCGAACCGGAAATCGTCGAAATGGACGTCAATATCGACCTCCTCGACAATGAAGGCATCTGGCCGGCCATCCTGGTTCACCTCGCGGAAAAATGCGTCGGCGTCATGGGCGTCCAGCTGATCCCCGGCGAAATGGCCGCCGACTGGATGACCCTGTCGCGCCCCTATTTCGAGGCGCCGTACGTCCTCCTGACTCGCGACGAACAGATCGAAAGCCTGACCGATCTGCCGCCGGGCACTCGCCTGGGCGTCCCGCTCTATACTCCCATCGACGAAGACTTGATGCTCGCCATCGCTGCCGGAACGCTCGATGGTGTCCGCCGTCTGCCCTATGACCGGCCCGAACTCATGGTAGCGCTGATGGAAGCTGACGAGCTCGATGCGGCAATCGTCTGGGAGCCGCAACTCGACCATGAACCGGGCGATTTTTATACTCACCAGGGCACTGTCGCACCCCTCGGGCGCGACGCCCGCGCCGTTGCTGTTCTGCTGCGCACGCAGGACCAGATGCTGCGCACCATGATCGATCAGGCGATCGAAGCGCTGGGCACAGAGGCGCCCTAAAACCAACCCGTTGTGCATGCGCCGCAGAATCCGGATAGGATAGGGCCAACGATCCATCCTGCCCGCACGAGGCCCTTTTGAGCGATAGCCGAAGCCCCACGGAAACCGAAATCCTCGTCGTCGCCGAGACCTTCAAGCTGCTCGGTGACCCCACCCGTCTCAAAATCCTGCTCGCCTGCCTCGATCAGCCCATGGCTGTGGGCGATATCGCCCGCAAGATCGACGCGTCCCAGTCCCTCGTCAGCCACCATTTGCGACTGCTGCGCGCCGCGCGCCTCGTCCGGGGCACGCGCCACGCAAAGCACGTTCACTACGAAGCCGACGACCACCATATCCGCCATGTCGTGTCCGACATGATCATCCATGCCGCCGAACACGAGGAGGCGGACGGGACCGACTGACGCCTTCAGAGTGGAAGGATGCCGTCGTCCTTGACCTCTTCGATCACTGGATAGGACCGTGTTTCCCGCACCCCGGGCAGTGACAGCAGCACATCGCCCAGAAATGTCCTGTAGCGCGCCATGTCGGGCAGTCTGGCCTTGACCAGATAGTCGAACCCGCCTGCAACCATATGACATTCGAGCACTTCGGGCTGCTTGCGCACGGCAGCGGCAAATTTCTCGAAGATGTCGGGCGTCGTCTTGTCGAGCGAGACTTCCACGAGAACCAGCAGCCCCAGCCCGATCTGGTCGGCATCGAGGATAGCCCGGAATCCTTTGATATAGCCTTGCTTTTGCAACCGCCGCATCCGGTCGCTCATCGATGTCGGCGCCAGCCCCACCCTTTGGGCGAGTTCGGAATTGGTGATCCGCCCATCGCGCTGAAGCTCCATGAGAATTCGGCGGTCGATCCTGTCGATTTCGGTCATTGTACTGGCTTTGCCTGATGCGCCGGGAAAACATGCGGCATGACTGTATTCAAGCCGTAGTGTCGGTGATCTAGCCCGCACTGGCAATCGCTGTCAGAAAGTCCGCGCCATACCGTTCCAGCTTGGCGTCGCCCACCCCCGGCAGAGCGCGCAATTCGTCCAGCGTTCCGGGCTTGCGCTGCGCCATGGCCCGCAGCGTTGTGTCCTGAAACACCACATAGGGCGGCACACCCTGCGCCGAGGCGATCTCGCGGCGCTTGCGCCTGAGCCGCTCGAACACAGCTTCAGCTTCGGGAGACAGCGCTTCGCCGGCGCCCAACGCGCGATTGGTGTCCGATTTCTTGCGTTCGGGGTCACGCCGCAGCATGACGGTCCGCTCGCCCCGAAACACAGCCCGCGCACCCTCGTCGAGATAGAGCGCGCCATGGGCCTCGTGGTTCACATGCACCAAACCCATGGCGGTCAACTGCCGCACAACGGAGCGCCAGGTCTTGACCGAGATGTCCTGTCCGACACCGAAAACCGGCAGATGCTGGTGCCTGAACTTCTCCACCTTCTCGGTGGCCTTGCCCATCACAACATCGATCACATGCGCCGAACCGAATCGCTGCCCGGTGCGATAGATCGACGACATCACCTTGTTGGCAGCCTCGGTGCCGTCCCAACTGTCCACCGGGGTGATGCAGGTGTCGCAATTGCCGCAACTGCCCGGATGCTGCTCCCCGAAATGGGAGAGAACCGCCTGCCGCCGGCAGCCTGCCGTCTCGCACACACCAAGCAAGGCGCTGAGCTTGGTATTTTCCAGCCGCTTGATTTCGTCGGGCGCATTGCCTTCGGCGATCATCCGCCGCCGTTGGCTCACATCGGACAGCCCGTAGCACATCCAGGCTTCCGAGGGCTGCCCGTCGCGCCCGGCCCGACCCGTTTCCTGATAATAGGCTTCGATCGATGAGGGCAAATCCATATGCGCCACATAGCGCACATCGGGCTTGTCGATCCCCATCCCGAACGCCACGGTCGCTACAAGGCACACGGCGTCTTCCTTCAAGAACGCATCCTGATTGCGCGCCCGCACACCGGCATCCAGTCCGGCGTGATAAGGCAGGGCAGGGATGCCCTTCTCATTGAGAAACTGGGCAATCGCCTCGACCTTGGCGCGCGACAGGCAATAGACGATGCCGCTTTCGCCTTTATGGCGCCCCAGAAAATCGAGCAGTTGCGTCCGCGCATTGGCGCGCTCGACAATCGAATAGCCGATATTGGGACGATCAAAGCTCGATATGAAAAGCTGCGCCTCCTCAAGCCCCAGCCGCTCGATCAGGTCGGCCCGTGTCGTGGGGTCCGCCGTTGCCGTCAGCGCCACGCGCGGCACATGGGGAAACAATTCACGCAACTTGGCCAGCTCGCGATATTCGGGCCGGAAATCATGGCCCCACTGGCTTACGCAATGGGCTTCGTCGATGGCGAACAGCCCGATCTCGACGCTGGCCAGGAGTTCGAGAAATCCTGCCGCCGCCAACCGCTCGGGCGCGACATAGAGAAGGTCCAACTCACCATCGCGCAGCGCCTGCCGCACGCTGCGGTTTTCGTCCGGCGAAAGCGAAGAATTGAGCGCAGCGGCCCTGACGCCAGCCTGCTTGAGCGCTTCGACCTGATCGCGCATCAGGGCGATCAACGGGGAGATGACAACACCCACGCCGCGCCGCCCGATCGCCGGGATCTGGTAGCACAGCGACTTCCCCGCCCCGGTGGGGAACAGAACGACGGCATCGCCGCCGCCCATCACGTGCTCGACAACGTCCTGCTGCTGCCCGCGGAACGCATCCAGCCCGAACACCGATCGCAGAATATCCAGCCCGCCGGCCGGCGCAGCATCAAGGGCCGTAGCGTTGGAAAAAAGCGACATGGAAGACAAGAAAATCCGGGCGGTCAGGGAACGATGATTCGCCGGCCCATTTGACTCTTATCGTTTCTGCGGCGCAACCCGCGATGAGGCGATCAGCACAACCTGCCCAGGAGGTCGAGCAGCGTGTCACGCGCCTTGGGTCCGCCCAGCCGGGTTATGCAGTCGGCCTCGAAATCGTCCTGCACGGCGCGGGCCTTTTCAAGGAAGCGCGCGCCATCGGTGGTGAGATAGAGCGCATTGGCGCGCCGGTCTTCGCGCGCAGCCCTGCGCTCGGTCAGCCCCCGTCCTTCGAGCCCGTTGATAAGTGCCACGAAATTGGCGCGCTTGATGCCGAGAATTTCGGCAATCTCGGTCTGCTTGCGGCCGGGATTGTCGCCGATCAGAGCCAGCGCCGAATATTCCGCGGGGCGCAGGTCGAGCGCTTCGAATGCCGCCAGAAAGCGCTGGAAGACGCTCAACTGTGCCCGGCGCAACCGATACCCGACGATGTCGGTGGTCGATCCGGTTTCGAGCATGGCCTCGTCGGTACCCGGAACAGCAGACATAAGCGCAACCCTTATTGTTATGCATTAGAATTTATAGCTCTGGACGGAAAAGGCAACGCCGTCACGTCGCGGCTCTCCAGGGCGCTTGCAAAAACTAGTTATGATATATAAACATTATGCGGCAGGATGATCGATCGATGTTCGGATGATCCTGTCGTTTGTGTGCTTGTCCACCTTTCGATGAAACGGCGGGAGACAAGGGTGCGCATGGCACTATCGGGTGATAGAGAGGTATCATACGAGCGTGCAGGGGAGGATAAGTTTGTTCCAGGATCAGTCGCCCCTCGGGCGCATCATTTATGGCTTGGCAAGGCTCATGGCGCTGGCTGGAGGCATAGTGTTGATTGCCCTCGTGCTTCTCGTCGTGGTCAGTGTCACCGGTCGTGCGCTGCTGTGGGCCGGGCTGCGCCCGGTGCGCGGCGACTATGAACTTGTCGAGGCCGGCATTGGCTTTGCCGTCTTTGCCTTCCTGCCCTGGGCGCACCTCGAGCGCGGCCACGCCATTGTCACCATTGTCACCGATCGCTTCGGCCCCGTCGTCAACAGATGGATATTGGTCATAACCGACATCATGATGCTCGCCGCCGCAGGCTTCATCGCTTGGCGCCTCTATGACGGCATGCTCGATAAGTTCCGGTACAACGAGACCACGCTTCTGTTGCGCATGCCGCTCGGCTGGTCCTACACAGCAGGGCTGGTCGGAGCCGTCGTTTTCGTCATCGTGGCGATATACGTGCTCGGACGCTCGATTTCCAATGCGCTGGCCGGCCAGTCCGAAACGCTGTCTTCGGGAGCCGAACTGTGAGCAATGTACTCATCGGGCTGCTTTCGTTTCCTGTCATCCTGCTTCTGATTTTCCTGCGCGTGCCCATCGGTCTGGCCATGCTTGGCGTGGGTATTTTCGGCTCATGGCTGCTGACGGGCACCGTCAATCCGGTAATGGCCCAGTTCAAGAGCCTGACCTATTCGACCTTTGCGTCCTATTCGCTTTCGGTCGTGCCGCTGTTCATCCTCATGGGGCAGTTCGCGACCCTGTCGGGCATGTCCGCTGCGCTCTTCAATGCTGCAGCCTCGTGGCTGGGGCATCGCAAGGGCGGTGTCGCGATGGCCGCTGTCGGGGCCAGCGCCGGGTTCGGCGCCATCTGCGGCTCCTCGCTGGCAACAGCGGCCACCATGGGCCACGTCGCTCTGCCCGAACTCAAAAAGCACGGCTATTCCGGTGCGCTTTCGACCGGCGCGGTCGCCGCGGGCGGCACGCTGGGCATCCTCATTCCGCCCTCGGTCATTCTGGTCATCTTTGCCGTCCTGACCGAACAGAACATCGCCAAGCTGTTCATGGCCGCCTTCGTGCCGGGCATTCTCGCCGCCATCGGCTATCTCATCGTCGTCGCCATCTATGTGCGTATCAGCCCCGAATCCGCCGGCGTGCGCGCCCGGGTGCCCTATGGCGAACGCTTCCGCGAACTTGCGACCATCTGGCCGGTCGTCGCGATCTTCGTTCTGGTTATCGGGGGCATCTATACTGGCATCTTCACCCCCACCGAGGCCGCTGCAGTGGGTGCCGCCGGGACGGGGCTTGTCGCGCTGGCGTCGCGCAGCCTGTCGCGCAAGGGGCTCAAAGAGGCCATTCTGGGCACCGCATCGTCAACGGCGATGATCTTTCTCATCGTCCTTGGCGCCGCCGCGCTCAACGGGTTCCTGGCCCTCTCGCAACTGCCACAGTTCGCCGCCGGATGGGTCACCGAGCAGGGCTTCAATCCCTGGGTGGTGATGGCCATCGTGCTGCTGCTTTATCTCGTGCTCGGCTGCGTCATGGATTCGCTCTCGATGATCCTTCTGACCGTGCCGATCATCTTCCCGATGATGTCCGCACTCGATTTCGGCCTGACCCCGGACGAATTTGCCATCTGGTTCGGCATTTTGGTCCTGATCGTCGTCGAAGTGGGGCTGATAACGCCACCGGTGGGGATGAATCTGTTCATCATCAATTCCATGGCCAAGGGCACGCGGCTGTCCGAAACCTTCCGCGGCGCGCTGCCGTTCGTCGCCAGCGACATCATCCGCACGATTATTCTCGTCGCCTTCCCGCCCATAACGCTGGGGCTGGTGTGGCTGCTTTACTAGCTGAAGTTTTGAGGAGTTCACACGCCTTGAGCGTGAAACAAAGGGAGAAGACCAAATGAAACTGAAATCTATTCTGCTCGGGGCGGTTGCCACCGTCTCTTTCGCCGCAGGCGCAATGGCCCAGGAGGTGACGCTGCGCGTCCACCAGTTCCTGCCCGCTCAGGCACCCATCCCGTCCCAGGCGATCACCCCCTGGGCCGAAGCCATTCAGGACCAGTCCGACGGCCGCATCGCCGTGGAGCTCTACCCCGCCATGCAGCTTGGCGGAGCGCCCGACAGCCTCTTCGCGCAGGCCCAGGACGGCGTGGTCGACGTCGTCTGGACGGTGCTTGGCTATACGCCGGGCCGCTTCCCGAAATCCGAAGTGTTCGAGCTCCCGTTCCTGATGACCAATGGTGAGGAAACGTCTGCCGCGTTTTACAACTACGTCATGGACAATTCGGCCGACGAGTTCGAAAGCGTTCACGTCATCGCGCTGCACACGCACGGTCCCGGCCTGTTCCACACCAAGGACCCGATCAACACGCTTGAAGACCTTCAGGGCATGAAGATCCGCGGCGGCTCGCGCATCATCTCGTCCATGCTCGCCGAGCTCGGTGCCGAACCGATCGGCATGCCCGTGCCCCAGACCACCGAAGCGCTGTCGCGCGGCGTGATCGAAGGCACGACTGTTCCCTGGGAAGTCACGCCCTCGCTGCGCATTGCCGAGCTCGTCACCAACCACACAGGCTTTTCGGGCGAAAACGGCCTTTACACCCAGACCTTCGGTTTCGTCATGAACCGGGGCACCTACGAGGGCCTGTCCGACGACCTCAAGGCCGTGATCGACGCCAATTCGGGGCTCGAAACCTCGAAAATGTTCGGCCGCGTGATGGATGAGGCCGACCTTGGCGGTCTGCAGATCGCCCAGGACGCGGGGAACTCGATCGTCATGTTGGACGAAGCGGAAACTGCACGCTGGAAGGAGGCTGCCCAGCCGACCATCGACCAGTGGTTCGCCGATATGGAAGCCATCGGCGTCGACGGCGAGGGGCTTTATGCCGCCGCCCAGGAAGCGATGGCCGCTGAGCAGTAACGATCTGCCTTGCAATTTGAAAGGGGCGCTTCGGCGCCCCTTTTTTGTTTCAGATAATCACAGCAGGTTCGGGTTGCCCCCGCCCGACGTTCTCGGCAAAAAACACGTTCCCCGATTCCGGATGTTCCGCCAGCGCTTCCGCATCCAGCCCTTCGCGGGCAGTGGTGCAGTAGAGCGTGGAAAAATCGGCCCCTCCGAAGGCCGGGCAGGACGTGTGCGGCGCCCCGATGGAAATCGCCTCGATGAACGCGCCCGATGGATCATGGACCGCAACCCGGCCGGCGCCCCATTCGGCAAGCCACATATTGCCCTTGGCATCGATCACCGCCCCGTCGGGGCTCAGGCCCTCGGCCGCCAGATCGAGATAAATTTCGGGCTCCCCAACCGGAATCCCGGTTTCCGCATCGAGCCTGACACGCTTGACCAATCCCCGATCTGTATCGGCGAAATGGCCAAATGCCCGGTCGGGCGAAAAGCAGATCGCGTTGGGTATGGTGATGGATGAAAAGAGCTTTGTGACCGCGCCGCGATAAAAGCGATAGATCGCCCCCGCATCGGTCTCGGCCTTCTTGCCCATCGATGAAATCCAGAACCCGCCCCACGGATCGGCGCGCCCGTCGTTTGTCCGGAGCCCCTCGCCAATGTCGAGCCCGGCGACAATTTCGCGTTCCCGCGTTTCGACATTGAGCTTGAGCAGCGCCGTTTCACCAGCCACCAGCAGGTGATCGCGGTCGATCCAGCCGGCCGCCGATACCATGTCGTCAAAGGTCCACGCGCCCGTGTCGCCGCCCTTGCGGGTCAAAAGCGTGCGCCCGATGATGTCGAACCAGAAAAGCTGTTCGCGCTCGGGGTGCCAGAGCGGGCCTTCACCCAGAAAGCAGGGACGATCATCGAAAACGCGTGCGTTCATGCCATAACCTCGTCATAGGCCGATACAAGTTTGCGGGCCTTCTCGCCCACCTCTTTGGCCGTCAGGCCCGGCGTGTAGAGCGCCGTGCCGATGCCGAACCCGTTGGCGCCGGCGGCCCGCCACTGACCGAAATTGTTCGGCCCGGCGCCGCCCACGGCATAGACCGGGACCGCGGGCGGAAGCACGGCCTTGAGCGCTGCCACACCAGCCGGTCCCATGATCGAAGCGGGAAAAATCTTGAGCCCGTCCGCGCCCGCCTTGAGGGCGGCGAAACACTCGGTGGCGGTGAAAACACCGGGAAATGATTTAAGGCCCGCCGCCTTGGTGGCGCCGATCACCTCCGCATCGCAATTGGGCGAAACGATCAGCTTTCCGCCCGCCTGCGCGACGTCGGCAACGTCCTTTTCGCTCAATACGGTCCCCGCGCCGATCAGCGCGTCGCCACCGAACGCGCGTGCCATTGCGGCGATACTGTCGAGCGGTTGTGGCGAATTGAGCGGCACTTCGATGGCGGTGATGCCTGCCTCGATCAGCGCTTCGGTTATCTCCAGCGCCTCAGCGGGTTTGAGGCCACGCAGTATGGCGATCAGATTGCGGCTCATTGCGTGTCCTCCATGGCCGAACGGGCAGCGCACAGCCCGGCCAGCGTCATATCCTGAGCATCGAACTGGCGGGCTGAAGCACCAGCCAGCTCCAGCGCCGTCTGGTATAGCGTGCTCAATGCCGATGCGCCAATCAGCGCAACTGTGGTGCCGCGCCAATAATCGCGGGTTCCCGCAAGTTCCGCACCGATCAGCAACCCCGAAAGGCGCGATCTGGACATTTGCGCCGAAGCGCCCTCGAGCAGGCTCGCAGCCCGAATGGAAAACAGTTGGGTCAGAATATCGGGCTCACCCAGCCCCACCGTAACGCCCGCGGCAAAGCCATCATCGCTCCATCCGCCGGTACTTACGCTATGGCGCAGCACCGATTTTTCAGCAAGCAGGGCAAACACTTCCCCGGTCATCGCCGTGCGGAACCGCGCAATGCGCCCATCGGCGATCTCGACCCATTTGCTGTGCGTGCCCGGGAGGCAGATGATGGAACTGCCGTGATGCGCCGCGATATATCCGGCGATCTGGGTTTCTTCACCGCGCATCACATCGGGCGGGCTCGATTGGCTGACGCCGGGCAGGATGAAAACGTCGATACGCCGGTCTGTCACCGGCGCGCGCGTCGGTCTCGCGGCAATGGGCGCGGTGGGGGTGGTTGCGTAGTCAGCTTCGACCCAGCCCTGCCGCGCACCCACCATTCCGCAGGCGATCACCGGCGTAACCTTTTCTGGATCAAGCCAGGTTTCAACGACTTCGAGCAGCGCCGGCTCAAACTCTGGCGGGGAGAGCTGGCCCATCCCCTTCGGGCTTTCGCCATGCACCAGCACCGTGTTGTCAGCGCCCATCGCCCAGGCGCGCATGTTCGAGGTGCCCCAATCGACGGCGATCCAGTCGGCGCTTGTTGCCAATTGCGTCATGGATTGATTCTTTCCTGAAATTGACGGCACATGATGCAAGCCGCCCATTCGACTCCTCGCAAGTCGTCAATTATCTTATTATATTTTTATTTTGACAATCCATCGCCGCCTTTGTCATGTTTGGCATGCGCCGCGACTGGCCGGCGCGCGACAGATGGATTTGGGCAGGCGCATGGCGGGCACTTTAAGCGATCGGGAAGGAGCAGGGGCGGCTGCCGGGTTGGCATCTCCCGCGCGGCGCAAGCCGCACAATTTCCACGCCCATGTCATGTATACGCTCGGAACCGCCATCGTTGGCGGAACCTATAAGGAGGGCCAGATCCTGCCCGGCGACAGCGATCTGATCGACCAGTTCGGCGTGTCGCGCACCGTTTTGCGCGAAGCGCTCAAGACGCTTTCGGCCAAGGGGCTCGTTGAAGCGCGGGCTCGCGTCGGCACCCGCGTCCTCCCGCGGGCCCGCTGGAACATGTTCGATTCCGACGTGCTGCTCTGGCATCTGGATTCCGGCATCTCCTTTGAATTCATTGCCTCGCTCGCCGAAATCCGCATGGCCGTCGAGCCTGATGCCGCGGCGCTTGCCGCCGAGCGGCGTTCGGACGAGCAGGCAGACGAATTGATGGGCTGGCTCAGGGGCATGGCGACAAAGGGCCAGAGCGCCGAGGATTTCGCCCGCAACGACGTCGGTTTCCATCGGGTCGTGGCCGAGGCGTCCGGCAACCCCTTCATGGTATCGCTCTCCAGCGTGGTCGAGATCGCGCTGATGGCGTCGTTCACCATTTCCTCGCCAATGGAAGGTGGAGCGGCTTTTGACAAGGCGGTGCGCCTCCACCGCAACATCGCAGAGGCCATAGCGGCAAAAGATCCCGAAATGGCCCGCGTTGCCATGCGCCAGGCCATTCAATCCGGCGTCGATCGGGCTACGACCACGCTGGGCAGCGCCAGGCGCTGAACCCCAGGTTTCCCGGTATTTCTTGCGTTTGACGCACACTGGACTCGCTTCAGGCGCGGCGACGATCAGCCCGCGCCGGGTGCTCCTCGGGCACCACGCAAACGGGGTCGCTGTCGAAAAGCGCACAAGGCATCACGCACCCGCTTTACAAATAATCATACTATATGCAAATGTGCGTTTGCTGCGTGAGGCGCGGCATAGGAGGACGCTGCGGCGGGAGGCGCCGGGGCGAAACTGACAGGGAGAAACTCCATGAAATCGATTTTGGCAGGGCTAGGCGCCCTGGTGATGACCTCTGCGCTTTCGGCTATGCCCGCTTTCGCGCAGGATGCCGGTTCGGTGGGCATTTCCATGCCGACCCAATCTTCGGCCCGCTGGATCTCGGATGGCAATTCCATGGTGGAACTGTTCGAGGCGGCCGGCTATCAGACCGATCTGCAATACGCCGAAGACGACATTCCCAACCAGCTCGCCCAGATCGAAAACATGATCGTGCGCGGCGTCGATGTGCTGGTCATCGCATCAATTGATGGCACTACGCTGAGCACGGCGCTCGAAAACGCGGCCGCCGCCGGCATCCACGTGATTGCCTATGACCGGCTGATCCGTGGTTCGGAAAACGTCGATTATTACGCGACATTCGACAACTTCCAGGTCGGCGTGCAGCAGGCCCAGTCGCTCGTCGATGGGCTCGAAGCTTCGGGCGCCGAAGCACCCTATAATATCGAGCTGTTCGGCGGCTCGCCCGACGACAACAACGCCTATTTCTTTTATGACGGCGCCATGAGCGTCCTCCAGCCGCTGATCGATGATGGCACGCTGGTCGTCAAGTCGGGTCAGACCGGCATGGACACTGTCGGCACCCTGCGCTGGGACGGCTCGGTCGCCCAGGCCCGCATGGATAACCTTCTGTCTGCCCATTATACCGACGACACCGTCGATGCAGTGCTCTCGCCCTATGATGGGCTGTCCATCGGCATCATCTCCTCGCTGCGCGGCGTGGGTTACGGTTCGGGCGACATGCCAATGCCGATCATTTCCGGCCAGGACGCCGAAATCCCCTCGGTCAAGGCCATCATGGCGGGCGATCAGTATTCGACGATCTTCAAGGACACGCGTGAACTCGCCCGCGTCACTGTCGGCATGGTCGAAGCTCTGATCAACGATGCGGAGCCCGAGATCAACGACACCGAAACCTATGACAACGGCGTCAAGGTGGTCCCCTCCTGCTCGAGCCGGTGCTGGTGACTGCGGATAATCTCGAAGAGGTTCTTGTGGGTTCGGGTTATTATACCGAAGACCAGATTAACTGATCCTCCTCCAGAGGCCGTGCGGTGGGGCATCGTTACGCCCCGCCGCACATACTCGATAACAGAGAGCGGGAACGCCATGACGTCCATTCTCGAAATGCGCGGCATCACCAAGAGCTTTCCGGGCGTCAATGCGCTCGAAAACGTCAACCTCGTGGTCGAACAGGGCGAAATCCACGCGCTGGTCGGCGAAAACGGGGCGGGTAAATCCACCCTCATGAAAGTGCTTTCTGGCGTCTATCCTTCGGGCGATTATGAGGGCCAGATTTTTTTCGAGGGCGAGGAACGCCATTTCCATTCCATCGCCGAAAGCGAACGCTGCGGCATTGTCATCATCCATCAGGAGCTGGCGCTCGTCCCGCTGCTTTCGATTGCCGAAAATATCTTCCTCGGCAATGAGCGCGCCAATGGCGGGGTCATCGACTGGTCGGAAACCTACCGCCGCACTGAAGATCTTTTGCAGCGCGTGTCGCTAAAAGAGTCCCCGCGCACCAAGATCACCCATCTCGGGCTCGGCAAACAGCAGCTTGTCGAAATCGCCAAGGCGCTCTCAAAGGAGGTCAAACTCCTCATCCTCGATGAGCCGACATCTTCGCTCAACGAGACAGATAGCCAGGCGCTTTTAAAACTGCTGGTCGAACTCAAGGAGAGGGGCATTTCCTCGATCCTGATTTCCCATAAGCTCAACGAGATTTCCCAGGTCGCCGACCGCATCACGGTCCTGCGCGACGGGCACACGGTCTCGACCCTCGATTGCCACACATCAGAGATTTCCGAGGCCGATATCGTGCGCGACATGGTGGGCCGATCGCTCACCGACCGCTTCCCGGCCCGCGATCCAAAAATAGGCGAGGTGCTGTTCGAGGTTAGAAACTGGACGGCCCATCACCCCATCCATTCCGAGCGCAAGGTCGTGGACGACGTCAGCTTTTCCGTCCGCGCCGGAGAGGTCGTGGGCATTGCCGGGTTGATGGGCGCCGGGCGGACCGAACTGGCCATGAGCCTGTTCGGCAAATCCTATGGAGACAGGATCTCCGGGGAGGTGCTGTTGCGCGGCCAACCCGTCGATACATCCTCGGTGCACAAGTCCATCGCCAATGGCATCTGCTACGCCACTGAGGACAGAAAAACCTACGGCCTCGTTCTCGACCAGCCGATCCGCGACAATGTCCCCCTCGCCAATCTAAACGGCATCGCCAACGGTATCGTCGTGGACAATCACAAGGAACGCGAGGTCGCCGAACGCTATCGCAAGCTCATGGCCATCAAGAGTTCCGGCATTGGCCAGAAGACGGTCAACCTCTCGGGCGGCAACCAGCAAAAGGTGGTGTTGTCCAAATGGCTCTATGCCGGGCCGGACGTGCTGATCCTCGACGAGCCCACCCGCGGCATCGACGTGGGCGCCAAATACGAAATCTATTCCATCATCAACGATCTGGCGGCCCAGGGTAAGGCGATCGTCCTGATCTCCTCCGAAATGCCCGAACTGCTCGGCACCTGCGACCGCATCTACGTCATGAACGCGGGCCGCTTTGTGGGCGAATTGCCCATCGCCGAAGCCAGCCAGGAAAAGATCATGTCGATGATCTTGAAGACAGGAAAAGCCGCATGATCGTCCTCAATCGCTCATCAACGGAACGCCACAATGACTGACCTCACCCAATCCTCGTCCGCAACCGGCGGCCAGTCGGTGTTTGTGGGCTATCTCAAAACCCACCTGCGCGAATACGGCATCCTGTTCGCGCTGATCGCCATCGTCGTGTTCTTCCAGATATCGACCGACGGCATCCTGCTGCGTCCAGCCAATGTCACCAATCTGGTGCTCCAGAACTCCTACATCGTCATCATGGCGGTCGGCATGCTGCTGGTCATCGTGTGCGGTCATATCGATCTCTCGGTCGGCTCGGTCATGGGGTTTGTGGGCGCACTCGCTGCCGTCTTGATGGTGCAGTTCGAAATCCATTTCGTGCCCGCAGCCATCATCTGCCTGGCGGTCGGGGCGGCCATCGGGGCCGTTCAGGGCTATTGGATCGCTTACTGGAAAATCCCCAGCTTCATTGTGACCCTCGCCGGCATGCTGGTGTTCAAGGGCCTGATGATGGTGCTCTTGAAGGGCCAGTCCATCGGTCCATTCCCGGACTCGTTCCGGCTGATCGCGTCGGGCTTTATCCCCGACCTGTTTTCGGTCGAAGGCATCCACATGCTCTCGATGCTGCTCGGCGTTGCCGCCGCTGCAATCCTCGTCCTGCTTTCGGTGCGCGCCCGCGCCAAGGAAGCAAAGCACGGTACGCCCGATGAACCCTTCGCCTTTTTCACCGGCCGCAACATTCTGGCCGCCGGAGCCGTGGTCTATCTGGTCTATCTTCTCGCCACGTCGCGCGGCCTGCCCAACGTCTTCATCATCATGGCGGTGCTGATTGCGGGCTATAGCTTCATTTCCAAGCAGACCACCATCGGGCGCCGTATCTACGCAGTGGGCGGCAACCAGAAGGCGGCGAAACTCTCGGGTATCAATTCCGAACGCCTGACCTTCATGGTGTTCGCCAATATGGGCATGCTGGCCGCGCTTGCGGGTCTTGTGTTCGCCGCCCGGCTCAACATGGCGACGCCCAAGGCAGGCGAAACCTTCGAGCTCGACGTGATCGCCGCCGTGTTCATCGGCGGCGCCTCGATGGCCGGTGGCGTGGGCACCATCGTCGGCGCTGTGATCGGCGCCTTCATCATGGGGGTGATGAACAACGGCATGTCGATCATGGGCATCGGCATCGACTGGCAGCAGATGATCAAGGGCTTGGTCCTCCTCGCTGCCGTGATCTTCGACGTTTACAACAAGAACAAGGCCGCCTGATCTTTCCGGCGCGCCCAGCGCGCCGGTCTATCCCCCTTGCCGGAGTTATATTGAAGTGCTGCTCTCCCAGATCCTAGACACCAGCAGTTCCCAGCGCGTCGTGGCGCGCGAGGGCACAGATGCCCGCATCGTCAATGGTGCCGACTCCATTCTCGGGCTCGCCAAACGCGCCATCGCAAGGGACATGACACTGGCAGCGTTGATTGCTGAACAGGGCCTGGGCGACAGCGTGGATCTCGATGCGGCCTATGCCGAGGGCAGGGTGCTGGCGCCCATCGCCCCCGACGATCCCGCGCGCTTGCACCTCACCGGAACCGGGCTGACCCATCTGGGCTCGGCCTCTACCCGCAATGCAATGCACCAGAAGGCCGGGGCCGACGATAACGCAACCGATTCCATGAAAATGTTCCGTCTCGGCGTCGAAGGTGGCAAGCCGCTTGGCGGCAAGACGGGCGTTCAGCCCGAATGGTTCTACAAGGGCAATGGCCACGCGCTGGTTGCTCCGGGCAAGCCCATCACCTCGCCGGGCTTTGCGCTCGACGCGGGCGAGGAGCCCGAAATCGCCGGCATCTATATCGTGTCCTATGAAGGTGTGCCGCACCGCATCGGTTTCGCGCTGGCCAACGAGTTCTCCGACCACGTCACCGAGCGGCAGAACTATCTCTATCTGGCGCACTCCAAATTGCGCCCCGCCTCCATCGGCCCCGAAATCCTCCTCGGCGACTTGCCGGCCCATATCGAAGGCACGTCCCGCGTCGTCCGCGATGGCGAAGTCCTTTGGGAAAAGCCCTTCGTTTCGGGTGAGGACAATATGAGCCACACCCTGGCCAATCTCGAACATCACCACTTCAAATACGAAATCTTCCGCAAGCCCGGCGACGTGCATGTGCACATGTTCGGCACGGCAACGCTAAGCTTCGCCGATGACATTCGCACGCAACAAGGCGACATCTTCGAAATCGAAGCTGCCCCGTTCGGCCTGCCGCTGAAGAACCCTTTGGCCATCGATACGACACGCCCCGCCGACGCACCCGTCGCGGTCAAGAAACTGTAGGGGCAGGGCAATGGCGTTCCAAAAGGCCCAATGGCCGCGCAAGCTGCGCTCGCAGGAATGGTATGGCGGCACGTCGCGTGACACCATTTACCACCGCGGCTGGCTGAAAAATCAGGGCTACCCGCACGATCTGTTCGATGGCCGCCCGGTGATCGGAATTTTAAACACCTGGTCCGACCTCACCCCCTGCAACGGCCATTTGCGCGAGCTGGCCGAAAAGGTAAAGGCCGGCGTCTGGGAGGCCGGCGGCTTCCCGCTTGAGGTGCCGGTGTTCTCGGCTTCGGAAAACACCTTCCGTCCCACGGCCATGATGTATCGCAACCTCGCCGCCATGGCGGTCGAAGAGGTGATGCGCGGCCAGCCCATCGATGGCGCCGTGCTGTTGGTCGGCTGCGACAAGACCACGCCATCGCTTTTGATGGGCGCCGCATCCACCGACATTCCCTCGATTGTCGTCACCGGCGGCCCCATGCTCAATGGCTGGTTCCGCGGCGAACGGGTCGGCTCGGGCACTGCGCTGTGGCAGATGAGCGAAGCCATCAAGGCCGGGGAAATGAGCCAGGAGGATTTCCTCGAGGCCGAGCAGGCCATGAGCCGGTCTTCGGGCACCTGCAACACCATGGGCACCGCCTCCACTATGGCCTCGATGGCCGAGGCGCTGGGCATGGCGCTTTCCGGCAATGCGGCAATCCCCGCCGTCGACAGCCGCCGCCGCGTCATGGCGCAACTGACCGGGCGCAGCATCGTCGATATGGTCAAAGATGACCTCAAACCCTCCGACATCCTGACCCGCGAGGCGTTCGAAAACGCCATAATGACCAATGGCGCCATCGGCGGCTCGACCAATGCCGTTGTGCACTTGCTGGCCCTGGCCGGGCGCGTGGGCGTCGATGTGGGGCTTGACGATTGGGACCGGCTGGGCCGCGACATTCCCACAATCGTCAATCTCATGCCCTCGGGCAAATATCTGATGGAAGAGTTCTTTTACGCCGGCGGCCTGCCGGTCGTCCTCAAATCGCTGCTCGATGGCCAAAAACTCCACGGCGACGCGCTCACCGTTTCCGGCCGCACCATGGGCGAGGAAATCGCGGGCGCCCGCAACTGGAACGAGGACGTGATCCGCCCGGTCGACAAGGCTTTGACCAGCCAGGGCGGCATCGCGGTCCTCAAGGGCAATCTGGCGCCCAATGGCTGCGTGCTCAAGCCCTCGGCCGCCAGCCCGCATTTGATGGTGCATACCGGCCGCGCCGTGGTGTTCGAAGATATCGATGACTACAAGGCAAAAATCGGTGACGAGGCGCTCGATATCGACGAGACCTGCGTCATGGTGCTGAAAAACTGCGGCCCCAAGGGCTATCCCGGCATGGCCGAAGTGGGGAACATGGGCCTGCCGCCCAAGGTGCTGCGCAAGGGCATAAAGGACATGGTGCGCATTTCCGATGCCCGCATGTCGGGCACCGCCTATGGCACCGTGATCCTGCACACCTCGCCCGAAGCGGCGGTCGGCGGTCCGCTGGCTGCGGTGCGCAATGGCGATATGATTTCCATCGACGTGCCCAACCGCACCATCCATCTCGACGTGCCCGATACCGAAATCGCGGCACGGCTGGCCGATTGGACCCCGCTCCCCGACCAGCCGCAATCGGGCTACGCAAAAATGTTCCTCGATCACGTCGATCAGGCGCACACTGGTGCCGATTTCGATTTTCTGAAAGGGTCTCGCGGCAGCGCGGTCGGCAAGGACTCCCACTGATGGTTCACAGGATCGCCATTGTTGGCCTGGGCAAGATCGCCCGCGACCAGCATCTGCCCTCGATCGCCAAAAACCCCGGTTTCGAGCTGGCCGCCATCGTCTCGCGCAATGCCGAACTCGAAGGGGTCGACCATTTCACGACGCTCGATGAGATGCTCGCGGCCCGTCCAGACATTGACACGGTGGCGCTGTGCACCCCGCCGCAGGTGCGCCGCCAATATGCCGAGGCCGCCATCCGCGCCGGCCGCCACGTGCTGCTCGAAAAACCGCCCGGCGCCACGGTGGCCGAAGTCGACTGGCTCAAACAATTGGCCGCCGAGCACAGCGTGACCCTGTTCGCCACATGGCACTCGCGCTACGCGCAGGGCGTCGAACCGGCGCGCAACTGGCTTGCCGACAAGGCGATCCAAAGTGTCGAAATCGTCTGGCGCGAAGACGTGCGCCGCTGGCATCCCGGTCAGGATTGGATCTGGACCCCCGGCGGCATGGGGGTGTTCGATCCGGGCATTAACGCGCTTTCGATCCTCACCCACATCCTGCCCGCACCCGTGCTCGTGACCAGCGCAATCCTTGAAGTGCCCGAAAACCGCCAGACCCCCATCGCCGCAAAAATCGATTTTGTTTCGGTCACCGGCCATCCGGTCACCGCCGATTTCGACTGGCGCCAGGAGGGCCCGCAAACCTGGAACATCACGGTCAGAACCGATGCCGGGCTGCTTGAACTCTCGAGCGGCGGAGACGTGGTGCGGCTGGATGGTGAAACGATAGTATCCGGCGACGATACCGAGTATGACGGCATCTACACCCGTTTCGCGCACTTGCTGGCCGATGGCAAAAGCGACGTCGATATTTCCCCGCTGCAATTGGTGGCCGACGCCTATATGCTTGGCGAGGTTTGCAAGGTAGAAGCGTTTATCGAGTAGGGATTGATCGCGCGCCCTCATCCTGCGCTTCCCCGGCGAAAGCCGGGGCCCATGTGCTTCCCGGCTCAAGGCCGGGATGACGGCGGGGTTTTTGGCGCTTCCTTCCGACTTCCCGCAACGAAAAATTTTACCAAAAGGTCAAAATTCCCTCTGTTGCTCTTTTGCCCTTTGTGATTGACTGATCGCAAAGCCAAGGGGAGTGCCATCCATGTCGGTGTTCAAGACCGGACCAGAGGGGTTGATCGGCTATGCGGTGATGCTCGAACAGTTCCATCCGCGCGATTGCGTCGAGCTGACCGAATATGCAGAGCAAAAGGGCTTTAACGGCGCCATGGCCGCCGATCATTTCCAGCCCTGGGTGCCCCAACAGGGGCAATCGGCCTTCGTCTGGAACGTTCTGACCGCCATCGGCGAACGCACCAAAGGCGATATGGGCCCCGGCGTCACCACCCCCACCTTCCGCTGGCACCCCGCCATGGTGGCGCAGGCGTCGGCCACGCTGGCCGCCATGTACCCCAACCGCCACTGGCTGGGCGTCGGGGCAGGCGAAGCACTCAACGAAAGCTTCCTCGCTCAATATTGGCCTGATGTTGGCGAGCGCTCGGCCCGCATGTTCGAAGCCGTCCAGATTATCAAGAAGCTGTTCGAAAACTCTGCCGCCGGCAAGAACACCAAGCACAATGGCGACTATTACAGGATGGAATCCACCCGCCTGTGGACAATGCCCGAAACCCCACCCGAAATCCTCGTTGCGACCGCCGGGCCGATCAACGCCAAAAAGACCGGAAAATTTGCCGATGGCATCATCACGGTCGGCGCCCCGCTCGAAAAGATCGCGATGCTGTTTGAAAAATTCGCCGAGGGCGCGCGTGAGGCGGGCAAGAACCCCGACACCATGCCCAAGGTGCTCCAGCTCCATATGAGCTGGGCGGAAACCTATGAGGAGGCACTGGCCAACGCCATGACCGAATGGCCCAATGGCGGCATGAAGTTCCCCAAGGCCGATATCCGCTCACCCTTCGATTTCGAGCAGATGGCCAAGCTGGTCCGCCCCGAGGACTTCAAGGGCCGCATGGTGATTTCACCCGATCCGCAAGAGCACCTCGAACACATCCAGAAATTTGCCGATTTCGGCTTCGATCGCATCTATCTGCACAATGTTGGCCGCAACCAGCGCGAATGGATCGACGTCTTTTCGCGCGACGTCCTGCCCAAACTCAACAAGCGCTGATGGCCAACCGTCTGACACTCTGGGGCATTGAAGGCATCCCCGAGATCGGGGCGGGGGACGATCTGGTCGCGCTGATATCGCGCGCCATCGACGCCATGGCTGCCGCCGATTCCGACGCCGCGCTTGCCGATGGCGATATCCTTATCGTCACCTCGAAAATCATCTCCAAGGCCGAGGGCATGCAGGTGCCCCTCGATGCTCGTGACCTCGCCATCGAGGAAGATACTGTCCGCATCGTTGCCGAACGCGCCCATCCCGGCGGCATAACGAAAATCGTCGAAACCCCTCAGGGCCTGGTCATGGCCGCCGCCGGGCTCGATACCTCCAACGTCCCCGACGGCATGGCCCTGCGCCTGCCACGCGATCCCGACGCTTCGGCCCGAGCGCTCTGCAAAGCCTTGCGCGAAAAGACCGGAAAGCGCCTCGGTCTCATCATCACCGACACCCTTGGCCGCCCCTGGCGCGTCGGTCAGACCGATGCCGCCATCGGGGCTGCGGGCGTGCAACTGGTCGACGATCTGCGCGGCGGCGTCGACGCCAACGGCCGCCTCCTCAATGTGACGGTCACCGTCCTTGCCGACGAACTCGCCGCCGCCGCCGATCTGGTCAAGGGCAAGGCCTCGCGCATGCCCGTTGCGATAGCGCGCGGCCTCGCCCGGCTGGTGACCGATCTCGACAGCCCCGGCGCAAAAACCCTGGCCCGGCTGGGCGAAGACGACATGTTCCGCTTCGGTTCGACCGAGGCCTACCAACAAGGTTACGACGCCGCCATGCACGCGCTGGCGGCGAAAAAGGAAAAGATCGAATGAGCGGGTTCACATCCATTGCCCCAAACACCGCCGTCATCCCGGCCTTGAGCCGGGATCCAGTGCCCGGCAGCATCTCAGCAAGATCGCAAAATCTGCCACTTACTAGGCCCCGGCTCAAGGCCGGGGTGACAGGGTGGGGGCTCGTGAGTCTTTGCATCGCCCTCTCGACCCCCGCCCTTGCCACCGACTATCCGTTGACCATCGAAAACTGCGGCACGTCGGTCACCTTCGATGCACCGCCCGGGCGGGTCGTCACAATCAAATCTACAGCCACCGAACTCCTCCTGGCGCTGGGACTAGGCGACAGGATCGTCGGCGTCGGCTTTCAGGATGGCCCCGTGCCCGACCAATGGGCCCCCGCCACCGAATTGACAGTCCTCGCCGACCGCGTCCCTTCTCAGGAAGTGGTGCTCGAAGCCGAGCCGGACTTTGTCTATGGCGGCTGGGAATCGAGCTTTGCCGCCGATGGGGCAGGCGCGCGCGACAGCCTGCACGCGTTGGGTGTCGCCACCTATGTCGCCCCTACGGCCTGCCGTTCCGAAGGCACGCCCGACAAGCTCTCGTTCGAGGACGTGTTCGACCAGATCGTTGAAATGGGCAGAATTTTCGACGTCGAGGACCGCGCCGCCCAACTGGTGGCCGAACAACGCACCATGCTCGAAGAAATCAAACCCGCCTCGGGCCTGACCGGCGTGTGGTATTCCTCGGCCACCTCCACCCCCTATGTCGGCGCCGGTCTGGGTGGCCCGCAAATGACCATGGAGGCGCTCGGCATCGCCAATATCTTTGCCGATATCGAGGACACATGGACCTCGGCCAGCTGGGAAGCCATCGTCGATGCCGACCCGGACGTGATGATCCTCGTCGATGCGGCGTGGAATTCTGTGACCCAGAAAATCACGCTTCTCAATGACAACCCGGCCACCGCCAACATGACCGCCGTCCAGAACGAGCGCTACATCATCATCCCGTTCCCCGCCGCCGAACCCGGCATCCGCTCCATCCCGGCCACCGCCGATCTGGCGAGGCAGCTCCAAGAGCTGGATTTGGGAAAATGACCCTTCTTAGCATCCCCGGCGGAAGCCGAGGGCCAACCGGACCAGCCCCAAACGCGGGAGCGTCGATCGACGCTGCTGGCCCCCGAATCAGGTCCGGGGTAGCGCGGTGGGTGGGGCACCGCGCCTCTAACCTCTCCCTAGGGGGAGAGAGCCTGCCCTCGACCCGATCGGGGGTCGGCGCGCAGCGACGGGTGAGGGGGCTTTGCCTCAAGCGCCCCACTTCCTGGAAAACTCTCTAATGGTCGCCGCCCCGCTCGGCCTGTCCGCCCTGACGCCCGCCGCCCTGCGGCGGCTGAAGTTTCAGGCCGGGCTGGCGGGGCTGGCTCTGGCGCTCGGGCTTTCCCTCATCGTCGCCGTCACCATCGGCCCTGCCGATATTGCGCCCGGCGAGGTGTGGGCGGTGATCGCCCACAAGCTGGGCCTTATTGCCGAAAACCCCGTCTCGCGCCTGCGGGAGGGAATCGTCTGGGAACTTCGCTTGCCGCGCGTCCTTGCTGCCGCCGCCGTCGGGGCAGGGCTGGCCATTTGCGGCGCCGTGATGCAGGCCCTGACCCGAAACCCGCTGGCCGACCCCTACCTCCTGGGCCTTTCCTCGGGCGCCTCGGTCGGCGCGGTCTCCATGATGCTGATCGGCGCCACGCTACTGCTCCCGGTCGGCGCCTTCATCGGCGCGCTGATCGCCATGGGGCTGACGTTGGGGCTGGCCCGCTCGCTGGGCGCCATCACCGCATCCCGCGCCATCCTCGCCGGGCTGGCCGTCTCGGCGCTGGCTTCCGCGCTCACCTCATTCCTGATCTTCTGGACGGCAACCGGGGATTCCTACCGCGAAATCCTGTCCTGGCTGATGGGTTCACTGGCCGGTGCGCGCTGGTCCGATACCGGGCTGGCGCTGGTCGCGCTGGCCGCCGTGGGCACGCCATTGATCGCCTCGGGCCGCATCCTCGATGGCTTCGTGTTCGGCGATACAGCCGCCCGCGCCCTGGGCATCGATGTCGAAAGAACCCGCTGGATCATGCTGGGCGGCACAGCGCTTCTGACCGGCGTTCTGGTCGCCATGTCGGGCGCCATCGGGTTCGTGGGGCTCATCCTGCCCCATGCGGTGCGGCTGGTCGCAGGCGGCCGCCATCGCCATCTGCTGCCGCTGGCCGCGTTGGCGGGGGCCGTCTTCATGGTCTGGACCGATACGGCGGCCCGCACCCTGTTCGACCCGCGCGAATTGCCCGTCGGCATCGTCACCGCCATGATCGGCGCCCCGGCCTTCTTCCTCATCCTGCTGCGCAACAGGCGGGCGACATGAGCCTCGCCATCAAAAACGCCAGTCTCACGCTTGAGGCCAAGACCATCCTCGATGATGTGTCCTTTGCCATCCAGCCCGGCCGCCTCAACGCGCTGATCGGCCCCAACGGCGCGGGCAAGTCTTCGCTGCTGCGGGTGATCCTCGGCTTTGAACCCGCGGCCCGCGCCCACATCGCTTTCGAAGGCACAGATTTCCACGCCCTGCCGCGACGCTCCCGCGCCCGCATCGCCGCGCTGGTCGAACAGACCGCCGCCACCGATCAGCTCATCGACGTTCATGACGTGGTGATGCTGGGCCGCCTGCCGCATCAGGGCATGTGGGCCGCCGACAGCGAGACGGGTGACGAGGAGATCGCCGCCCGCGCCATGGCCCGCGCCGGGGTTACCGAGTTCGCAACGCGTCGCTTTTCCACCCTCTCGGGGGGCGAGCAGCAACGTGTCCACATTGCACGCGCCCTCGCGCAGTCGCCGCAGCTGCTGCTGCTCGACGAACCCACCAACCATCTCGATCTTTCGGCCCAGATCGCCGTGATGGAGATTTTGCGTGCGCTGGCCGATGAGGGTCTGACCATCCTCGTCACCATGCACGACCTCAATCTGACCGCCGCGTGGTTCGACCATGTGGTGGCGCTCGACAGGGGCAGGGTGGCGGCACAAGGCGCGCCTCAACATGTCATCGACTCGGCGTTTCTGGCGCGCGTTTATGGCGTTGCCGCTGCCATCGTGCCCAATCCCGCCTCGGGCCGTCCGATGATCGCCTATGAGCCATGACAAAACCACTTGCGCACCGGCCAAAAATTTGATCGTCTGGTCAAAATATTCCTGTGCGGCAAACACGGGAGTGGCTTTGAAAAGGGGTAGGGAACAATGGAATTCGGGATCACCTTCAAGGGTTTTGTCGATCACGACAGGGCGCGCTATCTGATCCAGGCCGCCGAATATGCCGGGTTCACCTATTGCTGGTTCTACGATTCCCACATTCTCTGGCGCGATCCGTACCCCGCCATGGCCATGGGCATGGAATGGACCAAATCCATGCGCTTCGGGCCGCTGGTCACCAACCCCGACGTGCGCGACTGGTCGGTAGCGGCATCGCTGTTCGGCTCGCTCGCCAAGCAAAGCGGCGGACGTTTCGACCTCGCCGTGGGGCGTGGGGATTCCTCGCGCCGGGTCATGGGCCACAAGCCCGCAACGCTGAAACGCGTAGCCGAGTTCATCGCCAAGACCAAGGCCATGGTGCGCGGCGAGGAAGTGACCTATGGCGACGTGCCCAATCCCGTCCAGTTCCCCTGGGCCGTCGGCCATGAAATGCCGAGCTGGATCGCCGCCTATGGCCCGCTGGCGCTGAAAACGGCCGGCGAAAGCGCCGAAGGCGTTGTGCTCCAGATAGCAGAGCCGGGCCTTTGCAAATGGTTCACCGACCAGTGCATTGCAGCCGGCACGGCCGCCGGGCGCGACATGTCAAACTACCGCTCCATGGCGGCTGCTCCCGCTTACTTCGGCGATAAAAAGAAGGCCATCGAGGCCACCAAATGGTTCCCGGCTATGGTGGGCAATCACGTGGCCGATATCGTTGAAAAATACGGTGCGGATTCAGATAAAGTCCCGGCCAGCCTGACCTCCTACATCGAAGCGCGCCGCGGCTATGATTATTCCAAGCACGGCCAGTCCGATAACCCATACCTCGATTTCATCACCGACGACATCGTCGAAAGCTTCTGTGTCCTTGGCGAACCCGACGACCACATCAAAAAGATCCGCGATCTGGAAGCAGCGGGCGTAACCCAGTTCAACATCTACCTCGACAGCGGCGAAGAAGAAGACATCATCGCCCGCTACGGCCGCGAGGTCATCCCCGCGTTCCGGTGATCTCCGCCGGTGCTCAAGGCCCCCTCACCGGCCTGCCGGCCACCCTCTCCCCCGAGGGGCGAGGGTTAATCTTGCCGTAGCGCTGAGATAAACCGCAAAGTCGGGAAAGCCGCAGCGGGACTCCCTCGCCCCTCTGGGGAGAGGGCTGGGGTGAGGGGCCTTGAGCGATGGCGTTAAAAAGGCCCCCTCACCCGAACCTTGCTTTGCAAGCTCCGACCTCTCCCCCAAGGGAGAGGTGGCCCTGGCGCTTGCGGTTTTCTTACCTCTCCCTCAGGAGGAGAGGTCGACGCGGAGCGGCGGGTGAGGGGGCCTTCTTCAAGCTCTCACTACTGCTGTCTCTCCAGCCCCTCGAGCATCTCCAGACATGCACTGAGCTGATCAAGCTCCACAAACTCATCAGGCTTGTGCGCTTGCTCGATCGAGCCCGGCCCGCAGATCACAGTATCGATGCCCATTTCCTGAAACAGCCCCGCTTCCGTTGAAAACGCCACGCATTCGGCCGGATCTTCGTTTCCGGTCAGCGCGCGCACCAGCGCCACGGCTTCCGATTTGGTCATCGGCTCCAGCCCCGCCACTTCCCCGATGGTTTCGGTGATGACCGCCGCGTCGGGATGAATGTCGACCATTTTCGGCAGCAGCACATCCTCGACAAACGCTGTGATCTGTTCGTGCGTAAAGGAAAGATCACCCGAATTGATGTGCCGCAATTCCCATTCCACCGAGCACGCGCCGGGGACGATGTTGCGCGCGATTCCGCCGGCCATCTTCCCGATCTGGATCGTCGACCAGGGCGGGTCGAACCGGCTGCCTTCCGGCGCACGCGATTTGAGGTCCCCACCGATTTCGAGCAGCTTGGTGACGTATTGCACTGCATACTCCACCGCGTTCACCCCCCGGTCGGGCATCGAGCCATGGCCTTCTAGCCCGGTGAAATGGGTGGTGTATTCGCAGCACCCCTTGTTGCCCTCGACGATCTTCATCATTGTCGGCTCGCCGACGATGCACAATGAGGGCCTGCGGCCCGTCGCCTTGAGTTCCTTGAGCATCACATCCGCGCCGAGGCACCCCACCTCCTCGTCATAGGTGAAGGCCAGATGGATGGGACGTTTAAGCCCGATTTCCTGAAAGTAGGGCGCAAAGGCCAGGGCGCAGGCGATGAACCCCTTCATGTCGCACGCCCCACGCCCATAGATGCGCCGGTTGCGAAGCGTGGCGGTAAACGGGTCCGAACTCCAGTCCTGTCCCTCGACCGGCACAACGTCCGTATGCCCCGACAGAACAATCCCGCCATCGGCCTCGGGCGGGCCCAGCGTTGCGAAAAGGTTCGCCTTGTTGCCCGTCTCATTGAGCGTGAGATAGGTGCGCGTGCCGATCTGGTCGAGCCGATGGTTGATATAGGCGATCATCTCGAGATTGCTCTCGGACGATACCGAGGCAAAGCCGATCAGGTCCGCGAGGATTTCGAGCGTTTCACCGAGCAGTCTATGGGCCAAGGGTCTCTCCAATATGGGTTAGTGTCTTTGGCGAAGGCCCCCTCACCCGGCCCTTCGGTCCGACCTCTCCCCCTAAGGGAGAGGTGAAGAATGCCGCCAGCGTCGTGGTACACCTCTCCCTTAGGGGGAGAGGTCGCCGCGCAGCGGCGGGTGAGGGGGCCTTCCTTCCTTCTAATTCTTCACAAACATCTCACGCGGCACATTGGCGAGGCATTCCGGCCCGCTCTCGTCTGTGATGCGCATCGTTTCGGTGATTTCCAACCCCCATTCGGGCGTCCAGATGGCGGGCATGAAGTGGAACACCATGTTGGCGCGCAGGATCGAGGGGTCGCCCGGACGGATGCTCATTGTGTGCTCGCCCCAGTCGGGGGGATAGGATAGCCCCACCGAATAGCCGGTGCGCGAGGTCTTCTCGACGCCATACTTCTTGAGCACGCCGAAAAATGCATCTGCGATTTCCCCGCAGGTATACCCGGGCTTGGCCACGGCCATGCCCGCCGCCAGCCCTTCCAATACGGCTTCCTGCGCCTTGAGCATGTCCTTGGGCGGTTTGCCCAGATAGACGGTGCGCGAGATCGGGCAGTGGTAGCGCTTGTAGCACCCGGCGATCTCGAAAAACGTGCCCTCGCCCTTGACCATCTCCCGGTCGTCCCATGTGAGGTGCGCCGCCGCCGCGTCGCGCCCGGATGGGGTAAGAGGAACAATCGCCGAATAGTCCCCGCCATACCCATCGGCCCCCACCAGTGAGGCGTGGTAGATTTCGGCGACCAGTTCGTTCTTGCGCAAACCGGGCCGGGTGACTTCGCGGATGCGCGCGTGCATGGCTTCCACGATCCGCGCCGCCCGGCGCATATATTCGATTTCCGCTTCCGATTTGACCGAGCGCTGCCACGTCACGATGGACGTGGCGTCGGCAACCGCGACATCGGGGATTTCGGCGCGCAGGGTCTCAAGGCACGCGGCGGTGAAATAGTAATTGTCCATCTCCACGCCAATGCGGCGCTGGTCCCAGCCCTTATCCTTGAGCACGCCGCACAGATGCACATAGGCGTGCTTTTCGGGGTTCTGGACGAAATCGTCGGGATAGAAATAGATCGAGTCCGTCGATAGCCATGTGGTCTTTTCGGCCCCCACGGCATCCATGGGCCGCCCCCACCACAGGGGCTCGTCGGTCAACGACACGATCACCGCCTGATGGACGTAAAAGCTCCACCCGTCATAGCCGGTCAGCCAGTGCATGTTGGAAGGGTTGGTGACGATAAGGACGTCGATGCCCTGGCTCTGCATCGACCGGCGGACGGCCTCCAGGCGCTCGTAATATTCGGGCAGTGTAAAGGGCAGGCGGGTGTTGGCCATTGTGCCTTAGCGCTCCAGAAGTAGACCCGACGATCAGGTCTGAAAAACGGTTCCCGCGCCGCGTGTCTGCGCGCGGGTTCGGGCCAGGGTGGCAATTGCCGTATCCTGAACCCCGGTGCCGGTGAGATCGGCGTAGGTGATTTGCGTCTTCGATGTCCGGCCCTGTGCCGTCCCGGCAATCACAGCACCCAGCTCGGCAAAGCTCTGCTCGGGGGTCACCAAGCCGGCCTTTATGGCGTGGTGCAACTCGCCCAGCAGCCGCGTCTGGCTCAACCGGTCGGCGACATAGAGGTCTGCCTTGGCGACCAACGCGGGATCGATTTCGTTCTTGTGCTCGGCGTCCGATCCCATGGCGGTCACATGCTGACCCGGCTCGATCCAGTCGGCCAGAACCAGCGGTTCGGTGGCCGGGGTGGTGGTGACGATCACGTCGGCGCCGCGCACCGCCGCCTCGGGGCTGCTCGCCACCATCGCCGCGATTTTCAGCTTCTGCGACGCGTGGCGGGCCAGGTCTTCGGCCTTGTCCCTGTCGCGCGCCCAGATGACGGCCTTTTTGATCGGTCGCACCAGCGCCAGCGCTTCAAGCTGCAATTTCGCCTGCATCCCGGCCCCGATGATCGCAACGCTCTCGGCGCCTTCACGCGAAAGATGCTTGGCCGCCACGGCTCCGGCTGCCGCCGTACGCACATCGGTCAGATATCCATTGTCGAGCAGCAGCGCTTCGAGCAGTCCCGTTTTGGCCGACAAAACCACCATCAGCCCGTTGGTCGAGGCCAGCCCCAGTTTGGGATTGTCGAAAAAGCCCGGGCTCATCTTGATAGCAAAGCTGTCGAGCCCCGGCACATAGGCGGTTTTTACATCCACCTCGCCATTGGCTTCGGCGATGTCGAGCCGCAGGATGGGCGGCATCACCACCTTGCCCCCGGCCAGCGCAGCAAACGCATCCTCGACGCATTGAACGGCCTCAAGATCGAGCGGCACGAGTGTTTTCAGGTCGGCCTCGGTGAGAATCTGAACATCAGCCATCACGCCGCCTCACCCAACGCCTTGTGCGTGCCCGCGACGATCTGGGCGTGAACGCCCATGTCGATATTCTTTCCCGACAGCACCAGCGCGGTCGGCCCCCTGGGAACGAACTTGCCCGCAAGGATCGCCCCGATCCCAACCGCTGCCGCGCCCTCGAGCACCTCGCGCTCCTCGAAATATCCATGCACGATCGCCTCGGCGATTTCCCGCTCGGTCAGCAAGATAGTCTCATCGACAAATTCGCGCACCATTCCGAAGGTGTAGCGATTGGAAAGTCCGATCCCGCCGCCCAACGAATCCGCCAGCGTTTCAAGCTCTTCCACCTCAATCGGCTTGCCCGCCGCAAGGCAGGCGACCATCGCCGCGCCGCGCTCCATGCAAACGCCGATCACCCGTGTTCTGGGCGAAAGCGTCTTGATCGCCAGCGCCACACCGGCAATCAGCCCGCCGCCCGAAAGCGGCACCAGCACCGCATCGAGCTCGGGCGCGTCTTCAAGGATTTCCAGCCCCAGCGTCCCCTGTCCGGCGATCACCTCGGCCCTATCGAACGGCGGAATATCGACAAGTCCCTCCTCGGCGACCAGCCGGTTCACCTCGATCTGTGCGTCGTCCTGGCTCCTGCCCACGATCCGCGCCTCGGCGCCCAGCGCCTTGATCGCCTCGACCTTGTTGGACGGCACCAGCGAGGACATGCAGATCACCGCCCGCGTCCCCGCTGCCTTGGCGGCGTGTGAAAGCGCGCGCCCGTGATTGCCAGTCGAGGCAGCGGTCACTCCGCGCGCCCGCTCTTCATCGGACAGCGAGAGCACAGCATTGGTCGCGCCGCGCAGCTTGAAGCTGCCGGTCAGTTGCTGCTGTTCGTTTTTCAGGAGAATGGCCTGGCCGGTTTTTTCCGACAGGCTCAGGCTTGGTGTCAGAGCGGTGCGATGCACCAGCGGGCTTATGCGCCGGCGGGCTGCCAGAATTTCTGCCATCGTCACCATTGCGGCCATGCACCACCCCTTGAGAGCCGACGCGCCGGACCTATGCGCCACGTATGGGCTTGTCCGGCAAATTGATAATCGACCGACTATGCAGCCACGGCGCGAGGGTGGTCCTTCCAATTTGACCCCCGCGACGCAGTCGATTGTTCTGCCAGACCCTGCCTCATATAGACGTATCGTCCCTCGACTTGTGGCAAGAAGTTGGCAACCCTAGCCCGTGTTAAAGCATTATGTGCAGAGAACGCTCAAGTTCGGCAGTGATGAGGCGGCTTTGTCCCCGAAGAGACTTCGGGCGCGATGCCGTCCGACTTTGAATGAATTGAGGCCATATTTGCTCTCAATTTCGGCACTGCGCACAATGTCAGCGATAATATCAAAGGACAGGAACATTATGCACGCAACAATTTCCAAGGCCCTCAAGACAACCCTGCTCGCCAGCGCCGCTGCGCTCACCGTTGCAGGCGCTGCACAGGCGGCCAGCCTTGAAGAAATCCAGGAAAGCGGTTCGATCCGCATCGCCGTCGCCAACGAAATTCCCTATGGCTATATCGATCCGGTCTCGGGCGAAGCCATGGGTGCCGGCCCTGACGTGGCCAAGCATATCGTCGAAGAGCTCGGCGTGACCGATATCGAGTGGATCACCACCGACTTCTCTTCGCTGATCCCGGGCCTGCAGGCCGACCGTTTCGATATGGTCGCCGCCGAAATGGCCATCATTCCCACCCGCTGCGCCACGGTCATCTATTCGGAGCCCAACACCTCCTATGGTGAAGGCCTTCTGGTCGCTTCCGGCAATCCCGACGGCCTTTCGGGCTATCAGGACTTCGCCGACAATTCCGACCTCAAGGTCGCCATCATGGCCGGTGCCAACCAGCTCGACATGATGCAGGCGCTCGGCGTGTCCGAAGACCAGCTCGTGACGATCTCGTCGAACGCCGACGCCATCTCGACGGTTTCGACCGGCCGCGCCAACGCCTATGCGGCAACCGGTCTGACCGCCAGCGAACTGGCCGGCCAGAGCGATGCTGTGGAAGTAGCCGAAGGCTTTAGCGATCCGGTCATCGACGGCACCGAACAGCGCTCTTGGGGCGGGTTCGTCTTTGCCCAGGGCAATGAAGGCCTGCGCGATGCGGTCAACGAAGTGCTGGCCGAATACAAGCAGACCGACGAATGGCTGGCTTCGGTTTCGGGCTACGGCTTTACCGATGCCGACACGTCGCGCTCGTTCGACATGAGCACTGAAGAGCTCTGCACCGAATAAGCGCATTGCTCTGACACCGATCTGCCGGTGGGCGCGTCCAAACGAGGCGCCTGCCGGTTCTTTGGTTAAGCTTCACCCGTGTCCAGAAAAGCTAGGTCGAGAACGCCTTCATGGATTGGACCCAATATCTCAACCCCCTGATGCAAGGGGCTTGGGTGACCGTCGAGCTGACGATCTATTCAACGGTATTCGGTGCGATCCTTGCGTTCGCCGCAGGTATCGGCAAGCTCGCCCACAACCCGCTCATCAAGGCGATTTCGATAGGCTATATCGAAATCTTCCGCGGCACCTCACTGCTGGTGCAACTCTTCTGGCTCTATTTCGCGCTGCCCGTGGCCGGTCAGGCCATCGGCATTGATCTGCGTCTGCCGCCAGTCGTCGCCGGTGTCATGGCGCTCTCGCTCAACATCGGTGCCTATGGCGCCGAAGTGGTGCGGGGGGCCATTGAATCGGTTGCCAAGGATCAGTACGAGGCCGCCAAGGCGCTCAACTTCACGCCGCGCAAGACGCTCTGGCGCGTGGCGCTGCCCCAGGCCATCCCCGAGATGATGCCGTCTTTCGGCAATCTCGCGGTCCAGAATCTCAAGGACACTGCGCTCGTTTCGCTGATCAGCCTGTCCGATCTGGCCTTCCGTTCCGAGCAGTTGCGCAACTTCACGCAAGACTCGACGACCATCTACACAATGGCGCTGCTGATGTATTTCGGGCTGGCGCTGGTTTTGACCGCCATGATGAAGCTGCTCGAGCGGTTCGTGGGCCGCTGGCGCGCCGGAGCGAGGTAAGACAATGCTTTTTGGAATTGCATGGGATACCTCCTCGGGCTGGGCTTTTGCTGCCTCGATACTGCCCATCCTCATGATCGGCATGTGGGTCACCATTCAGGCCACGGTGCTGGGCTTTTTCATCGCGCTGGTCGTGGGGCTCGTCTGGGCCGCACTCAAGGCTGCGCCGCTCAAGATCATCTCCTGGCCGGCCGCTGTGGTCACCGAGTTTCTGCGTGACACGCCACTGCTCATCCAGCTGTTCTTCCTCTATTACGTGCTGCCTGAATTCGGCATCACGCTGCCCGCTTTCATGACCGGAGCGCTGGCTCTGGGCCTGCAATATTCGGCCTACACGTCCGAAGTCTATCGCGCCGGCATCGAGGCTGTGGCCAAGGGCCAGCACGAAGCGGCCCGCGCGCTCAACCTTTCGGGCGGTCGCACCTTCACCCACATCATCCTGCCCCAGGCCGTGCCGCGCATCATTCCGGCCATGGGCAATTATCTGGTGTCGATCATGAAGGACGTGCCGCTGCTTTCGGTGGTGACGGTGCTTGAAATGCTCAACGTCGCCCGCATCATCGGCGACCGCACCTTCAATTACATCATTCCGCTCTCGATGGTGGGCGGGATTTATCTCATCATGACCTTGGTGGCTTCGACGGGCGTCCGCTTCGTTGACCGCGCCCTGCCCAAAAGAGGGAT
>DDGC01000002.1:213641-220781 GCA_002337455.1 Rhizobiales bacterium UBA1912 | reverse complement strand
CCGCTTAAATGACCGACCCCATCATCAAGTTCGACAAGGTCGTCAAACGTTTCGACACCTTCACGGTCATCAACGAACTCGATTTCGAGGTGCAACCCGGCGAAAAGGTCACAATCATCGGCCCATCGGGCTCGGGCAAGTCGACGGTGCTGCGCATCCTGATGACGCTCGAGCCGATTTCCGAGGGCGTGGTCTATGTCGATGGCGACACGCTCTGGCATGAAAAAGCCAATGATGGCAGCCTCAAGCCGGCCAGCGAGGCCCATCTGCGCAGGATGCGCGAAAAGATGGGCATGGTGTTCCAGCAGTTCAATCTGTTCCCGCACATGACGGTGCGCCGCAACCTAACCGAAGCGCCGACTCAGGTTCTGGGCGTCTCCAAGGCCGAAGCCAAGGAGCGCGCCGACGATCTGCTCGAAATGGTCGGGCTCACGGCCCATGCTGATAAATATCCTCACCAGCTTTCAGGCGGCCAGCAGCAGCGCGTGGGCATCGCCCGGGCGCTCGCCATGCGGCCCAAGATCATGCTGTTTGACGAGCCGACCTCCGCGCTCGATCCCGAACTGGTGGGCGAAGTGCTCGGCGTCATCCGGCGTCTGGCCGAAGAACACGATCTGACCATGCTTCTGGTCACTCACGAGATGAATTTCGCGCGGCAGATTTCCGATCGTGTCTGCTTTTTCGACCACGGCAAGGTGCTCGAACAGGGCAAGCCCGAGGATCTGTTCACCGATCCCAAGGAAGAGCGCACGCGCGAATTTCTCAAAGCCGTTCTGGAAGACAACTAGAGCGTTTCCAGGATAAGTGGGAACCACTTATCCGGTTCGGAAACGCGACAAGCCAATGAGTTAGAGGCTTGTCGCGATTCGAAGAAAAGCGGAAAGACTCTAGCCTCCAGAACGCACCCCGCCTGCAATCGACCCATCGGACAGGGTTCCGGTGGGGCATTGTTGTGTGAAACTTTTTCTTCGTAAAAATCTGGACGTTAGGCCTCCCGAGAGAGTAGCGTGCGCCGATGCAACAGCATTTGGCAAAAAGGGGGCGCTGCCATTCGCCAGGCTCAAATCAAGCTCGACGACCGGGACCTGAAAATTCTGGCGATCCTCCAGCGTGAGGGCCGCATACCCAAGGCTACGCTTGCCGAGCGGGTCAATCTCACACCCACCCCATGCTGGGAGCGTTTAAAGCGCCTCGAAGACGCCGGTATCATCGAAAGTTACGGCGCCCGCATCTCGCTGCGTGCCTTCGGGCCGCTGACCATCGTCTTCGTCCAGATCGAGCTCGAAAGCCATCAGGCCGAAGATTTTTCGCGCTTCGAGGCTGCCATCGGCACCATTGATCGCATCGTCGAATGCTGGGCCGTCGGCGGCGGCATCGACTACATGCTCAAGATCATCACCCGCGACCTCGAAGACTACCAGAAACTCATCGAAGACCTGCTGGCCGCCAAGATCGGCGTCCGCCGCTATTATTCCTACGTCGTCACTTCCCCTGTGAAGGACACGCCCCTGCCGGTAACTGCAGTCGCCGAGGCGGGGTAGGCTTTATTACAATGATCGCCCGTGATAGGATTTAATCCTATCGAAAGGTCGATCCGATGCGCACCACTAGACAGATGAGCGTCACGCTTCCCACCGAGATGGCCAGGCTGGTCAAGGAAAAGGTCTCGTCAGGCGAATATGCTAGCGAGAGTGAAGTCATTCGTGATGGCTTGCGCGCGCTGGCTGCCCGGGACAGGGCCGTGGACGCTTGGCTGCGCGACGAAGTCCTTCCAGCCTATGATGCCATGAAAGCCGATCCGGAGCGTGGGATTTCGGCCCAAACCGTCCGTGCCCGGCTTGACGACCTTCATCGCCGGACGGTTTCCTCGGAGGAATGAGGGCGTATAGCGTCATCTATTCGCCAGAAGCAGATGCCGATCTGGCCGATCTCTATTCGTATCTCGCCTTTGAGGCCTCACCACAGATCGCGTACCGCTATGTTGGCGAACTGCTCGACATATGCGAAAGCCTGAGCCACTACCCTGATCGCGGTCTGCCCCGGTTCGACATGCGGCCTGGATTGAGAACGCTAATCCACAAGCGGCGGGTTGTAATCGCCTATGAAGTATCTGCTCAGGTGGTGACGGTTCTCGGCATTTTCACTGGCGGCAGAGATTACGCGTCGGACCTCTAGCCCCTAAGGCAGCGTATGCCCCGCTGCCGTAAACAGCCGATACCATTCCTCCCGGCTCAGCTCCACATCCGACCCTGCCGTCGCCTCGGCGACGCGGCTTGCTTTGGTGGTGCCCAAAACCACCTGGATGTTGGCCGGATGCCGGGTGATCCACGCCACGGCGATCCCACTCGGCGTCACACCGTGCGCCTCGGCCAATTCATCGAGCACCGCGTTGAGCGCAGGAAACCGCTCGCGGTCTCCCAAAAACACCCCATCGAAAAACCCGGCCTGAAACGGTGACCACGCCTGCAGCGTCATCTTGTTCAGCCGCGAATATTCCAACAGCCCGTTGTCGCGGCTGACCGATTGTTCGAGCCCGGTCATGTTGGCCGCCACCCCTTGCGCGAAAAGCGGGGCATGGGTCAGCGAAAGCTGCACCTGATTGAAGGCAAGCGGCTGACGCACCGCCGTCCTGAGCAACTCGATCTGCCCCGGCGTGTGATTGGAAACCCCGAAGTGGCGCACCTTGCCCGCCGCGTGCAGCGTGTCGAACGCCTCGGCCACCTCGTAGGGCTCGACCAGCGTATCGGGGCGATGCAGCAGCAAGACGTCGAGATAATCGGTCCTGAGCGCTTCAAGCGATTCATCGACGGTCGAAAGGATATGGCCGGCTGAAAAGTCGAAATACCCTTTGCGGATACCGACCTTGGATTGAATGATTGTATGCTCGCGCTCGGCGGGCGAAAGCGTCACCGCTTCGCCAAACCGCGCCTCGCATCTATGGCGCTCCCCGCCATAGATATCGGCGTGGTCGAGCACATTGACCCCGGCGTCGAGCGCGCCGCGCACCAGAGTTTCGATCTCGCCATTATCCATGTTCGCAATGCGCATCATGCCCAGAACGACGCTGGAGGCGTCCCGGCCGAACGCATCAATTGCATAGGTTTTCATTTCGGATCGAACCTTCGAGAATGCGAGGGCAAAGGGCTGGCGCAAGGCGAGTCGTGAGCGGGCAGAATAACCCTCTTTGGTTTGGCCATCAAACCGACAGAACCATCGCCTTTACCCCCATCAGTTTGGCGCCCGTCTCTCCCCGATCCCCGCTATGGTCGGCGCAGCTCCCCGATAAACGAAGGACTTCGTGCCCATGTCGAGCCTGTCCGCCAAATATGCCCCGTCCGGCCTTGCCGCTAGCCTGAGCGATCCCGAACTGCTGTGCCAGTTGGCCCATGTGGCAGGCCGCCCGGTTGCCGCTGCGTCGGGCAAAGACATCGCCGTGACCGATCCCGCCACCGGCGATGTGATCGGCTCGATCCCGGCATTGAGCGCAGAAGAATCCTCTGCCGCCATCGGCGATGCCGAAACAGCCTTTGCCCATTGGTCGGGCCTGCTCCCCCAGGAACGCTCGGCCATCCTGCGCCGCTGGTACGATCTCATCATGGATGCGCGCGAAGATCTCGCGCTTATCATGACCGCCGAACAGGGCAAGCCGATTTCTGAATCGCGCGGCGAAATCGCCTATGCAGCGTCCTTCGTCGAGTTCTTCGCCGAAGAGTCCAAGCGCCCCAATATCGAATCCGTCACCTCGCATTTGCCCGATGCCGAAGTTGAAATCTGGCGCGAACCGGCCGGCGTCGCAGCGCTCATAACCCCCTGGAATTTCCCCTCGGCGATGATCACCCGCAAGGCCGCCGCCGCGCTGGCCGCCGGCTGCACCTGCCTTGTTCACCCCTCATCGGAAACCCCGTTTTCGGCAACGGCACTCGCCGTGCTCGCCGCCCGCGCCGGTATTCCGGCTGGCGCCTTCAACGTCATTACCGGCAAGGCCGCAACGGTCGTTGAACCCTGGACCGCAGACGCCCGCGTTCGCGTGCTGTCGTTCACCGGATCGACCGAAATCGGCAAACTGCTCTACCGCCAGTCGGCCGGCACCGTAAAACGCCTCGTCATGGAACTCGGCGGCCATGCGCCGTTCATCGTATTCGCCGATGCCGATCTCGATCAGGCCGTCGAAGAGGCTGTGAAAGCAAAATTTGCCACCTCGGGACAGGATTGCCTCGGCGCCAACCGCTTCTTCATCGACCGCCGCATCTACGAAAGCTTTGCCGAGCGCTTCGCCGAAGCTGCTGCGGCGCTTTCGGTCGGCCCCGGATCGGCCGATCCCGACATCGGCCCGCTGATGAACGAAAAGGCAGTCGCCAAGCAGGTCTCTCACGTCGAGGACGCGCTGGCCAAGGGCGCGAAATGCCTGACCGGGGGCAGGGTGGACGACAACGGTCCGCTGTTCTTCCAGCCCACGGTCTTGACCGATGTGTCCGCCGATGCCCTCATCATGAACGAGGAAACCTTTGGCCCCGTCGCAGCGCTTTGCCCCTTCGACAGCGAGGAAGAAGCCATCGCACGCGCCAACGCCACCGAATACGGGCTGATCGCCTATCTCCACACCATGGACCCGCGCCGCATCTACAGGGCTTCCCGCCAGCTCCAGTTCGGCATGGTCGCCGTCAACCGCACCAAGGTCACCGGCGCGCCGATCCCGTTCGGCGGCTACAAGCAATCGGGCATGGGCCGCGAAGGCGCCCGCCTCGGCATGGAAGAATTCACCGAAGTCAAATATGTCTGCCGCGACTGGGCGTAAGGGGATGGCATGAAAGTTTTATTCGTCGTCGCGCATCCCGAGCCCGGCTCGTTCAACAGGCGCCTTGGCGAAATAGCGCGCACCCACTTTGAGGCGGCGGGCCACGAAGTGCGTGTGTCCGATCTCTATGCGCAAGGCTTCGATCCGGTGGAACGCGCAGGGCATTATGAGGATCGCACCAATCCAGAGATGTTCGCGCCCCTCGCCGAGCAGCGCCATGCCTATAAATCGGGAACGCTGCCGGCCGATGTCGCCGCCGAAATCGAAAAGCTCGAATGGGCCGATCTGGTTATTTTCCAGTTCCCCATCTGGTGGCACTCGGTCCCGGCAATCCTCAAGGGCTGGATGGACAGGGTGTTCGTCAGCGGCGGGCTCTATACCAGCAAGATGCGCTACGACCAGGGCTATTTCCGCGGCAAGCGGGCTGTGTGCTCTGTCACATCGGGAGCGCCCGACCTCGCCTTCGTCCCCGGCGGACGCGGCGGTGAACTGGACCAGATCTTATGGTCGACGCAGTTCTCACTCTATTACATGGGCTTTGACGTTCTGCCTCCGCACGCCTCGTTCGGGGTGGCGGGCCATGGCTACAGCTATGTGAGCGAAGATGAATTCAAGCACCAGTTTGCCGCCCTGGAAGCGCGCTGGCTGCAGCGGCTGGAGGGGCTGGATGACGACACCCCGCTCGCTTATCCCGGATGGGACGATTGGGACGAATTTGGCCAGCCCAAAGCGATTTCGAGACAATAAGCACATTCAATAAGGACCAAAAAAATGCTCACCAACGATCAGCTCGACCAGTGGGACCGGGAAAATTTCTTCCACCCCTCGACCCACCTCGCTCAGCACGCCCGCGGCGAAAGCCCCAATCGCATCGTCAAGACAGCGTCGGGCGTCTATATCGAGGATCGTGACGGCAACAAACTGCTCGACGCGTTCGCCGGGCTCTATTGCGTCAATGTCGGCTATGGCCGCACCGAGATTTCCGAAGCCATTGCCGAGCAGGCCAAAGAGCTTGCCTATTACCACGCCTATGTCGGCCACGGCACCGAAGCCTCGATCACGCTGGCCAAAATGGTCCTCGACCGCGCGCCAAAAGGCATGAGCAAGGTCTATTTCGGGCTCGGCGGGTCCGATGCCAACGAAACCAACATCAAGCTGATCTGGTACTACAACAACATCCTCGGTCGCCCGCAAAAAAAGAAGATCATCTCGCGCTGGCGCGGTTATCACGGTTCGGGCCTGATGACCGGCTCGATGACCGGGCTTGCCACCTTCCACAACAAGTTCGACCTGCCGCTCTCCCAGGTGATCCACACCGAGGCGCCGTATTATTACCGCCGCCCGCGCCGCAACATGAGCGAGGCCGAATTCGTCCTCCATTGCACAGCCGAGCTCGAAGCGCTGATCGCCCGCGAAGGCGCCGATACCATCGCTGCCTTCATCGGCGAGCCGATCCTTGGCACCGGCGGCATCGTTCCGCCCCCGGCGGGCTATTGGGAAGCCATCCAGCAGGTTCTCGAAAAGCACGATATCCTGCTGATCGCCGATGAAGTGGTCACCGGTTTCGGGCGTCTGGGCACCATGATGGGCTCGGACCATTACGGAATGCGCCCCGATCTCATCACCATCGCCAAGGGACTGACCTCGGCCTATGCGCCGCTCTCGGGCTCGATCGTCGGCGACAAGATGTGGAAGGTGCTCATGGACGGAACCGACGAAAACGGCCCGATCGGGCACGGCTGGACCTATTCGGCCCACCCCATCGGTGCGGCGGCGGGCATTGCCAATCTCAACCTCATCGACAAGCTGGGCCTTGTGGATAACGCGGGGAAAACCGGTGCATATCTCAACGCCCAGATGAGCGCAGCCCTGGGCGAACACGCCAATGTCGGCGAAGTGCGCGGTGAGGGCATGCTGTGCGCCGTCGAACTGGTCAAGGACCGCGACACAGCGACCTTCTTCGACGCTTCAGAGAAAGTCGCGCCACGCGTGGTGGGTGAAATGGCTAAGCTGGGCGTCATCGCCCGCGCCATGCCGCAGGGCGATATCATCGGCTTCGCGCCACCCCTTTGCCTGAGCGAGACCGAGGCCGACATCGTTGTCGAAAAGACCGCCGCCGCCGTCAAATCGGTACTCGGCTGACGGCTGGAGACAAGAATCCGCCCGGCGCGCCGAATCAAATCGTGCGCCGGGTGCATCAACGGCCTTGTTTTGGGCGCAGTAGCGCTGTATTGAATATTCTCATACGTTCGATGCGCTTGGCTACCTGATCTGCCGGTTTTCCGGTCACTTGGATATCCTTTATTGCAAGACGTTGGGTTTGGCGCATGTCGCGCCTGAACTAT
>DDGC01000002.1:144635-213446 GCA_002337455.1 Rhizobiales bacterium UBA1912 | reverse complement strand
GAGCTGGAAAAGGGCCGCGACGGTCGCGCCTCTGCAGTTAACCTGCAGGCAGCTGACTAAGAGTTTTCTCACAGGCGCGTTAGCGCCCTTGTGATTTGAAAGCCATCAGTTTTGAAAAGGCCGCCGCAAGGCGGCCTTTTTGTTTGTTACGGCCGAAACAGCACCTTGCCTTTGCGGCCCGGCGTCTGTGCCGCTTCGATTGCTGTTTTCACATCATCGAACCCGTGGATGCTGTCGACGTCGAGCGGCAGTTCGCCCCTGGCGGCCAGCGTCACCAGTTCGCCGATCAACCGCCCTTTGTCGGCATCGGACATTTCGGGCATCACCTTGGCGCCCCAGAACCCCTTGATCACCAGCTGCTTGAAAATGACGGCGCCGGAATCCAGCGTCATCGGTTCGCCTGCGGCAGAACCGAACGAAACCAGCAGCCCCTTGTAGCCAAGCAATTGCGCCAGATCGCCCGCCAGCGTGCCGCCGATGGAATCCACTGCGGCCCGCGCGCCGTCTTCGCCGATCACTTGCAGGGCGCGTTCCAGCCACCCTTCGCCGCTCGTGGAAATGACGTTTTCCATGCCCAGCGCTTCAAGTTCGGCCACAGCGTCCTCGCGGCGCACAAGGTTGAGCACCTTGACGCCGCGCGACTTCGCCAGCCGGTCGAAAATCTTGCCCACTGCGCCGTTGGCCGCGCTCTGGATCACCCAGTCTCCCTGCTTCACCTCGAGATGCTCGAGCAGCGCAATGGCGCTGAACGGCATGGCCATCAACTGCGCCGCCGCCTCGTCGGCAATCGTGTCAGGCACCGGCAGGACGCCCGCGGCTTGCGCCAGATAAAGCTCGGCCCATGTGCCGGCCCCACCAGCAACAACCCGCTTGCCCACCAGCCCTGCGTCGACACCTGCGCCCACAGCTTCGATAATGCCCACAGCCTCGCTGCCGCCGATGGCCGGAAGCGAGGGCTTGTAGCCATAGGAGCCTGCAATCGTCCACAGATCGTGATTGTGGATGGGCGACAAAATGGTGCGGATCAGCACCTGTCCGTCGCCGGGTTTGGGTTCGGGCGCATCGGCCACGCCCAGAACCTCGGCCGCCGCACCGAACTGGCTGTATTGAAGCGAACGCATGGGATTTCCTTGTCCTGGAGCATCAAAAGGGCCGGCAGACATAGGTGCCGCCGGTCCGCAATCAACAGCCGCAAAATGTCGCGGCCCTAACCCCGCCCGGCCGCATCGAGCGCGGCGAAATCCTCATCGGACAGCGCAATGCCCGCGGCCGCGACGTTTTCCTCGAGATGGGCGACCTTGGAGGTCCCCGGGATGGGCAGCATCACCGGGCTGCGCTTGAGCACCCAGGCCAGCGCAATCTGGCTCGGCGCCGCCCCGTGCTTCCTTGCGATGCCGTCGAGCACCGATCCCGGCTTGGCCAGATTGCCCGCCGCCAGCGGGAACCATGGGATGAACCCGATACCGTGCTGTTCGCAATAATCGAGCACACCCTCGCTGTCGCGGTCCACGAGGTTGTAGCGGTTCTGAACCGTCGCGACGGGAAACGCTTGTCGCGCCGCCTCGATGTCCTCGACGGTCACCTGGCTCAGACCCGCATGGGCGATGATCCCCTGATCGAGCAGCGCCTTGACGGCCCCGAACTGTTCGTCACGCGGCACGCGCGGATCGATGCGGTGGAGCTGCCAGAGCGCGATCTGTTTGACCCCGAGCTTTTTCAGACTCTTTTGGGCTTGCTCGATCAGATAGTCGGGCATGCCGTTGGGCGCCCAGCGATCGGGCCCGGCCCGCGTCAGCCCCGCCTTGGTGGCAATCAGAAGGTCTTCATAGGGATGCAGTGCCTCGCGGATCAATTCCTCCGAGACATCGGGTCCGTAGGAATCGGCGGTGTCGATGAAATTGACGCCCAGTTCCGGTAGGCGCTTGAGCGTTGCAATCGCCCCGTCATGATCGGCAGGCGGCCCCCAGATCCCCCGCCCGGTGATGCGCATCGCGCCGAACCCCAGCCGGTTGATGGTAAATTCCCCCAGTGTGAAGGTGCCCGAGGCGGCGGCGTTGATGTCGCTCATGATGCAAATCCCTTTCGTTTTCGCGCCACCTTAACGCCTTCAATAGGGCCAACCCAAGGCCCCGCCGGGCACGAAAAAACCGGCACGCGAAACCCCGCATGCCGGTCCGATAACTTTCTAAGTGGCTGATGGATCAGTCCATGCCGATCTTGCCGCCATCGGCCTTGGTGATGGCAACGACGGACGGGCGCACCGGCATGTCGTCGCGGAAATCGGGCCAGCGGGTCGAAAGGTCCTCATAATAGGACGGACGGCCATGGCCATCCCAATCCTCGCCGCCATCGGCCGGATGCTGAACCGCCACAAAGAATGTGGTGAGGTCCGGCGTCGGCAGCGGGCCGCACATTTCGCCGCCCACCGGCACGCGGTAGAACAGTTTGGACGTGCCGCGGGCATCGCCCTCGATGTCGACGGCCCACAGCCCGTCTGTGCGGCCCGTGGCCGAAGGCGAATTGCCGTCGGTGGAAACCCACAACCGGCCTTCGCTGTCGACGGCGGCGTTGTCGGGCATGCCGAACCAGCCGTTTTCGGTCGTTGCTGTCGAGAAGGTTGCACCCACTTCAGCGATCGCCGGATCGCCGCACTGCAGCAGGATTTCCCAGCGACCGGTCGTCGCGGCGAAATCGCCACCCTCTTCGTGGATTTCGATGATGTGGCCGAAGGCGTTTTCGGCGCGCGGGTTGGTGGCGTCCACCTGTTCTTCGGTGCGGCGCGTGTTGTTGGTCAGCATCACATAGACGCGGCCATTGGTGGCGTTGGGCTCGATGTCTTCGGGGCGATCCATGGGGGTAGCGCCCAGCAGATCGGAAGCCCTGCGGGTTTCGATAAGGACGTCGGCCTGGCTTTCAAAGCCGTTCTCGCTCGTCAACGGGCCTTCACCGAAGGTGAGCGGCATCCATTCCATGGAGCCGTCTTCCTCGAAACGGGCCACATAAAGCGTTCCCTCGTCGAGCAGGTCCATATTGGCGGCGCGGTCGTCGGCGTTGAACGTGCCGCTGGTGATGAACTTGTAGACATAGTCGAAGCGCTCGTCATCGCCCGAATAAAACACCACGCGGCCATCCGGGGCGACGATCGATTCAGCGCCTTCATGCTTGAAGCGGCCAAGCGCCGTGCGCTTTTTCGGCGTCGAAGAGGCGTCCATGGGATCGACTTCGACAACCCAGCCGAAACGGTTCATTTCGTTGGGCTCTTTGGAGACGTCGAAACGGTCGTGGAAATTGGCCCACTCGTAGCCGTTGCCCGGAGCGCCGAGGCGTTCGTAATTGGCCGCTTCGCGGTGATCGGCAGCCAGTTCGCCCGAGAAATAGCCGTGGAAGTTTTCTTCGGCCATAAGGTAGGTGCCCCAGGGCGTCGTGCCGCCGGCGCAATTGTTGAGCGTGCCGCGCACCATGGTGCCGGTTGCGTCGGCGCTGGTCTTGAGCCGGTCGTGGCCGGCGGCAGGGCCGGTGATTTCCATTTCGGTCTCACCGGTGATGCGGCGGTTGTACGGGCTGCCCGCAACGCGCTGCCATTTGCCGTCGACCTTCTCTATTTCAACCACCGAGCCACCATGCGCCATGATTTCGATGTCGACCTGTTCGGCCGAAAGCGCACCCTGCTGCGGTGCGCCATCAACCATGGTCACCAGACCGGGGAACATCAGATGGGCGTTGGTGTATTCGTGGTTGACCAGCAAAAGGCCGTGCTCCGACGAGCCGTCGAGCGGGACATAGCCCACATAATCATTGTTGTAGCCGAACTGACCGGCCTGCGCAGCGGGCGTCTGGTTTGTGGGATCGAACTCGGGTGCGTCATTGGTCACCGGGTCGCCCCAGCGCATCAGGATGTCGGCGTCATAGCCCTCGGCGACGTGGTGGTCGGCATCGACACCGGCCTCGACTTCGGCAAACGAAAAAACCGAACCTTCCTGGGCCCGGGCTTTTTCGGCGGTCAAAAGAGCAAGCGGGCTGACGGTTGCGGCGATGGCCGTTGTGGCCAGCGAACCCTTGAGGAACCCGCGGCGCGAAAAGCGGCGGGAAATCAGCTCGCCCATCGTTGGGTTTGACGTCGGATTGACGGGGTCGAACTCGGCGTTTTCGAGTCCCTGGGTCGGGAAGGTGGGTTTGTGCTCGTTCATCGGGAAAGCCCTGCTCGGTTGCGTTGCGGGGCCCATGGGGCAGGTGTGAGGCCAGTGTCCATGAGCGGTCGGGGCACTGCATCTGCGATGGATGACACGATCGGTCATCCTTTCGCCAGCGCCCCATCCGCCGAAGCTAGGGCCGGTGAATAACAATGTTATGACATTACATAACATTGCGATCGGAACGGTCGCGTGACGGCCTTTTGCCGCGTCTTTCCTCGTCACATCGCTACGCCGGCGAAAGCCGGAGCCAGACTGCTGTGTCCCGGATCACGTCCGCGACAGCGATGGTGAAGACCTTAAGCCCACTGCTTCTTCTTGCTCGTCTTGCCGATGCCGGGGTTGAAGCTGTTGGTGGGGTCGAGCGTCTTGTAGAAATCCTCGAGCGCCGGCTTGGCCGTATAGATGTGCCCGACATTGTGTTCGGCGGGATATTCTGCCCCCCGCGTATCGAGCAGGGCCAGCAGCCGCTCCTTGATTGCCGGCACGTCGGCGCCCTTTTTTATCATGTAGTCCTGATGCATGACGTGGCAGAAAAAATGCCCGCAGATCGATTTGTATTCGATCTGCGCTTCAAGATCGGCGGGCAGTTCAGGCAGCCAGTCGATCTCGTTGCGCGGCAGCGCCACGTCGAGCGCCAGGATGTCTTCAACGGCATGCGGGTGGGTCGCCCGATAGCGCACAGCGGCGCCCCCGAATGCAAAGCGGTGAAGGAAGGCGTCGGCGCCCTCCTGCGGCGTGCATTCGAAATACTCTCCGCTCGCCGAGGGGAAGATGCCTTGAAGATAGGCCCGAGCTTCCGCCACGCCCTCGCCGCCCATGCGGATCATCAGGTGGTGCTCGAACCGGTCGCGATACGCGTTCATCCGCTTGGGCAGGTGCTCGGGCAAAAGCCCGGTGACGACCTGCACCACCCTGTCCGAAATCGTGCCGCCCAGCCCCAGCTTTTCGGTGATCCCGTCCACCCAGCTTTTCGCGGCAAACGCCGCCGGTATCCGGTCGGTGCCGAACATCTTGATGATAAGGAATGTGTCCTTGCCGTACTTCTGGGTCAGCTTGTACCCATCGCGGTGCAGATACTCCCCGGCAATCGGCAGATGCGCGAATTGGCCCAGCATGTGCCGCCGGATCGTGTTGAGTTCCTTGGGGTCGTTGGTCCCGATGTAAAACACCTGCGTGTTGGTATCCGCCGCAAATGTATCGAGCCGCAGCGCGAACACCGCCAGCTTGCCCGCGCTGCCCGACGCCTCGAACAGCTTTCGCGGATCGGCGTTGAACCGGGCAGGGGTGTCGGCCTCGATGTCGCGCACATGGACATGATAATCATGATCCGAAGCGCGCCGGTTGCCCTCGGGCGCCACATCGGCCTCCGAATATTCGCCCTTGTCGAGCCGCGAGAGAATGGCTTCGGCCTCATCCCCAAGCTCGACCCCCAGATGGTTGACCAGTTTGAGCGTGCCGGTTTCATCGACCTGCGCGTAAAGCGCCAGCTCGGTATAGGCCGGGCCGCGCTGGATCAGCGAGCCGCCCGAATTGTTGCAAACCCCGCCGGTCACCGACGCCCCGATGCAACTCGATCCGATCACCGAATGGGGCTCGCGCCCGATGGGCCGCAGCGTCTTTTCAAGCTTGTCGAGCGTGACGCCGGGCAGGGTGATCACCTGGCTGCCGCCCGAGATCAGATCGATGCGCGAAATGCGCATGGTGTTTATGATGACGATGGGCCGGTCATATCCCTCGCCGAACGGCGTCGAACCGCCGGTAATCCCGGTGTTGGCAGCCTGGACGATAACGATGACGCCAGCCTCCACGCACGCCTTGAGCGCTTTCCATTTTTCCACCAGCGTGCCGGGCCGCACCACGGCCAGAACGTGCCCGTCTCCATAGCGATAGCCCTTGCGGTAGCGCCGCGTCGCACGGTCGCCCACCAGCACGTGGCGTGGGCCGGCAATGGAACGAAAAGTGGAAATAAGCTGGTCAGTCATGGGTGGTCCTTATTCTCTGGAGCGGACCATAACGTCATGGGCGGGGAATGGAAGAGCCCGCGCAGCGGGCGGTGCTTGCTTGCATGCCACATTTGCTATAGTGTTATTTTATCACGTTGGATGCTCTTGGCTACCTGATCGCCCGGTTCGCCGGATACTTGGATATCCTCAATTGCTAGACGTTGAGCCGCAAATCCCCTTGGGGTTTGGGCGGCCTTGGCGCATGTCGCGCCGGGTCCACTGCCACTGAAAGGATCCATGATGATCTCGGGCAAGGTAAAGTTCTTCAATGCAACCAAAGGCTTCGGCTTCATTCAGCCCGATCAGGGCGGCGAAGATGCATTCGTGCACATCTCCGCTGTCGAGCGCGCCGGAATGGCGACGCTGGTCGAAGGCCAGGCTGTGAGCTACGAGCTCGAAAGCGGCCGCGACGGACGCAAGTCGGCCATCAATATCCAGGCTGCCTAATACTTATTAAGGCCGCCTTGGAGTTGCTCCAAAGGCGGCCTTTTTTTAGAGCGTTTCCAGGACAAGTGGGTACCACTTTTCCGGTTCGGAGGCGTGACAAAACAAAGACTTGGATCGTTGCGCCGTTTCCGTGAAACGGTGAAATGATCTAATTCAGGAGATTATCTCGATGGAAGCTCCGCCCAAGGTGAGCCCGCAACGCAAATATGCCGAGATGGAAGCGCGCCAGAAAGAGGCGCTGCGCCAGGAAGAAATCGCGCTCGACGCCACGCGCGCCAAGACCGAACGCCTCAAGGCGCTGCGTCTCGAAAAAGAGCGCAGGGACGCCATCGAAAAGGCCGCCAAGAAGGCAGCCCCCAAGAAAAAGCCCGCCGTGCGGCGTAAGTCGACGACGGCCTGAAAGCATCGGTTACAAGGTGGGGATACGGGCCGGACCGGGCCCAACCCACCACCGTCACCCCGGCCTTGAGCCGGGGCTCCAGTACACTCAACGTCCGAAACGGAACCGTCAACGCTGCCGGATCCCGGGTTCTTTTGCCCGGGATGACGCCGTTGAGCAGGGCCCATTTGGTTCCAGCCGAAGATCAGTCGCCTAGTCGTTAAACGGTTCGACCAGCCTCGCTTCGAGCTCGGCCTTGCGGTGCAGCGGATATGTCCTGTCACCGTAAAACTTCTGCAGGTCGTCGGGCGAATAGGTTCGCCCGTCAACGATCATCCGCGCCCCGTGAAGGCTCACGGGCGGGGCTTCCTCAAGTGCAAATCGAATGGCCTTGGCCGCGCTCGGGAATCGCCTCGACCCCTGCGCGAGCGCAGTACGCCAGTCGCGTCCCAGATAAAGGGAAGCTTCGGCGTTGAAATCTATAGTCTTCATGTGTCTTTCTGGCCGTCACTGGACGACCTCGTCTGAACTGTAACGGCGCCACGATTATCGGGCTGCCTTGCTACGGTTTTATGATTGTTGGAGAAAATGGCTCGTAAAAATGGGCGCTGCCAATCCGGCGCGCCATTGAGCCTTCCCGATATATAGCCGTTCGGACCCCAAATTGCAAGGTGAACGAAAAAACGGGGCTACCGGCAATAGAAAACCCCGCCTTCCCGGCAACCGGCGGTCTCGGCAAAAGACCGGCCAGAGAGAAGGCGGGGCAGTAACATGGCGGCGGCCGGGGCAGAGCCTCCTTTGAGCCAAGGCCCCCTCACCGGCCTGCCGGCCACCCTCTCCCCGAAGGGGCGAGGGTTCATCGGGCCGACGCGCCTGGGATAAACTCCAGCGTCGGGGACGCCGCAGCGTCACTCCCTCGCCCCTGTGGGGAGAGGGATGGGGTGAGGGGCCTTGCTTTACTGGCTAATGTCGCCCTCTAAACCGCCTCCAGCACCGCCGCGATCCCCTGTCCCACGCCAATACACATGGTCACCAGCGCGCGCTTTTTACCACTCAGTGACATCTCCAGCGCCGCCGTGCCCGCGATCCGCGCGCCTGACATGCCCAGCGGATGCCCCAGCGCAATCGCCCCGCCATTGGGGTTTACAAAATCGGCGTCCTCGGCAATCCCCAGCCCGCGCAGCACGGCGATCCCCTGGCTTGCGAACGCCTCGTTGAGTTCGACAAGGTCGAAATCGCTAGCGCTCAATCCCAGCCGCGCCATCAGCTTTTGCGAAGCGGGCAGGGGGCCAATGCCCATCACGCGCGGCGGCACACCTGCAGTCGCACCACCGACGATCCGCGCAATCGGCGTCAGCCCGTATTTTTTCACCGCAGCTTCCGACGCGATAATCAGCGCCGCCGCGCCGTCATTGACGCCCGACGCATTGCCCGCCGTCACCGTGCCGCCCTCTTTCTTGAAGGGCGTCGGCAGTTTGGCCAGCGTTTCCAGCGTCGTGGCGCGCGGATGCTCGTCGCGGTCCACCACGACCGGATCGCCCTTGCGCTGCGGGATGGTCACCGCAACGATTTCTTTCGCCAGCCGGCCGTTTTCCTGCGCCGCACCCGCCTTGTTCTGGCTGCGCACCGCAAAGGCATCCTGATCCTGCCGCGAAACCTGATAGTCTTCGGCAACGTTCTCGCCGGTCTCGGGCATGGAATCGACGCCATATTGCGCCTTCATGGCCGGGTTGACGAACCGCCAGCCGATCGTCGTGTCATAGATCTCCGCATTGCGCGAAAACGCCGTCTCGGCCTTGGGCATCACGAACGGCGCCCGGCTCATCGATTCCGTGCCGCCCGCGATCATCAGATCGGCCTCGCCCGCCTTGATGGCCCGCGCCGCCGTCAGCACCGCATCGAGCCCCGAGCCGCACAGCCGGTTGATGGTCGTGCCGGTCACCGTCACCGGCAACCCGGCCAGCAACAGGCTCATGCGCGCCACGTTGCGGTTGTCCTCGCCCGCCTGGTTGGCATTGCCGAAGATCACGTCCTCGACCGCTTCGAAATCCACCGATGGATTGCGCTCGACCAGCGTTTTGAGCACCAGCGCGCCCAGATCGTCGGGCCGCACCTTGGCCAGCGCGCCGCCAAACCGCCCGATGGGCGTGCGGATATAGTCGCAGATGTAAGCCTCGGTCATCACGCCGCCTTTCCGCCCGCATGGGCCCGCTTGGTGCGCTCCTGCAGATCGCGCAGGGTTTTGAGTTCAATCTCGCTGGGGGGAGGGGTCTCCTCAAGGCTTTCGGCAAACTTCACAGTCCACCCACAGGTCTCCTGCACCATCTCGCGCGTCACGCCCTCGTGCAGCGAAACCACAGTGAATTCCTTGGTTTCGGGATCGGGTTTCCAGATCGCCAGATCGGTAATCAAAAGCGTCGGGCCCTTTGTCTTGATCCCCAGCCGCTGGCGGTGATCGTCGCCCTCGCCATGGCCGAATGAGGTGAAAAAGTCGATCTTTTCCACCATCGAACGCGTCGCCTGTTTGAGCGTGATGTAAATCTCGCCCGAGGACGTCGCGATTTCCGGTGCCCCGCCGCCGCCCGGCAGGCGCACCTTGGGGTGGTCGTAATCGCCGATCACTGTTGTGTTGATATTGCCGAATCTGTCGATCTGCGCAGCGCCGAGAAACCCGACAGAAATCTTCCCGCCCTGCAGCCAGTAGCGAAACATTTCCGGCACCGCGACGGTGCAAACCGCTGTCTCGCACAATTCGCCATCGCCGATCGAAAGCGGCAGCACGTCGGGCGCCGTACCGATGGTTCCGCTTTCGTAGATCAGCGTGATATCGGGGGCATGGGTCAGCCGCGCCACATTGCACGCCGCCGATGGTGCGCCGATGCCGACGAAACATACATCCTTGGAGGACAGCGCCCGCGAGGCGGCAATGGTCATCATTTCGGTTGGGGTAAAATCGCTCATCTCAAAGCCCCTTCACACGATCCGCGAACGCCTCGGGCGTCGCGTTCAAAACATTCTCGTCCATCCATTTGGCAAACAGGTCGCGGTCGGCCGAAATCTCGTTCCAGGCAAGATAGGCCGCGTTGTCGCGCGCGTAATAGCCATGGGTATAGGACGGGTGCGCACCGCCCTTGACCTTGGCAATCGCCGTCACCGTCCAGTGCGGCAGGATGGAAAGGTTGGGGTGCATGCCGGCAAAATCGGGCACGATCTCCTCGACCGTCACCACGACCTTTTTGGCCGCCAGCGCCACTTCCTTTTGCACGCCGACAATGCCCTCGATCAACACGTCGCCCTTTTCATTGGCCTTCTGGGCGTGAATGAACGCGACATCGGGATTGTGCGCCGGCACCGTTGCTAGTTCCTCGCCGGTATAGGGGCAAATGATCGATTTGATATCGGGGTTGACCTTGGGCAGATCGGCGCCCTTGTAGCCGCGAAACACAGCGCAAGGCAGGCCTGCAGCGCCCGCCGCATAGGCGTTGGCCATTGCCGCGTGCGAATGCTCGACCGTTTCGATGGCCCGTGGATACTGGTTTTCGATGGCGTCGCGCATGCGCCGCAACAGGCCCACGCCCGGATTGCCCGCATAGGAGAAGATGACCTTCTTCGCCATCCCCATGCCGATCATCTGGTCATAGATGATGTCGGGCGTCATGCGGATCAGAGTGAGATCCCTAAACCCCTGCCGGATCGCTTCATGGCCCGCCGCGTGCGGGATCAAATGCGTAAAGCCTTCAAAGGCGACTGTATCGCCATCCTTAAGGTTCTCGCGCACCGCCTGATCGAGCGGCATGATTTTGCTCATTGGTCTCCACCCTGGAAAACAGTCCTATAACCGATAGTGCAATAAACACTGGCAGAAGGGCAGGGTAAAATGATAAATGTGGGCAAATATATAACCAAAAAGAATATAAGGATGGCCGAGCTTGCCACCCCACCCCCTCCTCGATCCGCGCATTAAACTCCGCCATCTCTCCTGCTTTGTCGAAACCGACAGGCGGGGCGGCGTGGTGCCCGCCGCCGAGGCGCTGGGCCTGTCCCAGCCCGCCATTTCCAAATCGCTGGCCGAGCTTGAGGACATCCTTGGCGTTGCCCTGTTCGACCGCACGCGCCGCAAGCTGGCGCTCACCGAGTTCGGCGCGTTGTTTCTGCGCTACGCCAACGCGGCCCTCGCGGCGCTGCGGCAGGGTGTCGAATCGGTCTCCCTTGCCAGCCATGCCGATGCCGTGGTGCGACTCGGCGCGCTTCCCACCGTCGAGGTCGACGTGGTGCCGCGCGCCGTCGCCCGCTTTTCTGGCGGCCCGCTCGCCGCCCGTGTGCATGTGGAGAGCGGCCCCAGTCCCCACCTTCTCGGCCTGCTGCGCGCCGGTGGTATCGATCTGGTGGTTGGCCGCATGCCGGCCCCCGAAGTGATGGCTGGCCTGACCTTCGAGCACCTCTATTCCGAGCCGCTTGTTCTCGCCGTCCGCCCCGGCCACCCGCTCTTGACGGAAACCGTGCCTTCGCTGCGCATGGTCGAACCTTTTCCCGCGCTCGTGCCCCCGCGCGGCGCCATCATTCGCCAGACCGTCGAAACTGTGCTGCTCGCCGCCGGCATCGCCCGCCTGCCGCGTGAGATCGAAACCGTCTCAAATTCCTTCGGCCGCGCCTATGCGTGTCTGAGCGATGCTGTGTGGTTCATTTCCCGCTCGGTGGTTGCCGCCGATCTGCAATCGGGCGCGCTGGTCGCGCTCGATGTCGATATGTCCGCCAGCTACGGCGCGATCGGCATCACGACGCGGGCTGGCGCCGAAATCGACCTCCCCACAGGAGCCTTCATCGCCGCGGTTCGGGAGGTGGCCGGTCGACGGTAAGCTACTTTGCAAACACACCGGCGAAATCGGCAAAGCCCTTCACTTCGATCGGGTTGCCCGATGGATCGGCAAAGAACATGGTCCGCTGTTCGCCCGGTTCGCCCTCGAACCGCACCACCGGGGGAATATCGAACCCAATCCCTGCGGTCTCGAGCCGGCCAGCCAGCGCCTTCCAGTCATCGAGCGCGAGCACCACGCCCAGATGTGGCATCATCACCATGTGCTCGCCCACCTTGCCCGTGCGGGTCGTCTTGAACGGCTCGCCCAGATGCAGCGAAATCTGATGCCCGAAAAAATCGAAATCGACCCACGTATCGGTCGAGCGCCCTTCAGCGCATCCCAGTACGCCGCCGTAAAATCGCCGTGCCGCGTCGAGATCGGTCACGTGATAGGCCAGGTGAAAAACCGACTGAACCATTTGTGCTCCCACGTCTTTTTTTGGATTTAGCCCCGCACCGCGTTGCGTGGCGCGGCCCGCTCCTGTCGGGCCCGGCGGCGTTCCAGTCGGGCTTTGCGCGCGGTCTGAAATCCGCCCACCAGTCCACGCACGATCACGTAAAAGAACACCCAGCAGAACAGCGCAATCGGCAGGGCGCCGACCATCATTGTCTGAAACAGCGGCAGAATGGTCGCCAGATCGAGCGAGAACAGCCCACCCGAAAGCGCCGTGGTGTCCGCGTGGCGCATGACCGCCGCCGGGTCGTCGGGAAACAGCGCGGCGCGGATCGACGAGCCGAACTGGAAGCTCAGTGAGAAAAACAGCGGGAAGGTTATGGGGTTGCCCCATGCCGTGCCGATCGCGGCAGCCAGCATGTTGCCGCGCGTCACGAACGCCAGGACGAACCCTAAAAAGAAATGCACACCGATCAGCGGAAACACCGAAACCGCTGCGCCCGAGGCAACGCCCGCCGCGATGGCGTGCGGGCTCGCGGTCAGCCGCAACACGCGCTTTTGCAGGTAGGTGAAATACCGCCTGAGACCCATGCGGGGCCAGACGGCGTCCCGCAACCGCGCGCGCCAGTCTTTCTTGTGCTTGTTATCTGCCATCTATGGCGGTCGTCCCTGAACACTTGGCCAAATGGTAACCCCGATTGGGGCGCCGCGGCCAGACAATTGCTAAAGGGTGTGGCGGTTTTGCGCAGACGCAGTAAAACAGACCTCAACAGACACCTTTAATGACGGAAACGTCACAATGGCTGTGGCCAAGCCGTGTCAGGTTCGATATGGCCAGAACAAATCCGACAAGTTCCCCCCAGGAGTGCCATGTCCAAGTCAGCCATCGACAAGGATCTCAAGCGCGTCCAGCAATTGCATAAGGCAACTCAGGACAACTCGCGTGCCATGGCAGCGCCCGGCATTGCACTTGTCTTCCTGCTCGCCGCCCTCGTCTGGGCCGCCTTTGCCGTCTCTTCGGGTCCCCTGAGCTATCTGGTCATCATCGCCACGGTTATTGCCGCCTACATGGCGCTCAATATCGGGGCCAACGACGTGGCCAACAATATGGGCCCGGCTGTCGGGTCCCGGGCACTCACCATGACCGGCGCGCTGGCCATCGCGGCTATTTGCGAGGCGGCCGGGGCGCTTCTGGCCGGTGGCGATGTGGTCGGCACCATCTCGCGCGACATCATCGTGCCCGGCGCGCACATCGATGGCACTGCCTTTATAGTGGTCATGATGGCCGCGCTGCTGTCCTCGGCGCTCTGGGTCAATCTGGCTACCATCATCGGTGCGCCGGTTTCCACCACCCATGCGGTGGTCGGCGGCGTCGTCGGGGCCGGTGTAGCGGCGGCGGGAATGTCGGCAATCGTCTGGCCGACCATAGCCATGATCGCCGCCAGCTGGGTAATATCGCCCGTCATGGGCGGCCTGCTGGCCGCAATCTTGCTCACCATCGTCAATTTCACCATTCTGCGCCAAAAGGAAAAAGTGGTTTCCGCGCGGGTGTGGGTGCCGGTACTGGTCGGGGTCATGGTGGGTGTCTTTGCCATGTACATGTCCACCAAGGGCCTGTCGCGTATCTGGAAACCAGAGGGCCATATCGTGCTGCTCATCGGCCTTCTGGCCGGTGGTATCGGTTGGTACACTGCCCAGCCATGGGTCATGGCGCGCACCGAGGGCATGGACAATTCCAGTAAGCAGGTCGGCACGCTGTTTCGCCTGCCGCTGATCCTCGCGACGGCTCTTTTATCGTTCGCCCACGGCGCCAACGATGTGGCCAATGCCGTCGGCCCGCTCGCCGCCATCGTTTCGGCAGTGCAGCAGGGGGGTGAGGTCGGCGGTTCGGTTGCCCTGCCGATATGGGTCTTGGCCATCGGGGCGCTGGGCCTGGCGTTGGGCTTGGCGCTGTTCGGCCCGCGCCTCATCCGCACTGTGGGCGAGAAAATCACCAAGCTCAACGAAATCCGCGGCTATTGCGTTGCCCTCTCGGCGGCGGCCACGGTTCTGGTCGCGTCGGCGCTGGGCCTGCCGGTCTCCTCGACCCATATTGCGGTGGGCGCTGTGTTCGGGGTGGGTTTTCTGCGTGAAGGGTTTTCCAACCAGGGCATCCGCAACAAGGCCGTCAGCCCCGAAGGTATCTTCCTGCGCACCAGCCACCTCAACAAAACCGCCGAAGAGGCCGTCACCAATTACCAGAAACGCCGGCGCCGCTACCTGGTCCGCCGCCAGCACGTCCTGTCCATCGGCGCCGCGTGGATCATTACCGTCCCCGCCTCCGCGCTGCTGGCCGGCCTGATTTTCTGGACCATGGTGGCGCTGTTCGGCCTCTAGCGCGTCATGCCTGCAGCGGAAGGCATAGCGCGGTTCTAGCGCGTCATGCCTGCAGCGGTGCGCGCCGTGAGACAGCATGGACGAACGAAGTGAGGACCCCGGCGCACTTTTGCGCCGCGCCGTCGCAGGCGCAGCGAAGGGCATAGCGCGGTTTTAGCGCGTCATGCCTGCAGCGGTGCGCGCCGTGAGACAGAACGAGACGTCTCGCGCTGCGCCAGCGCCACGGCCACATCGGCCAGCCCGTCATGGGTAATCAGCCGCTTGGCCTCGGGCAACACCGCCCAATGGCGATAGCGCTGCCCCATCTCTTTCCAGTCCTCGCGCTGATCGGTGACCAGCAGCGGATACATCAGCACCTCGATGGGTTGCGGACGTTCCTCGGTCACCGGCAGGAAATAGGAGCCGATCGGCGTCGTCTCGATCTCGCCCACGACGCCCGCTTCCTCATAGGCTTCCAGTTCCGCGCATTCCCATGGCGTCTTGCCGTCCATCTGGCAGCCCTTGGGAAATATCCACTTGCCCCGTCCCCGTGACGTTATGAGCAAAACCGCCAATTGCCCGTCCACGATCCTGTACGGCAGCGCGCCAAATTGCGGCCCCACCGGCTCGGCGGGGTCCTTGGCGAAAAACCGGGACCAAAAGCGCATAGGCATAAGACGACTCAATCCAGAATGAATGTAAAATTTAGGCTGATTTGGCCGGTAAGGTCAAAGTTTGGGACCGCCATCGCCCGGGTGTTCAAGCTTTTGTGCTATCCACATCTTGATGAGCGATTGCCGCGTAACCCCAAGCCGCTTTGCCTGACGGTCCAGCCCTTCCACGACCCACGCCGGAAAGTCGACATTGACGCGGCGCGATTCAAGATTGGGCCGGCGAGCCCGCGAAAGGTCCAGAACGTCTTCGATATCGTCGCCCGCCTCGAATTTGGTATCGAATTCATTGGCCTTCATAGTATGCGATCTCCTGGTTTCGGGCGCGGCGCACCGATATGATGCGAATGGCTTCACGCCGATATGTGATGATTGCGGCCCAGTGCCGCTCGCCGATCCGTCCGATTACGAGAAATCGAGTCTCATCGGCGGTCCGAGCCGGGATTTCGAGCAAAAGCTCGTCTGCCTATAACGCTTGCCCGGATCATATTCGAACATCATGGCTAAAAATAGTATAGAAAATATACTTATTCAAGACGGGTCAGACAGAGTTTGCGTTGCGGGCGACTCCCATTAGATTGGGTTGCGCGGCTCCCAGCTGCACGCCATCTCGAATCACCAACCAACCCGGAGCAGGCAAAAGGCGATGACCGTCGAAATCGACATGGGCACGACAAAAACGGCGACGCCCGCAAAGCTCGATCTCGAGGAATTGCTGGCCACCCGCCTGCTGGTGCAGGGCAATTCGGGCTCGGGCAAATCCCACCTTCTGCGCCGTCTGCTAGAACAGAGCGCGCCTTGGGTGCAGCAATGCGTCATCGACCCCGAGGGCGATTTCGTGACGCTTGCCGATAAATTCGGCCACGTGGTCGTCGAGGCCGATCGCTCCGAGCATGAATTGACACGCATCGCGGGCCGCATCCGTCAGCACCGCGTTTCGGTCGTCCTCTCGCTCGAAGGGCTGGAGGCCGAGGCCCAGATGCGCGCCGCCGCCGCCTTCCTTGGCGGCCTTTTCGATGCCGACCGCGATTTCTGGTATCCCATGCTTGTCGTTGTCGATGAAGCCCAGCTCTTTGCCCCCTCGTCGGGCGGCGAAGTCTCCGACGAAGCGCGCAAACTCTCGCTCGGCGCCATGACCAATTTGATGTGCCGTGGCAGAAAGCGCGGGCTGGCAGGCGTCATCGCCACCCAGCGCCTCGCCAAGCTGGCCAAGAATGTAGCTGCCGAAGCATCCAATTTTCTCATGGGCCGCACCTTCCTCGATATCGACATGGCCCGCGCCGGCGATCTGCTCGGTATGGACCGGCGCGGCACCGAAATGTTCCGCGATCTCGAAAAGGGCAATTTCGTCGCCCTTGGCCCCGCGCTGTCGCGCCGCCCGCTGCCCATCCGCATCGGTGCGGTCGAAACCAGCGCCCGTTCCACATCGCCCAAACTGATGCCGCTGCCCGAAACCGGCGCCGACGCCGCCGATCTGATCTTTACCCCCGGCGCCGAGGAAGAAACCCGCCCCATCCCGCGCCGCACAGTCCAGCCCGCCCCACGCCCCACAGCAGATATTCTCGCCCAATTGAGCCAGCCCGCGCCGAAAGCCGAGCCCGAACCGGCAAGCCTCTTCCCCGAGATCGACGAGGCCGAGCGCGCCGCCTCAATCGATGCCGTGCTGGCCGAAATCCTCGAAGACCCGGACGCCAGCTTCCGCTCGGTCGCCGTGCTCTATCAGGATTTCCTGGTGCGCTGCCGCATCCGCCGCGTGCCGGGCACGCCGCCCGATCTGAGCGATTTCAAGCGCCGCTTCGCCGTCGCTCGTGCTGGTGTCGATACCGCCGGCGCCCAGTCAGATGGCTGGCAGGCCGCTCTCGATCTGGCCCGCACGCTCCCCGAAGATCTCCAGGGCGTGTTCCTGATGGTTGCCCGGGCGGCGGTGGAAAAGCTCCCCTGTCCGTCCGACGCAACGCTGGCCCGCGCCTATGGTTCGCACTCGGCCTCGCGCGCCCGCCGCCTCCTCACCTATTTCGAGGACCGCGGCCTGATCGTCCTGCGCGAGGATTTCTCGTCCCGCCGCATCGCCGCTTTCCCCGACCTCGCCTGCGAAACCGCCCCCGGCGACGCCAACGCCCCCGCCGAAACCCCCGACGGCAGGGCAGCCGCGGAGTAGGGTGTTTGCACCCTCCAGTGGCTCGGCAACTCTGCCGGGTCCCGGATCAAGTCCGGGACAGCGATGGTGAATGCTGCCGCTGTTTTGCTCCACGCCCACCCGCCAAAATCGGCAATTCTCCGCTTTTGACGAAATCTCCCCTTGCCCGCACGCCATCCACGGCTAGGCTCAATCCATGATCCTTGCACTCGACATCGGCGGCAGCGCCATCAAGGCGGCTTATGCACATGATGCCCGCTCCATCTCCCAGATGGGGCGCATCGAAACGCCGCGAAATGATTTCGCCATGTTCGTCGAAACGCTGCGCGGCATCCTTGCCGCCGCGCCCGAGCGCCCCGATGCCATCTCGATTTCCATCTGCGGCGTCGTCGATATCGAGACCGGAAAGATGATCTGCGCCAACGTGCCCTGCATCGATGGCCGCGTCCTCGATGCCGATTTGTCCGAAGCGCTCGATCTCCCCGTCGCCATCGCCAATGATGCAGATTGCTTTGCGCTGGCCGAAGCAGGGCTCGGGGCGGGGCAGGGCCATGATGTCGTGTTCGGCATCATCCTTGGCACCGGGGTTGGCGGTGGTCTTGTTGTCGAGAGCCGGCTTGCCAACCGCCGCGGCGGCTACGCGGGCGAATGGGGCCATGGGACGATCCTTGCAACGACCGCCGGCGATCCGCCCATCGCCATCCCCCATTTTCAGTGCGGCTGCGGCCGCATGGGGTGCGTCGATACCGTGGGCGGAGCGCGCGGGCTGGAAAAGCTGCACATGCATCTGTCCGGCCAGGCGCGCGACAGCCGCGAAATCGTCGTCGGCTGGGCCGGCCGCGACGAAGCGGCAACCCGCACAATGGGCATCTATGTCGATCTGGTCGCCGCGCCGCTGGCCCTCGCCGTCAACATCACCGGCGCGTCCATCGTTCCGGTCGGCGGCGGCATGGCGGGAGCGCCCGGGCTCATTCCTGCGCTCGATCTCGCCGTGCGCTCGCGCATTCTGCGCAAGCTCGAACGCCCCCTGATCGTGCCCGCCCAATGCGCCATGGAACCGGGTCTTGTCGGCGCCGCCCTGCTGGGGTTGGATCGGTTCGCCTATGCCTGAACCCACCCTCGAAATCTGCGTCGATGACGCCGCCGGCCTTGCCGCCGCCATTTCCGGTGGCGCCGACCGTATAGAGCTCTGCTCTGCTCTCGCCGTCGGCGGGCTCACCCCCACGCCGGGCTTGATGGCTCTCGCCGCCACAGCGCCCATTCCCGTTTACGCAATGATCCGCCCCCGCCCCGGCGATTTCGTCTTCTCCGATGACGATGTGGCATCAATGGAAACCGACATCGACGCCGTCCGTTCCGCTGGGCTCCCCGGCGTCGTTCTCGGTGCAACCCATCCCGATGGCACACTCGATACCGCGACCCTCAAACGCCTTATCGCCCGCGCATCAGGCCCCGATCTTACCCTTCATCGCGCCTTCGACCTCGCCCCAGATTTCCCCGCGGCCATCGATACCGCCATCGATCTGGGGTTCACCCGCATCTTGACCTCCGGCGGCGCCCGCCGCGCCATCGATGGGCTCGACGCCCTGCGCGCCATCACCGCCCACGCCGCCGGCCGCATCGCCATCATGGCTGGCTCGGGCGTCACCGCCGACAACGCCAAAGCCATCCTCGCCCTCGGCGTCACCGATCTCCACGCCTCGGCCAGCCGGGCCATCGCAATTCCCGCTGGCCGCGCCACCGATCTCGGTTATGTTGCCCCCGGTATGAAACGCACCGATGCGGCCATGGTCGCCGCGTTCAAGCGGGCGATGACGACGGCTTGAGGGCTTGGGCCACCAGCCACGCCTCGCTGCCCCGGGCTTGACCCGGGGTCCATGTGCGCTGCCATACCCTCCAGATCCTGCTGGGTCCCGGATTGGGCCTGTCCCCGTAAAAAGCGGGGAGCCGGGACAGCGACAGTGGCTGAGGCCACGGCCATCCTTCCCACCCTCGGTCATCCCGGGCGAAGACCCGGGATCCAGTACCCACGGGCACTGGCGGTTCAGCCCCCTCACTGTTCCCGCTTTGGAGTTGGCAATCGCGCAACAGCGCAATACCGTGCCACGGCAACCGCACGCCCAAGAGACCCGCCCTAATGAAAAACGCGCCATTGCGAACCGGCCTCGTAACCCTGCTTGTCGCCGCGTCACTTGCGCTGGCGACCTCACCAGCCACCGCAGAGGAAAACCAGTGCGGGCCCGACGCCGCGCCGATCCTGAGAGCCGCCTATCCCGACGGCACCAAAATTTCCGACAAAACCTTCTCGGTCGGCGGCGGCACCATCACACTCCCGGCCGATAGCGCCCTCGAATATACCTCCGAGATGATGGTGTGCCGCCAATGGCCCGCCAATCCGCACTATCGTCTGGTCGCCGTGCCCCTGATCTACGATCAGACCGAAATCGGAACGCAAGGCGATCTCGACGTTCTCGTGCTCGATAGCCAGACCCACGCGGTGGTGGCGCGCACCCGCCTGGCGGACAAGATGTCCGACGATGCAATACGCATCTATAGCGTGGCGTTCGATACAGCTTTTTACCAGCTGGCGCCGGGCCGCGTCGCCTTCGGGCTGCGCATCGTCGAGGAGGGAAGTTCGCGCGTGAACCCCTTCTTGCTCACCACGCTGTTTCTGTTCGATATCGAGGAGGCTGAGCTCCTCCCCATCCTCGATAATGTCATCGTCAATCAAACCGGCGGGGAATGGGACGGCAATTGCGCCGGCGAGTTTTACGCAACCACCCGCACACTGGCCATGGCGCCCCAATCCCCCAACGACGTCGCCGATATCATCGTCTCGACCCACGCCGAAACCAGCGTCTCAGAGACGCGCGACGGCCAGTGCACCGAAGCAATGACAGACGTTTCGGACAGCACCGACCGTCTGCTCTTCGATGGCCAACGCTACGAAGTCCCCGATGGTCTGGCGCGCGGCTGGTAGATTCTCCTCTGCCAAACGCCACCCGTCCTGCTAAACACCCTTTCATGCATCCGACTGACCCCTTGCCCATCGACGCCGTTATCCCCGCGCTCAAATCCGCGCTGGAAGTCAATACGCGTGCCGTCCTCGTCGCCCCGCCCGGCGCGGGCAAGACCACGCGGGTGCCCTTGGCCCTGCTCGATGCCCAATGGCGCGGTGACGGCAGGATCGTCATGCTCGAACCGCGCCGCCTTGCCGCCCGCGCAGCCGCCCGCCGCATGGCCCAGACGCTGGGCGAACAGGTGGGCGAAACCGTGGGCTACCGCGTCCGCCTCGACACAAAGATTTCGGCAAAAACCCGCATCGAAGTGGTCACCGAGGGCGTCTTTACCCGCATGGTGCTCGATGACCCCGAACTGACCGGCATTGCCGCCGTCCTCTTCGACGAATTCCACGAACGCAGCCTCGATGGTGATCTCGGCCTCGCCCTCACCCTCGATGCGACCGCGCTGCGCGAGGATCTGCGCATCCTCGTCATGTCGGCAACGCTGGACGGCGCCGCCGTGGCAGGTCTGCTCGGCGATGCCCCGGTCATCGAAAGCGAGGGCAGGGCCTTCCCGGTCCACACTCATCACATCATCCCCGATGCCAGTATGCGGATCGAACAGAATGTGGTTGCCGCAACCCGCCGCGCGCTGGCCGAGGAGACCGGTTCGATCCTCGTTTTCCTTCCCGGCCAGGCCGAAATCCGCCGCACCGCCGAAGCCCTCGCCGCAATCGTCGGCCCCGACACCGACATCGCCCCCCTTTACGGCCAGCTCACCCCTGCCGAACAGGATCGCGCCATCCAGCCCGCGCCGCCGGGCCGTCGCAAGATCGTCCTCGCAACCGCCATCGCACAGACCTCGCTGACCATTGAGGGCGTGCGGATCGTCATCGATTCCGGCCTTTCGCGCCTGCCGGTCTATGAGCCTAACACCGGCCTCACCCGACTCGAAACCCGCCGCGTCTCGCGCGCCAGTGCCGATCAGCGCCGGGGCCGGGCAGGGCGCACCGAACCGGGAATCTGCTACCGGTGCTGGCACGAAGGTCAAACGGCCAGCCTCGCCCCCTTCGATCCCCCCGAAATCCTCCAGGCCGATCTGACAAATCTCGTCCTCGATCTGGCCAGCTGGGGCGTCACCGACCCCACAACCCTCGCCTTCCTCGATCCCCCACCGGCCCCCGCATGGTCCGAGGCGGTGGTCCTCTTGCAGGATCTCGACGCTCTCGACGCCAACTCCCGCATCACGCCCCACGGCACGCTGCTCGCCAAGCTCCCCCTCCACCCGCGCCTCGGCCACATGATCGCGCTCGCCGCGACCGAGGGCACCGCCATGGATGCCGCCCTGCTCGGCGTTCTGGCTGGCGAACCCGGCCTTGGCGGCACCGCCATCGATCTTGCCGACCGCTTCGAGCGCCTGCGCCGCGACGCTTCCAAACGCGCCAGCGAAGCCAAAACTCTCGCTGCCCGATGGGCCCAGGCCGCCGGCAGCAAAGGAAAGGCAGCCGGCAGCAGAGGAAAGTCCACCGGCGGAGCGGGGCAGCTCTCGGGCGCCGATCTGGCCCGCCATCTGGCCCGCGCCTATCCCGACCGCGTTGCGCAACAAACAGCGCCAGGCCGGTTCCGTCTCGCCAATGGGCGGCAAGCCCGGATCGATGAAACCGAGCGTCTGGCGCGCGAAAAATTCCTCGTCGTCACCGACATGACCGGCGCCGCCGCCAGCGCATACATCCGCGCCGCCATCGCCATCGGTCGCGATGACATCGAGGATATCTTTTCAGCCCATATCGAAACCATCACCGAGTTGGCCTTCGATGCCACGGCGCGTGCCGTCCGGGCCCGCCGCCAGCGCCGCCTCGGCGCCCTGCGTCTCGAAGACGGCCCCGCCGCCATAGACGATCTTCCTGCCGCCGCGCCGCTGCTGGCCAAAGGCATCGCGCAGATCGGCATCGAAAAACTCCCCTGGACCCGCGACCAGCGCACCCTGCGCGAGCGCGCGACGTTCCTCCACCGCACAATCGGCGCTGACTGGCCCGACCTGTCCGACGCGGCGCTGGCCGGTAACGATGCGGCCTGGCTCGTCCCCCACATTGCAGGGCTGTCGCGCCTCGACGCCATCACGCCCGATCACCTCGCCGCCGCCCTGTTCGATCTTCTGCCGTGGGACAAGCGCGCGCAGATGGAAACCCTGCTGCCGTCCCATTTCGGCGTCCCCTCGGGCAGCAATATTCCCATCGATTACGCCGCCGAAAACGGCCCCGTCCTCGCCGTGCGTGTGCAGGAATTGTTTGGGCTCGATACCCACCCCGCCATCGCCAATGGCAAGGTGCCGCTGCTGCTCTCGCTGCTCTCCCCGGCCCACCGCCCCATCCAGACCACGCGCGATCTCCCCGGCTTCTGGCGCGGCTCGTGGTCCGATGTGGCAAAGGATCTCAAGGGCCGCTACCCGCGCCACTACTGGCCCGACGACCCCCTCGCCGCCCAGGCCACCAATCGGGCGAAACCGAGAAGCTGAGCCGCCCGAAAACGCCGGCGCGGCTGCTGCGGCCACCTCTCCCCTCGCTGCCCCGGGGCTTGACCCGGGGTCCATGCGCGCCGCCTCACGCTCCGGTGGCTCGGTAAACCTGCTGGGGCCCGGATCAAGTCCGGGACAGCGATGGGTGAATATATTGCCGCCGACTCGCATGTCCCTCAGCGTCATCCCGGCCTCGAGCCGGGATCCAGTACCCCCGGCGGCGGCGTGCTGGCCGCAAAGGCAACCCTAGCTCGCGTTGCGCCAGCTCTGGCTGGCCACAAACTGGGTCACCGCATTGCCGTCCATGGGCCGGGCGATTGCATAGCCCTGCAGCGCCGAACAGCCCATATCGGCAAGAATTTTCGCGTGCTCGAAGCTTTCCACGCCCTCGGCAATCGCCTCGATGCCAAGCGACGCACCGATCTCGATGATCGAGCCCACAAGCCTGCGCTGGCCGGGCGAACTGGTGATCGGCATGACCAGCTGCCGGTCGATCTTGAGCCGCGTGGGCCGCAGCTGCAAAAGCGAAACGATAGACGCGTAACCGGTCCCGAAATCGTCGATTTCGATATCGATGCCCAGTTCCTTGATCTGGTCGATATTGAACGAGACCAGAGAGTCACGCTCGTCGAGATAGATCGACTCGATCAATTCGAACGACACGGTGCCCCGCTCGATATCGAGTGCCTTGAGCGTACTGATCAACCCTTCATCATTGAGCCGCCGCGCCGAAACGTTCACTGAGACCCGTGGCACGTCCAGCCCCGCGGCCCTCCACTTCTTGTGCTGGACCAGCGCCTGTTCGAGGATCAGCTTGTCGATGGCCGCGACCACGTTCAAATCCTCGGCAATCGCCATGAAGGCGTCGGGCGCCAGCAGCCCCTTGATGGGGTGGTTCCAGCGCGCCAGCGCCTCCATGCCCACGATATCGAGCGTTCTGGCATCCACCTGCGGCTGGTAGAAGGCGACGAATTCGTTGTTCTCGAGCCCGGCCAGAATATCGTCGGCGATACGCTTGGCGGTGATGATCTCGGCCTGCAATTCTTCTGAGAAGAATTCGGCCCGGCTCCGGCCACGCTCCTTGGCGCGATAAAGGGCGATGTCGGCGTTGACCAGCACCTGCTTGGCCGGCGTGAGCGAAACATCGCCCCCGGCAATCCCGATCGAAACGCCGAACCGGCATTCATGGCCCTGATAGGAAACCGGCTTGCGCATGGCGGCAATGATCCGCTCGGCCATGGACCGCAGTTCGGCATCCGATTTTTCCCCGATGCACAGGATGACGAATTCGTCGCCCCCGATCCGCGCCACGAAATCGGATGGCCGCACCGAGGCCTTGAGCACCTCGGACGCGTGGACCAGCATGGCATCGCCCGCCGCGTGCCCCAGCGTGTCGTTGATCTGCTTGAACCGGTCCAGATCGATATGCTGGATCGAGACATAGCCGCCATTGCGCGCGCTGCGCTTGGTGTGCATGTCGAGGATATCGTCGAGATAGCGCCGGTTGGGTAACCCGGTCAGCGGGTCGTGCATGGCGTTGTGCTCGATGCGCGCCTTGGCGGTTTCGAGCTCGAAATTTTTCGCCTCGGCCTGCGTCTTGGCGCGCAGCAGCGCCTCGGACAGCTTGGCGTCCGGTGTCGCGTCCCAGTTGACCCCGACGATGCGCGGCGCGTTGCCCGGGTCCTGATAGACCGAGCCAATGGCCCTGATGTAGCGCATTTCCCCTTCCGGCGTCATGATCCGGTAATTGGAGAAATACTGGCTGCCGGACCGGATGGATTCGTTGAAGTCGCGCTCGGCCCGTTCCAGATCGTCCGGGTGCAGCCTGTCGCGCCAATGGGTATAGCCGCGCTGGCCGCCATCCGGCAGATAGCCGTAAAGCTCGTTCATCCGGTCGTCCCAGGACAGGGCGCCGTTGCCGATATTCATTTCCCACACGCCGACCTGCGACGTCGCCAGGGCCAGTTCCAGCCGGCGCGACAATCGCGACAACTCGCTTTCGCGCCGCCGCTGTTCGATCATCCGCCGCCGGCGTTCCTCGTTGAGGCGGCCCAGCAGCACGATCGGCACGAGGATCAGCGCCGCCGCCAGCGCTATGCCGACCCGCAATATGGCGGTGTTGGGCGGGTTGGCGCCCCAGCCCTCCGCCGGAATGGCCGAGATGATCCAGTTCCCCGATGGCAGCAGCACTTCGGCGCGCACCGGATCGCTTTCCAGCACCGCCGCGTCGCCATAAAAAACTGCGTCATTGTCGGCTTGCCCGTCGCGCCCGGAAATGGCGATGGAGATATCGCCCGCCATCGCGGCAAGGCCGCTGTCAACGTAGAGCCTGTCGGCGTCGATCACCGCTGAAACGATGCCCCAGAACTGCTCCTCACCGGCCGCGTCGCGGTAATAGACCGGATAGCGTCCCAGAAAGCCGCGCCCGCCCTGCACCAGATGCACGGGCCCGGCCAGAACGATTTCCCGCGTGTCCCGCGCCTGCATCGCCGCATCGCGCTGGTCGGCGTTCCTGCGGTAGTCGAGGCCCAGCGCCGCCTCGTTTCCGGTCAGCGGATAGACCATGCGCACCACGAAGTCGGGCGCCGCGGCGATATTGATAAGCTGACTGCTCTGGTTGAACAGATAGGAGGCCAGCGCCGAAAACCGCACCTGGCCCATATCGGGTTCGGTGGCGATCACGCCCACCAGCCCGTGGATCAGCTGCAGGTTGGAATTGACCTTGCCCTCCAGCTGGGCCCGCACCAGCCCGAGCTTGTCGAGCACCATCGTACGCTGCGACTGCGCGAAGATTTCCCGGTGCTGATATTCGGCAAACCCCGCAGCCACCCCGATCACCACCACGGCCATCAAAGCAGGGATGTTGCTGGCCCGCACCAATATGCGTCCCAGTTGCTTCAACCTGTTTCGAACCGTGCGCGCCAAAGTGCCCTGCCCCCTGCACCGACTTTTTCGATACGGGAAACTGTTACGGCCAAGGGCTTAACACGCCCTTTAGCGGGAAGGAAAAAGCCCTTTTGGGCCTCAATCGAGCAGCCATTCGTGCTCGGGCTGATTGTGGAAACGCCACACCCGGCCTCGCAGCGAGCAGAAAAGTGCGCCGCACTTTTCGTCGTCGGAGCTGCGCAAGGAAAAAGCCGCGCCGGGCGTCAACCCCCGAGCAGCCATTCGTGCTCGGGCTGGTTGTGAAAACGCCAGATTCGGCCTCGCAGCGAGGAGAAAAGTGCGCCGCACTTTTCGTCGTCGGAGCTGCGCAAGGAAAAAGCCGCGCCGGGCGTCAACCCCCGAGCAGCCATTCGTGCTCGGGCTGATTATGAAAACGCCAGATTCGGCGCGGCCCCGCCATAACGTTGAGATAATAGAGATCATAGCCATGGATCGCCGCGCAGGGGTGATATCCCTTGGGCACCAGCGTGGTCACTCCGTCCTCGATCAGCAGTACTTCGTCGAGGGAGCGGTCGTCGGTATAGACCCGCTGGAAGGCAAAGCCCTGATGGGGGTTGAGCCGATGATAATAGGTCTCTTCGAGATAGGATTCCTCAGGCAGCGCGTCCCGGTCGTGCTTGTGCGGCGGATAGGACGATGTGTGCCCGCCCGGCGTGATCACCTCAACCACCAGCAGGCTGTCCGCCACGCCGTCGGTTTCGGGCAGGATATTGGTGACATGGCGCACATTGGTGCCTTTGCCGCGCACCTCCTGGGTCATCGCATCGGGCCCGATCACCTTCACCGCGCGTTGCGAAAGGGCAGGGGCCGAACAGACTGCAAGTTCCAGGTCGGTCCCTGCCGTCACCGACCAGTCACAATTGCCCGGCACATAGACCGCCGCCGGCTTGCCGTCGAACGGGCTTTGCCGCCCCCCCATTTCGCCCAGCGCTTCACCCCCAGCGCTCACGCTGCCAGTGCCGGAAACGAAAACCAGGCAGACTTCCCGGTCCCCCGTCACCGCCGAAACGCTCTGCCCGGCAGCCAGCTTGTGCAGCGCAAACCCCACATACCGCCACCCGGCGCTTTCCGGCGTCACATCGATCACCTTGCCGGTGTCCCCGGATGGTTTGACGAGCAACTCAGCCATCACTTTGCTTCCTTCTTTTCGGTCCCGGTCCCGGTCCCGGTCCCGGTCCTGGTCTCGGCCCGGCCAGTCTCAGCCCCGATCTCACCTCACCACCACCGTCATCCCGGCCTTGAGCCGGGATCCAGTAACCGGCAGCGCCGGCCGCTCCGGCCACGGCCCATCCTCCCCTCGCTGCCCCGGGCTCGACCCGGGGCCCATGTGCGCTGCCGCGCCCTCCGATGGCTCGGTGACTTCGGCGGTCAAATTCTCCCCGCCTGCTCCCTCTCCCTTGGGGGAGAGGGTTGGGGTGAGGGGCCTTTCCGCCAGCAAACGGCCTAAGCCGCCACCTCAAACCCCGCGCGTTCCAGCTCACCGCGCAAATGCCCATACCCCATCTTCGCATAGGTCAGCGGATGGGCTTTCTCGGGATCCTGCTCGGCCTCGACCACCACCCAGCCTTCATAGCCCTTGAGTTCGGCAAACACCGCGCCAAAGTCGATCAACCCGTCGCCGGGCACCGTATAGACGCCCGCCAGCACCGATTTTAGAAAACTCCAGTCCGCTGCATTCGAAGCCAGCATCAAATCGGCCCGCACGTCTTTGGTGTGCACATGCGCTATGCGGGCAAAATGGTTGCGCGCCACCCGCGCCGGATCGCCGCCGCCCCAGGTGATGTGCCCTGTATCGAGCAACAGATGCACCGCATCGCCGGTCGATGCCATCAGCCTGTCGATCTCGGCTTCGGTCTGCACGATCGTCCCCATATGATGGTGATAGACCAGATCGAGCCCGTACACCTGCTTCAGCTTGAGGGCAAAAGCCGTCAGTCGCATCCCGAACCGGGGCCACACATCGTGCGGCAGCACCGGCCGCTCGGATAGCGGCGTTTCCATCTGCCCGTGGATGGCGTTGGACGTCTCGCACACGATCATCACCGTGCAGCCCATATCGCGCAGCAGGCTCGCATGGGCCGTGGCAGCCTCGATCTCAGCGTTCTCGTCACGCAGCAAAAGCTCGGTCGAATACCACCCCGAAACAAGCCTGTGCCCGTGCGCCTCCAGAATGGGCCGCAGCGCTTCGGCCTGGCGCGGAAACTTGTTCCCCAGCTCCATCCCCGTAAACCCGGCCTCCCGCGCCTCCGCCAGACACACCTCCAGCGGCGTCTCCCCGCCAATCTCGATCATATCGTCATTGGACCACCCGATAGGGTTCGCACCGATCCGGATCATTTTTCCTCTGTCTCTCTCATTGTGTTCACAGCCCTACACCATCGTCATCCCGGGCGAAGACCCGGGATCCAGTAGCCGGCAGCGCCGAAAAGTCTGAACCGCGCATCTCCCGCCCCTATGGCTGCAGCGCGGGAAACCGGTCATCCCAATTGGGATTATCCTTTTCGATCAACTGCACCTTCCAGCTCCGTCGCCATCTCTTGATCCGCTTTTCCTGCGCGATCGCTGCTTCGATAGTGTCATGCGCCTCGAAATAGACCAGCCGATCGACGCCGTACCGTGCAGTGAAGCGATCGGCTTTCCGCTCCTTGTGCTCGGGGATACGCCGGAACAGATTGTTGGTGACTCCGACATAGAGCGTTCCGCCAATGCCATTGGCGAGAATATAAACGTAATAGTGCCGCTCATCGATCATCGTCCCTCTCTGTCGCTGAGTGTACTGGATCCCGGATCAAGTCCGGGATGACGCGGGGAGCGGTAGCGCGCCCATGCCAAAACAGCTTGGCGCCCTTCCACCACTCACCTATACCGGTTTTCCAACCCATCCACCCCACCACCGTCATCCCGGCCTTGAGCCGGGATCCAGTACGCGGCAGCGCCTGAGAAATCCCGATAGTCACGTCCCGTCACCCGATCCGCTGCCCCTTGATCTGTTCCTCATACTCCGCACGCTTGGCCCGCACGTCCGCCCGCTCGCTGACCTCGGGCACTGCAACGTCCCACCAATGCCCGCCGGCCTCGGTTGTCACCAGCGGATCGGTGTCGATCACCACAACGTTGACCCCGCCGCGCTCCCGCGCTTCGGCCAGTGCGGCTTCAAGCTCGGCAATCCCCGCCACCTTCTGCGCGTGTGCGCCCAAGGCGCGCGCATGCCCGACAAAATCAATCTCGGGCATGGCTTCCCGGCGCGCATCCTCGAACAGATTGTTGAAATTCGCGCCCCCGGTCGCCGTCTGCAGCCGGTTGATGCAGCCGAACCCGCGATTGTCGAGCAGCACCACGGTCAGCCGCAGCCCCATCATCACCGCGGTCGAAAGTTCAGAATTGGCCATCATGTAGCTGCCGTCGCCCACCATGACGACAACTTCGTCGCCCGGCTGGGCCAGCTTGACACCCAGCCCTCCGGCAATCTCGTATCCCATTGTCGAATAGCCGTATTCCAGGTGATACCGCCCCGGCGCCTCGGGCTTCCAGAGCTTGTGCAACTCCCCGGGCAATCCTCCCGCCGCACACACGACGATAGCCTCGCCCATCGTCCGCTGCGTCGCCCCGATCACCTGCGCATCCGAGGGCAGGGGCGCATTGGTCGCCGCCGTCACCGCCTCCGCCTCGCCCAGCCATTTGAGCTTGCGCTCGTCGGCTTCGTGCCGCCAGCTTTCGGGCGCCCGCCACTGGCCCAGCCCCTCGCCGAGCGCTTCGAGCCCCGCGCGCGCATCGGCCACAAGCGGCATCGCCCCATGCTTGCCCGCATCGACAGAAGCAACATTGAGCGCCACGAACTTCGCGTCGGGGTTTTTAAACAGCGCCCACGATCCCGTGGTAAAATCGGCCAGCCGCGTGCCCACCGCCACGATCACATCGGCCTTTTCGGCCAGCCCGTTGGCCGCGCTCGTGCCCGTCACCCCCACCGATCCCATATTGAGCGGATGCGAATGGGGCAGGGACGCTTTCCCGGCCTGCGTTTCCATCACCGGCACGTCATGGGCCTGGGCAAACCGCGCCAGCGCATCGCTAGCTCCCGAATAGAGCACCCCGCCGCCGGCAATCAGCACCGGCTGTTTAGCGCTCCGGATTGCCGTTACGGCCCGATCCAACTCGTCGGCATCGGGCCGCACCCGGCGCTGCGTGTGCACGGTCTGCGCAAAAAACGAGACCGGATAATCATAGGCCTCGGCTTGGGTGTCCTGACACAGCGCCAGCGTCACAGGCCCGCAATCGGCCGGATCGGTCAGAACCTGCATGGCCCGCCGCAGCGCCGGCATGATCTGCTCGGGCCGGGTGATCCGGTCGAAATAGCGCGATACGGGCTTGAAACAATCATTGGCCGACACCGTCCCGTCGGCAAAATCCTCGACCTGCTGCAGCACCGGGTCGGGCCGCCGGTTGGCAAACACATCGCCGGGTAAAAACAGCACCGGCAGCCGGTTCACATGCGCCAGCGCCGCGGCGGTCACCATATTGGTCGCCCCCGGCCCAATCGAGGTCGTGCACGCCATCATCCGCCGCCGGAAACTGGCCTTGGCAAAGGCAATCGCCGCGTGCGCCATCCCCTGTTCATTGTGAGCCCGATAGGTCGGCAGGGTTTCGCGCACGCCATAGAGCGCCTCGCCCATGCCTGCGACGTTCCCATGCCCGAAAATTGCCCACACGCCACCAAACAGCGGCACGCGCTCGCCCTCGATTTCGGTCATCTGCGCCGCGAGAAACCGCGCCAATGCCTGCGCCATGGTTAGCCTGATCGTCTCGGTCATTGCCCCCGCGCCTCCCACGCATCCACCAGCGCGCTGAACCGTCCGGCCATATCGGCCACCGCCTCTTTATCGTCCATCTCCCCAGCCAACCATTTTTCCGCCGCGCTGGCAAAGATCGTCCGCCCCACGGCAAAGCCTTTCACCGTCGCCGATCCCGCCGTCGCCTTGAAGGCCGCTTCCAGCTCTTCGGCGGGCGCGTCGAGCCCCAAAAGCACAACGCCGCGGCACCAGGGGTCGTTGGCCGCAATCGTCTCGTCGATCAGCGTCCACGCCGCCGCATCGGCCTGCGGCTCGAGCTTCCACCAGTCGGGCTGGAGCCCCGCCGAATACAGCTCGGTCAGAATCCGCGGCACAGTATCGGCCTCCAGAGGCCCGTTCTTGCCCGCGATGATCTCGATAAGCAGCTCGCGCCCCACGCTGCGCGCCGCATCGTAGAGCGCGCCCAGCTTTTCGATCTGTTCGAGCCGCATGTCGTCGGGGTCGTCGGGATGGAAAAACGCAAGGCACTTGATGCAATGATCGACCGGCCACTCGATCAGCCGGCTGCCCATGTCCTGTGAAAACTCGAACTTTAGCGGCCGCGATCCCGGCAGTTCCACCGGCCGCCCGATCCAGAAATTGGGTTGCTTTGCCGCCGCAAACAGCGCAGCGCGGCCGTATTTGTCATCGAGCAGCATCCCGAACCCGTCGCGCCCGTCCGCTACTCTGGCCGCGGCCTCGACGGCCAGCAGCTTGAAACCGGCGATCGCGTCCCGATCCGCCCCCACCTTGTCCGCCATCCCCTCGAGTTGCCCCCGATGGTCGATGGCCAGTGCCCTCACCGTTGGATAATCGCGCCGTCGCCCTGTCGTCACCCAGTGAATATGGTTGAGCGCCGCATCCTTGCGCAGCGCCCTGCGCGCGCTGCCATGCTCGAGGAAATGGCTCAGTTCCTCAAAGCTCGGGATTTCCGGCGAACACAACAGCCGTGACACCGCAAACGCCCCGCAGGCATTGGCCCATGTTGCGCAGGTTTCCAGCGGTTCTCCGGTGAGCCAGCCGCGCAAAAACCCGCTCATGAAGGCGTCCCCGGCCCCCAGCGTGTTGTAAACCTCGATGGGAAATCCTTCGCCTACGATCCCGTCTTCGATGTTTTCGGGAATGACCCCGTCATAGACGATGCAGCCCATAGGGCCGCGCTTCAGGACGATCACGGCGGAGGAGACCTGTCTGATCGCCCTGAGCGCGGCATCCAGGTCGGCTTCCCCTGAGCCGATCAGGATCTCTTCCTCGGTGCCCACCACAAGGTCGCAATGGGGCAGCACGGATTTCAGGCGCTCGGAAACCGTATGGGACCGGACATAGCGCTCTTCGCCCGCCCCATGCCCGGCCAGCCCCCACAGGTTGGGCCGGAAATCGATGTCGAAAATCACCTTGGCGCCATAGCCCTTGGCAAAGGTCATGGCGATCTTTTGCGCCGCCGCCGTGTGCGGCCGCGAAAAATGCGTGCCCGTCACCAGCACCGACCGGGCCCGCGCAATGAAGTCCTCGGAGATGTCGCCCTCGGTCAGCGCCATGTCGGCGCAGTCCTCGCGATAAAAGATCAGCGGAAAGCGCTTGTCGTCCTCGACGCCGAGAATGGCCAGCGCCGTCAGCCGCTCGGCATCGGTGATGATACCCTCTGTCGAGGCGCCCTCGCGCGCCATCTGTTCCCGGATGAACCGCCCGAAGGCCTCGTCGCCCACGCGACCCAGCCATGCTGATTTGAGCCCCAGCCGCGCCGTACCGATCGCGATATTGGCCGGGCACCCGCCCACAGATTTGGCAAAGCTCGCAGCGTCCTCGAGCCGCGCACCGATCTGCTGGCTGTAAAGGTCGACCGAAGCGCGCCCGATGGTGATGACGTCGAGCGTCTTCTCCCTCTCTTCCATGGCGCGTGGCCTCCCTGAATTCTATGATCGAGACGTTTGTTCGCCGCCCTTCTAATCAGCCTCAATTGAAACATCAATTCCGAAAATCTGTCAATTCGGAATATATGTTCCATTTTGCTGATTGCATTCCACTGGAGGGTGACGCAAAAAGACAGGTGTGCAAATGTTGAGCAACAAAGCGTTCAACATCACTCAAGTCCATAGTTTTTGCAGTCAATGTTGCCATGTTGATTGCGTGTTTCGGGAGGGTTTCATGCTGCGTTTCGGAATCTTGGGAGCAGGCCGCATCGGCAATGTCCACGCCCGCGCCATAGCATCGTCGGGTCGGGCCTCGGTCGCTTACATCGCCGACGCCATGCCCGAAGCTGCGCAAAAACTGGCCGGAATCGTTGGCGCCAGGACCGGCTCGGTCGAAGAGATCATCGCCGCCTCGGACGTCGATGCCATCCTCATCGCCACCCCCACCGACACCCATGCCGATCTGATCGAACAGGCCGCCCGCGCTGGCAAGGCAATCCTATGCGAAAAGCCGGTTTCCCTGTCGGTCGAGCGGATCGAAGCTTGCCTGCAAGTCGTTGAAAAAGCCGGCGTTCCTTTAATGATCGGCTTTCATCGCCGCTACGATCCAAACTTTGCGTTCCTTGAAAAGCGCCTGCGCTCGGGCGAAATCGGCGATCCCGAAATCATCACCATCATTTGCCGCGACCCATCGGCGCCGCCGGTCTCCTATATCGGGCGCTCTGGGGGCCTCTACCGCGATATGATGATCCACGATTTCGACATGGCCCGCTTCCTTCTGGGCGATGAGGAACCCGTCACCGTCCACGCCCTGGGCGGCGTCCTCACCGATCCCGAGATCGGCAAGGCCGGCGATATCGACACCGCGAGCGTCCAGATGCAGACGGCGTCGGGCAAGATCGTCGTCATCACAAATTCCCGCCGCGCCACCTACGGCCACGATCAGCGCATCGAAGTGCATGGTTCCAAAGGGCTTTTGCGCGCCGCCAATATCCACGACACCACAGTTGAATTGGCGAACGAGGGCGGGTGGATCGCCGACAAGATCCCCTTTTCCTTCGTGGAGCGCTACCAGGCAGCTTACACCGCCGAGATCCACAAGTTCCTCGATTTTCTGGAAAAGGGCGAGGCGCCCCGCGCCTCGGGCCATGACGGTCTGATGGCCCAGAAACTGGCCGAAGCCGCAAGCGAAAGCTTAAGCACGGGGCAGGTGGTCACCGTCAGATAAGATGGGCGATAAAAAAGGGCGACCCGCCGGGCCGCCCTTTCTGTTCCAACTCTTCAGCCTTTAGCGGAAGATGTGGACGATTTGCCGGTTGGCCGGGTCGATCAACACCGGCTGGCCGTTGATATAGACGTATTCATAGTCATACTCGGGAATAGGCTGAACCGTTACCGTGTCAGGCACCTGGGCGCCCACCACCACTTCGCCTTCGAGATAGACTGGCTCCATGGGGTTGGACGTCACATAGGTGCGTGCGCTTTCCGGCGGATCGACAACCACGCCGGTCGTTGCGCCCAGCCCGGCGCCGATCGCGGCACCCACGGGCCCGCCGATCAACGCACCGGCAATCGCACCGCCGGCAGCGCCGGTCACCGTCGAATTGGCTGTGGTGGAGGGTTCGGCAACGCCAACCAGTTCAGGCGGGCGTTCTGTCAGGACGATGGCTTCACCCTGGGCCTGGCCCTGCACGGTCAGATAGTCTGAATAGGCAAAGCCGACAGTGCCGCCATAATCGATTTCGCACCACATCGAATCCGTGACGCAACCGTTCACTGTGGCGCTGTCGCCCGAGGCGATCACGCCGACGGTCTCGAACTGCGGGCCGGGGCCCGAGCGGATGTTGAGGTCGGTGGTGGCGGTGGCCGTGGCGGTCTGCGCCAGTGCGGTGCCGGTCATCAAAAGCCCGGCAGTTGTCGCCAGGATCGTTTTTGCAAGAGCGTTTTTCATTGTTAGTCTCCGTTGGTTTGACGGCTGGACTTGTCTCGAAATCTGCACATTGGCCGTTTCCGAAAAAGCCAGCTTCGTTTCCCCGCGGTGACCGAACGTAGCCCGCTCCGCTTCGTTCCAAGGCGCAATGGCATTGAAAAACAATCAAATTTGGGTGTGCCGCCGATACAACACGACCCGGCGCGGCCCCGATGGCCTACTCGTCAACCACCCGCACTTCAAGCTGGGCACCCGAATTGATCCGCTCTACCATGGCCTCGACCTCCGCTTCGGAAAAGTCGCCGGTAATCTGCAGCGACCCCTCCAGAATGGGCGATTGTATGCGTGGGGAGGTCAAAACCTTGCCCTCCAGCGAGACCTCAACCACTGAGGATATGTGGCGTATCGTTAGATCGCCAAACATTTTGGCCGATTGCGCGTTCAAATGAATATGGAGGGTGGGTCGGTCTGTCTGATTATCGACCACCATGGCCGCGTCCTCGATGTCCAACGTCAGCGTCTCGGCCATCGCCGCGCCCACTGGCGACAGCCAGGCCGAAACGGCGATGCTGGCGGCGAAAAGAGCTTTGCGCAAGGGTAGGGTTCCTCCGGTTTGATCCAGCGATACGGCATGTCGCCGCTTCACTCAAGTTGCGCCAGATCGGTCGGAGTGCCCCCGTCGATGAACAGTCTGCCACCCGGCCCCAGCACTTCCCGCTTGAGGGCACGACAATTGCGCCTCGCGTTAACATGCGCAAGCGGTGCCGCGATTGACGCGGCGCGGCGCGGCGGGCTAGGTCAAGGATCAGAGGTAAAGCCCATGCGCACCGACAATCGGCTCTCCCGCATGCTCCATGTCTTGATCCACATGAGCAAGCTCGAGGGTGCAGCGACATCAGAAACCATCGCGAAAATGCTCTCGACAAACCCCGTGGTCGTGCGCCGCACAATGGCGGGCCTGCGCGAGGCGGGCTATGTCACCTCGTCCAAGGGGCACAATGGCGGCTGGGAGCTCGCCGTTCCGCTTGAAGATCTTACCATGGCCGATATTTACCGCGCGCTCGGTTCGCCCGAAATGTTTGCGCTCGGTATGGCCAATGACGACCCCAAATGCATCATCGAAAGGTCCGTCAACGCACGCATCGGCGATACGCTGGCTGCCGCCGAGGCGATGATCGTTGAACAGTTCGGATCGATGACCCTTGCCGATTTGCGCGCCGATTTCGAGGAAGGCATGGCCGCCGTTCCCGCCGGTGAGCGCCGCGGCTAGAGTGCCCCTCACGGGTTCAATCTACAACAGTCATCCCGGACTTGATCCGGGATACGGTAAGCGGCAGCGCCGATGATGCCCGCGGCCCCGCCGCTATCCCCCCTTGGCCTTGCGCCGGTCGGCCAGCGCCACAGTAAGCGCCATGGCCAGCGTCATGCTGGCGCTCATTGAACGAAAGCCCTCGAAATCGGCCTCGGCCACCTCGAACCACGCTTCGGCCTGCGAGGCCAGGGGCGAAAAGATGGAATCGGTGATCGCCACCACCTTGGTGCCCGCTTCACGCACCTGCGTCGTCAGCGCCACCGTCTCGCTGGCATAGGGCGTAAAGCTGATGGCCAGCGCCGCGTCCCTGTCGCTCGCGAAATTGGCCTGCTCGGCCGCCAGCCCGGCCACGGCATCGATCAGGATGGTCCTTATGCCCAGCTTGCCCATGGCATAGGCCATGTATGAGGTCACCGGAAACGAGCGCCGCAAGCCGATCAGGTAGATCGTCTCGGCGTTTTCGAGCGCATCGAGCGCCTTCTCGAACACCGCCGGATCGTGTCGCGAGGTCAGGGCAGAGATCGAGCGCAGCGAGGCTTCCGCAAACCCCTCAAGGATCATCGAGGGGCGGGGAGAGCCCGCGTCATGTTCGCGCAATTGCGCCATGCGCTCGTCATAGCCCAGCACCTGGTCGCGCAGCCGCGAGCGGAACACCTCCTGCAGCCCCGAAAATCCCTGATAGCCCAGCGCCTGGGAAAACCGCACCAGCGTCGAGGGCTGCACATGGGCCTTGGCCGCGATCGATGCCGCGGTGCCAAACGCGATCTCGTCGGGATTGTTGAGAGCATATTCGGCCACCTGGGTCAGCCGGCGCGGCAGTTCCTCCCAGCGCTCCAGCACGCGTTCGCGCAGCGCCGCGAAATCGCGCGGCACATCGTTCTGCTCTGTGCTGTCCATCGCTTTGGAACGCCCCATGCTCGGTTTCTCCTATCCTTATCCTCTGCGGGCCCGGTCCATCTATACTCGCCCCTTCATTGTCCCCGGCATTTGCCGGTTTTTTCCAAAATGGCGCCACCGATCGCCGTTTCGCCCGCAAACCGCACCGATTTTTCCCCGGCGCGGTTCGATTGGGCCTTGACGCATTCTGCACGAAATGGAATAAACATTCCACAAATATAAATAGTGCATCAGGCGTTCTATTTTTGCTTGTGCAAGAGGAGGGGAGAGGGACATGGCCGCCACCGGTACGGCACTTCTCGAAGCGCGCGGAATCGCCAAATATTTCGGCGCCATCACCGCGCTGGACGACGTCAATTTCCACGTCGATCACGGCGAGGTTCTGGGGGTCGTGGGGGACAATGGCGCGGGCAAGTCCACGCTCATGAAAATCCTTTCGGGCCTCTATCAGCCCTCAAAGGGCGAGCTGATTTTCGATGGCCACCCCGTCCATTTTTCCAGCCCCAAGGACGCCCGCGGCAAGGGCATCGAGATGGTCTATCAGGACTTCGCGCTGGCCGGAAACATGCCCATTTACGAAAACATCTATATGGGCCGCGAGCCGGGCAGAAGGTTCGGGCCGTTGACCATCATCGATCATAAACAGGCCCGCGAGATGGCCCAGACCCATCTCGACAACCTCCATATCCACGTCAAGTCGGTGTCCCAGAACACCGAGGATCTATCCGGCGGTCAGCGTCAGGCGGTGGCCATTGCCCGTGCCACGGCGTTCGACGCCCAACTCGTCATCATGGACGAGCCGACTGCGGCGCTGGCCATCAAGGAGGTCGGCAAGGTGCTCGACCTCATCAAAAGGCTGAAAGATCATGGTGTTGCCGTGATCGTCATCTCTCACCGCATGGACGATATCTTCTACTGCTGCGACCGCGTCATGGCCCTCTATCAGGGCGCCAACTTCGCCGAGAGCCAACTCAAGGACACCTCCCGCAACGAGGTCATCGGCTGGATCATGGGCACCAAGGGACACACTGAATCCCTTGCCCATGACAGGCTGAACTAGGGGAGGGCGCGCAATGTTCTACAATCCCAAACTCTCGAAGTTCCTTGAAACCTACGGCATCGTGCTCGTCGTGATCGTGATGATGGTGGTCATCGCCCTCTCGCGCCCCGAGGTGTTTCTAACGCCCCAGAACCTCACCAACATCCTCAAGCAGAACGCCACCCTGGCGCTGGTTGCGCTGGGCATGTTCGTGGTGATCGTCACTGCAGGTATCGACCTTTCGGTCGGCTCGACAATGGCGCTCTCGATGGTCACTCTGGCCCTCGCCAGCCGCGCCGGGCTGCCCTGGCCGCTCGTCCTGATGGTCGGCCCGCTCGTCGGTATCGCCGTGGGGCTGGTCAACGGGGTGGGCCTGACATGGCTCAAGCTCCCACACCCCTTCATTATGACGTTAGGCACGCTAAACGCAGTGCGCGGCATCGCATACCTCGTGACCAATGGCGCCCCGATTTCCGGGCTGCAGGACGAGGTGCGCTATCTGGGCCAGGCCTATTACGATCTCGGCTTTCTCGCACCGCCCGCCGGCATTCCGGCCAGTCTGATCGTGGTCGCGGTCTGCGCTGTCGGGCTGTGGTTCTTTCTCGAAAAAACCAGCACCGGCCGGCACATCTACGCCATTGGCGGCAACCCGCAGGCAGCGCGCGTGTCCGGCGTCAATGTCGATAAGGTCCTGATCCTTGTCTATATGATTTCCGGCTTCATGGCCGGTCTGGGCGGGCTGCTGTTGGCCGGACGCACGGACTCGGGCTTCCCCAATGCAGGCCTGATGCTCGAACTCGATGCCATCGCCGCGGTCATCATCGGCGGCGCCTCGTTCTTTGGCGGGCGCGGTACGGTGCTCGGCGTTCTCGCCGGCGTGCTGATAATGGGTCTTTTGAGGAACGGGCTCAACATCAACAATGTCAGCTCGTTCTGGCAAATGGTGCTGATCGGCGTCGTCATCATCTTCGCGGTCTGGATCGACGTGGTCCGCCGCAGGGCATCGGTGAGGCGATAAGGTTTACCACCGTTCCGGTGCGCTCCAGCCGGAATGGTCGATAATCAAATGGAGATTGGTCAAAAAGGGAGGACCACGAAATGAAAGCAGTGCTTCTGGCATCCATAGCGCTCGGCGCCATGACCGTCGGCGCTCAGGCGCAAACCTACGTTCTCGGCATGAAAGGCCCCGGTGCGGGCAATCCGTTCTGGGCCGCCGTCGAGGCCGGCGCCATGGCGGCTGGCGAAGAACATGGCGTCGAGGTGATCGTTGTCGCCCCGCCCCAGGAATCTGACGTTCAGGCCCAGATCAACCAGATCGAGGATCTGATCGCCCAGGGCGTGGACGGCATCGCGCTGGCCCCCACCGATCCCAACGCGCTCGCTCCGGTGGTCGATTCCGCCATCGCGCAGGGTATCCCGGTTGTGTTCGTCGACACCCGCGGCACCAATGAAGGCGTGTCCTTTATCGGCACCAACAACCAGGTCGGGGCGGCTCTTGCTGCCGAATATATGTGCGAAAACCTCGAAGCTGGCTCGGACGTCGCCATTCTTCAGGGCCTTATCAGCCAGTCCACCGGTCAGGCCCGCGCCCAGGGTGCCCATGACGGTCTTAGCGAATGCGGCCTCAACATCGTTGCCGAACAGCCCGCCAACTGGGACCGTGCCATGGGCCTTTCGGTCACCGAAACGATCCTGGCCGGCAATCCCAACATCAAGGGAATTTTCGGCTCCAATGACAATATGGCGCTGGGTGCAGTCGAAGCGCTCAAGCAGGCAGCTATGCTCGAAACCGTCATGGTTGTCGGCTTCGACGCCAATCCTGACGCCGCAAATTCCATCGTCGCCGGCGAAATGACCGCCTCGATCGCTCAGGCCCCCGACAATATGGGCCGCTTCGGCATCGAGTCTCTCATCGCGCTGAACAATGGCGAAACCATCGAGGAATGGGTCGATACAGGCACCGTTCTGGTCGATGCTTCCAACGCTGCCGACTACCAGTAATCGGCCGTCAAAGAGCGACCGACTGTGACAAAAGATAAACGGCGCGACATAAATCGTGCCGTTTTCTTGCCATTATCCTTGAAACTTCCCCGCCAAGGCGCGTATTCTGGCCTCCTTCGCGAGAGCGCGAAGGGCAAGAGCAACCTCCGGCGGTAATATGGGTTTTCTCATATTCCGCCGTCTTTTTTTCTCCGGAGCCCTTCCCAATGACATCTCTCGGCGTCGGCCTGATCGGAACCGGCTACATGGGCAAGTGCCATGCACTGGCCTGGAACGCCGTCGCGCCGGTCTTCGGAGACGTCGAACGCCCGCGCCTCGTCCACCTCGCCGGAGCCAATGCCGACCTGGCGGCAAAACAGGCCGCGGCGCTGGGGTTCGAGAAATCGACCGGCGACTGGCGTGAGCTGATAGCCGACCCGGATGTCGACATCATTTCCATCACCACGCCCAACGCCTTCCACCCCGAAATGGCCATTGCCGCGCTCGAGGCGGGCAAACATGTCTGGTGCGAAAAGCCCATGGCGCCCGCCTTCACTGATGCGCAGCGGATGGCCGAGACAGCCCGGGTTTCAGGCCGCGTTGCTGCGCTGGGCTACAACTACATCCAGAACCCGCTCATCCGCCACATCGGCAGACTGCTGGCCGAAGGGGCCATCGGCAGAGTCCATTCGGTGCGTGTGGAAATGGACGAGGATTTCATGGCTGACCCGGCTGCGCTGTTTTACTGGAAGAGCGAAGCCAGTTCGGGATATGGCGCGCTCGACGATTTCGGCGTGCATCCGCTATCCATTCTCTCGACGCTTTTGGGTCCCGCTGAACAGGTCATGGCCGACCTCGCCAAACCCTTTCCCGCCCGACCAACCCAGGACGGTAAGGACCGCGAGGTCGAAACCTTCGACATCGCCCATATCCTGTTGCGCTTTGCGGGCGGTGTGTCGGGCGCCATCCAACTTTCCCGCTCCGCCTGGGGCCGTAAGGGTCGCATCGCCATCCAGATTTTCGGGTCCGAAGGCACCATCGCCTACGATCAGGAGCGCATGAACGAACTCCAGATCTTTACCCGCGAGGGCAGGGCGAGCGAGCAGGGGTTCCGCACGGTCCTGACCGCGCCCATCCACACGCCCTATGACAAATTCATTCCTGCCCCCGGCCACGGGCTGGGATTCAATGAGCTCAAGATTATCGAAGCCCGCGAAGTGATGCGCGCCATCTCCGGGGAGACGGCGCACATCATCGATTTCCAGAAAGGGCTGGCCATCGAAAAGACAGTGCACGCCATCGCGCACAGCCACCGCGATGGATGCTGGGTCAGACTCTAAGCGGTCTGAAGGCGGGTCGGCATCGCCCTGCGCTCGCTCCACAAAATGAAGCTCGACGCGCCGAGGATCAAAAGCGCCCCCGGCCAGAACCACATTGCCGGCACTTGTGACAGAACAATCCAGCCCAGCAGCGTATTGAGCGGCAGCTTGAGATCGTCGAACGGCTGCAGATAGGTGGCATCGGCCACCTTATAGGCAAAGCTCAGGAAATATTGCGCCCCAGCCGTCACTAGCCCTAACAGCACGATCAGCCCGAGTGCATCGCCCATGGGAAGCTGGAAATCGAACCCTGTCGCCAGCCCCGCCGGCAACGCGCCAGCCGGCAGCACCGCAACGGCGATACCGAGCAGCAGGCCGATCAGGAAGTGATTGGGCGTAATCAGTACCAGCATATAGAGCGTCAGCGATTCAGGCTCTTCGTCGCGGCTGAGATAGCGCGTGATCACCGAAACCGAACCCCAGCACAGCGCCGCAAGAACGGGCAGCAACGAAGCCAGCGTGAACTGTTCGGTGCCGATCTGTGAGACCATCACCGCGCCGACAAAGCCGGTGATCGTAGCTCCCAACCGCTGCACCGTAAGGCGCTCGCCCAGAAACAACGTTGCCCCGAGCAGGATGAAAAACGGCCCTGTCATCGAAAGCGCCACCATCTGCCAGACGGGCACCCCAAGGGCAAAGCCGAAGGCGAAGAACTGCACGCCGAGCGCCGAAAGCAACGCGCGGATCTCGTGCCAATAGGGATGATTTGTGCGCAGCTTTGAAACCCCGATTCGCAGGATCAGCGGCAGCGCAAACACTGTGGCGATGATATATTGCCAGAACACCACAGCCGTGGAGGGTACGCCCATCTGGTAGGTGATGATCGGCGTCAGGATGTTGGTGATGGCAAAGGTAATGCCGGCCCCAACCATGAACACGGCGCCCAGAACCGGCGCGTGGGGCAAAGAGGAAATCTGGTTCATATGTCGTCCTTTCCGTAACCAGTTTCCTCAGGGTTACGGGAGACGACACCTCAAGCGCCCCGCATCCAAAGATGACGGCACGCAACAAGGCGCAATTCCCGTTCTCTCTCATCCGGACTATGACCGTCGGCTTCGGAGTTGCACCGAATCTGCTGACCCTCACCACTGTGGCGAGGCGCTCGCGGGCTTCAGGTCCAAAGAACTGTTACCGCCGGTGGGGACTTTCACCCCGCCCTGAGAACGTAAAATCTAAAATAAGGCATTCCATCGTGAAACGCCGATGGACAATCTAGGCGCCTTGCGTCCGCCATTCAAGCGGGCAAAAGAAAAAGGACTGTCCGATAACTCGAACAGTCCTTCCATGATACCGTCACACGGGGTGACTTGAACCGTTGGAACCGTTTGCACCAAGCGGTTCGGAGAGCGGGCTATTTCGCCGAGGGTTGCCTCGTTGAAATCACCTCATACCCAAAGTCGCTCCCGCCTGCGCGGATCTCACTAGACATTGGATCACCTCCTTTCGCTTGGTTAAGACCACGATCATGGTGGCCTGATTTCACAGTTCTGGCAACCCAATTTTGCTTCGCGATCATTGCACGAATGTTTGAGTGGGTTTGAGAATAAGAGGGATTCTCAAAGGTTTGTTGTTGTTCCATACTTCCCCGTCTCGAATCAGGCGCGCTCTGTTCGGGAGAAGCTCCTGCGTGCCAGCGATACGGTTTCGGCAATGAAATCAGCCACGACCGAAACCCGCCTGATCGCGCGCACGTCCTCGTGCATCACCGTCCAGTAGTTTCGGACAAGTCCCAACTCGGGCAACACCGGCACCAGCTCGGCATATCTGTGCGCCAGAAAATCGTGCAGGATGCCGATGCCGGCGCCACCTCGGACCGCCTCGGTCTGGCCCAGCGCACTCGAAACCTCGATATCGGATCGCCAGCCCTTCCAGATGTCGCGGGCGTAATCGAGCGAGGGGGTGAAAATCAAATCCTCCATATAGCCCACAAGGCTATGATCTTTGAGATCGGCCGCTGTCTTCGGCATGCCGCGTTGCTTGACATAGTCGGAAGCCGCATAAAGCCCGAGCCGGTAATCGACCAGCTTGCGGCATACAAGCCGCCCCTCGGTCGGTCGCGCCACAGTGATGGCAATATCGGCCTCGCGACGCGATAGCGAAAAACTGCGCGGCACAGGCACCAATTGTACAGTGAGGCCCGGATGTCGGGCGCGCAGCGCGCCCAGTCTCGGCGCCAGAAATCCAACGCCGAACCCGTCCGGAGCCCCGATCCGCACCACCCCGGAAATCGCCGCATCGGTGCCCCCGACGACGGTTTGAGCATTGAGCGCCGCGGTCTCCATCAGCTCGGCGCGCTCGAGCAGCGCTTCGCCCTCTGCGGTCAGATCGCATCCATTGGTGCGCCGCACGAAAAGCCGTGCCCCCATGGCGGCTTCGAGCGCGCTCAGCCGCCGTGCCACCGTCGCGTGGTTGACGCCTAGCCCCCGCGCCGCAGCCAGGATCTGGCCCTCGCGCGCAATGGCCAAGAATATCCGAATATCATCCCAGTTCATTTGCTCTACGATTTGTGCACATCGAATGTGAAAACTATCACGTTGAAGCTATAATAATAGACATTCATTCTCGCGCGGAAATTTTGAGGAGCGAGCATGAAAACCATCGGACATTTCATCAACGGAGCACATGTGGTGGGCAAGTCGGGCCGGTCCGCGGATGTCTTCAATCCGGCAACGGGCGAAATCTCCGCCAAAATCGCGCTGGCCGATGCCGACGACCTCGAAACGGCCATCCAATCCGCCGCCGCTGCGCAACCGGGCTGGGCCGCCACCAATCCTCAACGCCGGGCGCGGGTATTCTTCCGCTTTGTCGATCTCATCAACACCCACATGGACGAGTTGGCCGAACTGCTCTCGGTCGAGCACGGCAAGACCATCGAGGATTCCAAGGGCGATATCGTGCGCGGCATGGAGGTCGCCGAATTTGTCTGCGGCATCCCCCATCTGCAAAAGGGCGAATTCACCGAAGGCGCCGGGCCGGGGATCGACATGTATTCCATGCGCCAGTCGCTGGGCATTGGCGCAGGCATCACCCCGTTCAACTTCCCCGCCATGATCCCCATGTGGATGTTCGCCCCCGCCATCGCGGCGGGCAATGCCTTCATCCTCAAACCGTCCGAGCGCGCCCCTTCGGTTCCCCTGCGCCTGGCCGAGTTGATGCTCGAAGCGGGCCTCCCCGCTGGCATCCTCAACGTCGTCAACGGCGACAAGACCGCGGTCGACGCTATCCTGGCTCATGATGAAATTGCCGGTGTCAGCTTTGTCGGCTCGACGCCAATCGCCCGCCATATCTATGCGACCGCTGCCGCCCACGGCAAGCGCGTGCAGGCCTTCGGCGGCGCCAAGAACCACATGATCGTTATGCCCGACGCCGATATCGAAAAGGCCGCCGATGCGCTGATTGGCGCCGGCTACGGCTCGGCGGGCGAGCGCTGCATGGCGATTTCCGTTGCAGTCCCGGTTGGCGAGGAAACGGCCGACCGGCTGATCGCAGCGCTTGCGCCGCGCGTCGAAAGCCTCAAGATCGGCCCCTACACCGATCCGGCAACCGACCTCGGCCCCGTCATCACCAGCGCGGCGCAGCAGCGTATCCTCTCGCTTATCGGTAGCGGCCACAAACAGGGTGCCGATCTCGTCGTCGATGGTCGCGGCTTCTCGCTGCAGGGCTATGAAAACGGCTATTTCGTAGGCGGCACGCTGTTCGATCGCGTCACCCCCGAAATGGACATCTATCGCGAAGAGATTTTCGGCCCGGTGCTGTCGGTGGTGCGCGCTCCCACCTATGAAGAGGCGCTGTCGCTGCCGCTCAAGCACCCCTATGGCAATGGCGTCGCCATCTTCACCCGCGATGGCGACACAGCGCGCGATTTCGCCTCGCGTATCAATATCGGCATGGTGGGCATCAATGTGCCCATTCCCACGCCGCTGGCTTACCACTCGTTCGGCGGCTGGAAGGCATCGGCCTTCGGCGATCTCAATCAGCACGGCACGGACTCGATAAAGTTCTGGACCCGTACCAAGACGGTCACAGCTCGCTGGCCCTCCGGGCTTAGGGGGGGTGCGCAGTTCTCAATGCCCACAATGGCGTAAAAGAAAAAGGCCGCCCTCAGGGCGGCCTTTTTATTCAGGTTAGGATGTATCGCCTGCGATACTCGCTGGCCGCATAAACGAAAATCACCGCAACCGCGATCCCGCCCGCAAGCTGGATCCAATCCACCCCCGTCAGCATGAGGGTGGCCAGTTCCAATCCGTCCCATTGCTGGCCTGCGAGCCAGTGTTGCTGGAAGTACACTTCGAAATCGAAGCCCTCGAATTTCACTTCGAACCGGTCCGTGATGAAGGACCACAAGACGCCATCCTGCAAGATATTGCGCATCACGACCCGTTCAAACAGCCCGATCACCGCCGGTATGAGAAAGGCGAGCGGAATGGCCCAGCGCTTGAATATGGTGCCCAGCAGGCCCACCCAGGCCAGGAAGGGCAGGTACCACAGCAACGTTATGGCAAACAGCACGATGGCCGAAACCATGATGTTGAGCCAGGCGCTTACCGTTTCCCCTATGGTCGGTGGCGCAAAGCCGCCGAGGAAATTGCTCGCGATGACGGTCGGCAGATAGGCGATTAGCCCGGTGATGGCGAGGGCGGCAAGGATCGCCGCGGGAAACACAGTCAGCGAAGCGGCCACTTTGGACCCGAAGATTTTCAGATCACTCTGCGGCATCGATTTCCAGAACAGCATCGAATTGTTGCGGCTATCGGCTGAGAACGCATCGCCATAGTAAAAGAACAGCATGATGACCAGATAGACCAGCCATCCCGCTGCCCCCAGAGCGAAGGCCGCCTCATAAAAGCGCAGCACGGTCGGAAGGGTCCCACTGAATTCGTCCCTGAAATCGGTTCCGAACACAGCATAAAGAGCCGCCAGCGATACGAGCGCCAAAAGAAGGGCCGGGCCGTAGACAAAGGCGCCGCGATGCTCGAGATATTCGCGTTTGATAAGCGCAATGAAGGCCTGCATCAGGCGGCTCCCGCATTGTGGGTTTCACGCTGCATCAGCGCGACGAAAAGGTCCGAAAGGCTCGGAGTGGAAAGCTGGCCCAGGGGTGCAAGCTTTTCGCGGTCCACACCGTCAAAGACCATTACAGTCTGGCCAAACCGGCTTTCGATGAAGATCGGGCCGAGCGCACGGGCTGCGTCCACATGGGTGGGGTCGGCTATCACCAACTGGCAATAGCGGGTGTTGACCGTCTCCATCTGCATATGGACGATCAACTCGCCGTCGCGGATGAACATGATGTCGGACAGCATGAACTCGATCTCGTCCACCTGATGGGTGGTGATCAAAAGCGTGCGCTCCTCGGTCATGTAGTCCTCGAGCAGCCGCCGGTAAAACCGCTTGCGATAGGTGATGTCGAGCCCGAGCGTGGGTTCGTCCAGCACCAGGAGCTTGGCATCGATAGCCATGACCACTGCAAGGTGAAGCTGGGCGATCATCCCTTTGGACAGGTTCTTGATTTTGGCTTCGGGCTTGATGTCGGTGCCCGAGAGGAAATCGCGTGCCTTGTCCTGGGAGAAGTTGGGATGGATGTTGCTCAGCAGCGCAAAAAGTTCGCGCACCCGCAGGAACCGGGGGAGGGAGGCGACGTCGGAAATGAACGCGACATTGTTCATCAGCGTGGCGCGGTTGGCAAAGGGGTCGAGCCCCAATACCTCGATCTTGCCCTCGCACTGGGTCAGGCCCAGCAGCGCATTGAGCGTCGTCGTCTTGCCGGCGCCATTGTGCCCGACCAGCCCGTAGATGCGGCCGGCTGGAATGTCGAAATCGAGCCCGTGCAGAATCTCGTTCTTGCCGAACTGCTTGCGTAGGCCGCGCGCGGAAACGATTGGAGTTTCAGCGGTCATTTCTCGTCTCCATGCTTGAGCAGGTCACCGGCGGAAAGTCCGAGCGCAGAAATCCGCGCCGCAATCGCCGGCCAGTCCTCTTTAAGAAACTTGTCCCTTTCATGCGCAAGCAGGGCGGCCCGCGCACCATCGGTCACATACATGCCGAGTCCCCGGCGCTTTTCAACAGTGCCCATATCCACCAGCGACTGGTATGATTTGGTCACCGTCAGCGGATTGACCGACAGGTCGGTCGCCACTTGTCGGACAGAGGGCAGGGGGTCGCCCTCGTTGATCGCCCCATTGAGGATCATCTCGATCATCCTTTGCCGGATTTGCAGAAATATCGGTTGGTCGTCGCGCCACTGGGTCATGTGTGCTTCCGTGTAGTGTGCTATATAACTAACACACCGATACACTGCCGTCAATCACCTTGTCGCGGGCCACGGTCTGGCTTAGCGTAGCCGAATATTTTTCATCTCCCGGGGGACAGCATGGCTGGCGAAGCGGCACACGGGTTCGACCTCTTTCCGATCGTCGGAATTCTCGCAGCTGGTGTCGTTGCGGTCCCGATTTTCAAGCGTATCGGGCTCGGCTCCGTGCTTGGTTATCTGGCCGCAGGTCTGGCCATCGGGCCGTTCGGACTTGCCATTGTCACCCATCCCGATACCATCCTGCACGCCGCCGAACTCGGCGTCGTGATGTTCTTGTTCATCATCGGGCTCGAAATGCAGCCCCGGCGGCTCTGGAGCCTGCGCAAGCAGATTTTTGGCCTCGGCGTGCTCCAGGTTGCAACCTGCGCGGCGCTGATGACCGGCGCCGGCATATTGATGGGCCTATCGCCAACCGTCGCCCTGATCGCCGGGCTCGGGTTCGTCCTCACTTCGACCGCTATCGTTTTTCAGGTGCTCGAAGAGCGCGGGGAAATCGCCACTCCCGCCGGCCAGAAAATGATCTCGGTCCTCCTGCTGGAAGATCTCGCCATCGTGCCACTTCTGGCGCTTGTAACGTTCATCGCGCCACAGGCCGAGACGGTGACCATGAGCCAGCGCCTGACCGACATCGCAATCGCTGTCGGCGCGCTAGTCGGTCTGGTCCTCGTGGGGCGTTTCCTGCTCAATCCGCTGTTCCGCATTCTCGCCAACGCCCATGCCCGCGAGGTGATGACCGCCGCCGCTCTGCTTGTCGTGCTCGGCGCCGCGCTCGCCATGAATATCAGTGGCCTCTCCATGGCCATGGGTGCCTTCCTGGCCGGCGTGCTCCTTTCGGAATCGACATTCCGCCACCAGCTGGAAGCCGATATCGAGCCGTTCCGCGGCATTCTGCTCGGCCTGTTTTTCATCGCCGTCGGCATGTCGCTCGATCTGGGCGTCATCGCCCAGAACTACCCGTTCATCATCATGGCCGTGATTGTCTATATGGCCCTCAAATTCGCTGGCATCTACGGTATCGCCCGTCTGTTGCGGTCCAGCCATGGCGAGGCGTTGGAGCGCTCGGTGCTCATGGCGCAGGGCGGAGAATTTGCCTTCGTTCTGTTTTCCGCCGCTTTGGGGGTGGGCATCCTTGATGCGGAAATGAACGCCATTCTGACGACCACCGTCATCATCTCGATGGTTCTCACCCCCATCGCAATCATCGGCATGAACCGCGTAATGCCGCGTCAGGCTCCCGATCTCGACGGTGTGGAAATCGCCGACGGATTGGCCGGTACCGTACTTGTCATCGGCTTTGGCCGGTTCTCCCAGATCGTCAGCCAGCCGCTATTGGCCAAGGGCGTCGATGTTACGATCATCGACAACGACGTGGAAATGATCCAGGCCGCATCGCGTTTCGGCTTCAAGGTCTATTATGGCGACGGCACCCGCCCCGAAATTCTCCACGCCGCCGGCGCATCCACGGCCACGGCGGTTCTGGTGTGCATCGACAGGCCGGCCGACGCGACCCTGATCGCCGAGCACGTCAAGTCTCACTACCCCCTCGCGCAGCTCTTTGTCCGGGCTTTTGATCGCGAGCACGCAGTCGAACTGGTTCATTTGGGTGTCGATTACCAGATCCGCGAAATGCTCGAATCCGCGTTCGTCTTCGGCTACGAAACCCTGGTCGCGCTGGGCGTCGATGAAGACGAGGCATCCGATATTCTCGATGAGGTCCGCGAACGCGACAAGGCCCGGTTCGAACTCGATATCGCCGGCGGATTGCGCGAGGGCGCCGCGCTCATGCTCGGCAACGCAGGCGGTCCGCGGCCCACGCCGTCATTCACGCCCCGGCAAAAAAGCACGGCCCTCAACCCCGAGGCGGCCGAAATCCTGCAAAAGGCCGAACCGGCCGAAAACTGAGGACGGCGTTCGACAGCCAGATCACCGGACGACAATTATGCGCTCGGCGGCTCGCGTGATGCCGGTATAGAGCCAGCGCCGCGCCTCGTCGCGAAACACGAAGCTCTCGTCGAACAGATACACGCTGTCCCATTGGCTGCCCTGGGATTTGTGGACAGTCAGGCAATAGCCATAGGTGAACTCGTCGTACTGACGGCGCAGCTGCCAGCTCATTTCCGCGTCCTCGCCGGTAAAAAAGCTCTGATGCGCGCGCACCTTGGTCTGCACCGAGGTTCTGTCGGCCTCCTCGGGGTCGATGGTCATTTCCAGCGTGCCGCCGGCCCGCTTCTTTATCGAATTGAGCGTCCAGATTTGCCCGTTGAGCAGTTTTTTCTGCGGGTTGTTCCGCAGGCACACCAGCCTGTCGCCCTTGACCGGAATGTCGGTGGGCAGGCCCTTCAACTCCCGTATCCGGTTGTTGTAGTCCAGCCGCGTCTTGTTTCGCCCCACCAGCACCTGATCGGCATCGAGAACTTCGGCCTGATCGACGTCGCGGCGCGACACCACCTTGCTCTCGCCATAGGTGCCATAATCCAGCCAGCGGCCCTCGCGAATATCGAGCGAGAGCCTGACGATAGGGTTGTCCGCCGCCTGCCGGTGAATTTCGGTCAGCATGACGTCGGGGTCCTGCGCGGTGAAAAACCCCTCGCCCTGCACCGGAGGAAGCTGGAACGGATCGCCCAATACCAACACCTTGGTGCCGAACGAGAGCAGATCGGTGCCCAGCACTTCATCGACCATGGAAACTTCGTCGATGACGATCAAATCCGCGTCCGCGGCCGCCGATTCCGGGTCCAGCACAAAGCGCGGCTCGCCTTCCTTTTCGGAAATCCGCGTATAGATCAGCGAGTGGATGGTCGAAGCGCCCTTGCACCCGCGCTTGCGCATCACCAGCGCCGCCTTGCCGGTAAACGCCGCGTATTTGACCGTCTTGACGTCCTTGGCCAGATGCCGGGCCAGCGTCGATTTGCCCGTGCCCGCCCATCCGAACAGCCGGAACACCTGCGGCCCGTTCTCGTCCTTGAGCCATGTGGCGACGGCTTTGAGAGCCTCATCCTGCTGGCTGGACCAAGCGACCATTTGTGAGACACACTCCGACATGCCAAGGGGAATCAGTTCCCGCCAGTATTGCCGCGCAAATGCCGCGGCGAAACCCACAAATGTGAACAAAACGAGATTGGAGACGAGGTCATGCAGGCCGGTGATGTCCTTGAGTTCTGGTTCGTCGAACACGGGCCGGACGATTGGTATTCGGGCGATCCTGAATTTGACGCCCGCTGCGCCGCGCGCCTCAGCGACGTTTACGCCAAGGCAGTCCGCTCCGAGCTTTGGACGTGGCGCGAAACTCCAAACGGCCGGCTGGCCGAGATCATCCTGCTCGATCAGCTTTCCCGCCAGTTCAATCGCGGCAGCGCCGCGGCGTTTGCGTCCGACACAATGGCGCTCGCCCTGGCCCAGGAAATCGTTTCGCGCGGGCTCGATGCCGAGCTTTCGGTTCACGAGAAACTCTTTGCCTACATGCCCTACCAGCATTCGGAATCGCCAGTGGTCCAGGAAGAGTCGGTCCGCCTGTTCCGTTCTTTGGACGATGACAGCTATCTGACCTACGCCATCGAGCATCACGGCATCATCGCCCGGTTCGGTCGCTTCCCGCTGCGTAACGCCGCTTTGGGGCGCACCTCCACACCCGAAGAACTGGCTTACATGAAAGAGCGGGAAGGCAAGGCGTACTAGAGCGTTGCCAGGATAAGTGGAATCCACTTATCCGGTTCGGAAGCGCGGCCGAACTAAGACCTTGAGGACTTTCGCATTTCGAAGAAGGGCGAAAAATGCTCTAGGTCAAAAGCGCGCATCAAACCAAAGGTGCATGGGTATGGCTTTTGAGAGGGCGTACGGTGGGCCGATGCTGCTTTTTGAGGCTCGGAAACAATGTGCGCCGCTCCAATAGCTGACCATCCATACCGCGAGGCGGTTCTGGCCGAACTGCACGCGCGGCCGGTCGAACTCGTTGCACCCAATATGCGCGTGCGCCGCCTGGTGCTGACTGTCCCCAATCGCTCGGGCGGCATGCGAAAGGCCATGGAAGAGTTCCGCCAGTTCGCGGCGCGCACCGGCCACGCGGTCAAGGACGATGGCAGCCGCCAGTACCAGTTCACGACGCCTGAGCGGGTGGCGAGTTGGGAATTTCACACCGAGTTCATAACCATCACCTGGTATTCGGCATTGACCGATGCCGAGAACTGGCCCGCCGATATCGGGCTGGACGCTCTGGGCGAGGCCGAACTGGTCGGTGCCATGCGGGTCGATCTGATGGACGAGCCCGAATTGCCCGAGCGGGTGCTTCCCTCGTTCAGTGCCACAAGCCTTTGCCTTGTTGCCGTTGAGTATGGCCACGCGCAATTGGCCACCGACTTCGTGCCCGACAAGGACAAATACATCCGTTTCGAGTTCGCCGCCGGCAAGCTCTCGCCCCTGCGCCGCGCCATCACGCTGCGCCGCATCCTCGAGGTCGAAACCTATCGCAATATGGCACTGCTGGCCCTGCCGCTGGCCCGCCAGACCGGCCCCGACCTGCGTGCCGTTGAAATGGGACTGACCGAGGTCATGACCGATCTTTCGGCGGTCGAAACCTCCGACGCCGTTCAGGACCGTCTCAAGAGCCTGCACGCCCTTGCCGTGCGTTCGGGGCAGATTTCCGAACAGCTCAATTATCGCTTCGCCGCCGCTTATGCCTATGGCGCCATCCTGCGCAACCGGCTCGAAAAGCTGCGCGAAACCACGTTGGGGCAGGGCTCGTCGCTCTCGAGCTTCATCGGCAACCGGGTCGAGCCGGCGCTGGCCACCTGCGAGGCCATGGACAAGCGGCTTGCCGTCCTGCTCGAAAAACTCGAGCGGGCCGTCGAACTGCTCAATGTGCGCATTAGCCTCGACATGCAGATCCAGAACAAGTCGGTGCTCGAAACCATCGCCGAAACGGCCCGCAGCCAGTTCCGGCTCCAGCACACGGTCGAAGGGCTTTCGACCATCGCCATAACGTATTATCTGATCGGCATTCTGGGTTATGCGTTGGCCGGTCCGCTCGAGGCGACGGCGATCAGCAAGACCCTGGCCATATCGATCCTCTCCCCTATCGCGCTTGTCGCCGTCTTCTTCGGCCTCCGCGCTATCCGTCGGGGTTTCGACAGGAAATCGAAGCGTTAAAAAGCACGCTTCAGCGCCTCTTTGGGGATCAGCGCGCCATGATGGCCGATGACCACCGATGCGGTGGCGTGCCCCGCCTCGGCAGCGTCCTCGGGGTTGGCACCGGCCAGGCGTGCGGCCAGATATCCGCCATTGAAGCTGTCGCCGGCCCCTGTCGCATCGACCACGCTGGCGACCGTCCTTGCCCCCACGCGCCACTGGCCGCCGCCCGTCACCACAAGCGCCGGATCGGCGCCATTCTTGACGACCACTTCCACACAGCCTGCTGAAAGATAACGCTGGGCGGTGGCCTCATCATCCGCATCGCCGAAATAGGGCACTTCGTCGGCGTGCGTCGGCAAAACGATGCTCGAAACCTCTGCCGCTGCGGTCAATGCATCGACAACGCTCCGCGTATCGACCCACAGGGCCGGACGGATATTGGGATCGAACGCCACGGTCGCTCCGGCTGTGCGCCGCGCGCCGATGGCCGCGATCAGCCGCGCGCGGGCTTCGGGAGCAAGAATGGCCAGCGTAATGCCCGAGAAATAGATCAGTTCGGCATCGCTCAACGCCGCGTCGAGCGCCGTTGCGTCGTCGGCGAGCAGCTTTGCCGCCGATGTGTCGCGCCAATAGGTGAAATGGCGGTCCCCATCGGCCTGATGGATCATGTAAAGCCCGGCCCGCTTGCCCTCGATCGTCCGGATCGTGCTGGTATCGATGCCGGTCCCGCCGATGAAATCGATCATCTGGCGCGAATAGAGATCGTCTCCCACCGCGCTTGCATAACGCACAGTCCAGCCCTCTGCGAGAAGCGCGTTGAGGTAGTAGGCGGTGTTGAGCGTATCCCCGGCAAAGCCCTGCCTGTAGGTGCGATCGGTGCCCCCGCTCATTTCGATCATGGCTTCGCCGATGGAAACTGCTATCCGGCTCACGCGCGTCCTCCCGTTTTGCGCCCCGCAATAGCCTATCCCTGCTTGGCGAGAAAGCCTTCGGGTGACGTGACGATCTTGTGGTCGATTTCCTTGATGGCCGAAAAGTCCTTGTCCCTGTAGTCGATCGGCCAGAGGACAGACTGAATGGCAGCGATCCTGGCGCGTTTTTTGTCGTTGGCGCGGATCACCGTCCAGGGGGTGTCCGGCGTGTCGGTGGCCACAAACATCTTGTTGCGCGCCTTTGTGTATTCATCCCATTTTTCCAGCGACTTGAGGTCGACAGGAGAAAGCTTCCAGATCTTGAGCGGGTCGTGCTGCCGGTCGTGGAAGCGCTTGAGCTGCATTTCCCGCCCGACCTCCAGCCAGAACTTGAAAAAATGAATGCCTTCCTCGGTAATCATCCGCTCGAAGGGCGGCGCCTCGTGCAAAAAACTCTCGGTCTGGCCCCGTGTGCAAAACCCCATGACCGGCTCGACCACGGCGCGATTGTACCAGGAGCGGTCGAACAGGACGATTTCGCCCCCCGACGGCAAGTGCGTAACATAGCGCTGGAAATACCATTGCGTGCGCTCGCGGTCCGAAGGCACCGGCAGGGCGACGGTGCGCGCGTTGCGCGGGTTGAGATTTTCCAGAAAGCGCTTGATCGTTCCGCCCTTTCCCGCCGAATCCCGTCCCTCGAAAATGGCCAGCACGCGCTCCCCGGTCTCGGCCAGATGGCGCTGGAGCTTGACCAACTCGATCTGCAGGGCCCGCAGGTGCTTTTCATAGTCCTTGGTCTTTAGCCCCTCGTCGTAGGGGTAGCCGCCGCTGGTCAGCGCCCGATCTTTGATGGTGTCGTCAAGCTTGGGGTTTTCGAGGTCGAAGCCGTCCATTTAGATCAAGTCCTCTTCGGCACTTTGTGCAGCAAATGTCATATTCGGCGCCACGTGGCTCATCATGCCATTGTCATGCACGCGCGATATGGCCATTGTCATGATTGACGATTCATTTGCAATGAGTGCGGGACAGAGAGTGAAGACGCGACCCGGGGCGGTCCGGCCAATCATCATGGCGCCGCCTTTTCTGGTTGGCGCCGCTGCCATTCTTCTTGTTCTGGCACTGGCAGCGTTCGGCAGGCTCGCGCCCTTCGATTCGGGTGTGGTCGTCCTGGCCATCGTCGCCGTCAGCGCCATTGCATCGCGGATTTCGCGCAGCTCCGATGCCGAAAGTCAGGAGGCAGACGCCCTTGCCGGCATCGATGCTGCCGTCGAGGGGTTTTCCGACATCCTCACCGAACCCTGCCTTATCATCAATGACCGCGCGGTGCTGATTTACCGCAATCCGGCGGCGCTCAAGCGTTTCCCGCGTGCCCGAACGGGTGACCCTCTGGCCTTCACCCTGCGCGACCCCGATCTCGTCGAAGCCATCGACAAGGCCATCGAAACCGGCACGGCCCAGGGCACCGAGCTGCACATCCCGGTGCCCAACGAAACCTGGTATCGTGCCTCGGTGGTCCCTTACCGGCCGGGCGAGGACCGCAGCTTCGTTGCGATCACTCTTTACGATTTTACCGAGCAGAAGCGCACAGACCGCATGCGCGGCGATTTCATCGCCAATGCCAGCCACGAACTGCGCACCCCACTGACGTCGTTGATGGGATTCATCGACACGTTGCAGGGCCCGGCGGCCAAGGACGAAGCGGCACGCGGGCGGTTCCTCGGCATCATGCGCAGCCAGTCCGAGCGCATGTCGAGCCTGATCGACGACCTGCTCTCGCTCTCGCGCATCGAGTTGCGCCAGCACGTCAAACCGACCACCGAGGTCAACCTCAACCTGTTGCTGCGCGAGGTTGCCGAAACCCTCGAACCCAAGATCACGGCCGCCGACCTGGCTCTCGAACTCAAGCTGCCCGATGAGCCCGTCACCATCATCGGCGACCGCCAGGAGCTGTTCGAGGTTGTGGAGAACCTCGCCGACAACGCCATTAAATATGGCGGGGACGGCGGCAGGGTGGAAATCGCCCTCGTGGCCGGTGCCAGCCGCTCCGGCGCCCACCACGCAATCATCGTCACCGATTTCGGCGCCGGAATTGCTGAAGAACACGTGCCGCGCCTCACCGAGCGCTTCTATCGCGGCGATGCGGAAGCCAATCGCAAGAAGAAGGGCACGGGGCTGGGCCTGGCCATCGTCAAACATATCGTTGCCCGCCACCACGGCCTGCTTTCCATACGCTCCAAGTTGGGCGAGGGGACCCGCGTGGAAATCCTCCTGCCCCGCTGAACGGGCCTCGTCACAAATGTAGCCAATGCACCGTTTCCCACAGGGCGCGGTGCATTTTTGCTTTTGATGCCAATGGCTTGCAATGTCATCCAAGTGTCATGAAAACGACATAGAACCTTTAGCTGCCGGTCCTAGTTTGGCCCCGTTTTCGAGATGAGGCCGCAAAGACAAATGTCCGGCTTCATGAAACCTCAAGGGCAAAACGCCCGGACGCTTCTGACACACGAAGGAAGATCAGAATCATGAAAACCGCACTTTACGCCAGCGCCGCTCTTGCGGTGGTTGCAGCTTTTGGCGCAACCGCTGCCCAGGCTCAGAGCCGCGACACCATCCAGATCGCTGGCTCATCCACGGTTCTGCCGTTCGCATCGATCGTTGCCGAAGAGTTCGGTAACGCATTCCCCGATTACAACACACCCAACGTCGCCGGCGGCGGCTCGGGTGGTGGCAAGCGTCAGCTTTGCGAAGGCGTCGGTGAAGCGACCCTCGACATCGCCAACTCCTCGAGCAAGATGAGCGCCAGCGAGCTGGAAAGCTGCCAGGCCAACGGCGTTGAAGACGTTCGTGAAGTCGTCTTCGGTTATGACGGCATCGTGTTTGCCACTGGCATCGATCAGGGCGACTTCGCTCTCGAGCCCGTCCATCTTTACCAGGCCATTGCCGCTCAGGTTCCGGTCGATGGCGAAATGGTCGACAACCCCTACAGCAACTGGTCCGAAATCGACGCTTCGCTTCCTGACCAGGAAATCTTCATTGCTATTCCGGGCACCAACCACGGCACCCGCGAAGTTTTCGACGTCCGCGTTCTTGAAGCTGGCTGTGAAGAAGCCGGTCTTCCGGAAATGGAAGAAGACGCCATGGAAGCCGCTTGCCTGACCCCGCGTCAGGACGTTGTCGTCGAGATCGCTGGCGATTACACCGAAACCCTGGCCCGTCTGCAGTCGAACCCGTCGGCCGTCGGTGTGTTTGGTCTGTCCTTCTACGACCAGAACCGCGACACCCTCAAGGTTGCAACCGTTTCCGGCGTTGAGCCTTCGCTCGACACCATCGCTTCGGGCGACTATCCGGTTTCCCGCCCGCTGCAGTTCTATGTCAAGGGTGCCCACATCGGCGTGATCCCGGGCATTGAAGACTACGTTGCCTTCTTCCTGTCCGACCAGATGGCCGGTGCCGGTGGCACGCTTGAAGCTGCTGGTCTGGTTCCTGCTTCCAGCGACTTCCTCGCTGCTCAGCTCGACGCCTTCAACGGTGCCGAACAGTACCAGGCTCAGTAAGCCGCACTTGCAAGATCGGAGGGTCCCGGCCACGCCGGGATCCTCCATACTTGAATTATAGTCCGCGCCGGGTCCAACGCTCCGGCCCACTTGGAAGGACCAGTTCGCCGTGAACGCTTTCGTTATCGCAGCACTTCTCTTGGTTCTTCTCACGCTTTCCTATCAGATTGGCTGGTCGCGCAGCCGCAGGCTTGCCCATGGCGGCACCGAGCGTCTGCATTCGCGCCCCATCTACCACGGCGTACTCGTCGCCCTTTTCGCCCTGCTGCCGGCCATCATCGTGCTCGGCCTGTGGGCGATGTTCAGCAGTTCTGTAGCGCGCAGCTTCATTCTTGCGCAGCTTCCGCCGGAAACGGCCCAGCTTACCCAGGTTCAGTTGCAGGCCGTCATCAGCCGGGTCCAGGCCCTTGCCAACGGATTTGGCGTGGTCGGTGAGCCAGCCCCCGAGGAAATGGCGGCAGCGCGGTCCTTTGAGACATTCCAGCTCGTTTCGTTTCTTGCCGTGATCGGTGCAGCCGCCGCGCTGGGCGCCGGTGGCCTGTTTCTGGCGCAACGGCGCATCGGCCTGAGACTGCGGGCCCGCACCGAAGTCGAGATCGCCGTCCGCATCGCGCTGATCGCCTGCTCCACCGTCGCCATCCTGACAACGATCGGCATCGTGCTGTCGCTCTTGGCCGATGCCCTCCGGTTTTTCTCCTTCATAAGCCCGCTCGACTTCTTCTTCGGAACCACCTGGAACCCGCGGTTCCAGAGTGCGGGGACGGGTTCGGCAGGCGAATACGGTCTGTTGCCGCTGCTCTGGGGCACGGTCATGATCAGCCTTATCGCCATGCTGGTTGCCGTGCCGATTGGCCTCATGTCGGCAATCTATCTCTCCCAGTACGCGCACCAGAACGTGCGCAACGTGGTCAAGCCGATCATCGAAGTGCTGGCCGGTATCCCCACCATCGTTTACGGCTTCTTCGCTCTGGTCACGGTCGGTCCATTCTTCGCCGCCGCCGGCGACGCCGTGGGACTGGACATCAACGCGACGAGCGCTTTGACAGCCGGCGTGGTCATGGGGATCATGATTATCCCCTTCATTTCCTCGCTTAGCGACGACATCATCGCCCAGGTGCCGCGCACGATGCGTGACGGCTCGCTGGGCCTTGGCGCCACGCAGTCCGAAACCATCCGCAAGGTTCTGCTGCCGGCTGCACTGCCTGGTGTCGTCGGCGCGATCCTGCTCGCGGTCAGCCGGGCCATTGGCGAGACCATGATCGTGGTGCTGGCCGCCGGCAACAGTCCGGTCCTGCGCTTCAATCCCGCCGAGCCCACATCGACGGTGACCGTGAGCATCGTCAACCAGTTGACCGGTGACGCCGACTTCACCAGCCCTCAATCCCTTGTGGCTTTCGCGCTTGGCCTGACGCTGTTCGTCATGACCCTGCTGCTTAACGTCCTGGCACTCTACATCGTTCGCAAGTTCAGGGAGCAATACGAATAGCCATGACCGACACATTGCTCTCCAGTTCCCAACCCGGCAACTCCAACCGCGAGCGCGTTCACAAGAGCCTTGCGGGGCGCCATCGCAGCGAGACCATGTTCCGCTGGGCAGGCATTTTATCGATTGCCGCCGCATTGGGCTTCGTCGCCATCCTGTTCGGGATGATCATATCCAAGGGCCTGCCGTCCTTCTGGCAGTCCACGCTTCATGTCGAAGTCTATTTCGATCCCGAGCTGATCGAAGGTGGCCCGCAGCCGCAGCGCGCCGACAGCCCGTCCGAGGCCGATTATCAGCAGGCAATGATCCAGTGGCAGCGCGACGTTACCCTTTCAAACTGGAACGCCATCGTCGAAACGGCGGTTCGCACGGCCGCCCCCGAGTTCGAGATTGAATCGCGCGATATTCTCGCGCTCGTCACCTCGGCGGCCCGTTTCCAGCTCCGCGACCGCTATTTTGCCAACCCGGACGTACTCGGGCAGACGATGGATGTGTCGTTGCTCGCTTCGGCCAATACCGACAACTGGCTCAAGGGCACCATTGACCGCTCGCTGGCCGACGAACGCCAGCAGCTCTCGCCCGAGACCCGCCAGCTTGCCGATCAGCTCCGGGAAGAAGGCACCATCAGCTTCGATTTCGCCTGGCACATCTTCACAAATGTCGATAGCCGCTCCGCACCGGCCTCGGCTGGTCTGGCCGGCGCCTTCATGGGCTCGCTCTACATGATGATGGTGGTGATCGTGCTGGCCGTTCCCATCGGTGTCGCCAGCGCGGTCTATCTTGAGGAGTTCGCGCCCAAGAACCGCCTTACCGATCTCATCGAGGTTAACATCAACAATCTGGCTGCCGTGCCTTCCATCGTCTTCGGCCTGCTCGGTGCTGCGGTGTTCATCAACTATCTCGGCCTGCCGCGCTCGGCGCCGCTTGTCGGTGGCCTTGTGCTGACGCTGATGACGCTGCCGACGATCATCATCGCCACACGCTCGTCATTGCGCGCAGTGCCCCCCTCGCTGCGTCAGGCGGCCCTCGGTCTTGGCGCTTCGCGCAACCAGACCGTCTTCCACCATGTTCTGCCGTTGACCTTTCCCGGCATCCTGACGGCCACCATCATCGGCGTCGCCCAGGCCCTTGGCGAGACGGCGCCGCTGCTGCTGATCGGTATGAGCGCCTTCATCGCCAACATTCCCGCCAATCCGCTGGATTCGGCTACGGCGCTGCCGGTGCAGATCTACCTCTGGCAGGGCAATGAAAACCGGAACTTCTTTGAAGCGCGAACCTCGGCTGCCATTATGGTCCTTCTGGGCATGATGATCCTGCTGAACGCCATCGCCATCTTCCTGCGCACACGATTGGAGCGCCGCAAATGACAATCGAAACCACAATGGACAGGAGTGCAACGCCTCCGATGAACCAGGGCAACACAACGGCCGGCGAGACCGGTTTTCAGACAGTACGCACACCCGACGACACGGGCCATCCCGCCCGCCTCAAGGCGAAGGACGTTTCGGTCTTTTACAGCGAGAAACAAGCGCTGTTCGACGTTTCGATCGACATCCCGGAAAAGGCCGTCAGCGCCTTTATCGGCCCCTCGGGTTGCGGCAAATCCACCTTCCTGCGCTGCATCAATCGCATGAATGACACCATCGAGGGCTGCAAGGTCACCGGCACAGTCGCCCTCGACGGCGACAATCTTTACGACGCCAGCCTCGATGTGGTCGAGCTGCGCGCCCGGATCGGCATGGTGTTTCAAAAGCCCAATCCTTTCCCCAAATCGATCTTCGAGAACGTCGCCTATGGCCCCCGGATTCACGGCCTGGCTCGCAACAAGACCGAACTCGAAGAAATCGTCGTGACGTCGCTGCAGAAGGCAGGGCTGTTCGAGGAGGTCAAGGACCGGCTGCATCAGCCTGGCACCGGCCTGTCGGGTGGCCAGCAGCAGCGCCTGTGTATCGCTCGCGCCATTGCTGTCGGACCTGAAGTGATCCTGATGGATGAGCCGTGCTCGGCGCTAGATCCGATTGCGACAGCCATCATCGAAGAGCTGATCGACGAATTGCGTGCCAACTACACCATCGTTATCGTCACCCACTCCATGCAGCAGGCGGCGCGCGTTTCGCAAAAGACCGCGTTTTTCCATCTCGGCAAGCTGATCGAGGAAGGCCCGACCGAGGCCATCTTCACCAACCCCCGGGAAAAGCGGACGCAGGATTATATTACCGGCCGTATCGGCTAAGCGTTCGCAGGAAATCAGGTTTTGCGGTTCGCGAATGCGACAAGAAGGATAAAGAGCGATGCCCAATAGCGAACATATCGTCACTTCCTATGAAGATGAGCTGATCGAACTCGCCCGTTCGATTTCCGAGATGGGGGGTCTGGTGGAAAAGGCGATTTCCAACGCCACCGACGCGCTCATCCGCTCGGACGCCGATCTCGCCATGGCAACCGTTGCCGCCGACAAGAAGGTCGACGCGATGCAGGCCCATATCGATGAGATGGCGGTCTCGATCATCGCCCGCCGCCAGCCCATGGCGCAGGATCTGCGTCTGGTCATCGCCTCGATTCACGTCGCCAACGATCTCGAACGCATCGGCGACATGGCCAAATCGACGGCCCGGCGCTCGACCCAGTTCGAAGGGATCGGCATGTCGAGCCAGTTCAAGAACGGGCTGCGCCATATGGGCGAACTCGTGCAGCGCCAGGTCAAACTGGCCCTTGATGCCTTTGCCGGCCGTGACAAGGACATCGCCATCGACGTCGTCGAGCGCGATACCGATGTCGACGCGCTCTATGTGTCGCTGTTCCGCGAACTCCTGACCTACATGATGGAAGATCCGCGCAACATCACCATGTGCACGCACCTCCTGTTCTGTGGCAAGAACCTGGAACGTGTGGGCGATCACTCGACCAATATTGCCGAGCAAGCCTATTTCCTTGCGACCGGCCAGTCGCTGACATCCGATGTTGAGGATTTCAAGCGCGAGCAGATCAAGGGCTGACTATATGATCCCGCAGGTTCTTGTTGTTGAAGACGAGGCCGATCTCGTCGAACTGCTGCGATACAATCTCGAAGCTGAAGATTTTTCCGTCGCGACCGCCGAAGATGCCGAAGAGGCAATGCTGCGCATTGCCGAAAACACCCCCGACATCATCCTGCTCGACTGGATGCTGCCGGGCACTTCGGGCATCGAAATCTGCCGCCGCATCCGGGCCCGCACCGACACGGCCCGTATCCCGATCATCATGCTCACCGCGCGCGGTGAGGAAGAGGAACGGGTGCGCGGGCTGGCGACGGGCGCCGACGATTACGTCGTAAAGCCCTTCTCGCTCCCCGAGCTCATGGCGCGCATCAACGCCCTTCTGCGCCGGTCCAACCCGCAATTGATCGCCGCCATACTCAAGGCGGGCGATATCGAGCTCGACCGCACCACCCATCGCGTTCGCCGTTCGGGCAAGGAAGTCCATCTCGGGCCCACCGAATACCGCCTGCTCGAATATCTCATGGGCAATCCCGGCCGCGTCTATTCGCGCGAGCAGCTGCTCGATGGCGTCTGGGGCACTGATGTGTATGTCGACGAGCGGACAGTGGACGTGCATGTGGGCCGCCTGCGCAAAGCCATCAACAGAGGCCGCGTCAAGGACCCGATCCGCACAGTGCGCGGCGCGGGCTACGCGTTCGACGAAAAGTTCGTATCAAACTAGGAGCGCGGTCAGAAAAGACCGCGCGACCAATCCAGGTTTAGGTACGATTTTATCGATCCGGCCCGCATTTGATTTAGCCACATCGACAAAGCGTAAATTTTGCAACGCATTTGATCCAAATGCATGTCGCGCCTGATTAACGCTTATTTGCTGTTTGCTTTGCACCCACGCCCCGCGCCCGCGATAACAAGGGCGAAATTTCGGAGCGAGCAGGTGCGATGCCCAAATCAGCCATTGCGGTCAAACAAATCGATGCCGATCGGCAAGTCCAATCGGGACTCGTCCCGCTCGTTCTCGACCTCGACAACACCCTGATCCGCACCGATTTGCTGCACGAGACGGTTTTCGCCTATCTCAAGCAGAACGCGCTCGGCCTGTTCTCGCTCGTTGCATGGCTGCTCAAGGGCAAAGCCCATCTCAAGCAGCAACTGGCCCGGCACGTGACGCTCGAGGTCGACGACATTCCCCTCAACGACGAAATCGTCGCTTATGCGGAAGCGGAAAAGGCCAAGGGCCGCGAAATCGTCCTCGCAACCGCCGCCGACAGCCTGCTGGCCATACGGATAGCTCGCCGCTTTCCCTTCATAGACAGGACGATTGCCTCCGACGGCGTCACCAATCTCAAGGGCGCCACGAAAGCCGAAAAGCTGGCCGAAATGTTTCCCGACGGCTTCGTTTATGCGGGCGACAGCAAGACCGACCTTGCCGTCTGGAAACACGCAAAGGGCGCCGTTCTGGTCGAAACCGCCGGTAGCGTGGGACGCGCAGCGGCCCGCCTGACGCCGATCGAGCACACCATAAAGCGTCCGGCGCGCCTCAAGGATTGGGTCAAGGAAGCCCGCCTGCACCAATGGGCCAAGAATGCGCTGGTCTTCGTGCCGCTCATGCTGGGCGGGCACATGCTGGACCTTGCCGCATGGACAAGCGCCGGTATCGCCTTTCTCGCTCTGGGAATTCTCGCGTCCTCGACCTATTTGCTCAATGACCTCTGGGACATCGCAGACGACCGCCACCACTGGTCCAAGCGCAACCGCCCGCTGGCGGCTGGCCGCATTTCCATAGCCCACGCCGTTGCGGCCATGCCAGTCGCAATGATTGCAGCTTTCGCGCTCGGCGCGCTGGTCAATCCTTTGGTTGTTGTAACCTTGGGCGCCTACCTGGCCCTGACCGTCGCCTATTCAATGGGCATTAAGCGCAAGCCGATCCTCGATGCCTTCACTCTTGCCGTGCTGTTCACCATCCGGCTGGTGCTCGGCATCGTCGCCGTGGGCGTCATGGCCTCGCCCTGGCTGCTGGTGTTTTCGATGTTTCTGTTTGCTTCGCTGTCCTTTGCCAAGCGCAACACAGAGGTACAGCGCATGACCGACAATGGCGGTTCGGGCCGCATTAGCGGTCGTGGATATTTCACCACCGACGCGCCCTTCATCATGGCAATGGGCGTGTCGAGCGGCATCGGCTCGGTGTTGATCCTCGTGCTCTATCTCACCCAGGATGCGCTGGCCGCCGATTTCTATTCGGATTCGGTCTGGCTCTGGCTCATGCCCGCCGCCCTCTTCCTGTGGATCGGCCGCATCTGGATGCTGAGCTTTCGCGGCGAACTCAACGACGATCCCGTCGCCTTTGCCATGAAGGACCCCAAAAGCCTGATGCTCGCTGCCGGCCTGGCGCTCGGGTTCTTTCTCGCCTGGATCGGCATATGAGCCTGCAGGCTTTCCTCAAACTGCCCCAGATCGTGCGCTTCCTGCTGCTCGGCGGTCTGGCTGCGGCCATCAACTGGCTGGTGCGGTTCCCGCTTTCGCTCGTCATGCCGTTTCCCGCCGCCGTGTTCGTTGCCTATCTCATCGGCATGAGCGCCGGGTTCACGCTCTACCGCGCTTACGTCTTTCCCAATTCCCGCCAGCCCATGGCGCTGCAGGTTACGCTTTTTCTCATCGTCAATGCCGTCGGCGCCGTGGTGGTCATGGCGGTTTCGCTCGCCTTGCTCGATCATGCCCTCCCGGCAATAGGCTGGCGCGTGCTGCCGGAAGCCGTTGCGCACGGCACGGCGATTGGCGTCGGTGCTGTTGCAAATTTCTTTGGTCACAAATATCTCAGCTTTCGAGCCGCACCGGATCGCGCAGAAAACTTGACTTGACGGGTCTTGTTTAAGCGCGCTAGGTCCGGACGGTATTGAAAGCGATCTGACCATGTTGCGCCGATTTTTCTCCTATTACGCTCCCTATAAGGGCTTGTTTTTCCTCGATTTCGGCTGCGCAGTCATCGTCGGCCTGCTCGAATTGAGCTTCCCGGTTGTCGTTCAGCTTTATGTCGATCAATTGCTGCCCAGCCAGAGCTGGTTCTGGATTTTCGCCGCCGCCGCGGGTCTGCTGATCGTCTATATCCTCAACGCCGGTCTGCTTTCGATCGTCAACTATTGGGGCCACGCGCTGGGCATCGGCATCGAAACCGACATGCGCCGCCAGGCCTTCGATCACCTGCACAAGCTCTCGTTCCGCTACTTCGACAACAAGAAGACCGGTCACCTGATCACCCACGTCACCAAGGACCTCGAAGAGGTTGGCGAAATCGCCCACCACGGTCCCGAGGACGTGTTCATCGCCATCATGACCTTCATCGGCGCCTTCATCATCATGGCCCTGATGAACCTCAAGCTCGCCGCGCTCACCCTGTTCATCGTCCCGGTCGCCGCCTTCCTCATCTTCAAATACGGAAGCGCCATGACCCTGACCTGGAAGAACCTTTACGGCCGGGTCGGCGATTTCAACCAGCGGATCGAAGAGTCCATCGGCGGCGTCCGCGCCGTGCGCGCTTTCGCCAACGAACGTCACGAGCGCAAGCTGTTCGAGGGGGACAACCAGAGCTATCGCACCACAAAGCTCCAGGCCTACAAGATCATGACGGCCTCGATCTCGATTTCCTATATGGCCAAGAGCCTCGTGCAACTGATGGTGATGCTCGCCGGCACGGCGCTCGTCATGTATGGCGAAATGACCTACGGCCAGTTCGTCGGCTTTCTGCTGCTCATCACCGTCCTGTTCCGGCCCATCGACAAGATCATCTCGGTCATCGAAAGCTATCCAAAAGGCATCGCCGGCTTCAAACGCTTCACCGATCTGATGGATACAGAGCCTGATATCGTCGACAGCCCCAACGCGAAAAAAATCGCCAATCTCAAGGGCGACATCACTTTCGATAGCGTCGATTTCGCCTATTCCGACAGCCGCCCGATCCTGCGCGACATCACCCTCAACGTAAAGGCGGGCGAGACCATCGCTCTAGTCGGCCCGTCAGGTGCGGGCAAGACCACCATCTGCTCGCTGCTGCCGCGCTTTTACGAAATCGATTCCGGCGCCATCACCGTCGATGGCATCGACATCCGCGACATGACCCAGGATTCCCTGCGCAGCCAGATCGGCATCGTGCAGCAGGACGTCTTCATGTTCGGCACCTCGATCCGCGACAACATCGCCTACGGCCGTCTCGGCGCCACCGACGAAGAGATTATGGACGCCGCCCGCAGCGCCCAGTTCGATAGCGTCATCGCCCAATTGCCCGATGGGCTCGACACCATGATCGGCGAGCGCGGCGTGAAGCTCTCGGGCGGCCAGAAGCAACGTCTGGCCATCGCGCGGATATTCCTGAAAAACCCGCCGATCCTCATTCTCGACGAGGCGACCTCGGCCCTCGATACCGAAACCGAAATGCAGATTCAGCGCGCCCTTGCGGCGCTCTCGGAAGGCCGGACCACACTGGTCATCGCCCACCGGCTGGCCACCATCCGCAACGCAAACCGCATTGCCGTCGTCTCCGACGGCCGCATCGTGGAAGAGGGCGCCCATGACGATCTGGTCGCCAAGGCCGGCGCCTATGCCCGCCTTCACAATGCGCAATTCGGCGCCTGGGCGGCGGAGTAGGCTCTAGCCCGCCAGCCCCAGCGCCAGAAACGCCATCGTCACCAGGTTCAGCCCGATGCCGAACGTCACCAGCAGCCCCAGCCCCCGCAAATCCCTGTCGGCCAGCGCCAGCGCCAGTATGTAGAAAACGATAGGCAGCCAGTCGAGTGCATAGCGCTGCACGTTGAACTGGGAATACCCGTTCGAATGATAGAACAGCGTCGGCACCGCAATAACGAGGATTGTCGCGATCCCGATCAGCACCGGGCGGCGCATCGGCGCGAAAAACGCAAACAGCACGAACGGGCTGGCCGCCAAAAGCGCCGTGCCTGACGGATCGAGCCCCGCCGGATCGACCATCGCATTGCCGCCAAAATCCATGTGGAAGCCCTGCACGAACATATAGAGCGTGTTGAACAGCACATAGGCCGACGACCACAGCCCGTGCTCGGCCAGCCGGTAGTTGATCATCGACCCGCCCTCGGCAATATCGGCGCCGATCATGTAGGGATAGCCGGTTTGCATCGGATCGCCGAACCGCAGGTAGTTGTAGGCGAGATAGATCAGCACCGCGACGCCCGCCGGCAGCCCCAGCTTGAGCACCCGCACGATATGCTCGCGCGAAAAACTGATCAGCGGCTCGAACCGGTCGAGCGACAGGGCAAAGAGGAAGGGCAGATAAAACACCGCCATCTGCCGGCACAAAAAAGCCGCCCCGATGCACGCCCCGGCCAAAATCAGGCTGCCGCCGCGCACCATCTGGTGGATGGCCAGCGAGGTGAAGGCAAACCCGATCGCCTGGGCAAAAAACCAGATGCCATCGCCGCGGATGGTCACGAAATACAGCGGGGTGGCAAAGGCGAGGCCCAGCAGCAGCCAGATGGCCACGTCGCGGTCGACTTTAAGCCCCTCGAAAATCTGCCACCACAGCCACACCGAAAGCGCAAAGGCGATGGCCGAGAGAAACACGAAGCCGGAAAAATTGACCCCGAACAGCGCCACGAAGGGCAGGGCGATGATCGCCGGCACTGGCGGGAACATGACGAAGATCTTGTCCTCGAACCGCGCGCAATCGCCGTCGAAACAGGTCGTTGTGTCCAGCCGCCCGTTAAGAAACGCTTCGGCCAGAAGCGCATAACTGTTCGAGCCGGGGTCCTCGATAATGGCGTAGAGCGCCAATCCCCCCGTCAGCGCCAGCGCCATCAGCGCGGCAATGGCAAACAGAACGCCCATGGCGTTGATGCGGCTGAGCATAATCGTGGTCCCCAAGGCTTTTCTCCTTGCGGTTTATGGCAGCGCTCCGTTTAAGATTTGGTTTGGGCAACACCCTCTTTTGCCGCAAACAGCGCCATTCCCGCGCTCCAGCCGAGCCACGCGGCCACCATCCAGCCGATGGTCGAAACCGCGATATAGCCAAGCGTCATCTCCCACGCGCCCGACATTGCCAGAAGCAGCGTCTCCAGTGAAAACGCCGAAAATGTAGTGAACCCGCCGCAAAACCCGGTCACCAGAAACCCGTTGAGCAGGGGCGAGGGCAGACGGCGCACCGACCACGCCGCAATCAGCCCGATCAATAGCGACCCCGCGATATTTGCGGCCAGCGTACCGGCGATGGCCCAGCCGGGGAGTGTCGATAGCGCAAAAAGCGACAGCCCGTATCGGGCCATGCTGCCCAGCGCGCCACCCCCCGCTATGGCAACAATGAGGTGCCTCTCGCTCACTGTATGACCCCAAGTGAATGGACCAGCGCAAAGCCGATCGCGGCGGCTGAAAGGCACAGGACAAGTGAAGCGCCGATGTTGAGAAGTGCCGGCCCGCCATGCCCTTCACGCACCAGTGTCAGCGTCTGCAGTGAAAAGCTCGAAACCGTCGTATAGCCCCCGCACAGTCCCACAACCAGCAGCAGCCACCACGGCGTGGGCATGGCCGCCGTCTCCCCGGGCGCTACGGAAAATCCGGCCATCATCCCGATGAGCAAACAGCCCGTTATATTGACAGCCAGCGTGCCGAACGTGCCGTGCCCGAATTTACGGGCAACGGCGCTCGAAACGAAATGGCGGAAAATCGCTCCGGCTCCGCCACCAAGGCCGACGCATGCCAGACCGAAAAGGGAAGTGTTCATAACCTGACAGTGACCCCGATTCCGCCCGCTTGTCGAGATCGATGCGCGCCGCCCGCTCACCCGTTCACCGCGTCGGCTTCCCCATCATCCTGAGCAAGACGGCACCCACGGTTTGCGCTGCGGCTCAATCCTCCCCTTCGTCACCCCGAGGCTCGTCCCGGGGGGCAAGGTATCCCCCGCCGCACTCGGCATTGCCTCCGGCATAACCACCCACCCACCGCTGTCACCCCGAGCTCGTCCCGGAGCAAGGAATCCCCCGCTGCTCTCGGCATTGTCTCCGGCATAACCCCACCCCCACCCGCGTCATCCTCGGGCTCGACCCGGGGATCCGCAGCGCAATCGCGGGCACAGCAGAAGTGATGCTCCTCGCACCTCAGCGATCCTCAACCCCTTCACCGGCTCCCCCGATGTAGCGGATCCCCGGGTCAAGCCCGAGGATGACGGTGTGGAGGGTTGAGACGGCGGATAGAACTTATCCCCGCTCTCCCTGCCGCAAGCATACTCCCTCCCACGAACCCGCTTATATGGACGCAAGCGCAACGAAC
>DDGC01000002.1:0-144498 GCA_002337455.1 Rhizobiales bacterium UBA1912 | reverse complement strand
GGCCGGACGAGGAGCCAGGCGTTCCACGTCGTACCGGGGAAACCCGGAGGGGCACCGGTAGTTTGGAGGACGCGGGAGGTTGGCAGAAAAAGTGGCTCCCACTTTTTCGGTTCGACCAACCGACCCACTAAAGACCGACAAACCCCAGCCCGAGACGCCGCCATAAGCCTAAAATCCCGGATGCGTGGGGCGATGATCGCTTCATTTAAAACAAATTTCAGTGCGGAGCGTTCATCGCCCCATGCCGTCTATCCCACCACAAGCCGAGGCGATCTCGCCGTCGGGCACTTCCGTATGCCAAGGAACGAGAGCGTTGATGTTCCCCCGGCACCCCTTGAGACAAAACTTGACTTCCCCGCCCGAGGCCCTAAATAGCCTCTAGTGAGGACGACCTCCCCCAAAAAGGGCATTGTTTTCGGGACGACCCGAGCTTTTTTAGCAAAGGAGTTCCCCAACATGCGTACCGCTTGGGATCGCGTCCGCCACGCGCTTTTTTTCGAAATCTTCGGCCTCATCCTCGTCATCCCGCTTGGCGCATTGGTCTTTTCAATGCCCATGCACGATATGGGTGTGGTCGGTCTGGTCTCGGCCACCATCGCGATGGCCTGGAACTATGTTTTCAATCTGGGCTTCGATACGATCATGAAGCGCTCGACCGGCACCACGCTGAAGTCGATGCGCCTGCGCATCGCCCACGCCGTGCTGTTCGAGCTGGGTCTGCTGATCGTCCTCATGCCGTTCATCGCATGGTATCTGGGCATCACGCTGATCCACGCGCTGATCATGGATATATCGTTCGCGCTGTTCTACATGGGCTACGCGTTCGTCTTCAATCTGGCCTATGACCGGGTGTTTCCGCTGCCCGAGTGGCGGCGGGCCGCCTAGCCGGAGCTCTATTCCTCGCCGCCGGGCTCGACATCGTCCTTGCGGACGATTTCGACCTTCACCCTGGTCGCCAGCGCCGCAATGGCGCCAATGGCGGCCAGCCACGGCGCGGCAAGGGTCACGACCCCTCCCGCGATGGCTCCCGCGGTCAGCGGAATTTCAAGAAACACATCGCCGCTTTCGGTCTTGATCCGTAGCGTGCGCACATTGCCTTCAGCCACCAGTTCCTTGATCCGCGCGATCAGCTGGTGGCCGGCGATCTCGATTTCTTCGGTAAAGGTCCGTTCGCGCTTGTCGTCGCCATCGTCCATTTGCGGTCTCCTGGGTTCCAATCTCACGATATAAGGCTGGCACGCACCGCCGGGCATTGATCCCGGTCAAGCGGGGCGAAGACGCTCCATCATGGGCTCGGACGCGTCCGGTCGGACCCGCGGTTCATTTCGTGCAACATGGTGGCTACGACATCGTCGACCTCCACATGGGCTTCCGGATGGCGCTCCACAAGAGTTCGGGCTTCACTTTCGATGTCGAATGGCCTGCGGCTGATGAGGATGTCGCGCAGGCGATCGGCTATGTCTATGGCGAGCAGAAGTTTCATCGCGCCATCTCCCTTGCGCCTCTAAAACCGGACTTTGCCCCCCAGAGGCCCGGATTAAACGCCGCCCGGCTGTGGCCGTCAAGAAGTCCCGGCCCTCTCCACTTGTCCCCGCGACGCAAGCGGGCATTATGATCCTCCCCAAGGATGACACGAAAAGGCAGCACAATGGCCCACTCCACTCTCACTGTTGCGGGCTTCGCTCACGACATGACGCAGAAGAAATCCTGCATGAACTTCGCCTGGGCCGGTGATCCCTCGAAGCGCCTGGGGCGCGAAGTTTCCTTTGGCTTGCCTCTCGATCAGCTCAAGACTGAAGCCCGCAGGGCGGTCGACGCGCTCTCTTCAGAACTTGCCGCCTGCAAGCTGATGAAGGCCTGGTGACTTGGCAAAAAAAGCCCCGGACCGGGCCGGGGCATTTTTCGTGTCGGGAAGCCTTGAGCCTACCGCTTCTTGCGGTCGATCTGATGGTAGGCGCGCCGCGAATGGAACTCGCAATAGGGCTTGCCCTCGTCGGACTCCCTACCGCAGAAGTGGAATTCGCTGCTCATCGGGTCGCCGATCGGCCATTTGCAGGTCTTTTCGGTCAACTGGAGCAGCGAGATGCGCTCCTCGACCGGAATGAACAGCTCGGCCTTGGTGTTGGTTTCCACCACCATCTCGGTTTCGAATTCTGCGTCCATCTTCAGCGCCGTGGCGCCCATGGTCGGGGCCATCGTCGTGCGCCGCTGGCTGACCGCGCTGGCCGCTGCCGAGGCGGTGCCCCGTGATCCGGACGAAGTCGTTGGCCGCCGCGGTGGCGTGGGCCGCTGTGCCTTGGCGCGCGGTGCGACGCTCGCCGGTTTGGCGCGCGCCGACAGCTTCAGTCTGTGGACCTTGCCGATGACTGCATTGCGGGTAACCCCGCCGCTCAGTTCAGCGGCGATCTGGCTTGCACTGAGGCCTTCCATCCAAAGTTTTTTCAGGAGTGCTACGCGCTCGTCCGTCCAGCTCATCGATTATGCTCCAGGCCGTATCTTAAATAGAGTCCGTTCTCACGCGGACAAACGGGTTTGACCGCCGGCATACTAACTGTCGTATGGTGATGGGGTCCGCCACACGAGATGTCGTGTTCCCAATGGCCTTATACTACACGGGCGGGAAAATCGGTGGCAAGGGCCACAACAGACTTTCCCCGGGTTATCCCACCTGAATTTCGCATGCCCGGGGGCAATTGATCGTGGCTGTTGCATCGATCGCACAGCCCATTTTCGCGCGGAGACATGAACCACCATTGTGGCAGGGATGAGTCAAGGCCCCAAGGCCCGGAAAACCGGGCGATCGATTGACTTTTGGGCTTGCGCCCAGCATAAGCGGGACCGGTAATGCGTGCTTGGGACACCGGGCGCGCTTTTCATTTTCCGGGACATGGTCCCAACCCCAAACCTTTAACGAGAAGGCTTAGAACAATGTCTGCGCTCTATGGCACGTATGCCCGGTCCGAACTCGCCTTTGTGCGGGGCGAGGGCATGCGACTGTTCACGGAGGATGGCACGGCCTATCTCGATTTCGCCGCCGGCATCGCGGTCAACGCGCTCGGTTATGGCGACAAGCATGTTGTCGACGCCCTCAAGGCTCAGGCCGACAAGGTCTGGCACACGTCCAACATCTTCACCATTCCCGAGCAGGAAAAGCTTGGCCAGAGGCTGGTGGATGCGACCTTTGCCGACAAGGTGTTCTTCACCAATTCGGGTGCCGAGGCGCTTGAATGCGCGATAAAGACCGCGCGCCATTATTTCTGGGCCAAAGGTGAAAAAGACAGGGTCGATATCATCGGCTTTTCCGGCTCTTTCCATGGCCGCACCATCGCGACCATCGCCGCCGCAGGCAACCAAGCCTATACCGAAGGTTTCGGCCCGATGCCGGGATACAAGCACACAACGCCCGGCGATCTGGCCGCCGTCGAAGCGCTGATCGATGACAAAACCGCAGCCATCCTTATCGAACCCGTGCAGGGCGAGGGCGGCGTGACGGCGTTCTCCGACGCCTACCTCCGGGGCCTCCGCGTCCTCTGCGACAAGAACGGCCTGCTGCTGATCTTCGATGAAGTTCAATGCGGCTATGGCCGGACAGGAAAGTTCTTCGCCCATGAATGGTCGGGCGTCACTCCCGACATCGTGACTGTGGCCAAGGCCATCGGCGCCGGGTTTCCACTCGGAGCTTGTCTCGCCACGGCCGAAGTGGCCGAAAGCATGGTGCCGGGAACGCACGGAACCACTTATGGCGGCAACCCGCTGGCTTGCGCCGTGGGCAACGCCGTCCTCGACCGTATACTGGCCCCTGGCTTCATCGAGCATGTGGAGGCAATGGGCAAGATCGTCGCCCATGAACTTCATCAGCTCATGCAGAAGTTCCCCGATTTTATCACCGAAGTCCGCGGCAAGGGCCTGATCGCAGGCATCAGGATCACCCCGCCTGTGCGCGATTTCGTGGCCCGCCTGCGAGACCACAAGCTGCTGACGGTGGCGGCCAGTGACAACGTGCTGCGGCTCTTGCCGCCGCTTATCGTCAATGAGGACGAGATCAAGGAAGCCATCGGCATCATTGCCGAAGCCTTTGCCGAGCTCGATGCCGAACAGGCCAGCGCTGCCCAATAGGCGGCCGGCCCCATTTCGATTTTTCAGGATAGCTGATTATGACCGCGAGACATTTTCTCGACCTCAAGGATTTTTCCCTCGAGCAACTGCGTTCCATTCTCGATTTCGCCCATGAGCTGAAAAGGCGCCTCAAGGCCGGCGAACGCCCCCGCCTGCTCGAGGACAAAGTTCTGGCCATGATTTTCGAGCGCCAGTCGACCCGCACGCGGGTGTCCTTCGACGTCGGCATGCGCCAGCTCGGCGGGCAGACCCTTATGCTGACCGGTCAGGAAATGCAGTTGGCCCGCGAGGAGACCATCGAGGATACGGCGCGTGTCATGAGCCGCTATGTCGATGCCATCATGATCCGCATTCTCAGCCACGACGACCTGCTCGATCTGGCCGGCGCTTCGTCTATCCCCGTCATCAACGGGCTGACCCGGCGCAGCCACCCCTGTCAGGTGATGGCCGATATCCAGACCTTCGAGGAACACCGAGGGTCGCTGGAAGGCAAGAAGGTCGCCTGGATCGGGGATTCCAATAACGTCCTCGCGTCCTGGGTGCACGCCACGGCCCTGTTCGGCAACACGATGGCCATTGCCTGCCCGAAAGAATACTGGCCCGATCAGGGACTGTTGTCCGATATCGCCGAAGTGGGCGAGGCGGTCAGCCTGGGCACAGACCCGCACGCTGCGATCGCCGACGCCGATCTGGTCATCACCGACACCTGGGTTTCCATGGGCGATACCGACGAGGGTGAGCGCCGGCGCATCTTGAAACCCTACCAGGTCAACCCCAGATTGTTTTCCCAAGCCGCGGCCGACGCGCTCTTCATGCACTGCCTGCCTGCCCACAGGGGCGACGAGGTCACCGACGAGGTGATCGACGGGCCGCAATCGGTCGTATTCGATGAAGCTGAAAACCGCCTGCACATCCAGAAGGCCATTCTTTGCTGGGCCTTCGGGATCGACAGTCTTTAGAGTGCGATCAGAAAAAGTTGCAGACTTTTTCGGTTCGATCGCACGACAAGGAATGAACTCCGGGGCGGATTAAGGAACACGCAATGAGCGAGAGCTCTCTCGAACAATTCGGGCTCGACCGGCCCGAGAGCGGGGACGACGTTGCCGTTCCCTTCACGCTCGAAAATCTCGACAGCCGAGGGCGCGTTGTCCGGCTGGGCAATCAGCTCGATATGATCATCGCCCGGCACGGCTACCCCGAACCTGTCGCCCGCCTTCTGGGTGAAGCGGTGACTCTGGCTGCCTTGATCGGCTCCTCGCTCAAATTCGAGGGTCGATTCATCCTGCAGTCGCGCACCGACGGCCCCGTGAGCCTTCTGGTTGTCGATTTCGACACGCCCGATGGCTTGCGCGCCTATGCCCGCTATGACGAGGAAACGCTGGCCGAGCTTGAAAAGTCCGGAACCACCAAGCCCCAGGATCTTCTGGGCAAGGGCGTTCTGGCTCTGACCGTGGATCAGGGCGTCCACATGGACCGCTATCAGGGCATCGTCGCGCTTGAAGGCGAGAGCCTCGAAGAGGTCGCCCACACCTACTTCATGCAGTCCGAACAGATCCCCACCCGGGTCCGGCTTACGGTCGCCGAACATTCCGAACGCGGCCAGTCCCGCCCGTCCTGGCGTGCCGGCGGCGTGCTGTTGCAGCATCTGCCTGAGCATGGCGGAGCCACGATGCCCGATCTTCCCGGCGACGGGGACTTCGACAACGACGATATGGCCGATCCCGATTTTGTCGAGGATGACCACTGGACCGAGGCCAAGGCACTGCTCGATACGCTCACCGACGCCGAACTGGCCGATCCTGGCCTTTCGGCCGAACGCCTGCTGTTCCGGCTCTACCACGAAACCGGCGTCCGGGTGTTCGAACCCCAGCCCCTGGTTGAACGGTGCACCTGCTCGGCTGAACGCGTCGAACAGATGATCAACGACTTCACGGCCGAAGACAGGGCCGAAATGGTCGTGGACGGGCAGATTGAGGTCGTGTGCGAGTTCTGCTCGACCCACTATCACTTCAATCCCAACCAGTTCTAGGCCGGTCCAAATTACGTTTAGAAAGGCGGTCTTTCGGGGCCGCCTTTTTTCATGGTGTGCGCGCCGGAGGCACAAAGCCTTACCGGCCTTTCCAAAAGTTCATTTGTAACAGTCTGGTGTCGCGAGTAAAAATTTCCCTCGACCCGCTTCGGCCAGTCCGGCCGTCGGATGTGTTGTGGGCAAGGAAAACGCCTTTGGAAAACCTACCCGGCTCCGGCTACGTCGCGCCGTCGCAAAAGAGCGAAGATCAGCCGAAAACCAAAGAGCCACGTGCGCGGTTCGGCCTGATGTCCGCCCTGGTTCGGCTCGGGCTCGCCGTGCTTGTCCTTGGGCTGGCCGTCTATTGGGCTCTGAGCTGGGTTGCCCAACGGCCCGAAGTGCCCCAGCGGATGAATCGCGAGCGGACCTTTACCGTTGAGGTCATCGATCCCGTTTATGCGAGCCACAGCGCAGGCATCATGGCCTACGGCCAGGTTGCTTCCGCGCGCACCATCGAGCTGCGTTCACTCGTCGCCGGCCGGGTGCTCGAAATCTCGCCAAATTTTGCCGTCGGTTCGCAGGTGGAGGAAGGCGAAGTGCTCGTGCGCGTCGATCCCTTTACCTATAGCGGCGCGGTGGTCGAGGCGCGCGCCGCGGTGGCCGACGCCGAACTTTCCCTCGCCGAAGCCCAGGAAGCCTATTCGCTCGAACAGAGTGCCATCGCCGCCGCGCAGGATGCGTTGACATCGGCACAGACCGACCTCGAGCGAGCCCAGTCTCTTCTAGAAAGCGGCGCCGCGACCCAGCAGACTGTCGATACCCGCGCGCTCACGGTTTCCGAGCGTCGGCAGGCGCTCGACCAGCGTCAGTCCAATCTCGTCACCCTCAACGCGCAGATCCTGCGCCAGCAGGCAGCCATCGCGCAGGCAGGCTATGCCCTTGAAGCAGCCGAGCGGGATTTGGCCAACACCGAAATCACTGCCCCTTTCACCGGTATCGTCACCGCCCGCAACGTGACGGCGTCCGCCTATGTCGGAGCCAATGAGGCCGTTGCTTCGATCTATGAAAGCGAAGCGCTCGAAGTAAGCTTCATGGTCTCTGATGCAAACTACGCCACATTGCAGCGCGACGGCCTGTTCGATCGGCCGGTCTCGGTTGCGCGCACGACGGGCACCGGTGGCGAAGCCATCTCGGGCCGGATCGCTCGCGTTGCTCCAGAGATCGATGCCGCGACTGGCGGCGTGACCCTCTATGCGGTGCTCGAGAACGAACAGGGCGACCTCCTGCGCCCGGGCACGTTCGTCAGTGTCGAGATCGAGGGTATGGCACATGAAAACACGCTGCTGGTGCCTGAAACTGCGCTCTATGACGACAACCACCTCTACGTCATCCGCGAGGGCCGTATGGCGGCGATCGACGTTGAAATACGCGATCGCGACGGCTCCCGGGTGATCATTGCTGCCGATGTCCCGGAAGGCGAAAGCATCATCACCACGCGCCTCTCCCAGGCCGGCGAGGGCGTGGCGGTGGAAGAGGAGGGTGCAGAGCAAACGGCTGGTCCCGAAGGCGGGCCAGGAGGCCCCGGCGGCGGTTTCGGTCGCGGACCGGGAGGCTGAAATGCGTCCTTCACCGCAAGCCTCGACTGGGGTAATCGCCGCTTTCGTGCGGCACCGCAACGCCGCCAACCTCTTTATGATCCTGTTCGTTATCTTCGGCGGGTGGGGGCTTAGCAACCTAAACCGTCAGCTGATGCCGAACACCGAGATCCGCTCGGTGGAGGTCTCGGTAAGCTGGCCCGGAGCGACGGCCGAAGACGTCGAACGCAACGTTCTCTTGCTCATCGAGCCGGCGGTCCAAAGCGTCGAAGGTGTCATCTCCATGACCTCGAACGCTCGAGAGGGCAGGGGGTCGATCACGCTCAATTTCGAGCGAAACGTAGAGATGCAGACCGCCGAGCGCCTTGTGCAAACCGCGGTGTCCTCGGTTACCGGGCTTCCCGACGGCGCCGAGACGCCAAGCGTTTCCGCGCCGCGCTTTTTCGATCCTGTCGCCGCCATCGCCATATCCGGTCCGTTCCCCGAGGAAGCCCTGCGGCGCTACGCCCGCGAAATCCGTGACGGCCTCTTGGCATCAGGCGTCGACCGCGTGGAATTTACGGGCTATCGCGACCGTCAGATTGTCATCGAGGTCGATGACGCCAAGCTGCGCCAACTGGGGCTGACGCTGGACGATCTGTCAGCTGCCCTGACACCCAACTTCGCCGATCAGCCCTCGGGCTCGCTCAGCGGTGATTTCGACGCCCAGATCCGCGCGGCGGCCAACGAGCTTTCGGCTCAGGAAATTGCCCAGACCGAAATCCTGTCGTCGGCCAATGGGCAGAGCCTTACCTTCGGCGATGTCGCCACGATTACAGATACCTTCGACCCCGACACCCCGCTCGGCTACATGCGCGGTGAGCCTGCCATAAAGCTGCAAGTTTCCCGCGCCGCCAGCGCCGATACCGTCACCACCTTCGAGGCGGTTCAGGCCTATGTCGACGAGTTGCAGCCCACACTGCCGCAATCGCTGCAGGCCGTGGTTTTCGACGCTGCGGCCGATCAGGTCAATCAGCGGCTCGGATTGCTGATCTCCAATGGCGTCGCCGGCTTCTTTCTGGTCCTCGTGGTTCTGTTCCTGTTTCTCGATGGCCGCATCGCCATCTGGGTGGCCATGGGCATTCCCGTCGCCATCATGGGCACACTGGGCGCGATGTACCTGATGGGGCTCACGCTCGACATAATCTCGATGTTCGCGCTCATGATGGTGCTCGGCATCATTGTCGACGACGCCATCGTTGTGGGCGAACACACCGCCACGCTCTATCGTCAGGGGCTGTCCCGCACCGAGGCCGCGATACGCGCCGCAAGCGCAATGGCCGCGCCCGTCATCGCGTCAGCGCTGACCACCATCGCTGCCTTTGCGCCCATCTGGCTCGTGGGCGATGTCGTGGGCCAGATCGTCTCGCCGCTGCCGGTCGTCGTAGTGGCGGTCCTGATTGCCTCGCTGATCGAATGCTTCTTCATCCTGCCCGGCCATCTCGCCCACGCCCTGCCGCGCGAGCGCAAGCAAGCCGGTCGTTTCAGACGGACGTTCGACAAAGGGTTCGATTTTTTCCGCGACCGCATTTTTGGTGGCCTGGCGGCCATCAGCTATTCCTGGCGCTATGTAACAGCGGCTATAGCGCTTGCCATCACCCTTGGTGCGCTGGGCGTCTATGGCTCGGGCGCCCTCCGCTTTGAATTTTTCCCCACGGCAGAGGGCGAAAGCTTCAACGTTTCCGCGCAGTTCCAGGCCGGAACGCCCCAGTCGGAAATGGCCACGACCATCCAGGCCATCGAGGATGCCGTTTCAGAGGTCGAGGCAGGACTGACGCCGGATGGCGAACAACTCATCGTCACGACCTATGCCAGCCTGGATCTGGAAGAGGGTCGAGCCGACTTCGATGTCTATCTTACCCCGTCTGAAGAGCGCTCGGTCCGTACAGCCGATATCACCCAGGCAATCAGCGACAATCTGCCTGCCGTCGCTGGGGTCGAAAGCATCAGCGTCCGGCAATATCGCGGCGGCCCGCAAGGGTCGGCTGTCGATGTGCGCTTCGTCGGAAGCGATGCCGCAACGCTGAAACTGGCCTCCGAGGACCTCAAGGATGTGCTCGAAGGGTTCGATGAGGTAGATAGCGCGTTCGATACCCTGTTCTATGGCAGCCCCGAGCTTGTCATGGCGCTCAATGCTCGTGGCACGGCACTCGGCTTCGACCTCGCGTCTTTGGGGTCCCAGGTCCGCAGCGCATTCCAGGGCGAGGATGTCGCGACCATCGCTTCCAACGAGGATGAGATTACCGTCCGCCTGGTGCGCACCGTCGATGCCGAGGGTTCGTCGGCCTTGCGCGATATGTGGGTGCGCGCGCCGGGTGGCGAGTATGTTCCGCTCTCGTCCATCGTCAGCTTCTCCGAGCAGCAAGGCTTTGCCTTCATCGCCCGCGAGGAGGGACGCACCGCAGTCTCGGTCCGCGCCGCCGTGGCCGAAGGTGTCGACCATGCCGATATTCTCGCCCGGCTCGAGGCCGACTATCTGCCCGCCATCGTCAGCCGTTACGGAATTTCATATGAATTCGGTGGTCGACAAGCCGAGCAGAACGCGGCTTTTGCCGATCTGGGCACGGGCATGCTCGTCGCCCTCGCCGTGATGTACATCATCATCTCATGGATATTTGCTGCCTATTTCACGCCGCTTGCCGTCATGGTGATCATCCCGTTCGGTGTCGCTGGCGCGGTTTGGGGGCATTATCTTCTCGGCCATAACCTGACCATCATTTCGATGATGGGCATGCTGGGGTTGGCCGGTATTCTGGTCAATTCCTCGATCGTTCTGATTTCCCGGATGAACGATCGGCGCGCCGAAGGAGAGGGCTTGCGCGATGCCGCGATCGGCGCGTCCAAGGATCGCTTGCGGGCGGTATTGCTCACTTCGCTCACCACCATTGGTGGGCTGTTGCCGTTGCTGTTTGAAACGAGCCTGGTTGCGCAAATGCTCGTGCCCATGGCGCTGACCATCGTTTCGGGCCTGACGCTGGCCACCTTGCTGGTGCTGTTCCTTGTACCCGCCGTTCTAGGCATCGGCGCCGACATCAAGGCGGTGCTGCAGTGGTTGTTCCTGACCCCCAATGCACTGACGATACGCGAAATGTTGGCAGGTCGGCAGCACCTCTCGCCACCAGCCGACCCCGCTGAATAAACGGTTTCAGGCGCGCCAGAACCGAGGCGTGAACAGCACCAGAACCATCAGAACTTCCAACCGGCCAACCAGCATGCCGATGGTCAAAAGCCATTTGGTAACATCGGAAACGCCCGCAAAGCTCCCCGCCGGCCCCAGCTCGGGGCTGAGAGCGGGTCCGACATTGGAAATCGCCGTCGCCGCTGCGCCCAAAGCATCCAGCGGCTCGAGGCCAGACAGTGACAGCAGCACTGCCAGCAGCAGAAAGCTGGAGAAATAGATGAAGACGAAGCTCTGAACCGAGGTCGAAACGGTATCGGGCAGGGGGCGGCCATTGTAGCGTTTGACATAGACCAGCGAGGGGAAGACGATCTCGCGAATGTGCTGGTAGAGGTCGCGCGCCAGCACCTGAAAACGGAAGATCTTGATGCCGCACGAGGTCGAGCCCGTGCAGCCGCCGATGAACATGATGACAAAGAACAGCGACGCCGCCAAAGGCCCCCAGGTCGAAAAATCGACAACTCCGAACCCGCTTCCCGTCATGATCGAGACCACTGAAAACAGCCCGTGCCGGAAAGCTTCCTCGCCGCGGGCAATGTCGCCGGTCAACTGGATGAACACGACGATCAACGTCGCTATCCCGACCATGTAAAGAAACAGGCGGACCTGGGAGTCGCGGAACAACTGGCGGAACGAGCCTTGCAGCATGCCGATGTAAAGCACGAAGGGCAGGGCGCCCAGGATCATGAACACCACCGAAACATAGTGAATGGCCGGCTGGTCGAAAGCACCCAGCGACGCATCGCGGGTCGAAAAACCCCCGGTGGCAACCGTCGAAAGCGAATGGGTAATGGCATCGAACGCTTCCATGCCGGCCATCCAGTAGGCCACGGAGCAGGCAAACGTAAGAACGCAATAGACGATGACCATGGCGGTGGCGATCTGGGCGGCGGCGGGGAGGATCTTGTCCGGGGTTTCAAACGCTTCGGCGCGAAACATCTGCATGCCGCCCACCCGCAGCATGGGCAGAACGGCGATGGCCATGACCACGACGCCCAGTCCGCCGAACCATTGCAGCAATCCTCGCCACAGCAAGATGCCTGGGGCCGTGGTGTCCAGCGTCGTGATGACTGTCGAGCCGGTCGTGGTGATCCCCGACATGGCCTCGAACATCGCGTCGGTAAAGCTAAGGCCCAGATTGGACATATAGAGCGGCAGCGCCCCGAAAAGGGTCAGCACCACCCAGATCGAAACCGTCATCAGGAACGCCTGACGCAGATTGAGCTCGGACTTGTGTCCTGTCGATGAAGCCCACAGCCCCGCCCCGAAGATCATCGTGATCAGCGAGGCCGTGAGAAACACCAGCCAGTCTTCATTGCCCACCACCAGATCGGCCAGGGCGGGCAGCAGCATGGCAAACCCGAGCGCTGCCGTGAGCGCGCCGATGGCCGAAAAGATCGTGCGGAAATCCATGCCCGACTGTGCTGCGCCCTGTCGCTCGAAGAGAAGTGGAGACTAGACCTGATCGAGGCCGAACGAAAGGTCGGCGATCAGGTCTTCGGCATCCTCGAGCCCGACCGAGAGTCGGAGCAGCCCGTCCGTGACATCCATTTCCATCTTTTCCTCAGGGGTAAACCTCTGATGAGTGGTCGTTGCGGGATGGGAAATGATCGATTTAGCATCACCCAGATTGTTGGAAATCGCTATGATCGCCAGCGCATCGGCCAAAGCGAATGCCGCCTGCTTTCCGCCCTTTGGCGTCAGGGCCACGAGCGTCGATCCGGCTCCCATCTGCCGCTTCGCCAATTCGTACTGCGGATGGCTGGGATGGAAGGGATAGGAGATGGATTCGATCTTGGGGTGATTGGCCAGGAAATTGGCAATTTTCGCTGCGCTCTCGGTCATCGCCTTGACGCGCAGCGGCAGGGTTTCCAGACCCTTGAGCAGCACCCATGCGTTGAACGGGGAGATCGAAGGGCCGGTCTGGCGGATGATCGTATGGACGTCCGCCTCGATTAATTCCTTGCGTCCCAGGATCAGCCCGCCCATGGCGCGGCCCTGGCCATCAATGTGCTTGGTGGCTGAGTACGTGACGAGATCGGCGCCCAGTTCCAACGGCTTTTGCCAGATGGGGGTGGCAAAGACGTTGTCGACGATCAGCACAGCGTTGTGCGCATGGGCGATCTCGGCGACGGCCTTGAGGTCGACCAACTCCAGGGTGGGGTTGGTCGGGGTCTCGACAAACACCACCTTGGTGTTGGGCCGCATGGCGCGCGCAAAATTTTCCGGGTCGCGACCGTCGACAAGCGTCGATTCAACACCCCAACGTGGCATATAGGTTTCGACCACGAACCGGCATCCGCCGAACAACGCCCGCGCCGCAACCACATGGTCGCCCGCCCGAAGCTGGCTCATCACCGCCGTGGTAACTGCAGCCATGCCAGTGGCCGTTGCCCGCGCCGCCTCGGCGCCTTCGAGCAGCGCGGCCCGCTGCTGGAACATTTCCACTGTGGGGTTGGAAAAGCGCGAATAGATGTAGCCCGGCTCATCGCCCGTAAAGCGGGCCTCGGCCCCGGCCGAGCTGGGATAGACGAAACCGGAATTGAAAAAGATCGCTTCGGAGGTCTCCCCATGCTGGGAGCGTTCCATGCCGCCATGCACCAGCATCGTCTGCGCCTTGCGGCGCTTGTGATCGAAGAGCGGGTTGCTGGTCTTGTCCGACATGGGTCTACCTCAAACGAAAAAACCGGCGCGCGATGCGGCCGGTTCGAACTGGTCACTTTAGCAGAAATGTTTTCCGGAAGGTTGCCAGCAAAAGTGGGACGCACTTTTGCGGTTCGGCAACCCGACCAGAAAAAACGAAGGCATTGCAGAGCAAAGCCCTTGGTGGCCTGCAATCGGACCGGCCAAATCACCACCAACTGCGCCATAAACGCAGTCAGCACTGAGTTACTCCCAAATGGCGCTTGGCGTCAATCGCCTCAATTGCTAAGCCAGTCCAAAGGGTTTGCATGAGGCTGACGGGGATATGACCAACACTTGGCCGATCGGGGTATTTTCCACCCGGCTGATCCAGCAACTGTCCGATGCTGGCGCGATCAGCGCCGGCCGGCCCTACGACGCCGATCAGATCCAGCCAGCAAGCCTTGATCTGCGGTTGGGCGAAACCGCATTCCGCGTGCGCTCGAGCTTCCTGCCCGGCCCCGGCAAGACGGTGACCGAGCGCATCGAGACCCTTAAACTTCACGAGATCGACCTGACCAAGGGCGCGGTCCTCGAACGCGGCTGCGTCTATATCGTCCCCTTGCTCGAAAGCCTCGATCTGCCCGATGCGGTCAGCGCTTCTGCCAATCCCAAATCGTCAACCGGACGGCTCGATATCTTCACCCGGGTCATTTCAGATGCAGCGCGCAGTTTCGATATCGTGCCGGCTGGATACAAGGGCGCGCTCTATCTCGAAATTTCGCCCCGCACATTCCCGGTTCTGGTGCGCACCGGCTCACGCCTGTCCCAGATGCGGTTCCGGGTCGGCGACGCGCGTCTCGACGCTGCCGAACACAAGGCTCTGCACGCCGAACAAACGCTGGTTTTCGATCCCAACATGGATGTGGGCGAAGGTGTGTCGCTCTCGATCGATCTTGTCGGAGAGGGCCGCAACGGATTGATCGGCTTCCGCTCCAAACGCCACACTGCGGTTGTCGATGTCGACAAAAAGAATGCGCTCGACGTTCTCGATTACTGGGATCCGCTGGTCAATCGTGGTTCGGGCGAATTGATCCTAGATCCCGACGAGTTCTACATTCTCGTTTCGCGCGAAAGCGTCCACGTGCCCCCCGACTACGCCGCCGAGATGGTGCCGTTCGATCCGCTGGTGGGCGAATTCCGGGTCCACTACGCAGGGTTCTTCGACCCCGGCTTCGGACACTCGGCCGCCGGCGGGACCGGCTCGCGCGCCGTCCTTGAAGTTCGCAGCCGCGAAGTGCCGTTCCTGCTAGGACATGGCCAGACCATCGGGCGCCTGATCTATGAGAGGATGGCCGAGCGGCCGGACATGCTCTACGGCTCGGCACTCGGCTCGAACTATCAGGCCCAGAGCCTCAAACTCTCCAAGCACTTCAAGTCTTATCCATAAAAAAGGCCAGGGCGAACCCCGGCCTTTCTCTTAGCGTTGAAGCGTCGCTTACGAAGCGGCGCGTGCGCCTTCGAGCCAGCCGTCGACAGCGTCGCGGTTGTCTTCGATCCACTGAGCAGCCTGGGCTTCGATATCGTCGTCGCCTCCGTTCATCGCTGCGTTCTGGGCAAAAATGTCGCCGAGCGGAATTTCCACAGCTTCGAGCAGTGCGCCAACCGCCGGGTTTTCACCCAGGAATGCCGAATTGACGACCGGAACGATGTCGTTGGCCGGGAAGCCCAGCATGCACGGATCGTTCACGCAGCCATCGACGCCGTCGATAGTAGCGGCATCGGCAAGGCCCATGTCGGGAAGATCGACTTCGGGAACCTCGATCCACATCACGTCTTCGCCCGGGACGAGTTCGTTGACCGTCCAGTTCGGAGTCCATGTGTAAAACAGGATGTTCTCGCCCGAATCATAGGCTGCGACCGCATCGGCCATCGAAGCGGCATAGCCCGCCTTGATGGGATTGATGTGGTCGCGCAGGTCATAGGCATCGAGATGGTGCTCGATGTTGATCTCGCAGCCCCAGCCCGGAGGGCAGGCAACCAGATCGGCAAGCCCGTCGCCATTGCGGTCGAAAGCGGCCTTAACTTCATCACGCTTGAAATCTTCAAGCGATGTGATGCCGAACTCTTCGATGGCCGACGAGTTGACCAGATAGCCTTCCAACGCCCCGCCTTCGGCCACGGCGCCGACCAGTTCAGCGCCCTGGCTGTAGGTATCTTCGTAGGTGTTGTGCAGGGGGAACCAGCCATTGACCCACAGGTCCATGTCGCCCTGTGCCACCGACTGATAGAACGGCGGGTTGTCGAGCGTCGTGATCTGGGGAACGTCGTAGCCGAGTTCTTCGAGCAACTGGCGGTAGATTTCGGCGTGGAACCAACCGGTGTCCCATGTAGCCTGCGCCATGTTGACGGTAACGCCTTCGCCCGGCATGTCCTGAGCGGTTGCGGTTACCGGCGCAGTGCCCATAAGGGCGACGGCGGACAGCGCTACGAGAGTATTTTTGAGACTGAACATGATGTTTTTGTCTCCTCTTTCTTTTGGTCTTCAGATGGACGGGAGGGCCCGCCATGCGGAAAGCCTGTGCCAATCGAGCCCAGGCGATAGAAGCGGCAGCAGATCGTGCCGCCGCGTCATGGAGTGGGCGGGTTAGGCCGCCTTCTTGGGTTCGTTCAGGGGCTGCGTGCCCCTGAACCGAATGAGATTGGAAAGCACCTGACGCAGGGACACGGTGTTTTCGGCGTTCTTTTCGCCCAGCCCCTGCGTGATGCGGTCGAGAACGATGGCGAGGATGACGATCCCGACACCGCCGGCGGTTGCGCCGCCAACGTCGAGCCGCCCCAGGCCGGTGTTGACGACGAGGCCCAGGCCGCCCGCGCCGATCAGCGCGGCGATGACCACCATCGAAAGCGCCAGCATCAGGGTCTGGTTGAGGCCGGCCATGATGGTGCGCAGGGCCAGCGGGATCTGAAGATCGACCAGCATCTGCCATCCGGTCGAACCAAACGCCTGTGCCGCCTCGATCAGATCGCCCCGCACGTTGCGGATGCCCAGATTGGTCAGCCGGATAATCGGCGGGAGCGCGAAGATGATTGTCGCGATGATGCCCGGCGCCATGCCCACGCCAAACAGCATGACGATGGGCACCAGATACACAAAGGACGGGATGGTCTGCATGATGTCGAGGATCGGACGTACGATCTTCCACGTCATGTTGCTGCGCGCCGCCACAATGCCGACGGGAATACCGATCACGGCGCAGAACAGCACCGACGTGATGATCATGGCCAGCGTCGTCATGGTTTCGGGCCAGAGCCCGATCATGTCGATGAAGGCAAAGCCGATCAGCGTGAAGATCGCCATGCCGCGCCCGGCCCATTTCCACGCAGCCAGCGCAAAGACGCCGGTGGTCAGCAGCATCGGCACGAAATTGAAGAAATCGTCGAGAGCCCTGAGGACCACGGTAATTGGCACTTGCGCGGCGCGAAAGGCGGGCCGGAAATTGGGCACCAGCCACCCGCGAACGAAATCGTTGATCCAGTCGTCGAACGGTATGATGAGGAGATCGCCGGGACTAAACATGCGTGCGCTCCTTTTCTGTTTTGGTTTCGGAAGCCGGCACGGGCGCATCGGGCGCTGCCTCTTCCGGGTCACCCGAAAGCTGCGCGAAAACGTCCTCGGGTTCGACAACACCCACAAGGCGGTCCTTGTCGTCGGTCACGGCGATCGGCAGCCCTGCACTGGCCGACCCGTACAGTTCGTTGAGCTGCTGGTCGGCATCGGCGGTGGGGTACTCGGTCAGCATGACGTCCTCGAGCACCGGATTGGGCGCGCCGTCGTCGAGCGTGGCGGCGGCAAGATCCTGATAGGTAACGATGCCCGCCACCTTGTTCTTGTCGTCGACCACGTAGAGGGCGTTGCGGTTCAGGTCTTCCATGGTCCGCATGGCATCCACGGCATTGTCCGTTCCCAGCCTGACCGATGCAGGGTCGTTGGAAACGTCCTCGGCGGTAAACACGCGCCCGCGGTCGATGTCTGCAACAAAGGCCGCGACGTAGTCGTCGGCCGGATTGGAAACGATCTCCTGCGCGGTTCCCACCTGAACGAACATTCCGTCTTTCATGATGGCGATCTTGTCGCCCAGCAGCAGTGCCTCGTTGAGATCGTGGGTGATGAAAACGATGGTTTTCTTTAGCGTCTTTTGCAGGACCATCAATTCATCCTGCATCTCGCGCCGGATCAGCGGATCGAGCGCGCCGAATGGCTCGTCCATCAGCAGAACCTCGGGGCCCGTCGCCAGGCCGCGGGCCAAGCCGACGCGTTGCTGCATGCCGCCCGAAAGTTCCGACGGCAGGCTGTCAGCCCATGCGGTAAGGCCGACCTGATCGAGAGACTTGAGCGCCCTTTCGCGGCGCTCGGCGGGTTTGACGCCCTTGATTTTCAGGCCATAGGCCGCGTTTTCGGCCACCGACCAGTGGGGAAACAGCGCGAAGTGCTGGAACACCATGGTGATCTTTTCGCGCCTTATGCGGCGAAGCTGATCTTGCGAGCAGTTGGCCACGTCTTCGCCATCGATCATGATCGAGCCAGATGTGGGCGGGATCAATCCGTTGAGCATGCGCACCAGGGTCGATTTGCCGGAGCCCGAGAGTCCCATGACGACGAAGATTTCGCCTTCGTCCACATCGAAGCTCGCATCCTGCACGCCCACCGTGGCGCCCGTCTGCTCGAGAATGTCTTCCTTGGATTTGCCCTGATCGAGCAGTTCGAGAGCGGTGCCGGTTTCTTCCCCGAAGACCTTGAAGACGTTTCGTACTGATAACTTGACTGCCATGTGTCTCCTTGTTGGAAATTTGCAAGCGAAGACTGTAAATATCCTAGTGTATTCGTTCTATAGTTGTTGAACACAAAAAGACACCGTGCCAGAATCGACATCGAAGCTGGCCGGTCATCGTGCAGAGATAGAATGTTGACTTAAGACAATAGACGCGCGGGATCGCGATATCAACAGCGCTGCGCCGATTTTTTGCCGCAATTGTCGCAACGACATCATCGTGTTGGCCGTCGGGCCGCAGCGATAGGCGGGAAAAGAACTGAAACCACGCCGAGATAAACTTTTCGCGAAACCTTGTCTGACCGGCGGGCCGAGCATTGCGCTCGACTTGACGGTTGCCCCGATTTGCAGCAAACAGGCACTCGTCCAGCGCGGACCGTGCGGGTGTAGCTCAATGGTAGAGCAGAAGCTTCCCAAGCTTACGACGAGGGTTCGATTCCCTTCACCCGCTCCATCGCCTCTCTGACTGCTTTTGTCGCGGAAGCCGCTTCCTGCAAAGACGGGGCGATCGCTGTCAAGATGTCCGTCAGGTGCCGGAATCGGTTGCGGACCTGGACAGTCGCGCGCCGAGAAAAATCTCGATGGCGCGGTTCGGCGCCGCCCTCGGGAAATATGACCTTCAAATTGCCCGGAGATTTCGCCCTCTGCGGCGTTGGTGCCTCTTGCGGGCATTCGGTCGCTACCGGTTGCCGAAATAGCCATTCCGTCTGCCAAGGATCACGGGCAAAAATGCTACGCTTGGCGCGATCCAGCCCGCCAGTTATCCGTTGGGCCGAACCTTTCAGCTGCATCGTCCTTGAGCCGCGCTTTCTGAACCTTGCCGCTGGCTGTAAGACCTAACGGTTCGAAGCTGTCGATGATCGCGATATGGCGCGGCACCTTGTAGCCCGCCATCTGCGTTCTGGCCCATGCCAGCAATTGATCGGCCCGAAGCGCATTGCCGCTCTTTGGCACCACGTAAGCAACCGGAACCTCGATCAGGCGCGGGTCGGGCATCCCGACAACCTGAGCCTGAGCAATCGCCGGATGGGTGAGAAGAACGTCCTCAATCTCGCCCGGCGAAACGTTTTCGCCGCCAACACGGATGATCTCCTTGAGCCGACCCAGAAAGCGTATCCGGCCGTCCTCCGCCATCACGCCCAGGTCGCCGGTGCGTAGGAAACCGTCCTCGCCGAGCGCCGTGGCAGTTTCCTCGGGCTTGTCAAAATAGCCTCGCATCACTGTCCAGCCGCGCACCTGGATCTCCCCGCGCTGCCCGACTGGCAAATTTCGGCCCGTCCGGGGATCGCCGATCCGCACCTCGAGCCCTGCATGGGGGTGCATCCAACCCGCAATGCGGTCGGTGATCGCATCGTTGCGATCGGACATCGCGACATTTGGAGAGGCTTCCGACAGCCCATAGGCAACCACAAGGTCGCGGGCACCGAGTTCTGATACGGCGCGCTCGATCACCGGAGGAGAGGCGGCCGCCCACCCACCGCGCAGGCGGCTTTTCTGCCGGGCGCCATCCCGTTCGAGCAGCATCAGGAACATTGTATCATTGCCGGAAAAATGCGTGCAGGCTTCGGTTTCCATCAAGGCAACGGCATCCTCGGCGGTAAATCGCAGCATGGTGACCAGCGTGGCGCCGACTGCGGCGGAGGCGGCGATGGAAAGCGTCGTCCCGGCAACGTGGAAGAACGGGCGGGCGCTGAGATAGCGATCGTCCCGCGCCAGGCCCATGCGGCCCGCGACTGCCGCAGCGTTTCGCACCATTGCCTGGTGGGTCAGCATGGCGCCCTTTGGCAGGCTCGTTGTGCCGGACGTATATTGGATAAGCGCAATATCGTCCTCGCCGGGCGGGACCGGCATCGAATTTTCGTCGGCACCGCAAGCGAGAAATTCAGCTATAGCGCGGCAATGGGGATGCCTGCCTTCGCCCAGCAGGATCACTTCGAGCAAATTCGGCAGGTCGGGTTGCGGATAGCCGCCAGTCATCCCTCGTGCGACGTCCTCAAACAGCCCGATAAAATCGATCGAAAGCAATCGATCTGCGAGAAACAGCAGTTTGACCTTGGCCTGGTCGAGCTGGTAGCGGATTTCCGCAGGTTTGAGCCGTGTGTTGATTGGCACGCACACCGCCCCAGCCTTGGCGATACCATAGAACAGTGTCGCCCATTGGCCAGTGTTGCCGGCGCAAATGCCGACATGGTCGTCCTTTGCAATGCCGGCCGCGGCAAGGGCGCGTGCTACTATGTTGCTGTCACGATCGATCTGCGCGTAGCTCATGCGCCCATCGGCGGCGATGATGGCCTCGGTGTCGCCGTAGCGCTTGGCCGCCTGCTGGATCAGGTTGGCGAGCGTTGCGGGTTGGGGCAAAGCACTCATTGGACTGCCTCCAAAAAGGGTGACAGGCCGGTGCGCGTCACCTTGCCGTAAAGTTCGCGGCCGATTGCCGCCTCGCACATGCGCGCCGTCTCGATAAGCTTGCCAACGTGGACGCCGGTCCTGATGCCCATTGCTTCGAACATATTGACCAGATCCTCAGTCGCGACATTGCCGGTATAGCCACTGCCGTACTTGATCTTGGCCGGGTGTCCGCCTGCACCGCCAAACGCGGAATCGAAATATCTGCACCCTGCCCGGTAGGCTGCGAGGCAGTTGGCGAGGCCCAGCCCGCGCGTGTCGTGGAAATGGGCGACAAATGTCAACTCTGGATGCGCCGCTATCAGGCCAGCGAACGTGGCTTCGATCTGGTCCGGTGTCGCCGCACCGATCGTGTCGCCAAGACTTATGGTTTTTACGCCCATATCGGCAAATCGGGCGCAATCTTGTGCGACGATTTCCGGTGAGATGAGACCCTCGAACGGGCAGGCAAACGCCACCGATAGTGAGCCGACGAGGTTGTAGCGTCCGGCGGACATCTCGACCATCAACGCAATCCGCTCCCATTGCTCGGCTCTGGTGGCATTAAGGTTTTTCTTGGAGTGACTTTCGCTGGCCGAGGCGAGCAAGCTGATTTCGTTCGGCCCTGTTCCCGTATCGAAGTCGGCATTGGCGCGCTCCACGGCGCGAACATTGCCGCAGCTGGCCTTGTAGAGCACCGCTGTGCCGCGCTGCATACCGGCGAGAACTTCACTCGCATCGGCAAATTGCGGCACGCGATCGGGATTGGCATAGGACGTGGCTTCTATACGCCTGAAGCCTAATGCCGAGAAGCTGTCGATCAAGGCGATCTTGGTAGCAGTCGCTATGAATTCGGGTTCGTTTTGCAGGCCGTCGCGCGCAAAGCACTCATTGAGTATGACATCCCGCTCCATCGCCGCTTTTTTCTCCACTGCCGGATTCGAAATCTGGGCCGACATTGAAAAAAGTAGTAGATAATGTCAACCATATCATTCATAACTGCAACAGGTTTGAACGAAGAAGCACGTATCCGATAGACATTGGCACAGGTCTGTGAAACCACCAAAACCTGAACGTCGCAACGGAGAACAGCTCACATGGCAGGCGCAAAAAAAGACGGGATTGGTGGTGAGGGTGGAGATATCCGCGACCTCTTTTCTTACAATCTGCAGCGGCTGGCAGGGGTTTCCACACGCATTGCCCTGCTCGACATCAAGCCCCAATTCGAGCTCAACATGCATGACTGGCGGGCTCTCGCGGTGCTGGACTACCTAGGAGCGGCGCCGCTCCAGGTTCTCGCGCAGCGCGCCGGCGTGCAAAAGAGCCAGATGAGCCGGACGACGGCGGCGCTCGAAGAGCGCGCACTGATTGCCCGGCAGGACAACCCGCGCGACAAGCGCAGCACGCTGCTCAGGCTCACTGAAGAGGGCAAGGCGGTGGTCCGGGCGGTACTTGAAACCAGCCACGATCGCAACCGTCGCATGCTCGCCTACCTCGATGAGGCTGAGCGCATTCAGCTTATGGCGTTGATGGAAAAGGCGACACGCGGATCGCTCGAATTGCTGGCCGATCTTAAGGGTCATGCCTCTGAAGGTGACCTGCAAACGCCTGAGCCGTCGAGCCTTTTCGAGACGGAGCCGATGTAATGGCGTTTTCGACCCCGCTTTCGCAACGCTTGGGGATTCAGCATCCTATAATCCAGGCAGGAATGAGCTGGGCGTCGTCCAATGTCGCGCTGCCGGCCGCTGTGTCGAACGCTGGCGGCCTTGGCATCCTTGCCGCCGGCCCGATGCGTCCGGACGATCTGCGCGCGGCCCTCGCCCAGTTGCGAGACGCTACTGATCGCCCCTGGGGGGTAAATGTGCCGCTCTATCGCAAGGGCGTCGAAGAAATCCTAGACATTGTCGCTGAAGCCGAACCCGCTGTCGTTATTGCCTCCCAAGGCGCGCCCGGCGACCATCTCAAGCGCTTCCAAGACCTGGGCAGTTTGTGGCTCCACGTCACCGCCCTTGCAAAGCACGCCGAAAAAGCGGCTGCGCAAGGCGTCGATGGAGTAATCGTCGTGGGTACGGAGGCTGGCGGGCACCCGCCCGACAATGGAGTAAGCACGCTGGTCGCCGTACGCCGGATTCTCGGAATGGTCGATTGCCCAGTGATCGCCGGTGGCGGCGTGGCCGATGGCTATGGTATTGCCGCGTTGCTGGCGCTGGGTGCCGATGCGGTGCAATTGGGTACGCGGTTCCTGATGACGCGCGAAGCCGGCGTTCACGACAATTACAAGCATGCGGTAGCCAAAGCCGATATCGTCGATACGGTGTTGGCCGGCCGCGGCAATCTGCCGGTGCGTTGCGTGAGCAATGATTTTACCGCTTCGGTCCTCGCTGCCGAAGCCGCAGGGCTTCCCACGATCGATCCCGACGGCTGGAAACGGTTGCTGTCCAGTGCCACGCTCAGGCAGGCCGCTCTGCATGGAGATGTCGCGATGGGTAAGATCGAGGCCGGACAGTCGGCGGGTCTGATCGCGGACATTCCGCCGGCCGCGGACGTGATGACCCGGCTGGTGGAGGAGATGGAGGCAGCAATCAAACGGCTGTCTGATTTCACCCAGTCAATCCCCTTTAGGAGAGAGTTCGCATAGATGAGTGAGGTGCTTACCACGCGCGATGATGGATCTGTTCGCGTTCTGACCATGAGTAGGGCCGAAAAGCTCAACGCGCTCAATTTTGAATTGACGCGCGAGTTGGTGGCCGCTCTCGAAACGGCAGATGATGACAAGGGCGTGCGTGTCGTTGTCCTCGCCGGAGAGGGGCGTGCCTTTTGCGCCGGCGCTGACACGTCCGAATTCAAAACTCTAACACCCGACAATACCGATCGCGTCGAAGAGCGCGCAAGACTTACGGCTCGGCTGCACGCGGTTATCCCGCAAATGAGCACGCCAGTTATCGGTGCAGTCGGCGGTTTTGCCATGGGCGGTGGCGCCGGCTTGGCCCTGGCTTGCGACTACGTCATTGCCGATGAAAATGCGGTCTTTGCCTACCCCGAAGTCAGGCACGGGATAGTCGCGGCCATCGTCATGGCCTCGCTCGTCAAGCATGTGGGGCGCAAGGCCGCCTTCGGGCTAATCGCAACGGGTCGCAGGGTGGACGCCGCAGAGGCCCTCACGCTGGGCCTGGCGTCAGAATGCGTCTCAGCTGGCACGGCACTGTCGCGTGCCATTGAATTGGCTCGAGAAATCTCGGCCGTTGCTCCCAATGCTGTTTCGGCCTCCAAAAAGCTGCTCTATGCCGTCGCCGATATCCCTTTGTTGGAAGGCATCGCACTCGGGCAAAAGGAAAATGCCCGCATGCGCAGCTATCGTGTGCAGTCTGCATGAGACCGCTCGAAGGCATAACCGTTCTCGAACTCGGCCGAGTTCTCGCCTGTCCCTTTGCAGGGATGATCATGGCTGAGTTGGGTGCAAGGGTCATAAAACTCGAACACCCCAGGGGGGGCGATGAAACCCGCTCCTACGAGCCATTCGCCGACGGGGATTCAGATCGTCAGGGCGAACGCAGCGCCTATTTCTACGCCTGCAACCGTTCCAAGGAATCGGTGACCGTCAACTTCAAGAGCGCCGAAGGACAGGTGCTCGTTCGCGATCTCGCCCGGCATGCGGATGTGGTAATCGAGAATTTTCCGACGGGCGCCCTCAAGCGCTATGGCCTAGACTATCAAGCGCTCGAGCCCATTAATCCTGCGTTGGTGTACCTCTCTTGCACGGGCTTTGGCCAATACGGTCCGCTGTCGAGCCGTAAGGGCTACGATACGGTTTTCCAGGCGATGAGTGGGCTGATGGGCCTCACCGGCGAAGCTGGCCGTGGTCCGGTAAAGGCGGGGCTGCCGGTGGCCGATCTCACGTCCGGGCTTTGGATCGCCATAGCGGCATTGAGCGCGCTGATTGGGCGCCAGCAAACGGGGCGCGGTGCCTTTGTCGACATGAGCATGCTGGACGGCCAGGTTTCGCTCCTGACGCTGGCCGCAGCGCGATATTTCGCGCTCGGCGAAGTGCCCGAGCGGCTGGGAACCGAACATCCCGGTCGTGTACCTTCGGCCACTTTTGCATGTGCCGATGGGGGCCACGTCCATATAACCGGCGCCGATCAGCACTGGATGCCGCTGTGTCGCGCCCTCGAAATCGAGGGGTGGGGCGCGGACCCCCGCTTTGCCGACAACAGTTCACGCGTCAGTCACCGCGACGAAATTATGCCCGAATTGGCCCGCGCCATCGCCCGATGGTCGCGCGATACGGTGATAGCAAAGCTCGATGCGCATGGCGTGCCCTCCGGCCCGGTGCGCGACATCGATGAGGTGCTGTCCGACGCCCACACGCAAGCTCGCCAGATGGTGCGGGAATTCGATCACCCCGTGGCCGGGGCCTTCAAGGGACTGCCTCTCCCGTTCAAATTCGACGGCTTCGATCAACCGGGTTTTGCGCGTCCTCCGCTTCTGGGTGAGCACACCAATGCCGTGCTCGCCAATCTTTTGGGCTACGACACGGCCCGCATTTCAGGCCTCAAACAGGAAGGCGTCATATGAGGAACCTCGATCTGATCGCGCTTTCCAAAGTCGCGCAGGGTGACAAGAACTACGCCCGCTTGCGGCTCAATCGCCCCGATGCGCGCAACGCCCTCAACAACCAATTGGCACGCGACCTGTATGCGGCCTGCGCGGCGCTTGCCGAGGATCACGATATTTCTCTGGTCGTCATCGAAGCAGAGGGGAGCGTTTTTTGTGCCGGCGCAGACGTCAAGGAACGGGCGGCGCTCGACGAGGATCAGGTGCGTGCCCGGCGCCTGCGGGGATTCCGCGCCTACGCCGCCATCGAGGCTCTGCCCATGCCCGTCATCTGCGTCGTCGACGGCGCTTGCGTCGGCTCGGGCTGCGAAATCGCATTGGCGAGCGACTTCATCATCGCCTCGGACCGCGCCAGCTTCCGCACACCGGAAGCCCGGTGGGGTACGGTGGGCGCGACGCAAAGATTGTCCCGCGCCATCGGTCTGCGCCGTGCCAAGCAGATGATGTTCACGGGTCAAACCATTGATGCTGCGCGTGCCGAGCGCTGGGGCCTTGTCAATCAGACAGTTCCGGCGCCCGAACTCGGTCAAACCGTCGATGCCTTGGTCACCGAGATGCTGCAAGCCCCCCCATCCACACTGCGATTGGCCAAAAGAGCCATGGTGGCGGGCTTTGAAGACAGCCGCTACGGCGCGCTGGCGCATGAAATCTACGCCATTGAGGACAATCTCGACGAAGGCGACTGGAAATCCGGCATGCAGCAGGCCCTGGCCAAAGAGAGAAATTAGTTGACATTGTTATCTTAATTGGTAACGTAATGACCTATAATCTGCACATTCGTCAGGGAGGATGATATGACTTTTGCAGGCAAGACCTGGGTTCGCACCTTTGTGGCGGCTGCCGCCATAGCGGTTGTCGCACCCGCCATGAGCCAGGACTATCCGAGCCGTCCGCTCGAGCTGCTGATTCCGTTTTCGGCCGGCGGCGCCAATGATCAGGTGGCACGGGAACTCGCCGCCCGCCTTGAGGATGAACTCGGCCAGCCAGTGGCTCCAATCAACCGTACCGGGGCTGGCGGTTACGTGGCCGCTCAGGAAATCGTCACCAGTCCTGCCGATGGCTACAAGCTCGCGCATCAGTCGCTCGGCACCTTCATTCTGACTTCGCTATTTGATGAGCAGTCCATCGATCCGCTCGAGGATGTCCGCTACGTTGCCCAGATGGCGCAGCTCAGCTCGGCCATCGCGGTCTCTACCGACAGTCCATACCAAACGCTCGAAGATCTCCTCGAAGCCATGCGTGCGGCGCCGGGAGAGTTTTCCTGGGGTCATACCGGCCAGGGCGGCTTCCACCATGTCAATGGTGTGAGCCTGTTCCAGGCCGCCGGCGTCGAAGCCGTCGACATACCGTTTCAGGGCAGTTCTGCATCGGTCGCAGACCTGATGGGTGGCCACATTGATGTCGCTGTCCTGTCGAGTTCGAACTATCTGGGCTTTGAGGATGAGCTGCGCTTCCTGGCGTTCATGAGCGAAGAACGCGACGCAGTGCTTCCCGATGTGCCGACGGTCGTCGAACTGGGGATCGACACGGCCATGGTCGAGACCCCGTCCGTGGTCGTCGTCAACAAAGACACGCCCGACGACGTGGTCGATCGTCTCGCAGCCGCGATCGAGGCCGTCGTCGCCCGGGAGGATTACCAGCAGACGTTGCTGCAGATGGGTGTTTCGCCGGTCTTTGCGACTGGCGAGGAAATCCTCGAACGCATCGAAACCAACATCCCGCGTTGGCAAGAGGTGATCGATTCCACGCGCGAAACAGCTAACTGAGCGCTGTCTGCTGAAATGCATTGGGGACAGGGCGCCGTGCCCTGTCCTTTTCCCTTCACCCGTCCGGAAGGCCACGAGCCCGAAATGCTAAAGCCGAACCCCATCGTCAGGGCCGAAATTCGGGCCGTTTCTCTGCATTACAGGGAGCCGATCGAATGGACCACCGGTGGGGTTGAAGCCCATGCGGACTATCTGGTAGCCAGGGTTTGGGATCGCGAGGGGAGGCAAGGGGCCGCCGAAGCCGCCTGCCGACCGGCATGGAACGGCATGAGCCAGGCTGCCCTGCTTACCCTGTTCGCCGATATTGGATGGCCACTCGTGTCGTCAGCCGGCTTTGTGCCGGAAGATATTGAGAAGATACGTGATGTTGGCGCGCTGAGCGCTCTCATCGATACCTTGGTAGCCGACCTTGATCACGACGATGAAAGGGGCTTGGGGTCGGGAGATTTGGGGCCAGCTACGTCGGTCATAACGCGAGGAAGCCCTCGCGAAATGGCCAAGGCGGCCGAAGCCGCTGCTATGCGCGGCTTTGGAGCGGTCAAGATCAAGCTCGGACAGGGCATCGAAGTCGATACGGCCATTCTAGATGCCGTAAGATCAGCAGTCGGCTTTGATTTCTCAGTTTGCGGTGACGCCAACGGTGCATACGGCGGGGCGGAGTCCGCAGCGCTGATGGAGTTGGCCTACGGCTATGGGCTGAAATTCATTGAGGATCCACGCAAGTTGGTGCCGTTGGCGACCAGCCTCGACCAGATGCCGCGCTCGGTCGTGCCCGTGGTGGTAGACCGCTATTGCAACTCGCCACTTGCTGCCGAGCAGTTTTCAGACCTTGGTCAAATCGATATCGCAGCCAAGCCGGGCCGCTGCGGCAGCCGCTCCGCGCGCGCAATGGTCGAGGCCGTTGCACAACGTGGCGGCCATGCCGTCATCGGCCTGTTCGGCGAAACAGACATTGGCGCATTGACCCAGTTGCGCTTGGCGTCGATGACCGAAAGCACGGCAGTCTGGGGCATCGAAGCCTCATTTCACGAGGCGCTCACCGAGAGCCTGCTGCGCTTTGATCTCGCTGTCGATAATGGACGCTACGTGACACCGCCGACCCTGCATCTGGCCAGCGCCATCGATTGGGAGCGAGTGGAAGCGCTTTCCTCCTCCATGCTTGTACTGGGGAGTTAGAGCAGATGGATTTGTGTGAATGGGATGCGAAATCGCTGCTGCGCGCCTACGGTTTTCCGGTGCCGCATGCGCGTCTGTTCGAACGGGAGGTAGATGTCCCCGGTGAAATCCCCGCAACCGGGATCATCAAAGCCCAGACGTTGTTCGGCGGGCGCGGGAAAGCCGGCCTTGTGCGCCGGGCCGGAAACGATCCCGAGGCAACTGTGGCCATCATAGGCAATGCCCTTGCAGAGCGTGGCTTGCCGCAGGTCATGATGATCGAGCAGGCGAGCGCATTTAAAACCGAACTCTACATCTCGGTCGTGCTGGACGATCTTACCGGTAGCCCGGCGCTGATGTTTTCGAACCGGGGCGGCATCGATATCGAAGACAACGGCAACGTCCATTCGCTGCCCTTGCCAGCCGACTCCAGCGTCTATGCCCACGAGCTTGTCGACTTCTTCATTTCTGCTGGCGCGCCAACTGCCGCCGGGGCCAGGCTGGCGCGACTGGCGGCCGATCTGGTGCGCATGTTCCGCCATGAAGACATGACCATGATTGAAATTAACCCCCTGGTGGTGACGGGCGAAGGGCGGTTGATGGCCCTAGATTGCAAAGCAACTCTTGATGACAGCGCCCGGTATCGGCACCGCGACAGGTCGTTCGACCTCTCTCGGCGTCTTGCCGATTTTAAATTGTCTCCAGATGAATGCCGGGCGCGCGATGCCGGCTACGTTCTTGTCCAGTCTCCCGGTGATGTCGTCCTCATCACAGCGGGAGCAGGGCTGGGTATGATGGTCGCCGACCTTCTCGCCGATTCCGGCTTCAAAGCCGCTACTTTTTTCGACAACGCCAGCGGCGCGCGCGGAGAAACCGCAGAAGCCCGCCTGGAAATGGCCTGGAAACTGGCCGAGTCCGACGAAATCAAGGCGATCATGTTCTACCAGGCGCTTTCGACAAGAGACCTCGCGCCGCGCGTCATGGGCCTGCTGGAGCGCCTCAAGGCCGCTCCGCCGCCCAGGCCGTTCTATTTCGGCCTGAGTGCAAGTTTTGTCGCCGAAAAGACGATGAGCGCAATAGCCGCTCGCGAGGCAATAACCGCAGCGGGTTATCCTGCATTCGAGTTCCCCGAGCAGGTCGTCGATCGCATGGCCGCCGATCGCGATGCGGGCACCATGCAGAGGGCCGGCTGATGAGCATACTTCTCAACCGCCACAACCTCGTGATCATCCAGAACGTTCATTCTGCCTATGCCCGGAGCATGATCGGGCAGATGCGTGAGGCTGGTACCGATATTGTGGCCGGTGTTGCTGCGGGATCTGGCGGCACCACCTATCTGGATCTACCGGTTTTTGACACTGTGGCCCAAGCGGTCAGTCAGACAGGAGCCGATACGTCGGTCATCTACACTCCGGCTTTCGGTGTAGCCGATGCCATTATCGAAGCGGCCGAGGGCGGCATCAAGCTGGCCGCTGCAACGGCAGAACATGCGCCGGTCCACGATATCATGCCTGCTCTTGCTCATGCCCGGGCCAAAGGCACCTGGGTGATCGGCCCGAACTCACTCGGGGTGTTGAGCCCGGGGCAGGGCATGCTGTGCGGTCTGCCGCCGGCTTTTGGGGTGCCGGGTCGTGTGGGCGTCATTTCGCGGAGCGGCACGCTTTCGATCGCCATGCTGCGTGCGCTCACCGCCAATGGCGTGGGCCAGAGCACCGCAATCTCGATCGGCGGGGATTCCATTGTCGGCCGCCGGCCGGTCGAATACGCCAGATTGTTCGACGCCGACCCGGAGACCGATGCGATCGTTGTGGTGGGCGAGATCGGCGGTGGCAAGGAGGCTGAGTTGGCCGATGCCATGGCGGAAATCTCCAAGCCGATCTTCACGATGATTGTGGGTCGTAGCGCCCCCGAGGGGCGCACGCTGGGTCATGCCGGGGCGCTGGCCCGCAATGCCTCCGAAACGGCGGCGTCTAAGATCGAACGCCTTGCAGCGGCAGGCGCTACGATCTGCGCGTCCCCCCTCGCTACGGCCCAGGCGGTCAGGCAACGGCTCTCACTCTGATGCATCAAACCGGGAGCCAACGATGATTCAGGACAAACGCGACTTTCTTGGCGGGGTGCTCCTGCTTGTGGCCGGCAGCGCGGTCGCGCTCTATGCGGCGACCCACTATGCTTTGGGTACCGCTCAACGTATGGGGCCGGGCATGTTCCCGTTCGGTGCGGGAGTGATTATGGCCCTGCTGGGCATTTTGGTCATCATTCCTGCTTTCCTGCGCAATGACGCGGCGGGCTGGGGCAAGGTTCCGCTCAGACCCCTGGTGTTCGTTCTGATATCGATCATCTGCTTTGCGCTTGCCATCCCTCGTTTCGGGCTGGCGCCGGCAATCACGATCCTCGTCCTGATCTCCTCACTCGGCGATCGCCACTTCAGCATCGTCAACGCCATTATCGTGTCGGCGGTGATGAGCGTCATGAGCTATCTCATATTCGTTGTCGGGCTCAATCTGCCCTTCATCATGTTCCGGTGGACGCTATGATCGAACTTCTGGGTAACGTTGCCATCGGACTTGAGACCGCAGTTACCCCGGTCAATCTGCTCTATTGTTTTGTCGGTGTGTTCGTCGGCATGCTGGTTGGCGTCCTGCCCGGCATCGGGCCGCTAACCGCCATTTCCATGCTGTTGCCTCTGACCTACCACTTCGATCCCACCACCGCGCTCATCATGCTTGGCGGGATCTGGTACGGCACCGCCTATGGTGGGTCAACGGCCGCGATCCTGCTCAACATTCCCGGCACCACCTCAAGCGCTGTGGCCTGCCTTGACGGTTACCCGATGGCTCAGCAGGGCAGAGGTGGCGTTGCGCTTCTGATGACAACGGTCGCCTCTTTTATCGGCGCTTCGATCGCCATCGTCATCCTCATGGGCTTTGCGCCCGTCATCGCCCGCTACGCGCTGCAGTTCGGGTCGGCGGACTATTTTGCGTTGATGGTGCTGGGTCTGGTGGCCGCATCTGCAATTTCGGACGGCTCCGCCGCCAAGGGGCTGGGGATGGTCGTGCTGGGCATCGTCCTGGGGACCTTCGGCATGGACATCTATTCTGGCCAAACCCGCTTCAGCTTTGGATTCCTGGAATTGGCCAACGGGATCAGCCTTGTCGGTCTTGCCATGGGTCTGTTTGGTGTTGCCGAAGTCGTCTCCAGCGTCGGGTCGAGTGAACGCAAACCCATCGATAGGTCGTCGGTTACGTTCAGGGCTATGAAGCCGACCTCGGACGACCTCAGGCGTTCTTGGCTGCCAATACTTCGTGGCACCGGCTTGGGATCGTTCTTTGGTACATTGCCCGGTACCGGACCTTCCATCGCTTCCTTTATGTCCTATGCACTTGAAAAGCGTGTCGCCAAGGAACCCCAGCGGTTCGGACATGGCGCGATCGAGGGCGTTGTGGCGCCCGAAGCGGCCAACAACGCAGCCGATCAGACCGCCTTCATTCCTACTTTGGCTCTGGGCATCCCCGGCAGTGCGACTATGGCGCTGATGCTTGGCGCACTGACCATCAACGGCATTGCGCCTGGTCCCTCACTGATGACGACACAGCCCGGACTGTTCTGGGGGCTGATCATGAGCTTCTGGATCGGCAATCTGATGCTGCTCATCCTCAACATCCCCATGATCGGCATCTGGGTGAGGCTGTTGCTGGTCCCCTATAACCTCTTGTTCCCGGCCATCCTCGTTTTCATTTGCATCGGGACCTATTCGATCAATTCATCGAGTTTCGATGTGATGATGATCGTGGTCTTCGGCGCCTTAGGCTGCCTTATGCGCTGGCTGGCGTTCCCGGCGGCGCCCCTGTTGCTTGGCTTTGTCCTGGGACCGTTGATGGAAGAACACTTCCGCCGCGCCATGCTGCTTTCGCGCGGCGACTTCACGACCTTCATCGATCGCCCGATCAGCGCAACGGTCATGTTTATCTCCGCCCTGCTGCTCGTTTGGACCGTCGTTGCGCCCTTTATGAAAGCCAGAAAAACAAGGGCTGTTCATCCGTAGGACAAGCCTGACGAATTAAGTCCATGCGGGCACTACAGTCATCGTAGGGATCGCTGCAACTATACGATCTAGGTGACGATGCGTCACGGGCCGGGGCAGCACTCGGTTTGCGATGGTCACCGGCCCTCCCATTTTAGTTTAAGCAAAGTGTCGATCGGTGCCGGGTGCGGTTGGCATGACAGTGCGCGGCTGCTATCGGGTTATGTAACCGAGGCGGTTTTCCATGACACAATCGTTCGATTCATCGCGGCCCGACGCGCTGATGCCGCGCAAGACGCAACGCTCACTACCCATTGCCTTGCTGCGGGCACGCGAGGCTGTAATGGGCCATTTCAGGCCGATACTGGCCGCGCATGACATCACTGAGCAGCAATGGCGGGTAATCCGCGTGCTGGCTGAGTATGGGCAGGTTGACGCCACAGAGGTCGTGCGTCGCGCATTCATCCTGGCACCCAGCCTGACGCGGATCATCCGGTCGCTCGAGGAAAGAAATCTCATTGCCAGGGAAAAGGACGCCGACGATGGCCGCAGAACGCTGCTGACGATTACCCCGGCTGGCTTGGCGATCATCGAGGACGTGTCACCGGAGAGCCGGCAGATTTATGCGCAGCTTGAAGGGCATTTCGGCAGCCAACGACTGGAGCAGCTTCTGGATATGCTCGATGAACTTGCCGCGTTCAGCGGGCAGTAGTCAGTCCTGTCCGGTTTCCTTCGCCCGCCATGCCGAGGGTGAAAGGCCGGTCATGCGGCGAAAGAACCGCGAGAAATAGGATGGATCTTCAAAGCCCAGCGAATAGCCGATGTCCTCGATCGTGCGAATGGTGAAGCGTAGCAAGCGCTTGGCTTCAAGCAGGCGCCGGTCGAGTATCGCCTGCTTGACCGACTTTCCCAGAATGCTCTTTGCTGCGAGGTCGAGCCGATGCGGGCTGGTGCCGATGGCGCTGGCATAGTCTTGTAGGGTCCAACTGCTGGAGCTTTGCTCCTCCATGAGATTGCGAAACGCGTAGATGGTTCTTTCCTGGGCGGGCGCCGAAGGCGACAGAGCTTCGCCGGACAGCCGCGCAATGTAGTTCAGCGCGGTGAGCGAAAGGCTCGACATGAGAGCTGTAGCCGCTGGGGCGCCCAAGCGGTACTGGGTGAGCAGCAGGGTCATCACGCGCTCCAGTAGGGGCCATTCTCCGCCCTTCCCCGTAGCGAACACTGAATGGTCGAGGCGCAGGTCTGTCCCGCTTCGCAAAGCTGCCAATTGCGCGTCGGCCATTGACAGCACAATTGCATCCGAGTGGTCGGCAACGCGAAAGCCGTGCACTGTCCGGCTGGCCACGAAACTTACGGCCGGGGCCGAAAAGTGCCAGTCGTTTTCGTCGATCTGGTACACACCTTCACCCGAAGTCCAGAATGTGACCTGCGCCATATCAGCGTGCTGGTGTGGCTCGACCGTGCCCATATGCACTGAATTGCGCTCTCGCACTGCCTCAACATGGAAGAATCCGATGTCGATCGGCCGACTTGGCTCGCCGTAAACGAAGTAGCTCGGAATGTCGCGACCGGGGTTCATTTGCGAAAAGTGCCAGCGAATTGCCTGCTTTGTCCATCCCTCACCTGCATCTCCTGCGCATACGCTTCGAGGAACGAGGAGAAACAAGATGCGCGCAGAAGACGTCCGTAGCGATAAGGGGAGGCCATTCACAGGCGCCGAATACCTGGCGAGCCTGGACGATGGCCGTGAAGTTTACATCAACGGTGAAAGGATCAAGAATGTCGTCGAACACCCTTCGATGCGCAACTCGGCGCGTTCGTTGGCCCGGCTCTATGATGCCTTGCACGATCCCGCCACCAAGGACACGCTGACCAGCCCAACCGACACCGGATCGGGCGGCTATACCCACAAATATTTCCGCGTGGCCCGCTCTGCCGACGATCTGGTCGCACAGCAAGGTGCGATCGCGAGCTGGGCTCGGATGTCCTATGGCTGGATGGGGCGCACTGCCGACTACAAGGCGGCACTCATGAACACTTTGGGCGCCAATGCTGATTGGTATGGCCCCTTCAAGGACAACGCTCTGGCCTGGCACAAGCGGGCCCAGGAAGCCGCATTGTTCATGAACCATGCCATCGTCAACCCACCCATCGACCGGCACAAATCAGCCGATGCGGTGAAGGACGTTTTCGTCCACATCACCAAGGAAACCGATGCCGGCATCTATGTGTCCGGTGCCAAGGTCGTCGCGACCTCGTCGGCCCTGACGCACTACAATTTTCTGGCCCAGAGCTCGGCGACGGTGACGGAAGACCCTTCGCTCTCGGTGATGTTCATTTTGCCGATGAACGCCCCGGGCGTAAAAATGTTCTGCCGCGTGTCCTACGAACAAACCGCCAATACGGTCGGCCAACCTTTCGATTATCCTCTGTCCTCGCGCTTCGACGAGAATGACGCGATCCTCGTGCTCGACGATGTCTTCGTGCCCTGGGAAGACGTGCTGGTGCTGCGTGACGCCGGCAAGATCCTGTCCTTCCACCCCGCGTCAGGCTTTATGCATGGATATTGTTTCCAGGGCTGCACGCGTCTTGCGGTGAAGCTCGATTTTCTCGCAGGCCTGCTCGCCAAGGCCCTGCGGGCGACCGGCGGCGATGCCTTCCGCGGCAATCAGGCCATGCTCGGCGAGGTTATCGCTATCCGGCATCAGTTCTGGTCGTATTCCAATGCCATGGCCTACAATCCCATTCCGTGGGCCGATGGGGCCGTGCTGCCCAACCTTGAGGCGGCGCTGAGCTACCGTACCTTCATGTCGGAGGCTTACCCTCGCGTCATCGACATCATCCGCCGCGTCGTGGCCTCGGGCCTTATCTACCTGCCGTCCTCGACCAAGGACTTCGACAATCCCGAGATCGATCGCTACCTCGCCCAGTATGTCCGAGGGTCCAACGATATGGGCCATGTTGAGCGCATCAAGATCATGAAGCTGCTTTGGGACGCCACCGGTACCGAATTTGGCGGTCGCCACGCCCTCTACGAGCTGAACTATGCCGGCGCGCCTGAAGAGGTGCGGCTTCAGGTGCTCAAGGGTGCTGAACGAGGTGGACGGCTCCGGGAAATGGAAGCGCTCGTTGACCAGTGCATGGCCGACTATGATCAGAACGGCTGGACCGGCCAGACATGGCTGCCCCCGCTGGGTGCAGAAACAACCCGCAACGCGGCGGAGTGAGGTGGGCCATGATTTCCACCATATCCAGGGCCGAATTTCGGGACGCGATGGCCAGGGTTTGCGCGCCGGTCAACATCATCACCACCGATGGCCCGGCCGGCCGGGGCGGCTTCACCGCCACTGCCATGTGCAGCGTCTCGGACGAGCCGCCCACGCTTCTGGTCTGCATGAACAACAAGTCGCAGCAGGCAAGCCTGTTCATGCAGAACCGTCGCTTCTGCGTAAATGTCCTGACGCACGAACATATGCATCTGGCCGGAAAGTTTGCTGGCGGCGCGCAAGACATGGATGAGCGCTACGCCGCCGCCGAGTGGACGTCCATGGCCTCGGGCATGCCCGGCCTCAGCGATGCCATTGTCAATTTCGACTGCGAGATGGAGACCGTCCATATGGTGGGGACCCACAATGTGATGATCGGACGCGTGCTCTGCGCGCGTGTCCGGACCGATGGGCGTGCGCTGCTCTACATGGATCGCAGCTACGTCCACCTGCCACCCCCGAGCCTGGGAAGCTTCGGCGGGTAATGAAAGGAGGAACATGGTGCCGCCGGGAATTAAGTGGCGCCCAATATATGAAATCGCTTTGGATACACTTGACAGGGCAATTTATTTAATATGTTAAGTATATGCTATGCCGGGTGGGGAGCCCGCATGCCTAAGGAGGAAAAAATGAACGCATTCAAGCTAACACTACTGGGCTGTGCCTTTACGCTGTCCGGCAGTCTGGCGGCGTCCGCCGAAGAGTTGATACTGTCCAGCTGGCTGCCGCCGAGCCATGCAATTGTGACCGACGCCATCGAGCCTTGGGGTGAGGAAGTCAGTCGTGTTACCGAGGGGCGCGTAACCGTCCGCGTTCTGGCCAAGTCGCTTGGCAGCCCGCCGTCCCACTTCGACATGGCCAGGGATGGCATCGCCGACATTACCTATGGCCTTCACTCTTTCACGGAAGACGATCGCTTCATCAAGGCGCGCCTCGGTCAGTTCAGCTTTCTGGGTGACGATGCCGTAGCGAACTCGGAAGCGTTCTGGACTGTTTACACCGAACAACTCGGCGCCGCCGAGGAGCACGAAGGTACTCACCTGCTCAGCCTGTTCATGCATGGCCCCGGCATGCTGCACAACACCGAGCGCTCGATTGGCACCATAGCCGATCTCCAGGGGCTTAAGCTCCGCGTTCCGGGTGGCTATGTGGCGGACCTGCTAAGCGGGTTCGGTGTAGAGCCGGTCTTCATGCCTTCGGGAGAGGTCTACGAAAACCTGTCACGCGGCGTGGTCGATGGCGTGGCTTTTCCGCAGGATTCCATCGCTTCGTTCAACCTGGGCGAGCATCTCACCCATTCCACCACGCTGCCCGGCGGCATTTACAACACCACTTGGTTTCTGGTGATGAACCAAGCCAAGTGGGACGCGATCTCGCCAGAGGATCAGGCCGCCATCAGTGCAGTTTCCGGCGCTGCTTTCGCCAAGCTTGTCGGATCGGCATGGAACATCGCCGACGACGCCGGCGAAGCCGCCGCCAGTGCCGCCGATGTCGCGGTCGCGCCGGCCGGCCAGGAGGTCGTGGACGCCATCCGCGCCCGCTCCGCCGAGCTGGAAGCTGAATGGGCAACCTCTCTCGGCACCGACTATGATGGCCTCGCGGCGCTTGCCGCATTCCGTCAAATCACCGGGGTCACTCCGTGATTGCCCGGTTGCGGCTGCTGCTTGAGGCCGCCGCAGCGCTTCTGGTGGCGGGGCTCGTCCTCGTCACCAGCGTCGATGTTGTCGGGCGCTACTTCTTGAACAGGCCGATGATGGGCGCGTTCGAAGTGACGCAGGTCTTGCTGGGCGCGCTGGTATTTGTCGCCTTGCCGCTGACCACGGCCAAGGGCGGTCACGTCGAGGTTGATCTGCTTGTTTCCATTATGCCTGCCAGGGTCAGCCGCTTATTGGCTCGGATTGGAGGTGCGGTTATGGCGGTTGTGCTGCTCTACTTTGCGTTCCGCCTGGTCATCCTCACCGAAGACTTGATGGAATCGAACAAGCGCACACCCGGCCTTGAACTTCCCCTTTGGGCCTTGGGCGTGGTCGGCGTCCTGAGTTGCACAACGTCGGCCATAGTTGCTGTCTTGAGGAGAGAACCTTGACCCTGTCGTTGATAGCCATTGGCATTCTGCTCGCTCTGGTCTTTCTGCGCGTGCCGATCGCCTTCGCCATGGCCATTGTCGGCGGCGCTGGCTTCGCGGCCATGCGTGGCGTGGAGGCCTCCGGCGCGATGATCGGCAACGCCGTGCTCGAAACGGGCATGAGCTACACGCTCTCGGTCGTTCCGCTTTTTATTTTCATGGGCAATATTCTGGCGAGTTCAGGTATCGCCAAAGGTCTGTTCAGCGGCGCGGACCGAGTCTTCGGGCGCATGCGGGGCGGTCTGGCGATGGCCACGATCCTGTCCTGCGGCGGATTTTCCGCGGTCTGCGGCTCATCGCTTGCGACGGCGGCCACCATGTCCAAGGTCGCCATGCCTTCCATGCGCCGCTTTGGATACCATGACAGTCTGGCGACGGGTGCGATCGCTGCCGGCGGAACGCTCGGCATCCTCATCCCGCCGTCGGTCATACTGATCATCTATGGACTGTTGACCGAGAGTGACATCGGAAAACTGTTCATAGCCGGCATTGTGCCCGGTCTGCTAGGTGTTGCGCTCTATCTCATAGCGGTGATGGTCAGCGTTCGCGTCGATCCCTCGCTTGCCCCGGAGGTCGGCGAACCAGTGCCGATGTCGCGCAATGACTTGGTCGGCGTACTCGCCACCATTGCTCTGTTCGTCTTCATCATGGGTGGCATATATGGTGGCGTTTTCACGCCGATCGAGGCCGCCGGTATGGGCGCCGCGGCGTCTGTGGTCATTGCCGCCGTGGTCGGCGGACTGACTCGAAAGGCCCTCTGGGGGGCGCTGCTTGACGCCGCCGTGGCTACGGCGATGATTTTCGCCATCATCATCGGTGCCGAGATATTCGGCAATTTCATCACTTTTGCCGGTCTTCCCGATGCGCTTTCAGACCTGGTACAGAACCTTAATCTTGGTCCCTGGGTCGTCATAGGCCTCATCGTGGTCACCTATCTGGTCCTTGGAACCGTACTCGAAAGCCTCTCCATGGTGCTTTTGACGGTTCCGGTATTCTACCCCTTGGTCATGCAACTCGACTTCGGCGCCGGTCCATTGGCTGATCCCGACATGATCCTGATCTGGTTTGCGATCATCGTGGTCGTGGCGACGGAAATCAGTCTGATAACGCCGCCGGTAGGTATGAACGTCTTCGTTCTGCGATCCGTGCTTCCAGAGGTCAGCCTGGGAACCATGTTCCGAGGCGTGCTGTGGTTCTGGGCGGTTGACGTCGTCCGGATAGCGCTAATCGTCGCCTTCCCGGCCATCACGCTGTGGCTGGTAATGCCCTAGGCCAGCACTATCGTGTGGCTCTAGTCGAAAGGTGACAAATGCTGGCATTGCCAGTGATAGCGCAGGTCGGTAATTGCGATGTCGCCACGGCGATACCCGCCATCGAAAACCAATTCCTCCTCACGCCACAGCCTGTGACGATCGAAGTCTTTCAATTGCACGATTGCGCTGAATGCGTTTCATGGGGAACAGATTCCGCTCCCTCTGGATCGCAGTTTTCGGAGAACGTACGCGTTACTTCGGTCTCACCCATTGTGAGCGACAGGACCTTGGTGTCGGCCGAAAGGGCCTCCTGATCTGCCTTGATATGCTGGTCCGTCGCCATTGCATAACTTCCTTCAGCGTCACTCACTGACTTTCCCGCGTATCCGATCTCGCCAACCGGCAGCGGCGTTGGAAGAGGTCTCTCTTGGCACACGCAAACCTGCGCGGAGTGACTATCGCGACGCCAACGCTCGCCCGGAGCGGCGGGATGGCAATTTGTACCTGAGCTCGGCACCCAGCGCTCAGTCACCGATGCCGCGGCCCTGTTCCAGGATTTGTCATGTCTCCTTTGGGTGCTTAGGTTTCGACTCGGCGCGCTCCAAGTTAGTGGTAGCAGTGCTGGCGGTGAGCTGCCGCTTGCGGATTGCTCTCTATGTTACTATCGTGGATACATAACGGAATGATCTCATGAACACGCGCTTCGCCGTAGCTGTCCACATCCTTGCCTTCCTCGGTACCCAGGACGGCATTCCGGCGAGTTCGGAGTTGATCGCGGGCAGTGTAAATACCAACGCCTCGCTGATACGCCGATTGCTCTCCCAGCTTACAAAAGCGGGGCTTGCGCGTTCACAGATGGGCACGGGCGGTGGCGCGTTGCTTGCCATGGACGCGGGTAAGATCACCCTGCTGGACGTCTATCGCGCAGTTGACGAACAGGGCGATGTATTCGCCATTCATCAGGACCCCAACCCCAAATGCATGGTCGGCAGGAACATCCAGGCTGTCCTGCGGGTCCGCATCGATGAGGCCGAGCGGGCTCTGCAGGCTGAGCTTGCGCGCACCACGATTGCTGACATTGCCGCCGATATCGCGGCAAAGGATTCTATTTCAGCAGCCAACTGAGCAAAAGCATTTCAGTGCCGCTCTTTACAGTGATATGTATTCGATATAAGTACATATATATGTAATTAGATTGGATACATATCATGATGAAACTAAAATTGGCTGGCCGCGCTTTGTCGGCCGCCGCGATCACAATGGTCACTCTGGTGACACTCGCTACAGCCCAGGAGGCGCAATTGACTACTCAGGAACAGCAGGTCATCGATCTGCTCAAAGCCATCGAAACGGGTGCATCCGAACCGGTCGGGGTCATCAACCCCGACCAGTACACGCAGCACAACCTGTCGGCGGCTGACGGACTGGCCGGCTTCGGCGCCTTGCTGTCCGCGCTGCCGGAAGGCTCGGCAAGGGTCAATACTGTCCGCGTTTTTGAGGACGGAAATTACGTATTCGCTCACACTGAGTACGATTTTTTCGGCCCAAAGATCGGCTTCGACATCTTCCGTTTCGAAAATGGTCAGATTGTCGAACACTGGGACAACCTTCAGGAAACCGCCGGCCCAAATCCCAGTGATCACACCATGACCGATGGCGAAACCGAGGTCACTGACCTCGACCAGACCGAAGCCAACAAGGCGCTGGTTGCCGCCTTCGTCGATGACATCCTCGTCAACGGTCGTATGGAAAAGCTGACCGGATATATCGACGGTGACAACTACATCCAGCACAACCCGCAGATCGCCGATGGGCTGTCCGGTCTTGGCGCCGCGCTCGAAGCGATGGCAAATGCCGGCATCACCATGAAATACGACACCGTCCACAAGGTACTCGGGGAGGGCAATTTCGTTCTGAGTGTGAGCGAAGGCACTTTCGCGGGCGCGCCAACCTCCTTTTACGATCTTTTCCGTGTCGCTGACGGTAAGATCGTCGAACATTGGGATACGATCGAAACCATCCCGGCCCAGTCCGAATGGAAAAACCAGAACGGCAAGTTCGGCTTCTAGGTTGATCGGGACAGGCACGCGTCACGTGTGCCTGTCCGGCCGCGGCACCCCTTCCTCTGGCGCGAGATCGACATGATTTGTCGCCCCGCAGGTATTCAAGCTGACCGATAGCCAAGCGGCACGAACGCCGGTTTCTTCACGGAGCCCCTACTGGAAGCCGCCCGGTTGGGCGGGGATTGTGTCCAGTCCCGTTTCGGCCAGAAGCGATGCGACCGTACCGTCCTCGATCATCAGGGCGATGGCCTCGTCCAGCAGGGTTCGCAAATAGCCGTTCCGGGCCAGCAATAGGCCTCCGATATCCACATTCGCGCCAATCTGGTCGGCAAGGGGCCGGATAAAGATTTCGCCTTCGATAGGGTGTTCGCTCTGGAACTGTGCGAGGCTCGGGCCGTACACCACCATTCCGGCAATCGTTCCGTCCAGAAGGCGGGTAACCATCAACTCGGTGTCGCCATAAGGTAGCGCCAACGGGCGCTGGTCGGCCGGAAGGGTTGCGATGTAGCGGCCCAACGCACCGAACCCGAATGAGCCCACCAGCGCGCCAACTCTTTGGCCGCCCTCGATATCGCCAAGATCCTCGATGTTGGCGTCGGCCACAGCCAGCACGTAGCTGAAGCCCGCATAGGGGCGGGTGGAAATAAACTCGACGGGATACATGTTGGCGGCCAGCCCCATACCCACCATGACATCGCAATCATTGGTCAGGCTGACAAAAAGGTCTTCAGCTGCATACTCGCCGCCGATTCCGTAGTCCGAGCCCAGCACGGTGAACTCGGCATTGACCAGCAATTGCTGCGCTGCCGCCTCGGCCAGCGCGCGGTCAAATTCCAGTGTCGGTGACGCGTCATATTGGCAAAAGCGGATGGTGTTGCCGGTCGTCAGGCGCCAGGCTTCCAGCAGCGAGCGATCCACATTGTTGCTGACCTGCGCCATGGCGGGAAGGCCGGCACTGACAACGAGGGCAAAGGCCACCGCGGCCCTGAGCCATCCGCGGAAATGGGAAGCGGTCACCGTGGAGCAACTGTTCATGGTTCGCCTCAAACGCTGTTCGGGCTATGCGAAAACAGGGTCCCGGGGAATTGGCTTCCCCGGGGACCTCAAGATGTCACGCAGTCGTCAGTCGGGCAGGCGGAACACGTGGATCGAGTTTCCGCCCAGACGTGGCGTGGCCAGCCCTGGTGTAAGGGCCGCATGGGTCTGATTGCTCTGCCCGGCGGCAATCACGAGATACTGTACGCCATCGACCTCATAGGTCACCGGCGTCCCGCCCACGGGTGCCTGCATGCGCTGCTGCCAGAGAACCTCACCGGTTTCGTCGTTCATCGCCTTGATATAGCGATCGGCGTCACCCACAAAGATCAGACCGCCCGAGGTGGCCAGGATCGAGGAGGTGAAGCGCGGACCCTGCTGAACCTCGAACCCGTCGGCGCCATCCACGGCATTAAGAGCATGCAGCGAGCCGACCCCGGTCGCATCCGGTGCCAGGCTGGTGCTGAACGTCTGGTAAAAGCCCATGGACGTGCCCGGAGCAGCTTCACCAAATTCGCGCGGTGCACTGGTCTGGCAGGTGTTGCCGGCGGGTAGGTAGAAGAGGCCCGTGTCAGGGCTGTAGGCCGTAGCCTGCCACAACCGGCCACCCGGAATGGCGGGACAGAAAGTTACGGCTTCACCGAACTCGGTCGGGATGATCTCGACATTGGCGGTGACGCGGCCTGTTTCCTGATCGATATCGGAAACGACGTTCTGGTAGATCGTATCTTCCGCCCAGATAAACTCGCCGGTTGCCGCGTCCAGCCCGAACGTAATGCCGTTCTTGCCCGGCGTGGTGACGATCATCTTGCGCGTTTCGCCGTCCACTTCAGCATCGATAATCATGCGTTCGAACGGTGAGTCCAGATCCCAGTTGTCACGCGGCAGGTGCTGGAAGTACCAGACCAGCTCGCCGGTATCGGCATCGATGGCCAGGGTCGAGTTGGTGTAAAGGACGTCATTGTCCCCGGTGCCACGGGTGATCTCGGCGTACGGGATCGGCATGCCGGTGCCGTAAAACACCATATTCAACTCGGGATCGTACGATCCCGTCGCCCATGGCGTTGCGCCCCAGCGGTTTTCCTGAGGTATGCCGCCCCAGCTTTCCTCGAAGGCGGGATTGCTCTCATCGGCAAGGGTGTTGAAGCGCCACAGTTCTTCACCGTTGGTCGCGTCGTGTGCCGTGATATAGCAGGCGCCCGCGGTGCCCACGATGGAGCAACCGGACGTCCCGGTGAAGATCTTCCCGTCGGCCACCAGTGGCCCGGCGGTGTAGCTGTAGCCCTTTTCCCAATCGTTGACCTGCACTTCCCACTCGACCTGTCCGGTCAGGGCGTTCAGCGCAATGAGCTTGGCATCGACTGTGGTCAGGATGACCGTGTCGCCGTAAAGCGCGACCGAGTTTTTTTGGCGCATCGCCTGGTTGTTGTGATAGCCGCCTTCGAACTCGGGACGGCTATGGGCGTACGACCAGATCAGATCGCCCGTCACCGCGTCGAGTGCCTCGACATAGTTGTTGTTGGTGGCAACGAACATGATGCCGTCATGGATGATCGGCACGACTTCCTGCTGGCCGGCCTCTCCGAGAGCCCAGCTCCAGACCGGTTCAAGACCCTCGACAGTATCGCGATTGATCTGATCGAGCGGGCTGTATCCCCAGTTGTTCACCGTGCGGCGCCATTGCAGCCAGTCCGCCGGATCAGGATCGAGGAGCATTTCGTCGGTGACAGGAGAATAGTCGCGCTCGGCATCTGAAACCAGTGTGACGACGGAAGGGGGAACCTCTTGTACAGCCGGCTCGGCCGCTTCTGCGGCGACCTCATCGGCAGCCGGTTCATCTGCCGCGGGCTCTTCGGCCGGCGCTGCTTCAATGGTGCGCGGATCGATCTGTGCCAGAATTTCAGGATCGGCCGGCAATTCTTCGGTGCCGACCGGGTAACCGTTTTCCGAGAGCAGATAGGCGACGATATCGGCATATTGCTGTGGGGGCAGACTTCCCGGTGCACTGGCCGGCATCGCCGTGGAGATGAAGTTGAAGAACAGCGAGGCGTCCGGATAACCCTGAAGGGACTCCACGATGTCCTGCCCATGGCAGCTCGCGCATTGCTGGGCATACGCTGTCTCTCCGCGGGCAATCTGCTCCGCGGTGGTATAGTCCTGGGCGAAAGCAGCAGTCCCCAGAAGGGACGCGAGCGTAACGGTAGTGCCCGACAAGAGCAGCTTGAGGCCCAGACTGGACACCTCCTGCCGCCGTCCAAGCATATTGACGAGATCTGTCACTTTTTTCTCCCTGATATTGTCCGTCGGCCATGTAGCCAGGCGGGGGTGGCCCCCTGCCGTGGCAAACGACGTCGCCGCAAATTTTGGGTGGAATTTGAAAGCAAGCCTGAGCTGGCACTCAATCCAGACCATCATGACAAGCCGAGTATTACACCTGTCCTGATACTTTTCCAGAGCTTGATCTGCGTTCCTGTTTGCTGCGATGGTTGCGGGGGTTTCTCCTGGCAGGAAACCAGGCGCCGCGACGGTTAAGCTACGGAGCAAGAACGTGAATTTTCTTCCCGATCTGTCGTTTCAACGCCTGCTTTATCAATTTTGCGCCGCCATCGTGGTCCTGACTGCCCACGGGTTTTTCCTGGCCCTGGCCGCGCGTCTGCTTGGAGATCGCGGCCCCCAATATGATGGGCGACTGGCTCTCAATCCGTTCCGCCATGCCGAACCGGTCGGCGCGCTTGTCATGATCGCAACCCAGCTGGGCTGGGTGCGTCCACTGACGCTCGACCCTGACGTGTTGGTGGGAAAACGAATCGGCCCGTTGTTGGTCACCCTCTGCGCGCTGGCGGGCAGCCTTGCGCTCGGATGGTGTTGCTGGCAGTTGCGCCCCGTGGTCTTTTTTTCATTTGGCGGGGGATCGGGGAGCACAACCCTTATTGGCCTGCTCGAAACCACCGCGAGGGCGTCGCTGGCCTTCGTCCTGATCAACCTCATTCCTGTTCTTCCCTTGAGCGCCGGTCATTTCTGGTTGGGCATTGCTCCCCCGGTCGGGGCGGTGATGAACCGCTATCGTCTGCCCATTGCGCTGGGGCTGGCGCTGGCAATCGTACTGGGCCTCGGCCCCTTCGTGCGCGGGCTCGTGTTGGGACCTCTTGCCGGCTTTTTCGGCTGAACGAGCGCTATCGGCGCGCTTTATGCGACGTCGCCAGGCAGCACTTCGGCGGCCAGCCAGTCGCGAAGCGCGATCAGTGGCCGATAGGTCTCGCGGATCATGGGCCAGGCCAGCCAGTAGGACCCGGTGCCCGCAACGGCGGGCTCCAGCACCGGGGTCAGCCGTCCCGCCGCGATCTCGGCCTGCGCAATGTAATGGGGCAGCAGCGCCACCCCCAGTCCGGCAATCGCTGCCTCGATCATCAGGGCAAACTGGTCGAACATCATGCCCGAAACAGGTAAGGGCGCCGCGCCTTGCCCGGCAAACCATTTATCCCAGGCTCGGGGCCGGGTTTCGAGCTGGAAAAGCTGAAGATCGGCCAGATCGTCTGGCGCCGCTATCGGGCGGCGGGCCAGAAGATGGGGCGCCGCGCACGCAGTGACGCGCTCGTCGAACAACGGCATGTGTCCTGCATCCGGCGCATCGCCGCTTCCGAAATAGATCATCGCATCGAACCGCTCGGCGGCAAAGTCGATGGGCCGGATACGCGTCGAAAGATTGATCGTCACCCCCGGGTGTGCCGCGAGAAAGCCCCCGAGTCGCGGCGCCAGCCAGCGCGTGCCGAAAGCGGGAAGGATGGCCAGCGACAGAGCGCCCCCGCCCAGATCGGCTGCGGTTCGCATCGACGCGCGCTCAATGGCATCGAGGGCTGCTGCGATATCCCTCGCGTAATCGATACCGGCCGGCGTGGGCAGCAGCCGCTTGTTCTGGCGCAAAAACAGCGGACGCCCCAATTGCGTTTCGAGCGATGCCACAAGGCGTGACACCGTTCCCTGCGAGAGATCGAGCGCCCTTGCAGCGGCAGTCGTCGAGCCTGTGCGCTGCACGGCCTCGAAGGCGGCCAGTTGTCCGATTGAGGGCAGATAGCGGCGTTGGCGGCTCATCATCTATGCGCCTTATGCATCAACTACTGATCGAATAGGATTATTTTCGCGCCCGGTCCAGCGATATCATGGCCAAAACCAATATAGTGCTCTGGAGAAGTTATGGCCGAAAGCCCCGCCCGCAACAGCTTTAGCTGGTCCGATCCGTTCTTGCTCGAAGACCAGCTTTCGTCCGAAGAGCGCATGATCGGCCAATCGGCCGCCGCCTTTGCCGCCGACAAGCTGGCGCCTCGGGTTGCCGACGATTATCTCGAAGAGCGGGTTGATCCGACGATCTTCGCTGATTTCGGCGCCGCCGGACTTCTGGGTGCCACGGTGCCCGAAGAATATGGCGGGTTGGGCGCGTCGTATGTGGCTTATGGGCTGATCGCGCGTGAGGTCGAGCGCGTCGATTCGGGCTATCGCTCGATGATGAGCGTGCAGTCTTCGCTCGTGATGTACCCGATCCTTGCCTATGGCTCTGAGCAACAAAAGAAAAAATATTTGCCCAAGCTGGCCAACGGCGAATGGATCGGCTGTTTCGGCCTAACGGAACCCGATGCCGGCTCCGATCCGGGCGGCATGAAAACCCGCGCCGAAAAGATCGATGGCGGCTATCGTCTCCATGGCTCCAAGACCTGGATCTCCAATTCGCCCATCGCCAACGTTTTCATTGTTTGGGCCAAAAGTGCTGAACATGGCGGCAAAGTTCGTGGATTTGTACTCGAAAATGGCATGAAGGGTCTTTCGGCCCCCAAGATCGGCGGAAAACTCTCCCTGCGTGCCTCGGTTACCGGCGAGATCGTCATGGATGGCGTCGAAGTGGGCGAGGACGCGCTGCTCCCCAATGTCGAAGGCATGAGCGGACCGTTCGGCTGTCTCAACCGGGCGCGCTACGGCATTTCCTGGGGCGCCATGGGTGCCGCGGAAGACTGCTGGCACCGGGCGCGCCAATACGGCCTTGACCGCAAGCAATTCGATCGCCCCCTGGCCGCAACGCAGCTCTTCCAGAAAAAGCTCGCCGACATGCAGACCGAAATCGCGCTGGGGCTGCAGGCATCCCTACGCGTCGGGCGGCTGATGGATGAAGGCAAGTTCGCGCCTGAAATGATCTCCATCGTCAAGCGCAACAATTGCGGCAAGGCGCTCGATATCGCGCGTCAGGCCCGCGACATGCACGGCGGCAATGGCATCCAGATCGAATATCACGTCATGCGGCACGCCCAGAACCTTGAGACCGTAAACACTTATGAGGGCACCCATGATGTCCACGCGCTCATCCTCGGCCGTGCGCAGACCGGGCTGCAGGCATTCTTCTGATGCAGGCGCAAGCGCCTCTTGCCGGATTGCGGGTGGTCGAACTGGCACGAATTCTGGCGGGTCCCTGGCTGGGCCAGACCCTGGCCGATCTGGGCGCCGAGGTCATCAAGGTCGAGAGCCCGGAGGGCGACGACACCCGCCGCTGGGGGCCGCCCTTCATCGAACGCGATAATGGCAGGGGCGGCGTCGAAAAAGTCGCCGCCTATTTCCATGCCACCAACCGCTCAAAGCGCTCGGTGGTGTGCGATTTCCGCGATGCCACCGATCTCGAACGGCTCAGGGCGCTGATTGCCGACGCGGACGTGCTGGTCGAAAATTTCAAGGTCGGCGGGCTCGCGCGCTACGGTCTTGATTACGCGGCACTGGCCGCCATCAACCCGCGTCTCGTTTATGTATCGATCACCGGGTTCGGCCAGACCGGCCCGCGCGCCAGCCAGCCCGGATATGACTTTCTCATTCAGGGCATGAGCGGGGTCATGGATCTGACGGGCGATCCGGAAGGCGAGCCGCAGAAGGTGGGTGTCGCCTGGATCGATGTTTTCACCGGCCTTTATGGCGTGATCGGTGTGCAGGCGGCGCTGGCCGAGCGGCAGCGATCGGGCAGGGGACAGCACATCGATCTCTCGCTCCTCGACGTTGGCGTGGCCGTTCTGGCCAATCAGGCGATGAACTTTCTGGTCTCGGGAAAAAGTCCATCCCGCATGGGCAACGCCCATCCCAATATCGTCCCCTATCAGGTGTTCCCGGTCGCCGATGGGCACGCCATCATCGCCTGTGGCAACGACAGGCAATTTCAGACGCTCTGCTCCGTCCTCAAGCTGCCTGCGCTGGCGGCTGATCCCCGGGCGGCGACCAATTCCGACCGCGTGACCAACCGTGACATGATCGCCGGCTTGCTGGCCGAAGCGACCGGCGCATGGACCAAAGCGGGGCTGATAGAGGCTCTGGAAATCGCGGGAGTGCCCTGTGGGCCGATCAATACCGTCGCCGAAGCCCTCTCCGAGCCCCAGGTGGCCGCACGAGACCTGAAGATCGCGCCCGAAAACATTCCCGGCCTGCGCACGCCGCTGACCTTTTCGCGCAGCCCATTGTCGCTGGAGAGAGCCGCCCCCGTGCTCGGCGCCGGCGATTGGAACTGGTCGCAAAAGCCTGCGCCCTAGGGGGGCTCCCGCTTCCGAAGCTGCGGCCAGCATCGCGCCGCCGCCGTAATCGGCATCTGCGCGGTTTACATCTCGTTCCCCATCCCTACATTGGGACCGCGGTTCGCGGGCAAACCCAGCGGACCTTCGCCGGATCTGTCTTTTGGCCGCCTTGAGAACGCGCGGCGACGGATCCTGAGCAAACACAAATGAAAAGGACACAGCATGACCCAGGCAAAGCACGGGGATACTGTGCGCATCCATTACACCGGACGGCTCACCGACGGCACCCAGTTCGATTCCTCCGATGGCCGTGATCCCCTCGAATTTCAGCTTGGCTCCGGCCAGATCATCAAGGGCCTTGAAGAACAGGTTCAGGGCATGAGCGTCGGCTCCAAGGAAACGGTGACGATCCCCGCCGATGCAGCCTATGGCGTCCATCGTCCCGAGGGCGTTCAAAGCGTGCCGAGGACCCAGATTCCCGATGGAGTCGATACTTCAGTGGGTGCCCGGCTCCAGGCGACAGGCAACGATGGTCAGACCATGGTTCTGACGGTGATCGACACCGCCGAGGATGCCATCACCGTCGACGCCAACCATCCCCTCGCGGGCAAGGACCTGGTGTTCGAGGTCGAACTGGTCGAAGTTCTCTGACCACGACAAAACAGATGTGAGTGCGATAAGAAAAAGTTGCAGACTTTTTCTTATCGATCCGCAGACAAAAATTGAGTTTTAGAGCGCCGGACCGCCTCGCTCGGGCCGGATAAAGCCCTAATGGGCCCGGGCCAACGTCCGGGCCATTTCGCTTTTTACGTAAGCCGCTCTTTACCATCTCGCAGATTTCCCGGCCGTTGACCGGGGAAGATACTGTCCGGTTCAGGCTTTCCCAAGATTTTGGGTTCAAGGTCCCCGCGCCTTCAATGGGCGCTCACTCCAGGCAACGGACGGCCTCAGTCAATGACAGCGGCAACAGATATCGGCGATCTTGCGGCGACGAGCCAGTCGCTACGGGCGGTCGTCCACGATTCCATAGCCAAGGCCGCACCGGCGTGGCGCGACTTGCAACAGGTCGGCGCCTATGCCCCCTATCAGCGCCTTGACTGGATCGCGGCCTATCTCGATGCTGGGTTCAGACCGGGCACGCAGGTCGCAATTCTGACGATCCTTGAGCGTGATCGCCCCATTGCGCTGATCCCCTTCGAGATCGTCCGCAAGTTTGGGCTGCGCGTCGCCCAGATCGTCGGTATGTCGATTTCCAATGGCGATGCTCCGGTGTTCGATCCGCGATCCGCACATCTGCTCACGCCCAAAGCTCTGCGTGATGCTCTGGCGACCCTTCCGGCCGACATCGTCAATTTCCACTGCGTTGCATCTCAAGTTGGGGAGCACGCCAACCCGCTGGCTCAGCTCGGCGGAAATCCGGCACCGGACAATCTGTACTTTAACGCTCTCGAACCGGGCGATGCGCCGTTCATCGAGCAATCCTTGCCCCACAAGCGCCGCACCAATATCCGCCGCTCCCAGCGCCGGCTCGATGAAGGGTTTGGGCCGGTTAAGTTGCACCGCGCCGCAACCCCGGCCGAAGTTGAAACCATGCTCGAGGTATTCCTCGATCAGCGTGGACGCCGCTTCGTTCAGATGGGGGTCGAGAATATTTTCCAGCGCCCGGCCTTCAGGCAGTTCTTTCGACAGTTGGCGCTGGAGGGGTTGGATCAGGACCGGCCGGCCATCAGCCTGCACGCCCTTTATGCCGGCGAGGCGATCGTAGCCACAAGCATCGGCACCTATGGCCCCACCCATTATTCGCAATACATCAATTCTACCGACTACGGCGACGCGTCCCGGTACTCCCTGATGGGGGTGACGCTGTCGCTCCTTGTCGATCAGCTGCGGGCCGATGGGGTAAGGAGCCTGGACATGGGGCTGGGCGATTTCGACTACAAGACCGATTGGACGCACCGCCGGCCCGTGTTCGACATCGTGCTGCCGGTCTCTGCGCTCGGCCGTGTCGCCGCTCCCGCGCTGCGAGGCGCGCGCGCGGCAAAACGCAAGATCAAGCAAACCCCCTCACTCTGGAAGCTGGCGCGCACTGCCCAATCGGCGGTTGTTGCATTGCGGCGCGCCGTGTCGGGAAAAAGCCGGGATCGCTGAACGCGGCCCAAGACCGCAAGGAGCGTTCAGCCGCTAGGGCCCCGCGAAACCGATGATCCAGTGAATAATCTCGATCATTGGCGCCAGAAGCGACATGCTCAGGCCTATTGTGCCTGCGGCGGCCAGTGTGACGGCCCTGCGGCGCGGGGTCGATGATGTCGAGTTAGTTGGTGCTGGCTCACGCACGTTCAAATGGGCAACTCCTCTTGCAGCACCCACCCGATTGTGAGTATGCGAGGGCCGATGCGCTATTGGGACGTTTGCGTATGCGCGGCGCCCGAAGGGCTCGCGGCCGGCTCCAGCCTGGAGCTGTCCAGTCCTTTATGTTCGGTCTTGGACCAGTGATAGGGCCGGAAAACCAGTTCGAACCCCGCCAGCATCACCGAGCACCACGCCATGAGCCAATAGGCCGGCAGAGCAACCAGCCAGGGAACGATATCCTTGCGCCCGATCCTGTCCAGTCCGATGATGCTGATGACGATAGCGCCTGAGTACCCGAACAGCAGCGTGCCCAGCCCCGCGACCGCCCAGACATCAGTAGTACCAACGGTCACTAGGTCATAGATCAGCCGGGCGATGGTGCCGGTCAGAAACAGGCCGTGCACGCAGAGCGAGAGCACCATGCCGCCAACGAACATGTAAAAGGCGATGAGATTGCCCCAGCCCAGATCGGCCAGGAGCTTCCCCGGACGCGCCGAATGGACAAGAAGGGTTTGCATCCACCCCTTGATCCAGCGCGAACGCTGGCGCACCCAGGCGGTCACGGTCTCTGGCGCTTCTTCCAGGGTGACACATGCCAGGCTTTCCACGCGCAGGCCGAGCCGGGCCATGCGAATGCCCAGATCGGCGTCCTCAGTGACGTTGAAGGCATCCCATGCGCCGATGTCTTTCAGTGTCGCCGTGCGAAAGTGATTGGAGGTCCCGCCCAACGGAACCGGGAAACCGGCCCTGCCGATTGCTGGCAGCAGGACGCCGAAATGGCCGGCATATTCGGCAGCGAACATGCGCGTGATCCAGTTCCGCGACGCGTTGGCAATCACCAGTTCTGCCTGCAGACATTCAAGTGTCGGGTCTTCCGCAAAAAGGCTGGCGGCGGTCCGCAATTGCCCCGGTTCGGGAAGATCTTCGGCATCGAAAACCACCGCGTAAGCGCCGCGCGCCAAGGGCAGGGCGTAGTTGAGGGCCTTGGGTTTGGTATAGGGGCGGCACCGCGGCACCACGACCAGCGAAAAGCGCCGGTCTCCCAGTTGAGCGTGCGCAGCCCTCACCGTCGTCGGGCTGGCGCTTTCTACAACGAACTTTATGTCGAGTTTTTCAGCAGGGTAGTCGAGTGCCTGCATCGCCCGCGCGATCTGGGGCACCATATGCGCTTCGTCACGCATCGGAATAAGCACCGTATAGATAGGCACGTCGCTGTCATCGAGCAGCCTTTTAGGCTGCAGGGCTTTGTTGGATTCGAATGTGAAAGCCGCCCATAGCCGGAACACCGACGGAATGGCCAGTATTGGCGCCAGCAGCGCAAGGATGGGTGCCAGATAGAGAAGGGCGGGCGTGGCGGCCAGCGCCGCGACCGTGGCGACAAAGCCCACCCTCACCCAGCGCGGAAGGTCCAGGTGCGCACTGGCGAACGGAAAACGGCGCGCCAGCCTTTGCAGGGCGTTGGTTGCCAGGAGCGCTGGATTGGTTCGGGCAATTGCCGCATCGAGGGTAGCGGGCGAAACGATGCATAGCCGCCGGCGTAGATTTTCGTCCGCGCCGATGCGCGCCGCCAGACCGCGCAAATGGGCAAAGCCTGGCGAGAGAAACAGCACTTCGTTTCCCTTGATATGCCCGCGGACGGAGCGCAGCCCGGCGAATTGATCGACATCGGCATCGTCGGCGAGCGGGGAAAGAAAGGCCGCTATATCGGTGCGGTGCGGGACGCCCAGAAAGGCGGCAGCTTGCCGGTAAGGCGCCTCGCGATCGCTCTGGTCCAGCGCCGCGAGAACCTCTATTGGGTCGGTGCCGATACGATGAGCGCGATCAAGCGCGGCAGTGGCCACATGCCGGGACCAGCCCGGTTGCATGGCCAATGCCACAGCGAGTTCGACATCGTCAAACGGCTGCACGACGCTCATATCCCCCCAATCGTCCACTCGACCCTACCAATTGTTTTGGCAATCGGCCATAACTGGGTTCAAATTTGTTCAGGGCTTTGAAATTTGATGATGCCAGCGCTTCGGGCAGCTCTCCTCGCCGCCTGCCTTTTTATCGGGGGGGCAGGCGTCGCTTGCGCTCAGAACCTGCCGGTTCATGTCGATCCGGGCGCGCGCGACGACATGATAGACCCCATAGCAGTCCCCGCGCTGCGGTTTCTGACCACTCCCGATTTCCCTCCATTTAACTATACCGACGCCGCTGGGCGGCTTGCCGGCTTCAATATCGATCTGGCCGATGCCATCTGTGCCCGCCTTGAAGCGCGCTGCACGATCCAGGCATGGCCGTGGAACCGGGTGCAGGGCGCGCTGGCCGATAATCAGGGGGATGCACTGATCGCCGGGCTCGACATTGGCGGCAGTGCCGGCGAGCGTTTCGATTTCTCCCGCATCTACCTTCAATTGCCCGCAAGGTTCGTAACGCGGCGGCCCGTTACCGCTGATTTCGATCCGCTCACGATGATAGGCACGGTCGCGGTCCGGGTGGGCTCTGCCCATGCCGCATTGGCTGAACGGACGCTCGGACGCACCGAAATCGTATTCTTTGACAGCGAGTTCGAAGCGCTTGATGCCGTGGCCGCGGGAGACGCCGACGCCTTTTTCGGCGATGCGGCGCGCGCCTCGTTCTGGCTCAACGAGAACCCCGATTGCTGCGCCTTTGCCGGAGAAGCCTATTTCCGGCCCGACCTGTTCGGGGCCGGACTGGCCGTGGCCGTGCCGGCGGGCCTCGACAATGTGCGGGTCGCCATCAACTGGGCCCTGACCCGCTTGCAACGCGAGGGCCGGATCGACGAGATCTACCTGCGCTGGTTTCCGGTGAGTTTTTACTAAAGGCGGCGATGCCTGATCCGCGCCGAGGTTTCGATTGCCGCCGTCGTCAATCGGTCGATGGAGAACGCATCGCGGATCATCTCCAGCATGCGCAATTCTTCCTGGTTGAGCTTGAGATCGACGGTGACGATCTCGACGGCAATGGCGTAGGCGGTTTCCTGCAGGCGGGGCTCGAGGGTCTGGGCGATCTGGTCGAGCAGGGCATCGAGCCCGGCCTTGTTGACGGTCTCGACGCAGGTCGAAGCGACTTCGGGCAGCCGGCCGATATCGAAATTCTCAAACACCGGCCAACGGCTGATAAGCGCTGCGAACCGGTCCATTTCGCGATCGGAAACGTCCTTGTCGGATACCGCGGCCATGACCATGACATGGACGAGGGCATCGGTTGCGGAGAGCTGCATGAAATCACCTGGGGTCGGTTTGGGGCGCGCACGCAAATCTAGAAAGTGCGGGGTGCCGGCGCAAGGGCTCACGACGATCGGCATTGACCTTTGGGACAGGTTGGTGCAACACCGCGGCCTGAATTCTCCCGGTTTGATTAAAGGATGGGCCAAATTGTCCCAGACCCTGCCCCCTCTCGATCCCTCAGCCATTGCCGCTGCCCCCGACGCCCGCGCCTGGCCGTTCGAGGAAGCCAAAAAGGTCGTGCGGCGCGCCGAGAAACTGGGCAAGGACGAGGTCATTTTCGAGACCGGTTACGGCCCCTCGGGCAAGCCCCATATCGGCACGTTTGGAGAGGTGATGCGCACAACGATGGTGCGCACAGCATTCCGGCTGCTGACCGGCGATGCGATCAAGACGCGGCTGATCTGCTTTTCCGACGACATGGACGGGATGCGCAAGATCCCCGACAACGTGCCGTCCAAACAGGCGCTGGAGCCCTATCTCCAGATGCCCCTGACAGCGGTGCCAGATCCCTGGACCAATGAATTTCCGAGCTTTGGCGAACACAACAACGCCATGTTGCGCCGTTTCCTCGATACCTTCGGCTTCGATTACGAATTTGCCAGCGCCACCGACTACTACAAGTCGGGCAAGTTCGACGCCATGCTGCTGCGGGCGCTCGAACGCTATGACGACATCATGGACGTCATGCTGCCCACGCTCGGTGCGGAACGGCAAGCGACGTATTCCCCCATCCTGCCCATCTCGCCGATCTCGGGGCGGGTGCTTTACGTGCCCATGAAGGAAGTCAACGCCAAGGACGGCACAGTGACCTTCACCGACGAGGATGGACGCGACGTTACCGTTCCGGTGACAGGCGGCAATGTGAAGCTGCAATGGAAGCCCGATTTCGGCATGCGCTGGGCAGCGCTGGGCATCGATTTCGAAATGTTCGGCAAGGATCACCAGACCAATCAGGTGATCTATGACCGGATCTGTTCGATCCTCGGCGGTACCCCGCCCGAACATTACGTCTATGAGCTCTTTCTCGATGAAGATGGCCAGAAGATTTCCAAGTCCAAGGGCAATGGGATCACCATCGACGAATGGCTGACCTACGCGTCTTCGGAAAGCCTCTCGCTGTTTATGTTCCAGAAGCCGAGGACGGCCAAGCGGCTCTATTTCGACGTCATCCCCAAGGCGGTGGACGAATACTACACCTTCGCCGCCAAGGCGCAGGCTGAGGATGCGGCCCAACTTCTGGAAAACCCCACCTTCCACATCCATTCAACCAGGCCCCCGGCATACGACATGCCGGTGAGCTTTGCCCTGCTGCTCAACCTCGCCACGGCGTCCAACCCCGAAAGCCGCGAGGTGATGTGGGGTTACATTTCAGCCTACGCGCCCGGGGTGACGCCGCAGACCCATCCCCATCTGGACGCGCTGGTCGGCTACGCCATGCGCTATTTCGAGGACTTCGTTCAAAAGACCTATCGCGCCCCTGACGAAGTTGAGCGCAAGGCGCTCGAAGACCTTTCGGAAACGCTCGCCAAACTGCCAGCGGACGCCAATGGAGAAGCGATCCAGAACGCTGCTCTCGATGTGGCCCGTGAGATCGAGCGCTATCAGGACCAAAAGCGCCTTGGCCCCAATGGCGGCCCGGGTGTGTCCGGTGCCTTTTTCCAGATGCTTTATCAGGTGCTGATCGGTCAGGAACGCGGCCCGCGCTTTGGCTCGTTCGCCGCCCTTTACGGCATCGAGAACACCCGCAAGCTGATCGACAAGGCGCTGAGCGGGCAACTGACATCCCGGGGCTGACGACCCATGGCGGTCACCCCCGACCTCGCCGACCTTCAGGCAACCATCGCGCGCATGGAAGCGCGGTTCGATACCGACCCGCGCGCCGCCAGTCTGATGGGTTCCTATCGCGATCTATGCGCCCGCTTTGAAACCGATCTCGCCGATCCGCGAGATATTGCCATGAGCCGCGCCGCCGCCCTGATGATGATAAAATATCAACTCGAAGAAAACTGACCGCCGGCATTGGCAAATGGGCGTCCTAGGCGGTCGAAATTTTGACCGCTGCTACTGGCTTGCCCACAGAATACGGGCGATCCAGTCGATTTCTTCGGGTTTGAAGACGCGCGGCGGATGGTCGGGGTTGATCGAGTGAAGTTCGATCTGCTTTTCGGTGCGCCGATGCAAAATCTTGGCCATTACCTCCCCATCCTGCGTACGGGCCACAACCCGGTCCCCACGCCGCAACTGTTCGGTAGGCGAGACGATAATATAGTCGCCATCGCGATAGAGCGGCTGCATGGATTCTCCGGTTACCTCGAGCGCATAGGCAGTGCCATCTCCCAGCCCGGGAAAGCGGACCTCATCCCAGCCCTGTCCGGCGGGAAACCCCGCCGCATCGAAATAGCCCCCCGAACCGGCCTGGGCGAATCCCAAAAGCGGCACGACGCGCCTGCCAGCATTCTGGTTGTAGTTCAGCCCGCCCGAGAGAAGGGAATCGAAGGTTTCGCTGGTGGCCTCGAGTACCTTGGCAACCGATTCGGTCGATGGCCAGCGCTCCCGTCCATCCTTGCTGACGCGCTTGGACGGATTGAACGCCGTCGCATCCAGTCCCGCCAGCTTGGCAAGGCCCGACGCCGACAGGCCGTGTCGGTCGGCTAGGCTGTCGAGAGCTTCCCAGATGGCGCGATGAGACAACATGGACAGATCGTTTCCAGAAAAGGAATAATATCCCTATAATCTGGAAACTAGTCCTATTACGGTACTGCTCTCTTGTAAAGATGCTTCCATACTTGGCAGGGTCACCTTCGGCAGCTAGACCAAGCGCCACAGGAGAAAACATGGCCGAACCGATTTATAAAATCGTTTCAATCAATGATTGGGCGAATGCGCGTAAATCAGGGCAACTGACCGGTACGCCAGTCGATATCGCCGATGGTTACATCCATTTTTCGACCGCTGCTCAACTGGCCGAAACGCTGGAAAAGCATTACCGCGGGGCCACCGGATTGGTGCTGGCGACAATCGAACCCGATATGATCGGCACCGATCTCATATGGGAACCCTCACGCGGGGGGCAGCTTTTTCCCCATCTTTATGCACCCCTTCCAATGGCGGCAGTCATCGCCGAGCGCAGTCTCGATGCGCGGCCGGATGGCGGTTTCGACCTGCCGGAGGTTTCGTGATGGGCATCGGGGACTTGTTGCGCAGCGCGACAATTCAGAAGCTGGCCCAGGACGCGCTGATGCGCATGGACGCAGAGACCGCGCACAGGGCGACCATCAACGCTCTCAAATTCGGATTGGCGCCGTCCGGTGCGCCGTCTCAGGAAAATCTGGCGACCAGGTTCTGCGGACTGGATCTTCCCAATCCCATCGGTATGGCGCCGGGTTTTGACAAGAACGCCGAAGTGTTCGGCCCGCTCGCCAAGGCCGGGTTCGGGTTCGTGGAAGTGGGGACGGTCACGCCACGTCCGCAACAGGGCAATCCCACGCCAAGAGTATTCCGCATCCCTGACGCGCTGGGCGTCGTCAACCGGCTGGGCTTCAATAATGAAGGCCACGAGGCCGCCTTCGAGCGGCTCAAGGACCGCACGCCGGGCCAGACGGTGGGCGTCAATATCGGCGCCAACAAGGACAGTGAAGACTTCGTGGCAGACTATGTGGCGGGCGTGAAGACCTTCTCGCCACTGGCCGACTATCTCACGGCCAACGTTTCCTCGCCCAATACGCCCGGCCTTCGCAACCTGCAGGCCGAGGATGCCCTCAGGCGCTTGCTGGCCGCTTTGGTCGAAACCCGTGCCACCCAGCCCCGGCAGACATCGATACTGCTCAAGATCGCCCCCGACCTTGATGAAACCGAAATGGATTCCATCGCCAGAACAGTGCTCGAAAGCGGCATTGATGGGCTGATTGTTTCCAACACGACAATTTCGCGCGATGCGGTGGCCGGTCTCGAAAATGCCGAGGAAACCGGCGGACTTTCGGGCAGGCCCCTGTTTAATCTCGCGACGCGGCGCCTCGCCCAGATGCGCTTGCGGCTCGGCCCGGATTTCCCGCTGATCGGGGTGGGCGGTATACACTCGGCTCAAAGCGCCATCGCCAAGTTCGAGGCGGGGGCCAATGTCGTCCAGCTCTATTCGGCACTGGTCTATGGCGGGCTCGAAATGATCGAGGAGATCAAGTCAGGGCTTTCGCACGCCGTCATTGAACGCAGGCTCGCCAATGTTTCAGGGCTCACCGGCGTGGCGGTAAAGGATTGGGCCGAAGGCAGAATAACGCTTTAGAGCGTGTCCAGGTAAAGTTGGGACCACTTTATCGGTTCGAACGCGCGAAAAAAAACGGGGCCCTAGGCGAAAATCGCGTCCTTCCGACGCTCGATAGCGATCGCATAGATGCCGGCGCGCACGAGCAACAGGACATGCAGGGCGATCCACAGCCCCCAAAGGCCGAAGATCGGCTGCAGGATCATGGCGGTTGCAAGATAGACGATGAGCGAAACGATCATCCCGTTGCGCATCGTAACGTTAAGGGTCGCACCGATCATCACCCCATCATAAACGAAAGCGGGCATGCCGGTGAGCGGGGTCAGGGCCGCCATGACCAGAAAGACCCGGGCCATTTCGCGCACCTCGACATTGGTGGTCATCAGATCGATGGCCAACCATCCGAAACTGAGCAGCAACAAACTCAACGTCCCCGCGATCAGGAGACCCCAGCCCAGCGTGAGCTTGGTAGCCCGCTCGAAAGCAGGACGCCAGCGCGCGCCGACTGCCTTGCCGCACAATTGTTCCGAGGCCGTGGCGATCCCGTCGAGAAAGAACGCCGAGACCGAGAAAAGCTGCAGCAGAATGGCGTTGGATGCCAGTTCGATCTCGCCCATGCGCGCGCCCTGCGCGGCGAAATAGGCAAAGGCGCCCATAAGCGCCGCCGAGCGGATGATGAGATCACGGCTCAACCCGATCATGCGCTTGATCGCCGCAGCGTCGAGCAGGGCAGGAAGCGTGCTATTGGCGAGGATCGGTCCGATGCCGCCATAATGTCTTATGGCGATGGCCCCACCCGCGACAGCGGCAACGGCCTGCCCGACAACGGTTGCCCAGGCAACGCCCGGAACGCCCCAGCCCAACCCCTGAACGAACCAGACGCTGAGGACGATATTGATCACGTTGATGAGAATTTGCAGCCACATGCCCGTGCGTGCATCGGCCCGGCCATAAAACCATCCGAGCAGCACAAAATTGATCAGGACGAACGGTACTGACCACATGCGTACGCCCATGTAATCGGCAAAGGCCCCGGCTGCGTCGGGTGGCGGCGCCAGCGCTGCCGCAAAGCCGAGATAGATGGGATAGGAGAGCGCCAGAAGGAGCACACCCAGAACCGCCGCAGCGACCATGGCACGCGCCATATGCAGCAGCCCATCGAGTGGATCGCGAGCGCCAATGGCCTGTGCGGTCAACCCGGCCGTCCCGAAGCGTAGGAAGAAGGCCAGCGCAAAGATGACGCTGAACCCCGCCGCACCGAGCGAAAGCCCACCAAGCAGCCCCGCATCGCCCAGTTGTCCGATGACGGCGGTATCGATGATGCCCGCCACGGGCTCGGTGATAAACGCCACCGAGGCCGGAACGGCTATGGCCCACACATCGCGATGGTGAACCTCGAACGAGTGAACCGATATGCTCATCAAAAGGAAACCGGGGAAGAGGAGGGACGATTACCCTAGCCGATTCTGCCTCGATTAGTTCTCAAAGTCGCTCTTTTTGAGCAGAACCGGCCGGGTGGGCACCTGACAGGCCGGCATGATTTCGATGGAATTGACGTTCACATGCGCCGGCAGATTGGCCAGCCACCATACGGTATTGGCGATATCCTCGGGCAGCAGCGGTTCGTTGTCGGCGTACATCTTTTCGTTGGCCTCGAAATCGCCGCCCGTGCGTACGGCGGTAAATTCCGATTTCGCATGGCCAGGCTCAAGCGAGGTGATGCGAATACCCGTGCCCATTGTGTCGGTGCGTAAGTTCATCGAAAACTGATGCACGAAGGCCTTCGTCGCGCCATAGACATTGCCGCCGGTATAAGCAAAGCGTCCGGCAATCGAGCCGACATTGATGATCGAGGACCCGCGGCCCACCTGCTTGACCAGCGGCAGCACTTCAAGGGTCGTGTGCAGCAGCCCAACGATATTGGTGTCGATCATCGTCTGCCACTGATCGGTATCGATATCGGGAACGGCACCCGTGCCCAGCGCCAGCCCGCCATTGTTGAACAGGCAGGTGACCGGCTTGAAATTTTCAGGGATGGCCGAGACGGCGCGTTTGATCGACGCCTTGTCGGTCAAGTCCATCTCGATCCCGTGGACGATCTCGGGGAACTCCGCCTCGAGCTCGGCCAGCCGTTCACGCCTGCGGCCAGTTGCGATGACTTTCCAGCCGTTCTTTGCAAAAAGCCGCGCGGTGGCCGCGCCGAAGCCGGACGTGGCGCCGGTAATGAAGATGACGGGAGACATGGGTATGACCTTGAATGGCTTTAAATCGGAAAGGCGGCGTATGTCGCTGCCACCATCCTAATTGCCGCCACCGATCTGCTCAACAGGCTATGGCCTAGCGCCTCCGCCCGGCAGCCATAAGCCGTCCGATGAACCACAGTGGAATGACGATCACGGCGCCGGTCAGCATATAGGCAAAACCGTCGCGGAAGACCTCGAACCCGTTGTCGAAGATCGAGTTGATGAAGCCCTGGATCGAACGGAATATGGCGTCGGGACTGATCCCGAAGATCGACATCAAAAAGCCCACGACCAGGCTCATCAGGATCAGCCGGACGACAACCCGTCCTGGCGTCCCGCCTAGAAACGATTCCAGCCAGCTCGGTCTTTGATTTGTTTCGCGGTTGTCCATAGTCTCGGGCATCGGTCCATCGGGTCCATCGATTCTGCTCATGATGCCACATAGGCGCCGACAATGGCCAATTAAAGAGCTGCCGATAACGTGACCGCGCTTTCCCCCACCGTTGCCGACTGGTTCGCTGCCAAGGGATGGCGGGCACGCCCGCACCAATTGGCGGTGCTCGAAGCCGAGCGGGCCGGCAACTCGGTACTGCTGATCGCCCCGACCGGGGCGGGTAAAACTCTGGCTGGGTTTCTTCCTTCGATCGAAGATCTGATCGCAAATCCCATGGAGGGGCTACACACCCTCTACATCTCCCCGCTCAAGGCGTTGGCGGTCGATGTGGCGCGCAATCTGGGCGATCCGGTGCGCGAAATGGGGTTAAAGATCAAGGTCGAGACCCGGACCGGTGACACCCCGGCTTCGCGACGCCAGCGCCAACGCTTCGATCCGCCGCACATCCTGATGACGACGCCGGAACAACTGGCGTTGCTCCTCAGCCATCCCGACAGCAAAAGGCTGTTTGGTAGTTTGAGGCGCATAGTGCTCGATGAACTGCACGCACTGGTCACCTCAAAACGCGGCGATCTGCTCAGCCTCGGCGTCGCCCGGCTGGCCAGATTGTCCCCCCAGGTAAAGGTTACTGCGCTTTCGGCGACCGTTGCCCAGCCCGAAATTCTGCGCGACTGGATCGCTGCGCCCGTCGCGCCAAACCCTGCGGTGCTGCTCAATGCGCCCGGTGGCGCCCCGCCGCAGCTCTCGATCCTCGCCAGCGAGCAAATATTGCCTTGGGCCGGCCACTCGGCTGCCTATGCCGTGCCGGACCTGTACGGAACGATCAAAGAGCATGGGACCACGCTCTTGTTCGTCAATACCCGCTCCCAGGCCGAGATGCTGTTCCAGAACCTGTGGGCCATCAACGACGAGGCTCTGCCCATTGCGCTCCATCACGGCTCGCTTTCCGTCGAGCAGCGCCGCAAGGTGGAGAGCGCCATGGTCTCGGGCGTGCTGCGCGCCGTGGTCTGTACGTCAACACTCGATCTGGGCATCGACTGGGGCGATGTCGATCTTGTAGTGCAGGTCGGCGCGCCCAAGGGTGCCTCGCGCATGCTTCAGAGGATCGGGCGCGCCAACCACCGGCTCGACGACCCGTCCAAGGCAATGTTCGTTCCGGCCAACCGTTTCGAAGTGCTAGAATGCGAAGCGGCACTCGAATCGGTGGCCGAAGGCGCGCAGGACAGCGAAACGCCCCTGCCCGGCGGGCTGGACGTTCTCGCCCAGCATATTCTGGGCCTCGCCTGCGCCGACCCGCTCGATGAGGACCAAACCTTTGCCGAAATCACATCGGCCTGGCCCTACAAGGACCTGACGCGCGAAAAATTCCACCGCGTGCTCGATTTCGTTTCGACCGGCGGCTATGCGCTCAAGGCCTATGAGCGGTTCGCAAAACTGCGTAAGACAGCCGATGGCCTCTGGCGCATCGCCAATCCCCAGATCGCCCAGCAATATCGATTGAACGTCGGCACCATCGTCGAAGAACCCATGCTCAAGGTCCGGCTCGTTCGGGCCCGGGGAGTGCGCAAGGGCGCAACGACGGGTCCAATCGGGCGCGGCGGCAGAATGTTGGGCGAGATCGAGGAATATTTCATCGACCAACTGGTGCGCGGCGATACCTTCATGTTCGGTGGAGAGATCGTTGCCTTCGAAGGTGTCGTTGAAACTGAAGCCTATGTGTCGCGCTCGTTCTCCGATAACCCGAAAATCCCCTCCTACATGGGCGGCAAATTTCCGCTCTCGACGTTTCTCGCCGAGAAGGTCCGCAAGATCCTCGCCAACCCCGAGGCATGGCGTGTCTTGCCCGATCAGGTGCGTGAATGGCTCGACCTGCAAAACTACGCGTCGGTCCTGCCCGACAGCGATAGCCTCCTCGTCGAAACCTTCCCGCGCGCCGACAAGCACTACATGGTCTGCTATCCGTTCGAGGGACGCCTGGCCCACCAGACATTGGGGATGTTGCTGACAAGGAGGCTCGAGCGGGCGCGCGCCCAGCCGCTGGGTTTCGTTGCTTCCGATTACGCGCTCGCCATCTGGTGCGCCTCGGACCTTGGCGCGCTGATCGCTTCGAACCGGCTCTCGCTCGATCAATTGTTAGATGAGGACATGCTGGGCGATGATCTGGAAGCCTGGCTCGATGAATCGGCGCTCATGAAGCGCACCTTCCGAAATTGTGCCATCATTTCCGGACTTATCGAACGCCGGCATCCGGGCAAAGAAAAGTCGGGGCGCCAGATCACAGTGAGTTCGGACATCATCTATGACGTGCTCTACCAGCACGAGCCGGATCATATTCTGATCGAGGCCACACGGCGCGATGCGGCGCGGGGACTGCTCGATATCGAACGTCTCGGGCTCGCGTTGCGACGGATCAAGCAGCACATCAAGCACAAGCGACTGGACCGAATCTCGCCTCTTGCGGTACCTGTATTGCTCGATATCGGCAAGGAACCGATCTTCGGGGAAGCGCGAGAAGCGGTACTGCGCGAGGCCGCCGAAGATCTGATTGCAGAGGCGATCGGCACCGACATTCCGACCAACCAGGGATAACAATTGGCTCAGGCTCAGCCCACCGGCGGCATCGAGGTACAGGAAACGATCAGGTTTGCGGGCGAAACCTTCGTCCCGCTGCCCTCTGGCGCGCTCTATTGGCCAGACACTAAAGCCCTGCTCGTCGCCGACCTGCACCTCGAAAAGCTGTCGAGCTATGCGCGGTCGGGCCAATTGCTACCGCCCTATGATACCGCGATGACGCTTAGGCGGCTTGAGCGCGATATCACGATCACGGGTGCGCGGCGCGTGTTTGCGCTGGGCGACAGTTTTCACCGCGACGAGGGCACAAGGACACTCCAACGCCATGACCGCGAGCGACTGGGCAAGCTGGTCGAACAGCTTGAATGGGTTTGGGTCGCGGGCAACCACGACCCCGCACCGCATGCGCTGGGCGGCACCTGCTGCGTCGAGCTTGCCGTTTCGGGCTGCTCATTGCGCCACGAACCACAGGCCGGAATTGCCGGTCTGATCGCCGGTCACCTTCATCCAGCGGCACGGGTAGCAATGAACGGAAAGTCCTCGCGCCGGCCGTGCTTTGTATGGGATTCGCAATTGATGATTCTGCCGGCCTATGGCGCGTCCACAGGCAGTCTCAATGTGCTCTCGCCGGCTTTTGCAGGACTGTTCGACCGCGCCAGAATCGAGGTGATGCTGCTGGGTCGCGACAGAGTTTATCCCGTCAGCCCTCAGCGGCTCGTTGCAGGATAGGCTCAGCGCCTGAACAGCACGCCGCCCAGCCAGCCCGTAAAGAGCGCCAGCAGCACAGTGGCAATTCCATAGAGCAGCGGCTGGTTGACGGCAGCCTCGCCAATGAACCGCTCGAAGCCGGACTTCTGGACAAAAAAGCGTTGCGCGCCCTGCGCGACCACTTCGCCATTCTGCACGACCAGTGCCTGAGCCAGAAAAATGCCGTTGGGCACGTTGGCGGGCAGCACCACACGGGTGGAAAAGAAGGTCGGAGACAAAAAGCTGACACCGCGCCCATCGGTTCGGAACAGATTTGCATTGCCCATCAGCCGCACCAACTCGTTCTCGAAAAGGGCGACATTGCCGGTCGACTCCTGGAGCGCCAAAGCAACCTGCGCTTCAACCGAGAGACGGCGATCCGCAATGATTTCCGGATCGAGAATGGTTTCGAGGGGCCGGCTCGATAGCACGCGATAAAACGAAGGCAGGCCGGAAAACAGTGCGTGATCGGCATTGAGCAGGATGCCGAACTGACGGGATTTACGCCGGACCACGCGTTCTTCGACCGGACCACGGATAACGAAAACCACATCGAACGTCCCTTGCGGCGGCGTCCCGTCGAGGCTCGGCTCGATATTGCCAAACAGCGTAATGGTTTCGCCGGCAAAGTTGGAATGGATCGAAATGGTGGGATCGGACGTACCGAACACCAGACCTTGCGCCCTTGCGCCGGTCGCCGCGGCCACGAGCGCGAGAAGCACCAGCAGGAAGCGGGCGGCAATCATAGCCCTTCTCCAAACCCGAGGACCGCTGTCGAGAACGGATCGTCAGGTGCGAGAAGTAGTGTAAGCGCAAACCTGATTGCCACGCCGAGAACGATAAGCGCTAGCAGGAACCGCAGCTGATCACCGCGCAGATATTGCCCGGCCGACGCGCCGAACTGCGCGCCCGCCACGCTACCCACCATCAGCGAGAATGCGAGGAGAATATCCACGCTCTGGCTCTGATAGGCGTGCAGAATGCAGGTCGCTGCCATGACCGCCAGGACATGCAGGAGCGACGTGCCGATCACCACCGAACCGGGGATGCGCAGCAGATAGACAAGCGCAGGTACGAGAATGAAGCCGCCGCCGATGCCAAGCAGGGAGCCGACAATGCCGATAAAAAAGCCGATGCCGATGACCGGGATGACCGAGATATAGAGTTTGGAGCGCTTGAAGCGGAAACGCAGCGGCAGGCCATGGGCCCAGTTGTGCTGGCCCGGCATGCGGCGCGGCGGAGGACCGGCCCGCCGCGAGCGGATAAGCGATCGTACGGCCTCGATCAGCATCAGCGAGCCGATGGAGCCAAGAAAGACCAGATAGCCGAACGAAATGGCAAGGTCGAGCTGGCCGAAAGAGCGCAGCAGGTCGAAGATCCAGACACCCACACCGGCGCCAAACACGCCCCCGGTCACCAGGAACATGGCCAGCGTAAGATCGATGCCTCCGCGCCGCCAGTAGGACAGGGCGCCCGAGGTCGAAGCCGCCACCACCTGTCCGGTAACCGAAGCGACGGCAACGGGGGCGGGAACGCCGGAAAAGATCAGCAATGGCGTGAGCAAGAACCCGCCACCGACCCCGAACAGGCCGGACAGGAACCCGATGGCCCCCCCGATCCCCACGAGGAAGAACAGGTTCACCGACATTTCCGCGATGGGCAAATAGATCAGCACGGCCGGGCCCAATCATAGGCAGGTGTCACAGAGCGCCGATACGAGCACCCCGTGGCGATAGTGTAACGACGCGGGCCTAAATAAAAGCTTAGGTTGCGTGGGCCGCTGGCCGGTTGAGCCGAAGCGGCGGTTTTCGGGAACTAGACCGGCTGGCTGCCCAGAACGGCGAGTAGGCGTGGATTGATGGCGCCGCTTTCGTTCATGCCCGCGGCCCGCTCGAACGATGCGACAGCCTCGCTTGTCTTGGGTCCGGGAATGCCGTCCGGCGTGCCCACATCATAACCAAGCTTGCCCAAAAGCATCTGCACGCGCATCACCACATCGCGGTTTGTTATGGCCGGGCCGGGGTCGAAGGCCTCGTCCCAGGTACCGATGGGGGCAAAATTGGCAGCGATGTCGATATCGACCGGAGCCCAGGCCGAGATTGTATCGTCGAGCCGTTGAATGGCATCGGATTCCAGCGACCGGGCCACATCATCGCGAGAATTGGCTGCGTCCTCGTCGCCGGAGCGGGCCGCAAGCGAGAACCAGATATAGGAGTTCTCGAAGTCCTGTTCGACGCCCAGACCACGTGCATAGAGCATGCCCAGATTGAACTGGCTGTCGGTCAAGCCGCGCCCGGCGGCTTCTTCGAACCAATGTGCCGCTGCGGCGAAATCCTGATCTTCCAGTTCGCCGCCTGCATAGAGCGATGCAAGATTGTGCATGGACATGCGGTTACCCGCTTCCGCGGCGCGCTGATACCACAGACGGGCCATGTCGAGATCACGCTCGACGCCGCGCCCGCCTTCGTAGAGGCTGCCAAGGCGGTATTGGGCAGGGGCAAAACCCTGGGCCGCAGAGCGTTCGTACCAGGCTGCCGCCTCGGTAAAGTCCTGCTCGACGACTGTCCCTTCGGTAAGAATGGCGCCCACTTCGAACTGCGCGAAGCGATCGCCATCGTCGGCGGCGGCACGCAGTGCAACCGGTTCAATGGATGCGGGTGCTGTGATCGGAGGCAGGGCCGGGCTGTCGGAATTTGCCGCGTAGCCACCTGCCGGGCCAATAGCGGCAGTGGTTACCGGGTCGATGGTCGGGATGGCCGTCAGCGCGTTCGAATCCACACTTGCCGCGCTAAGCCGGGCTTGCTGCTCGATGACGCGAACATTGGACATGAGCTCGCTTGCCTCAGCCGTCTCGGCTTCGGTTTCCGTCATTGCGGACATCATGGCAAGATCGGGTTCGGCCGTGGTGGTGCCGGTCTGTGTCGCGCTCACCTCCTCGGCGGCCGATTCTGCATTCCCGGCCGGTTCCGCGGGCGTCACGACTTGTGCATTCTCGGCACTCGGCTGGGTTTGCGGTGAGGGCATTATGCGGCCCATGACCAGCGGTACGGCCAGAGCGATGACGGCAACAAGAGCGGTGCCAAGCAGCAGGGAACGCCGGTTGCGGGCAAAAAAGCCCGGCGCCTTGGCCTCGGCATCGTCGTCGTCATCGTCGTCGCGCCGTGTCTCGACGACCGGTTCGGACTCCATGTCTACATGCGGATCCTGGGTCGGATGGAGCGCTTCAGCATCGGTCTCGTCGCGCTGGAAGCGGGCGAGGGCACGCCCGATCAGCGATTTTGGTTCGTCGATCTCTTCAAGTACGGGCTGGCGGGCCGAGCGGCGCGCGGCTTCGATGAAGCTGGCCCGTGTGGAATTGGAAACGCTGGGCTTAGTAGCATCGGGCTGTGGCGCCGCCGGAGCCGGTTCAAAAGGGCTTTCGCGGTCGGCAAGGCTCGATTTCGGCTTGGCCGGGCGATCGATCTCGGCCGGATCGACCGCGAAGCTCGGCTCGGGCGCCGCGACATCCTCGATTTCCTCGGGGGTGTCGTCCATCTCGACAGCACCCTGACCAAGAACGCGGCGCGCAGCACCGGTGGCCGGATCGACCGGCATGGCATCTTCGGGCTTGCGGCGGGGCTGTGAGGGAGACACGCTCACGGGCTCGGCAGGCGCCGGCTCATCTGCCGGGCTTTCGGCAGGCTTGTTGTTGAGCATGGCTTCGAGCCGGGCAATGCGGTTGTCGACCTGTGCGATTGAGTTTCGCACGCCCGACAGATTTCTGGCCTCCGCGCCATCTTCGCCTGCCTGCGCAAAAAGTGACGCAAGCCGGTCTTCGAGCGCTGTAAGGTCGGCCTTTTCGATGCCATCGGCCTCGGTGGAGCCAGAGCTGGACAATCCCTGGGCCCGGCTGGCGATCATATCGGCCAGGGCATCAAGATCGGGACCGGGTGCAGCACCGGCGGGCTCCAGCTCGGCCAGGGCCTTTAGCTGGGCACCGGTTTCATCGACCCGCTTGGCGATCTGGTGCAGCTGGGCTTCGATGGTTTCGATAGCCGGCGCTCCGGCCGGAGCGCCCATCGTTTCCATACGCTGTTCAAGCTGGACAAAACGCGGTTCGATCGTCTGGGCAATGACGTCGCGCAGCACGGCCACGCTTTCAGCCAGCATGGCGGCTTCGTCGCGCGATGGTGCTTCGATGGTCGAAATGCGCTCGCTCAATGCGTCGATCTTGGCCAGAAGGCTGGTCGGCTCGGCAGGTTTGCTGACCGCTTCGGTCAGCGCCGCCATGTCGCGGCTCAACCGCTCGATATCGCCCGATGGCTGTGATTGGGTCGCTTCCAGCGTATCGATGCGGTCGTAGATAGACCTGACGCTCTGCTCGATCACCGCCATGGCCTGCACCTGGCGATCATCTGCCAGCGCTGCCTGCTGGGCTTCATGCTCACTGGTCTGAAGCTGGTGACTGACCAGCTTTTCGATCGTGGCCGTAAGCTCTTCGATGCGCTGGGCGGTAACGTTTTCTCCCGACTGGCGGTCCGTCGCGATCATCTCGGCAAGATTGCCGATCTGGGCTTCGATGCGTTTGATCTGGCCGGTTTCACCTACGGCCCCGGCCAGCAACTCGATAACTTCACTGAGTTGGTCGATCTGGCCCGCAATGTTCGATTTCTCGCCCAGCGTTTCAATTCGCTGGCCGATCCGGTCTTCAAATCCGGCAATCTTTTCCCCGATGGCATCGAGCGACCTGGCAAATCCGGCAAGTTCGGATTGCGGCGCGGGTGCCGGCGCCGCGGGAGCGGCAGGCTGGGGCTGGGATGGTGTGCCGCCAGTCTGGCGCGCACGAATCTGATTGATCGCATCGACAACGCTTTCGCGCATCACCGGACGGTCTTCCGAGGTGCGATCGGCAAGGCGGGTTACGGCATGGCGCACGCTACGCAGGGCTTCGGAGCGGCGATCGGGCTGATGCGGCGTCGGACGGGACGGCACTGTAGGAGGAACATCCTTGGCCGCCTGGTTGGTTGCCACCTGGTCTTCGACCTGGTCGAGCAGGGCCACGAGTTCGTTTCGCAGGCTTTCCCATTCGGTCCCATTGGACCGGCGAAGGGCGGTCTGCGGCTCATCCCAGTCGTGATGTGGATTCGTTCGCGCCATAGTGCTTTCCGACAAGCTCCCGACGGCACGTCGACCGTACCGCTTCCGGCGATGGAATCGCCTACCGTGACTTTCGACAGTTTATGGTAAATATCGCGTTAACCGCCTTTGCATTCTGCATTGATCCAATTGCTATTTTTGAGCATGGATTGCGCCCGGTCGCGGTTCGTGATGATGTTGACTGATCGCTTGCCGATCAGCGACAAGGCAGAAATAAGACAGCAAGATGAATGGACAAACCCGCAAGGACCGCGCAACGCGCCAGAGCGAGGGGCCGGCGATCTATACGATTGCCGAACTCGCCGACGCGTTTTCGATAACGCACCGGACCCTGCGCTTTTATGAAGACAAGGGCATGCTGCGCCCCCGCCGCGTGGGCAACAAGCGCCTCTATACCAATCGCGACCGCCTGCGGCTGCGCATCATTCTCGATGGCAAGCAAGTCGGGCTGACGCTGCGCGAGATTCAGGAATATCTCGACACTTACGATCTGCGCGACGGCTCGTACGATCATCTGCGCCGGGCGCTCGATAAGGTGCATCACCAGCGCCATCTGCTCCAGCAACGGCGCTCGGCCATCGAAAAGTCTCTGGCCGAACTGGCGCGGGTCGAGCAGATCATCGAAGGCATGCTGGCCGAACCCCAGGACCCGGACGGGCAGGGCGATATCATATGACCGCACTCAGTGCCCGGTCCGGCTGGGAAACAGGCTGTTATGAGTGGAAAACTGGTTCTAGGCCCGTCTTGCGGCGTTCAATAGGCCCAAAAGACCCACAAACGCTTGATTCGCGGCCCGATCTTCGCATTATCTCCATTGTGTTTACTCTTGGGGTCTAAAAATGCCCCAGAAACCATTCCTGCCCCGGCGAGGTCCCACGCCCCAATGAGCCACCGTATCATCATCGTCGACGATCACCCCCTCTTCCGGGCCGCATTGCGCCAGACGCTCGAAGGCGGGGACAGCGGCATGGCGTTCGAGGAAGCCGGCGATATCGAGGGGTTGAGTGCGGCACTTGAAGCCAACCGCGATTGTGATCTCGTTCTGCTCGATCTCAACATGCCCGGCGTACGTGGTTTCTCCGGGCTTCTTCTTCTGAGGGCACAATTTCCCGAAATCCCCGTGATGATCGTTTCAGCGGTCGAAGACACCGCGGTGATCCGGCGGTGCTTCGATCTGGGCGCATCGGGGTTTTTGTCCAAGTCGGAAACTGCAGCGCGCATTCGCGAGTCGATCGACACCATCCTGGCCGGCGGGCTGTGGGTGCCGGAAGGCGTTTCGCTGGATGGGCAGGATGAACAGACCGAGGTGCTTGCCCGGCTCGCAACGCTCACCCCGCAACAGATCCGCGTGCTGATGATGCTCTCGGACGGCCTGATGAACAAGCAGATCGCCTATGAGCTTTCGATATCGGAAGCCACCGTCAAGGCACACGTCTCGGCGATCCTGCAAAAGCTCAACGTCGATAGCCGCACCCAGGCGGTGATCGCCGCCGCCAAGATCGAGCAGGGTCAGTTTGCCCAGCTCGTCGAGGATCAACAGGCCTGAAGCCACCGAGAACTGGTAGATGGTTTGCCCCGGATGGAGTCCGGGGCCAACTTGGCGTGCCGGCAGTTACTGTGGCAATGCCTCGGCAGCGTACTGGGCCGCAAACTCGGCGCTGGGCGGAATCGGCTTGATGACATCGATCATGACGCCGTTGGGATCGGTGACGATGAAATGGCGTTGGCCGAAATCCTCGTCGCGAATATCGAGAAGCAGGGTCACGCCTGCCGCTTTCAGCCGATCATACTGGGCATCGACATCCTCGACCTCGAAACTGAGCAGCACACCGCCGGTCTGGCCGCGATGCGCCTCGGGAATCGTATGGTGTGTCTTGTCGAGCACCGCAAAGTTGATTGCCGGGTTGGCGCTCGATTGCAGGTGGACGTACCAGTCGCTGTCGAACAACACGCGAAAACCGAAGTTTTCGACATAGAAGGCCGCGGACGAGGTCACGTTGTCGGTCATGACGACGGGATAAAAGCTGGTCGGATGCATGGGACTTCCCTTTGGTTTGAAAGAAACATACAGTATGTATGTGAGTTCGAAATAACATACAGGCTGTATGTATGCAATATGAATCTGCCAAGCGCAGCAACAAGCAGAGATCGGATGCCACCCGGGCCGCGCTGATAGCGGCGGGACGCGCCTTGTTCACCGAACGGCCCTATGGGGAAATCGGAACGCCCGAGATTGTCGGAAAGGCCGGTGTGACGCGCGGCGCGCTCTATCATCATTTCGCCGACAAGCAGGCATTGTTTGCAGCAGTTGTGGACGCGGAAGCGGCGGCGGTTGCGCGTGAGATCGAGCAGTCGTCAGCACAGGGAGCTGAACCGGCAGAAGCGCTCCTGGCGGGTGGGCGCGCCTATCTCGACGCCATGGCCGCGCCGGGCCGCACTCGGCTCCTGCTACTCGATGCGCCCGCTGTCTTGGGGCACGCCGAAGCTGAAGCCATCGACATGTGTCACAGCGCGCGGACGCTTCAGGAAGGGCTGAGCATGGCTATTGCAGCCGGCGCGATGCCGCCGCTACCGCTCGATCCGCTGACCCAGGTCATATCGTCGGCCTTCGATCGCGCCGCTCTGGCGATCGAGGCAGGGGGAAGCCGCGGCGAATGGGAAAATGTTCTCGAAGCGCTTCTGGCCGGGATTGCCCGCAACAGCTAAAGCTGCTTGCTCATCTGCGAGAGCAAGGCGCGCAGGGCCGCGGGTTTGACAGGTTTGTTGAGAACTGGCGTACCGCGCGTTTCGGCCAATTGCCGGACCGCTGGCGTCTGGTCGGCCGTAACGAGCACCGTGGGGAGATGCCCCCCCACGATCTGCTTGAGCCACTCGATTGCATCGAGCCCGGAGGTCTGGTCGAGATGGTAGTCCATCAGAACCAGATCGGGCACCCAGCCCTCCAGCATGCCCAATTGCGCGATTTCTTTCAGCGAGGTGGCGGTACGCACGTCGCAACCCCAATTCTCCAGCAGGCCCGACATCGCGTCGAGAATTGAGCGTTCATTGTCCACACACAGGACATGCAACCCTTCAAGTTGGGAGCTTTCCCGTACGGGCGCCGCATCGACCGGTGCAGGCGCGCGCGGTGCCATGGCGATGAGCGGAACGGTGATGGAAAACCGTGAGCCCTTGCCCACCGTGCTGTCGATCTCCATCGGATGGTCGAGAGCGGCAAGGATGCGCTGGACGATGGACAGCCCCAACCCCAATCCCGGCGCAATGCGCGCGCCCTGCTCGAGCCGCGAGAACTCGGTGAAGATCATCTGATGCTGGTGTCGGTCGATCCCGATCCCAGTGTCGATTACATCGAGACGCACGCTGTCGCCGCGCCGGCGGCACCCGACCAGAACACTGCCGCCGGGACGCGTGTATTTGACAGCGTTCGACACCAGGTTCTGGATAACCCGGGCCAGCAGCATCCGGTCCGAGCGCACCGTGAATGACGCGCCGACGACCCGCAGGTCGATATTTTTTTCGCTAGCGAGGGGCTGGAACTCGATCTCGATCTTTTTCAGGAGATCGAGAATGTCGATATTGGTCCGCGTGACCTTGAGCGCTCCCGAATCCATGCGCGAAATGTCGAGCAGCGTGGACATGATGTCTTCGACCGCGTTGAGCGAGGCATCGATCGATGAAGCCAGTTCGGCCGTGGGCGTGCCGCGGGTACGTTCGAAAAGCGTCGAGGTATAGAGCCGCGCCGCATTGAGCGGCTGCAGGAGATCATGGCTCGCCGCTGCCAGAAACCGCGTCTTCTCGTGATTGGCGGCGTCCGCCTTGGCGCGGGCCTTTTCCAGTTCGGCGTTGAGAAGCGTAAGGGCGCGGGTGCGGTCGTTGACCCGCTCTTCAAGCGTGTGGTTGACCTGTTCGAGCGCCGCTTCGGCCCGAGCCCGGTCGGTTACATCGGAAAAAGAAATGAGCAGCCCGCCACCGGGCAGTCGCGCCGTGTGGATTTCGAGCTGATGGCCCGAAGTGTTGGTGCGCTGGGTCAGTGTCGTGGGCTCGGCGGTTATCAGGCGCCGCCGCTGGTCGGCGACCACCTGCGGCGTACCCGGACCAAGATCGCCCCTCCTGGCCATGAACAGCAATATGTCATCGAGGGGAGTGCCTGAAAGCACCAGCCCCTGCGGCAGTCCCATGCCGATACGGTATTGAGTGTTTGCAGTGGCCAGCCGGAGCTCGGAATCGAATACGGCGAGGCCATAGGGAAGGTGGTCGACAGCACCGGTCAAACCGGCTTCGAATGCAAGCTGCTCTGGAACTGCGCTATCGGACATGCGGCGCTCCTAACCCCGTCCTCGAGTGCTGTCGTGGCCCTCCGGGGGCGGAGATGTCAAGTCATCCCAATGGACAAGGGCCGGGAATCGGGGCTAGCTTTCACTGGCCGCGCGGGGCGGGAGCACAGACAGGAGGCACAGCGATGTCATTCGTCACTGAATTCAAGGAATTTGCCGTCAAGGGCAACATGGTCGATATGGCCGTGGGTATCATCATCGGCGGGGCGTTTGGTACGATCGTTTCCTCGCTTGTCGATGACATATTCATGCCCGTCATCGGACTGGTTCTCGGCGGGGTCGACTTCACCAACTTGTTCATCGTGCTTTCCAACCCTGATGGCGTGGCCGTGCCTTCGCTGGCAGTCGCCCAGGCCGCCGGTGTGGCCACTCTCAACATCGGGCTGTTTATCAATGCGGTGGTGAAATTCGCCATCGTCGCGTTCGCCCTGTTCATGCTGGTCAGAGGCATCAACATGCTGCGGCGCGAAGCTAAGGAAGAAAAGCCCGCTGAGCCGGCTGCGCCTCCCCGCGAGGAAGTTCTCCTCGGCGAGATTCGCGATATTCTCAAGGCCAGAAATTAGCTGCTCAGCGAACGACATATCAAATACAGGCAAAAGGCCCGCTCGCCGAGTGGGCCTTTTTATTAACATGAGTTAACGACGCCTATCCAAACTACGTATTTTATCCTATTGCGCAAACTTAGATAAGATTATAGTCCTATTCATACGTAGTGAAGGATAGGGAAGAGTCCGAACGGCAGAAACCGCTCCCTATAGCAAACTTCGTGCGCGATTCATCTTAGCAATCGCCAAGCCGATCTGAACACAAGGCATCAGCGATGTGCCAACTGTTCCGGACACAAGTCCGGCCGCAGAGGGATGCTGCATGCCGAAAATTCGAGCGGTGGATTTAAGAGCGTGGCACCGGTTTCGGCCGGTGGGATTTGCCTTTTGACACTCAATCGGAGAGGGGGCTCGCCGTGCCGGTTTTGCATGACGCATCCCGAAAGAACTGGAGAAAGCAATGAATTCGGAAATTTCCTATCGGCCATTTCTCAATCGCGACCGGTTGGTCCATATCGTCGACAGCGACCAGCCCACATGCGACGGGCTCGATGTGCTGTTTCGGCTCGAGGGGTTCCAGACGGCCATTTCCCGCAACAGCGATGATTTCATCGCCCGCTTCGGCCAGCGGCGGCCGGATGTGGTGATCCTCAACTTCGACCTGGGTGGCGAAGATATGCTGCCCGCGCTACGCCGCATCAAGGATATGCGGTCCGGCATTCCGGTCTTCATGCTGGCAGATCGCCCGCTTGTCGATGGGACGGTCGAGGCCATGCGTTCGGGGGCGAGCGATGTTTTCGTCAAGCCGGTGGATTCCGAACGGTTCGTGCGCGCCGTAAGGGATACACTGCGGCGCGACGTGCATGTCAAACCCTCCCATGATGGTCAGCGTGAAGTCGAAATTAGGGGCTTTGCTCAGTTGACGCCTCGCGAACGCGAAGTCCTGCAACTGGTCACCAACGGTCAGTCCAACAAGGAAGCAGGGCGCGAACTGGGGATATCCCCCCGGACCATTGAGGTTCATCGCGCCCGCGTCATGGAAAAGCTTGGCGCACGCAACACCGCCGATTTGATCCGCATCGTTCTGACGAGCTAAGGCCTTTCCGGATCAGGTGGGTTCGGCTATCGCCCAGAGATGGCGCGCCAGATCCGGTGCGCCGGTCTGGGCGAGACGTGCATCGAGTTCGGCATGGGTGCGTGTCCAGATCGGCATGGCGCCAGCCAGGGCTTCAAGTCCATCGTCGGTCAGCCGCACCCTGCGTCCGCGCCGATCCTTGGGGTCGACCTCAAGCACAACCAGCCCCCGGCGTTCCAGCGGCTTGAGGTTGGCTGTAAGGGTCGTGCGATCCATGGCCAACAATGCGGCAAGCGAGCCGATAGAGGCCGGCTGCGGGCGATTGAGCCCCATGAGCAGCGAGAACTGGCCGTTGGTCAGGCCGGCCGGGCGCAGGGCTTCGTCGAAACGCCTGGCGAGCGCCCGCGCTGCGCGCTGCGTCGCCAGGCACAGACAATGATCCCTGACATGGAGCGTGGTTTCGTAGGAAACCGGTCGTATCGAATTTGACATGATCTATTTATGTTGATATCAACTTAAATGTCAACTTGGCTGCGGCGAGGGTGCGCGCCATCATGCAAAAGGGATCTCCTCAAATGTCGTATGTAATGGGATTTGTCGCCGCCGTTCCGGCCGCCAACAAGGATGCCTACCAAAAGTTCTCTGAAGAATCGGTGGATTATTTCAAGGGGTTGGGCGTCACGCGCATCCTGGAGAGCTGGGGCGATGAGGTGCCGAAAGGCGAGGCCACCGATTTTTATCGCGCGGTCGCGGCCAAGGATGATGAGGTGATCGTCTATTCCTTCCAGATCTTTCCCGACGCGGTGACCGCCGCAGCGGCCAATGAAAAGATGACAAATGATCCCGCCATGGCCGAAATGGGCGCCAAAATGCCGTTCGACGGCGCGCGCATGATCTATGGCGGGTTCAAGACAATTTCCGAGCGTCAGGGAGATGGCCGGACGGGTTATGTTGAAGGATCGATCGTCGCGGTTCCCAACAGCGCGCGCGAGACCTACGCGAACTACGCCAACAAGCTCTCCCAATTGCTCGTCGCGAATGGTGCAGTGCGCAGCGTCGACGCCTGGGGCGACCAGGTGCCGGACGGCAAGGTGACCGATTTCAAGAAAGCCGTTGCCGCAAAGGACGATGAAACCGTGGTGTTCGGCTGGATCGAATGGCCGTCCAAGGCAGTGCGGGACGCGGCATGGCCCAAAATGATGGAAGACCCGCTTCTTCAGCAGGAGAGTGCCGGGGCCGATGAAGGGCGGCGCGTCGTTGGCGGGTTTGTGCCGATTGTTGACCGCTAGGAGAACTCATGACTGATCCGATCATCCTCACCACCTACGACTGGGTGCCCGAAGGGCCGCGCGGTCATGTCCGTGACGTTAGAATACGCTGGGCACTCGAAGAGGCCGGGCTGGACTATGAGGTGGCCACGACCCCTTTTTACGACCGCGGCGCTACCCACTTTCAGCGTCAGCCCTTTGGCCAGGTCCCTTTTCTTGAGGACAACGGGGTCAAGCTGTTCGAAAGCGGCGCGATCCTGCTCCATCTGGGCCGCAAGAGCGAAAAACTGATGCCCCGCGATGCGCAGGGTGAGGCCGAAACCCTCGAATGGGTGGTCGCCTCGCTCAATTCGATGGAGATGGTAACCGTGCCGTGGTGGTTCCTGAGGGTTTCCGGCGATCCCGACAATGGCCTGGCCGGCTGGATGAATCAACGCTTCGAAAAACTCGAGTCGGTGCTGGCCGAGCGCGACTGGCTTGCCGCCTCCCGCTTTACAGTCGCCGATATCATGATGGCGGATGTGCTGCGCATGCCAATGAAGCTCGGCGCGCTCGACGACTTCCCCAAGCAGCGCGCCTATGTCGAACGGGTCACTGCCCGGCCGGCCTTCAAGAAAGCCGTCGAGGATCAACTCGCCCATTTCGCAAGCGCCGATCGGGCTCGCGCATAACCGGTTGACAGCGGCAGTTCCCGCTTGGCCCGACCAATTTCGGCCTCGGTCCACGTTAGGGAAAGAAAAACGGGGCGTGCTTGAGCACCCCCCGATCATTTCAACATCCGTTCACGGCTCATTGCCGATTAGCGCTAAATTTCCTTAGCCGCCGACGGTCGGCAGCGTCAGGTCGCCCGCCACGAGCTTGTTTTCCATCAGCTTGGACATGTCGAAATCGCGCTGCAATTCGAGGGCCTGCCATACCGAGATCAGCGCATCGCATAATTCGGCGATCATGTCGTCGGTGTGATACGGCGTCGGGGTAATGCGCAGCCGCTCGGTGCCCTTGGGAACCGTGGGGTAGTTTATGGGCTGGATATAGATGTTGTGCCGGTCCATCAGCATGTCGCTGGCCGCCTTGCACAGCCGCGCATCGCCCACGATCAGCGGGACGATATGGGTGTCGGTCGGCAGGACCGGCAGCCCGGCTTCGGCCAGAACGCGTTTGACGCGGCCGGCCTGACGCTGCTGGCCCTCGCGCTCGACAGTGGAAACCTTGAGGTGCTCGATCGATGTGCGAGCCGCCGCGCAAAGCGCCGGGGGCAGGGCCGTGGTAAAGATGAATTCGGGCGCATAGGAGCGTACGGCATCGACTATGGCTTTATTGGCGGTGATGTATCCGCCCATCACGCCGAACCCCTTGGCGAGCGTTCCTTCGATGATGTCGATGCGGTCCATAAGGTTTTCGCGTTCGCAGATGCCGCCGCCGCGTGGGCCGTACATGCCGACAGCATGAACCTCGTCGATATAGGTCATAGCGTTGAATTCATCGGCCAGATCGGCAATTGCTTCGATGGGCGCGATGTCGCCATCCATCGAATAAACGGATTCGAAAACGATCAGCTTGGGCCGCTGCTTGCCGGTCGCAGCGAGCAGGTCGCGCAGATGGTCAAGATCATTGTGGCGGAAGATTTTCTTTTCCATGCCCGACTGGCGCACGCCTTGAATCATCGAGGCGTGGTTGAGCTGGTCGGACAGGATGAGGCAATCGGGAATGAGCCGCGCAACGGTTGAAATCGTCGCTTCGTTGGAAACAAAACCCGACGTGAAAACCAGAGCGGCTTCCTTGCGGTGCAGATCGGCAAGCGAGCGCTCGAGTTCGACCAGCGGGCGATTTGTGCCCGAAATGTTGCGCGTGCCTCCGGCGCCGGCGCCAAGCTTGCCTGCAGTTTCCTGCATCGCGCCGATCACCGTGGGGTGCTGACCCATGCCCAGATAGTCGTTGGAACACCAGATGGTGATTTCGCGGGCATTATCTGCGCTGTCGCGGAAGACGGCGCGAGGGAAATGCCCGGCAATACGTTCGATATCGGCAAAGACGCGATAGCGCTTCTCGACCCGAAGCGCGTCGATCGCATCTTCGAAGATGCCGCGATAGTCCATGAGGCCTACTCCACTGGCGTCACCGGACTGAGGCGCGGCGGCGCTTTTATACATAGCAACTGGCGTGCCTTGAAAACGGCGCGTCTTCTCTATTTGTCCCCGCCGAAGCCGAGGGCGATATGATCTCTATCAAATCGTCGGGCAGGATGTCATTGGCAAATCACATTATTACGTCCAAACGACCTGCAACGATCACGCAGGATCGCGGCACTATAGCCTTAATTATGACGAGGTGAAGGGGCCCGGCTGCGCGACCCAATGACGCGATCCATGAGCCTGCGGCCCGAAGGAGCCGCTAACCGTCCGGTTCTAATCTCCCGGCAGTTTTTATAGCCGATTGCATTTGTCATGAGTCTCAATCCTGCATCTCAAACAACGAGCCCTATTGCCGAACGACTGGATTTTATAGGGTTCGACCGCTTGCAAAGACCGGTGCGGCGCTGGGCGGACTTGCGGCCGGACATCTCGCTACGCGCATCGACGACATTTTTCTGACCCGGGAGAATGCCGGATTTGTAATTCAGGCGGGGGAAGCCGGGCGTGATCTCGCCCTTGAAGTCTCCGGGCTTTACGAGCGGTTGTCCGCGTTCCGGACTGAGACGCGCGAGGGGATATCCGGGACTGACAGGGCGGCCAAAACAGCCTAAAAGGATTGTGGTCGGCAACCGGCCACAATCACGTTCCTGCCGCAATTGGCCAGCAATGATCGCGGCAACAATCACAAAGCGGTGAGCTCATTATGAAGAAACAGGCAGTCGCCCTCACAGCCGTTGCAGCACTTTTGCTCGCCGGCTGTTCCACCAATCCCTATACCGGACAATCCCAGCTTTCCAACACCGCAGGCGGAGCCCTGCTGGGTGCCGGTGGCGGCGCCATCGGTGGCGCGCTGATCGGATCGGCGGTGGGTGACGCAAGGGTCGGTGCGCTGATCGGTGCCGGCGTTGGTGCGCTGGCCGGCGGTGCCATCGGCAACTACATGGACCAGCAGGAAGCGCAGCTTCGCGCCCAGCTGCAGGGGACCGGCGTCTCGGTGACCCGCGTGGGCGACAACATCGTCCTCAACATGCCCTCCAACATCACCTTCGGGGTCAACCAGTCGGACATCCAGCCCGCGTTCCAGAACACGCTGCGCTCCGTCGCTCTTGTGCTCCAGGAATACAACCAGACCCTGGTCGATATTATCGGCTATACCGACTCCACAGGATCTGCGAGCTACAATCTGACGCTCTCCCAGCAGCGCGCCACATCGGTTCAGCGCACGCTCGCCCAGTTCGGCGTCGATCCGCGCCGCTTCTTCGTCGAAGGACGCGGCATGGCCAACCCGATCGCCGACAACTCGACCGAAGCGGGCCGTGCCCAGAACCGTCGCGTCGAAATCCGGATCGTCCCGATCCGCAACTAACCGGCACGGCATCTCAAATACAAAAAGGGCGCACCGGCTTTCCGGGGCGCCCTTTTTCGTCGGACCGGGCTCTAGATAACGACGATCGGCGAGCCGAACCGAACATTGTCGGCCAGATGGATGATGTCCTGGTGCAACAGCCGCACGCAGCCCGAAGAGACGGCCTCGCCGATGGTCCAGGTCTCTCCGGTGCCGTGAATGCGGTAGATCGTGTCGCGATTGCCCTGGTGAATATAGAGCGCCCGCGCACCCAGCGGGTTGTCCAGTCCGGGAGGCTGGCCATTCCGCCATTTTTCAAGCTGCGGCTGGCGGTCCACCATTTCAGACGGCGGTGTCCAGACGGGCCATTCACGTGAATAGGCGATGTGCCCGCGGCCGGACCATTCAAAGCCGGCACGGCCCAGGCCTGCGCCATAGCGCATCGCGGTGCCGCCGTCTTCGACGTGGTAGAGATAGAAGTTCGGCGTATCGACAATGACCGTCCCGGGCTTTTCGGTTGTGGGGTAGGGGACGCGCTGGCGGAAATACTTCTTGTCGAGATAACGCAGGTCAACGGCGGGGATGGGAAACTGTTCTTCCGGCCGTGCAGCGTACATCGCCACGACCTCCGGCGATATCGGTGGTGGCAATTGAATTTGCGTCGTGGGCCGGGTGGTCGTGGCGCAGCCAGCCGCGGTCATGGCCATAAGGCTTGATGCGCCGGCCATAAAGCCGCGCCGGGTCAGGGTCAGTTCAGACATGTCAAAATCTCACAGTTCAGCGGCGCATAGCGCTCGCCAGTCAAAAAAGGGCAATGGATCGCAGGAGGGGTCAGGCGCGGGGCGGGGGGATGTCGAGACGCGCCGGGGGACCATCGTTACCCATGAGGTTCAAGGGCGCCGGCCAGAAAGTGTCGCCGTCGGGTATGGCCGGCTGGTCGATGCGCGCCAGTTCCGCATGCACCTGACAACCAGGGATGAGGATGCCCAGGCCCATCTGTTTCCAGCACCGTCCCAGCTTGGCCGGCTCGGCGGACAATGAAGCGCTTTGCGCGGACACGTCCACACAAACGGCGGCATGGTCGGGACGCGGCGCGTCGGGCGTTCGCGCGGAGGCAAACGAGGCCGAAACCAGCAAAAGGCCGAAGGCCAGCATCAGGATGGGTAGGTAGCGGATCATGGCCCATGGGTTACAGCACCAATGATGGCGCGAAAAAGGCGCTGCTTGGTCACGGAGCGGTGATGCGGTCTCGCACGCTCGGCAGTGTTGCCCGGCGGTCACAAGATCGGCCGCGGCGGGCCCATTCCTGCCTGTGGATGGGTCGATTGAGGCTTTGCGCCCGCCACAATCGCCGCCTAAGGTCCGGCATCCCTTTGACCAGTTCCGGATTCCCATGACCGACATAGCAAGAGCCATCGCCGGACTCATCGCAACCGAAATCTCCGCCCGTCCCGAACAGGTGAAGGCGGCGGTCGACCTCCTCGATGGAGGGGCTACGGTTCCCTTTGTTGCCCGCTATCGCAAGGAAGTCACCGGTGGGCTCGACGATGCCCAATTGCGTACGCTGGAAACCCGGCTGGGCTATCTGCGTGAGTTGGAGGCACGCCGGTCCGCTATTCTCCAGTCGATCGACTCCCAGGGCAAACTGACCGGTGATCTGTCTGCGCAGATCGCCCGCGTCATGACCAAGTCCGAGCTCGAGGATATCTACCTCCCCTACAAGCCCAAGCGCCGCACCAAGGCCGAGATTGCGCGCGAGCGCGGTCTGGAGCCGCTGGCCGACGCCCTGTTCGAAAACCGCGCGCTTACCCCGCTCGTCGAGGCCGAAAAATACCTGTCCGACGATGTGTCCGATACCAAGGCCGCGCTCGAAGGCGCGCGCGATATTCTCGCCGAACGCTTTGCCGAGGATGCCGGGCTGATCGGCAGGCTGCGCGATTACATGGAGCGTAAGGCCGTGCTGCGAGCAAAGGTCATCGAGGGCAAGCAGGAGCAGGGCGCCAAGTTTTCCGATTATTTCGATCATGCCGAAGCGTGGTCCAAGGTGCCCAGCCATCGGGCCCTGGCCATGCTGCGCGGACGCAATGAGGACGTGCTGGCTGTAGATCTCGAACTCGATGCCGACGCAGAAGGCAAATACAAGCCTGCCGAAACCATGGTTGCCGCCCATTTCGCCATCCGCGCCGATGGCGGCGCCGCCGACCAGTGGCTGATGGATGTCGCGCGCTGGAGTTGGCGGGTCAAACTCTGGCTGCACCTCTCGGTCGACCTGATGGGGCGGCTGCGCGAGCGGGCCGAAGACGAGGCTATCACGGTGTTTGCGCGCAATCTCAAGGATCTTCTGTTGGCCGCACCGGCCGGGAACCGCGCCACCATGGGGCTCGATCCCGGTATCCGCACCGGGGTCAAAGTGGCCATCGTCGATGCCACTGGCAAGGTGCTCGACACCGCTACCATCTATCCGTTCCAGCCGCGCAACGACATCCAGGGCAGCCTTGCCGCGCTCATGGCGCTGGTCGCCCGGCACAAGGTCGATCTCATTGCCATCGGCAATGGCACGGCAAGCCGCGAGACGGAACGCCTCGTGGCCGACATGCTGTCGATGGTCCCAGCGCCCAAGCCCATGAAGGTCGTGGTCAGCGAAGCGGGCGCCTCGGTCTATTCGGCCTCCGAAACCGCTTCGAACGAACTCCCCGATCTCGACGTTTCGCTGCGCGGCGCGGTTTCCATCGCCCGCCGCCTGCAGGACCCTTTGGCCGAACTGGTCAAGATCGAACCCAAATCGATTGGCGTGGGCCAGTATCAGCACGATGTGGATCAGTACCGGCTTGCCAAGTCGCTCGACGCCGTAGTGGAAGATGCAGTGAACGCGGTGGGCGTCGATCTCAATACTGCCTCGGCCCCGCTGCTTGCTCGGGTTTCAGGGCTCGGCACGTCTCTGGCCGAAGCCATCGTCGCCCATCGCAATGCCAACGGTGCGTTCTCGGCGCGCAAGGACTTGCTCTCCGTCGCTAGGCTTGGACCCAAAGCGTTCGAGCAGGCCGCCGGGTTTCTGCGCATTCGCGACGGTGCAGAACCCCTCGATGCCTCCTCGGTCCACCCCGAAGCCTATGGCGTAGCGCGGAAAATCGTTGCGGCATGCGGGCGGGATATCCGCCAGTTGATGGGAGATAGCGCTGCGCTCAAAAAGCTCGATCCGCGCAGCTTTGCCGACGACACATTTGGTCTGCCCACGGTGCGCGACATTCTCGCCGAACTTGAAAAACCCGGCCGCGATCCGCGCCCCGAATTCAAGACAGCGACATTTGCCGATGGAATTGAGGAAATATCCGACCTCAAGCCGGGCATGATGCTCGAGGGCACGGTGACCAACGTGGCCGCTTTCGGCGCCTTCGTCGATATCGGGGTTCACCAGGACGGCCTCGTGCACGTTTCCCAGCTCGCCGACCGCTTCATCAAGGATGCCCATGAGGTCGTCAAGGCGGGCGACGTGGTCAAGGTCAAGGTGCTCGAAGTCGACGCCAAGCGAAAGCGTATCAGCCTTTCCATGCGCCGCGACGCGGCCCCCGAACGGAACGCTGGGTCTGTGCAGCCGGAGCGAGGCGCGCCACGCCCGAAAAAGCCCGCTCAGCCTGCCCCGTCACAGGGCGCCCTTGGCGCTGCGCTGGCCGATGCCCTGCGACGGGGGAAATAGGCGCAATCAGTGATCCTGCGCGATATGCAGGAGATAGCCCAGCCCGAACCCCACGGCGGCGGCCACAACGAGAACGGCCCCTGCGCTCGCTGGCGCCTTGTGCGCGGCGCGTGAGAGAACGTCGATATCCTTGCGGGCATGTCGCATTGTTCGCCGGGCGTTCTTGCGCGCGCCATGCACAAAGTCGTCGGCCCCGTCCGCAAGGTCGTCGAAGTCCAGCCCATGATCGGCAAGATTTTTGGAAATCGAGTTCAACTGTTGTCTCAGCTCGCGAAGCTGGGACTTGATGGGTTTTTCCATCCCGTTTGTTAAACTGAGATTGGCCATAGCGGTTCTCCATGCAAGGACACGAAGTCTTCAACGATCAGAACCGTCGCTGGTTCCGAAACCACTACTGCGCGGGCCCCGATTCATCGAGATAGGTGAGGTACGCTCCAACGCACATCAGTTCGGCAAGCTCACCGGCCCTGCCGGGAAAAGCGCGCGAGGTGCGAAGGCAAACGGCTTCATGGTCCTCATGGATCATCGGGTCGATGAGGCCGAAATAACAGCTGATCTTGAAGCGCTCCTTGAAGCTCCCGCTGATCTCCGGCCTGATGGCGCTTTCGACATAGGCATCACACCGGTTGATGGCCTCGATGTTGGAAAAGCCTTGCGACAATGCAGGGCTGGCAAGTCCAACCCCCAAAACGCCCACAATCGATGCTACCGCAACGCGCATCACAAAAACCCCGCCACAACATGACGCCACTCAACTGCAAATCGGTGGCTGTCTCAATATCCCTGTCGCCGCTGGACGCGAGCGGACCGCACTTTGTTGCTCAACTGTCGCAGTATCGTCGCGCGCAAAGCGCTATTGCGCCTCGCAACTCCCCGGAAGAATGTCGTCCAGAGCGCCCTGGGCGGGACTGAGTTCACCCTCGGTGATGGCCATCGGCCTGAACGGCGGGGTCGCCTGAACGGCTGGCTGGGCGAGCCTGAGGGTATAGCACCCTGCGAAACTGGCGGTTGTGCCGTCGGCCATCGTCGCTTCGATGGCTGCAGGAATCGCATAGTAGATCGTTCCGGCAGCACCTTCGGTCACTTCGGGACCGACGATTAGCTGTACGGAGTCGGTATTGTCATATCCTGCGGCGAAGGCATCGAAATCGGCCCGCAGATCGATGCCTTCTTCGTGCTCGAAATAGGACCATGCACGCAGATATTCCGAGCGGCTGATCGCATTGTAAAGCGATTCAATGACCGCCGCCGCCGTCGACCGGTCATCGTAATAGGGATTGTCAGGAACCGGATCATCCAGATCGTCCGCCCCCGGAGGAGGTGCCTCGACTTCACCCGGAACCACGGTCACTTCCTCGGCAACAGGTTCCGCTGGAGTCACCACCTGGCCAAGAGCCGGCGAAACCACGAGCAGGGCAGCGAGGGCGACACTGATTTTATCCATAAAACACTCTCCTTTCCCCGATAACGCACACAAACGGCGCAACGTTGCCTTGAACGCACAATGGCATATCGATGGGCGAGAAGAATGGTGCTGCTGGACAGGATTGAACTGTCGGCCTCTCCCTTACCAAGGGAGTGCTCTACCACTGAGCTACAGCAGCGCCGGTGCCCGATGGCGTGGGGCCATTCGGATGCGGGCCTCTACTGCCACAGGCCTTGTGTGGACGCAAGGGCAAAAAACTGCCACTAGAAGCCAATGATGTCCGCCGGGGTTCAGCCCATGTCCAATTCAGATCGTGACCAAAGATTGGCCGCAAAGCTGAGAGAAAATCTCCGTCGCCGCAAAGCACAGGCCAAGGCACGCATCGCGCCGGCGAATGAATCGAAACAAGAAGAGGGGACGGGCACCTCAAGAACTCTGCCAACCGGCAAAAAAGACACCTGACCTCTCCGTTTCTTGCAGCCTGTTCCGGGCTGCGTTACCAACAGCTTCAACCTCCGCATCGCCTTTTCCAGGACGATTCGCGTAAAAATCCCTGTCCAAGGAGGGCCGTATGGACCGCATCCGCATCGTGGGTGGCAATCAGCTCAATGGCGAAATCCACATTTCGGGCGCCAAGAACGCGGCTCTGCCCCTGATGATTGCCTCGCTTCTGACCGAAGAACCGCTGGTCCTTGTCAACGTGCCGCGCCTCGCTGACGTCAAACAGCTCGAGCGCATCCTTGAAAATCACGGGGTCGATATTGCGGTGCATGGCCGTCGTCGCGGCGATACCGACATGGGCGGGCAGCGGATCACCTTCACGGCCTCCGATATCGTCGATACCACGGCGCCTTACGAGCTGGTGTCGACAATGCGCGCCAGCTTCTGGGTTATAGGCCCGCTCCTGGCCCGCGAGGGCGAGGCAAAGGTCTCGCTTCCCGGCGGCTGCGCCATCGGCACGCGGCCGGTGGATTTCTACCTCGATGGCTTGCGCCAGCTCGGCGCCGAGATCGATATCGATGCCGGCTATGTGCTGGCCCGGGCGCCGGGCGGCAGGCTCAAGGGCGCCAGCGTCCGCTTCCCCAAGGTTTCCGTTGGTGCCACCCATGTGGTGATGATGGCGGCAACTCTCGCCGAGGGGACCACCGTCATCGAAAACGCGGCGCTTGAACCCGAAGTGACCAATCTGGCCGAGTGCCTCGTGGCCATGGGTGCAAAAATTTCCGGCATCGGCACCGGGCGGCTGGTCATCGAAGGCGTTGAAAAGCTCGGCGGCGCGATCCATGAAGTCGTGCCAGACCGCATCGAAACCGGCACCTATGCCTTTGCGGCGGCGATGACCGGAGGCGATGTGTTTCTGCGCAACGCACGGCCCGAACTGCTCCAGACGGCGCTCGACGTTCTTGTGCGCACCGGGGCCGAAGTTACCGCCGAAAAGGGCGGCTTGCGCATCAAGCGCAATGGCAACGGCATCATGCCGGTCGATGTGGAAACTGATCCCTTTCCCGGGTTCCCAACCGATCTGCAGGCTCAGTTCATGGCGCTCATGGCGCGGTCGAGCGGCGTGTCGTCCATCAAGGAAACCATTTTCGAGAACCGCTTCATGCATGTGGCCGAACTTGCGCGTTTTGGGGCCAACATCCACGTCGATGGCCAGGTCGCGACTGTCACCGGTGTTCCCGAGCTCAAGGGTGCCCAAGTCATGGCGACCGACCTGCGCGCTTCAGTGTCGCTGGTCATTGCCGGATTGGCGGCGCGAGGCGAAACGGTGGTCAACCGCATCTATCATCTCGATCGCGGTTTTGAACGGCTGGAAAACAAGCTTTCGCGGTGCGGGGCAGAGATCGAGCGGATTGCCGGTTAAGCATGACCGGCAGAATGAGCTTGCACTTTGAGCAGCCAATGCCCAGATGTTGGCCATGACTTCCACCGATCCTCTACCCAAGGCAAATATGACCGACCTCAAGCTTCTGGCGCTCGACAGCGAAGACCTGGAGATCGTTTCGGCCCACACGCAGGACGCCGTCGTCCGGGTTGGCGATATGGGATATTCCAAAGGCGATCAGCGCTTCGTGCTGCTGATGAACCGCTACGCCTGGGAGACCGGTGGCAAGCGCGGGCAACGCAAACGGGCCGGGCTGCATTTCGATCACGTGACCGCCGCCCATGCGGAAGGCTTTGACCTCAATTCCAAGGATGGCGTTCTCGAACTGCTTGCCGTGACGTTCGAGCCCGGCGATGCTCCGGCGGGCCAGGTCTTGCTTACCTTTGCCGGCGGTGGCAGGGTGCGCCTCGACGCTGAATGTCTCGAAGCGCGTCTTCGCGATCTCGGCGGGGTCTGGGCAGCCAAGGCCCAGCCCAAGCATGACGTCGACTGACCGGGGCGCGATCAGCCAGCCATGACTGCACTTCTTTCAAGCGCTGAACCGGGCTTTGCGCAGGCCTTCGAGACATTGCTGGGGTCCAAGCGCGAAGCGTCCGTCGAAGTGGGTTCGACAGTTGCCTCCATCATTGCCGACGTGCGGGCCCGTGGCGATGCCGCGCTGATCGACCTCACGCGCAAATTCGATGGGCTTGAGCTCACCCCGCAGACCATGCGGTTCTCCGCCGAGGAAATCGACGCAGCATATAAGGCAGTTTCGCCCCAAATTCGCGATGCGCTGATACTGGCGCACAAGCGCATCACTGCCCATCACGAAAAACAAAAACCCGTCGATCATATCTATACCGATGAAATCGGCGTGACGCTGGGGAGCCGCTGGACGCCCGTCGAGGCCGCCGGGCTCTACGTCCCGGGCGGGCTTGCGTCCTACCCCTCCTCGGTGCTCATGAACGCCATTCCCGCCAAGGTGGCGGGCGTTGAGCGGCTGGCCATGGTCGTGCCAACGCCGAATGGCGTGGTCAACCCCGCTATTCTCGCTGCGGCGAAGATCGCCGGTGTTACCGAGATTTACCGCGTCGGCGGCGCCCAGGCCATTGCGGCTTTGGCCTTCGGCACCGAAACCATCGCACCCGTTGCCAAGATCACCGGGCCGGGCAATGCCTATGTGGCAGCCGCCAAGCGTCAGGTGTTCGGAACAGTGGGCATAGACATGATCGCCGGGCCGTCCGAGGTGCTCATCATTGCCGATGGTTCGGCCAATCCCGCTTGGGTCGCCGCCGACCTTCTGGCGCAGGCCGAGCACGGGGCAGGGGCCCAATCGATCCTTCTGACCACCGAGCCGGCCTTGGCGCGTTCGGTCTACGCCGAAGTCGAGCGCCAATTGGCAACACTTCGTGCGCCCGACAATGCCCGGCAGGGCTGGGAAGAATTCGGCGCGATCATCACGGTTGGCAGTCTTGATGAAGCCATGCCGCTCGCCAACCGCATAGCGTCCGAGCACGTCGAGTTGGCGCTCGACGATCCCGAGCCGTGGATCGCCCGAATCCGCAACGCCGGTGCGATCTTTGTCGGCCACAACACTCCCGAATCGATCGGCGACTACGTGGGCGGCTCCAACCACGTGCTGCCGACAGCCCGCTCGGCCCGGTTCGCATCCGGGCTCGGCGTTCTCGATTTCGTCAAACGCACGTCGATCCTGGGCTGCACGTCCGCAGCCCTGGCCGAACTCGCGGAAGCGACGGTGACCTTGGCGGAAACAGAAGGGCTCGAGGCCCACGGAAAATCGGTTTCCATAAGGCTCAACCGCTGATGGAAAAGCGGCCCTTCGATCCCGACACCGACAGGATCGTCACGGTTACGCTCGACCCGACAACCATCACTTCGGTCGATCCTGACGAGGTCCATGAATGGCGCGTTGCCATCTACGATCTCGTCGATTCCAACCGCTTCTACCCCGCCCGCGTCACGGCCAAGGGCCCTTACGCTCTGCACCTGTCGATCATTCACAACCACATAGTGCTCGACGTCCGGCACCCCGAAACCTTCAGCCCCATCGCCGCACATTACCTTTCGCTCACCCCCTTCCGAAGCCTGATCCGGGACTATTTCCGCATCCGTGAAAGCTATTACGAAGCGATCCGTTCGGCCTCGACCTTTCAGATCGAAGCTGTCGATATGGGCCGGCGCGGTCTTCACAATCAGGCGGCTGAACTGTTGATCGAGCGGCTCGACAACAAGCTGGTGATGGATCTCGAAACCGCCCGCCGGCTGTTCACCCTGATCTGTGCCGTCCAGCCGTACGCGGCGCGGGTAACCGAGCAGGAAAGCCAGCTGCCGACCATCCTGTTCGTGTGTTCCATGAACTCGGTCCGCTCGCCCATCGCTGCGGCGCTGGCCCGCAAGCATTTCCCCGGACGCCTCGTTGCTCGTTCGGCTGGCGTGCGCTCGGGCAAGGTCGATCATTTCGTTCATCAGGTCATGGAGGAAGTGGGAATCGACATGTCGGTCCATACCCCCCACACCATGGATGAACTGGTGGCATCCAATTTCGATATCATCGTCACTCTGGCCGACGATGCCAAAACGTCGGTCGCCGACCGCGGGCTTGAAGCGGCGGTCATGGAGCACTGGTCGACCACCGATCCGTCCGAGATGGAAGCCAGCCGGGACCTGGTCCTGGGTGCGTATCGCGAGCTGCGCGACACAATGGATATCAAGCTTCGCAGCGCGCTCGAACCCATGCTGGCCAAGGCCGGAAAAGGCGCCTGAATCAGGGACTTTCAATTATTTGCGTTTGCGTTTAGTTTGCGCGCCAAATCGCGCCCCGCAGTTGAGTGCGGGCCTATGGAAGGCCTCGGTCCGCATTCGCGATCAGTCATGGGGCAATATCAGGAGAAAGAATGGCAAAGGAAGAAGTGCTCGAATTTCCGGGCGTTGTCACCGAATTGCTTCCCAACGCGACATTTCGCGTAAAGCTCGAGAACGAACACGAGATCATCGCCCATACAGCCGGGCGCATGCGCAAGAACCGCATCCGCGTTCTGGCCGGTGACAAGGTGCTCGTGGAAATGACGCCCTACGATCTGACCAAGGGCCGTATCACCTACCGCTTCAAGTAAACCCTGCCTCGTGAGCCGATAGTGTCCAGCAGACGCCCCGAATTCATTCTCGCTTCGGCCTCGCCGCGTCGGCTCGCGCTTCTCAACCAGATCGGCATTGAGCCCGACCACCTGATCCCAGCGCACGTGGACGAAACGCCGGAAAGAGGCGAGCTGCCGCGCCGCCTGGCCCAGCGTCTCGCTCATGCCAAGGCGGTCGAGGTGCGCAACAAGGCCCGTCAGGCCGGGTTGGCGTCCGAATCGGTGATTCTTGCTGCCGATACGGTGGTGGCCGTCGGACGCCGCATCTTGCCCAAGGCCGAGACCATGGACGAGGCAGCAAGCTGCCTGCGGCTCCTCTCTGGCCGCGCGCATCGGGTCTTTACCGGTGTTTGCGTCATTTCTGCCTCTGGACAGGCCCGCGAGCGGCTGGTCGATACCCGCATTCGCTTCAAGCGCCTTTCCAACAAGGAAATCGAAGCCTATCTGGCGAGCGGCGAGTGGAACGGCAAGGCCGGAGGCTACGCCATTCAAGGCATCGCCGGCGCCTTTGCGGTCAAGCTGAGCGGCTCCTATTCCGCCGTCGTGGGATTGCCGCTGTTTGAAACCGTCGGCCTTCTGACCGCTGAAGGCTATCCCGTCCAGTTCAACTGGCTCAACGCGACGGCACTGCCAGGGGTTTAGCCATGCCCTCCAACGTAACGCGTCTTCGTACGCCAAAGCCGTGCCCCATCTGCGGCAAACCTTCAGTGCAGCAGTTCCACCCCTTCTGCTCTGCCCGCTGCGCCGACGTTGATCTCAACCGTTGGCTCAAGGGCAATTACGTGATCCCGGGCGCAGCGTCATCGGCTGACGAGGACGACGCCGATTCGAGCGCGCAGGGCGAGAACGACTAGGGCCCGCCGTGCTGCCAAACGCACGGCGCGCCAATGGAAACTTCGTCCATTTTGGGTGTCGGGACAGAGGTTAGGGAAAAAGTACGGTACGCCCACAAATTTCTTCTCGGGACGCTGGACAGTCCGGACCTGACTGCCTATAACCCGGCCACCAACACGGGACCCGCAAGGGCCCCACAGATGCCCAGGTAGCTCAGTTGGTAGAGCAGCGGATTGAAAATCCGCGTGTCGGCGGTTCAATTCCGTCCCTGGGCACCACTTCGCCCCAACCTCGTTTACGCAAGATCATATACCGCCAGAAGGTTGGGCAGGACGGCAAGGTGCCAGTTGATCGACTCGCCCGCTGCCAGAGCCTGACACGCCGAATTGGCCGCATGGATGGCCGCAAAGGCTAGGATGCGTTTGCGCTTGTAGCCAAGCTTGGCGGCAAAGGCATCGGCCATGGCGTTGATGCGGATGGTATCGGCCGCCAGTTCGACCTTGCCCCACGGGTGCAGAAAGCTGGCAGCGAGATCGTACGCAGGGTCACCCCACAGACCGACTGGTGAACGCGCGATCCAGCCCCGTTCGGCCAGCACGATCCGGTCGTGGTGAACGGCGCCATGCAGCGGAATTTCAGCAGCGGGCTTGTCGAGCGTCGCATAGGCGATGCCCACCGAGCGGGCGTAAAGGTCGCGCGCCGTGTCGGGCCATATCCGCACATCGGCGGCAAAAAAATCGCTCAGATACTCGCGCAACGGCACCAGGTTTTCCGGCTCATCGGGACGGCTGACATGCAGCATGCCCACGAGGTTGGCGATTGCGCTTGTTGCTTGGGCGTCCTTTCCGTCCAGCGCCGGTTCGGACAGCATCCTGCCTTCCGCCCACTCGGTCAGCACGGCGTTCTCGGCGGTGCCGAAATGGCGTATGGCGCCATCCCCGCGATACCATTCGAGCAAGCTTCCGGCCCTTTGGGGACTTGCCCCATCGGGCTTGTAGATACGCAGGGCCGCGAGGCTGTTGTCGTCGCGCTGGACCTTGTAGGTCCAGGCTTCCGGCGTTTCTGCCACTTGCGTAAGTTTGGAAAGGCTCCAGCGGATGGCAGCCTTGTTGAGGACGGTGTCGTGCGGTGCGGTGCCGATCGGAACCCCCTGTCGAAAGCGTTTGGGCGCGCGCCGAGAAAGAATCACTCTGATTGGTTACACACGCTTTCTAGCAAATTTCGGGCAAGCCGTCTGGTTCCCAGGCGTGATGTGCCATCACTACCGTTTGTCGAGCCAGGGCATCAGCCTCACGCGAGGAGAGCCCTCGGGGGGCTGGGGCGTAATTCGCGGCGTGTCTGCGGAAAGTCGTGCGTCGAGCTCGTCGAGCCTTGCCAGGGCTATGTCGAGCAGATGGTCCATCCCCGCATCATACCAGACCTCATTGGCCAGCATGGCCCTGGCTTGCTCGATGCGGTCTTTTGCCAGCAAATATGCGGTCGGCATTGGGCTCTCCATGGCTGTCTACGCACCTACGGGTAGGAAGTGCGTTTGAGTCGGACCAGCGCATCCCCCCAATTGCACACAACACTAGGCTCGCATGGTAAAACCGCCATGAACCACACAACTCGGATTTAAGTTTCATTGTAGCGATATAGATCCGCAGGACCTGTTCCCGGCACTGGCGTCAGGAACAGGGTGAGGGCAGCTAGCTCTTCTTTTTGGGCAGGTTCTTGCGCTTGGTCGAAGCAAATTCCTCGAGCTCTTTTTCAGTCATCGAGTCGACCATGTCGCGCGAAGCTCCCTTGAGGTCCTTTTTCGGGATATCACCACGTTTTGCGGAAAGAGCGGCGCCCGCTGCCTTTTGCTGAGCTTTGGATTTAGCTGGCATTTTTGTCCTCCTTGACGAGAAGGTAGAAATGGCTCTGCCGCCGCGCGGTTCCGATGATCTAGGTCTCGTCCTCGTCTTCAAGGAAGCGCTTTTCGAACTGCCCCAGAACGATGGTGATTATCAGGACAAGAACCGTCGCCATGGCCGCCACCGAAAAGAATCCGGCCCCCGCCGAAACGCCTATGGCGCCGGCCATCCACAGCCCGGCACCCGTGGTCAAACCCTTGATGTCGGTGCCTGAACGGATGATGGCCCCGGCCGCAAGGAACGCCACCCCTGCAGTCACCGCCTCGATAACGCGGATCGGATCGAGCCGGGCAATGGTGTCGGCATTCAGATCGACCATCTCATGATAGATTTCAAAGGTCATGATCGTGAACGCGGCCGCGGCCGTGGAAACAAGCATGTGAGTGCGCAAGCCGGCCGGATGCTTCTTGATTTCGCGCTCAAGCCCGATCAGCGCACCCAGGACGGCCGCGACCAGCAACCGTCCGGCCAGCACGGCAAGAGACTCGTGAGTTGGGTTGCCCCCCAGAGCGAGGAATTCTTCCATATTTTTTGTTCCCGGCACTTTCCGGGGAAAAACGCGCTGGGAGCCGGGGAGTTCCGAACGTCAGAACGGCCAGATGATGGGGATCATTGTCATCGAGACGATGAAAACGACGATGTTGATCAGCGCTCCGATGCGCACGAAGTCGAAAAACTTGTACCCCCCGGCGCTATAGACCAGCGTGTTGGTCTGATAGCCGATCGGCGTGAGAAAGCTGGCGCTGGCAGCAAACATGACAGCCACCACAAAGGGCCGCGGATCGACTCCAAGTCCGGTGGCCAATCCTATCGCCACCGGTGTAACGATCACCGCGACGGCATTGTTTGTTACGATTTCTGTAAGCATCGAGGAGAGGATATAGACCACGCCGAGCGCAAAGAGGGGCGAAAGCGGCACCAGGAAGGGCGCTATGAAGTCCACTATGCTTTCGACCAGTCCGACATTTTCCATGCCCACGCCCACGCCGAGCATGGCAATGATCAGACCGAGAATTCTCCAGTCGACGGCCTGTACGGCTTCATCGGGCTCCACGCATCTCGTGGCAAGGACCGTGGCCGCACCGATAACGGCAAGCCCTGCGATCGGCATCAGCCCCAATGCAGCGCCAACCACCACTGCAATCAGCACACCGATGGCTATGGGGGCCCTTGCACGACGGAAACCCCGCTCGGCGGGTTCGGAAACGTTGACCAGATCATAGTCTTCGACCATGCGCCGCAAATCTTCGGGTGCGCCCTCGATCAGCAGCGTATCGCCGACTTCAATAGGGGCCGTCTCGAAGCGCTCTGCCAGATTGGCGCCGCGGCGATGCAGGGCCAGAGGGTAGACGCCGTAGCGCCGGCGCAAGCGCAGATGTTTGAGTGTCTTGCCCAGAATGCCGGCACTGGGTCCCATCAGCACTTCGACGATCGACGAGGTCCGGCTGCCAAGGGACTGCATATGCTCGGATTCGGGTATGTTGAGGTCGCCCTCTTCCTTCATCGACAGCAGTTCCGCCACCGAGGTGCGCAGCACCACGACGTCGCCCGGCTGCAGGACGACGTCCTGAATGTGCCGGCGCAGGGAAAAACTGGCGCGCAGAACGTCGATAAGCTGGCGATCGGAGCGATTGAACGCCGCGACCTCACGGGCCCTTTTCCCCACATGGGGGGAATTGTCCTCGATGACGGCTTCAAGCACGAATTTCTTGCTGCCCTCCGATAGCGAAACCGAGGAAACGGTTGTTCTGTCTGGCAACAGGCGCCGGGCCAGTAGCATCACTGTGATACCGGCCGCGGCAACGATGATGCCTACCGGAGCAATTTCAAAGATATGGAATGGCTCCATGCCGCTGTTTTGGGCCACGCTGTCGACCAGGATGTTGGTCGAAGTCCCGATCAGCGTACAGGTTCCCCCCAGGATGGCCGAAAACGATACGGGGATGAGCAGTTTGGAGGCCGGGGTGTCCATCTGCCGGGCCATGGCTACGGCAACCGGGATCATCATCATCACGAGCGGCGTGTTGTTCATGAATGCCGACATCACCGCGATGGCCAGCAAAAACGAAAACAGGCTTCGATGGGGATGCCGCTTGGCCCCTGCGGTAATCCAGGTTGCGAAACTCTCCAGTGCCCCGGTGCGCACCAGCGCTGCCGAGATCACGAACATGCCTGCTATCGTGGCTGGCGCGCTGTTGGACAGCACACCAAGCAGGTCGTCGACCGAAACGATATTGAGAAGAATAAGAACGGAAACCGCGATGGCTGCACTCACCTCCGGCGAGCGCCATTCGCGGGCAAACGCTATAAAGAGACCGATAATGACGACGCCAACGATCAGCGCGCCATAGGGCTCAATCAGGCTAGCGAACAAATGCACCCTCCGCTCGGTCCACGGCGCACTCTATGCGATGCCGGCCTGTATTGGAAAGCAGTCAGAATCAATTCGGACTTCTTTTTTAAGCAAACGGGCTTGGGCATTACCGCCCGGATAATGTACGGCTGACTGCATCCCGCCAACCGGCCAGCTTTTCCTTGCGCGCCGCTCCGTCCATTTCGGGAACGAACTGACGTTCGAGCGCCCAGCTTCTTGAAAACGCTTCTTGATCCGGCCAAAGCCCTGTCGCTTGCCCTGCGAGCCAGGCGGCCCCCAGAACCGTTGTTTCGAGCATATTTGGCCGGTCGACCGGTGCGTCGAGAATGTCGGCGAGAAACTGCATAGTATAGTCAGACTCGACCATGCCGCCATCGACCCGCAGCACCGTTGCCGCTCCATGGGCGTTCCAGTCCTTGTGCATCGCATCGAGCAGGTCGGCTGTCTGGTAGCAGACAGCTTCCAGCGCCGCGCGGGCAAACTCCTCGGGCCCGGTATTGCGCGTCAGCCCGAACATGGCCCCCCTGGCCCCGGCATCCCAATAGGGCGCGCCCAACCCGACAAAGGCGGGCACCAGATAGACGTTCTGGTTTGGATCTGCATCGATTGCCAGCCGTCCCGAATCCGAAGCCTTGCCGATGATCTTGAGCCCGTCGCGCAGCCACTGTACGGCAGCCCCGGCCACAAAGATCGACCCCTCCAGTGCGTATGTCGTTTTACCACCGAGCCGGTAGGCGATCGTCGTCAACAGCCGGTTCTGCGACCGCACCAGCGTGTCGCCGGTATTGAGCACGGCAAAACATCCAGTGCCGTAGGTCGACTTTATCATGCCTGGCGCAAAGCAGGCCTGCCCGATCATGGCCGCATGCTGGTCCCCCGCCACGCCTCGAATGGAAACTGGCTTGCCCAGGATTTCTGTATCGGTCTGTCCGAAGTCGCCGTCGCAATCGCGGACCTCGGGCAGCATGGATGCCGGCACGTCGAAAAACGCGAGCAATTCGTCGTCCCACGCGCCCTTTTCGATGTCGAACATGAGCGTACGGCTGGCGTTGGTTGCGTCGGTCGCATGCACGGCGCCTCCGGTCAGGCGCCAGATCAGATAGGTATCAACCGTGCCAAACGCCAGTTCCCCCGCTTCGGCCTTCTTTCGAGCACCCTCGACGGTGTCGAGCAGCCATTTGACCTTGGTGCCGGAAAAATAAGGATCGAGCAGCAAGCCGGTCTTTTTGGTGACCAGTTCTTCCTTGCCGGCCGATTTGAGCCGGTTGCAGATGTCGGCCGTCCGGCGATCCTGCCAGACGATAGCTCTGTGAATGGGCTTGCCGGTCTTCCGGTCCCACACCAGCGTGGTTTCCCGCTGATTGGTAATGCCGATGGCGGCAATGTCTTCGCCCTTCAATCCGGCGCGCTTGAGTGCCGTGCGGATTGAAAAAACCACCGATTCCCAGATGTCTTCGGGATCGTGCTCAACCCAGCCGCTTTGGGGAAAGTGCTGCGCGAACTCCTTCTGGCCCTGGCCGACGACTTTCATGGCCCTATCGAAAACCAGCGCCCGGCTCGATGTCGTGCCCTGATCGATAGCCAGAATATGGCTCCCCATTGCGTCTCCTCCCATCATCGGTTGCCGCGACCGTGCCTCAAACCGCCCAAGGCGTAAAGATTGACGTGTCCGGTCATTCCATGTCTTTTAGTTTTGTCCAGCCTTGCCAAAGCCTTCCGCATGCTTTCCGTTCTCAACGTCATCGCTCCGGTCTTCATCCTGATCGGGCTCGGATACCTCGCTGTCCGGATCAAATTCTATCCCCGCGCCGGCGTTGGCGGGTTGATCGCCTATGTCAACAATTTCGCCACGCCCTGCCTGTTGTTCAGGGCGATGATCGATGTCGATTTTTCCTCCGCGTTCAATCCGGCGATCATCGGTCCGTTCTATGCTGGGGCGATATCGGTTCTGGCGCTGGGCGCCATCGGCGCCGCCAGAGTGTTCAAGCGCCGCCCGGGCGAAGCGGTTGCCGTTGGGTTCTCGGCAATGTTTACCAACACCGTTCTGGTCGGCATCCCGATCATGCAGCGCGCCTATGGCGACGAGGCGATGCCCATCGTCTATTCGATCATCGGGCTCCACGCTCCCCTCCTGATGACCATTGGCATGTTCGTCATGGAGCTGGCGCGCCGCGATGGCGGCAAGGTTTCCACGGCGCTGTTCCAGGGGCTGAGGAAGTCGTTGGCTAACCCCATCCTGATCGGCATTGCGCTTGGCCTTCTGGCTAATCTTTTCGGGCTGGAACTCTCCGGTGTGGCCGACGAAGTCACGCTCCTGCTGGCCGGGACGGTGATGCCCGTGGCGCTGTTCGGCCTCGGCGGCGCTCTCAATGAATACAAGCTCGGCGAGACCTGGGCGCAGGCATTGATGACCAGTTCCATGCAGTTGATTATCCACCCGGCAATTGCCTGGATCATCATGGTGCCAATTCTTGGGGTGGACCCGCACATCGCCCGTTATGGCGTCCTGCTGGCCGCCATGCCCGCCGGTATCAACGTCTATATTTTCGCGACCTACTACAACCGCGCCATGGATGTTGCCGCCAACACCATCCTGCTTTCGACGGTGCTTTCGGTTTTCACCATAACGGGATGGCTACTGCTCCTGGGCGCCTGATTGCTGCTGTTGCTGCTGGTTCATCATGACCTGGGAAACCCGGATCGTATCCTCGGTCTGGCGCTCCAACTCCGGCGCCAGCCGCACCGGCGCCGTCGTTTCGGCATCCAGTCCGCAGGCAATCCTTACATAGGCCGGGGTCGGGCACAGATCGACTGAAGGGTCGAACCCGATCCAGCCGAGCCCATCGTCCCAGGCTTCGGCCCAGGCGTGCAGCCGCGCTGGTTCGTCGTTTTCAGCCAGCACATAACCGGTCACGAACCGCGCGGGAATGTCCACGCCGCGTGCGGCGGCAACGAACACATGCGCGTGGTCTTCGGCCACGATATCGGGGGTGTCGTCATCGTCCTCGGGCGCCGTCTCGCGCGCTTCGTGCAGCCGGTTCATCAGCCAGTGCAGGAGTTCGACACGGCTCATGCCGGCCTTGGCCTGAGCCTTCATCCGGTTGACCAGATTGCCATTGGGTCTGGTCTGGGCTGTGAAGCGTTTGAACAGCGACACATTCGGCTCGCCGGCGATCTTGCCGATAACGCCATTGGTGTCGGTGGTTTCGACCACGCCGGAAACGGCAATGAAGAGGTCGTCCTCGGGGCGATGCTGGCTGACCAGATGGGCGGTGTTCCCGTAGGCGTCCGTGAAACTGGCGGCGGCCTCGATCCCATCCATCTTGATGGACCACTCGACAACCGATTGCGAGGCGGTCTCGATGGGCGTCAAAAGCAGGTGTTGAACGGCGTGCGCCAGGCCCTCGCTTGCCGCAAAGCGGAATTCGTGGCGTATCGATATGCGCATGGGTCCGCCCCCCTCAGTAGAAATTATAGCTCTCGGAAATCACGTTGGTAAGTTGGTTGTTGGCCGCCATAAAGCCGGTCAGATACTCGTGCAGCCCCTGGTCAAAGACCTTGCTCATGTCCCCGGCGGTCAGGAACTGAGCCATCTTGATCGCTTCGTCGTGACAGGTCGAGGGCTCACCGTAAATCTGCTCCAGCATGCCCAGCATCGCCGTCACCGACGTACAACAGAAAGCGAGGGACCGGGGCATTTCTTTCCTGAAAATCAGGAAATCCGCGATATTCCAGGCCTTGTAGCGGTCGTGATAGACGTGGCGATATGCGCGATGCGCCGATGCAGCGCGCAGGATCATCGTCCATTGCTGGATATCGACATCGCCTCCCACCATCGAAGAGCGCGGCAAGAGCACGTAGTATTTGACGTCGAGAATACGCGCCGTGTTGTCGGCGCGTTCGATAAATCCACCCATCTGCGCAAAGGCAAAGCCATCGGTGCGCATCAGGGTGCCCAGCAGCGCGCCACGAAACTGGTTCGAGCTCTGCTTGACCGATTGCAGGAAACTGGGGAGCTTGTTGCCCAGCACGTAACGCGGCTGGATCTGCGAAAATTCCAGCCAGGTGCCGTTCAGGCTCTCCCACATGTCAGTGGTGATCTCCGTGCGCACCGACTTGGCGTTGGTTCGCGCGTTGAACAGGCATGATTTCACCGACGAGGGATTGTCGGTGTCGAACAGCATGAAGTGCGCCACGCTCGCGACGTCGACAGTATCGTGCTTTTCCTTGAAGGCTTCTTCTGCCTCGGCGGCCTGGAGCATGGAGAGCAGATATTCGCTCGATCCATCCTCGCTGCGCTCGGTCAGGCTCATGCGATAGCCGACTTCGAGCAGCCGGGCCATGTTTTCGGCGCGCTCCACATAGCGCGACATCCAGAAAATGTTGGCGGCGGAACGTCCGAGCATCAATCCTCCAGGACCCATGTGTCCTTGGTGCCGCCGCCCTGCGAGGAGTTGACCACAAGAGACCCCTGCTTGAGGGCGACGCGCGTCAGCCCGCCGGGCGTAATCCTGATCTTGTCGCCCACCAGCACGTAGGGCCGCAGATCGACGTGGCGCGGCGCGATACCTTTGTTCACAAAAGTGGGGCAGGTCGAAAGCGCCAGGGTCGGCTGGACGATATAATTGTCCGGCCGCGCCTTGATCTTCTCGGAAAATTCGGCCCGCTGCTTTTTGGTCGATGCGGGGCCGACAAGCATCCCGTATCCACCTGAGCCATGCACTTCCTTGACCACCAGATGCTCGAGGTTTTCCAGCACATAGGCGCGTTCGCTGTCGCTGGTGCAATTGTAGGTGGGTACGTTTTTCAGGATCGGCTTTTCACCCAGATAGAATTCGATGATCTGGGGCACGAAGGTATAGACCGCCTTGTCGTCGGCAATGCCGGTGCCCGGCGCGTTGATCAGCGTCACGTTGCCGGCGCGATAGGCATCGAACAGCCCTGGCACGCCAAGCATGGAATCGGCCCTGAATGTCAGGGGATCGATATAGTCGTCGTCGATCCTGCGGTAGATCACGTCCACGCGTTGCGGCCCCAACGTCGTCCGCATATAGACCTTGCCGCCATCGACAAACAGATCCTGCCCCTCGCAAAGGGTTGCCCCCATCTGGTCGGCAAGGAATGAGTGTTCGAAATAGGCCGAATTGTAGATGCCCGGCGTCAGAACGACGAGGTTGGGATTGCCCGAACAATTGTCCGGAGCAACGCTTTCCATAGTGCGGCGCAGGTTTTCTGGATAGGTCTCGACCGGAGCGACCCTGAGCTTGTGAAAAAGGTCCGGGACCAGATGCATCATCGCTTCGCGGTCTTCCAGCATGTAGGAGACCCCCGAAGGCGTGCGCAGATTGTCTTCGAGCACGTAGAAATCGTCGGGCCCGGTCCGCACGATATCGACGCCGATGATGTGGGAGTAAATCCCCTTGGGCGGGTTGAGCCCCATCATCTGGGGACAAAAGGCTTCGTTCTGGACGATCAGCTTTTCCGGAACCCGCCCGGCGCGGATGATGTCCTGGCCGTGATAGAGGTCCCAAAGAAACATGTTGAGCGCTTTGACGCGCTGCTCGATCCCCTTTTCCAGCCTGCGCCATTCCTGCGCGGCAATCACCCGGGGGATCACATCGAACGGGATCAGCCGCTCGGTCGACTCGTTTGAACCATAGACGGCAAAAGTAATGCCCAGGCGGCGGAAAATGGTTTCGGCATCTTGCGACAATTGCTTGAGCGCCTGCCGGGGCTGGCCCTCCAGCCACTCACCCAATATGCGGTAAGGTTCGCGGACCGAGCCATCCGCATTGAGCATTTCGTCAAAATACTTTGCTTCGCTCATACGCCTTCTTTGTACGATGACAGTGTGCGACCTTCCCGACGCATATCCCATTGGTGCATATTTATTTTGCGTCGTCCAGCGCTCCGGTGAGAAGTGCGGATAATAGTGGCTGGGGGGCAAATGTTCCGCGGCTTGCCTGGGCAATTGTTTTGGGCAATTGTATGCCGGTAAGCAAAAGTTGCGGTCGAGTCTTGAGCGTCTCGCCGCCGGGCATCGAGGGAGCAGAGATGTACAAGTTCGAAGTTTACAAGGACAAGGCCGGAGAATTCCGGTTCCGCTTTCGCGCCTCAAACGGGGAAGTGATGTTCGCGTCCGAGGGCTACAAGGCCAAGGCATCGGCCCAGAGCGCCATCGAATCCATTCGCAAGAACGTCCCCGACGCCGGTCTCGAAGACCAGACCTGACGTCCCCTCAATCCAACCGGTCGAACTCAGGCGTCGGCCGGATCGAGAAAAGTCTGGGTGATGCGCGGTCCGTCATGTATGCACATCATCTTGAGCACACCGTCACCAATATTTTCGAACCCGTGCGGTGTCTCGGGTTCGACAACCATGATGTCGCCGGGCCCGGCCTCCACGGTCTGCTCGCCCGCCCGAAAACTGACTGTTCCCTCCTGAACCATCCAGGTTTCCGTGTAGGGATGAACATGCAGCCCCACCCGTTTGCCGGGGTCTGACACTACTGCAAAAAACGAGATCGCGGCGCCATACGGCCCGCCTTCGAACTTGATGGTTCTGGGGGCGTCCTCGGGCCTGTCGGCCGCGCGCAGAATGTGGGGCATGGTTCCGTCCTCAGGCGATGCGTCTGGTTGTTTGCGGATCGAAGTAGCAAATATGGGACGTATCGACGCTCAATGGAACCTCATCGCCAACAGCAATGCGCGACTTGCCAGACAGCCGGGCCATGAGCTTTTTTCCGGCCAGGGCAAACGTCGTGAAATTGTCCGACCCTGCATGTTCGGTCATTTCCGCCCGTAGCGTCAGGTCGATCGTTCCGCCCGTCGCCAGGGAGAAATCCTCCGGCCGGATACCCACGATGACCGGCTTGTCGCTATAGGCCGCCAGTGCGGCGGGGGGATTGGCCGCTGTGATCGCTACCGCGTCAGACCCATCCCCGAACCGGATAGTTGCGCCCCGTTCCTGTGGGCTCACTCTGGCTTCGACAAGATTCATCGGCGGCGATCCCATGAAATCGGCGACGAACAGATTGGCCGGCGTGTCATAGATTTCTGCCGGGGTCGCGAACTGCTGAATAATCCCGTCCTTGAGCACGACGATCTTTGTGCCCAGGGTCATCGCCTCGATCTGATCGTGCGTGACATAAACGATCGAAGCATCGAGCCGCTGGTGCAGCGCCTTTATCTCGGCGCGCATTTCGACGCGCAGCTTGGCATCGAGATTGGACAGCGGTTCGTCAAACAGGAACAGCTTGGGCTCACGCACCAGCGCCCGGCCCATCGCCACGCGCTGGCGCTGGCCGCCGGAGAGGTGGGCGGGTCGGCGATTGAGCAGAGGCTCGATCTGCAGCAACCGCGCCACATCGGCAATCTTGCGGTCCTGTTCAGACCGCTCCACCTTGCGGATTTTCATGCCGAACGCGATGTTTTCGGCAACCGTCATGGTCGGATAAAGCGCGTAGCTTTGGAACACCATGGCGATGTCCCTGTCGCGCGGCGGAATGTTTGTCACGTCCCGTCCGTCGATGGAGATCGTGCCTCCGCTCGTCTCCTCAAGGCCGGCAATGCAATTGAGCAGCGTCGATTTTCCGCAGCCCGATGGTCCGACCAGAACGAGGAAATCGCCCGGATCGATGGAAAGCGAAATCGATTTGAGCACCTCGATAGCACCATAGCGCTTTTCGAGCGCGTCGATCGCCAGGATCGGGCTGGAGCTTTGCTGGATGGGTGCCGGGTTTACCATGATCGTCCTCCATCTTGCGGCGCGGCCCCCGTGGAGCTGCGCACGATCAGATCGACATTCGCCGTCCTCTGCAGGCTCCTGGGGGCGGCGCCGTCGATCCGCTTGTGAATCATTTCTGCCAGGCAGAGCCCGGCTTCGCGAATTGGCGCCCGGGTGACCGTCAGCGGCGTGGAAAAATGCTCGGATCGCAGATGCGGCAGCACGTCGTCATGGGCGATGATCGAGATGTCCTTGCCGATCTCCAGCCCGGCTTCCCCCGCTGCGCGCATGACCCCGATGGCCATCAGCGTCGAGGAGCACAGAAACGCTGTCGGCGGAAACCCATGCAGCCCCGAAAGCCATTTGGCGGCCTGATTGTATCCGGCATCCTCGCTCATGTCCGCGTGCGAAACGAACCGCGCCGGCACATGGATACCCTGCGCCGCGAGCGTCGTGCGAAACGCCGCTTCGCGCTGCACGGCAAACGCAAGGCCCGCGGATCCATTGAGCAGGGCGATCCGCCGGTGCCCCAGCGCAATCAGCAATTCGGTGGCCCGCGAAAAGGCACCATGATTGTCGATGTCGTAAAAGCCATAGGCGACGTCCTCGCCAACCTGACCGTGAACGACAAAAGGAAAGTTACGTTCGGTCAGCATGGCAATGCGCCGGTCGTCGACTTCCGGCGCCGACACAATAAGCCCATCGATTGAGCCCGACGCGATGAGCCGTTGATAGGACGCCAATTGGGCGCCCGGTGGCGCATGGCGCAGGATCAGATCGAGTTCGCGTTCGGCCAGCCCCATGGACAAGCCCGCCAGATACTCGACGAAATGGGGATCGACCAGAAGATTGCGCGCAGCCCGGAAGATGATGCCGACCATGCCCGATTTGCCTGTGGCCAGCCGGCGGGCACTCGTGTTGGGGCGATAGTCGAGCGCCTTTGCAGCCTCGACCACGCGGATGCGGGTCTTTTTGCCGACTTCGGGAAACCCGTTCAGCGCACGGCTCACAGTGGCCGGTGACAGGCCCAGATGGGTGGCCAGTTCCCGCAATGTCGTCACCCGAGCCGCCCTCCCAAGCGATTGTTTGTAGCAGCGCCCGAAGGCACTTGTTTAAACTTAAAGCGGTTTGAAATTGACCTGTCAATCATCGATGGGCGCCATTTCATGGTCCTATGTGAATTAAAAATTACAGCGAATTTCCCCGGTTGACAGAAAAACTAAACCGGTTTGAATTACCGGCAATCGAGACAGCATGCGCAAGGAGGTTTGCAATGTCGGATTGGTGGCGCGGCGGGGTGATCTACCAGATTTACCCGCGCTCCTTTCAGGACAGCAATGGGGATGGGATCGGCGATCTGCGCGGCATCCTCGACCGGCTCGAGCATGTTGCGTCGCTCGGCGTGGACGCAATCTGGCTCTCCCCGATCTTTACCTCGCCCATGGCCGACATGGGGTACGACGTTTCCAACTATACCGACATCGATCCGCTGTTCGGCTCGCTCGCCGATTTCGACGCGCTGATCGAAAAAGCCCACGAGCTCGGCCTCAAGGTCGTGATCGACCAGGTGGTCAGCCACACCTCCGACAAGCACCCCTGGTTCATCGAATCCAAATCCTCGCGCGATAATCCCCGCGCCGACTGGTATGTCTGGGTCGATCCCAAAGACGACGGCATGCCGCCAAACAACTGGCCATCGGTGTTCGGCGGTCCCGCCTGGGAGTGGAACGGGACGCGCAGGCAGTACTATCTGCACAATTTCCTCATCGCCCAGCCCGATCTCAATTTCCACAATCCCGAAGTGCAGGACGCGGTGCTGGCCACCATGCGGTTCTGGCTCGAACGCGGCGTCGACGGCTTCCGCTTCGACACCGTGAATTACTATTTCCACGATGAGGATTTGCGCGACAATCCGCCCGCGCCGCGCGAAGAGGAAACGCCCCTCGAAGCCGATCCCTATGGGATGCAAGAGCACCTTTATTCAAAGAACCGCCCGGAAAACATCGATTTTCTCAAGCGTGTCCGTGCGCTCCTCGATGAGTTTCCCGGCACGACTACAGTTGGCGAAGTGGGCGAGGCCCACCGCGCAATCGAGATCATGGCGGCCTACACATCGGGCGATGATCTTTTGCACATGTGCTATTCGTTCGACATGCTGGGCCCGACCTTCACGCCCAAACATTTCCGCTCGCGGGTCGAAAATTTCTTCAAGGGAGCGCCCGATGGCTGGCCATGCTGGAGTTTTTCCAACCACGATGTGAACCGCCACATTACCCGTTGGGAAGGGCACGCCGTCACCCCCGATGCCCTCGGCCGCCTGTCGGTCGCCCTGCTGCTGTCTCTGAAAGGGACAGCCTGTATCTATCAGGGCGAAGAACTCGGATTGCCCGAAGCCGAACTCGAATACTCCGAATTGACCGACCCGCCGGGCCTGCGCTTCTGGCCGGAAAACAAGGGCCGTGACGGCTGCCGCACGCCCATGCCATGGACCGGCAAACTCAATGCCGGGTTTTCCGAGGTCAAGCCCTGGCTGCCGGTCAAGGGACCGCATCTGAAGCGCAATGTTGCAGCGCTCGAAGCCGATCCGGCCTCGCTGCTGCACTATTACCGCGCCATCTTGAAATACCGTAAGGACAATCCAGCGCTGATTGACGGCGAGATCACCTTTCACGACGTCAAGGCGCCGATCCTGGGCTTTTCACGCCAGAGCGGGCAGGACGCATTGGTTTGCGTCTTCAATCTGTCGGCAAAACCACACTCCCTTTCGATCAAGGGCCTGCCCAACCTCGCGACAATTGCCGGTGTTTCCAACGGCGCGACGCTAGAGGCAAAGGCTCTCAAGCTCGAAGGCAATGGTTTCGCCATCATCGAATGCGGCGCCGGGTTCGATCCCGCCGCTATCTCGCTCACCCTTTCAAAAGGGTGAGCTTTGCAAAACGTCCGGCATGCCGCCGAGGAGCGGCGCCGGACATCGTCGTGTCAGGGAGGACACCACAATGAATAGAACGGCTTTCAGCCTCGCCGGCGCACTCGTCGTGCTCGCCGCTTCCACCTCGATCACCCATGCCTTCGAAGATGGCGCCATCGTCATCTGGCAGGACGATCGCGCCCCCGATCTGATTACTCAGATCGGCGAGCAGTTCGAAGCCGATCTCGGCATCCGCGTCATCGTGGAAAATGTCGATCCGCTCACCGACCGCTACCAGCAGGCTGCCGCCACCGGCGATGGCCCCGACATCGTGATGTGGGCCCACGACCGGCTCGGCGAATGGGCCGCCGGCGGCCTGATCGCCCCGGTTTCGCCCAGCGCATCCGTTGTCGATGCCAACCTCGAAAGTGCATGGGAAGCCGTGACCTTCGACAATCGCGTTTGGGGATATCCCGTAGCGGTTGAAGCGATCGGGCTGGTCTATAATCGTGATCTCGTCGATACCCCGCCGGAAAACTTCGAGGACATCGCAGCGATGGACTTCCCCGAAGGTACAACGCCCATCATGTGGGCCTACAATGACACCTATTTCACCTTCCCGATGCTGGCCGCCAATGGCGGCTACGCCTTCGAGATGGTCGATGGCAGCTATGACGGCTCCCAGACCGGCGTAAACACCGACGGCGCTATCCAGGGCGGTGAGGTGCTGGCCGAACTCATCGAATCCGGCACCATGCCGCGCGGCGTCGATTATGGCGTTATGGAAGGCGCATTCGCCAATGGCGAAGTCGCCATGATCATCAACGGCCCGTGGTCATGGTCGGCCTATGAGGACGCCGGGCTCGATATCGGCGTCGCTCCGCTCCCCGCCGTGGCCGGTTCGGCCAGCCGTCCGTTCCTGGGCGTTCAGGCGCTGGCGCTCAACGCCGCCTCGCCCAATCAGGATCTGGCTGTCGAATTCATCGAGAACTACCTTCTGACCGATGAAAACATCCAGCTCTGGAACTCGACCGGCGCGCTTGGCGTACCCACCGACATTTCCGTAGGCGCGGCCGAAGACGACGACAAGATCGTCCAGACCCTCGCCAATGCAGAAGTTGGTGTTCCGATGCCCTCAAACCCGGAAATGGGCGCCTTCTGGTCGGCCATGGAGCCGGCGCTGGGCAACATCACCTCGGGCGCAACGTCGGTCGAACAGGCCCTCAACGACGCAGCTGCCCGCATCCTGGGCGAATAAAACATTGCCGGGCGAGGCGGAGATTTCCGCCTCGTTCGTTCTGGGGAGGACGGAGCATGTCGGTTGCAATGACGGCCCAGCTTGCCAGTCGTGGCCCTGTGTGGCGCGACATTCTGGCCAAGACGCTCGTTGCGCTGGTCTCGCTGGCTATCCTGTTTGCCGCCTGGGTGGTCTATGCGGTGGGCCAGGCCCTGTTCGGCGCGTGTCTGGTTGTCGTCGCGCTGGCATTTTTCGCCATCTACGGCTTCCGTCAGTTCTATTTCGCGCGCTTCATCTTCCCCGGGGCGGCAGCGGTCCTGCTCTTCATCCTCTTTCCGGTGCTCTATACGATCTATCTGGGCTTCACCAATTACTCGTCCTTCAACCTCCTGACCTTCGAGCGCACCCAGAACGTCCTTTTATCCAGCCGCATCATCGATGAGGATAGCCGGCGCCCCTTTGCGCTTGTCGCCGAGGGCGAGCAATATCGGGTGTTCCTGCCCCAGGGAGAGGGCGGCTTCCTTTCCGGACCGGCCCCGCTCGATGGCGAGCCAGCCAGCCTTATGGCCGAGCCGGTCGAAACCGCACTGCAAGCCACCCTTGAAATGCGCGACGTCGTTGCCCTGCGCGATCCTCTGTCGCAAATCGAAGTGACGCTGCCCGACCAGACAGTGTTGCGTGCCTCCGGCCTGCGCGAGTTTGCCTATGTCGAGCCTGAATACGAACTGATCGAGGACGAAAAGCTCCGCCACGTTGAAACCGGCGAAATCCTCACGCCCAATCATCAGATCGGCTTTTATGTCCGCGAGGATGGCAGCCGCGTCACCCCCGGCTGGCGCGTCTTCATCGGCACCGGCAATTTCGAACGCATCTTCCAGTCTCAGGGCATTCGCGGCCCACTGGTCGGCATCTTCCTCTGGACTGTCGGCTTCGCCGTCGGTTCGACGATCCTGTGTTTCTCGCTGGGGCTGCTCCTTGCCACAATCCTGCAATGGGAGCATATGCGTTTCCGCGCGGCCTATCGGATCCTCCTCATCCTGCCCTACGCTGTGCCGGCCTTCATTTCGATCCTCGTCTTTCGCGGGCTGTTCAACCAGAATTTTGGCGAGATCAACCTGATCCTCAACGCCATTTTCGGCATACGCCCCGCATGGTTCACCGATGGCTTTCTGGCCCGCACCATGCTGCTCATCGTCAATGTCTGGCTCGGTTATCCCTATATGATGCTGCTCGGCATGGGCTTTTTGCAGGCCGTGCCCCAGGAGCAGAAAAAAGCGGCGATCCTCGAAGGGGCAGGGGCCTTGCGGGTGTTTTTCACCATCACCCTGCCGCAGATCCTGCCGCCCTTCCTGCCGCTGCTGCTGGCCACCTTCGCCTTCAATTTCAACAACATCGTTCTCATTCTGCTGCTGACCACAGGCGGTCCCGATATTCCCGGCACGGTTATCCCGGCGGGCCAGACCGACATTCTGGGGTCGTTCACCTTCCGCATGGCCTTCATGGATTCCGGCCAGCAATTTGGTTTGGCGGGGGCGATCACGCTCATCATCTTCCTCGTCGTGACGGTCATCTCCTACGCAAATTTTGTCGCCATGCGCCGCACGCAGAAGGGGATGGTCCAATGATCGTTGAGAATACGGGCGCCCTGCGGCTCAAGAAACTCGCGGCCCACGGCTTCATGATCGCTTTCATCACGGTCATCATGTTCCCGTTCCTGATGGTTGTCTCGATCTCGTTCCGGGAGGGCAATTTCTCGGTCGGCACCCTGATCCCCACCAACCCTACGCTCGAGCACTGGTATCTCGCGCTGGGCCTCGAATACACGCGCGCCAACGGCACTGTGGTTGAGCCGCCCTATCCGGTGCTGCTCTGGATGTGGAATTCGATAAAGCTCGGCCTCATCTCGGCCGCCGGCGCCCTGGCCATCGCAACGATTTCGGCCTACGCGCTCAGCCGTATCCAGTTCCGCGGCCGCATGGCGTTCCTCGATTCCCTGCTCATCATCCAGATGTTTCCCACAACGCTGGCCCTCGTCGCGCTCTATGCCATCTTCGATACGATGGGTGGCATCTCACCGATCATCGGGCTGGACAGCCACACCTCGCTGGTGCTGGTCTATCTCTCGGGCGTCATGATGCACATCTGGACCATCAAGGGCTATTTCGACAGCGTCGACCCGGCGCTCGACAAGGCCGCCGCCATCGACGGCGCCACCCCCTGGCAGACCTTCCGCTTCGTCTTCCTGCCCCTGGCGGTGCCCATCATGGCGGTGGTGTTCGTTCTGGTCTTTATCGGGGTCGTCAACGATTACCCCATCGCCTCGATCCTCTTGCGCTCGGAAGAAAACCTGACCCTCGCCACCGGCTCGCGCTTTTATCTGAGCGAATTCGAATACCGCTGGGGCGATTTTGCCGCCGCGGCGATCCTCTCGGGAATCCCCATCACCGTCGTCTTCCTGATCGCCCAGCGTTATTTGGTTTCCGGACTTTCGGAAGGCTCGGTCAAGGGCTGACGTCCCTTGACCAGCATGACCACCAGCGGAATGGCAATGGTCAGCATCAGCAACCGCGCCACATGGTGGGCGGCAATGAACGCCGTATCGTAGCCCAGTGCGATACCCAGCGCGCCCATCGATTCCAGCCCGCCGGGCGACAGCCCCAGCCAGATCTGGCCAATGGGCATGGAAACGAAAACACCGGCCGCAAGCGCAAAGACCGTCGTCAGCGCAACGGTGATTGTGGTCGCCACTGTCCCGCCCAATGCGGCCTGCATGAATTCGGCGCGCGTCATGCCCGCAAAGCGCGACCCGATCAATGCGCCCATGCCCACAAAGGTCAGATCGACAAGTATCGGCGGCAACGAACCGTCGAAATGCCCGGTCAGCTTCATCACCGTCGCAAAGGCCATCGATCCCAACACATAGCCGGCCGGCATTTTGAGTCTCGTGAATACCCAGCCGACAAAGGCGCAACCCGCCGTGACCATGGCCAGCGTCGTCAGGTCCATCAATTCGGTGCCCGCACCCGCGTAATGGCCAACAGGCAGGAACAGCGCGCCGATGGGCGCAAAAAGGGTGAGAAACATCACCCTTTGCACCTGGATGATGACGATCTGCCGTGGATTGCCGACCCCCGTCGAAGCCAATGCCATGATGAAGGACAGATGGCCGGGAAAGGATGAAAGATAGGCCGTGCCCGCATCGAATTTGAACAGCCGGCGAAGGACAATACCGCAGACCAGAACGATAACCACGAGCTCCAGCGCCAGCGCGGCAAGCGTTATCGGCCATTGGCCGATCAGCTGCAGCGTGTCGGGCGCCACATTGGCCCCCATCGACAGCCCTACGCAGACGAAAAGCACATTGCGCAAACCCGTCGGCATTGTTGCCGGAAACCCTGACAGCGCAGCGATGGAAACCGCCAGCGCGCCGCCCATCAGCATCCCGCCCGGAACTCCGAGCATGCTGATCGCAAAGGAGCCGATGGCTGCGATGATAAGCGTGAGGCCGGTTCGGAGCGCCCAGTGCATGGCCCGCTCCTACTGCGCCGCCAGCGCTCTCTCCGCCAGCCGCACCCAATAGCTCACGCCCAGATCGATGGCCTCGTCGTTGAAATCATAGGTGTCGGTGTGCAAATCCGCACTGTCACCATTACCAAGGAAAATATAGGAGCCCGGCCGCGCGTTGAGCATATAGGCGAAATCTTCCCCGCCCATGGTGGGATCGACAGTGTCGTTCACGCGTTCCTCGCCAACGATTTCCCGGGCCACCTCGGCCGCAAAAACCGTCTGTTCGGCCGCATTGACCGTAACCGGATACCCTCGCATCCATTTGACCGTCGCATTCGCGCCGAACGCCTGTGCAAGTTGGGGCGCGAGCCGCTTGATACCCTCTTCCATCTGCGTGCGCACATCCTCGTCCAGCGTGCGCACGGTTCCTGTCAGCCGAGCCGTGCGCGGAATGACGTTGTAGGCAGTCCCCGCATTGACCGTTGTGACCGAAAGAACCGCCGAGCGGATCGGATCGATCGAGCGCGACACGAGCGTCTGCAGCCCGGTGATGATGTGTGCGGCAACGATCACGGGATCGACCGCAAGGTGCGGCATCGCAGCGTGCCCGCCATGCCCCTCGATATCGATTGCGAACTGGTCGGTCCCGGCCATGATCCCGCCGGTCCGTATGGCAAATTCGCCCAGCGGAATGCCCGGCATGTTGTGCATGCCGAACACCTCGGAAATACCGAACCGCTCCATCAGCCCGTCTTCCACCATCACGCGCCCGCCGCCGCCGCCCTCTTCGGCCGGCTGGAAGATGACGATCACGGTGCCGTCGAAATTGCGCGTTTCGGCCAGATACCGCGCCGCGCCCAGCAGCATTGCGGTGTGCCCGTCATGGCCACAGGCATGCATCTTGCCAGCATTGCCCGAGGCATAGGGTTTCCCGGTCCGCTCGGTAATCGGCAGGGCGTCCATGTCGGCCCGCAACCCAACCACGCGATCTGAATTCCCCTTGCCGCGTATGACCCCGACCACCCCGGTCCGCCCGATGCCCGTCACCACCTCATCGATGCCGAATGTCTTGAGCTGCTCGGCCACGAACGCCGCCGTCTCGTGGACGTCATAGAGAAGTTCGGGATTGGCATGCAGGTGCTGGCGCCACGCGGCGATATCGGCGTGGAATTCGGCAACACGGTTGATGATGGGCATAGGGAAACCTGAAGGCGATATGAGAAACATGCAGTGTCTGCGCCGCGGCACGCGCCGTCAACGTCTCTTGTCTCTGGCGGGGCGGGAAGCTATCCCCCGTGTATAGAATTGGACCCAGAGATGCCAGACGCAGATTCATCTCCCATCGTCATAGACTTTGTCGGCGGCGCCGTCGGCTTCCGCCTGCGCAGTGGCGAGGGCAGGGGCCAGCCCCTTCCGCGGGCCTGCGGCATGGCCAAAGGCGCAATGCCAACCATCGTGGACGCGACGGCCGGCATGGGGCGCGATGCGTTTTTTCTCGCCTCGCTGGGCGCCGAGGTCACCCTCATTGAGCGCAGCCCCCAGGTCCACGCCGCCCTCGATCGCGCCATGATCGCCGCCCGCGACCACAGCGAGGATCTTGCCGCCATCATCGCGCGCATGACGCTGCTGCTCGGCGATTCCCGTGAACTGCTGCCCACCCTTTCGCCCGAGGTCGTGCTGGTCGATCCCATGCACCCCGAGCGCACCAAATCGGCCCTGGTCAAAAAGCAGATGCGCGACCTGCGCGATGTAGTGGGTGCCGACCCCGACGCGCACGAACTCATGGATGCAGCGCTGGCCGCAGCCCAAAACCGCGTTGTCCTCAAATGGCCGTTGCGCGCCGCGCCGATAGTAGGGCTGCGCAAGCCCAGCCACCAGATATTGGGTAAAACCACGCGCTATGACGTCTTTGTGACCCGGATATAGCCATCTCCCTGCGTTTATTGCGGAAATTTAACTTGAGCCTGCGCCGTTCCTGACAAAAGTGAACTCCGGGAGGTTTTGTTTTTCCTTCAGGAGCATTTTCTTATGACCCAATCGATCCCCAGCAGCGAACCTCGTCTCATTCTGCCACCCCTCGAACGCATCTACGAATTGGGCCGGCCTCTTGCCGAAACCGCAATGCGTGTTTTCGCCGGCATTGCCCTGATCGTTCACGGCTGGCCGAAAATCCAAAACCCCCTCGGCATGGCCGGAATGGTCGAGGGTCTGGGGTTTGCCCCCGGCGTCTTCTGGGCGCCCCTTTTGGCTGCAACCGAATTTTTCGGCGGTATCCTTCTGGTTCTGGGGCTGCTCACCCGCCCGGCCGCCTTTGCTACGACGATTGTTCTGCTCACCACCGTCTATGCCCACTGGATCGCCATGGGGCAGGGCTGGTCGGGCGCCGAACTCTCCATCCTCTGGTCGACGATCCTGCTCTATTTCGTCATGGCCGGCGGCAATCGTTTTTCGGTCGACGCCATGATCGGACGCCAGTTCTAAGGCTGGCCATATTTCGCAAAACCATTCCGCCACTTGGAAGCCCCCGGCCATTGCATTAGCGCCGGGGGAATCTATAAAGGCCCCGCGCCTTTTCCCTATCCAAGCTCGAGAGCGAGAATGTTCGAGACCCTTTCCAAGGCACCCCAGGACAAGATTTTTGCACTGATGGCCGAAATTGCCGCCGACGACCGGCCCGGCAAAATTGACCTCGGCATCGGCGTCTATAAGGACGACGAGGGCAATACGCCCATCATGAGCGCCGTCAGAAAAGCCGAGGAGCGGATCGTATCCACCTCGAAAACCAAGTCCTATATCGGGGTTGCCGGCAACAAGGGCTTTGCCAAAGCCATGGTCGACCTCGCGCTCGATGGCGCGGTGCCCGACGATCGCGTCCGCGCCGCACAGGCACCAGGCGGCACCGGCGCCCTCTGGGTTCTGCTGACGCTTCTAAAGCGTGCCAACCCCGACGCGACTTTGTGGATTTCCGATCCTTCATGGCCCAACCACAGGCCCATGGCCGAACAGGCTGGCTTTCCGGTCGAGGCTTACCCCTATTTCGACCCGGAAACCGGCAAGGTCCGGTTTGACGAAATGCTCGCCAAGCTCGACAGCTTCGGCAAGAACGACATCGTTCTGCTCCACGGCTGCTGCCACAACCCCACAGGCGCCAACCTCGACCACGACCAGTGGCACAAGGTCATCGCGTCGCTCAAGCGCACCGGCGCGTTCCCGCTCGTCGACATGGCCTATCAGGGTTTCGGTGACGGGCTGGACGAAGATGCTTATGGCCTGCGCGCGCTGGCCGCTGAAATCGACGAATTCGTCTGCGCGACAAGCTGCTCGAAGAATTTCGGCATCTATCGCGAACGCACCGGCTGCGCCATCGTGGTGGGCAAGGACGCGGCACAGGCCGATACCGTCAATTCCCAGATGCTCAACGTCATCCGTGGCGCCTACTCCCAGCCGCCCGATCACGGCGCGGAAATTGTCCGTGTCATTTTGGAAGATGCCGACCTGCGCGCCGAATGGAAGGCCGAGCTCGAGGCCATGCGCAGCCGCATGGTCGCCAACCGTCAGGCGCTGGCCGATGCTATCCGGTCACGCTCGAACAGTTCCGATTTTGATTTCGTCGCCGAACATCGCGGCATGTTCTCGCTTTTGGGACTCAAAGTTGAAACGGTCGACCATTTAAAAGCCGAAAATGCGGTCTATATGTTAGATGACAGCCGCATAAACATCGCCGGCCTGGCTGACGAGCGTATCCAGCGTTTGGCCGATGCCATCGTTGGTGCCACGCGCTGAAGCGTGACACCTCAAAGGCCATTGTTGCGGCAAAGCCATTCCGTGCTACACCTTGGTCATTAGACCAAAGTATTATTCCAAGGGTGAGAAAATGAAGTTTTTCGTCGACACCGCCGACATAAATGAAATCCGCGAACTGCACGATGCCGGTCTGCTCGACGGCGTTACGACCAATCCGTCGCTGGTCGCCAAGTCGGGCCGCGATTTCAAGGAAGTGGTCAAGGAAATCTGCGAACTTTTGCCGGGCCTGCCGGTTTCCGCAGAGGTTGCCGCCACCGACTATGACGGCATGATGGCCGAAGCCGATGTGCTGGCCAAGATCGCCGACAACGTTGTCATCAAGGTGCCCTTGACCCTGGCCGGCCTCAAGGCCTGCAAGACCCTGTCCGACCGCGGCGTCAAGACCAACGTTACCCTGTGTTTTTCGGCCAATCAGGCGCTACTCGCCGCCAAGGTCGGCGCGACCTATATCTCGCCGTTCCTGGGCCGTCTCGACGACATCAATCTCGATGGCATGCAGCTCATCGCCGATATCCGGGTGATTTACGACAATTACGGCTTCGACACCCAGATTCTGGCCGCCTCGATCCGTTCGCCCAACCACGTCTCCGATGCTGCTCTGGCAGGTTCGGATGTGGCGACCATTCCGCCGGGCGTGCTCAAGAAACTGGCCGACCATCCTTTGACCGACAAGGGTCTCGACGCTTTCGTCAAGGATTGGAAGTCCACGGGCCAGTCGATCATCTGAGTTTCACTTGTCCGAGGATGATGTCCGCAAGAAAATCCAGGACGCGCTGGGCACCATAGAGGTGCCCGGCGGGTCTTCGCTCGCCGATTTCCCCGGCCTATCCGATATCATCATCACCAAGGGCGCCATAGCCTTTGCCATCTCGGTTTCGCCGGGCATGGAAAAAGCCTTCGCTCCGGCCCGCACAGCTGCCGAAGAAGCGACCCGGCTGGTGGCCGAAGGCCGCAAGGTCATGGTGTCGCTGACCGGAGACAAGGCGCCTGCGCAAGCGGCCCCAAAGGGCGCCGCGCCGCGCCCCGGCCCACCACCGAAATCCCCCGTGCCCGGTATCAAACACATCATCGCCGTCGGCTCGGGCAAGGGCGGCGTCGGCAAATCCACATGCGCCGTCAATATAGCGCTCGGCCTCGCCCGCAAGGGGCTCAAGGTCGGCATTCTCGACGCCGATCTCTACGGCCCCTCTTTGCCCAAACTGCTCGGCATCGAGGGCAAACCCGCCGTCCGCGACGACGGCATTTTCAAACCCTTCGAGGTTTATGGCCTCAAGGCCATGTCCATTGGCCCCATGCTCACCGGCACCCAGGCCGTTGTCTGGCGCGGCCCCATGGCCACCTCCGCACTGCGCCAGTTGCTGCGCGAAACCGATTGGGGCCAGCTCGATGTTCTCGTCGTCGATCTGCCCCCCGGCACCGGCGACATCCAGATTTCGCTGGTCCAGCAGGTGGAACTGGCCGGCGCGGTGATCATCTCCACGCCCCAGGATCTGGCGCTTATCGATGCGCAAAAGGCCATCGACATGCTCACCCGCACCAACGTGCCCGTCCTCGGCATCGTCGAGAACATGAGCTATTTCATCGCGCCCGATACCGGTAATCGCTACGATATTTTCGGTCATGGCGGCGCAAAGGCTGCTGCCGCGGAAATGGGCATCCCGTTTCTCGGCGAAATTCCACTGGTCATGTCGATCCGCGAGGGCGCCGATGCCGGCAAGCCCGCCGTTTCCTCCGGTGACGGGCCGGATGCCCAGGCGTTTGTTGCCATCGCCGAGCGCCTTGCCGCCACCCTGTCGCGGGCAAAAATTTTCTGACATCGGTTAGAGTGTTTCCAGGACAAGCATTCCCTCGACCCGAACGGGGATGGGAACCACTTATCCGGTTTGGACCCGAAGGGCTGTGCAAGCGAAACGCGACAAAACAATGAGTTAGAGGCTTTTCGCGATTCCAGGAAAAGCGGAAAAATTCTAAGCGCCGCTCTCGATGATGACAAATCGGGAAAACGCTGATAATCATAATGTAACCGATTACAAAAATCGCCCTCTGGGCGGAGAGCCGACAATGTTCAGCCATAAGCGCGCCGATTTCGGCGAGGATTTCCTGTTTGGCGCGGCCACTGCCGCCTATCAGATCGAGGGCGGGCAAACCGACGGTCGCGGCTCGTCCATCTGGGACACGTTTTCAACGACCCCCGGCAACGTCCACAACAGCGAAACCGGCAAGATCGCCTGCGATCACTACAATCGCTGGCCCGAGGATCTAGACCTGTTGGCCAACGGCGGGTTCGATGCCTACCGCTTTTCCTTCGCCTGGCCGCGCTTGATCCCCGAAGGGGTAGGGCAGGCCAACCAGAAAGGCATCGATTTCTACGACCGCCTCATCGACGGCATGCTCGAGCGCGGCCTGAAACCCTTCGCCACCCTCTATCACTGGGATTTGCCCAGCGCCCTGCAGGACAAGGGCGGCTGGCTCAATCGCGACATCGCCAACTGGTTTGCCGATTACGCCGTGCTAGTCCAGAAAAACTTCGGCGACCGGCTGGAAACCACAGCCACCATCAACGAACCGTGGTGCGTTGCCTTCCTATCCCACATGCTCGGCATTCACGCGCCCGGTTACCGCGATATCCGCGCCGCGGCCCGCGCGTCCCACCACGTGCTTTTCGCGCATGGCACGGCGATTAACGCCATGCGCGCCGAGGGCGGCAACAACCTCGGCATCGTGTGCAATTTCGAAGTCGCCCAGGGCGCAACCGGCAAGCCCGAGGATATGGGCGCCGCCCGTCTCTGGGACGGTATCTTCAACCGCTGGTATCTCGATGGCCTGTTCAAGGGCAAATATCCGGCCGACGTGCTCGCTCACTACACGCCCCACATGCCCGACGATTTCGCCGACGACATGGCGGTTGTCTCGACGCCCATCGATTGGTTCGGCGTCAATTATTACACCCGCGGCCTTTACGAGCACGCCCCCGAACGTGGCGCGTTCCCTCTACGCAAGGTCGACGGCCCGCTCGAAAAAACCGATATCGGTTGGGAAATCTTTCCCGAAGGGCTCGAGGAAATCCTCACTCGCATCTCTGCTGACTATACGGACGTGCCGCTCTATGTAACCGAGAACGGCATGGCCGAAGTCGAAGGCACCGACGATCCGCGCCGCGTTGCCTATTACGACGGCCATCTCGGTGCCGTCCTCGCCGCCCAAAAGCGCGGCGCCGACGTGCGCGGGTATTTCGGCTGGTCCCTGCTCGACAACTACGAATGGGCCGAAGGCTACGACAAGCGGTTCGGGCTGGTTCACGTCGATTACAAGACCCAGAGGCGCACCCCGAAATCCTCCTACCGCGCCTTCCAGTCCCTGCTTACCGGCGCCAACCGCTCCCGCGTCGCCTAGAGCGCTTTCGTCACCGCCGTGTCACCCCGGGATTTATTCCCAGGGTCCAGTCCTATTCCGCGGCCTGCACCTCATCCGCCTCGGTCCCAATCGCAAAGTTCATGTTGAACACATTGTCCGGATCGTAGCGCCGCTTGAGCGTCCGCAACCGCGACAGTGCAGGCTCGGGAAATGCCTCTAACAGCCGGTCGGGATGCGTGTCGGTCTCGAAATTGAGATACATGCCGTTGAGCAGGGGCCGAAGTTCGCCCCATTGCGCATCGAGCAGGTCGGACTGTCCACGGCTGCCCGCAGCGATCATCGAGAAATTCTGCGTCCGGTGCGGGTAGGCCATGGCGTCAGCCGCAATATCGTTGACGGCCCCGCCCACCGATCGGATCTGCAAAAGATTGGCAGCTCCCGACGCGAGCAGCCCGCTCGCCCGCGCCGCGATTTCGGGCGTGAAATGGTCCACCAGTCCGGACCGGATCACAGCACTGCCGCCGCGATGCTCACCCCCGGGATGAGCCACAACACCGGCATAAGGTGTGAGATATGCGCGCTGATCGAGTATCGGCCCCGCTTCGCCGAGCGCGTTAATCGCTTCGGCCGCCGCATCTCTATCCGCACCCGCATAAACACTGATCGCCTGAGCCATCGGCCCTTGCCCGGAATTACCGGGCACAGCCATCAGGAAACTGGTCAATTCCCTGGGCGATGCCTCGACCAGTGTGCCCCACCGCTCAAGGACGCTCGCCATGTCCGTGCCATCGAACACCTGTACGGCCTGGATCACATCGCCCAGCCGGTAGGCTTCAAGCTCGAACGCGGTCACGACGCCGAAATTGCCGCCTGCCCCGCGAATGGCCCACAGAAGATCGGGCTCATTGTCCTTGTCGACCCGCACGATCCGCCCATCGGCGAGAACGATTTCTGCGGCAACGACATGATCTATGGTCAGCCCGAACTTGCGCGCCAGATAGCCCAGCCCGCCCGCCGTCGCGAGCCCGCCAACGCCCACTCCGCCATAGTCGCCAGAACTCATCGCCAGCCCGTGCTCGCCGAGCTTGGCCGCGACTTCGCTCCACCGCGCACCCGCGCCCAACCGCACAAGTCCGGTTTGCGCGTCGAGCACCTCGATCCCGTTCATCGCGCCGAGATCGATGACGATTCCGCCTCTGTTGGTCGAACGCCCGCTGATCCCGTGCCCGCCGCTGCGCACCGACAGCGGTACCGCTTGCGCACGCGCATAAAGCACCGCCGCCGAGACCTCTTCAGCCGTCTCGGGCTTGATCACCAGTCCGGGCCGCCCCGACCACACATAGGAATGCCGCACGCCCTCATAGCGGAAATCGCCCGGCTCGATGGCGCGGTCAGTCAGCGCCTGGGGCAGGGCGTCATAATCGATCCCCTCCATGCGCTTGGACAGCACCGCGCTGCGGCGCGGCGCAGCTGTGCCCGCACCGGCCCGCGCCTTGCTCACAATGCTCCGAACTTCGGGTGCAATCTCCTCGCCGACCACGCGCAGCAGGTCGGCATCGTCCCCGCCAAAAAAGAACCCGCTGAACCCGTGTTCGAGGATCAGTTCGGACAGTTGCTCGACCCACTGGCTGGCCGGCCCCTGCAAGAACGCGCCATCCGATGCCCCAATGGCCGGGCGCCCGATATTGAGCAGCCGCTTGATATCGGAAGGTTGCCGTCCGGCCGCGATCGCGGCTTCGTCGATCATCGCGTTCGATTCCGCCAGTGTCGGCGTCTTGAGATACTCCCAACTCGGCAGCCACCCATCGGCCTTCGCTCCGGTGATTCCGAGCATGCGGGGCTTGTAGGCCCCCAGCCATATCCCGATCTCATGCGCCGGGCGTGGCCCGCGCCGCAGTCCGTTGATCTTGTAGTGCTCGCCCTCATGCTTGAGCCCGGCCCGGCTTGTGTCCCAGATCGAGCGCATGACCTCGATAGCTTCTTGGAGCGCATCCACGCGCTGGCCAGCAGTCAGGTCCGGCCCGCCCGCAGCCTTGATTGCGTCCCCGAATCCACCGGCGCCCAGCCCCATCTCGAAACGGCCGCCCGAAAGCAGATCGATGCTGGCTGCCGCTTTGGCCAGCACCACCGGCGGGCGCAGCGGCAGATTGGTGACATTTGCCGCCACCCTGATGCGGCTGGTCTTGGCCGCAATCCATGTCAGCAGCGTGTAGGTGTCCAGAAAGTCCGAATTGTAGGGATGGTCCTGTATCGTCACGGCATCGAGGCCCGCCGCTTCAGCCGCCTGGGCAATCGCTACGGCATGCTGGGGGTCTTTGGCCGATGGGGTCGTGAACGTCCCGAACATCAGCTCATGGCCATAGTCAGGCATTGCCCGTTCCTCTTGTTACTATTGGTTCCTATCGTATATGATAGTAAGTAAGATTGCCTGCAAGACGGCACTTTTCTGTAAGGTAAGGCACATGAATGTAACGGCGCTGCAAAAGTCGCACCCGACCGAGGATTGCCTCAAGATCAGTCAGGTTCTGGCGCGCATCGGCGACAAATGGAGCCTGTTGATCGTAACGCGGTTGGGGGATGGGCCTTTGCGTTTCGGGCAATTGCTCCGCTCTATCGACGATATTTCCCAGCGCATGCTGACCCGCACCCTGCGCGGCCTCGAGCGGGACGGCCTGGTCTGTCGCACCGTCATTGCTGCGCTCCCGCCCCATGTCGAGTACGAGTTGACCGACCTTGGGCGGTCGCTGCAGACGCCGGTAACCGTTCTGAGCAATTGGGCAGTGGAAAACGTTTCCGCCATTGATCTCGCCCGGGCGCGTTACGACGCCGGTTCCGGCGAGTCCGAAGGCTGATCGGGCGCGCGCAATCGCCGTATCCAACCCCCGCAATACCGCGTTACCGGCTTGGCAAACCAGCAGCTTTGTGCAACGCTCGAATGGCCGCACGACAAAGCCCATACTGCTAAAAGGGGCGGCAAAAACGTTTTGGTTGCCAAAACGTTTTGGAATGTCGTATTCGGCGATCAGGCGCCGTAACTGCGTCTTTATGTGCTATGGGAGGACTACATGCACAAAACCCTACTGGCTGGAGCATCGGCTCTGGCGCTTTCCCTTGCCCTTGCGGCTCCCGCCGCTGCGCAGGCCGTCGACCTGCCTGACTTGAACGGCGAAGAACTTACCATTTTCGGCCCCTGGGTCGGTGGTGTTGAGATCGAATCCTTTACAGCGGTTGTCGATGCCTTCAATGAGCGCACCGGCGCAAACGCTGAATATGTCGGTTCCGACAGCCTCGAGCAGCAGATCGTCATTGACGCTCAGGCCGGTTCTGCACCGGAAGTCACATTCTTCCCCCAGCCCGGACTTGCCGCCAACATGGCGTCCCAGGGCTTCCTGTCTCCGCTGCCTGAAGGGTCGGGTGACTGGATCCTCAACAACTACGCCGCTGGCGAATCCTGGGTCGATCTTGGCACATACGCCAACGAGACTGGCGAGGAAGAGCTTTACGGCTTCTTCTACAACGTCAATCTGAAGTCGCTGGTCTGGTACGTTCCCGACAACTTCGCTGACGCCGGCTATGAAGTGCCCGAATCCATGGAAGACCTGCTGGCTCTGTCCGAGCAGATCGTCGCCGATGGCGGCACGCCGTGGTGCATCGGCATCGGGTCGGATGCTGCGACTGGCTGGCCGGCCACTGACTGGGTGGAAGATCTGATGCTCCGCACGCAGGAGCCCAGCGTCTATGACCAGTGGGTCGCTCACGAAATCCCCTTCGATGACCCGCGCGTTGTCGAAGCGATCGATACCTTCGGCACCTTCGTCAAGACTGACGGTTGGGCCGCTGGTGGCGCTCAGGCTGTCGGCACCACCGACTTCCGTGATAGCCCCACCGGTCTCTTCCAGGTGCCGCCGCAGTGCTACATGCATCGCCAGGCTTCGTTCATCTCGGCGTTCTTCCCCGATGGGACCGAACTCGGTGTGGACGCCGACTTCTTCTACTTCCCCGGCTATGCTGAAAAAGATCTCGGTAGCCCCGTTCTTGGTGCCGGCACTCTTGCCGCCATCACCAACGACACCCCGGGTGCGCGCGCTTTCATGGACTTCCTCAAGGATCCCGAAGCGCACGAAATCTGGATGGCCACTGCAGGCTTTCTCACACCGCACACCGGCGTCGATCTTGCTGCCTATGCAGATGACACGCTGCGCGCCCAGGGCGAAATCCTGCTCGCTGCCGATACCTTCCGGTTCGACGGTTCGGATCTGATGCCAGGTGCCATCGGCGCCGGTGCATTCTGGACCGGCATGGTCGATTTCGTCGGCGGCGCGTCCGCCGAGGAAGCGGCTTCCGAGATCGAAGCTGCCTGGAATAACCTCTGACCTGACAAACTGACGCCGGAGCGTTCATCGCTCCGGCGTTTCAACAAGACGCTCAAAAAGAGCGTGGGGGGAGCCCGATGGTCAATCAGATTCTATATGCGGCCATAACCATTGTCGTCGGCGTTGGTTTTGCCTTTATCTATTTCTGGGGAAGCAACTGGCTTCTCGACAGGCTTTTGTCGACCGAGAACGTGGACGGTCCCACCTCCATTCGGCGGGATACACTGCGGACCCGAATTCGTCCGTGGCTCTTCCTGTTTCCGGCACTGTTCTTTCTCACGGTCTACTTGGTCTATCCGGTTTTCGAGACCATACGGCTGACCTTCTACGATGGCGGCGGGCGCAATTTCGTCGGTACGTCAAACTGGTTGTGGGCGCTCGGCAGCCCCGCATTTGTGCAGTCGCTTATCAACAACGCGCTGTGGCTTATCGTGGTGCCCTCGGCAGCCACGGCCTTTGGCCTGCTGGTCGCGGTCCTTGCCGACAGGCTCTGGTGGGGCAACATCGCCAAGTCACTGGTTTTCATGCCGATGGCCATCTCCTTTGTCGGCGCATCGGTAATCTGGAAGTTCATCTATGACTATCGGGGCACCGGCGAGCAGATCGGCCTGCTCAACGCCATGGTCATGGCGTTCGGTGGCGAGCCCCAGGCCTGGATCACGCTGCCATTCTGGAACAATTTTTTCCTTATGGTGATCCTTGTCTGGATTCAGACCGGCTTTGCCATGGTCATTCTCTCGGCGGCGCTTCGCGGCATCCCCGAGGAAACCATTGAGGCCGCGCGCATCGACGGCGCCAGCGACATCAGGATATTTTTCGATATCATGATCCCGCAGATCCTGCCCACCATCCTTGTGGTCTGGACGACAATCACCATCGTCGTGCTCAAGATCTTCGACATCGTGCTCGCCATGACCGGCGGGCAATGGGACACACAGGTTCTGGCCAACCTCATGTACGACCAGATGTTCCGCGCCAACCATTTCGGCCACGGCTCGGTCGTTGCACTGGTCATCATGATCGCGGTTCTGCCCGTGATGATCTGGAACATCCGCCAGGCCAGCTCTGAACAGGGGACGCACTGATGGCTACGATTGCAGACGTGCAAACGACAAGCGCTGAGGCCAGAAGCGGCTGGATGAGCAAGGTCCGTGTCACACCGGGGCGCGCAGTGGCCCATCTTGCCCTGCTGCTCCTCGTCGTGATCTGGACAGTGCCCACGTTCGGCCTGCTCATTTCCTCGGTCCGCGACAAGGACCAACTGGCCGTTTCCGGCTGGTGGACTTCGCTGACCACCGTTGAGCGGAGCAGCGTCGGTGTCCTCGGCACCGCTGCCGATCAGGTCGAGGAGGGCGGTCAATACGTCATTCGCGGCAATGTTCTGGCGGAGGGCTCTAACGAGACCATCGTCAGCTTCGGCACCTCGATCAACAATCCAACCGAGTTTGCCGTCGGCTCTCCGGCACAAATGCGCGTTGGCGGCGAAATCATCGTTTCCGAAGACGGGTCCTATGTCTGGACCTCACCCACCGCCTTCGAGCATGACCGCGTAAGGCTGTTCTACACCTCGGCGGTTCCGCCCCGGTTTACGCTGGAAAACTATACCGAAGTGCTGACCTCGGCCGGCATTGGGCGGGCGTTCGTCAATTCGTTCACGGTCACGGTGCCGGCCACCATCATTCCCATCCTTATCGCTGCCTTCGCTGCCTATGCGCTGGCGTGGATGCGGTTTCCGGGCCGAACATTGCTGGTCGCACTGATGGTCGGCCTGCTCGTCGTGCCGTTGCAGATGTCACTCATACCGCTGTTGCGCATGTATAACGGCATCGCGACGACGTTCGGCGGCAACTCGAAATCCTATCTCGGGATATGGCTTGCCCACACCGCCTTCGGTCTGCCGCTCGCCATATATCTGCTGCGCAATTATATGGCGGGCCTGCCGCGCGAGATCATGGAAAGCGCGCGTATGGACGGTGCCTCGCACTTCCAGATTTTCGCCACCATGGTCCTGCCACTCTCGTTCCCGGCCCTGGCGTCCTTTGCCATCTTCCAGTTCCTCTGGGTCTGGAACGACCTTCTGGTCGCCATCGTGTTCCTCGGGCAGAGCCAGGACGAACTGGTGTTGACCGGGCAGTTGCGCGCCCTGCTCGGTTCGCGCGGCGACAACTGGGAAATCCTGACGGCGGGGGCGTTCATCTCGATCATCGTCCCGCTGATCGTGTTCTTCTCACTCCAGCGCTACTTCGTCCGCGGCCTTCTGGCCGGTTCGGTCAAGGGCGGCTGAGGCCAAGCACCATTCAGACAAAAGGGCCGCCCGAAAGGCGGCCCTTTTTCATGCGAAATGCACACTCCCGGCAATCGCATCTCCAGACACGCCCTCGCCGAGATCGAACAGCGACGGGATCAGCGTGCCGCTCGTCTTTTTGCGCTCGCATTGCCGGATCACTTCGGCCACCAGCGCCCGGCCCGCTGTCCGCAGCGAGGAGCGGACATAGGTGATCTGGCCATCGACAGGCGCAAGGTTGAGATATTGCAGCTCGTCATTCATCGAGGCGATCATCACGTCTTGGCCCGGAACGCGTCCGGCCCGCGATACCGCAGTCAACCCTTCGGTCGCCAGAAGGATCGATGAATAGAGGAAAGCGGTAATCGAGGGGTCGGCCAGCGCCAGTTCGGTGAGCTGGAACCCGGCCTCCACCATCGGGTGGGTGCCTTCGAGATACATCACGGTTTCGGGTGGGTGCCCGAGATCGCGAAGCGCATCGTAAACCGCCTGCCGCCGCGTCGTAGCGTAGAGAAACCGCTCATCGCCGTTGATGAAGGCAATCCGCTTGTGCCCATTGGCCAGGATCAGCTTGGTGAGGTTGTAGAAATTGCCGTAATTGTCGACATCCACCCAGCCATAGCGGTCCTGCCGGTCCTCACGCCCATGCACGACAAACGGCACATCGGCCTCAAGCAGAAAATTGATGCGCGGATCGTTAGGGCGCGGCAGGTCGACGATAAATCCGTCGACGCTTCCATCGCGCACATAGCGCTCATAGGCCGCCAGTTGCCTTTCGGGCGTCTCGCTTGTCATCACGATATCGTAGTGATCGATCCGCGCTTCGCGCAGAACGCCGGCCATCACCTCGACGAAATGCGGATCGACGAACTTGTTGTCATCATCGGCCTGTACCCAGGCAATCGAATGACTGCGCCGCGTCACCAGCCGTTGAGCGTTGCGGTTGGGTGTGTAGCCGAGACGGCGCGCCGCATCGATCACCTTCTTGCGGGTTTTTTCGCCGACATCGGTATAGCCGTTGAGCGCCCGCGATATGGTGGTGATCGAAACGTTCAGTTCGGCCGCCAGATCCTTGATCGTAACGTTGCGGTTCTGCGCCCCGGCATGCTTGCGCGACCGGTTCGGGCCTGTAGTCATCGTCTGTTCAGGGCTCCTCCACCCAAGCGCCTTACCCTGCTGATCCAATCGCTTTTCAAGCGGGTGCAGCTTTGCCGCCTCTTGCACAATATTGCGCGAGACAATGCAAGACCCGGTTGACGCCAGCCGGGCCGCCAGCGTAAGGATTCTAAGCCAAAACGTTTTGGATACAAGCAATAACGGCGCTGGGCGGCTGCTTGAGGGCGCTCCGAAGTCAGGGTTCTACATCTGCGGGCAGGGATGAACCTTGCCGCGTTTACGCTTAGGGGGAGTTCGCTCGGCGATGAGTTATTTTGCGACCGAGTCACGTCAGTTCGTGCATCCCGAAGATACGTCTTCCGCCGCCAGGGACTGGTGGCGCGGCGCGGTGATCTACCAGATTTACCCGCGCTCATTTCAGGACAACAACACCGATGGCGTGGGCGATCTGGTGGGCATCACATCGCGGCTGGAATACGTCGCCGATCTGGGGGTCGATGCCATCTGGCTCTCCCCGGTCTTTACCTCGCCCATGAAGGACTTCGGCTACGACGTCTCCAATTATCGCGACATCGATCCGACTTTCGGCTCGCTCGAAGATTTCGACCGGTTGCTGGAAAAGGCCCATTCGCTGGGCCTGAAAGTCATCATCGATCAGGTGATCTCGCACTCGTCCGACCGCCACCCCTGGTTCGCCGAAAGCCGCCTCTCGCGCACCAATGAAAAGGCCGATTGGTACGTCTGGGCCGACCCCAAGCCCGATGGCAGCCCGCCCAACAACTGGCTCTCGATCTTTGGCGGCTCCGGCTGGCATTGGGACGGCCGGCGCATGCAGTATTACCTGCACAACTTCCTTGTCTCCCAGCCCGATCTCAATTTCCACAACCCCGCCGTCCAGGATGCCCTGCTGGGCGAGATGCGTTTCTGGCTCGAACGCGGGGTCGATGGCTTCCGGCTCGATACGGTCAACTTCTATTTCCACTCCCAGGGGCTCGAAAACAACCCGCCCGTCCGCCCCGAGGAATACAACGCATCCACCGCGCCAGCGGTTAACCCCTACAACCTTCAGGAACACCTCTACGACAAGAGCCAGCCTGAAAACATCGCCTTCCTCCAGCGCATGCGCGCGCTGCTCAACGAGTATCCCGGCACTACTGCCGTTGGCGAAATCGGCGATGCCCAGCACCAGCTCGAAGTCATGGCCCAATACACTTCGGGCGATGACAAGCTGCACATGTGCTACACCTTCGATTACCTCGGCGGCGAATACACGGCCGGCCATTTCCGCGACGCGCTTCGCCTGACGCAGGAAAAGGCGCCCAACGGCTGGATCTGCCTTGCGTTTTCCAATCACGACGTCGTCCGCCACGTCAGCCGCTGGGCGCCGCATGGGTTCGAGGATCGCCTGACCCGTCAGGCCGCGCTCTTGCTCTTGACAATGCGCGGCTCGGTCTGCCTGTATCAGGGCGAGGAACTTGGCCTGACCGAGGCCGAAATCGCCTATGACGACCTTGTCGATCCCTACGGCATCGAATTCTGGCCCGAGTTCAAGGGCCGCGACGGTTGCCGTACGCCCATGGTCTGGCAGGCCCATGTTCGCAATGGCGGGTTCTCGTCGGCCAACCGCACATGGCTGCCCGTGCCGGCCCAGCATTTGCCTTACGCAGTCGACCAGCAGGACAATGTCGCCAATTCGATTCTGTCGCTCTATCGCGCTATCCTGCGCTTCCGGCGCGAGCATCCGGTGCTCATCAAAGGCGATCTCGAACTTGTAGAGGGAACGCCCGATACGGTCCTGGCCTTTACGCGCACCGTCGGCGAAGACAGACTGTTCTGCGCCTTTAACATGGGCGCCGAGCCAACCGTTTTCGACGTGCCGGACGGCCTTGTGCTGGAAGATGCCGGAGCGCCCGGCGCCGATGCCCAGTTGGAGAGCAATCGGTTGAGTTTCGGTCCGTTCGGGGCCTATATTGGACGCATAAACTAAGGGCAATGTGCCCAGGGGAGGGATGATGTCTGACCTGCAGATCAGCAATCTTTACAAGCGCTACGGCAATGTCGAAGTGCTCAAGGACATAAATCTCGACATCAAGTCGGGTGAGTTCATCGTCTTCGTCGGCCCTTCGGGCTGCGGCAAGTCGACCCTTTTGCGCACCATCTCGGGGCTCGAGACGATTTCTTCGGGCCAGCTCGAGATCGGCGGCCGTGTCGTCAACGACGTCGCACCCTCCAAACGCGGCATCGCCATGGTCTTCCAGTCCTATGCGCTTTATCCGCATATGACCGTGTTCGACAACATGGCCTATTCGCTCAAACTGACCCGCACCCCCAAGGACGAGATCAAAAAGAAGGTCGAGGCCGCTGCCGATATGCTCCAGCTCGGCCCTTATCTCGAACGGCTTCCCAAGGCACTTTCCGGCGGTCAGCGCCAGCGCGTCGCCATCGGCCGCGCCATCGTGCGCAATCCCCAGGTCTTCCTGTTCGACGAACCGCTCTCGAACCTTGATGCCGCCCTGCGCGTCGCGACCCGCATGGAGATCGCCAAGCTCAAGGAATCGCTGCCCGGCACCACAATGGTCTACGTCACCCACGATCAGGTCGAGGCCATGACGCTGGCCGATCGCATCGTGGTGCTCAAGGACGGCGTTGTCATGCAGGTGGGCACGCCCATGGAGCTTTATGACCAGCCCCAGTCGCTGTTCGTTGCGGGCTTTATCGGTTCGCCGAAAATGAATTTCCTCACTGGCAAGAATGCCTCCTCCTACAAGGCGACCACCGTCGGCGTGCGCCCCGAGCACATGGAAATCGTGCCCAACGGCAACGGCGCCTGGACGGGAAAGGTCATCTATTCCGAAGACCTTGGCTCCGACAGTTACATCTATGTCGATAACGGGGAGGAAGAGGCGGTCATCATTCGTCAGGAGGGCAAGACCCCCTACAAGGCAGGCGCCCAGATCAGCTTTGCCCCCAAGGGCGATCTCTTTCACCGTTTCGACGAGGGCGGCAGGCCCATCACCTCTGGCGTCGCTGCGCCCGCCCGTGCGCCTGCAGCCAAGTCGGCCGAGCCCGCCAACGCGACCAAAGAAGGTACGCCCGATGAGGGTGTCGTCGGTGCCGCTGGAGGGGTCGCCATGCCCGCCAAGCCAGCTCGCAAGCCTGCCGCCAAAAAGGCCGCAACGCCCAAGGCCGGCACCGTCAAAACCGGCGCCGCGCCAAAAGCGCCGGCCCGCAGGGCGCCTGCCAAACCCAAAGCCTGAGACGAACGCGCGGGTCGATCCTAGCGATTGACCCGGCCGGTCCGGGCCAGAAACACCACAGGCACGATCCCGATAACCACGATGATCAGCGCCGCCAGCGCCGCGTCTTCATAGGTCCCGCGGGCCGCCTCGCCATAAAGCAGCGTCGCAAGGCTCTCGAAATTGAGCGGCCTCAGCAACAGCGTCGCCGGCAACTCCTTCATGCAATCGACAAACACCAGCAGGCCTGCGGCGGTCAGGGCCGTGCGTGACAGCGGCAGGTGAACCTTGAACAAGGTCCCCGTCGCGCTCTGTCCCAGCGTGCGCGCCGCGTGATCGTAAGATGCGGGTATGCGGCTCAACCCCGCTTCGATTCCCCCAGCGGAAATCGCCAGAAACCGCGCAGTATAGGCATAGATCAGCGCACCACCCGAGCCCAGCAGCAACAGGCCCGTCGAAACCCCCGCCCAGTTCCGCATCAGCCCGTCCAGCGTGCGATCGAAAGCGGCCACCGGTATCAAGATGCCGATCGCCAGCACCGTTCCGGGCACCGCATAGCCCAATGTCGCAATCTGCGCTGCAGTGCTGGTTTTCCGTCCCGGCTCGATGCGCGCGGCATAGGCTATGGCAAATCCAAGCACCAGCACCACTGCCGTCGCAATCGCAGAAACTGAGATCGTGTTGATCGTTGCTCGCACCAGGGCCGGAGAAAATCCGGCAAATTCGATCCGCCGCAAAGCCGCGACGACCAGATATATTGCAGGCCCCACAAACCCGATCAGGATGGGCAGGAAGCCAAGCGCGAAAGCGCCGAGCCCGCTCAAACCAACCAGTTTTCTCGGCGGCATGGGCCGGGCGCGCTGCGCGCTGGCAGCAAACCGCTGGTTGCGCCGGGCCCAGCGCTCGAAAACGATCAGCGCGATCACCACCACCAGCATGGCAATGGCAATCTGGGATGCCCCGGCGAGGTCGGTCCGTACGATCCATGTCGTATAGACCGACGCCGTCAGCGTGCGGATGCCCAGAAACTGCGCAGCGCCCACATCGTTGAGTGCTTCCATCAAAACCAGCGATACCCCTACAGCAATCGCCGGGCGCGCCAGGGGCAGGACCACCCGCCAGAACACGCCGCTGCGGCCCACGCCCAATGTGCGCGAGACCTCCACGAGATTGGCGGCCTGCGTCAGAAACATCGCCCGCGTCGTCAGATAGACATAAGGGTAGAGAACGAACCCGAACACGCCGATCGCCCCCCACATGGCTCGGATGTCGGGAAGCCGGAAATCGCGCGGGCTGGAATAACCCAGCACCCAGCGGATCGCGCCCTGCACCGGCCCGAGTGGGCTCAGAACGTCCAGATAAGCATACGCCATGATGTATGTGGGCACGGCCAGCGGCAGCAGTAATGCCCATTCCAGAATGCCGCGGCCGCGAAAATCATAGGCTGAAACCAGCCACGCCGCGCCGGTGCCCACACAGGTCGCGATGATCCCGGTGCCTAAAAGCAGAACGCCTGTGTTCCACGCTGCCTGCGGCAGAATATTGGTCAGCACGTGGGACCACAGCGTCCCCGTATCGGCCATCGCGGTCACGCCGATCGTCGCCACCGGCAACAGCGCAAGAGCCGCGGCGGCAAATGCCAGCGCGGCCCAGGGCGAAAGTCTGATGCGGTGCCGCCCTGCAGGGCGGTTTGCGGTCGTCGCTGCCATCAAGGGACGGCGCGGCGGGGTGTTCCCGCCGCGCAAGTCCTAGTTTTCGAACGTGTCGAAATTGACTTCGTCGACCAGTTCGCTGGCCCGTGTGCGGAACGGCAGCACTTCGGTCAGCGACAAGGAGTCCGGGGTCAACTCGCCGATACCGGCAATGATCGGATGAACTTCGGCATTGGCATTGACCGGGTGTTCGAAATTGGCTTCCGCATAGAGCTTCTGGGCGTCATCGGAAACGAGATACTCGAGCAACTGTACCGCTTCATCGCGATTGGGCGCGTGGGCGGCAACACCCGCACCGGAGATGTTGACCAGTGTCCCGCCATTCTCGAACGTCGGCAGGATGACCTGAACCTCTTCGGCCCAGGCCTGCTGTTCCTCGCCACCGGCACCGCTCGTCATCAGGCCGTAATAATAGGAGTTGGCCACGGCGATGTCGCAAATGCCCGCGGCAATGTCGCGCGCGCCATCGCGGTCGCCACCGGCGGCAACGCGAGCCTGATTGGCCTTGATGCCTTCGAGCCAGCTGCGGGTTTCCTCTTCGCCATATTTCGCCATGTAGGCTGCAAACATTGCGGTGTTGTAGGGGTGCTGACCCGAACGGATGCACAGCCGCCCGCGCCATTCTTCATCGTCCAGCTGCTCATAGGTAAAGCTGCCAAGATCGAGGTCCTTGGCTGCATAGAGCACGCGCGCCCGGCCGGACAGGGCAAACCAGTTGCCTTCGGCATCGCGCAGCGCTTCGGGAACCGCGGCGTCGAGCACTTCGGAGTCCACCGGCTGGGTCAGTCCGGCGTCGACCAGATCGATCAGCGCGCCGAAATCGACGGTCATCAGGATATCGGCGGGCGAGCTCTCGCCTTCAGCCGAGACGCGTTCGATCAGCCCGTCCTGCAAAAAGACTGTGTTGACCGTTACGCCGGTATCGGCGGTAAAGGCATCGAGGATTGGCTGTATCAGACCCGGTTCGCGGGTCGTATAGATGTTAACCTCTTGCGCCAGGGTTGGCACGGCAGCGCTCAGCGCCAGAAAGCTGGCTGCCGAGAACGTCTTGAAAAGTCGTGTCATTGGAAATTCCCTTGGTGTGGTTTCATCAAGGGCGCCAAACGCCAAAGCGCGCCCATGGGCGCATTACTCATACGTGACGAGTTGAGTCAAGAAATTTCAAATATAGTCTAGAATGGTTCTAAACTATTGAAGAAATTATGATTTATTCGGCAGCTATTGTTCCGCTCGGCAGGGCGGAACGGGCTGTTTCATCGGAAGCGAAAACCAGAACATCCTTTGGATCAACAGCAATCTTGACGTGCTGCCCCACTTCCAGGCCGCGTTTTGCGCTGGTGCGCATGACGATCGGATCGCTAAGTCCGGCGACCTCGAGTGTGACTTCTTCGATCTCGCCCAGCAGCACACGCCCGCTCACAATGGCCGGGGCGCCATCATCCCTCACCATGAGCGCCTGGGGGCGAACGAAAAGCTGGACTGGCCCCGAACTGCCGCAGGGTGCCGGAAACCGGCCAAGTGCGCTGTCGAGCCAGTCGCCCGACCGTCGGGCCGGTATTGTATTGACCTGGGAAAAGAACGCGGCCGCATAGGCGGTCTGGGGAAAGCTGTAGATGGCGTCGCCGGTGCCGCTTTCGATCACGCGGCCCTTGTGCATCAGCACCACCTTGTCCCCGATGGCCAGCGCTTCTTCGGGGTCATGGGTCACGACAATCGCCGTTGTTCCCAGTTGGCGCAACAGCGCCAGGGTTTCGCGCCTTATGGTGTCGCGCAGGCCGCGGTCGAGGTTGGAAAACGGCTCGTCCATGAGCAGAATTCGCGGCTGGGGCGCAAGGGCACGGGCCAGCGCTATGCGCTGTTGCTCGCCACCGGAAAGCATGTGCGGATACCGTTCGGCCAGCGCCCCGATCCCGAGCCGGGAGATAATGTCGTCGACCCGCGCGGCTGCATCCTTGCGGCTCATGCCCTTGAGACCGAACCCGATATTCTGGCGCGCCGTAAGGTGCGGGAACAGCGCATAGTCCTGGAACATGAAGCCGACATTGCGGTTCTCTGGCTCAACAAATCCCTCTGCGCCACTGACCGTCGTGCCAGCCAGGACCACACTGCCGCCATCGATCTTTTCGACGCCGGAAATAGTCCGCAACAGGGTCGATTTCCCGCACCCCGAATGGCCCACCAGACATACGATCTCGCCGGGAAGTATGTCGAAGGACACCCCGTCGAGAGCCGCAACGCTGCCGAAACGGCGCGAGACACCTTTCAGCTTCAGGATTGGTTCGGGCTTGCTCATCGCGTTGAGTTAAGGCCGAGATGGGCCGGGCTTGTCAAGGACGGACGCTGTCAACCCTGACAACAAGGCTCGCCGGTATCGTCAGCGTCATCAGCGTGCCGCTCTCGTTTGCTGGCGCAAGGCTCAGCGAACAGGCGTTGACCGCAACCAGCGACCGGGTCAGCGTCAACCCGATGCTTGATTGGGTTGGCCTGCGTTCACTGCCGTCCGCCGCGAGCCCGTCGCGGAACACCATGAAGCGTTCTGCCAGCGCGTTGGGCGCCTTGGCCGTGTCGCGCACATGGATCGAAACCGAACCATCGTCCTCGACCTGTCCCGACAGCACGACCTTGGACCCTTCGCCGCCCTCGCTTATGGCGCTGGCGAGCATGTTGAGCACCGCCTGCTTGAGCGTTGCCGCATCGACCCGGACATAGGGCAGCCGTTCGCTGATTGCGCTGCGCAGCAGCACGCGGGCTTTTCCTGCCGCCCCGCGCACCCGTACAAGGCTTTCGGCCAGCAACGTGCCGATATCGACATCGGCGGGGGAGAGCGCCAGTTCGCCCTCGGCAAGCCTCACATAATCGTCGAGTTCATCGGCCAGATCGCCGATTTCGCCGCTCGCCGAACGGATGTCGCGCGCATATTCCAGGTAGCGCGAATTGGCCAGTGGCCCGAACGATTCCGATGCGATCAACTCGGAAAATCCGGCGATTGTATTGAGCGGGCGGCGCAGTCCGCGTGTGATCCGGCTCAGCGTAGCGGTTGGAAGCCCCGCGCGCGGTCCCGGTGTGGCCGCCTGGGTATCGGCGGAGCCGAGCAGCCCGAAATATCCCGACACGATACCGGCCCGTCCCTCGGCAAAAAGCGTCAGCGTGTGTCCGGCCCGTTTGCCTTTGAGCGAGATGGCCGGCCGCACGCCGCCAGCGTAGCGCGCCGGCAGAGCGAGGAACTGGCGCAAGGCGGAATATTCACCCTGTGCGATCAGATTGGTGAGCGGTGTTCCGATTTCGGCAGTGGAGCCGTCGCGACGGCCGCTCTCGAAACTGGCGATCAGGCCCGCCCGGTCCGCCGTGACGAAATCGAAATTGGCGACCTTGGCCCAAAGCGCTGCAAACTGGCCAACTTCGGCCTCTCGAAGCGGCTCGATATCGTTCGCCCTGGCCGAAAGCATGAAGCTGGGGCGTCCTTGCCAGGTGACGGCATTGAGCCGGGCATTGACTGAGATTTTCTCGCCGTCCCGGCGCAGCAAATGGCTGACCGGCCCAGCCGGCTCGCCGCCATCGACGGTAGGGAAAATCGCCGAAAGCCCGAGCCCGCGCAGGGTCGTCGCGTTCTCGTAACCGGTCAGATCGACCAGCGCGCGGTTGGCAAACAGGATGTCCTGATCGCGGAAAATCAGAATACCGATCGGCAGGCGATTGAGCACCAGCGCCTCTTCGCTCAGCGCCACCAGCTCTCCACCTGATCGCCGCGTGCGGAAGGGCAGGGGCTGAGGCGCTGGCTCGGGAGGGTCGTCGCGATTCACCCTGTCGGTCAGGATGCGCGAAAGCTCCTCGAAATTGTATCGTGTGGTCTGCTCGCTGGCATCGGAAGCCGCATCCTCCGCAGCGCCTGCCAGATCCTCCACCGGCGATTCGGTGCTTTCCTCATAGCTGGCGCGCTGGATGGTCAGGCCGCGCCCGGTGATCTGCCACAATCCGGAGCGGGCCGAACCCTCCTCATTGCTGCCGTCGGCCGCAAAAGCTGCCTCTTCGACGGCCAATGGGTCGTCCTCGCCCCAATCGGACTGATCTTCCCCCTCGCTGGCCCCCACTGCCTCGTCAAAGGCGATTTCTGCAAAATCGCGGCTGGGAACCTGGCCGGAAAACGGGGCATCGTCATCGGCGTCCAGCGGATCGAAAAGGTGCTCGTGCCCGGCCAGTTTGTCGACAAGCGCCACAAGCCCGTCCTGCCCGATCTCCTCCTCCTCGATGACGTCGGGGACAACCACCTCGTCCTGCCCATCCTCGGGCGCCTCGGGTTCGGTCACCGGTGCGACGGGCGCGACATCCTCGGCGCGCGATTCGGCGGTGGCCAGAATCTCATCGCTGATCGGGTCCACCCCGACCACCAGAAGATAGGGCGTGTCTCTGTCCAGCTTCAGCGGTGTACATTGGCAGGTCGCCGAAAGTGGCTTGTGCCCGGCCAGAAACTGCATGCGCGACAGCGTCGGCTGCCCCATCAGGCCCAGTCGCACGATGCGGGCGATCTGGCCCTTGATCGGCACGGCAGACTCCAGCGTCTTGATCGCGCCGTCCTTGACCTTAGCACCGAACAGCCCGGCAGCCCGATTGGTCCAGACCGGCTGCGTGCCATCGATCGGCCATAGCCAGGCCGGACGCGGATCGTCTTCGTACCGTGTTACGGTTTGGGCCTGTTCTGCGCTAGTCCAGTCGAGCGTCATGTCATGTCCGTATGTCCATCCTCGTCCCGGTCTGGGCCGATGGTTGACGAAACCTTAAATATAGGGACTCCGCGAGCCGGTCCATGTCTTGCGCCATTGTTGCCCGCTCAAAGGTTGGAAATGGTTAAGGCCGGGCCGTCGCCAGCCATCAAAAAACCTGCCGATCTTGGCATAAGCGCACTTGTCATCGCCGTCATCTCGACCTATGTTCCGCCCCGTTTCGGGACGACGCTGCCATAAGCGTCACAACGTCCGCGTCACCATGCCGTCGTAGCTCAGTTGGTTAGAGCGCTAGATTGTGGATCTAGAGGTCCCCCGTTCAATTCGGGGCGACGGTACCACTCCCTTCTTGCAGTTTTCATGGCGCCCGCATCCCTGCATAGGTTAGCCGGCCCGTTCCCATGGCCTCCATTTGTTAGCACTTTGTTAACCATAAGGGAGGACCCTTAAGCGGTTAGCCAAGCGTATGGGGGCTCAGAAAGGACGTGCAGTGTACGACTTTGCTCCAGACGCCCACGTGGCGGAGGCTATGGTCGGGTTGCCAATTGCCGAGGTGGAGAGAACTCTGATTCTCGCAACGCTCCGGCAGACCAATGGCAATCGCACCCGCGCCGCCCAAATCCTCGGGCTTTCGATCCGTACGGTTCGGAATAAGCTCAAGGACTATGCCGACAAGGGGTTCAACATCCCTCACGCGGCCTGAACCGAAAGCGTGGCAAGCGCTTCGGACCTATAACGATGCAGCTGTTGGCCCGGCGACTGAAGTTGCCGGCGCCTAGACTACGACGACTTTGGCCCCGACGGGGACACGGCCAAAAAGATCGATCACATCCTGATTGGTCATGCGGATACACCCCGATGAGACCGAGCGCCCGATGCTCCACGGCTCGTTCGTTCCGTGGATTCGATAGAGGGTCGAACCCAGATAGAGCGCACGGGCGCCCATCGGATTGTTCGGCCCTCCGGGCATGAAGCGCGGCAGCCCCGGTTGGCGGGCATGCATTTCGGCCGGCGGCGTCCAGCTCGGCCACTCGCGCTTGGCACTCACCCGATGCGTCCCGCTCCATTCGAACCCCGTCCGCGCTACCCCGATCCCGTAGCGCATGGCCTTGCCGTTCGGCATCACCAGAAACAGGAAGCGCTGGCGCGTGTCGACGATCAGCGTGCCCGGCGCCTCGCTGGTCCGGTAATTGATGACCTGGCGCAGCCACATCGGATGGCTGACGTAATCTGTCTGGTATTCGAGCATGGTCTGGGGTTCGTTCGGCGTCAGCACTACGCCCGGGGGCGGCCCGAACATGGCGTTGAGATAGCCGCGATAGGCCGAACCGGCCTGCGCGGGCGCGGCCAGCATCAAAACGGCAATAAAAGCTAGGGCCAGGCGGGTCATCGGCATCTCGTGTCCAGCGTGAAAACAGGATGCGATCTTGGCCTGCAACCGGCAAAGATTGAGTCAAATGGGATGGTTAAATCTTGTTCCACCTCTATGGTTACTCAAATGCTCCGCGAGGCGATTCCATGACCGATGCCGAACCCATCCGCTGCCCCTGGCCGGGCAGCGATCCGCTTTACCAATCCTATCACGATACCGAATGGGGCTTTCCGGTCACCAACGACACGCGCCTGTTTGAAAAGCTGTGCCTCGAAGGCTTTCAGTCGGGCCTGTCCTGGCTGACCATCCTCAAAAAGCGCGAAAACTTCCGCGCCGGGTTTGCCGGTTTCGATATCGACACCGTGGCCGCCTTCGATGAACCCGATATCGATCGCCTGCTGGCCGATGCGGGCATCGTGCGTCATCGCGGTAAGATCGTCTCGACCATCAACAATGCCCGCCGCGCCCAGGCGCTGCGCGATGAGTTCGGCTCACTCGCCGCCTATTTCTGGAGTTTCGAGCCCCGGCCCGAGGATCGGCCCACTGATTATTCCTGGGACAGTCTGCGCCAGCAGGCCACCTCGCCTGAATCGGTAAGACTTTCAAAGGATCTGAAAAAGCGCGGCTTTTCCTTTGTCGGCCCCACCACCTGCTATGCCTTCATGCAGGCTATGGGCATGGTCAATGACCATATGGAGGGCTGCCATTGCCGCGCGCCCATCGAAGCGCAACGCGCCAGTTTCGTTCGCCCCTAAAAGGGCAGGGCACTTCAAAAAGCAGTGGCTTTCCGAAGCGCCCTGTTTAATGCGCCGACGGTTATGGCCGTGCGTAGACCATCATCACCGTCGGCATTCTAGGCGGGTCCACCACAGTTGGCAGCCCTATGTCGGCGCGGATCGAATTGGGCAGGTCTTGCGGGCGGATCGTTTGCACCCGGCGCCTGCCGCGAACCATCGCTTTGATTGCGGCCATGATCACGCGCCATTTGCCGTGCTCGGCCATCAGTGTATCGACGGAAATGCGCAGGATCGCGCCTTCCACTTGCATGTTTACGTGCGACATCGTCGTCACCCAGGCGCGCAAAGGCGCTCTGGCTCCATGTTGCTGGAGACATTTCAGGAGTCGGATCAGCCCGCCCGGAAACGTATCCAAAGGTTGGTTCGGGTTGGAATCCGGGCGGCAGACGCAGTTGTGCTGTCGTCAGGATTGCTATGGTTCAGGGAGTGTTTTTGAAGTTCAGGCCGAGTAGGGAGACCCGACTATCGCAAAGAGTGGCGTCAGGCTTTGACGCCGGTGCGATTGATGCAGCGGGACAGGGTCCAGCCGAAAGCTTCAACACCACGGGTGAGGACGTTTGCAAATACTGCCATGGAACGCCTCCCTTAAGAGGTTCGTGTTGAAGACGCCGAATTGATAGCTAACGAATCCGTGATCGCCAACCCCTCGTGTGACGGGTTGTCGCACTTGTCGTTTGGCTGTGGCGCATTGGCAACAGTGCTCCCTCGCCTTGTCTCCAAACCGCTTATCGTTTAGGAACGGCCCGTATTGCAAAAAGCCCCATATTCTAGGGACTTCAGGGACCACATTCATGGCCAAGACCTCAGCGCTCATCGAGCCGCGCCTGCCGCGCGGTTTTGTCGACTCCGAACCCGCGGACATCGCCGCCATCGAGCAGATGGTCGCCAAAATCCGCCATGTGTATGAGCGCTACGGCTTTGATCCCATCCAGACCCCGTTTTTCGAATACACCGAAACGCTGGGCAAATTCCTGCCCGATACCGACCGCCCCAATGCCGGGGTGTTTTCGGTGCAGGACGATGACGAGCAATGGATGAGCCTGCGCTACGACCTGACGGCCCCGCTCGCCCGCTATTTCGCCCAGAACTATCAGGACCTGCCCAAGCCCTTCCGGTCCTACCGGCAGGGTTGGGTGTTCCGCAACGAAAAGCCCGGCCCCGGCCGCTTCCGCCAGTTCATGCAGTTCGACGCCGACACCGTGGGCGCCGCCGGCCCGGAATCGGACGCCGAAATCTGCATGATGATGGCCGACACGATGGATGCGCTGGGCTTGGCGGGGAAGTACGTCGTGCGCGTCAACAACCGCAAGGTGCTCGATGGCGTCATGCAGGCCATCGGCGTGACCGACGAGGCGCAGAAGCTCACGGTGCTGCGGGCTATCGACAAGCTGGACAAGTTTGGCCCCGGAGGCGTGAAGTTGCTGCTCGGTGAGGGTCGCAAGGACGAGAGTGGTGACTATACCGAGGGCGCCAAGCTCGACGCCGATCAGTCCGACGCCATCATTGAGATGATGAGCGCCGCCCGCCTCGACGATCTTGTCGATCTTGAAGACGATGCTGGCCCCGACGGCTTCCTCGACGCAGAGTTCAAGACTGCGGCGCTTTCAAAATTCAGGATTACGCAGTCGTTCGTTGAAGGCTTCGTCGAACTCCAGGCTATGGCCTCGTTGTTTGCCGCAGCAAATTACGGCCCCGACCGCATCAAGATCGACCCCTCCGTCGTCCGTGGTCTCGAGTACTACACCGGCCCGGTCTTCGAGATCGAACTGACCTTCACCGTCCAGAACGAAAAGGGTCAGGACGTGGTGTTCGGCTCAGTCGGCGGCGGCGGCCGTTATGACGGCCTCGTCTCGCGCTTCCGCAACGAGCACACGCCCGCCACCGGCTTTTCCATCGGTGTTTCACGTCTCGCCAGTGCCCTCAAGCTCACCGGCAATCTCGACGCCGCCCCGGTCACCGGCCCTGTCGTCGTCACCGTCATGGAAAAAGACCGGATCGCCGACTACCAGAAGATGGTCGCCGATTTGCGCGCTGCCGGCATCCGCGCCGAACTGTTCCTGGGCTCGTCCAAGAACATGGGCAAGCAGATGAAATACGCCGACAAGCGCAACGCTCCCGCCGTCATCATCCAGGGCTCCGACGAACGCGAACAGGGCGTCGTCCAGATCAAGGACCTGGCTGAGGGCGCCGAAGCCGCAGCCTCGATCACCGACAACGCCGCCTGGAAAACCGAACGCCCCGGCCAGTATTCGGTCCCACTCGAAGAAATGGTCGAATTCGTCAAACAGATCCCGGCCGTCGCCGCATGGATGAAAGCGAACCCAAAATGAGCGCGGGCGTCCTTGGCTGGCCCCTCACCCCCGTCCCCTCTCCCCAGAGGGCCGAGGGGGGCTCTTGCTGGAGCGCTCGCGGCATTCTTTCCTTCGCCCCCTTGGGGGAGACTTCGATCTGTCCTACGGCCAATCGTGCCAGTGGCACGATTGGAAGTGAGAAGGCCATGAGAGCTGTGCTCGAATGGCTGGCCCCCAAAGGGGCGGATGAGGGGCGCGCAGCGCCAGCCGCGACCACCGGGGCCCGCCCATGACCGCCACCACCCGCCGCGCCGCCCTTGAGGCTCTCATCTCCGCACCCGGCGTCACCCCTGCCACGCCGCCCATCCTCGTCCCGCCCGCCGCATATTTCGATCTGGCGGGTGAGGAACTGGGCGCCCGCATGATCCTCACCCAAGGCATGGACGGGTCCGAATTCTGCCTGCGCCCCGATTTCACCCTGCCAATCGCCATCGATCACATCGCCAATGGCGCCGCGACCCCGGCGGCCTACGGTTATCTCGGCCCGGTTTTCCGCCAGCGCACCGACGGCCCCGCCCAGTTCGATCAGGGCGGTCTGGAGCTTCTGGCGCTCCCCGATGCCGATGCGGCGCTCGATCAGGTCATCGGCTTTGCGCATGCCGTCACCGGCATTTATGGCGTCACGGCGCCCACTGTTCGCGTGGGCGATATCGACCTGTTTGAAACCGTACTTGCCGCCTGCGACATGCCCGATGTCTGGCGTCCGCGCGTGCGCGCCCGCTTCGGCCATCCCGAGGCCATGGCGGCGCTCCTCGACCGGCTCGCCAATCCTCGGCCCCCCATGGCGGGACCCGCCGGTTTACCGGCCAACGATATCGCCGATTGGGTGGGCGAACTCATGCTCACCAACGGCCTGAGCCTGACCGAAAGCCGCACGCCCGAGGAAATCGCCGCCCGCTATCTCGAAAAGCAGGCGCTCGAAGCCCAGCACGTTCCCGGCCCGACCATTGATCTATTGCGCAATTATCTCGCGATCTCCGGCCCGGCCGACAAGGCGCTCGCCGCAATCGACAGTCTCGGCCACGCCACTGGCATCGACCTGGCACCTGCGCTGCAAGGTGCCCGCCGCCGCGTCGACCAACTGCGCGACGGGCTTGGTGCGAAATCGATCCTCTTCGACGCCGGCTTCTCCCCACGCCTTGATTATTATACCGGCATCACCTTCGAAGTGACCGGGGCAGGGGGGCTGGTGCTGGTATCGGGCGGACAATATGACCGCCTGCTCCGCCGCCTCGGCGCGTCCGAAGATATCCCCGCCGTCGGCTGCGCCGTCTGGGTTGATAGGCTCGAAGCGGAATGCGAAAAAGTGGACGCCGGTTTTTCGCATCAATTCCGCGACCAGAAAGGATCAGGGGAGGTTCGCTCATGACTTCGATTATGCTCGCGCTCCCCTCCAAGGGCCGTATCCAGGAAGAGGCGATTGCCGTCTTTGAAAAGTCGGGCCTGACCATCGAGCGTCCCGGCGGCGCCCGCTCCTATCTGGGTGAAATGGCCGCCATGCCGGACGTGATCGTGCGTTTTCTCTCGGCGTCCGAGATCGCCCGCGAGTTGATCCGTGGCACCATCGACATCGGCATCACCGGCGAAGACCTGATCCACGAGACAGCCGAAACCGGGCCCCAGCAGGTCGAGATCGTCAAGCGTCTCGGCTTTGGCCGCGCCGACGCCGTTGTGGCCGTCCCCGATTCGTGGATCGACGTCACCACAATGGATGACCTCTCCGACGTCGCCGCCGATTTCCGCGCCCGCCATGGCCGCTGGCTCAAGATTGCGACGAAGTTCGTCAATCTTACCCGACGCCATTTTTCGGCCCATGGGATTGCAGAATACCGGATTGTCGAAAGCCTCGGCGCCACCGAAGCCGCTCCCGCATCGGGCGCGGCCGACCTGATTGTGGACATCACCACCACCGGCTCGACGCTGAAGGCCAACGGCCTGCGCGTCCTCGAGGACGGCATAATGCTCAAAAGCGAGTCCCTGTTGCTTGTCGCCCGCAATGCCCATTGGCACGAGGGCAAACAAGCGGTCCTCAACCGCCTCGCCGAAGCCGTAGGCGCCACCCGCTCATAGCTAAAAAAAGGGCCGCTTTCGCGGCCCTTTTTGGTTCAGGCAATCAAGCTTCCTTGCGCATGTCGACCGCCAGGGCGCCCGGCCCGAAAGCGATGACGTAGAGCATGCCGCCCGTGATGGCGAGGTTCTTCAAAAAGTTGGTCATTTCCATCTGGTTGGAAAAGTCGGTGTGGAAGATCAGCGCTGCGATGAACGTGAAGCCGCCCAGGGCCGCTGCTGCCCACCGGGTCTTGTAACCCGCCGCCAGCATGACGCCGCCAACCACTTCCACGATGATCGTCGGCCAGATCAGAAAGCCCGGCACGCCGAACATTTCCATATAGCCGACGTTGCCCTCGATTGCGGTGATCTTGCCCAGACCGGCAAGGATGAAGATGAGTGCCAGAAAGATCCGACCCACTGTCGGAAGGTAAGTTTTAAGCGCGTTCATATCGTTTGCGTCCAGTGTGCGATTTGCGATGACCGAACTGTGCCGCAAGCTGCTGTTTTGAGAAACCCACATACCTCCAACAGATTGTTCGTCAATCGAGATACAGTGAGCAGTCCGATCCATCACCGGTCCGGTTGCAAATCGCCCGGCTTCATGCAAGCAACACGCCGCGTCATGACCACTCGAGGACGAACTTTTCCGTGTACGATATCTGGGTACTTGTTGCGCTGGGCGGCGTCAGCGTCATCGCAGGCTTTGTGGATGCAGTCGCCGGCGGTGGTGGCCTCATCACAATTCCCGCCCTGCTGTGGGCCGGCCTGCCGCCACTGGGGGCCATCGCCACCAACAAGGCCCAGTCCATCGTCGGCACCACGATTGCCGCCTGGACCTATTGGCGCCAGGGCTATGTATCGATTCTCTCGCTGGTCCCCTCCATCGGCGCGGCCTTCGCCGGCTCGCTTCTGGGCGCCGTCGTCGTCAAGCAGGTCGATACCTCGGCGCTTGAAGTCCTCATCCCTGCCGCCGTGATCGCCGTCGCGCTCTATTTCACCTTCTCGCCCTCGATCAAGGACATCGATGGCGCCGCCCGCCTCAAATTCGCAACCTTCGTCCCCGTCTTCGCCTTCGTGATCGGTTTTTACGACGGTCTTTTCGGCCCTGGCACCGGCTCGTTCTTCATGCTGGCCTTCGTGGCTCTGTTCGGTCTCTCCGCAGCCCGCGCTTCGGCCCACACCAAGATCCTCAACGTCACCTCCAACCTCGCCGCGCTGTTGTTCTTCATCATAGCCGGGGATGTCGTCTGGCCCGTCGCCATCGTCATGGCCGGCGGCCAGATCATCGGCGGCTATCTCGGCGCCATCACCGGCATCCGCTACGGCGCAAGGATCATCCGCCCGCTGGTCATCGTCGTCTCGATCATCCTCGCCATAAAGCTCCTGTTCTTCCCCTGACGGACGCTTGCCGCGCCGGAAAATGCGAACGGGATGCACAAAACGAAAAGGGCAGCGCCGAAGCACTGCCCTTCCCGCTGCGCAGCGTGCAAGCCGGCCTTGGCTGGCGCCGACAAAGCGCGCCACAAAAATGCGAACGGGATGCCCAAAACGAAAAGGGCAGCGCCGAAGCACTGCCCTTCCCGTTCGAGACCCTGGAGAGGTCCCAATCCTAAATTCTAAGGCGCGAAGAGCGCCCGGCCATCGTTGGCCGCGTCCGCGCAGGGCCAGTATTCGGCCCAGCGCGGTTTTAGCGCGTCGGGCCGAATGCGGTACGGCCCGTGAGCGAAAAGGACCTCTTAGAAATCCATCCCGCCCATGCCGCCCATGCCGCCGCCGGAAGGCATTGCCGGTGCGTCGTCCTTGGGCAGTTCGGCGACCATGGCTTCGGTGGTGACCAGAAGGCCGGCAACCGAGGCAGCGTCTTCGAGCGCAGTACGCACGACCTTGACGGGATCGATGATGCCCATCTGGATCATGTCGCCATATTCGCCGGTCTGTGCGTCGTAGCCGAACGTGTCCGAAGCGTTGTCGAGGATCTTGCCCACGACGACCGAGCCTTCGTCACCAGCGTTGTTGGCGATCTGACGGATCGGCTCCTGCAGGGCGCGCTTGACGATGGCGATACCGGCCTGCTGGTCGGCATTGACGCCCTTGACGGTCAGGGCGTTCGAAGCCCGCAGCAGCGCAACGCCACCACCGGCAACGATGCCTTCTTCAACAGCAGCGCGGGTTGCATTGAGCGCGTCGTCTACGCGGTCCTTGCGTTCCTTGACTTCCACTTCGGTCGAACCGCCGACCTTGATCACGGCAACACCGCCGGCGAGCTTGGCAAGGCGTTCCTGCAGCTTTTCGCGGTCATAGTCCGAAGAAGTCTCTTCGATCTGTGCCTTGATCTGGTTGACGCGGCCTTCGATGTCTTCCTTGGAGCCAGCACCATCGACGATGGTGGTGTTTTCCTTGGTGATCTCGACGCGCTTGGCGGTGCCCAGCATGTCGGTGGTCACGTTCTCGAGCTTGATGCCGAGGTC
>DDGC01000028.1 GCA_002337455.1 Rhizobiales bacterium UBA1912 | reverse complement strand
AGTATGGGTGAGGTCGTGAAAGCGGGGATAAGTATTGTATCGCGCGTCTCCGCCTCCCTTCGACCCAGCAGCATCGCCGATGCTTTGTGGCGGGTGGAACGGCCGATGGACCCCGGCTTTCGCCGGGGTAGCGAGGGAGAGGGTTGAGACGCAAGGGACCGCACTTCTGCGGTGCTCGATGGCAGCGTTGCAGATCCCCGGGTCGAGCCCGAGGATGACGCGGGGGGCGTGCGCTGGAGACAAAGCCGAGGGCGGTGGGGCTTGCTGGGACAAGCCACGGGGTGACAGCAGGGGGTGAGTCAGGCCGTTGTTAAGGACTGCTCACGTTGGCGGGGGATGGGGCGAGCCATGAGGCAGGAGCTGCCAACGCCGCCGACTGGCAGGCCCTGGTCTTCGCCGGGATGAGCGATGCGTGTCCGGTGCTGGCAACGAGGCCGCGGAACAAGTTTCTCGCAGCGTCCATATTGCCAAATCGGGCGTGGCGCTGTCAGTCTGGCCATTCCGATTGACCGACAAGCGTTTTTTGATGACCGAAAGCCCCTACGCGTCCGCCCCCGGCGGGTTGCCACCCCAGACCCAGCTCCTCAGCGACCGCGCGGTGTTTACCGATGCCTATGCGGTAATCCCCCGGGGCGTGATGCGCGATATCGTGACGAGCTATCTGCCCTTCTGGGACAAGACGCGGCTGTGGGTGATTTCGCGACCCCTTTCAGGATTTGCCGAAACCTTTTCCCAATACATCATGGAGGTCGCGCCCGGCGGTGGCAGCGACCGGCCCGAGCCCGATCCGGCGGCTCAAGCCGTGCTGTTTGTTACCGCCGGGGAAATCTCGCTATCGCTTGGTGGAACCACCTATACGCTGGCGCCGGGCGGCTATGCCTATATCCCGCCGGCCACCGAATGGACCCTGCGCAGCACCGGCGCTGAACCCGCCCGCTTCCATTGGATACGCAAGTCCTACGAGAAGGTCGAAGGGCTCGATACCCCGCCCGCTTTCGTTTCGTCCGATCAGGAGATCGAGCCCATCCCCATGCCCGGTACCGAGGGCAAATGGGCGACGACGCGCTTTGTCGAACCAACCGATCTGCGCCACGACATGCACGTCAATATCGTGACACTGCAGCCAGGCGCAGTGATCCCCTTTGCCGAAACTCATGTCATGGAACATGGGCTCTATGTGCTCGAAGGAAAGGCCGTTTATCGGCTCAATCAGGATTGGGTGGAGGTCGAAGCCGGCGATTACATGTGGCTGCGCGCCTTCTGCCCGCAGGCCTGTTATGCCGGCGGCCCCGGTCCGTTCCGCTATCTGCTCTACAAAGACGTCAACCGGCACATGAAGCTGGGCCGTCCATGACGAAAACCATCATTGCCGCGCCGCTGACCAAGGAGGCGTTCGCCCCGTTCGGGCAGGTACTGACCACCGAGGGTGCGCATCATTACCCGATCAATAACGGCATGACCGAGCGCTTCCACGATCTGGCCACTGTCGAGATCGGAGGCGAAAACGGACGCACGCTGATTTCGATCTTTCGCGGCAAGCCCTATGATCTGCCTCTGTCCCTGACGCTGGTCGAGCGCCATCCATTGGGTTCGCAAGCCTTCATGCCGCTCCATCCGCGGCCGTTTCTGGTGATCGTCGCACCCGATGAAGATGGCGTGCCCGGCACGCCTCTGGCCTTCCTCACCGAGCCGGGGATTGGCATCAACATCGGACGCAATGTCTGGCATGGCGTGTTGACGACGCTGGAGCAAGAAGGCGATTTTCTGGTGGTCGATCGGGGTGGTGACGGCAACAATCTCAAAGAGCATATCTTTGACGCGCCGTTTACGGTGGAGCTATCCAAACCGTAATCCAGTTTTCCAACTTGTAACGGGTGCTTGCCGTCCCGTGATAGTATCGAAAGAGGGCGCACGGGGTCCGACCCCGCCCCCCAAATAGCCTCCGGGTCTCGTGCGCGCCTCACAAATCAAAAGGCAGCACGATGTCTGAAACCAGCAAGCTCAATCGCCGCGAAGTCTTTTCGCTCGTCGCCGTCACCGCAGCCGGTGGCGCCCTGATGTCACAGACAGCATTCGCCCAATCGGCCAACGCAGGCTCAGCTTCGGCCCTGCTCATGCCCGCAGCCGATGTCTGCGTGCTGACGCCCGAAGTGACCGAGGGGCCCTATTATTTCGACCCCGAACTCGAACGCGTCGATATCACCGAGGGGCGCCCCGGCATTCCCACCCGCGTACGCCTGCAGGTCGTCGACCAGAGTTGCTTACCCATGCCGGGCGCCCGTGTCGACATCTGGCACTGCGATGCCACGGGCGTTTACTCCGGCTATGCCGGTCAGGGCGACGATGGCAGTGTGGACACCAGCGGAGAAACCTTCATGCGCGGCACCCAGTTTGCCGACGACAACGGCATTGTCGAGTTTACGACAGTCTATCCCAGCTGGTATCGCGGCCGGACGACCCATGTTCATTTCAAGGTTTTCCTCGATCAGACCAGCATCCTGACCGGACAGATCTTTTTCCCCGACGCCTTGAGCGAATACATCTATCTCAATGTCGAGCCCTATAACGACAGAGCGTCCGAACGCGATACGCTGAACGCCAATGACGGTATCGCCACCCAGGCATCACGCGCCTCGTTCGCCTATATCAAGGAACTGGCCGATGAATATCTGGTCGCCATGATTATCGGCGTGGACCCCAACGCCGCATCCGCAGGCTTTTCCTTGGGCGGCCCCGGTCGCGGCATGGGCGAGCCCCCCGCAGGCGGCGGTGGCGCCTCGGGATCAGCCGACCGTTCGGCAATGGTGCCGGGCACCGCTTCAGAACAGAGCGTGTCCAGTTAAAGCGGGCACCACTATTACGGTTCGGACGCGCGACAAAACAAAGACTTAGGGGATTTTCGCGATTCGAAGACCCGAAGGGCCTCGCAAGCGAAAAGCGGAAATGCTCTAGGCTCAATCGGTGCGGGGATTACGCTTAAATCCCCGCATACCAATCATAACCGTGGTCGGCCCAATAGCTGCCCTTGCCACGGTGCAATGGGCCGAAATCGTCTACCAGTTCGATGCGGCGCAGATACTTGGCCATCTTGTAGCCAAGCTGGCGCTCGATCCGCACCCGCACCGGCGCGCCATTGCGCACCGGCAGCGCGGCGTCGTTCATGCCATAGGCAAGGATCGTCTGGGGGTGGCGCGCATCGATCAGGCCCACACTCTCATAATAGGGCGAGGCCGAAAGTCCGCCCCCGTAATTGTCGTAGCAATGGAAGACGCAATAGCGCGCATTGGCGGTCGGGCGCACCTCGTCAAGGATCGAAGAAAGCGGCACGCCGGTCCATTTCGCGATACAGCTCCAGCCTTCCACGCAATCGTGCCGGGTGATCTGGGTGCGCGACGGCATGTTGCGCAACTGGTCGAGCGAATAGGTTTGCGGGGTTTCGACCAGCCCATCGACGACCAGTTGATAGTCGGCGAAATCATTGTCGCGCAGCGCGACATAATCGGCCTCCTGGGGGTCGGTGGTGCCGTTTGGCCGCATGCCCTGGCGGATTTCGCTTTCGTCAAATTCCTTGGCCAGCGCCTCATCGCCCAGCAGCAATCTTTGAGCCGCAAGGGTAAGATCGTTGGCCGAGGCGAGCGTATCGCGCACCGGGTGGCCGGGGCGCAGGAGGGAATCGAACTGGTCGCACCCCGCCAGCGTAACCCCGGCCACACCGGCCGCCGACGCAGTGAGGAATTTTCGCCGCTGCATTGAAAAGCGCTTCATTTCTCTCCCTCCGTTTCGGGATCGATCCTGTACTTGCCGGTAATCATCGAGCGCATCGTGTTGAGCGGCCCGGCCAGCAGCACCATGACGATGTGGACGACAAAGAACCCGACCAACAGCGCCATGGTGATGAAATGTATGGTGCGCGCCGTCTGCCGCCCGCCAAAGATTTCGATGAGCCACGGCCACGCCGAATTCATGCCCGGCGACATCGCCAGCCCGGTCAGGACGATCAGCGGAAACAGGATCAGCAGCACGACGCCGTAGCTGAGTTTCTGGAGCACATTGTAGTGGCGCGTGTGATGGAATTTGAGGCGCGCATGCGCGGCAACATCGGACGGCAGCGACTTTAGATCCGTGGCCGTCGGAATGATGTCGCGCCGCAAATGCCCGTTGATGAGGCTGGCGACGAACCAGATGAACATGGTGGCAACCAGAAGCCAGCCGAAAAAGAAATGGACGACACGGCCGGTGCCCAGGTCCTGATAGGAAGGAATGGTCGCCCATGCAGGAAAGCCGCGCACGCGCTCCTGACCCTCGGGACCGGAATAGCCGAACACGCCGGTTGTATCGAACTGATGCCCGAAAATCGTCGTGATCCCCGAGATCGAGCCGTCGGGATTGCGGATGGCGCCCATGGAGAAAATCGAGTTCGTAAATTCGAACCCCGATTGTTGCCCGATATAAAGGCTCGGATGCGCGTTGAAGATCTGCAGCCCGGTAAACAGCAGGAAAAACAGGCAGATCACCCATACCCAATGGGTAAGCCGCGTCCAGATCGACTGGCGCTTGATGACCTTGCCAGTGATCGAACCCTGGCCGGTGGCCGGTTCCTGGCTGGCGGTCGCTTCCTGGCTGGACGCTGCGGACATATCCGTCTCCCTATCGGAATGCTTCGCCCCAGGGGCACCCGCCAATTGGGGCGAAGCAATATATTAGAGCAGGCTTACTGCTGGGGCGCCATAGCGTCGCCCGCCATGGCATCGCCTTCCATGGCGTCACCGGCCATCGCGTCGCCCGCCATGGCATCAGAGCCCATGTGTTCACCATTGTGAACCGCGTGACAGGCATGTTCGGCGGCAGCGGCAACTTCGGCGAAGGTGATGGCCTGGGCCTGTTCGATGCAGAGTGCAAGCTCGTCATCGGACATCATGGAATCCATGGCCATCGAATCGCTCGCCATGCTGTCGCTTGCCATCGAGTCACTGGCCATCGAGTCACTGGCCATCGAATCGCCTGCCATTGCGTCGCCGGCCATGGCGTCCTGGGCCTGAACGGCAGCGGCCGGCAGGGCCAGTGCAAGAACGGCGGCGGCAAGAATTGTCTTGTTGAACATCGTCTAGTCTCCCTTGGAGGTTGCGACCGCAGCTCATTGATACGGTACGTGTTCAACATTCGTTTGTGGTTCAACTCCGGTTACGCCCTCACGAAATCGTGTTCCCAACTCGATTATTTCGCGCCCCCGCTGTAACGTTTGCCCGGCGTTGGACGAATAGGAGCCTGATGCATATGGATTCACTCGAAACGCGGCTCCGCGCGCTCGTGCTGTCGTCACTCGAGGGCGACAAATCGGCCTATCGCCAGCTTCTTGGCGAGTTGACCCATTATTTGCGCATCTATTTTTCCCGGCGGCTCGCTCCAACCCACGCGGCCCATATCGAGGATATGATTCAGGAGACGCTATTGGCTGTGCACACGAGACGCCTGACCTACGATCTGGACCGGCCCTTCACCGCCTGGCTGCACGCCATCGCCCATTATAAGCTCGTCGATCATCTGCGCCGCCACTCGATCCGCCCCACGGTGCCGCTCGATGATGATTTCGCCGACAGCGCCCAACCGGGCAGCGCGATGGCCGCGCACGATCTCGACAGGGTGCTGGGCACCCTGCCCGAGCGCACCTCCACCCTGATCCGCAAGGTGAAGGTCGAAGGGTCCTCGGTCGCAGAAGCCGCGTCGGCCCATGGCATGAGCGAGAGCGCGGCGAAAGTCGCCATCCACCGCGGACTCAAGGCCCTCATGGAGCGTTTTGCTGGAGACAGGCGATGAACACCGACCTGATCGATCGACTTGTCGACGATTTGCGCCCCACACGGCGCAGCACGCTGCAATGGCTGCTGCTGGGCGCCGTGGTTACGGGTGCGCTCATCGCAGCGGCCATGATGGTGGCCGCGATCGGGCTGCGCGGCGATATTATGACGGCACCGGCCACGGCCATGTTCTGGATCAAGCTCGCCTATACGAGCGTGCTTGGCCTGTTGGGCCTTTTAGCTGCCATGGCGCTGTCGCGCCCGGAGAAGAACAATTGGCCGGGCGTGTGGGCCGTGGGCGGTGTGTTCCTGCTCACGCTGGCCGGCGGGCTCTGGCAATGGGGCAACGCCGCAGAAGCCATCAAGCCCGTTCTGATGTTCGGCGGAACGGCGCTGGTTTGCCCGTTCCTGATTGTCGTGTTTTCAGCCCCGGTGCTGGCCATTATGCTGGCTGCCATGCGGCGCCTGGCGCCCACCAACCCCGCGCTGGCCGGTCTGGCCGCCGGCCTTGCATCCGGTGGCGCCGGGGCGTCGGTCTATGCCTTCCATTGCGGCGAAACCGGGCTGCTGTTTCTCGCCCTTTGGTATTCGTTGGGGGTCGGACTGGTCGCGCTTGGCGGCGCGCTGCTGGGCCGGGTGGTTCTGCGCTGGTAGCGGGCTGTGACGATATCGTCATAAATTGACCACCCGGTCAAAGTTTTGCTTTCCCTCCCCGGGCAACTGTGTTTGACTTTGCCCCCATGTGCACAACGCCGGCGCTGTAACACGACCGTCGCAAATGCATGGAATAGAGGCGTCGTATGCGTCTCGAAGACAAAGGGAACAAGGGATCATGAAACATCTGTTGCTCGGCGCCTCCGCGCTGGCGCTGACCGTGGGGCTGACCGGCCCCGTCAGTGCGCAGGAAGGCGAATTCACCCTCAACATTCTGCACCTTAACGATTTCCATTCGCGTTTCGGCCCCATCACCAGTTCGGATTCGAACTGCGATGCGGAAACCGACGCTGCCGGTGAATGTTTCGGCGGTATCGCACGCGTCAAGACAGCGATCGACGACAAGCGCGCCGAACTCGAGGGCGAAAATGTCGTCCTGCTCGACGCCGGTGACTGGTTCCAGGGCTCACTGTTCTACACCCAGTATCGCAGCGAGATCGTCGCTGAATTCTCCAACGGCCTTGGCATCGACCTGATGGCCGTGGGCAACCACGAATTCGACGACGGCCCCGAAGAGCTGGCCGCCCTGCTCGACGCTATCGAATACCCGCTGATTTCGGGTAACACCAATGTCGAAAACGAGCCCCTGCTCGAAGGCCGCATTCCGGGCACCCATGTCATGGAAATCGGCGGCGAACAGATCGGCTTCATTTCGGCGCTTGCCGAAGACACCGATGAAACCTCCTCGCCCGGCGACAACGTCATGTTCGAGGACGTGATCGACAGCCTCACCGCTCAAGCCGAGGCCTTGACCGCCGAAGGCATCAACAAGATCATCGCGGTGACCCATGTGGGCTTTGCCCAGGACCAGGAAATCGCCTCCAACGTCCCCGGCGTTGACGTGGTTGTCGGCGGGCACTCGCATTCGCTGCTTTCGAACACCGATGAAGGCGCTGCAGGCGGCTATCCGACCCTGATCGACGGCGTCGACGGCAACGAAGTGCCAGTCGTCACAGCGTATGCCTATGGCAAGTATCTCGGTGAGATCGCCGTCACCTGGGACGCTGAAGGCAATGTCGTCTCGGCCGAAGGCGCCCCCGTCCTCATCGACGCTTCGGTGACCCCGAACGAGGAATACGCCGCTCGCCTCGCCGAACTCGAAGAACCGCTTCAGGAACTGATGGCCGAAGTGATCGGCACGACGACCGCTCCGATCGAGGGCAGCCGTGAAGTCTGCCGTGTCGAGGAATGCTCGATGGGCAACCTCGTGGCTGACGCCATCCTCGACCGCGCCGCCTCGCAGGGCGCAACCATCGCCATCCAGAACGGCGGCGGCTTGCGCGCTACCATCGACGAAGGCGAAATCACCATGGGCGAAGTTCTGACTGTCCTGCCCTTCTCCAACACCATGGCTACAGTGGAAATCTCGGGTGCCGACGTGATCGACGCCCTGGAAAACGGCGTTTCCGATATCGAGAACGGCGCCGGCCGCTTCCCGCAGGTTGCCGGGCTGCAATATGCCTACACCCTGGCCAACCCTGTTGGCGAACGCATCAGCGACGTCATGATCGATAATGGCGGCGAATGGGTGCCTATCGACGAAGACGCCACCTACATCATCGTCACCAACAACTACATGCGTGGCGGCGGCGACGGCTACGGCACTTTTGCCGAAGGCGACAACCCCTACGATTTCGGCCCGCCGCTTGAACAGGTTCTGGCCGATTACATCGCCTCTCTGGGCGGTGAATACACCCCCTACACCGATGGCCGCATCACGATCATCGAATAAGCGAATAGCTTTCCATCATGCAAAGAAGGGCGCGTCATCCGACGCGCCCTTTTTCTTTTCCGGCGCGCTCAACGTTTAAGCACATCGACTTCATTTTCTCCGCTTCCAACGCGGAGTGCACTGGGCCCCGGCTCCAGGCCGGGGTGACGGAGGTGGGTTTGAGAGGTCGGTGTATCACCTCATGCTATGTCGATTGGTGCCAAACCCGAAAAATCAGCCGACGACGATTTCCCGCCGCTTGGCCTCGGACACCAACCCCAGGTCGAGCACCTTTTGCATGTCCGCGGCGTAGCGAAAGCTCGGATCGCCATTGACGCCGGAATGCACAGCCTCGGCAAAACGGTGGTAATTGGTCGGCACGGGTTCGACAGGCACCTCCTGCCAGTGGGCGATCTCGGCGTCCTCGCCCGCACACATCTGCAGCGAAGACCCGTTCATGCCATGCTGGACTTCCAGGCCGCCCTTGTCGCCATAGGCCCGCAGGCGCAGCGTATTGAGATAGCCCGACGCCCAGCGCGTCGCATGCACCACGCCCAGTGCCCCCGAGCCGAATTCGAGGCTCATGGTGAAGCTGTCATTGGCATCGAGCACATAATCCCCGATCCGCCCGCCCGGTTCCTTGTCGAAGGCTTTGAGCCGGCAGAACATCGAGGCGATGGGCGCGTTGATGCCGAACGCCGCGAAATCGAGAATGTGGATGCCGATATCGCCAAGCGTGCCGTTCGAGCCGTGGGCTGTCGAAAGCCGCCACAGCCATGTCGGGTCGGTCCGCCAGTCGCCCCAGGCCTTGGACACCAGCCAGCTTTGCAGGTAGCTCGCCTCCACATGCTTGATCTCGCCGATGGCCCCGGCGTCGACAAGCTGGCGGAATTTCTGCAGCTCTGCGACGTTGCGATAGGTGAGGTTGACCATGTTGACCAGCCCCGCCGCCTCGGCAGCGTCGGCCATACCCTCGGCATGGCCATAATGGGTGGCCAGCGGCTTTTCGCAAAACACGTGCTTGCCCGCCGCGATCGCCGTCATCGAGGTTTCGAAATGGAACCGGTCGGGGGTGACATTGGCCACCGAGTCGAACTGGCCCCAATCGAGCGCCGCGTCCAGCGAGGTGAAAATGCGCGGGATATCGTAGCTCTGGGCAAAGCGCTGGGCGCGCTCGGCGTCCAGATCGACAGCCCCGACGATTTCGACGCCGTCGATGGCGCCAAAGTGCGCCGCGTGGCTGGAGGCCATATTGCCCGTGCCAAGGATCACAAGACGCATGCTGCGCTCCGCGATTGGTTCAGTTGATATGAGAACGGATAACAGGCCCTAGCGGAAGCCTTCTTCGCCGGCCTTGTGCAGCTTGCCGCCGCGTTCTTCAATCTTTTCGAGCGCCTTGTCCACCGGCACGTTGGGCGCATCGTGAACGCCCGCATAGCGCCCCTGCGGATTGTGCGCCCATTTGACCGCGTTGCGCAAAACCTTGCCCACCGTCGCATCGTGATAGGTGGGATAGGTTTCATGCCCGGGCCGGAAGTAAAAGATATTGCCCGCCCCGCGCCGATAGGTCAGCCCCGAGCGAAACACTTCCCCGCCCTGGAACCAGGAAATGAACACAGTTTCCAGCGGCTCGGGCACCGAGAAGGGCTCACCATACATTTCTTCGTTTTCGAGCTCGAAATATTCGCCCAGCCCTTCGGCGATCGGGTGGCGCGGGTTTACGACCCACAACCGCTCACGCTCGCCCGCCTCGCGCCATTTGAGCGCACAGGGCGTGCCCATGAGCCGCTTGAAGATTTTCGAGAAATGCGCCGAGTGCAAAAGGATCAGCCCCATACCTTCCCAGACGCGTTTTGCGACCCGCTCGACAATTGCATCCTCGACATCGCCATGCGCCGCATGGCCCCACCAGAGCAGGACGTCGGTATCGGCCAGAACCTCTTCGGTCAGGCCGTGCTCGGGATCCTGGAGCACAACGGTATCGACGGTAATCCCCGTGTCCTCGGCCAGCAATCTGGCGATCTGGGCGTGCATCCCCTGCGGGTAGAGTTCTGCCACCACGTCGCTTTTCTGCTCGTGAACGTTCTCGCCCCAGACGAGCGCCTTGATCGTCATTGTCCCTCACTCCTGTCGCGGCCCGCCGCGAGCCAAAACGTTTTGGATTTGCATATGCGCCGAAATGCCGCCAGTTCCGGCGTCTCGCACGCAAATTCTCTTGATGATTACCGTCGCCCCACTTCCCCGGCGCGGCCCAGTTTCTGTTTCCGCTCTATATTGTTTGCGAGGTGATTTGGAGAGGCAAAATGCAACAGGCGAACAAAAAAAGAGGCGGAAGGTTCCGCCTCTTTCAATTGGTTTTGTAACCGGCCCTATTCGATGGCGTCGGTGACCACCGTCGTATAGGCGCCTTCCGGCGCTGCGGTGATCGCCGGGTTGTCCGGCGATACTGCCGAAAGCAGCGTTGCGACGGTCTGCTCATAGGCTTCGATATCGAGCGCCGGGGTATCGCCGACCAGCGCGGCGGCCTCGTTGACCTGATAAATCTGGCTTTCGAGCGTCAGGGCACCGCTCATGTCATTGTTGATGACGATCTCGGCGGCTTCCTCGGGGTTTGCTTCAGCGTATGCCCAGCCGGCCATCGAGGCTTCGACGAACGCCGTCATCGCTTCGACGAATTCGGGGTCTTCGAGGCGATCCTCCATGACGTAAAGACCGTCTTCGAGCATGCCCACGCCTTCATCGGCGAAGTTGAACAGCGTCAGGCTGTCCTCGGGGATGCCCGCATCGAGCACCTGCTTGTACTCGTTATAGCGCATGACCGAGATACAATCCGCCTGGTTCTGGAGCAGCGGATCGGCCGAAAAGGCCTGCCGCAGCACTTCGACGCCATCGTCCCCGCCATCGGTGGAAAGCCCAAGCTGGGCCATCCAGGCATAGAACGGGTATTCATTGCCGAAGAACCAAACGCCCAGCGTCTTGCCCGGGAAATCGGCTGTGGTTTCTACTCCGCTTTCTTCCGAGCAGACCATTTCGAGCGCCGTGGTGGCGAAGGGCTGGGCGATATTGACCAGCGGCACGCCGCGTTCGCGCGCCGCAAGGCCCGCCGCCATCCATGTGGTGATGACATCGGCGCCACCGCCGGCGATCACCTGTTCGGGGGCAATGTCGGGGCCGCCGGGATTGATGGTGACGTCGAGACCGGCTTCTTCGTAATAGCCCAGATCCTTGGCCACCAGATAACCGGCGAACTGGCCCTGATTGACCCATTTGAGCTGGAAGGTGAGCGGATAAAGATCCTGGGCGAAGGCCGGGCTGGCCGAAGCCAGCAGCACACCGGCCAGGGTCGCGATTTTTAGAGCTTTCATGATGTTCCCCTTGGTTTGATGATGATCCCCGCCCGCCGCTTGCCGCGACGGGTTGGGTAGTATTGGCTGGCCCTACCGCTCCCCACGAATTGACGGATGCCAGAAGGTGACGGCGCGCTCGATGAGCGCGATCACCCCGTAGAACAGCGAGCCGGCGAGCGCGGCAACCGCGATCTCGGCCCAGACCATATCGACTTGAAGCCGTCCGATGGCCGCGGATATCCGGAACCCCATCCCCACCACGGGAGTGCCGAAAAACTCGGCGACGATGGCCCCGATCAGCGCCAGCGTCGAATTGATCTTGAGTGCATTGAAGATGAAGGGCCATGCCATGGGCAAGCGCAATTTTGCGAGTGTCTGCCAATAACTGGCCGCATAGGTCCGCATCAGATCCTTTTCGATCTGCCCCGTGGCGTTGAGCCCGGCCACCGTGTTCACCAGCATGGGGAAAAACGTCATAACGACAACGACGGCGGCTTTCGACTGCCAGTCGAACCCGAACCACATCACCATGATCGGCGCGATGCCGACCAGCGGCAGCGCGGAAACGAAATTGCCCACCGGCAGCAGCCCGCGTTTGAGGAATGGCGAGCGGTCGATGGCCACGGCCACGATAAACGCCGATCCGCAACCGATGGCATAGCCGATCAGAACCGATTTGAGGAAGGTCTGCTGGAAGTCCGGCCAGATGGGGTTGGGGATCGATGCCAAAAGGCGCTCCCAGATGACCGAGGGCGGCGGCAGCAGCACGGCGGGCACGTTCAAGCCCCGCACCAGCCCTTCCCAGACGACCAGCAGCACAATGCCGAAAATCACCGGCACGGCGATGTTGATCGCACTCGCCGCAACACGGTCGCGCGCGCTGATCCGCACCAGAAACTCGTTAATCCCCCAGCCGGCCAGCCAGACCGCCAGCGCCGTCATGATCCAGCCGTTCATGCGGGCGATCCCATCATTTTCGACGTGAAGGTCTGAATGGCGCCGATCGCAAAGATCAGCGCCGCCGAAAGCGCCGCAGCCATCAAGAGCGCCGCCCAGATCTGCGTCGTCTGCCCATAATAGGACCCGGCCAAAAGGCGCGAGCCGAGCCCGCCCGCCGCCCCGGTCGGCAGTTCGCCAACGATGGCGCCGACCAGCGAGGCGGCGACGCCCACCTTCATGGAGGTGAAGAGATAAGGGATAGCGGCCGGCCAGCGCAGCTTCCAGAACACCTGATTGCCCGAAGCATTATATGTGCGCATCAGATCGAGGTGGATGGCCTCGGGGCTGCGAAAGCCCTTGACCATGCCCACGACCACCGGGAAGAACGACAGATAGGTCGAAATCAGCGCCTTGGGGATCAGCCCGGTCAGCCCCACCGAATTGAGCACCACCACGACCATCGGCGCGATGGCGAGAATGGGAATGGTCTGGCTGGCGATGATCCACGGCATCAGCGACCGGTCCATCGCACGGTTGTGAACGATCAGCACCGCCAGCCCGATCCCCAGCAGTGTGCCGAAAATGAACCCCAGCCCGGTCGCCGAAAGGGTGATCCAGGCGTGGAAAATCAGGCTGCGGGGGGTGGAAGGATTGGCGTTGAACACCGAGTTGTAAAATTCCACCGCCACCTGATGGGGCGCTGGCATCACAGGGCGCTGCTGGGAGTAGATGTCAGAGAGGAACTGCAGCGGCCCGACTTCGGCGCCGTCGCCGCGTGCGTAAACGCTTTGCTGCCAGGGCAGGTTGAGCATGATGGCCGCGACATACCAGATCGCGATGATGGCGAGCACCACCACAGCGACCGGCACGATGCTGTGGCGCGCGCTATTCGTCATAGGAATGTCCGGCCCGCAATCCCTCGCGGACCCGGGCGGCGATTTCGAGGAATTCCGGGCTTTCGCGGATATCGAGCGGGCGCTCTTTGGGGAGCGTGCTTTCGATAATGTCGGTCACCCGGCCCGGCCGGGGGCTCATCACCACGATCTTGGTGGAGAGATAGACAGCCTCAGGGATCGAGTGCGTGACGAAACAGATGGTCTTTTCCGTCTTGGCCCAAAGATCGAGAAGTTGCTCGTTGAGATGATCGCGCACGATCTCATCGAGCGCCCCGAACGGCTCGTCCATCAAGAGAAGATCGGCGTCGAAGGCCAAAGCGCGGGCGATTGAGGCCCGTTGCTGCATGCCGCCGGAAAGCTGCCAGGGAAATTTCTGCTCGAACCCGGAAAGGTTGACCATCTCCAGCGTCCGCGCGATGCGCCTTTGCTGCTCGGCTTTCGAATAGCCCATGATCTCGAGCGGAAGCCCCACGTTGCGCTCAATGGTGCGCCAGGGGTAAAGCGCCGCGCCCTGGAACACATAGCCGTAGGACCTGTCCTTGCGGGCCTGTTCGGGGCTGTGGCCGTTGACGGTGATGGCCCCCGCAGTTGGTTGTTCGAGATCGGCGATGACCCGCAGGAATGTGGTTTTGCCACACCCCGACGGCCCGATGAACGAAACGAACTCGCCCTTCGATATCGCCAGATTGACGTCCGAAAGCGCATGCACCGGCCCGTCGGCAGTTTCGAAGGTTAGCCCGAGCCCCTTGGCTTCGACTACGCTTGCCCCGTTCACCAAACCCTAAATTCCCCCTGAATTTGCACCCGATTCCAAATTTGCCGTTTGGTATCAGACACCCGATGCCGGTATGCCACTCCGCTCCACCTTGCGCGGTGCGGTCAGTTCTTTCCACTTGGAAAGCGCCTTGTTCACAGCCTGGAACGGCTCGCGCGGCACGAACTGGCCGTGCCCTTCCCTGGGCTGGATCGCTCCGTCCTCGACGGCCACCCGGCCCCTTGTCAGCGTGTAGCGCGGCAGGCCCTTGACGTGCTTGCCTTCAAAAACGTTGTAATCGATGGCCGATTGCTGGGATTTGGCCGAAATGGTCTTTTCCTTTTCCGGGTCCCACACAACGATATCGGCATCGGCGCCAACAAGGATCGCGCCCTTTTTGGGATAGACATTGAGGATCTTGGCGATGTTGGTCGAGGTGACGGCAACGAACTCGTTCATGGTCAGCCGGCCCGTCGCCACGCCATAGGTCCACAGCATCGGCATGCGGTCTTCGAGCCCGCCGGTGCCGTTGGGGATCTTGGTGAAATCGCCGACCCCGGTCCGCTTCTGCGCGGTGGTAAAGGCGCAATGGTCGGTGGCGACCACCTGCAGCGAACCCGACTGCAGCCCGGCCCACAGCGAATCCTGATGGGTCTTGTTGCGGAAGGGCGGGCTCATGACGCGGCGGGCGGCGTGGTCCCAATCCTTGTCGAAATATTCGCTGTCATCGAGAGTCAGATGCTGGATCAGCGGTTCGCCATAGACCCGCTTTCCCTGCTGGCGCGCCCGGCGGATCGCCTCGTGGCTTTCCTCGCAGCTCGTGTGAACCACATAGAGCGGCACCCCCGCCATATCGGCAATCATGATCGCCCGGTTGGTGGCTTCGCCCTCGACCTGCGGCGGACGCGAATAGGCATGGCCCTCGGGACCGTTGTTGCCCTCGGCGAGAAGGCGGGCCGATAGATCGGCGACCACATCGCCATTTTCGGCGTGCACCAGCGGCATGGCGCCCAGTTCGGCGCAGCGCTGGAACGAGGCGTACATTTCGTCGTCCTGCACCATCAGTGCGCCCTTGTAGGCCATGAAGTGCTTGAAGGTGTTGATGCCCTTTTCCTTGACGACGGTTTCCATCTCATCAAACACCTGCTCGCTCCACCAGGTGACCGCCATGTGGTAGGAATAATCGCAATGGGCACGGCCCGATTTGTTGTCCCACATCGATAGCGCTTCGAGGAGGCTCTGGTTGGGGCTGGGCAGGCAGAAATCGACAACCATGGTGGTGCCGCCGGCCAATGCGGCGCGGGTACCGGATTCGAAATCGTCGGAGGAGTAGGTGCCCATGAAGGGCATTTCCAGATGCACATGCGGATCGATGCCGCCGGGCATGACATAGCATCCGGAGGCATCGAGCACGGTATCGCCAGACAGGTTTGGCCCGATCTCGACGATCGTCTCGCCTTCGATTTTTATGTCAGCCTTGTAGGTCAGATCGGCGGTGACGATGGTGCCGTTCTTGATGACTGTGCTCATGATGTTTCCCCTTGTTTGATCGGCCGCGGGCGCGCACTTGCCGTGCGCGCGCCTCGGCTTTGTTCCGTCGGGCTAGTCGACAATCTCCGCAGTCTCCAGCACCGCATGCAGCAGCACGTCGGCTCCTGCAGTCGCCCATTCCTTTGAAATGTCCTCGGCCTCGTTGTGGCTCAGGCCGTCGACGCAGGGGCACATGACCATCGCGGTGGGATAGAGCTTGTTGATCCAGCACGCGTCATGCCCGGCGCCCGAGACGATATCGCGGTGCGAATAGCCGAGACGTTCGGCGGCGTTGCGAACTGCGCTGACGCAATCGGGGTCGAAGGTCACAGGATCGAAATGTCCCGACACTTCGATCTCCATGCCAAGCCCCAGTTCCTCGGCGATTTTTGGGGCTTCGGCCTCGAACCGGGCTTTCATCGCATCGAGCACCTGCTGGTGCGGTGTGCGGAAATCGATGGTGAACACCACCTTGCCCGGAATGACGTTGCGCGAATTGGGGTAAACATCGCAATGGCCGATCGCACCGACAGCCTCGGGCTGATGGCTCATGGCGATCTGGTGGACAAGCTCGGTCATCCGCGCCATGCCCAGTCCGGCGTTCCTGCGCATCGGCATCGGGGTCGAGCCGGTGTGGGCGTCCTTGCCGGTCAGGGTGACCTGCAGCCACCAGAGCCCCTGCCCGTGGGTGACCACCCCGATATCCTTGCCTTCAGCTTCAAGGATCGGGCCCTGCTCGATATGAAGCTCGAAGAACGCCTTCATCTTGCGCGTGCCCACCTCCTCGTCGCCGACCCAGCCGATGCGCTTGAGCTCGTCGCCGAATTTGAGCCCCTTGGCATCGGCGCGATCATAGGCCCAATCGAGTTTATGCACGCCAGCGAAAACGCCCGATGCCAGCATGGCGGGGGCAAAGCGGGTGCCCTCTTCATTGGTCCAGTTGGTGACGACGATGGGGTGCTTTGTCTTGATGTCGAGATCGTTGAGCGTGCGGATCAGCTCCAGCCCACCCAAAACACCGAGCACGCCATCATATTTCCCGCCGGTCGGCTGGGTATCGAGGTGCGAGCCCACATAGACCGGCAGCGCGTCCGGGTCGGTGCCCTCGCGCCGGGCAAACATGGTGCCCATCTTGTCGACACCCATTTCAAGCCCGGCCTCGTCGCACCAGCGCTGAAACAGCTCGCGACCCTCTTTGTCGGCAGTAGTCAGCGTCTGGCGGTTGTTGCCGCCAGCCACGCCCGGGCCGATCTTGGCCATCTCCATCAGAGAGTCCCAGAGCCTGTCGCCGTTGACCTTTAGATTGTCTCCGAGTGTCGCCATGCTCTTTGCTCCCGTCTTTGAAATATCAGAGGGTTGGAAATGTAAACTGCGCGCCCGACTTGATGCCGGCCGGCCAGCGTGTCGTGACGGTCTTGAGCCGCGTGTAGAAATGCACGCCCTCGGGCCCGTAGATCGAATGATCGCCAAACAGGGATCGCTTCCAGCCCCCGAAGGAATGATAGGCCACAGGCACGGGGATGGGGACGTTGACGCCCACCATGCCCACTTCGATCCGGTCGGCGAAATCGCGCGCCGCATCGCCGTCGCGGGTGAAGATCGCAACCCCGTTTCCGTATTCGTGTTCGTTGATCATTTTGACCGCATCGCCGTAATCGGGCGCGCGGACCACCGAGAGCACCGGGCCGAAAATCTCTTCGCGGTAGATGGTCATTTCCGGGGTCACGCGGTCGAACAGCGTGCCGCCGACATAATAGCCATCCTCATAGCCCTGCAGCTTGAACCCGCGGCCATCGACCACCAGTTCGGCGCCTTCGGCGACGCCCTTGTCGATATAGCCGACAACCTTGTCGCGGTGCATGGCGGTGACAAGAGGGCCCATCTCGGCATCCTTGTCGGTCGCCGGGCCTATCTTGAGGCTTTCGACGCGGGGTTTGAGCTTTTCAATGAGCGCATCTGCTGTCTTTTCGCCCACCGGGACGGCGACGGAAATCGCCATGCAGCGCTCCCCAGCGGATCCGTACCCAGCACCCATTAGCGCATCGGCTGCCTGGTCCAGATCCGCATCGGGGAGGATCACCATGTGGTTTTTCGCGCCACCCAGCGCCTGAACGCGCTTTCCGGCCTTTGTCCCGCGTTGATAGACATATTCGGCGATGGGGGTGGAGCCGACAAAGCTCACGGCCTTGATATCGGGATGGTCGAGAATGTGATCGACGGCTTCCTTGTCACCATGGACCACATTGAGCACGCCCTCGGGCAGCCCCGCCTCCATGAACAAATTCCACGCCAGCATCGGCGCCGACGGATCGCGCTCGGAGGGTTTGAGGATGAAAGTGTTTCCGCAGGCGATGGCCGAAGGATACATCCACATCGGCACCATGGCCGGAAAGTTGAACGGGGTGATGCCCGCGACCACACCCAGCGGCTGGCGGTCGGCATAGGCATCGATGGCCGGGCCGACATTGCGGGTGAACGTGCCTTTCAAGAGCTCGGGTATGCCGCAGGCATATTCGACGCACTCGATGCCGCGCTGCACTTCACCCAGCGCATCGTCATGGGTCTTGCCGTGCTCGCGCGAGATTTCCCGCGCGACGTCGGCTGCATGTTTGTCGAGCAGTTCCTTGAACCTGAACATCACCCGCGCCCGCTTGAGCGGCGGCGTGGCGCCCCAGGCCGGCTGCGCGGCCTTGGCTGCGGCGACGGCGGCATCGATTTCGGCATTGGTCGAAAGCGGCAATTCGGCAATCTGCTCGCCGGTCGCCGGGTTATAGACGGCCGACTTGCGCGTCGAAGACGAAACGACCCGTTTGCCGCCTATGGCGTTTTCAATAATCTGCATGGCTCAATCCACCTCCCCGAGGACCGTACGAATGGTATCGACGATTTGGTCGATGTGCTGTTTTTCCACGATCAGCGGGGGCGAAAGCGCGATGATGTCACCCGTCGTGCGGATCAGGACACCTTTTTCGTAGGCTTTTACGAACGCCGCAAAGGCCCGCTTTGTCGGCTCGCCGGCCATGGGCTCGAGCTCGATAGCACCCACCAGCCCGATATTGCGCACATCGATCACATGCTGCGCATCTTTGAGCGAATGCAGCGCGTCCTCGAAATAGGGCCCAAGCTCGGCGCCGCGGGTCAGAAGTCCCTCCTGCTTGTAGGTCTCCAGCGTCGCCAGCCCCGCCGCCGAGGCGATTGGGTTGCCCGAATATGTGTAGCCATGGAAAAATTCGATGAGATGCTCGGGGCCACTCATGAACGCATCATGGATTTTCGACGAGGTGAACACGGCACCCATGGGGATAACGCCGTTGGTCAGCCCCTTGGCGGTGATCATGATGTCGGGCGTCACGCCGAAATAGTCGGCGCCGAACGGCTTTCCGAGCCGCCCGAACCCGGTGATGACCTCATCGAAGATCAACACTATGCCGTGCTTGTCGCAAATCTCGCGCAAGCGCTTGAGATAACCCGGTGGCGGGATCAGAACCCCCGTCGACCCCGCCACCGGCTCGACGATCACCGCAGCGATCGTCGAAGCATCGTGGAGCGTGACGATACGCTCCAATTCCTCGGCCAGTTCCACCCCATGCTGCGGTTCTCCGCGCGAAAAGGCGTTCTTGGCCGGTAAATGCGTGTGCGGCAGGTGATCGACACCTGTCAAAAGCGTGCCGAACATCTTGCGGTTGGCAACGATCCCGCCCACCGAAATGCCGCCGAAATTGACCCCGTGATAGCCGCGCTCACGCCCGATCAGCCGTGTGCGCGAGCCCTGCCCGATCGATTTCTGATAGGCGAGCGCCACCTTGAGTGCCGTTTCGACTGATTCGGACCCTGAATTGGTGAACAGCACATGGTCCAGCCCATCGGGCGCGAGATCGACAAGCCGATTGGCCAGCTCGAACGCCTTGGGGTGACCCATCTGGAAGGCAGGGGCGTAATCGAGTTCGGCGGCCTGATTGGCGATGGCCTCGGTGATCAGCGGGCGGCAATGGCCGGCATTGACGCACCACAGCCCGGCGGTGCCATCGAGCACTTCCCGCCCATCGGCGGTCGTATAGTGCATGTCCCTGGCGCCCACGAACATGCGCGGGCTTTTCTTGAACTGCCGGTTGGCCGTGAACGGCATCCAGAACGCGTTGAGATCATTGGGGATGGACGAAGCGCCCTGCGACATGAATGTTCCCTCTCCGGCACTTCCGGGATATTTCCGGCGGCCGGCTGTTGATTTCGGTCAGAATTTTTTTGACCGATTGGAAAAATTCTAGCACTCTCAATGCAAGGTTCAAGGGGTATAATGCTCATGCCCGCTCAGGGTCATGGAATTGGCCCCGAACCGGCCCAGGATTCCAGCTCCGGGGTTATTGACGGGAGGCGACAGACGAAATGACCACCGATGCAGAGACGCCCAGGCCCATAACCCGTATCCAGCGCGAAAAGCAGGAAGTCATCCTCGAAGCCGCGCTCGACGTCTTTTCCAAGTTCGGTTTCCGCGGCTCGACCATCGACCAGATCGCCGAGGCGGCGGGCATGAGCAAGCCCAATCTGCTCTATTATTTCAAGTCCAAGGAAGATATTCACGCCCCGCTTCTGGCGCGTATTCTCGACACCTGGCTCGAGCCTTTGCGCGAGATGGATCCCAAGGGCGACCCCCTGCCCGAAATCCAGTCCTATATCCGCCGCAAGCTCGAGATGAGCCGCGATTTTCCCCGCGAAAGCCGGCTGTTCGCCAATGAGATGCTCCGTGGCGCCCCGGGCTTTTACGACATCCTGCACACCGATCTCAAAGATCTGGTCGACGAAAAGGTCAAGATCATCAGAGGCTGGATGGCCGAGGGCAAAATCGCCAAGGCCGACCCCTATCACCTGATCTTTTCCATCTGGGCCACCACCCAGCACTACGCCGATTTCGACATCCAGGTAAAAGCCGTCCTCGGCCGCGAACGCGGCGGCGAAGGGCGCTTCGAAGACGCCGCGCGCTTCCTAGACCAGTTGTTCCTGCACGGGCTCAGCCCGAAAAAATAGGTCGGGATTCAGCCTACAGATAGGGCGCTTGCACGACGCGATCGCCGACCAGCGTTCCGCTGTAAAGCACGTTTCCCACCTGAACCACGTTGGAGGGCGAAAAGCCCGATGCATCGCGCAACACGCGCACGATCTCGAAGCTGTCCAGGTCAATGACAGCAACAAAGCCCGACAAGTCGTTGTTGACGAACCACGCGCGCGGCAGGCTCATGAGAATGCGCCGGCTGAACCCGTAGGGAAGAATAAGCGTGTTGAGCGCCTCGACATGATCGTAAAGCGTGAGCAGCAACATGCCCTCCGCGTCATAATCGAGCCCGTCGGGATTGCCCGGCAGCGCGTCGATGAGAACGTCGGTCTGTCCCGCTTCGGGCCCCTCGATCCACACCCGCAAAAGGCGAAATCGCGACGATTCGGCCAGGATGACCGACCGCCCGTCCGGGGCCAGCACGAGACTGTTGGGGAAGTAGAGACCGTCAGTCACCATCTCGGTGTCTCCGGTTGCCGGATCGATACGGATCAACCGGCCATGGGGGCGGCCCTCGAGCAGGTCGGGCAACGCATAGGTCGGCTGCGGGCCGAGCGTGCCCCGATTGTAGCGCGTCGAGGAGTCGGTGACGTAGATCATCCCCTCCGCGTCCGACACGACCCCATTTGGCAATCCGATTTTTTCGCCGTTCACCGTATCGGCAATCAGGTCGACGGTGCCGTCGGAGAAGACCCGTTGCACGCCCAGCGAATTGTTGGCAACGAGCAAGGTGCCGTCATGATCGAGGAAAAGGCCCAGCGGGCGCCCACCCACCTCGGCAAATACCGTCCATTCGTCCGCCTGCGCTGCCCGGCGCATGATCAACCCGTCGGACGTGCCGACAAACAACGCACCGCTGGCGTCGGCAACGATGTCTTCGGGCTGGGCAAGCGGGCCCGAAGCAGGTTCCCATTCGGCGCGTGTCACGCGCTGGTCGTTGGCGGCCGGGCTGTCCGGCAGGTGGCCGGTCGCCATGGGCACAGGATCAAACGCGACCCCGAATGGCATCAAATTGACTGTAGCAATGGCGACCAGCACGATGGCAAGCATGGCCGCGCCGAACTGGAAAAGACGTGAAACCGGCACTATTTTACTCCCGACGGTGTAGCGAAGACGCCATTTTCCGCCGAGACGAAAGCCGCGAAAGGGCAAGTACGTGAACGGGACAATCGAGGACGTGAGCGGAACATCACACGCACAAAACGCCCGGCAGGGGCAGACAGCCCTCATGTTCGGCCCGCCTATCCTTGCCGCTTTCGCCTTGTGGCAATGGGGCGATTTTTCGGTCAACCGCGACCTGCCGGTCTTCGCAAGCCTTGCCTACTGGGCGTCGCTGGCCGCACTGACCGGTCTCTTTTCAGCGTCTGCCGGGGGCATCCTCGCACGCCTCGATTGTGCCAGGCCGTGGCTGTACCGGGCCGGTGCCGTGCTGGCCAATGCATTGGTCATTGCCTTGACGATAATCGGCCTAAAGCACTTCTTCGGGCTCGAGATCGGTGCTGGGCACGGATTTGCGCGGACCATCGGATTGGCACTGCTACCGGCAACGTTCGGCATCGGCCTTTGGCTCTATCTTCACCCCGCGCCGGTCCGGAACGAACCTGAAGACATCCGTCCGGCCCGGCTCGCGCGGATGCCGTCGGACCTGAAAGGCGAGGTCATCGCCATGCGGGCCGACGACCATTACATCCATGTCCAGACCCGTTCAGGCCGCGCCATGATCAAGCATCGCTTTTCCGATGCCGTCTCCGAACTGGAGGCACATGGTACCCAGGTTCACAAATCGTGGTGGGTGAATTTCGGCGCCATTGCGCGCATCGAGCGTGAGGGCCGCAACATGGTGGTCCGGCTCCACGACGGTACCCGCGTTCCGGTGTCCCGTTCCCGTGCCGGCACCGTCCGGTTTCCGGATGCATGAAAAAGACCCTGTATGCGGCTTTGGCGCTCCGCATACAGGGTCAAGGGGCAGGCCTCACTCCTGCAGGACCGTGTCTAGCCCATCAAAACATGACTGTAAAGATCATATTTTGGAAATCTCTTGATTGATCGATCAACCAAGGATAACTTTCCATTATCGAGAGAAGGTGAGCCATGCCGCCGGATACGCGCCAACGCATCATTCGCGCCGCGATGGAGCTTTTCGCCATCAAGGGCTTCAACTCGACCTCCGTGGCGGACCTTTTGAGCCGCACGCAGATCAACAGCGGCAGCCTCTATCACTTCTTCCCGGGTAAACAGGACGTACTGGTTGGCGTGCTTATGGCCTACCGCGACGGCATCCACCCCATGCTGCTCCAGCCCGCATGGGAGAATGTCAAAGACCCTATCGAGAAGGTCTTCGCGCTATTGAATGGCTACCGCATCATGCTCCTGGAAACCGACTGCACATTCGGCTGCCCGATCGGCAGTCTGGCGCTGGAACTTCACGAACCCGATCTGGTGGTGCGCAATCTCATCGCCGACAATTTCAACGCATGGACGGGCGCGATCGAGGAGTGTCTCGATGCCGCCGGCGACCGTATCCCGTGTGAGACCGACCTGCGTGGTCTGGCCGAATTTATCCTCACCACGATGGAAGGCGCGGTCATGCAGGCACGCACTCACCGCGATATCGGATTTTACGATCGCTCGATCACTCAACTGAGGACTTACTTCGGACTTCTGGCAACAGCCAGGCAGAACGCCTAGAAAAAGGGGGACTATGTTATGGGCATCAACGTGCTTGCAGTGCTTGCCGCTGCGCTCTCGGCATTCATGCTTGGAGGACTGTGGTACTCACCAATCCTGTTCGGACGCGCCTGGCAGGCCGAGACCGGCATGACCGACGAAAGGGTTGCCAACGGCAACAAGGCGCTGGTCTTCGGGGGCAGTTTCGTAATGGCGCTGATCGCGTCGTTCGTCTTTGCGATGTTCCTTGGCCCCGCCCCCGCTCTGGGGTTGGCGGTTGGCGCCGGATTTGCCGCTGGACTTGGCTGGGTCGCGACCAGCTACGGCATTACCTATCTGTTCGAACACCGCAGCCTCAAGCTGTTCCTGATCAACGGCGGGTATCACACAGTGCAGTTTACGCTGATCGGGCTGATCCTGGGACTTTGGCACTAAAAAGGGCCCGGTCGGGGCCCCTCGATCAGTTCAGTTCCAGGCCCAGCATCTCGATGCCGAGACGCGAGCGCATGGCGCGGCGTTTGTCGGTGAGATCGGCGATGGTGTAGGAGCGCAGCACGGCAAAGAACGCTTCAAGCGCTTCGTGCAGGGCACCATTGAGCTCGCACCCGCCAACCAGCGGACAACTGGTTTCCCCGCCTTCGAAACACTCGGCCAGCGCAAAGTTTTCTTCGGTCAGGGAAATGACGTCAAGCAGGGTAATGTCGGCAGCGGGACGCGCAAGACGTACACCGCCATGCCGGCCGCGCACGGTTTGCAGAATGTCGTTTTCAACAAGCGGCTTGATGAGCTTGAACAGGAACAATTCCGAAATACCATAAGCCTTGGCGATATCGGCCACGCGCGAAAGATCCGGCGCATTGATGGCGCAATACATAAGCGTCCGAACTGCATAGCTCGTCTGGCGGGTCAGTCTCATCGGTCATGCCCTGTCATTAAAGCGCGAAGCGCCGGGGAATCTCGGACGCATAATATCGCCTCATGCGCCGAGGTCAAAGTTTATAACAATTCTAAACTATGTCAAGAAAAGCTGACTGCGCATTTCATGTTTTAATGCACTGCCCTGCCTCTTCCCTTTTTGCGCCCCATGGCTAGGATCGCGCCGCAAACGACACGATCCTTTGGAGGCTCACCTTGGCGCGCAAGATCATCATCGACACCGACCCCGGCCAGGACGACGCCATCGCCATCCTTCTGGCGCTGGCCAGCCCCGAGGAAATCGAAACGCTGGGCATCGTGGCCGTGGCGGGCAATGTGGGCCTTGCCCAGAACGCAAAGAACGCCCTCAAGGTGGTCGAACTCTCCGGACGGCGTGACATTCCGGTTTTTGCCGGATGCGCCGGACCCTTCATGCGCGAGTTGATCACTGCCGAGCATGTCCATGGCCAGACCGGCCTCGATGGCCCGGACCTGCCCGAGCCCAAACTGCGCCTTGAGGCCAAGCATGGCGTCGATTTCATCATCGATACGATCCGCCGCGAACCGGAAAATACGGTCACGCTTTGCGCGCTCGGCCCACTGACCAACCTTGCCATGGCGCTGATCAAGGCTCCCGATATTGCCGCGCGCATTGAGGAAATCGTCCTGATGGGCGGCGGATATTTCGAGGGCGGCAACATTACCCCGGCCGCCGAATTCAACATCTATGTCGATCCCGAAGCCGCCCAGACCGTGCTCAAATGCGGGGCGCCGATCACCATGATGCCGCTCGACGTCACCCACCAGATGATCGGCACACCGGAGAGAATTGAAGCCTTTCGGGCAATCGGCAACCGCTCGGGCAACGCCGTCGCCGCTATGCTCGGATTTTCCGAGCGCTTCGACCTGGAGAAATATGGCTGGCCGGGCGCGCCGCTTCATGACCCCTGCGTTACCGCTTACATGATCGCGCCCGAAATATTTGAGGGGCGTCTGTGCAATGTCGAAATCGAGTGCGCCAGCCCTTTGACGCGCGGCATGACTGTCGCCGATTACTGGCACGTCACCGACCGGCCTCGCAACGCGACCTTTATCCGCTCAGGCGATTCCGACGCGTTTTACACGCTTCTGGCCGAACGCATTGCGCGCCTGCCGTAAGGAGAAATCCATGTCCCATTTCGTGACCACTCAGTGGCTTGCCGATCATCTCGATGATCCCGATGTGCAGATTATCGATGCCTCCTGGCACATGCCCAATTCCGGCCGCAACGCGCATGTGGAATACGTTGCCGGGCACATCCCGGGCGCGATCTTTTTCGATCTCGACAAGAACGCCGATACCACCTCGGGTCTCCCCCACATGCTGCCCGACGCGGTAACCTTTTCTGCCATGGCCGGGGCGCTGGGTATCGCCTCGGACAAGACGCTGGTCGTTTACGACGAAGCGGGCCTGTTTTCCGCCCCCCGCGCCTGGTGGACTTTTTCTGTCATGGGCGCACGCGAGGTGAAGATTCTCGAAGGCGGCGGCCCCAGATGGCGGGCCCAAAACCGTCCGCTTGAAACGGGCGAATCCACAGCGCCAGCCGCGACATTTGACGCAAAGTTTGACGGTGGCGCCGTTGCGAGCTTCCAGGACGTCCTCGCCGCCAGCCAGGCGGGCCACCAGATCGTCGACGCCCGCGGTGCAGCCCGCTTTACCGGCGACACCCCCGAGCCGCGCGCGGGTCTCAAATCGGGCCATATCCCTTCGAGTCGCAATCTGCCCTTCGATGCGCTCATTGCCGATGGCGCGCTCAAGCCGGACGCCGAACTGGAAGCGGCCATCCGGGCCGCCGGCATCGATCCGGAAAAACCGGTTATCACCTCGTGCGGATCGGGCGTTACCGCCGCTGTCCTTGCGCTGGCGCTCGATACGGTGGGCGCCAACAAGATCGCTCTTTATGACGGCTCATGGACCGAATGGGGTGGCCGCGACGACGCACCGGTCGAAACCGGACCAGCCCGCCCGGTCTAAGCCGCCGTGGACGTGGTTTGCGACACCCGGTTGCGCCCGGATCGCTTTGAGAGATAGAGCGCATTGTCCGCCTTGCGGATCAGCGTATCGAGGCTCAGACCGGGCTTTTCGGCTACGGCAACACCGGCGCTGACCGTGCAGGTCACCGGATGGTCGTCTATCGTATGGATCATCCGGCCCATCAGGCGCCGGATTCGCTCGGCCAGCGCCAACGCATGGGTGGCCGAGCTTTGGGGCAGCACCAAAACGAACTCCTCGCCGCCCAGCCGCACGGCCATATCGTCCCCGCGGCAGCTATCCTCCATCATGCGCGCGAAGCTGCGAAGCACCGTATCGCCGAAGGCGTGGCCGTGCCGATCGTTGAGGCCCTTGAAATCGTCGAGGTCGAAAACGACAAGGCCCGCCCCTTGCGGCACCAGCCCCTCCGGGAACCGCTCGAAAAGCGCCCGCCGGTTGCTCAGCCCGGTCAGTGGATCGATCAATGACGCGTCGCGATGCCGGCGGCTGATGCGCTCCTGATGGACCGTGATGAACAGCCCGCCAATCCCGGTGAGCGCGATCACCGACACCATCAGATTGAGCGCCTCGGCCCAGTTGTCGGGCACCTGCCCATCGAGATAGAGCGGCGTTTCCGCTGCGACGGCGATCACGCAAAGCAAGTATGAGACGGCCAGCATCCAGTGAAGTGCAGCAATGGCGGTGATCGGTCCTGGAGATTCGGCCCGCACCGTCCAATATTGATAAGCGCAAAAACCCAGGAGGAGCGCGCTCATCAGATTGATAAAGATAAAGCTCAGCCCATCAAGGCCCAGAACACCGCTCACGATGATCGGAGCAGCACTGGCGATGGCAAGAGCGGCCACCGGCCCGGTGGCAAATCGCCCTGTGCTGAACTGGGTGAACCCGCCATAACTGATCGCGAAGGCAGAGGTCAGCAAGACCCCGGCAAGCATCGAATGCAGCACGTTCACAGTGCTGTGGAAAACCGAAAAGGCGACGATCGCCGCAATGACAATCGCGATGCAGATAGCCCAGGTGAGAAGAAAAATCGATCCGCGCTCGCGCAGCCACGAACTCGTCAGCGTGAAGCAAAGCGCAATCCCCGCTGCGCCTGATGCCATCAGAAGCGAATTGTAGTCGAAACCCATGGTGCCGGCGAATCTGGTTTGCGTCGGGCCGGACACTAACACCGGGCACGTTTCGGACAGAAACCAACTTGGCGGACTGGTGTCCAAACGGTTATCGCCGCGCCAGCGTTTTTTACCGTTTGGTAGAAAAAGCTACATGAAACTGTCGTTTTCGCTTTTGAATCGTGGCGCTTTCTGTTTTCCTGTCGCCATGCACGCCGCCCGCTCGGGCAAAAAGGGTGGCTGCAGCGGGATCGGCAAAACGAACAAGGGGTAAACCCGTACCGAATGACGCAAATTCTGGAGATCACGGACCTCCACAAGTCCTTTGGCAGTCTCGAAGTTCTCAAAGGCGTTTCGCTTGATGCCGAGGGCGGCGACGTGGTTTCGCTCATTGGCTCGTCGGGCTCGGGGAAATCCACGCTTCTGCGCTGCATCAATATGCTCGAAATCCCCAACCAGGGGGACGTCACAATCGATGGCGAGCACGTTTCGCTTTCGACCGAAGGGCCTGAGCGGCACCCCACCGACGCCCATCAGCTGCGCCGCATCCGCTCCAAGCTTGGCATGGTGTTCCAGTCCTTCAATCTTTGGTCGCACATGACGATCCTCGAAAACGTCATGGAAGCGCCGGTTCTCGTGCAGAAACGCGACAAGGCGGAAGTGCGCGAACAGGCGCTCGCCCTGCTCGACAAGGTCGGAATTTCTGCCAAGGCCGATGCCTTTCCCGCCCAATTGTCCGGCGGACAACAGCAGCGCGCCGCCATCGCCCGCGCGCTTTGCATCAATCCGACGCTGATGCTGTTCGACGAACCCACATCGGCGCTCGATCCCGAACTCGAGGTCGAAGTGCTCGGCGTCATCAAGATGCTGGCCGACGAGGGTCGAACCATGATCCTTGTGACCCATGACATGAAATTTGCGCGCGAGGTCTCCGACAAAGTCGTCTTCCTCCATCTGGGCAAGATCGAGGAACAGGGCACTGTCGATGAAGTCTTCGGCGCCACCAAATCCGACAGGCTGCGCCAGTTCTTAAGCGCCGCCGGTCACGCCTGACCGGGGCGGCAACCATCATGCAAAAAGGGACCCGGTCGCTTCACCAACCAAAGAGGGAACTCGACAAATGAAAAAGGTGATACTCGCCGCTGTCGCTCTGGCAGCATTTTCGACAGCAGCCAATGCCCAGGAAACCCTGCGCATCGGCACCGAGGGTGCCTACGCACCCTGGAACTTCGTCAACGACGCGGGCGAGCTGGCCGGGTTTGAAATCGACCTGGGCAACGCCATCTGCGAGAACACAGGCATGACCTGCGAATTCGTCCAGAGCGAATGGGACCCAATCATCCCCAACCTCGTCGCGGGCAACTACGATGTCATCATGGCCGGCATGTCGATCACCGACGAGCGGCTTGAGACCATCAACTTCACCCAGGATTATTTCCCGCCCGACCCGTCCAACTACATTGCCGCAACCGGCGCCGGCATCGATATCGAGAGCCCATCGGGTCTGCGCATCGGCGTCCAGGGCAACACCATCCAGGCAGGCTATGCCGAGGAAAACTTTGCCGCCGACAACACCATCGTCTCGTTTGCCACCTTCGATCAATCCATCGCCGATCTGGCCGCGGGCAATGTGGACGTCGTTCTGGCTGACGGTTCCTCGCTCGACCCTGTCGTTGCCAATTCGGGCGGCGCGCTCGAAATGTTCGGACCTGACGTCATGATCGGCGGCGGCGTCGGCGGCGGTGTCCGCAAGGAAGACACCGACCTGCTCGCAACGCTGGACGAAGCCCTGACCGCGCTCAAGGCCGACGGTACCGTCGATGCCCTGATCGCCGAATGGTTCGACGGCGCGGGTCCGTTCTACACCGAATAATCGCAAACCTGTGTCCGGCGGGCGGCCAACTGGGTCTCTCGCCGGACTCACGCAAGGGGCACGCGCGTGGACGCTGAAGCCTTCTGGCTTTTCGATCTGGTGGGCAGCGATATCGCCTACTGGCTCGGTTACCTGACAAACGGCAAGCACCTCAACTGGTACGCCAGTTTCCGCTTCACCATCATGGCTGCCATCTTCGGTGGCTGCCTCGCGCTGGTCTTCGGGCTTCTGGGCGCCGCGGCAAAGGCATCCCGCTTTGCGCCCCTGAGAATCCTCGGCACGATCTACATCAGCATGGTCCGCGGCATTCCCGATGTGCTGTTTTTTCTGTTTTTTCCGCTGGCGTTCGAACAGGGCGTGGAATGGGTCTGGGCCACGCAGGTCTGCACCCCTGACTCCATCGCCGCCACCCAGGCCAACTGGCCGCCCTGCCGGGAAGCGAACTGGCTGCTTTCGACCAACGAGTACCTGATCCTGGCCTGTGTTTCGCTGGGCATCATTTTTGGCGCCTTTACCGCCAACGTCATTCACGGCGCCATGCGCGCCGTGCCACGCGGCCAGCTCGAAGCCGCCCGCGCCTATGGCATGAGCGAGTTTCAGGTGCTGACCCGCATCCAGGTGCGCCAGATGTGGGTTTACGCCCTGCCCGGCCTTTCCAATGTGTGGCTGCTGCTCATCAAGGCCACATCGCTGCTTTCACTGCTCCAGATCGCTGACATCGTCTGGTGGGCCGGGCAATTGGGCTCGCCAAACTTCCTGCCCCAGGCGGGTCTTGTGCATGGCGATTGGCGCTGGGCCTATTTCCTTGCCCTGTTTGTCTTCTACATACTGATCACGCTGCTTTCCGAAAAGGGCTTTTCAAAGCTTACGGTCTGGGCGCGACGTGGCATGCCGGTGGAGGGCTAGGCGATGAGCGAAACGTTGCTCGCCGAAATCCCGCTCTATGCCCAGCCGGCGCTGTTCAACATTTATTTCGCGGTCGCCTCGCTGCCCATCGGCTTTGTCTTCGCCGTCCTGCTGGCGCTCGGCAAAAATTCGAAAGGCCCGGTCGTCCGGCGCCTGTGCTCGGCCTATATCTATGCCTTCCGGGGCTCGCCGCTGTTTATCCAGTTCTTTATGTTCTATTCCATCATGCTGGCGCTCAACGCGGTCTGGTGGCGCCCAATGGGCATTTCATGGCTGATGATGAACCCGCTGTTTATCGGCCCGCTGGCGCTGGTGATGAACACCGCGGCCTACAGCGCCGAAATCCTCTACGGCGCCCTGCGCACTGTCCCCAAGGGTGAGCTCGAAGCCGCCCGCGCTTTCGGAATGACGCCCTTTCAGGTGTTCCGCACGGTCACATGGCCCAACACGATACGCGTGGCCTGGCCCGCCTATACCAACGAAGTGGTGTTCCTGTTCCACTCCACCGCGCTGGTTTATTTCACCCTGCCGGTCATCAACGCCCAGCGCGATATCCTCAACACCGCCCAGAACCTGTTCGAGCGCGATTTTAACGCTTTCCTTCATTTTTCGGTCGCGGCCCTGTGGTTTCTCGCCATTACGATGGTGATTTTCTTCGTCTTCGGACGCGTCTATGAACGCATGATGCGCCACATCCCGACAGAGCGCGCAATCTCCCGTCCGCGCCTGCGCTTCGGCCCCAAATATATCCGGTAGTTCTCTATGGCTTTTGAGCGCATCACCCACACCATCGACGCCGATGCTCCCGGCACCACCACCCAATTGACGCTGTTCAGGATCGGCCCCGCGGACGCGGCGGCCAAGATATACTTGCAGGCCGCGCTCCATGCCGACGAACAGCCCGGCATCATGGTGCTGCATCACCTCTTGCCGCTGCTGAAAGCCGCCGACGAGACGGGCGAACTCAGCGCCCGGTTCACCATTTTCCCAATGGTCAATCCGCTCGGCATGAACCAGCGCGTGTTCGAGGACCATATCGGGCGCTATGATTTCCGTTCGGGCACCAATTTCAACCGCCGCTGGCCCGATCTTTTTGCCGCCGTGGACACCAAGGTCGCCCAGAACCTCACCGACGATCCCGCTGCCAACGTCGCGATGATCCGTGAGGCAGTGCGCGATTGGCTCGATACCCAACGCCCCACAACCGCCATGCAGAAACTGCGGCATCTGGTGATGACCCAGGCTTATGACGCCGATTACGTCCTCGATCTCCATTGCGACAACGAAGCGCTGGTCCATCTGTTCGTCACCCCCGATTCAATGGCCGAGCTGGGCGAATTGGCCGACCATATGGGTTCGGTCGCTCAACTGACCGCCGAGGATTCAGGCGGCGGCTCGTTCGATGAAGTCTGGCCCTCACTCTGGACGCGGCTCCGCCAGGCGCATCCCAACAAGCCCATCCCCTTTTCGGCCCGCGCTGCAACGCTGGAGTATCGCGGTCAGCCCGACGTGTTCGACGAAATCGGCAAGGACGACGCCGCCCGGCTCTTCGCCTTCTTTCAGGCCAAGGGGTTTGCCGCCGGCACGCCACCCGAAGTCGAGGCAGCCCCCGCATCGTCCCCCTTGAGCGCCACCGAAATGCTGCGGGTCGATAAAGCCGGGCTGCTCGCCTACCGCGTCGAGCTCGGCGATCACGTTGAAAAAGGTCAGCCCATCGCCGATCTGATCGCCCTTGACGGACCCGACGCTTTTACCGCACGCACACCGATCCTCGCTGGCACCTCGGGCCGGGTCATATCGCGCAACATCGCCAAATTCGTCGTGCCGGGCAATTCCATCGCCAAGATCGTCGGCACAGAGCCGTTGGCCGGGCGCGAAGGCTACCTCTTGGAAGACTGATCGCGGACCGGGACATAGACGAAGCGCGGCATTTCGATCTTGAAGACGATGGCCAATGCCCTGAGCGTGAAGCCTGCGACCATGGCTGCAATCGTCATCACCTCGACCGGCAAACCGGCCTGCACGCCAAAAAAGAATACGCACGCCGTGATCGCCGACACTGTCGCGTAAAGCTCGCCGGAAAACAGCAGCGGCACGTCGTTGCACAAAACGTCACGCAGCACGCCGCCCACACAGCCGGTAATCATTCCTGCGACGATAACGATGATGACCGGCTGGCCCATTTCCATGGCCACCATGCAGCCCGAAATCGTGAACACGACCAACCCCACCGCGTCGAGCAGCAGAAAGATCAACTTGAGCCGTTCCATGATGCGCGCCACGGCAATTGTGAACAGCGCCGCCGCCGTGGTGACCAGCAGATAGGCCGGTTGTTCGACCCACAACAGCGGGTAATGGCCGAGCAGAAGGTCCCGCGCCGTGCCCCCGCCCAGCGCCGTGACACAGCCCAGGACGCACACCCCGAACCAGTCCATGTTGCGCCGCCCCGCCGCCAGCGCGGCGGTCATCGCCTCTGCGGCCAGTGCGATAACGAAAACCGTGTGCAGCAGCATGGTGGCCCCTCCTTATGCGTCCGCGCCGACCATGGCCGCTAACGTCTTGGACGTAAAGCGTGATTGCACATGGCCACGCTTTGCCGCTATCGTTGTGCCGCGAGCGTGGGAATCTCAGGAGTCTGCCTATGGCGATCAAGGCCGCGATCTATCATCTCACGCACTACAAGTACGACCGCCCGGTCACCCTTGGCCCCCAGATTATCCGGCTCCAGCCCGCTCCCCATTCGCGCACCAAGGTGCTCAGCCATTCGCTAAAAGTCAGTCCTTCCAATCACTTCGTCAATATTCAGCAGGACCCCTACGGCAATTTCCAAGCGCGATACGTCTTCCCCGAGCCGGTGACCGAGCTCAAGATCGAAGTCGATCTGGTTGCCGACATGACGGTTTATAATCCGTTCGATTTCTTCGTCGAGCCCGAGGCCGACACCTGGCCGTTTGCCTATCCCGAGGCGATTGCGCCCGATCTGGAAATCTACAGAAAGCCCGACCCGAGCTTTGGGCCGCTGTTCAGGGATCTGCTGGCTTCGATCGACAGGACGCCCAAGAACACAGTCGATTTCGTGGTCGAGCTCAATGCGCGGCTGCAGCGTGAGATCGGCTATATCGTCCGGCTCGAGCCCGGCGTGCAAACGCCCGAGGAAACGCTGGAAAACGCCAAGGGAAGCTGTCGCGATACCGGGTGGCTGCTGGTTAACACCTTGAGACACTTAGGTTTTGCGGCGCGGTTCGTCTCGGGCTACCTCATTCAGTTAAAGCCTGATCTCAAGGCCCTCGATGGTCCATCGGGCACCGAAAGCGACTTCACTGACCTCCATGCCTGGTGCGAGGTGTACCTGCCGGGGGGCGGCTGGGTGGGGCTCGATCCGACCTCGGGATTGCTGACCGGGGAAAGCCATATCCCGCTCGCGGCGACCCCGCATTTTGCCAATGCCGCCCCGATTTCGGGGATGGCGAGCTTTGCCAATGTCGAGTTCGATTTCGACATGAAGGTCACCCGCGTGGCCGAACATCCGCGCATCACCAAGCCATTTTCGGACAATTCTTGGGTGGACTTGTGCTCTCGGGGCCGCCAGATTGACGAAGATTTGGCCAACAATGACGTTCGGTTGACGATGGGGGGCGAGCCGACCTTCGTTTCCATCGACGACTTCGAATCCGGCGAGTGGAATGCCGATGCGGTCGGGCCCACCAAGCGCGAAAAAGCCGACATCCTGATCCGCCGTCTCCAGCAGCGTTTCGCGCCCGGCGGGTTCCTTCATTACGGGCAGGGAAAGTGGTATCCGGGCGAAACCTTGCCGCGCTGGACCTTCTCGCTCTACTGGCGCAAGGACGGCGAGCCGGTGTGGAAAAATCCCGATCTGATCGCCCACGAGACGTCGGACAAGACCCCGAGCCCCGATCAGGCCAAAGCCTATCTCACCGAATTTGCCACCGCGCTGGGGCTGGATGGCTCGACCATCCAGCCGGCCTTTGAAGACCCCGCCGACTGGATCCTCAAGGAAGGCAATCTTCCCGAAAACGTCGACCCGACCAATCCCAAACTCAAGGACCCAGAGGAACGGCTGCGCATGACGCGGGTCTTCGAACGTGGGTTGACCGATCCGACCGGCTATGTGCTGCCGGTCCAGAAATGGAACGCCCCCGCGCAAGCCTCGCGCTGGCTGACAGAAGTCTGGCAGACACGGCGCGGCAAGCTGTTTCTGGTGGCCGGGGATTCGCCCGTGGGCTATCGCCTGCCGCTGGGCACCCTGCCCCATATCCCCGAAAGCGATTATCCCCATATCGTGGCCGAGGACCCCACCATCCCGCGCGCACCCCTGCCGCCGCGCGACGAATTGCCGGTGGCCAGCCGCGTCGCAGACGAGGCCATCGCCCAGACGCAGATCGAACAGGAAATCACCGATATCGAGGGCAAGGTGCGCACCGCGCTTTCGGTCGAACCGCGCGATGGGCGACTGACCGTGTTCATGCCGCCCACCGAAAAACTCGAGGACTATCTCGAACTGATCGCTGCCGCCGAAACAGCGGCCGAAAAGCTGGGCCTGCCGGTCCACATCGAAGGCTATTCCCCGCCATCGGACCCGCGCCTCAATGTGATCCGGGTGGCGCCCGACCCCGGCGTCATCGAGGTCAATGTCCACCCGGCGGCAAATTGGGACGAGTGCGTCTCGATCACCGAGGCGGTCTATGAAGAGGCGCGGCTGTCGCGACTGGGCGCCGATAAATTCATGATCGACGGCAAGCACACGGGCACCGGCGGCGGTAACCACGTCGTTGTTGGCGGCGCGACGCCCAATGACAGCCCGTTCCTGCGCCGCCCCGACCTGCTCAAATCTCTGATCCTGCACTGGCAGCGCCACCCTTCTCTGTCCTATCTGTTTTCCGGCCTGTTCATCGGTCCGACTTCGCAGGCCCCGCGCTTTGACGAGGCGAGGCACGACAGCCTCTACGAGCTTGAAATCGCCATGGCGCAGGTGCCCGCGCCCGGCGAGGGCGACGCGCCCCGGCCCTGGCTGGTCGACCGCTTGTTCCGCAATCTGCTGGTCGATGTGACCGGCAACACGCACCGCTCGGAAATCTGCATCGACAAGCTCTATTCCCCCGACGGCCCGACCGGCCGGTTGGGGCTCGTGGAATTCCGCGGCTTCGAAATGCCGCCAAACGCCAAGATGAGCCTTGCCCAGCAATTGCTGGTCCGCGCGCTGATCGCCCGGTTCTGGAAAGACCCGATCAAGGGCAAGCTGGTCCGCTGGGGCACGCGGCTGCACGACAGGTTCATGCTGCCCCATTACGTCTGGGCCGATTTCCTCGATGTGCTCGACGATCTGCGCCAGCACGGCTATGATTTCAAACCCGAATGGTTCGAAGCCCAGCTCGAATTCCGCTTTCCCTTTTGCGGCGAGGTGGTGGTTGCAGGCCATACGCTCGAAATCCGCCAGGCGCTCGAACCCTGGCACGTCATGGGCGAAACCGGCGCCATCGGCGGCACCGTGCGCTATGTGGATTCCTCACTCGAGCGGCTGCAGGTCAAGCTGGCTGGCCCCGAGCCCGAACGCTACACTGTGGCCTGCAACCGCCGCCCGGTTCCGCTGACAAAGACCGATTTGTCCGGGGTCTCGGTGGCCGGCGTGCGCTACAAGGCCTGGCAGCCCGCTTCGGGCCTCCATCCCGAACTTCCGGTCGACACCCCGCTGGTGTTTGACGTTTATGACAATTGGACGGGCCGCGCCGTCGGTGGCTGCATCTATCATGTGGCCCACCCGGCAGGCCGCAACTATGAAACCTTTCCTGTGAATGCCAACGAGGCCGAGGCAAGACGGCTTGCGCGATTCATACCCAATGGACATAGTGCCGGTGCTTACGATTTGCCGGCCGAAGCGCCCACGCCCGAGTTTCCTCTGACGCTGGACCTGAGGCGACCTCACCAGTGGCTTTAGATGACTGCTTCCGAAAAGCGCGCCAAGGCACGCGAGATGCCTGAACTGATCGGTGCGTACCGCCCGATCTCTGGCGTGCCCGACGAAATGGTGGCGCCCGACGGCACGGTCAAACCCGGCTGGCTCAAATTCATGTCGGCGCTGGACGCTCTCGGCGCCGAGGAACTGACCAGTCGCTTCCAGCACGCCGACCAGTATCTGCGCGATGCGGGCGTTTTTTATAGGATGTATGACGGGCTGGAACAGGGCGAGCGCGACTGGCCGCTGGCCCATATCCCGCTGCTGATCGCCGAAGACGAATGGCGCGGCATCGAGGCCGGGCTCGCCCAGCGCGCCGACCTGCTCGAAACCGTGATCGCCGATATCTATGGGAAGAACACTCTGGTCCGCGAGGGTCTTTTGCCGCCCGAGTTGATCGCCGGCAATCCCGAATTTTTGCGCTCCATGGTCGGGATTGAACCGATGAGCGGCCATCACCTCCATTTCTGTGCGTTCGAGCTGGGCCGTGGCCCGGACGGGCGCTGGTGGGTGCTGGGCGACCGGACACAGGCGCCATCGGGCGCAGGGTTCGCGCTGGAAAACCGCGTGGCGACCACCCGCGCGCTGGCCGATGTCTATGCCGATCTCAACGTGCATCGGCTGGCCGGGTTCTTCCGCGATTTCCGCAACGCGCTGACCGACATGGGCGGCGACGGCTCGGGGCGCGTTGCCATCCTTACCCCTGGCCCGCTCAACGAAACCTATTTCGAGCACGCCTATATCGCCCGCTATCTGGGGTTCCTGCTGGTGCAGGGCGAGGACCTTGTGGTGGTCGATGGCAAGGTGATGGTGCGGACCGTCTCCGGGCTCAGGCCGATTTCGGTGCTCTGGCGGCGGCTGGACGGCGATTTCACCGACCCGCTGGAATTGCGCCAAGACAGCCAGATCGGCACGCCCGGTCTCGCCGAAGCGGTGCGCCGCGGCACAGTGGGCTTCGTCAATTCGCTGGGCGCAGGGATATTGGAAACCCGCGCGCTGGGTGCCTTCCTGCCGGCCATAGCCAAATCGCGGCTGGGCACCGATCTGGCCCTGCCCAACATCGCCACATGGTGGTGCGGCGGCGAGACGGCGCGGGACTATGTGCGCGACAATTTCAATTCCCTGCTGGTCGGCCCTGCGCTTTCGACCCTGCTGTCGATCGACGATGATGGCGGCACCGCGGCTATTGCCGATCTCGACCCCGAGGCGCGCGAGGCGCTGTTGGCAAAAATCGAAGCCGACCCCAAAGGGTTCGCTGCGCAGGAGGCCGTGAAGCTTTCCACGGCTCCGGTCTATGTTGGCGGCGCGCTCGAGCCGCGCCCCATCACATTGCGCGTTTATGCAGCCCGCACGGCCGATGGCTGGTCGATCATGCCGGGCGGTTTTGCCCGCGTCGGCTATGCGCTCGACACCGCCGCCATCGCCATGCAGCGCGGCGGACAGGCCGCCGATGTGTGGGTGGTGAGCGAAAAGCCGGTCGAGCAGGTGACCCTGCTGGCCAGATCCAATGCGACCGTCGAGCGCAATCCGTCGGGCAATCTGCCCTCGCGCGCCGGGGACAACCTGATCTGGCTGGGCCGCTATGCCGAGCGCTGCGAAGCGAGCGTGCGCATCCTGCGCGCCTACCATCTGCGCCTGGCCGAACTGGGCCGCGAAGACAACCCACTGCTGATCGCCACCCGCGACTATCTCGAACCGCTTGGCATCGACGCGACCGAAGCGGTCCCGGCCGGGCTTCTGGCAATAATCGACGGCGCTGTGCGCTCTGCCAGCCAGATCCGCGACCGGTTTTCCCCCGATGGCTGGCTGGCGCTGACCGACCTGCAAAAGACCGCAAAGCGGTTCGGGCGAACCATAAAGCCCGGCGATGACGCCACCCGCGCCATGACGGTGCTGTTGCGCAAGCTGGCCGGATTTTCCGGCCTCGTGCACGAAAACATGTACCGCTTTGCCGGTTGGCGTTTCCTCGAAATCGGGCGGAGGCTCGAACGCGGCATCCAGATCGCCGAGATCGCCACCTGGCTGTGCGCGCCCGACGCGCCCGAAGGGGCGACCGAAATGCTGCTCGAAATCGGCGACAGCGTGATGACCCATCGCCGCCGCTACGGCTATGGCTACGGCAACCTGGGCGCGGTCGAACTGCTGATCGCCGACCCGCTCAACCCGCGTTCGGTGATCTTCCAACTGACCGAACTACTCGAACAGCTCAAGGAGCTGCCGGGCGGCTACGTCGACGGGCAGCTTTCCGCCGCCGCCAAGGCGGCGCTGAAACTGCAGACCGATCTGGCGGTCATCGACGCCGCCGAGGTCAACCCCGACATGCTGATCGGTGTGGGCAACGGGCTGGCCAACGTCTCCAACCAGATTTCGGAGATGTATTTCTGATGTCTGGAGCTATTCGGATTTTAACGGAAACGCTTGCCGTCCACCCCAATCGCTGCCCCGGCGAAAGCCGGGGTCCAGCAGCATGGATAAAAGCGCCCGCGCGTCAGGCAACCCCCATGGGTCCCGGCTTTCGCCGGGAAAGCGCAGGGAGCGGAAACCGATTTCCTGAAGTTCGCCAGCGCTCCAGAGCATCCGGCATTACCAACTGTCGTCCCAACCCTTTCCGGACGGCGCGCTGACCATGCTCTACGACATTCGGCTCAAGCTCGAATATGCCTATGATGCGCCGGTCTCGGGCGGGCGGCATCTTGTGCGGGTGTTTCCGGCCAATCTGCCGGGTATCCAGCGCGTGGTGGCGGCCAGCCTAACCGTCGATCCCCAGCCGGCGGAACTGACCGAGTTCACCGATTTCTTCGGCACCCGCGTGGCAACGCTCGCCTACCGCAGTGCCCATGAAGCGCTCGACATTGCCATTGCGGCCCGCGTCGAGGTGCTGCGCGGCAACCCCGGCATCGATTTTACCCCGACGCTCGACACGCTGCGAAAGGAATTCGCCGGCAACTGGGACATGGGGTCACTCTCTCCGCATCATTTCCTGAGCGCCAGCCCGCGCATCGGCATCGATCCGGCGATCACCGCTTATGCCGGAACCAGCGCCCGGACGGGGGCTTCGGTGCGCGATCTCGCCCGCGATCTGTGCCTACGCATCCACGCCGATTTCGCCTATGACGGCGAGGCGACGCTGGTCGATACCCCGGTTGACGAGGCCTTTGCGCTCAAGCGCGGCGTCTGTCAGGATTTTGCCCATATCATGATTGCCGGGCTGCGCGGGCTGGGCGTTCCGGCAGGCTATGTGTCGGGGTTCCTGCGCACAATCCCGCCCGAGGGCGAAGAGCGGCTCGAAGGCGCCGACGCCATGCACGCATGGGTGAAAGTCTGGTGCGGGCGGGAAACGGGATGGGTCGAGTTCGACCCCACCAACGCGATGTTTGCCGGCGAGGACCACATCGTCATTGGCTATGGGCGCGACTATTCCGACGTCACCCCGATTATCGGCATGCTGCGCTCGGCGGGCGGGCAGGAAACGACGCAGGCCGTGGACGTGCTGGAAGTGGCCTAGAACTTTGTGTGGTCGCGCTTCCGAACCGAAAAGCCGGTTCCCACTTATTCTGGAAGCGCTCTAAACTCCGCCCATGCGGCGGGCCATGAATTTTTCGAGCCCCACGAACCCGTCATAGATCAGCACCGCCAGCGCGCCCACGATCAGCCCGCCCTGGAGGACGAACGCCGTGTTGCCCGACACCAGCCCGGCGATGATGACTTCGCCCAAGGTGCGCGCCGCGACGGTCGAACCGATGGTGGCGGTCGAGAGCGAAATGACCGCCGAAAGCCTGATGCCCGCCAGGATGACGGGCAGGGCCAGGGGCAGTTCCACCCCTGAGAGGCGTTGCCAGCCGGTCATGCCGGTGCCGCGCGCCGCCTCGCGCACCGAAGGGGCCAGCGAGGTCAGCCCGGTCAGGGCGTTCTCAAAAATCGGCAACAGCCCATAGAGAAACAACGCCACCAGCGTCGGCCCGGTGCCGAACCCGAGCATGGGGACGGCGAGTGCCAGCACCGCAACGGGCGGAAAAGTCTGTCCGATATTGGCGATGGCCCGCGAAAGGGGCAGGAATTCCTCGCCGAACGGACGGGTGACAAGGATTGCCAGCCCGACCGCAAACAGCGTTGCGAGCACCGTCGCAAACCCCACGATGGCCAGATGGCTGAGCGTGAGCGAGAGGATTGTCGTCTGGGTGTAGATCGGCGGCGTTCCTTCGCGCACCAGCGGCGCGAACAACGGCGCAAAACTTTCCGGCATGACGATGAACGCCACGAGCAGCACAAGAACCACCAGCCGGATGATGAGCCCGATCTTCATTGCGGCCGCGCTGCCCGTTTTTCCAGCGCCGCGCGGGTGACGATGCCCACCGGCGCGCCGTCTTTGGTGACCGGCAGCGCCGGGCGCTGCGACCACAGCATTTCCGAATAAGCGTCGCGCAGCGACAGATGGGTGTCGACCGGCGAGCCTTCGGCCTCGCCCGGCTCGACCACCGAGGACACATGATCGAGGGTCAAAAGGCGGAATGCCTTGTCCCCCGACCCCAGCATCGCCTCGACGAAATCATCGACCGGGTTGGCAATGATCTCCTGGGGCGAGGCGTATTGCAAAACCTTGCCCTCGCTCATCACCGCGATGCGGTCACCGAGCCTTATCGCTTCGTCCATGTCGTGGGTGACGAGGACGACAGTGGTGCCCAACCGCTGCTGGATTTCGACGAGATCGGCCTGCGCCTTGGCGCGGATGATGGGATCGAGCGCGCCGAACGGCTCGTCCATGAGCAGCACCAACGGCCCCGCTGCAAGCGCGCGGGCCACGCCGACGCGCTGCTTCTGGCCGCCCGACAGCTCGTGCGGCATACGGGAGCGGTATTGATCGGGTTCGAGCTGGAACATGTCCAGAAGCTCGTCGACCCGGGCGGAAATCTTGGATTTGTCCCAGCCCAAAAGGCGCGGGACGGTGCCGATATTGTGCGCGACGTCGCGGTGCGGAAACAACCCGTGCCCCTGAATGGCGTAGCCGATCTGGCGGCGCAACTCGTACGGGGGCAGATCGTGTGTATCGCGGCCGTCGATGCGGATGGCACCGGCGCTGGGTTCGACCAGCCGGTTGATCATGCGCAACAGCGTCGTCTTGCCCGAGCCCGAGGTGCCGACGATGGCGACAATTTCCCGGCTCGGGATGGAGAGCGTCACATCATCGACAACGGCGCGGCCGTCATAGGTCTTGGTGAGATGGTCGATTTCGATCATGGTCTTGCCCTCTGGCGGCCCTGGCTCAATTCCACCCCGGCGTCGAGCACGATGGCCGCGGCGAACGCCATGGCGACGGCGGGGATCGCGCCGAGCAGAACGAGCGGCATAGCGGTTTGCGAAATGCCCTGGAACACGAAGGTGCCAAGCCCCCCGCCCCCGATCAGCCCGGCAATGACCGCCAACCCGATATTTTGCACGAGGATAATGCGGATGCCCGTGAGGATGACGGGGAAGGCCAGCGGCAACAGTACGCCGGTCATGCGCTGGCTGTCGGTCATGCCCATGCCGCGCGCCGCTTCGTTTGCATCGCGCGGCACGCCATCAAGCCCGACGACGGTATTGGAAACAATCGGCAACAGCGAATAGGCAAACAGGGCGAGAAACGCCGGGGCATACCCGATGCCGCCGATCCCCAGTTCGCGCGCGCCGGGGATGTTGGCGCCCACCCACGCCATGGGGGCGATCAACAGGCCGAACAGCGCAATCGAGGGCACTGTCTGGACGACATTGAGGCTGCCAAGGATGCCGGCCCGGACCCGGGGTATGCGATAGCAGACGATACCGACCGGCACCCCGACCACAACGGCCGCTGTCACCGCCCCGAAGGCGAGGAACAGATGGATTTGCAATTGCGCAAAGAACGCTGACTGGCGGCTTTGATACTCGCGCATCACCGCAAGATCATCCCATAGCCCGGATGCCAGAATGCCCCAGAGCACGAGAGCGACGGCAATGAGAATACCGACGCGGGCGAATGGCCCCAGCCTGAGCCGCGCCAGCGCATCGGTTAACGCCAGCGCAAAGGCGAACACCATGATCCACACGCCCGAACCGGGCGAGACGCGGGCATAGGTATCGCCTTCCGGGATCAGTGCGCTGGAGCCGATACCCACAGCGAGCGCCAATGCGACAAGGGCGAGGCTCGAGACCGCCAGCCGGACGGCAAGCGGGGTCTTGAGCAACAGGACCAGCAGGGCAACACCAAGCCCGGCATAAAGCGCAACGCCGCCCGCACCCATTGCGTCCCATGCGGGAACGGCTTCACCGGGCACGATGCGGTTGGCGCGAAAGATCAGGAAGGATTGAAAAGCGAGCGCAGACAAACCCAAAGCGGCAACCACCACTCCGAGTTTGTCGATGCGTAACGGATAGGTCCCGCCCCGGGCGAGTGCCGTCAAAACGATCGGGGCCGCAACCGGTCAGGCGCGGCCCCTCCTCCCCTAGAGGAAGCCGTTTTCGGTCAGGTAGGATTCTGCGACAGCCCCGGCGGGCTCGCCTCCCACCTGCACGCGACCATTGAGGTCCTGCAGCACTTCGAGCGTCAGGCCCTCGAACACCGGCGCGAGGATCTCCTCGATCTGCGGATATTCTTCGAGCACAGCTTCGCGAATGATCGGCGCGGGCGCATAGACCGGCTGCACACCCATATCGTCATCCATGACGACGAGGCCGGACGGCGCGATGCCGCCATCGGTGCCATAGACCATGGCCGCATTGGCGCCCGAGGTCTGGTTGGCGGCAGCCGAAATGGTCGCCGCCGTATCGCCACCCGAAAGCTGGATCAGCTGGTCGGAGGTGAGCTCGAACCCGTAAGCCTCCTGAAAGGCAGGGAGCGCGGCGGGCGATGTGACGAACTCGCTCGAAGCGGCAAGGATGATCTCACCGCCATCGGCGATGTAACCCCCAAAGTCCGACATGGTCGCCAGAGAATTTTCCTCGGCAACGTCCGAGCGCACAGCGATAGCCCAGGTGTTGTTGGCGGGCGAAGGCGTGAGCCAGACGACGCCGTTTTCCTGGAGGTCCATTTCTGCAACCCGGTCAAACCCGGCCTGCGCGTCGTTCCAGACTTCCTCTTCCGTCAGACCGAAAAAGAAGGCGCCATTCCCCGTATATTCGGGGTAGATGTCGATCTGACCCGCGGCGATTGCCTCGCGCACGATTGGCGTCGCGCCAAGCTGAATGCGGTCTTCGGTCTCGATGTCGTTGGCCTGCAGCATCTGCAGGATGATGTTGCCCAGAACACCGCCCTCGGTATCGATCTTGGACGATACGACGACCTGCCCATAGGCGGTTGTGGTCAGCGCGGCGGTAACGGCCGCACCAGCAATGATGGAAAGCAATTTCACGGATTTTCTCCCGGTCTGGCTCTGGTCTTGTTTTCCAGCGCATAACCTACAGGCTGACGCTCGGATGACCACCCCTGAAACGAGAAATAATCGTGAACGGATTTTGTTCCGTTTGCGATCTGGGCTGAGTGATTTGGGTGGGGCACGCCACTCAAGAATGGAGCTGCGGGCGCAGCGATCCCGAGGTCTAGCTGCCCATCGAATAGGGCAGATACCCGATAAATCCTGTGAGTTTCCACGCCCCCTCGATCCGCGCCAGCGTATAGACCGATTGCCAGTCCAGCACGTCGAATGTGCCGTCCTTCATTTCGACCTTGCCGTTGAACTTCTTGTGAGCCAGCGCCCGCTCGCCCGTGATTTCGATTTCATTGAGGCGCGTTGCCCCGAACACTCCGGCCCGCGCCGTTTCAATGTCGGCCCGTGGGGCGAAATCGCGGGCACCCGCCAGCCATGAAACGCTATAGGTTTCCAGCGTCGGGAAACTGATGCGCCACTCGTCGGGGTTGGCTGACGCCTTGCCGTCGACGCCCAAGAAGCGGTCGGCGGCGAAATCGGGTTCGACCATCGACCAGTCGCAGGCCAGAAACGCCTCGATGTCGCGCGCCACCAGCATTTCCCAGATGGCGTGGCGGTCGGGGTCATTGGCAAAGGGATTGAGGGCGTAAAGGTCCATTATTTGAGCATGTCCTTGTAGATACCGGGCCTGGAATTGGGGATTTCCATGGCGTCGAGCTTCTTTTTGTAGAACTCGACCGGCCCCGGATCCCCAATCACAGCATAGGCAAATCCCCTGTCACGCAGATCCTCGAGCGTCCGAAACAGGAGAGCTTCACCGATCCCGCGCCCGCGCGCACTCTCCAGAACGCCGGTCGGCCCGAAAAAGCCCCGCGCCGTGACATCGCCACAGGCAAAACCCAAAAGGCCGGACGCATCGGTGGCCAGCCACACATCGATGGGCTGATGGGAGAACCCCACTTCGACCTCGCTGCGCCAGTGGCGGGAGAAATGCGCTTCGACCCAATCGGCCACCAGCCCGCGCTCGGGAGGGAGGGCCCGGCGCAGGGTGGTGCCCTGCCCCGCAACGCGTGAATAATCGTAGCGGGGAAGATCGTAAAGGCGAACGAGAAGGTCCATCAGGCGGCGTCCATATCCTGAAATCTGTGGCGCACAAAATGCCCCGGCTCGACCTCGACGGGCAAGCCCGCGGCCTTGCGGGCCAGCGTGCGCACCTTCTCGACGTTCTCGGCAAAAGCCTTGCCCCCATCCGCATCGGCAACGAACCGGACATTGGAGTCTGGAACGGCAGAGAGCAGAACCTTGGTATAGGCGTGCTGGGGATTGGAAATCACGCTTTCAGACGGCCCCCATTCGACAACCTGGCCACCAAACATCACTGCGGTGTCCTCGGCCAGATAATGGGCAGTGGCGATATCGTGGGTGATGTAGAGGAATGTGATGCCGCGATCCTTTTTCATGCGCTGCATCAGGCCCAGCACCGATTTGCGGATCGACACATCGAGCATCGATGTGGGTTCGTCCGCAACGATCAATTCGGCTCCCACGGCGAGCGCACGAGCCAGATTGACGCGCTGGCGCTGCCCGCCCGAAAGCTCGTGCGGGTATTTCTCCAGCGTTACTGCAGGATCGAGCTCCACATCGGCCAGAACGCCACTCACAGCATCGGCCAGCGCGCTGCCGCCGAGCTTTTTGTGCAGTTTCAGCGGTCGCTCGAGATGGTGGCGGATGGTGTGGGCCGGATTGAGCGCGGCAAACGGATCCTGAAACACCATCTGCACGGCCTGCGAATAGGCCAGCTCATCGGTGCGGCCATGAATGTCGGCGATATTGCGCCCCTTGAACCGGACTTCGCCTTCCGAAAGCTGGAACAGCCGCGTTACGGCGCGCCCGATCGTCGATTTGCCCGAGCCCGATTCGCCCACGACAGCCAGCGCCCTGCCCTTGTGGATCGACAGCGACACGTTACGCATCGCCACGACCTCCTTGCCGGCCCCGAACATGGGTTTGAGATGAAAGACCTTCGACGCGTTGTCGATTTCGAGAAGCGGGGTATCGGTCATCAGCTTGCCTCCCTCACGGCAATTTTCGGCATCGCGTCCCAGAGTTTGCGCGTATATTCGTGCTGCGGATCGGAAACGACGCTGGCGGTGGACGCGTGTTCGACGATCTGACCCTCCAGCATCACCGCGATCCTGTCGGCAAACTGGCTCATCAGCGCCAGATCGTGGGTGATGAACAGGATCGAAAACCCGAACTGCGCCTTGAGCGCCATGATTTCCTGCAGGATTTCGCGCTGCACCACCACATCGAGCGCCGTTGTGGGCTCGTCCATGACGATCAGCTTGGGGTTGAGCGCCAGCGCCATGGCCAGAACGACGCGCTGGCGCATGCCGCCCGAGAGTTGGTGCGGGTAATCATCGAGCCGCGCGGCGGAGATACCGACCAGCTTCAAGAGCTCTTCGGCCCGCGCCCGGATTTCCGGTTTGGAAAGCCCGGTGTGGCGAGCCAGCATGTCGCGGAACTGTTCGAACAGCGTCAGCACAGGGTTGAGCGAGTTCATGGCGCTTTGAAACACCATGGAAACCGAAGACCAGCGCCATTTTTCGAGCTTGGCAAGCGGCATGGCGAGAACGTCCTCGCCATTGATGATTATGGTGCCCCTGGAAATGATGGCGGGCGGACGGTGCAGCCGCATCAGGGAAAACGCAATCGTCGATTTCCCGCAGCCCGACTCGCCGGCCAGCCCCATCACTTCGCCCTGCCCGATGTCGAAATCGACACCTTTGACGGCGGTGAACAGGCCCTTGCCGGTGAGATAATCGACCTGCAGGTCACGAACTGAAACCAGAGCGCTCATTGTGCCACCTCCAGCTTGCCGGCCGCGCGCTGGCGGTCGAGCTTTTCCTGTGCCTTGGCGGCGGCCGCGATGGTGCCGAGCGTCCGAAGGCGTGGGTTGGAGATTTCGTCGACCCCGAAATTAAGGAGCGAAAGACCGATGCCGATACCGGCCACCGCGACTGCCGGCGCCAGCACTTCCCACCACGCCCCAACGGTAATCGCCGAGGAATTCTGGGCGTGATAGAGCATCGTGCCCCACGAGACCGACATGGGATTGCCCAGGCCCAGAAATTCGAGCGTTGCCTGCGTGATGATCGTGTAGGTGACCGAGCCGATGAAATTGAACCCGATGATCGAGAGCAGGTTGGGCAGCAGCTCGACAAAGATCATCCGGTGGGCCGGTTCGCCGATCAACTCGGACGCCTGGATATACTCGCGTTGCCGCAGCGTCATGGTCTGGGCGCGCGTGACCCGCGCTCCCCACGCCCAGGAGGTCACCCCGATGATGATGGCGATGACGAACGGCGAGGTCTGGCCCACGAAGGCCGCGATGACCAGCAGCAGCGGAAGCTGGGGGATGACGAGGACGACATTGGTGCAGAAATTGATGACCTCGTCGATCAACCCGCCGAAATAGCCTGCGGCGATGCCGAGAACTGTGCCGATGATGACCACCAGAAGCCCGGCGAAAAACCCGACGGCCAGCGACGTGCGCGTGCCGTGGATCAGTTGCGAAAAGACGTCGCGGCCCATCCGCGTCGTGCCCATCAACGCTTCGCCGTCTGGCGACATGTGTGGGCGTCCCACCCGCGCCATGGGATCGGCGCCGAGGATCATCGGCCCGAAGATGGCGACCGCCACATAGGCGAGGACGATGAGGAGCCCGAAGGCGGCCTTGCGGTTGCGCAGGAAGACTTTGAGGGTTTCAACCATGGTCTCAGGCCCTCCGCAGCCGCGGGTCGAGCAGCACATAGGCCAGATCGACGATGAGGTTTGCGGTGAGGATCGCCAGTGTCATGATGAGCAGCTGGCCCTGAATGAGCGGATAATCGCGCGTGACGATGCCGATATAGAGCGTCTGGCCGAGCCCGGGATAGTTGAACACAACCTCGGTGACCAGCGAGCCGCCAAGGATGGCGCCCAGCGTCAGCCCCAGCGATGTAACCGAGGGCAAAAGCGCGTTGCGGGCGGCGTAATTGAACTTCACCCGGCGTTCCGACAGCCCCTTGGCCAGCCCCATGATCACATGGTCCTCACCAAGCTGGCCGATCATATTGTTGCGCATGGTGACCAGATAACCGCCGACGAACACGACCATCAGCGAAATCACTGGCATCAGCGCATGGACGAAGACCGAGCTGATATAGGTCCATGTAAAGCCCGGATCGAGGCTGGGGTTGAAGGCGTAGCCCGTCGGCAGCCAACGCAGGGCGACGCCGAAGACGAACAACGCGACGATGGCGATCACCACCGGCGGAATGGCCTGCAGGGCCAGCGAAGCCGGCGTGATGACCGCATCGAACGCCCCGCCGCGCTTCCAGGCGGCAAAGATGCCCATCAGCGTCCCGATGGCAAAGGCAAGGACCGTCGCGCACCCGGCCAACAAAAGCGTCCAGGGCAGCGCATAGCCGAGCCGTTCATTGACGGTCTGGGGAAAGAAGCGGATCGAATAGCCCAGATCGCCGGTAAAAACCGATTTGAGATAGGAAAAATACTGCTCGTGCAGCGGACCCGTCGCAAACCCGAAGGTTTCGATCAGCGCGGCCCGCGCTTCGGGCGGAATTGTCAATTGCGCCTGGGCGAACATGATGTCGATGGGATTGCCCGGCATCAGCCGCGGCAGCATGAAATTGATCGTCGCGGCGACGAAGAACGCCACTATGTAAAAGCCCAAACGGCGCAGGATGAATGCCATTGTTTTTCTCCTCTTTCGTGAGAAGGGCTGGCGCGACAGCCTGTGCCGCGCCAGCCGGTGTCGAAGGGAGGATTAGTCTTCGACCGGGCGCAGGGCCAGAAGGTGCAACAGGCGCTCGGGAACGCCCGAATAGACCACCGGACGCGCGACGGGGTTGTCGGCGTTGAAGAACCCGGTGAAGCGGGCCGTGTTGTATTCGTACCAGAGCGGGTTGTTGAACACGTTGATGAGCGGCATATCCGCGGCGATCAGCATCTGGACTTCGTTCATGAGTTCGGTCTGCTCGGCTTCATCCGTCGTCCCGTTGAACGCATCGAGCGCCGCATCGAGTTCAGGATTGGTGTAGCGCGAGGACTGGAACCGGCTTTGGCCGATGTGCCGCGAATGCAGCGACTGATCCATGAAGTAGTGCGGCGTCACCCCGGTGGTCACCGAGTTGATGGCCGCCTGATAGTCGCCCGAGATCAACTGATCGGTCCAGGCCGGGCTTTCCGGGGTCTGCATGGACGCATTGATGCCAAGCTCGTTCAGCCCTTCGACGGCAAGCTGCACGGTGTTGACCCAGTCGGTCCACCCGTTGGGAACGATGATCGAAAACGCAATCGGCTCCCCGCTCGGGCTATCGATGAACCCGTCGCCGTCGGCGTCGGCATACCCCGCCTCATCGAGCAGCGCGCGGGCGCCTTCGATGTCGAACTGGGTGTACTGGCCGTATTCGGCTTCCACTTCAGGATTGTTCCAGGAGTGGTAAGCCCGGCCAAGGCCCGAGGGATAATCGTTGACGGTCGGGTAGCCATAGCCGGCGATATCGACCATCGCCTGGCGATCCATGGCCATCGAGAAAGCGCGGCGGAACGCGACGTCGTTGAACGCTTCATCCAGACCCGGTTCGCTCGTTTCCATGTTGAGCGAGAAAAACACCGGCGAGCCGGCGGGGAACCAGTAGCCGTGATTGTCCGGATCGTTGCCCACATAGGTGCGCTCGATATCGGGCAGGAACGAACCGAACCAGTCAAGCTCGCCATTGGCGGCTGCGGTCAGCACCTGATCGTTATTGGCAAGCTGGGGCAGGCGCACGCAATCGACATGCAGGCTTTCCGCATCCCAGTAATTGGGGTTGGCGCACTGGATGTATTCCTGCGGCGTGAAGCGCTCGATTTCGGTGAGCGGCCCCGACCCGATCGTCGTGTTGTTCGAATAGGTGACCGGATCGCCAACCTCGGCCCAGATGTGTTCTGGCACGGGATAGACCTGCACGAGCTGGTAAATCAGGCCCGCATCGATCTCTTTCATCTTGATTTCGACGGTGCGGTCGTCGACGGCGGTGACGCTGTCGAGCTTGGGCCACACGGCGCGGGCGTCGAGGGCGGGATATTCCGCCATCAGATCGAAGGTGAAGGCCACATCGTTTGCCGTGAGCGGCATGCCGTCCGACCAGGTCAGCCCTTCGCGCAGGGTGAAGGTGAGGGTCAGAAGATCGTCCGAATATTCGTACGATTCCGCCAGCCGGTATTCCGGCGTGCCGCCCTGCAGGGCGTTAAAGACCACCAGCGGCTCATACATGAAATCAATGACCGTCGGCAGAACGGTCGTGGTGTTGAACGGGTTGTAGTTCTCGACCCAGGCGGTCAGTTGCTGGGGCACGATGGTCAGGATGGCGCGGTCGTCCTGCGCCAGGGCCGCACCGGCCGGCAGGACCAGAACGCTGGCCAGCAGCGCCCCCTTGAAGAAATTGGTATTCATGAGTGTTGAACTCCCTCCAGTTGCACCGCGACCCCTTCGCCGCGGCTGACAGATGTTCCCTCCCCGACGGCTAATGCGCCGGGATACGCCGAAAAGCGTGGGGACTATAGTGAGAGGGAGAGGCCGGGTGCTGTCACGGGTGCTTTTCCGTCAATTGCGTACCCAAAACCGGCAAAACCGTCAAAATCGACGTTAAGGGGTATGACCGGCTTTAAGTATTCTACCATGGCCATATGAATAGACGATGTCATAGGTTGAGCGAGGGGCTCTGCCTTTGGGTTAGGGAGTGACGTCAATGGGCGGGTTTGGGCTGGCACCGAAGGGTTTCCGCGGCCGCCTGTTCGCGATTCTGATCGCCATCACCACGATTCCGCTGGTTCTGACGGCCATAGTGTTCTTTTCCATCCTCAACTCCAATGTCGAGGACGAAACCTTCGCCCGCCTCGCCTTCGTGCGCGATGCCAAGCGCTCCGAGCTCGACCAATACCTGACCTTTGCCTTCCGGCAGTCCGATTCGCTGACCAAGTCGAACGCCGTCCGCTATTCCATCGGCGATTTCTATGGCTTTTCCTACGCCTTCCGCCAGATCGATCCCGATCCGCAAGTGGCGCGCGACGTGCTGCACACGATCTTTGGCATCGATGGCCAGAGCCCGGCAGACGATGGGGCGTTTTCGCCCGACACCGACGCCATGGTTTCCAACGCGCTTGAATACGCCAACGCCCACCAGCGCTTTCACGAGGAGTATTCGAGCTTCGTGCGCTCGGCCGAGTTCGACAACCTCTATCTGGTCAACACCGATGGCCGGGTCGTCTATTCGGTCGAAAAGGACGCCTATCTGGGCGGCGATCTCGATGGCGACATGGCCGACACAGCGCTCGGACAACTGGCCGCGGCGACACTTGCAGGAGACGACCCGGTCCGCATCGCCGATTTTGCCCTCGATCCCGAAACCGGGGCCTTCGGCGCCTATGTCGCCGTACGGGTAGAATTTTATCAACGCCCGCGCGGTGTGGCGATCTTCCGCCTGCCGGCCAGTGGCGTCAGCGCCATCGTCCAGTCACAGGAAGAAGAAACCGGCAATTTCTACATGATCGCCGGCAATGGCCGTCTGGTTTCCGCGCCCTCCGATTATGACCTGCCGGTCGGCGCAATCGTGCCTGCGATAGACCAGGACCAGCCCGCCACGTCCACCGCGCTGGTGGGCGAGGGCCTGTCGGGCGGCGCGGCCCTGGCCGCCTGGGGACCGGTCAATTTTGGCGACACCCAGTGGGCGCTGGTCGCCGAGGTGCCCACCCGCAGCGCCTTTGCCAATTCCGAAGCGCTGACCCGCTTCGTGCTGATGATTGCGGCCTTTGCCCTGCCCATCCTGTTCTGGGTCGCGTACCTTCTCTCGCGCACCATGACGGCGCCGCTGCAAAAACTGTCCGAAGTGGCCGAATCGATTGCCGCGGGCGACCTCGAAAGAACCATGCCCAGCGTCGAGCGGCCGACCGAGCTGGGCCGGCTTGCCGAAAGCTTTAAGCGCATGCGCGACGCCATCCGCGCCCAGCTTTCGCTGATCGGGCAAAAGAACGTCGAACTCGAACGCCATGTCAGACTGATCGAGGAAAAAAACGCTGCCCTTGAGGAAGCCGACAGGCTGAAAGACACATTCGTTGCCAACACCAGCCACGAATTGCGCACTCCGCTCAACGGCATCATCGGCATTTCCGAAACCCTGTCGGCTGGTGCCGTGGGCGAATTGACGCCGCCCCAGCGCAGCCAGCTCGACCTGATTGCCTTTTCGGCACGGCGCCTGTCGCGCTTGGTGGACGATCTGATCGACATCTACCGCATCCGTCAGGGCCGCATGCGCCTCGACATTCACCCGGTCCATGTTGCGACCTCGATCCGCAACGTCATGCAGCTTGCCGAGCCGCTGCTGCGCGGCGAACCGGTGACCCTCGACGTCGATATCCCCGAAACCATCCCCTATGTGATGGCCGATCCGGTGCGGTTCGAGCAGGTGCTCTACAATCTTTTGGGCAACGCCATAAAATACACCGACCAGGGATCGATCTCGATCACCGCCTGGCGGGCCGGAGACGCTGTTGCCGTGGCGGTAACCGATACCGGGGTCGGCATTGCCCCCGACAGCCTCGAGCGCATCTTCCAGCCGCTCGAAAGAGGTGAAAGCCCTGAAATGATCGCCAAGCCGGGCGGCGCGGGGCTGGGCCTGACCATCGCCCGCCAACTGGCCAGCGCCATGCACGGCAAGCTGGCCGCGCAATCGGACCTCGGCAAAGGCTCGCGCTTCGTCCTCGAAGTGCCGATTGCCGAAACCGAAGCGACCGACGCCGAAATCCTCACCTATGGCGAGCGCAACGAGGGGCTGCGCGAAACCATGGGCATGCTGCTGGCCGATACCGCCGAAATGAGCGCCGCCAATTCCGATGAAGCGCCAGTGATCCTCGTGGTCGATGACGAGCCGATCAACATTCAGGTGCTGCGCAACGTGCTCGCCCCGCAGGGCTATATCGTGCGCGCCGCCGAAAACGGCATGGACGCGCTGGCATCGATCGAAAACCACAAGCCCGACCTCGTGGTGCTCGACGTGATGATGCCGCAAATGGGCGGGCTCGAAGTCGCCAAGCGCCTGCGCGACCGGTTCGGCCTGCTCGATCTGCCCATCATCATGGTCACTGCCCGCTCGCGCACCCGCGACGTGATCGCCGGGTTCGAGCACGGGGCCAACGACTATGTGGTCAAACCCTTCGTCAAGGACGAGCTTCTGGCCCGCATCGCAACGCTTCTCGAAGCCGGTCGCGCCCGTGGCACGGCACGCGAAAACATCGAGCTCAAATCTGAAATCGAACGCCGCGTTCAGGTCGAGGATGCGCTGCGGCTTTCCCAGCAGCGCATGGCAAGGCTGCTCGATACGCTGGAGGCGGGATTGCTCGGGGTCAGCGAAACCGGACGCATCACTTACGCCAATCAGGCCGCATCGATCCTGGCTGGCCGCGTCATCGACCCGGGCAAGACGCTGCTGAGCGATCTTTTGACCCCCACAATGGTCGACGCCATGACCCGCACCATTGCCGATGAAGGCCGCGTGGCGCTCGACGAAGTGCCCATGGGCCGCTCGGGCAATCCGGTGCTGCTCAACGCCTTTGAAATCGAGGCCGACGCGGGCGGCGGCTTTGCGCTGGTCATCACCCCAGATACTGCCGAAACCCGCCAGCAGACCGACCATCTCGTGCGCTCGGTACAGGGCGTTCTCGACACGGTCGGACCGGTCCTGATCGAACAGCAGGCAGCCCAACCCATCGTGCCCACAGTGGAAACCACGCCGCCGCCGGGCAAGGAGGCCTATCGCGAAACCATAGTTTCCGTAATGACCAACTCGATCTCGCTCTGGCGGCGCGCCAGGGGTGGATCGAAAATCGATTTCGCCGAGAAAAGCGGCGTCTGGCGCGTCAATCTCGACCGCTCCTCGCTGCAGGCAAGAACGCTCGACAAATACCTGTTGATCGAAACCCTGCCCGCCAACCCGCGCTGGCGCGACGTGATCCAGACGGCAGAGTTCGTCCTTGCCGACGTCGAAACACAGATCGGGCAAAACGCCGAGCTCGATGCCCAATACGAACAACTGCGCACCCTCGCCCAGACCCTGCGCGATCTGGTGCGCGAGCACATTCTCCCCAAACCGCGGGGAGAAACCGAACCGGCAGGCATCCAGGACGCCTGACCGCACCGCCCCAACGAACCCCGAAAATTCAAAGGCTACCCAACATGCCCACGCCCTCATTCCGCCTCGAAGCGGACTGGAACCCCGAAATCGCGACCCCCGGCCAGCTCACGATGACCCTGGTCAACACAGGCGAAGCGCCCGTCGAAGGCCTCGCCCTCGGCGTCACCTCGCTGTTCCGTATCAAGCCCGACAGCCCCATCGAGGGCGCGCGGCTGCTCGAGCAATTGTCCAACTACCATTTGCTGGCCCCCGAGGAGGGGTTCGTTCTCGAACCCGGCGGACGCTGGGAGATCGTGGCGAAACAGATTTCCCACACCCTGCGCCACTATACCTACGGCCCCAAATCCGCCGCCGTAACGCTGGCCGACGGAACCATGATCCTGCCCGACATCGCGCCGATGACGCTAAAGGGCGAGGCAGGCTCGCCCACCATCGTCCACCCGGGACGCGAGGCGCTGCCGCAAGGCGAAACGACGATCAGCGTCATCCCCTTCCCCGCCGCCGTGGAGGTCACCGGCAATGCCGTCCCCTCCATGATCGGCTTCGGCGAAGGGCCGGAAACGGCTTACAACGCCTATGAAGCCGCCGCCGATCTGGCGCGCCGGTTGTTTGCCGATGAAACATTGTTCGGCGACGGACTGCCCGTGCAGTGCCTCACCGAAGCACGGTTCTCCGAAGGCGCCTACGAGATCGTTTTCGGGCAGACCGTGACGCTGCGAGCCGGTGATGCCAACGGCTTCCAGCACGGTTTTATCACTCTGGCCCAGATGTTGCGCGGCGCGCAAAAACACCCCGAGGACTTCATCTTCCCGACCTCGGGCACCATCTCGGACGCCCCGCGCTTTGGCTGGCGCGGCAGCCATCTCGATGTGGCGCGTCAGGTGTACACAACTGACGAGATCATCGCATTTCTCGACACCATGGCCTGGAACAAGCTCAACCGCTTCCACATTCATCTCAACGACGACGAGGGCTGGCGGCTCGACGTACCGGACTATCCCGAGCTTGCCGAAAAGGCCGCATGGCGCGGCCCCGGCGAAATCCTGCCGCCGCTGCTCGGCTCACCGTTTGAAAAGCACGGGCTGGTCTATCGCGCCGCCGATGTCACGGCCATGGTCGATCACGGGCTGAGCCTGGGCATCCAGACAATTCCGGAAATCGACATCCCCGGCCATTGCTATTGCGTACTCAAGGCCCTGCCCCAGCTTGCCGATCCCGATGAAACCGGCATCTATCGTTCGGTCCAGTATTTTCCCAACAACGCCCTCAATCCCGCGCTCGCCGAAACCTACACATTCCTCGAAGCCGTCGTCAAAACGCTTGTCGACCTGTTCCCCGCCAAATGGATCCATATCGGCGGCGACGAAGTGGCCGACGAAGCCTGGTCCGGTTCGCCCCAGGCACGTTCGATGCAGGGCCCCAATGGCTGGCAGGGCACGTTCGAGCTTCAGTCCCATTTCTTAAAGCAGATCCAGTCGCTGCTGAAAAAATACGGCAAGGACACCGGCGCTTGGGAAGAAGCGGCGCTGGGTGGCGGGGTCGACCCCGACCGGTCCTATCTTGTCGCGTGGAAGAAATCGGAAAGCGGCCGCGATCTGGCACTGGCCGGCTATGAAGTGGTTCTGGCTCCCGCCGAACACGCCTATTTCGACATGGCGCAATCGACCGAATGGTGGGAGCCGGGCGCCAGCTGGGCGGGCACGGTATCGGTTGAAACCTGCTACGCGTTCGATCCGGCCCACGATTGGCCCGCCGAGGTGCAGGACAAGCTGATCGGCGTACAATCATGCCTTTGGAGCGAAAATCTCTCCAACCGCACCCTGTTCGATCACCTGACCTATCCGCGCCTTTCGGCCATCGCCGAAACCGCATGGAGCCCACGCGAAGCCAAGGATTTCGCCCGCTTCATGGCCATCCAGACGCTGATGCCAAGGGCCAATCTAGGCCAGGGCGAGTAGCGCAGCACACGACGCCGCACCGATGAGGAAGGGCACGACCTGCCCTTCCTTGCTGGCCGGCAATTCCTGTTTGAGGATATTGAGGATCATCCCCCCGGCCAGCAGCGCGAACGCCATGCCCGACACGGCGGCAGGAAATTCGACCAACTCTCCCAACGCCCATCCGGCGAGCACGCTAGCGGCCATCACCCAGCGCCCGGTCCTGTCGTAAAGCGCCTCATGCCTGCGCCGGAACACGGTATCGAGCACGAGAATGTGCAGACCCAGAACGAGGAAATAGAATAATTCCTGCTCGGCGCCCTTGTCCCCGCGATGCTGGAGAAAATAGCCGATCAACGCGAAATAGAGCGAAAATCCGGCCATGTGGACGGCAAATCCGGCCGGCCCGCGCATGCGTCTTGAATGGCTGAGATAGGATTCGAGCGCATAATAGATGCTGGTTCCGGCCAAAAGCACGGGATAGAGAAACGCCTCATAGGAGGCGTGATCGCTCTCCTCGATCCGCAGCCGGTGATAGCCGATTTCGGGCAGCAGATGGACGAACACATAGGCCGTCGCCGCGCCTCCGGCAAAGCTGAGCCCACTTGGTCGCCGCAACCGCGACCCGATGCCCAACCGACCGGCAAAAACGCAGATCAGTGCAAAGCCAAACGCACTTAAGGCCGCCAAACCGTTCATGGCCACTCAATGCGCCATGACACCTCTTGGTTCAAACGATTGACGGGGCAACGCTCACTTACGCCGCAGCGCCCGTTCTTCCTCAATGGTGATGGCCCGCGCTCCGGCGATCATATCGACATAGCCAAGCGCCAGCCCGAACACGCCGAAAGCGATAACGACGGCAGCAACAATAACTGCGGTTTCAAAGGGCATGACAGCCTCCATCGGTTACGTGATGAAGGTGTTATGCGCCTGTTTTCGCTCGGCTTATTTGATCCAGATCAACTGGACAAAAATTTCAGACAACGCTTTGCTCGGCGGCCCTGAGCGTGTTGGCCATCAGCATGGCGATGGTCATCGGCCCCACCCCGCCCGGCACCGGCGTGATCGCTCCGGCATGCCCGGATGCGGCAGCAAAATCGACGTCCCCGACCAACCGTGTCTTGCCCTCGCCCTTTTCAGGGGCGGCGATACGGTTGATGCCCACATCGATCACAGTGGCGCCATCCTTGATCCAGTCGCCCTTGATGAATTCGGGCCGGCCGATGGCGGCGACCACGATATCGGCACTGCGGCAGAGACCGGGCAAATCGCGGGTGCGCGAATGGGCGATCGTGACCGTGGCGTTGGCGTGCTGGAGCAGCGCCGCGACGGGCCGCCCGACAAGATTGGAGCGCCCAACGACAACCGCCGTCAGCCCCGAAATCCCGTCGGGATAGACGGTCTCGAGCAGTTCCATGCAGCCCTTGGGTGTGCAGGGTACGAGAGTTTTCTCAACCTGCCCCGACGCCAGACGGCCGATCGACACATCGTGGAGGCCGTCCACATCCTTGGCCGGATCGAGGGCGCCGATGGTGGTGCGTTCGTCGAGATGGGCCGGGAGCGGCAGTTGCACGAGAATGCCGTGGATGGCCGGATCGGCATTGAGCGTGCCGATCAGCGCCAGAAGCGCCTCCTGTGTGGTGTCCGCGGCCAGCGTATGCTGGACCGAATGGAAACCGCATTCCTTGGCCATCCGCCCTTTGGACGCCACATAGACCTGGCTCGCAGCATCCTCGCCGACAAGGACCACCGCCAGACCTGGCGGCACCCCGTTAGCCGCCGTAAACGCGCCAGCGCCCGCTTTGATCCTCTCGATTGCCGAAGCGGCAACCGCCTTGCCGTCGATGATCCGTGCGGTCATGGCGACCTCCTTTTAAGCGAAAACGACTGTCTTGTGCCCGTTGAGCATGACGCGGTTTTCCAGATGGCTTTTGACCGCGCGGCCGAGCACGCGGCTCTCGATATCGCGGCCCACAGCGATCAGATCGTCGGGGCTCATGGCGTGCGTTACCCGCGCCGTTTCCTGCTCGATGATCGGGCCTTCGTCGAGATCGGGCGTTACGTAATGGGCCGTCGCGCCGATGATTTTCACGCCGCGCTCATGGGCCTGATGATAGGGCTTGGCGCCCTTGAACGAGGGCAGGAACGAGTGGTGGATATTGATGGCCTTGCCGAACAGGCGTGTCGAAAGCTGGTCGGAGAGGATCTGCATATAGCGCGCCAGGACCACAAGGTCGGCATCGGACGCCTTGACGATTTTCAGAACCTCGGCCTCCTGCTCGGCCTTCTGTCCCCTGGCGACAGGCAGGTGGTAGAACGGGACGCCTTCGGCCTCGGCAATGGCGCGCGCCGTCTCGTGGTTGGAAATGATCGCGGCGACCTCGGCCCGCAGCGCGCCCACCTTGATCTGGTAGAGCAGGTGCAGCATGGCATGGTCGAATTTGGAGACCAGCATGACGATGCGCGGCACCCGCGCCTCATCGACAACTGCGGTCTTCATATCGAACCGCTCGACAACCGGTTTGAGCGCACGTTCTACGGCATCCTTGTCCACGCCCAGCGGCGCGGTGAACCCGATGCGCATGAAGAACTTGTCGGTGTCCCGATCCCAGAACTGGTTGGATTCAGCGATATTGGCGCCCAGCCCGAACAATTCGCTCGTCACACCGGAAACGATCCCGGGCTTGTCGGCACAGGACAAAGTGAGGATGAAATTGGGCATGAGCGGATGGGCCCCCAGAAGGCTTAGATTCACCGGGGTTCATAAGGGGTTGGAGCTGAGATGTCGAGATGGGGATAGTAAGGAAAGGCCCCCTCACCCGGCTGTTACACAGCCGACCTCTCCCCCAAAGGGAGAGGTGGCGCTGGGGCTAGTCGCCGACGCTTACCTCTCCCTTTGGGGGAGAAGTCGACGCGTAGCGGCGGGTGAGAAACCGGGGTCCAGCAGCATGGTCCGTTGCACCATTGCCCGACGCAGCGCCCATGGACCCCGGTTTTCACCGGGGCAGCGCAGAGAACAAATCCGATTCTGCATAAAACTGGGGGAATTACCCCGCCGCCTTCTCGCTTCCCGGAATGTAGTTGAGCACCGGGCCGAGCCAGCGCTCGATTTCCTCGATGGCCATCCCCTTGCGCCTTGCGTAGTCCTCGACCTGATCGCGTTCGACCTTGGCGACGCCGAAATAATAGCTCTCGGGATGGGCAAAATAGAGCCCCGACACCGACGAGCCCGGCCACATGGCGTAGCTTTCGGTCAGCTTGACCCCGATTTCGGCCTCCACGTCGAGCAGTTCAAACAGCGTGGTCTTTTCGGTGTGATCGGGCTGGGCCGGATAGCCCGGCGCAGGGCGGATGCCCTGATAGGGCTCGCCGATCAGCTCTGCGGGCGCGTAGTTTTCGTCGGCATAGCCCCAAAGCTCGGTCCGCACCATTTCGTGCAGCCGCTCGGCAAAGGCTTCGGCGAAGCGATCGGCCAGCGCCTTGACGAGGATCGAGGAGTAATTGTCGTTTTCCTCGTCGAATTTGTCGGCGATGGCGATTTCCTCGAACCCGGCGGTGACGCAGAACCCGCCGACATAATCGGGCGTGCCCGGCTCGGCCATGAAATCGGCCAGCGCGAGATTGGCCTTGTCGCCCGATTTGCCAAGCTGCTGGCGCAGGGTGAAGAACTTCGCCAGCTCGTTCGATCGGGTTTCGTCGGTGAAGAGCTGCACATCGTCCCCGGCCCGGTTGGCCGGCCAGAAACCGACAACGGCTTTGGGCGTAAACCAGTTTTCATCGATGATGCGCTTGAGCATGTCCTGAGCATCGGCAAACAACTGCCGCGCCGCCTCGCCCTGTCGCGCATCGTCGAGGATTTTCGGATAGACGCCCTTGAACTCCCAGGCCTGAAAGAATGGCGTCCAGTCTATGTATTTGGCCAGATCCGCCAGATCCCAATCCTGGAAGGTCTTGGTGCCCAGAAATGAGGGTGCCTTCGGCGTATAGGCCGACCAGTCAGGCTTGAAGGAATTGTCGCGCGCCGCAGCGAGCGAAATGCGTTTCTTGTCCGCCTCGCCCTTCCTGTGCTTTTCAGCGACAGTTTCGTATTCCTGCCGGATGGTCTTGACGTAATCATTGGCCGCCTCTTTCGAGAGCAGTTTGGAGACCACGTTCACGGCAAGCGAGGCGTCCTTCACATAGACTGTCGCCCCGCCATTGTAGCGCGGGTTGATCTTGACCGCCGTGTGGACACGGCTGGTCGTCGCCCCGCCGATCAGCAGCGGAATGGAAAAGCCCTCGCGCTCCATCTCAGTGGCTACATGCACCATCTCGTCGAGCGAGGGGGTGATGAGACCCGACAGCCCGATCACGTCCACATTCTGCTCGCGGGCGGTTTCGAGGATTTTCTGGGTCGGCACCATGACGCCCAGATCGATGATCTCGTAATTGTTGCAGGCCAGAACCACACCCACGATGTTCTTTCCGATATCGTGGACGTCGCCCTTTACAGTCGCCATCAAGATCTTGCCCGCGCTCTGGCGCTGGCCATCGGCTTCGGCCTCCATGAACGGCAACAGATAGGCCACGGCCTGCTTCATGACGCGCGCCGATTTGACGACCTGGGGCAAAAACATTTTTCCCGCGCCGAACAATTCGCCAACGATGTTCATGCCGTCCATCAGCGGGCCTTCAATGACGTGCAGGGGGCGGGCAAAACTCTGGCGCGCTTCTTCGGTGTCGGGCTCGATATATTCGGTGATGCCGTTGACCAGCGCGTGCGAAATCCGCTCGCCAACCGGCTTTTCGCGCCAGCTCAGATCCTTGGCCCTGGCTTCCTTGCCGCCCTGCCCCTTGTAGCGCTCGGCAAGATCGAGCAGGCGCTCGGTGGAATCGGACCGCCGGTTGAGAACCACGTCCTCGCACGCCTCGCGCAACTCGGGATCGATCGATTCATAGACCGCAAGCTGGCCGGCATTGACGATGCCCATATCCATGCCGACCTTGATGGCGTGGTAGAGGAACACCGCGTGCATGGCCTCGCGCACCGGCTCATTGCCCCGGAACGAGAACGAGAGGTTCGAGACGCCGCCCGAGATGTGGACATGGGGCAGCGTATTGGTGATTTCTTTCGTCGCCTCGATGAAATCGACGCCGTAATTGTCGTGCTCCTCAATGCCGGTGGCGACGGCGAAGACGTTGGGGTCGAAAATGATGTCCTCGGGCGGAAAACCGACTTCATCGACAAGGATGCGATAAGCGCGGGTGCAGATTTCCACCTTGCGCTGCTTGGTATCGGCCTGGCCGGTCTCGTCGAACGCCATGACGACCACGGCAGCGCCATAGAGCCGGCACAGCCGCGCCTGTTCGCGGAACTTGTCCTCGCCTTCCTTCATGGAAATCGAATTGACGATGGCCTTGCCCTGAACGCATTTGAGGCCCGCTTCGATCACCTCCCATTTCGAGGAGTCGATCATCACAGGAACGCGCGCGATATCGGGTTCGGACGCCACGAGATTGAGGTATTCGACCATAACCTGCTGGCTGTCGATCAACCCTTCGTCCATGTTGATGTCGATGATCTGCGCGCCGTTTTCCACCTGGTCGCGCGCCACGTCGAGCGCCGTTGCGTAATCGCCCGAAGTGATGAGCTTTTTGAACCGGGCCGAACCGGTGACGTTGGTGCGCTCGCCCACGTTGACGAAGGGAATATCGTCGGTGAGCGTGAACGGTTCGAGCCCCGAAAGCCGCAGGCGCGGCTCGATCTCGGGGATCTGGCGCGGCGGATATTCCGAAACCGCCCCGGCGATGGCTGCAATGTGCTCGGGCGTCGATCCGCAACAGCCGCCTACGATGTTCAAAAACCCGTCGCGTGCAAACCCTTCGATTTGCTCTGCCATGAATTCGGGGCTCTCGTCATACTCGCCGAACTCGTTGGGCAGGCCCGCATTGGGATAGGCGCAGACCAATGCATCGGCGATATCGGAAATCTCGCCCAGATGGGCGCGCATGGCGTTGGCGCCCAGCGCGCAGTTGAGCCCGATGGTGAAGGGCTGCGCATGGCGCAGGGAATACCAGAAGGCAGTCGGGGTCTGGCCCGAAAGCGTGCGGCCGGACAGATCGGTGATCGTACCCGAAATCATCACCGGCAGGCGGATGCCCTTCTTTTCGAACGTTTCTTCGGCGGCAAAGATCGCCGCCTTGGCGTTGAGCGTATCGAAGATCGTTTCGATCAGGATCAAATCCGAGCCGCCATCGATCAGCCCTTCGATCTGCTCGCCATAGGCGATGCGCAACTGATCGAAACTGGTGGCGCGATAGCCCGGATTGTTCACGTCAGGCGAAATGGACGCCGTGCGGTTGGTCGGCCCGACCGCCCCGGCCACAAACCGGCGTCTGCCGTCTTCGGCCTCGGCACGGATCGCGGCGCGCTTGGCGGCCTGCGCCCCGGCGACGTTGAGCTCATAGGCCAGCGCCTCCATGCCGTAATCGGCCTGGGCGATGGTGGTGCCCGAAAACGTGTTGGTCTCCAGCAAATCCGCGCCCGCCATGGCATAGGCGAAGTGGATATCTTCGATGAGCTTGGGTTCTGTGATGACCAGAAGATCGTTATTGCCCTGCAGCGGCTTGTGCCAATCGGCAAACCGCTCGCCGCGGAAGTTTTCTTCCGAGAGCTTTTCGAGCTGGATCATGGTGCCCATGGCGCCGTCGAGAATGAGGATACGCTCGCGCGCCGCAACGGTCAGCGCCGCAAGGATCTCCTCGCCCTCTTTTGCCGTGCGGACGGGGCCCGAGCCCGGCCGCAACGCCTCAACGGCAATCGCAGCGCTCCCCTCGCCCATGCCGCCCATGCGCCCGTCAGCGGGGGCATGGGTGTGGCCGTGGGTACATCCGGGGGCGTTGCACATAGTGAAAATCCATTCCTGCGGGATAATCCCGCGAAGTAATACAAAGACATAAAGATATCTTTATGTCAATCAAGGAGCCCTTCGAGAAGCCTAGCAAACCGGGCCATCCGCTTTTCGGTGGCATCGGCAAATCCGACGACAAGGCCCTTGCGTTTCTCCCCAGCGCAATAACTCGAAAGCGCTGGCGTTTCAAAGCCTTCCTTGGCCAGCCGAGCCGCAACCGTGGTGTCGTCGATGCTGTCGGCGAACCCTATCACGGTCTGCAGGCCACCCATGGGCATGGCGATCTCGATGCTATCGCCAAGTCGTTGCCGCAGCGTTTGCACCAGCAAGCGGCCGCGTTCCTCATAAAGCCGGGCAATCCGTTTCAAATGGGTGACCAGCGCCCCGCTTTCAATCAGTTCGGCGTAAGCGGCCTGTGCGTGAATATTGACCCTAAGGCCCATATTGCGCTGCGCCTGTTTGAGCGACCCGACAAGCGGCTCGGGTACCACCATATAGGCCAGCCGTAATCCCGGCAGCAGGCTCTTGGCGGTCGTGCCGAAATAGATGACCTCGCCGCCCCGGCTGATCCCCTGCAGGGCGGCAATCGCCCGGCCCTGCCACATGAATTCGCTGTCGTAATCGTCCTCGAGCACCATCGCGCCTTCGCGCCGTGCCGCTTCGAGCAAATCCATGCGCCGCTGCAAATTCATCCGCGCGCCGGTGGGATAGTGGTGCGAGGGTGTGACATAGACAAGCCGCGCGCCGCTGCCTGCCAGCGCTGCCGGATCGGCGCCCTGAGCGTCGACTTCGAGCGCTTTTGTCAGCAGCCCTGCCCCGGCAAACGCCGTCCGCGCCCCGAAATAGCCCGGCGATTCCACAAAGCCGGCCTCCCCCGGATCGGCAAGGCAGTGTGCCATCAGTGAAAGTCCCGCCTGGATCGAGGGGACCATGATGATCTGGTTGGGCGTTGCACTGACCCCGCGGTGCCGCGCCAGATGATCGGCCAGTGCGAGTTTGAGCCGGGGCAGCCCGTCGACATCGGCATAATTGGCCGCGTCCCCGAATTTCTGCCGCGCCACCCTCCGCAGCGTCCGGGCCCAGAGGTCGGCAGGAAAGAGATTTTCATCGGGGGCGCCGGGTTCGAGCTGGCCGGCATGGCGGCCGCCCTGCCATTGGCGCAGATCGCGGGCCAGCGCCCGGCCCCGCTGCGAAAGCCCGATGCCCGGACCCGCCTCATCGAGCTGCGCTGCTTCCAGCTCGGCCCGCGCCACCACCTGCGGCGCGGCACCGGCCCGCACCGCGATCACCCCGTCAGCCCGCAACAATTCATAGGCCGCGTTGACCGAATTGCGTGAAATTCCCAGGCCCGTCGCCAATTGCCGCGAGCTGGGCAGTACCGTCCCGGCCCTGAGCCGCCCCACCCGCGCCGCCTCGCCGACGGCACGATAGATCTGTTCGGGCAAGGGCGCACCCGAACGCTCCAGCACAATCAAACCCTCAAGCATCTGGACCCCTTAAATCGACACCAAGTGGAACTTTTAAAGAACCAGTCTATGGCAGAAACTGGCTCTATCGCAATGCTCTAACTTGAAATGCCGAAGGCACCACCATGAACGACCTCACGATCCCCCAATACGCCCGCGCCCGCCAGCCCCGCCGGGCGCGCTATGACGAGGACACCATCAACGATATTCTCGATGGCGGCCTTGTCGGCCATGTAGGCTTTATCGCCGACGGCCGGCCCATGGTGGTGCCCATGGCCTATGCCCGCTGGGGACAAACTATCTATCTGCACGGCGCATCCAAGGCGCGCATCGTCGCCATGCACAAGGATGGCGACCCGATCTCCATGACCGTCACGCTTCTCGAAGGCATCGTCGCGGCGCGCTCGGGCTTCCACCATTCGATGAATTACCGCGCCGCAACCGTCCACGGCACAACGCGGCTGGTGACCGATCCCGGCGAAGTCGAAGAGGCGCTAAAGCTTATCACCGAACACCTCCTGCCCCTGCGCTGGAACGAAGTCCGCCCCATGCACGACAAGGAGCGCAAGGCGACCGGTGTTATTGCGCTGGAGATCGAGGCTGCCTCGGCCAAAATCCGTCAGGCGCCGCCCGATGACGATTTGGAAGATCACGACCTGCCCATCTGGGCTGGCGTGATCCCCATCGTCACCAGCCTGGGCGCTGCAGTCGGCGATGGCAAAACCCCGGGCGAGGTGCCGCCTCCGCCATCGACCCACCTTGCGCGCAAGAAATTTGCCTAGTGATTGTGCAGAGGCAAAATTTGCCTCTTCACTTGGCATAAATTTCTATTCATAGTTCCTGCGCTTTCATTCGATGGGACCGGACCGGTGCAACAGGGTCTGCCGCGCAAGGGCGATACAGTCGACGACATTGTCGGGCAACTGGCCGAGGCCATAGTGGCCGGCCAGTTCCGCCCCGGCGAAAAGCTCGACGAATTGACCCTCGCCCACCGCTTTTTTGTGTCGCGCACCCCGGTGCGCGAGGCGCTGAGCCAGCTTGCGGCCATGGGGCTGGTTTCGCGCCGCCCCAACCGGGGCGCCGTGGTGGCGCAATTGAGCCCCGAACATCTTGCCAATCTCATCGAGGTGATGGCCGAGCTTGAAGCGGCCTGCGCCCGGCTGGCCGCCGAACGCATGACCAGCCCCGAGCGCCGCAGCCTCGAAGCCGATCATCTCGGCGCCGCCGAAATGGTCCGTCTCGGGCGTACCGACGCCTATGGCGCTTACGACACGCTATTTCATGCAAAGGTGCAGGCAGCGGCCCACAATCCGCAATTGAGCGAAATGACGGCCTTGTCGCGTTCGCGGCTGACGCCATTTCGCGCCGATTTGTTCGCCTATCCGGTCCGGCTGGCGCGGTCTTACCAGGAACATGAAATGATCGTCACGGCCCTGCTGCAGGCCGATGGCACGAGGGCCGAAACCCTGATGCGCGAGCACATTCTGGGTTCGAAGGCGCAGATGACGCCGGTCCCGGTGGCGCGGTAAAGGCAAAGATCTGGAGCGTTCGAAGGGCATACGCGCCGCTTCCCACCCCGCGCTTTCCCGGCGAAAGCCGGGATCCATGGCCCCCCACCAAAAGTGCCGGTGTTTCGGTCCATGCTGCTGGACCCCGGCTTTCGCCGGGGCAGCGATCAGTGGGACCTACGATCGTTACGATTAACCTGCCGGCTGCAGGCTCACGACTTGTCCCGCAGTTCCCGCCGGTCCTCGCGCATTTCGAACCACATGGCGTTGAGAATAGCGAAGGCGCAGGCCAGTCCGACGCCCAAAATCCATGAAAAATACCACATAGGCTGTTCCTCTCAGTAGGCGTTGGGGTTTTTGCCGAGGCTCTTGCTGGTCACCGGCCCGCTCATCACCTTGTACACCCAGCTTGTGTAGGCAAGGATGATCGGCATGAAGAACGCCGTGACAATGAGCATGATGAACAGGGTCAGATGGCTCGATGTCGCGTCCCAAACCGTGAGGCTCGCCACGGGATTGTGCGAGGAGGGCAGAAGGAACGGGAACATCGAAAGCCCCGCTGTCGCGACGATCCCGAACACGCCGAGCGCCGCCGAAACGATGGTCAGCGCACCCGGTCGGGCCTTGATGCCGAAGGCCGCTCCCGCCATGCCGGCAAAGCCGAGCGCCGGGGCAATGATCGTCCAGGGATGGGCATAATAATTGGCCATCCAGCCACCGACCTCCCGCGCCACTGTCTTGGCCAGCGGGTTCGACGGCTGGTCGGTCACCAAGGCACTGGTGATGACGTAGCCTTCGATCCCGAAGGCGATCCACAGGCCCGCCAAGCCAAACAGCACGATGGCCGCGAGCGCCGCCCACTGACCGTATTGCGCTGAGCGTTCGGCGAGCGCTCCCTCGGTGCGTGCAGCAAGGACGCTCGCGCCCATCACCACCAGCATGGAAAGGCTGACCAGCCCGCACAGAAGCGCGAACGGCGACAAGAGGCCGAAGAAATTGCCCAGATAGGAAGGCCGCAGGGTGTTGTCGAGATCGAACGGCGCACCGAGCAGGGCATTGCCCACAGCGACTCCGAAAATCAGCGCGGGGACGAACCCACCGATAAACAGCGCCCAATCCCAGACGCTGCGCCAGCGCGGATCGGTGATCTTGCCGCGGTATTTGAAGCCGACGGGGCGCAGGATCAGAGCGAACAGAATGACGATCATCGCCAGGTAAAAGCCCGAAAAGCTCACCGCATAGAGCGGCGGGAAAGCGGCAAAGATCGCGCCGCCCCCCAGCACCAGCCACACCTGATTGCCCTCCCATGTCGGGCCTTGCAGGTTGAGCATCACGCGACGCTCCTCGTCGGTGCGGGCGACGACGGGCAACAGCGCCCCCATGCCCAGGTCCATGCCCCCCATGATGGCAAAGCCAATGAGAAGGACCCCCAGCAATGCCCACCAGATAAGGCGCAGCGTGTCATAATCGATTGGAATGAAATCCATTTTCGCTCTCCTTATTCGGCTGGGGCGGGCTTGCCGCCTGAGCTGTCGTCGCCATAGCCTTCGGGCGATTGCGGGGTGTCAGATTTTGGCTCGGGCGTTTCCATGGGATCGGCCTCGCCATTGAGCAGCGCCACGTAGTCCTTGGGTCCGGCCTGGATCGCCTTGACCATCAGGATCACCATGATGATCGCGAGGATCGTATAGAGCGTGACGTAAAACGTCAGGCTGATCGAAAGATCGAGGACAGAAAGGCCCGAGGCCGCATAGAAGGTGGGCAGAACCCCCTCGATGGCCCAGGGCTGTCGGCCGAATTCGGCGATGATCCAGCCTGCTTCCGCGGCGAGCCAGGGCAGCGGCATGACGCCCACGGCGCCCCACAGGAACCAGCGGTGTGTATCCAGCGTGCCGCGCGATGCCTTCCAGAAGGAAAAGGCAAAAAAGGCGATAAAGAAGAACCCAATGCCCACCATCAGCCGGAAAGTCCAGAACAGCGGCCAGACCGCCGGGACCGTATCGGCCGCAGCCATGGAAATTTCCTCTGGCGTGGCGTTTTCGATATCGACGCGATAGCGCTTCAACAGCAGGGCGTAGCCCAGATCGGGCCAGGTTTCCGAAATTACCGCGCGCGCTTCGGCATTCTGCCGGTCCTCTTCGAGCACCGCCACGGCCTCATAGGCCTGAATCCCGTTTTCGATCCGCGTTTCGGCGCCTTCGACAAGCTCGTCGATGCCGGGAAGTTCGGTATCGAAGCTGCGCGTCGTGATAAGTCCGAGAACCCAGGGCACCTTGATTTCAAAGATTTCGCCATTGGGCAGCGGGAACGCCACAAGGTTCAACCCGGCCGGGGCAGGCTCTGTGTGATACATCGCCTCCATTGCCGCGATCTTCATTTTCTGGTGCTCGGTCGCCACATACCCGCTCTCGTCGCCCAGAACGACCACCGAGAGCGCCGAGGCCAGCCCGAAACTGGCAGCGACCACCATCGAGCGCCTGGCCAGTTCGATATGCTTGCCCTTAAGCAAGAACAAGGCGCTGACGCCAAAGACGAAAACCGCGCCCGTGACATAGCCCGCCGAAACCGTGTGCACGAATTTGGCCTGGGCGACGGGGTTGAACAGCACGGCCATGAAGTCGGTCACTTCCATGCGCATGGTGTCGGGATTGAACGCCGCGCCCACCGGATACTGCATCCAGCCATTGGCGATCAGGATCCACAGCGCCGAGAAATTGGCGCCGAGCGCCACAAGCCAGGTAACGACCAGATGGCCGACCTTGGAGAGCCGGTCCCAGCCGAAAAAGAACAGCCCGATGAAGGTGGCTTCCAGAAAGAAAGCCATAAGCCCTTCGATGGCCAGCGGCGCGCCGAACACGTCACCCACGTAGTGACTGTAATAGGACCAGTTCATCCCGAACTGGAATTCCATGACGATGCCGGTGGCAACGCCCATGGCGAAATTGATGCCGAACAACGTGCCCCAGAACAGCGTCATCTTTCGCCAGATCTCGCGGCCCGTCATCACATAGGTGCTCTCCATGATCGCCATCATGAAAGAGAGCCCCAGCGTCAGCGGTACGAACAGGAAGTGATAGAGAGCGGTCGCGGCAAATTGCAACCGCGACAGGTTTACGACGACTTCGTCGATCATAGGTATGCCCCTAAACCGTTGGATGCCATCCGCAGATCGAGCGCCTTATCTGGCGGATGGCGACTGCCTAAACGCCTACACTTTAACACCCTTTGGCCGCTTTGACCTGGATCAAGGCGACGCGCGGCGGGATATCGCATCCAGCGTCCTTTACTTTCGAGTATGGTACGCCCATGGCCTCACCATCTGACACGATTGCACCTGCAACGAGCGCACGCAAACTCATGGGTCTGCGGGCGCTGGGCGGGCACGCGCTGACCCTCGCCATCGCCGCCCCGCTCGTCTCGGGCGTGCTGTTGGTGATCTATGCCTGGCTTTTGGCCCAGACGCTGGGCCGCACCATTGAGGGCGGTGAATCGCTTTGGGCGGTCTTGAGCCTTGTCGCGACCATGGCCGCCATCATCATCGCCCGCGCTGTTCTGGGCATGATCGGCGAACAGGCCGGCACCATGGGCGCCGAAGCGATCAAGAAGTCCCTGCGCGACCGGTTGTTCTCCCACCTTCTGGCGCAGCGTCACGCGCTGGGGCTCAAGCCAGCCTCGGGTGCCGTGGCCGCGGCGCTGATCGATCAGGTCGACGGGCTGGAAAATTTCTTCGCCCGTTATCTCCCGGCCATGATCGCCGCTGCCATCCTGCCGGTGGCCTTTGCCGTCGTCCTGTTCCCCATCGACTGGGTCGTGGCGCTGCTGTTCCTGTTCACGGCGCCCCTGATCCCGGTCTTTATGGCGCTGGCCGGTTGGGGCGCCCAGGCCGCAACCGACAGGCAGGCCAATGCACTGTCGCGCCTTTCGGCGCACTTCGCCGACCGGCTGCGCGGGCTGTTGACGCTCAAACTGTTCGGGCGCGAGGCCGACGCCATAAACGATGTCCACGCCGCAAGCGAGGCGCTGCGCCGCCGCACCAATGCCGTGCTCCGCATCGCCTTTCTGTCCTCGGCCATCCTCGAATTTTTCGCGGCGCTGGGCGTTGCCGGTGTCGCGCTTTATGTGGGGCTCACCTATCTGGGTTTTCTCGGCATCAACCCCGGGCTGACGTTGAGCGCCGGGCTGTTCGCGCTTATCATGGCGCCGGAAGTCTATGCCCCCCTGCGCCAGCTCGCCGCCCACTACCACGACCGCGCCACCGCCCGCTCGGCGCTGGCCGAAATTGAAAATCTGGTCGCCGACCCCGACAATCTGCGCAGCGCCGACATGACGCCGCCTGCCACCGCGAGCAAACCCGCCGCCCGGCTCGCCATAGAGGGTCTCACCGTCAAGACCGCCACTGGCGCTACCATCCTCGATGGTCTCGACCTCGATCTTGCGCCGGGAAAGACCCTGGCCATCATGGGTCCGAGCGGCATTGGCAAATCCACCCTCGCCCGCGCGATCGCCCGGCTGACCCCGTTCGAGGGCACCATAACGCTCGATGACCGCCCGCTATCGGAATGGCCCGAACCCGAGCTGCGCGGCGCCCTCGCCCTGATCGCCCAAAAGCCGCGCATCTTTACCGGCACCATTGCCGAAAACATCGGCTTTGCCGACCCGCTGGCCGACCGCGCTTCAATCACATCGGCCGCCGACCGTGCGCTGGCGACCCAGTTCACAGCCAGCCTCCCCGACGGCCTCGATACGCTGGTCGGTGAAGGCGGATACGGGCTTTCGGGCGGCCAGATCCAGCGCATCGGGCTGGCCCGGCTGTTCTTGACCGCGCCCGCACTGATCATCCTCGATGAACCGACCGCCCATCTCGACCCCGAGACCGAAGCGCAACTTCTCGATCAGGTTTTCGCCTTCGCCGAGGGTCGCACGCTGATTATTCTCACCCACTCCGCCACCGTCGCCGCCCGCGCCGATGCCGTGCTGCGCATGGCCGGTGGCAAGCTGCTGCCAACGCCGCACCGTGCCAGGCCCGCCACAGCCAAGCGGGAGGATCGCGCATGAAATCGTTGCTGTTTTTCGCGCCGCTGTTCAAGCCGCACGCCAGACGGCTGGCCCTCGCGTTGCTGCTGTCACTTGTGACGCTGGCCGCCGGAACCGCCCTGCTCGGCGTTTCGGGGTGGTTTCTGACCGCCACCGCGCTGACCGCGCTCGGCGTTTCGTTCAACCTCTTTGCCCCCTCGGCCATGGTGCGCGGCTTTTCCTTCATCCGCATCCTGTCGCGCTACTTCGAAAAGCTTGTTGGCCACAACGCCACCCTCACGCTGTTGTCCGATCTGCGCCGCTGGCTGTTCGCCGCGCTGTTCCCGCGCCTGCCGCTGGCCGACCGCTCCCTGCGCCACGGCGATCTGGTCACGCGCATGACAGCCGATATCGATGCGCTCGATACAATCTTCCTCCTCGCCATCGGCCCGTTCCTCGCGGCGCTGGTGCTGGGCGGCGCGGTGTCGGCGGTGCTGTTTGCCATCCTGCCCGAAGCCGCATGGATTTATCTCGGCGCCATCGTCACAAGCGTTATCGTCATCCCCGCCATCCTCGCCCGCGCCACCAAGGCGCTGGGCCGCGATGCCGTCGAAGCCGCCGCCACCCTGCGCGCCCATGTGCTCGACGCCATCGCCGGTCACGACGATCTGGTTGCCTTCGGCCAGACCGGCTTTGTCGCGGCCCGCTTCGATGCCGCGAGCAACGCCCTCGCCCGCCTGCGCAACCGTCAGGGACTGACCACGACCGTCGCCGCGGGCGCCGTGCAGGCCGTTACCGGCCTCGCGCTGCTGGCCATCGTGTTTGTCGGTCTAAATGCCGTCGAAGCGGGAACCATGGACGGCCCGGTCCTTGCCGGCCTCATCTTTGCGGCGCTCGGCAGTTTCGAGGCGACGGCGGTCATCGTCCGGTCCATCGGCAAGCTCGGCGCTTCGCTGGCGTCTGCCGAACGCCTGCACCAGATCGCCACCGCCCCCATCGCCATAAGCGACCCGGCCCGTCCGGTGGCCTGCCCGGCAGCGGGAGCCATCGCATTCGACGCCATCACCTTCGCCTATCCCAACGCCGAACCGTTGCTCTGCAACCTCTCCCTCACCGTCGCACCGGGCGAGCATATCGCGATCTCGGGCCTGAGCGGGGTGGGCAAATCGAGCCTTTTGCACCTGATGCTGCGCCTCCATGATCCCCAAGCCGGCGCCATCCACATCGATGGCATCGATATCCGCGATATCGCCCAGGCTGACCTGCACGCCCATGTCGCCCTGCTCAGCCAGGACAGCCCGATCTTTCTCGATACCGTCCGCAATAATCTGCTGATCGCCAGGCCCGGGGCAACAGACGCCGATCTGTACGCTGCGCTGGGAACCGCCCGGCTCGAAACCACGATCCGCGCCCTGCCAAAGGGCCTCGATACCATCGTTGGCGAAACCGGCGCCACGCTTTCGGCCGGACAGGCCCGGCGCCTGTGCCTTGCCCGTACCCTTCTCGCGCCTGCCTCGATCGTGCTGCTCGATGAACCCACCGCCGGGCTCGACCGGGAGACCGAGTTGGCCCTCTTCGCCGATTTCCCCGATGCGCTGGCTGGCCGCACCGTGTTGCTGGCCACCCACGCCAGCCTTCCCGAAGCGACGCCGTTTAAGAAGCTTGTTCTCACCGGCGGGCGCTTGCGCGAAATCGGTTAGCCGCAATGAGCCTCGAGCCGACCCAGATCAGGAATGATGAATTTGCGGTTGTTCTCGACGGCAATCACTCCCGCTTTGCGCAGCTTGGTGATCTGCCGAGACACGGTCTCGATGGTCAGCCCGAGAAAATCGGCGATGTCGGCCCGGCTCAGCGGCAGATCGAATTCCGCATCGCCGCGTTCGCCCAGCTCGCGCTGGATCTGGGCCACAGGATCGATATGGGTGGCGATGAGAAAGAGAAAACTGGCGACCTTCTCGCCCGCCGTCTTGCGCCCCAGCGTGACCATCCAGTCGCGCGCCTCGTCGAGTTCGCGCAGCGTCTGCTCATGCAGCCGGTGCTCGAGCGCCGGATTGGCCGCCATGATCGCTTCCAACGCACTTTTGGGGATCCGGCACAAGTCAACATCCGAGGCGGCCTCGGCCGACAAGCGGCTCTGCTTGCCATAGAGCCGGCCCAGAAAATCCGGCGCAAACTGCAGCCCCACGACCTGCTGGCGTCCATCCTCGAGCATTTTTGTGAGCTTGACGACGCCGGTCATCACATTGGCGTAGCTCGTGACGTCGGTGTCGTCGGCGATCAGTTCGCTTCCCGCCCCCTGGCGCACAACGCGGGTGTGTCTTGAAAGCTCCAGCAATTGTTCGGGTTCGAGCACGCCGCACAGCCCGCGATGGCGCACCTCGCAATTGCGGCACAGCACGGGCGTTTGCGAATTGTGGATATCCTGCCTGCTCATTACCCCGGCCCTTTCCGCAGCAATGCCATAGAACCACCACCCTTGCCGCGACGATACGCGAAATCGTCGCACGGCCCAACACGCCCATACAATTGAACCGATTGAAACAATCCCGACTTAAGATGCGCGCTCTATAGAAGGATTTTTGCCTAGCCTTTTTATAGTATGATTTTATGCAGAACGGTTTCACTTCCGACCCCCGGCTCGCCGAAGGGCTCGATCCTGAGCTTATTGCCTTTATCGATGGCATAACCACCGCCTACAGCCACTTCCCTCCCTTCCCAACGCTCGATATCGCCACCCAGCGCAAGGTTGCCGCAGCGGTGCGCGCGCCCTGGGCCGAAGGCGGCCCGGTCCTCCACCGCTCGGCCAACCGGGTCATCGGCCAGTTGCGCGCCCGCATCCATGTTCCCGGCCCCGGCCCGCTCCCCGCGCTGATCTATCTGCATGGCGGCGGCTGGACCTTTTTCAGCCTTGATACCCATGACCGACTGATGCGCGAATACGCAGCCCGCGCCGGTATCGCCGTGATCGGCATCGAATATCCGCTGGCCCCGGAAACCCGGTTTCCAAACCAGCTCACTCTTCTGGCCGATCTGGTGCGGCTTGTGGCCAATCGCGGCGAGGAATGGGGCATCGATCCCACCAGGCTGGCCATTGGCGGGGATTCAGCCGGGGCCAATCTCGCGCTGGCCACGGCGCTCACCCTGCGCGACAGCGATTATGGCGATGCGCTCTGTGGCCTTGTGCTCAATTACGGCGCCTTCGATGCGCGTATGGAAACCGAAAGCTACAAGCTGTTCGCCGATGGCCGCTATCTTCTGGGCGCCTCGGAAATGGAAACCCTGTGGTCCAACTATGTCCGCGAGCGGTCCCAGCGCGCCGACCCTTTCGTCAGCCCCATTCTGGCCGACCTTGCGGGCCTGCCCCCGACTTTCATGACCATCACCGACCTCGACGTGCTCCGCGACGAAAACCTCGCGATGAAATCAGAGCTCGAAGCCGCACAAATCCCGGTCTCGGGCGGCCTTTACCCCGGCTCGGTCCACTCGTTCCTCGAGGCGGTATCGATCTCGGCGCTGGCCGCAAAAGCGCTGGACGATGGGGCGGTGTGGCTCAGGGAAAGGTTCAACGTCCCTTAGCCCTGGGACCGGCATTTGATCCGCCCTTAGGCGGCAGACTCGGCTGTTCTATCTTGAGCTTGGAGTGTACTGGACCCCGGGTCGAGCCCCGGGGTGACAATCCAGTGAGTTTCGCGGGGCCGTGCCTATTCAAATGGCGATCGGTCCTGAGACCCCTCCTATGCCTAGGCTCCGTACTGGTCGTCGGAAACCTTCTCCAACCAGTCAACCGCCCGGCCATCCTGCACCTCCTGCACGGCGATGTGCGTCATCGCCGTATCGGGAGCCGCGCCATGCCAGTGCTTTTCCCCCGGCGCAAACCACACGACATCACCGGGCCGTATCTCCTCGATCGGACCATCCCAACGCTGCACCCGGCCAGCACCAGAGGTGACGACAAGCGTCTGGCCCAGAGGGTGCGTATGCCAGGCCGTCCGCGCACCCGGCTCGAACGTCACTGCTGCGCCCTGCACACGCTCGGAATCAAAGCGATTGAAAAGCGGATCGATCCGCACCGCTCCGGTAAACCAGTCTCCCGGCCCCTTCCCCGACGCCGTCGAGCCTGCCCTGATGATCTCCATGGTTCATCCTTTTCAGTTCTGGTCTTTGCCGCGACGATGGTAAGTCAGCGCCATGCGCAGGCATAGGGCAATCGGCGTATCCGCCGGCCGGGCCGAAGCCGGAATGATGAGGGCCCGGTTGCCCTCGAAGGCGAAGGCGTCGGCGAAATGGGCCTTGAAATTTTCGATCAGATTTGTCCGGCAATTGAGGAATATCGCGGGCCTGTCGGGCGCTAGTTTCGATACGCCCAGCCGGATCGTCGTGCCCGACCTGCTCTTTTCGGTCAGATAAGCCGGCTCGCCCCATTTGAGGGTTTCGGTCAAAGGTCCCACGCCTTCGGTTGCCGATGCTGTCGCGAAGATCATCTGGCGGATATCGAGCAATTGCTCCTGGATGCCCGCCGGATGACGCGACAGCGCCTGCGCAACATCGGACGGCACCGGCGGCACGCTCACGGCATGCCTCTCAAAGGCAGGTGGATATCGGTCCGCAACTGGCTTTGCGGCACTACGCGCGGATCGTTGAGATAGGCCTCAAAGATCGGAGCATCATCGGGCTCGTGCCCGGACCCGGGCAACCAGGTGCCCAGCAGCCAGCGATACGCGCCGCGCATATCGGCATAGGGGCCGGTATAGCTCAGCCGCGCATAAAGCCCGCCCCGCAGATTGGTCTGCACCATCGGCGCATCGATGGCCACGCCCTCGGCAACCGGAAGGCAGGCACGCGAGCGCAGCGCCTCCTCGGGGCCGAGATCGGGATCGTCGAAGAACACGCCGATCATTTCGGGCGCGTCAGGCACAGCCTGCCGTACAGCAAGTTCGGAATAGAGCCGCCCCATGGCGTGATCGATCTCCATATAGCTTCCGGTATGATCGATACCGGCGCAGCGCCGCTCGGAAAGCGTGACCAGCGTTACGGGAAATCCATCACCGTCCGCCGCCGAATTGGCGTTGCTGAACGCCGCGTGCGACCCTGCTTCGCGATAGGCCGCCGGGCTCATATTGAACGCGTCCTTGAAGGCCCGGCCAAACGTTTCGGTCGAGCCATACCCCGCCCGTTCGGCAATGTGTTTGATGTCGGCGCTGGAATTGGCCAGCCGGTCTGCGGCACGCTGCAGCCTCAGACGACGTACGGTCGCGACAATCGTTTCGCCGCGCATTGCCGAATAGATCCGGCTCCAGTGATAGGGTGACAGACAGGCAATCTCGGCCAGCCGATCAAACGAAATCTCGTCCTCGAGATGGGCAAAGACATAATCGTCGACCCGGTTCAGTCGATCGATATAGCCCGCCTGGGTCTGGTTCTTGGTCATCGCAATTGTCTCCAGCATCAAAACCATACCCACACTGCCAGAAGACAAACAGGCAAATCCTGCGCAATGCGCCGGCCCGACCGGCTCCGGCAGCGCTGTTACCCCTCTCATCATCCCAGCGGGAGCGGTCCTTTGCCACGCTGGAGACCAGATAGCGCCACAAAACTATCCCCGCCCCGCTCCCCTCCCCTTGGCACCTCCCCTCCCCTTGGCAGCTCTCCAACCCGTCCACGCCATCATTTTTGCAAATCATTCGCATTTGCAATTGACTTTTTGCAAATGATTGTCATATTCAATTGCATATTCCCTCCAACGTGCAATAATGGTTCCCATGCTTTCCCGATCCATCCTCCTCGCCACCGCCGCCAGCTTGTCCCTCGCGCCCCTTGGGGCCACGGCTCAGGAGCCGGTTTCCGTCGTTGCCACTGTGGGCATGATCGGCGATATCGCCCAGATCCTGGGCGGCGACTGCATCGCTGTTGACACAATGATGGGGCCGGGCATCGACCCGCACCTCTATCAGGCCACCGCACAGGACGTGCAGACGCTCAACGGCGCCGATCTGATCCTTTATTCCGGCTATGGCCTTGAAGGTCAGCTTGGCGATGTCTTTGCCCGCTACGCCGAGCGCGTGCCGACCCTGGCCGTTTCCGAAGCGGGCATCGCGCGTGACGATCTGATCACCACCGACGACGCCTATGGCGTCGATCCGCATCTGTGGATGGATGTTTCGCTCTGGGCGCGCATCGTGCCGGTCATGGCAGCCCAGTTGTCGGAAAGTGCGCCCGATTGCGCGGCGGACATAGCGGCCAATGCCCAAGCCTACGAGGCCCAGCTTGCAGCGCTCAACGACTGGACGCGTCAGACCATCGCCTCGATCCCCCAAACCCAGCGAATTCTCGTGACCGCCCACGACGCCTTCGCCTATTACGGCCGCGCCTACGATATCGAGGTGGCGGGCATCCAGGGGATTTCCACCCAGTCCGAAGCGGCAATCGCCGATATCCGCCAAACCGCCGATCTGATCGTCGAGCGGGAAGTGCCCGCCATCTTCGTGGAATCGACGATCAACCCGCGCACCATCCAGGCGGTGATCGAGGCCGCCAACCAGGCCGGCCAGCCGGTCGAAATCGGCGGCGAGTTGTTCTCGGACGCCATGGGCGACCCCGCCACCGCAGGCGGAAACTATATCGGCATGATCCATGCCAACACCGCCGCCATCGCCACCGCGCTCGGCGGCACCCCCGCCCCCCTTCCCCCCGCACTTGCAGATTGGGCTGCTCAATGGTCGATCCAGTGACCTCCGACCTCCACGAACCCGGCCTTGCCGTGCATGTGGAGGATCTCACGGTCTCCTATCAGTCAAAGCCGGTGCTTTGGGATATCGATTTCGATATCCCGCCCGGCGTCATGGCGGCAATCGTCGGCCCCAATGGGGCCGGCAAATCCACGCTGATCAAATCGATCCTCGATCTGGTCAAACCCACCGCCGGCCACGTCACAATCCACGGCCGCCCCTATGCCGACCAGCGGCGCAAGGTCGGCTATGTCCCCCAGCGCTCCAGCGTCGATTGGGATTTCCCCACCACCGCGCTCGATGTGGTGACCATGGGGCTCTACGGCCAGCTCGGCTGGCTGCGCCGCCCCGGCCGGGCTGACCGCGACCGAGCCCTCGCAGCGCTCACCCGTGTCGGCATGGAAGATTTCGCCGACCGCCAGATCAGCCAGCTTTCCGGCGGCCAGCAGCAGCGCGTGTTTATCGCCCGCGCCCTGGTTCAGAATGCCGATGTTTATTTCCTCGACGAGCCCATGGCCGGGGTGGACGCCACCACCGAGCGGGCGATCGTCAAAATCCTCCACGCGCTGCGCGACGCGGGCAAGACGGTGATCGTCGTCCATCACGATCTGCAGACTGTGCGCGATTATTTCGACTGGATGGTCATCCTCAACGTCCGCGTCATCGCGCAGGGCCCGGTATCGAACGTCTATACCTCGGAAAATCTGCGCAAGGCCTATGGCGGCCAGATTGCCCTGATCGACCGCGACGCCACGCTCGGGGCCACCGCCTGACCATGTTCGCGCTGCTCTCCGATTACACAATCCAGAACGTTCTGATCGGCGCCGCCCTGCTCGGCATCGTCTCGGGCGTTTTGGGCAGTTTCGCTGTGCTGCGGCGGCAGTCGCTGCTGGGCGATACGCTCTCGCATGCCGCCCTGCCCGGCATCTGTCTGGGGTTCCTCATTGCCGGGACGCGCAGCCTGCCGGCCATTCTGGTCGGCGCTCTGGTCACCGGCGCGCTGGCCGCGCTGATCGTCCTCGCGCTGACCCGCACCACACGGCTCAAAACCGATGCCAGCCTGGGCATCGTGCTCTCGATCTTTTTCGCGCTGGGCATCGTGCTTTTGACCTTCATCCAGAACGGCGGCAATGCCGCGCAGGGCGGGCTCGAATCCTTCCTGTTCGGGCAGGCGGCCGCCATCCTGCGCTCCGATCTTTACGTCATGGGCGCCATCGCCCTTGTCGCGCTGGGGCTGGTCATTCTGTTCTGGAAAGAGTTCAAGCTCATCACCTTCGATCCGAGCTATGCCCGGACGCTGGGCCTGCCGGTCCTCGCGCTGGAAGCGGGGCTCACGACGATGATTGCCTTGGCGGTCGTCATCGGGCTGCAAATGGTCGGCGTCGTTTTGATGGCCGCGATGATCATCGCCCCCGCCGTGGCGGCCCGGCAATGGACAAACCGGCTGGGCACAATGGTCGGCCTCGCCGCGCTGTTCGGCATGATCTCCGGGGTGTTCGGCGCCCTGATCAGCGCCACCGGCAGGGGGCTGGCCACCGGCCCGCTGATCGTCCTCGCCGTATCGGCCATCGTGATCATCTCGCTGGTTTTCGCCCCCGAACGCGGGCTGCTGCCCGCCCTGTTGCGCCAGCGCGAAAACAGCAAGAGCCTGCGCGGCCGCCGCGTTCTGGCAACGCTCTATCGCCTCGCCGCCGAACACAACGACCCAGCATATCCGGCCGAGCAGACAATGCTCGACGCCTATCACGGCACCGGCACGGCCTCCGCGCTCAAGCGACTGCAGTCGCGGGGGCTGATCGCCGCCACCCGGCACCATCCCGAGCCCACGCCCCACTGGACATTAACCGAAACCGGCATTGCCGAGGCTCGCGCCAATCTTGAGGGGACCGGCCAATGACCGCCATGCTGTCCGCCTTCTTTGATTCCCCCGACGCCATGATCATGCTCACCGGCGCGCTGGTCGGGATCGCCGCGTCCCTGCTCGGTACCTTCCTCATCCTGCGCGGCGCGTCGATGCTTTCGGACGCCATTTCCCATTCCATCGTCTTCGGCATTATCGTTGTCTGGATGCTGACCGGGCAAGCCAGCGGCCCCATCCAGATCATCGGCGCGGCGCTGACCGGGCTTTTGACCGTGGCGCTGACCGAGCTGTTGACGGCCACCCGGCGCGTAAAGGCCGACGCAGCCATCGGGCTGGTCTTTCCGGCGCTGTTTTCCATCGGCGTGCTGCTCATCAACATCTATGCCCGCGACGTCCATATCGACCAGCACACTGTGCTGTTGGGCGAAATCGGTTTTGTCTGGCTCGATACCTACGAAATCGGCGGCTATCTCGTGCCCCAGGCTGTCGTGTGGATGGGCGTGATGGCGCTGCTCAACCTCGCCTTCGTCACCTTGCTGTTCAAGGAACTAAAGCTCGCGACCTTCGATGCAGCGCTGGCCAAGGCGCTGGGCTTTGCCCCCGTGCTGCTGTCCTACGCGCTTCTGGCGCTGCTCTCGGGCACGGCGGTCGCGGCGTTCGATTCCGTGGGCGCCATCCTCTTCATTGCCTTCGTGATTGTGCCGCCCTCCGCCGCCTATCTCTTGACTGACCGGCTCTCACTCATGCTGGCTTTTGGCGCGGCCATCGCCATCGTGTCCTCGGTTACCGGCTACTGGCTGGCCGTGTGGTTCAACGTGTCCATCGGCGGCATGATGGCCATGATGACCGGCGCCTGTTTTGTCGCCGCCCTCGCCTTCGGCCCGCGCTACGGCCTGATCGCCCAGGACGCGCGCCGCCGCGCACGGGTCGCCGAAAACGCAGCACGCACCCTGGCCGTCCATCTGTTCAACCACGAGAACGACCCGGAAGCCAAAGAGGAAAACGTCACCGCCGCCCTGCGCGAGCACCTCCATTGGAGCCGGGCGAAATCGGACGCCATCCTCGCAAAATCCCTCTCGGACGGTTTCGTCACCCGGTCGGGCGAAAGCCTGCTCCTCACGGACAAAGGTCGCACCGCCGCCCGCGAAGTGCTGGAGCCCTGGGCACGCGGGGGCGGTTGAGGCGGGGTGCCGCGACCATCGCCGCTCAAGGCCCCCTCACCCGTCGCTTCGCGCCGACCTCTCCCCCTGAGGGAGAGGTGAACTTGGCGTTTGCGACATTTCTTACCTCTCCCTTGGGGGAGAGGTCGGATGGCGCAGCCAGACGGGTGAGGAAGCCTTGAGCGCTAACAATCGACCCCCCATCCACCCCAAAACCGCCAGCTAGTCCCGCAACGCCTCAAGACCCCGGTACAACTCCAGCGCCTCGGGGTTGGCGAGCGCCGTGGTGTTTTTGACCGGTCGGCCGTGGATCACGTCGCGCACGGCGATCTCGGAGATCTTGCCCGAACGCGTCCTTGGGATCGCCGTGACGGCGATGATCCTGGCCGGGACGTGGCGCGGGCTGGCGCCGGACCGGATGCGGGTTCTGATGTCCTTTTCGAGCGCCGCATCGAGCGCATGGCCGGGGCGCAACTTTACGAACAAAATCACCCGCTGGTCGCCATCTATGTCCTGGCCCACGGCAATGACCTCTTCAACGGCCGAAATGGTTTCCACCTGCCGGTAGATCTCCGCCGTCCCGATCCGCACGCCGCCGGGATTGAGCGTGGTGTCGGAACGCCCGTGGATGATGAAGCCGCCCGAGGGCCGCTTTTCGACGAAATCGCCATGCGCCCACACGCCATCAAAGCGGGAGAAGTAGGCATCGCGATAGCGCGACCCGTCAGCATCGCCCCAGAACGAAACCGGCATCGACAGGTGCGCATTGCGGCACACAAATTCGCCCGGCAACCCCGATACCGGCTGCCCCTCATCGTCGAGGGTATCGAGGTCCATGCCCAACAGCGCGCATTGCAGTTCACCGCGCCGGACGGGCAGCAGCGGATTGCCGCCGATAAAGCAGGCGCAGATGTCGGTCCCGCCCGAAATCGAAGCCAGATGGAGGTCCGTTTTCCAGTCGGCATAGATGTAATCGAAACTTGGCGCGATCAGCGGCGACCCGGTCGATAGGATCAGCCGTAAGGCGGAAAGCCGGTGCGTTTCTTTTGGCTTGAGCCCTGCCTTGGCGCAGGCATCGATATATTTGGCGCTGGTCCCGAAAATGGCGATTTCGTCCTGATCGATCAGATCGATCAGCCGCGCCGGTTCAGGATAGAACGGGTTGCCGTCATAGGTGACAAGTGTCGCCCCCAGCGCCAGCCCGGACACCTGCCAGTTCCACATCATCCACCCGCAGGTGGTGAAATAGAAAAACCGCTCGTCTTGCTTGATGTCGCAATGGAGCATCAACTCCTTTTTGTGCTGGATCAGAAGCCCGGCGCCCGAATGGACGATACATTTGGGTTTGCCCGTCGTGCCTGAGGAATACAGGATGACCAACGGCGCCGAAAATTCCATGCGGTTGAACGCGATGTCGCGCGGGGAGAACGGCGCGATCCAGTCGTCCAGCGAAACGCAGCCCAGATCGGTAAGGCCTTCAGGGACCGCCCCGAGCAGCACGATCCTCGTGACGTTGGTTGCCTCCGCAACGGCTCGCACTGTGGCCGAAACGTCGATTGCTTTGCCCGCATAGCCATAGCCCGGCACCGCAACCAACACCTTTGGGTCGATCTGCCCCAGCCTGTCGCTGGCCCCGGCCGGGCCGAAATCGGGCGAACACGACGACCAGATGGCCCCGATGGCCGATGTCGCGAGATAAAAGACGATCGCTTCGATATCGTGGGTGACGATGGCTCCCACCCGGTCGCCCTCGGAAACCCCTTCGGCCCGCAGTGCCTGCTCGACCTGCGACACCCGATCGTAAAGCGCGCGCCAGCTGATCTCGCGCCGCGTGCCGTCGTCGCGATGCGCGATGATCGCCATGCCCTCGTCGCGCCGGGTCAGAAGGTTTTCGGCATAGTTGAGCCGCGCGCCGGGATAAAATTTTGCGTCCCGAATGCTTGTCCCCGCGACAAAGGCGGTTTCGCCCTTGTCCCCGACAATGGACAGAAAATCCCACAGCGCCTCATGAAACGCGTTTGGTTCGCGGATCGACCAGTCGAGGAGCGCCGGATAGTCTGAAGGATCGGCGCCGTGCTCGTGGCGCGTTGCCTCGGCAAACCGCCAGAGGGCGGTACCTTCCTTGCGCGCCGCATCGGCTTCCCAGACGATTTCACCGATCCCTGCGTCCTGCGCTCGATCCATTTCAGTCCTCCTTGCACGCCCAGTTAGCGTTCGACGCACATCGCAATGCCCATGCCACCACCGATGCACAACGTCGCGACGCCGCGTCTGACGTCGCGCCGGGCCATCTCGTGCAGCAGCGTCACCAGAACCCGCGCCCCTGACGCCCCGATGGGATGGCCCAAGGCGATAGCGCCTCCATTGACGTTGACCTTGTCCGGGTCCACCCCGAGTTCGCCGACCACCGCAAGGCTTTGCGCGGCGAACGCCTCGTTGGCCTCCCAAAGGTCGACGTCGCCCACGCTCCATCCTGCCTTGGCCAGCGCCTTAAGCGAGGCGGGAATGGGGCCCAACCCCATGACGTTAGGATCGACCCCCGCCGTCGCCCAGCTTACGATGCGCGCCAGAGACGTCGCGCCATGCTGTTTGAGCGCCGCGTCCGACATCAGGATCAGCGCGGCGGCGCCGTCGTTTATCCCCGAGGAATTGGCCGCCGTGACCGTGCCGTCCTTTTCAAAGGCCGGGCGCAGCTTTTCCATGCTTTCGATGCTGGCATCGTGGCGGATGAACTCATCTTCACTCACCACCGTATCGCCCTTACGACCGGCGATTGTGACCGGCACGATTTCATCGGCAAACTTTCCGTCCTTTTGCGCCGCCGAGGCCCGCTGCTGGGACCGCAGGGCGAATTGATCCTGCTGCTCACGGGTCAGCCCGCATTGGCGCACGACGTTTTCTGCGGTCACGCCCATGGGCATTTTCCCGAAAGCGTCGGTCAGCCCGTCGCTCATCACGGTGTCGATGAAGCTGACATCGCCCAGCTTGGTCCCCGAGCGCAGATAGGCGGCATGCGGCGCGCGGCTCATCGATTCCTGCCCGCCGGCCAGCACAACATTGGCATCGCCCAGCCCGATCTGCTGGGCGCCCAGCGCCACGGCGCGAAGTCCCGATCCGCACACCTGGTTGACCACAAACGCCGTCGCGGCATCGGGCAACCCGGCCAACCGCGCCGTCTGCCGCGCCGGGTTCATGCCCACAGCGGCGGTCAGCACCTGCCCCATGATGGTTTCCTCGATGTGCTCAGGAGAGACCCCGGCATCGGCAATGGCCGCCTTTGCCGCCGCCGCGCCCAGTTCGTGCGCGGCAAGCGCCGACAGACTTCCGTTCAGCGAACCGATGGGCGTGCGCCGCGCGGCAACGATGTGGACTTGGGGCGCCATGATGGTCTCCTCCATTAGAGCGAGATCAGGAAAAGTTGCAGACTTTTCCGGTTCGATCTCGCGACAGAATAGGCTTAGAGCGGCCGGCCCGATTCAATCGGGACGGAACGAGCTCTAGGCGTGAGGGCCAAGTGTACCGGGTGTACATCGGTCGTCCAAAGACGTATTTATACGTCATGGATCAGTCCACCCCGCACTTCGCCCTCGATGACCTCCCGGTCCCCATGGTCTATGCGACCCACCGGATCATCCGGCAGGTCAACTCCGCTTTTGCCAGTCTTTTCGGGTACTTGCCCGATGAACTGGCCGACCGGAGCTTCAAGATACTCTATCCCGGCGTCGCCGATTTCGTGATGGTGGGCGATCTCTGGCGCACCAATTTTTCAGGCGGCCGCACCTATGCCGACGAGCGCATCATGGCGCACCGCGACGGCACCCGCTTCTGGTGCCGGGCACGTGGCAAGTCCATGATTTTAAACGATCCCTTCGCCCGCGCCGTCTATTGCTTCGACCCCATCCCACGGCCGGTCGATGTCCAGAGACAGGCCCTCACACCGCGCCAGAACCAGATTCTGACGCTTGTCTCACAGGGCAAGACCAACGCCGAAATCGCTGCCGAACTGGGGCTTTCGCCGCGCAGCATCGAGACTCATCGCTACCGCATGACGCGCCAGCTCGGCCTTAAAAACACAGCCGAACTCGTTGGCTGGTTTGTCGCTAGAGTGCAGTCAGGAAAAGTTGAAGACTTTTCCTGACTGCACGACAAACAAGTTCTAACGCACAAGTATCGCCCTGAAATCATTGACGTTCGTTCCGGTCGGGCCGGTGACGAACAGATCTCCGATGGCCGCAAGTCCGCTCCAGGCATCGTGCCCCGACAGCACCTTATTGGGGTCCAGTCCCGCCGCGCGCATGCGCGCAAAACTTGCGCCATCGGCAAAGGCCCCGGCATTGTCCTCGGACCCGTCGATCCCGTCGGTGTCGGCAGCCAGGGCATCGACCCCATCGACCCCTTCAATCGCTTTGGCAAATCCCAAGAGGAACTCGGTATTCCGGCCGCCCTTGCCGTAGGATCCGCCCGCCAAAGTGACAGTCGTCTCGCCACCTGAAAGCATCACCACGGGTTTTACAAAGGGCCGCCCGAACCGAACAATCTCGCGCGCCATGGCGCCATGCATAAGCGCAACGTCACGCGCTTCCCCTTCGATGGCATCGGACAGGATGACGGCCGAAACGCCTTTCTCCTGCGCCCTCAGCGCCGCTGCTTCGAGCGCTGTGCGCGCCGATGCGATGACTGAAACGCTGTTGCGGGCGAAGTCGGGATCGTCCGGCGATGGCGTCGCGGCAGCGGGAGAGCGCAAATGCGCCAAAACCGTCTCAGGCACGTCCATGCCATATTGCGCAATGATATCAAGCGCATCGTCGGGTGTGGACCAACTCGGCACAGTGGGGCCGGAGGCGACTTTGGCGGGATCGTCGCCCGCTACATCGGAAACGATCAGCGAAACGACCCGCGCCGGCGCCGCGGCCCTGGCCAGCCGCCCGCCCTTTATGGCCGAGATATGATTTCGCACAACATTCATCGCCCCGATTGGAGCTCCGGAATCGAGCAGGGCCCGATTGACGGCAATCTCGTCCTCAAGGCTCAGACCGCCGCCCGGCATCGGCAACAGCGACGATCCACCGCCGGAAATCAATGCAATGACGAGATCGTCTGCAGTCAGTCCGCGCACTGCATCGAGCAGCGCCCTCGATCCGGCCAGACCGGCATTATCAGGCACCGGATGGGCCGCCTGGAGCACCTTGACGTGCCGGGTTGGGGTGATTTCGCCGTGCCGGTCAACGACGACCCCTTCCAGCGGGCCATCCCAGAGCGCTTCGAGGGCGGCGGCCATGGCGCTGGCCGCCTTGCCCGCGCCGACCACCACGGTGCGCCCCGGCGGGCGTTCAGGCAGATGGGCCGCTATCGCAGCGCGCGGATCGGCGGCCCGAACCGCGCAATCGAACAATTCGCTCAGAAAGCCGCGCGGATCGGTAACCGTCATGGATGTGCCTCACGCAAGTGCCGAACCGTCTTACAGGCGCTCGATGGTTCCTGCCAACTCGTCGATAAGGCGCGCGCTCTCGAGAATTTTCTTCTCGTCGAACCCCGGCTTGCGCGACGCAATCACCAGCACTTCGCGCAGATTGCCCATGGCGCGTCGCAGCGGGGCCGGATCGGCGCGGTCTTTGGCTTCGGCCAATGCTTCCAGCCGCGAGCGGGCGGCGGCAAGCGGCTTTTCGTTTTCGGCCAGATGAGCCCGGCCGGCATCGGTGATCGCAAAGCTCTTGCGCGCGCCATCGGCTCCGGTTTCCTCGATCAGGCCCATTTCCAACAGCAACGACAGCGTTGGATAGATCATGCCGGGGCTCGGCGCATAAAGACCGCCCGACAAGGCCTCGATCTCGCGGATCAATTCATAGCCATGCCGCGATTGCCCGGTGATGAGGTCAAGCACCACCAATTGCAGTTCAGCGGAATCAAAGACCCGTCCGCGCCGCCCGCCACGATGGTGTGGAAAGTGGCCGCCGGGTCCGAACCCGCGTCTGCCAAAATCATGCTCACGCATTTTCAAACTCCTGTTCAGTTAGGAGTAAGATATATTTTGACTGCATCATAAATTCAAGGGAGAGCCGTTATTTTATTCCGCCGCCGGCGTTCCTAACGAAACACCGGCTTGCGCTTTTCGAGAAACGCATTGAGGCCCTCTTCCGCATCCGGCCCGGTCTGGCTGAGCGCCGCGGCGAGGCTTTCCGCATAGAGCCCGGCTTCGGGCGGCATTGTGGAAATCCGGGAGATAGCGTGGATGATGAACTGGTTGATGGTGGGCGAGTTTTCGGCAATCCGCCCGGCCAATTCGAACGCCTTGTCGAGCGCAGTTCCCTCGGAAAGCGCGTAGTGGGCAAGACCAATCCGCTCGCCTTCGGTGCCGGAATAGATACGCCCGGTCAGCATCATTTCCATCAGACGGTCTTGCCCGATGAGCTTTGCGATCCGGACGGCGCCACCACCGCCGACGAAAATGCCGCGCATCCCTTCGGGCATGCGAAACTGCACGCTGTCTTCGGCGACCCGCACGTGACAGGCGGCGGCCAGCTCCAGCCCACCGCCCATGACCGCACCATTCAAGGCGGCAACCACCGGCACACGCGCGTACTGAATGGCCTCCATCACCCGGTGCCAGTTGCGCGAATGAGCCATCACCCCGAGCGGTTCGCGGCGCACCTGTTCGGACAGATCAAGGCCCGATGAGAAGTGACCGCCCGCACCGCTTATGACGATGGCACGCGCCGTATCGGGAACATCGGAAAAGAACGCATCGAGAGCCGCGATAGTCGCATCGTTGAGCGCATTGCGTTTTTCGGGCCGATTGAGGGTCAGGTGGACAATCGTGCCCTTGGCATCAATCGAGAGCACATCTTTGTCCTGGGCCATGTTTGTTCCTTCGGAATTGCTGTTCACGGTGTGGTCGAGGGTGCGCCAAGCACGGCGCGCACCTCATCGGGTATCGGCAGGGATATGATCTTTTCGGCGTCGCGCGGGTCACGACCGACCCATACGCGCTTTTCGTGCGCCTCAATAGCGATCTCGCCTTCGTTGTGGAGCGTATGACGAACCCCAAAGCTCGAGCGCCCCAGCGCGATGATTTCCGAGCGGATTTCGACGATATCGCCGAACCGCGAAGGTCGAGAAAATTTCGCGCCCGTATCGACCATCGGGATGCCGGCGATGCCATGCTGGGCGATCCAGTGACGCTTGTGCATCTTGAACGCGGCAGAGAGCAGCGCGGCGGTCGCATTGTCGAAGAAACGGAAATAATTGGGATAATAGACAATGCCCGCGGGGTCGCAGTCGCCGAACTGGATTTCGATGCGCGTTGTGTTGGAAAACATGGCGTGTCCTATTTCGGCGCCATGCGCAGCGCACCATCAAGCCGCACGACTTCGCCGTTGAGATAATCATTGCCGACCATCGCCAGAACGAGATTGGCGAACTCTTCGGGCTTGCCCAGCCGCGCGGGATTCGGGATGGATTGCCCCAGCGCGTCGATGGCCTCGGTGGGCAATTCCTCGAGCAATGGTGTCATGAACAGCCCGGGCGCGATGGCAAGAACCCGAACGCCGAAGCGTGCAAATTCGCGGGCTGCGGGGAGCGTAAGGGACACGATGCCGCCCTTGGATGCCGCATAGGCCGCCTGTCCGATCTGGCCTTCGAAGGCGGCGACCGAGGCGGTGGAAATCACCACGCCGCGCTGGCCGTTGGCATCTGGTTCGTTCTGCTGCATGGCATCTGCGGCCAGCCGCATCATGTTGAAGCTGCCGACGAGGTTGACGCGGATTACCCTCTCGAACGCATCGAGCGGCATGGGGCCGTCGCGTCCGACGATGCGGGCCGCCGTCCCGATACCGGCGCAATTGACGAGGATCGAGGGCGTGCCGAGTACGGCTATAGCATCGGCGATGGCGGCTTCGGCGCCTGCGGCATCGGCGACATCGCAAGGGAAAAACCGGCCGCCGATCTGAGTGGCGACAATGGCGCCTTTCTCCGCGTCGCGGTCGAATATTGCGACCCTGGCGCCTGCCTCGGCCAGCGTCTTGGCCGTTGCCGCGCCGAGCCCCGACGCGGCACCGGTGACGATTGCCGTCTTGCCTGCGATATCCATCAGTTTGCCCTCGGATTTTCGATCAGAAGCGCGATCCCCTGCCCGCCGCCGATGCAGGCCGAAGCGATCCCGTAGCGCTCGCCCGAGCGCTCCAGTTCATTGGCCAGTGTCAGCGCCAGACGAATGCCCGTGGCGCCCAGCGGGTGCCCGATGGCAATGGCGCCGCCATTAACGTTGAGCCTGTCCTCGTCGAGGCCTAGCTCGTCGACACAGGCCAGGACCTGCGCGCCGAACGCTTCATTGATCTCGATGCGCCCGATCTGGTCAAGCGTCATCCCGCTCGCTTCGAGCACTGCACGAATGGCGGGCGCGGGACCGATGCCCATGATCTGCGGCGGTACACCGACGGCGGCGGAGGCGAGAATGCGGGCCTTGGGCGTCAATCCATGGGATTTGGCATAGTCCGCAGACGCGACCAGAACCGCACCGGCGCCATCGACGATGGCTGACGAATTGCCACCCGTCTGGACGCCGCCAAAGGCCGGACGCAGTTTGGAAAGGATTTCGTAGGGCGAGGGGCGGATGTGGCTGTCGGTATCGACCTGCTCGATGCTGCGCGGCAAGCGGATTGAACGGGTATCAATGCCCTCGATCTCGAAGGTCTCGCTGACGACCGGCACGATTTCCTCGGCCAGCAAGCCGCTGTCGCGTGCCGCAATGGCCCGCTCGAAGCTGCGCACCGCATAGCGGTCGACCCGCTCGCGCTCGATGCCATATTGCTTGGCGAGGTTTTCGGCGGTGTCGCCCATGGTGACGCATCCGGCGGGGTCGTAAAGCGCCTCCCAGAGGAAATCCTTGAACTCCACCTTGCCCATGGCAAAGCCGTTGCGGTGTGTGTAGGCGGCGATTGGATTGCGGCTCATCGATTCCGCACCCGCAGCCAAAGCGAGACTGACGCGGCCCAGCGAAACTGCGTCAGCGGCCTGGGCGATCACTTCGAGCCCGGTGCCACAGATGCGCTGCACCAGATGGGCCGGTGCCTCGGTCGGCGCCCCGGCATAAAGCCCGATATGGCGCGGTGTCATGAAGGCATCGAAGGACGCCTGCGCCATCGAACCGGCAATCGTCGTTTCGATATCGGCCGCCGCGACGCCAGTTTTCGCAATCGCCGCACGCGCCGCCTTGATGCCGAGATCGATGGGCGAGATGTCGGACAGCGCGCCGCGATAATCAACGAACGGAGTGCGCGCGCCGCCGAGCAACCAGGCATCCTCAAATGTCAGACGCAATCCCTTGGTCATGGGCTATCCTTTCCGCGGCAGATCAAAAACACCGGCCGGGACCGGCTCGGCATAGAGCGTTTCGACAAGATCTTTGCGCGCAGCAAGGACGGCGCGCTGATTGATCGAGCCTTTGTCGGTGACTTCGCCCTTATCGATATCGGGTGACGCGATCATCACATGGGCACGGGCGATATGATTGGAACTGCCGGTGGCGCGCGACGCCAGCGCTGCAAGATCGGCGGCGAATTTATCCCTGACGTCTGGGTGTTCGACGATCTGGGCCGGGCCGGTATCGGCCGGCAAACCCGCGTGGCGCGCGCATGCCTCGAAATCGGGGAAGATCAGCGCGCCCAGATGGTTCCGATCCGCGCCGGTCAGAACCACATCGCGGATCAGGGGCGCACAGGCGCCGATCACAGATTTGCGCACATTGGCGAAATTGACCCAGGTGCCCGTCGAGAGCTTGAAGTCCTCGCTGACCCGCCCGTCAAAGACAAAGCCCCTGGAGACATCGTTTTCATCGACTGGCTTTACCGCGTCACCGATCTTGTAGAATCCGTCCTCGTCGAACGCTTCGCGCGTCTTTTCCGCGTCCCGCCAATAACCGGGGGTGACGTTGGGGCCCTTGAGCCGGAGTTCCATCTTGTCGCCATTGGGCACGAGCTTGATTTCCATGCCCGCCGCCGGCAGCCCGATATGCCCCGCCTCCTGCACCGGCCAGGTGGTGGTGAAGGCAAAGGGCGCGGTTTCGGTCGATCCATAGCCGGTGATGATCATCACCCGCTGGCCCAGCTCGGCCCGCGCTGCCCGATCCATGCCGTCAAAGACGTGCTGGGAGAGGCTGGCCCCGGCATATTGCATCAGCTTCATGCGCGAGAAGAAGTTGCGCCGGACCTCGTGATCCTCTTCGAACGCCGCAACGAGAAACTCATAGCCCTTGGGCACAGTGAGATAGACCGTCGGCTGTACGTCTCGGAGATTGCGCAGGGTGTTGCCGATTTTGGCCGGGGTGGGCTGGCCGTCATCGATATAAAAGCTGCCGCCATTGTAGAACGCGATCCCGGTATTGTGGCTCGAGCCCGCCACGTGGTTCCAGGGCATCCAGTCCAGAAGAACCGGCGGCCCGTCCTTGAGAAAGGCCAATGCGGTGCGGATCATCTCCTGATTGCAAGCCATCATGCGATTGGTGGTGATGACACCCTTGGGCATGCCGGTCGAGCCCGACGTAAACAGCACCTTGGCAATGGTGTCGGGCGTAACCGTATCGTGCGCTTCGGCCACCGCTGCTGTGACCTGTGTTGTGGCAAGCTCGGCGAACAGGCGCGCGGCGCGGCCCGATGGCGGACTGGTTTTGACCACCAGAGGAATGGCATCGCCAAACACAGCATCGATGGCCGGTCCGAATTTTTCGCCGTCGGATGCATAGACAAGTCCGGGCGTGAGCAGTGCGGCGATATGCTTGAGCTTGCCGAAATCGGTGGAGATCAGCGAATAGGCCGGCGAAACGGGAGCATAGGGAATGCCAACCCAGATCGCCGCGAGCCCGAGCAGCAGATGCTCGATTTCATTGCCCGACAGGATGATCAGCGGCCGATCCTGCGACAGCCCGGCATCGAGCAGCGCCTGACCGAGCGGCTGGATAGCTTCAATGACCTGAGCATAGCTGAGTTTGCGCCAATCGCCGGTCTCGCTGTTGCGATCGGCGACCATGAGCGCGTCGGGCGTTTTTTCCGCCCATTGCGCAATCGCATCGACGATCGAGCGCGGATAGGCCGCCAGCTGCTCGCTCGAGCGCACATGGACAACACCGTCCTGCGCCCTCTCGGCACGCGCCGCCATATGGCCCATCCTGACCTCGCGAATGGGCGTCGATTGTTCCGACATAGCCAACCTCCCAGTTGAATTATGTTATGAAACATAACTAGGAGTCGTCAAGTCGGCAATTTTTAAGGACGTCTAGGAGGCGTAGGCTCCAAGGCTTTCAAACGATGCGCCGAGGGCTGCCCGCTGGCCGAACGCCTGTCCGATGGCCGTGATGACAGGCCCGGAAAAATCGCGGCCTGCCATTGCCACAGCAAGTCCATCAAGCCGGCAGTGCACGATTTCGCGGTCCGGACGACCGACATTGCTGGCAATCAGCACAGGCGTTGCCCGGTCCATGCCTTGCGCAAGCAATCTTTCCGCTATTGCCGGAGCCGTTGCGCCGGACATGTAATAGACATGGGTCGTCGCCGGATCGGCCATTGCCTGCCAGTCGAGATTGGCGGGCAATTGGCCGTTACGGGCGTGGCCGGTCACGAACCGGACGGACTGGGCGCAATCGCGGTGGGTCAGGGACATCCCCAGTTCGGCGGCCAGCGCAAACGCTGTCGAAATGCCCGGCACCACGGCGACGGGAATATTCTGCGCTTCGAGGGCGGCAATCTCCTCTCCGGCCCGCCCGAACAGCATGGGGTCCCCCGATTTGAGCCGCACCACATGGCGGCCCTTTCGGGCCAGGTCGGCCATCATCGTGTTGATATCGTCCTGACGGCAGCTCGCCCGGCGGGCCCGTTTACCGACAAGAATGCGCTTGGCCTCCCGGCGCGCCAGTTCGAGAACGTCGTCCGAAACCAGATCGTCGAACAAGATGACATCGGCAGACTGGAGGGCACGGACTGCCTTGAGCGTCAGATATTCGGCATCTCCCGGTCCGGCGCCGACCAGAGTGACACGCCCGGAAGGCGCCTGCGACGCTTGGGCGATCATGGCGTCCAGATTGCTAGTGGGCTCGCGGCCCGAAAAGCTCAGGTCGGAGAACCGTTCCCAGAATGCGCGCCGCTCGGCACCGGCGGCAAGCCGGTCGAGCACGGTGGCGCGCACCGTCTGGGCAAGCCGCGCCCATGCGCCGAGTGCCTTTGGCAGCAGCGTCTCGATCCGCCGTCGCACGGACTGGCCCAGTATCGGCGCCGCGCCGCTGGTGGAAATGCCCACAACGAGGGGAGAGCGGTTGACGATGGAGCCGAACTGGAACTGGCAATGATGGGGCTTGTCGATCACGTTGACCGGCACCCCATGCGCCTGCGCAACAGCGACGAACTCGCCCGCCTCCTCTTCAGCACAATCGCCGATGGCCAGTGCCAGACCCGTCCAGTCGGCACGCCGCCAATCGCCGTCCACGAGTTGTACCGCCCCGCGGGCTGCGAGGGCTGTCATCTCGTCGCAAAATTGGTCGGCAAAGACGCACACAATCGCGCCCGCAGCGGCCATCAATTCGGCCTTCCAGGCAGCGGGTTCTTCGCCGCCGGCAACGAGCACACGTTTGCCCTTGAGATCGAAAAACACCGGAAGGACGTCGAGGGACGCCATCCGGGGAGGCTCGGCCTTACTCGGCTGCCGCGAGACGATGCGCATCGATGATTCTCCCGATTTCTGTGCGGCAGGAACCGCAGTTTGTGCCCGCCTGCAGGACATTGCCTATATCCGCCACGCTGGCGCACCGGCCGCCGATGACGGCATTGGCGATCTGGTTGGCTCCGACGCCGAAACACGAACAGACAAGTGGCCCCGGATCGGGCTGGTCGGCACCGGGGCGGCCCGAAAGCACCCGGGCCCGGGCCAGCGGCGCGTCATAGGTTGCGGCAAGCTGCTCGACGACCCATTGGCGGGCGGCGAGCACAGGGTCGGGCGAAAGATAAAGCGCGCAATCGAGGCGGTCGCCATCGAAGCGCACGAGGTTGATGCGGCCCGTTCGAGCATCGAGGCTGGTGGTCAGTTGGGCGTCTTCTGGCAAGCGCAGAATGGCGCGGGCCAACGCCTGGATATCGTCGGGACGCTCAAAGAGCGCGATTTCGGCACGCCAACCTTCAAGAGCCGGAGCGATCGCCCAATAGCCGAGCGCGCTCACATCGGGCTTGCGGCGGCTGACGAGGAACCCATAGAGGGCCACATCGACCGGCGTTGCGCTTGCGCGGCCCATCTTGAGCGCGGGCTGTCCCGAAACCGGATCGGTGAATGGCCCAAGGAGCGCGTTCACGCGACCTGTGAGTGCCGTTTCCCCCGTCCAGTGCATGGGGACGAAAATGGAGCCCTTCTGCTGCCGGTCGGTGACAAGGGCACGAACGATGGCCGTGCCGTACGCATTTTCGAGCCGGACCAGTTGCGTGCGGCGGATCGAAAGCCGTTCGGCATCGTCGGGATGAATTTCGGCGAAGGGTTCGGCGTAATGGGCTGAAAGGCGCGGCGTGCGGCCGGTGCGGGTCATGGTGTGCCAGTGATCGCGCACGCGACCGGTGTTGATAATCAACTGGCCCGGGCCGCGATCCTTGGGCGGCGGCGGCGCAAGAGGAAGAATGCGTGCCTTGCCGTCCGGGGTAAAAAAGCCCCCCGAGCCGAAAAACCGCGTGGCGCCCCTGCCCGTCCGTGGCACCGGCCATTGGGCCGGAGCGAGCGTTTCATAATCGCGGTCGGCCAATGCCGAGATGTCGAAATCGCGGCTGCCGCGATTTTCGAACCCCGAGAGTTCGGCGTGTTCGGCAAAGATTTCGGCAGGCGAACTGTAATCGAAGCCGGAAAAACCGAGCCGTTTGGCGATCTCGCAGATGATCCACCAATCGGGACGCGCCTCGCCGGGAAGCGGCCTGAAGGCGCGCTGACGCGAAATGCGGCGCTCGGAATTGGTCACAGTCCCCGATTTTTCACCCCAACCGGCGGCGGGCAGAAAAATATCGGCCATGCGGGCCGTATCGGTTGTCGCGAACATGTCTGAAACGATCACCGTATCGCAGTCCGCCAGAGCCTTTCGGGCGGCGTCGGCATCGGGGAGCGACACGACGGGATTGGTCGCCATGATCCACACGGCCTTGATGCGCCCGTCGCCGATGGCATCGAACATGTCGACGGCCTTGAGCCCCGGCTTTGTGGCAATGTCGGGCGCGTTCCAGAAGCGGGCTACGCGGTCTGCGTCGTCAAACTCCATGTGCGCGGCCAGCATGTTGGCAAGACCGCCCACTTCGCGCCCACCCATGGCGTTGGGCTGGCCGGTGACCGAAAACGGGCCCATCCCGGGTCGCCCGATGCGGCCCGTGGCCAGATGGCAATTGAGGATGGCGTTGACCTTGTCGGTCCCCGAAGTCGATTGATTGACGCCCTGGGAATAGACGCTCACGACCTTTTCGGTAGCCGCGAACATGTCGAAAAACATCGCCACATCGGCAGTGGACAGGCCCGTTGCCTCGGCAACGCGGGAAATCGTCCAGTCCTCGGCCGCGTCCAGCGCGTCGGAAATGCCGCTCGTATGATCGGCGATATAGCGGGTATCGAACACGCCCGCATTGGCGAGATGGGCGAACAGGCCGGAAAAAAGCGCAACATCGCCATCGGGTGCGATGGGCAGGTGCAAATCGGCGGTTTCAGCGCAATTGGTGCGGCGCGGGTCGATCACCACGATGCGCAGATCGGGCCTGGCCTCCTTGGCCGCGAGCAGGCGCTGATAGAGAACCGGATGGCACCAGCCGAGATTGGATCCCACCAATACGACCAGATCGGCGAGTTCGAGGTCCTCATAGGTGCCCGGAACGGTATCGGCGCCAAACGCACGCTTGTGCCCGGCAACCGAGGACGCCATGCAAAGCCGGGAGTTCGTATCGATATTGGCAGTGCCGATAAACCCCTTCATCAGCTTGTTGGCGACGTAGTAATCCTCGGTCAGCAACTGTCCCGACCCGTATAGGGCAACGGCATCGGGCCCATTATCGGCAATGATCGCTCCGAGCCGGTCGGCGGCCGCATCGAGCGCATCGGACCAGCTGGCGCGGACGCCATTGATCATGGGATAGAGCTGACGCCCGTCCAGCGAGATGGTTTCCGCCAGCGCCGAACCTTTTGAACACAGCCGCCCGAAATTGGCCGGATGCTCGGGATCGCCGGCGACCGAGACCGATCCGTCTGCTTGCGGCGTGGCCAGCACGCCGCAGCCGACGCCGCAATAGGGACAGGTTGTGCGGATGGGTTCGGCCAATACCTTACTCCGCAGCAACCGCGAGTGCGAAGCTCGCATCGATCAAAAGGGCTTCGCCATCGCGCCGCAGCGCAAAGGTCTGCACCTTGCCCTCGTCCGCACCCTGAGCCTCGCCGGTTTCCAGCGAGAAAACCCAATTGTGCAGCGGGCACGTCACCTGAGCCCCGTGAACGATGCCCTGGCTGAGCGGCCCGCCCTTGTGCGGGCAGCGATCCTCAATCGCATACACATCATCAGCCGCCGTTCGGAACACGGCGATCTTGCCGATCGGCGTGTTGAGACACCGGGCGCCACGCTGGGGAATATCGGAAAGCTGTCCGATCCTGATCCATTCGGTCATCGCCCTACTCCGCTGCCTGGGGAAAGCCGAATTCGGCCATCGCCGCAAATTCGTGGGCGTCCTTGCCGTTGACGCGCTCTTCCCAGGGATCGATCTGGGAGAATTTCTGCGAATAAACGAAGCGCTCGTAATAATGGCGGCGCTTGGCCAAATCATCGACGACGTTGGCCTTGATCGATGCCGATCCGACCCGCCTGGCCCATTTGTAAATGCGTTCGAGATACCGCCCCTGCTCGCGATAGAGCTGGGTCAAAGCAACGATGATTTCGAGCGCTTCATCCTCGGTCTTAGCGTGGCAGAGAACTTCAGTGCCCTTGATGTCGAGACCGGCTGCGCCGGCGAAGTGGATTTCGTAACCCGAATCCACGCACACGACGCCAACGTCCTTGCAGGTCGCTTCGGCGCAATTGCGCGGACAGCCAGAGACGGCCATCTTGACCTTTGCCGGGGTCCAGCTTCCCCACATGAACTTTTCGATCCGTACGCCGAGCCCTGTCGAATCCTGGGTGCCGAAGCGGCACCAGTCCGACCCAACGCAGGTTTTGACGGTGCGCAGCCCCTTTGCATAGGCGGCCCCCGAAACCATGCCGGCGGCATTGAGATCGCCCCAGACAGCGGGCAGGTCTTCCTTCTTGACCCCGAGAAGGTCGATACGCTGGCCGCCGGTCACCTTGATGGTGGGGATGGCGAACTTATCGGCGACATCGGCAATGGCGCGCAATTCGCGCGGGTTGGTGATCCCGCCCCACATGCGCGGCACCACCGAGTAGGTTCCGTCCTTCTGGATATTGGCGTGCACCCGTTCGTTGATGAAGCGCGACTGGTTGTCGTCTTCGTACTCGCCGGGCCAGGTCGAGAGCAGGTAATAGTTGAGCGCCGGACGGCATTTGGCACAGCCGCACGACGTCTTCCATTCAAGTTCCTGCATGACCTCGGGAATCGATTTGAGGTCCTTGGCGACGATCAGGCGGCGGACATCGTCATGGCCAAGATCGGAGCAGGGGCAAATCGGCTGCACCGCAGCCGGATTGTAGGAATCGCCAAGGGTTGCAGCGAGCAGTTTCTCAACGAGCCCGGTGCACGAGCCGCAACTGGCCGATGCCTTGGTGTGGGCCCGAACGCCATCGAGATTGTCGAGACCCTTGGATGCGATCGCGCCGGTGATCGCAGATTTACAGACACCGTTGCAGCCGCAGATTTCTGCATCATCCGGCAAGGCTGCAACGGCCGCCATAGGGTCCAGTTCGGCACCCCCCTGGTAGGCCTGACCAAAGATCAGGGTATCGCGCATGGTGCTGATCGGCTCAGCTTTCTTGATGAGATCGAAGAACCACGCCCCGTCCCCGGTTTCCCCGTAAAGAACGGTGCCAATCACCCTGTCGTCTTCGAGAACCAGCCGCTTGTAGACGCCGGCCGCCGCGTCGCGCAGAACGATCTCTTCGCGGCCTTCCCCCTCGGCGAAATCGCCCGCCGAATAGAGATTGACGCCCGTGACCTTAAGCTGGGTGGCCGTCTGGACCGGCTTGAACGCCGCTTCGGTTCGGGTCAGCGTCTTGGCTGCAATCTTCGCCATGTCGTAGAGCGGTGCGACCAGACCATAGATCATACCGTTGTGCTCGACGCACTCTCCCAGAGCCAGGATATCGGGATCCGAAGTCCGCATCGCGTCATCGACGACGATGCCGCGCTCGACAGTGATACCGGCATCGGTAGCGATGCGCGTTTCGGGGCGGATGCCCACAGCCATGACCACCAGATCGGCATCATAGAGCGTTCCGTCATCGAGCACGACCGCCTCGACCTTGTCTTCGCCGAGGATCGCCTTGGTCTGCGCCTTGCAGTGGATCTTGATGCCGCGCCCTTCCAGTTCGCGCTGCAGCAGATAACCTGCAGCCGGATCGAGCTGGCGCTCCATCAGATGCCCCATGAGGTGGAGCACGACGACCTCCATGCCGCGGTTGGAAAGCGCCGCAGCCGCTTCGAGCCCCAGCAACCCGCCACCGATCACCACGGCTTTGGCATTTGGCCGGGTCGACGCGGCAACCATTTTTTCAACGTCATCGAGGTCGCGGAAGGCCATCACGCCCGGCAGGTCCTTGCCCGCGATGGGGATGATGAACGGGGCTGAGCCGGTGGCGATCACCAGCTTGTCGTAGGGCGTTTCAACGCCATCGGCGAACACGGTCTTGCTCTCGCGATCGATCTTGGTGACCGTCTTTCCGAACTGGCAATGAACGCCGTGTTCGGCGTACCAATCGGCATCATGGGTAATGATCTCATCATAGGTCTTTTCGCCAGCAAGCACTGGGGAGAGCATGATGCGGTTGTAGTTTCCGCGCGGCTCGGCGCCAAAGAGCGTGACGTCGTAAGCGTCGGGACTGGCGTCGATAAGGTGCTCGAGCATGCGGCCAGAGGCCATGCCGGCACCAATAACGACAAGTTTTTCCTTCGTCATTGCTGGTCCTCCTATTCGGCCGCTACGGCGCGTTGAGCGCGTTTGGAACGGATGCGGTCGAGTGTTTCCTGGTCGGGATTTGCGCCGCCCTCATAGGCTTCGAGGAAGTCGAAAAGCTCCTCGCGATAGGCGTAGTAGTCCTTGTGGGCGAGCAGCGCCTTGCGCGAGCGTGGGCGCGGCAGATCGACATCCATGATGTTGCCGATCCTGGCGTTGGGGCCGTTCGACATCATCACCACGCGGTCGGCCAGAAGGATGGCTTCGTCGACGTCGTGGGTGACGCAGATGGCGGTCACCTGGGTCTTGGCCCAGACCTCCATCAGGACGTCCTGCAACTCCCAGCGGGTGATCGAATCGAGCATGCCGAACGGCTCGTCGAGCAGCAGCAGCTTGGGCGAGAGCGCAAAGGCACGCGCAATGCCGACGCGCTGTTTCATGCCGTTGGAAAGATCGGAAGCGTGCCGGTCCATGGCATCACCAAGGCCAACGCGGCTGAGGTAGTATTCGATGATGTCGCGGCGTTCCGCGGCGCTGGCCTTTGGATAGACGCGGTCGACGCCCAGCGCCACGTTCTGGCGGGCCGTGAGCCAGGGCATGAGCGAGGGCGCCTGGAAGACCACGGCGCGGTCCGGGCCGGCGCCCACAACTTCGGTGCCATCGAGCACGATGCCGCCCGACGAGATGCCGTTAAGCCCGGCAACCATCGAGAGGACAGTGGACTTGCCGCAACCCGAATGGCCGATCAGCGTGACGAATTCGCCCTTTTTCATCTTGAGATCGAACCCGTCGACCACAGTCAGCGGCCCCTTGGGCGTGGCATAAACCTTCTTGACGCCCGAGAATTCGAGGTAACGCTGGGAAGCCGGGCTTGCGGCGGCATCCTTATAGGCCTTGGGCGGCTGGGACTTGCCCACCGAGATCGGCACGACGTTGGGCAGCACGATTTCGCGCTCGGCGGAAACGTTGCGCTCAGCTCCGGCGTCCATCAGATACTCGGTGATCTCGCGGCGCAGCGCGATGAACCGGTCGTCGCCATTGAGCTCGCCGCGATCACGGGGCCGATCGAAATCGACGGTGAAGGACGGGCCCAGCGTTGCGTTGGGACCCGGCGTGAGCGGGATCACGCGGTCGGCGAGGAGGATGGCTTCGTCCACATCATTGGTGATCAGGACAATGGTCTTTTTCTCGGCTTGCGAGATTTCGGCAAATTCATCCTGGAGCTTGGAGCGGGTGAGCGCATCGAGCGCCGAGAGCGGTTCGTCCAGCAGCAGCACTTCAGGCTGCATGGCCAATGCGCGGGCAACTGCCACGCGCTGGCGCATGCCGCCGGAAAGTTCGGCGGGGCGCCGGTCTGCGGCATGGGAAAGACCGACCATCTCGACATAGCGGTTGCGCAGCGCCACACGCTCGGCCCTGCTCATTTTGGTGTGCACGGCATCGACCGCGAGGTCGACGTTTCCGGAGACAGTGAGCCAGGGCATGAGCGAATAGGACTGGAACACGACACCACGTTCGCGGCCGGGGCCATCGATCTCTTTGCCTTTAAAGAGCACCCCCCCGCGGTCGGGCTCGATGAGGCCGGCCATGAGCGAAATGAGCGTCGTCTTGCCTGCGCCCGAAAACCCCAGGATGGCCACGAATTCGCCGTCCTTGACCTTGAGGTTGAGCCCTTCGAGCACGCGGTTGCGCTTTGCGCCTTCGCCGTAATGCTTGGCGACGTCGGTGAGTTCGAGAATGATCGACATCGGGTTCCTCCTAGCGCTCGGACGAGAAGGTGAAGGCCGTCTGCAAGGTGAACATCACCCTGTCGAGCAGGAAGCCGATGATGCCGATGGTCAGGACGGCCACCATGATGCGCGCCAGCGAGGAGGACGAGCCGTTCTGGAATTCATCCCAGACGAACTTGCCCAATCCCGGGTTCTGCGCGAGCATTTCGGCGGCGATCAGCACCATCCAGCCCACGCCCAGCGACAGCCGCAACCCGGTGAAGATCAGCGGCAGAGCCGATGGCAGCACCAGCTTGGTGACCGTCTTGGCGGTCGAAAGCCGCAGCACCTTGGAAACGTTGACGAGGTCCTTGTCGATCGAAGCCACCCCGAGCGCAGTGTTGATGAGCGTCGGCCAGAGCGAGCATAGCGTCACGGTGACCGCCGAAATGACCAGCGCCTTGGGCAGCGCCTCGGACGCATCCACATAGACCGCCGATACCACCATGGTGACGATGGGCAACCAGGCGAGCGGAGAAACCGGCTTGAAAAGCTGTACAATGGGGTTCAAAGCGCCGTTGAACGGCTTGGAAAGCCCCGAGGCGATGCCGAGCGGGACGGCAACGATGGTCGCTATCACAAAGCCCAGTCCCACGGTCTTCAACGAGGTGAATATCTGGTCGATGAAGGTCGGGCTGCCGGTATAGGTGCGCCACTTGATCCTGTCGGTTTCACCTTCGGCTTCGAGCTCGGCGTTGCGCTCGGCCTGCATCTGATAGAACTGGTCGGCCTTTTCGCGTTCCTCGAGGTGATCTTCCCAGAGCCCGCCGGCCTGTTCGAGCACCTGGATCGGGCCAGGAATGGCCCCGAGCGAGGTCTGGACCTGCGGCGCGAGAATGGCCCAGCCGGCGACGAAGATGGCGATGCCCATCAATGGGAACAAGAGCGTGTCGCGCAGTTCGCTCATCTGCTGGCGCGGGTCGTCGCCCGCGGCGATCTTGAGCAGCGGGGTGAGCCAGCCAAAGCCCAGCGCGCCGAGCCAGGCCGACGCACGGTTGATGACTGCGAACAGTTTCTCGCGGCGGCCCGCGCCCTGTACGTTGTCGGAAGTGTCACTCGCGATGCTCATAATCGAAACATCCTTCTGGTTGTTGGCAAGCGGCCGGGGGAGAGCCCGGCCGCCCGAGTTGTGAGGAACTGCTAGTTTGCCGGGACGATCTCGTTGCCTTCGACGATCTCGCCGGTCTTGAGCCCGATTTCGAGGCTGTCGATGTAGGCGTTGGGTTCGCGGCCGTCGTAGAGAATGGCGTCGATGAATTCGTCTGTCGGTTCGCGATAGCCGTCAGTGTCCCAGGGGATATCGGCTTCGTTTATCAGACCCTCGTCGACGAGCATCTGCGCAGCTTCGAGGTAGATATCCGGGCGATAGACGGATGCGGCGACTTCGGCATACCAGTCATCGGGCTTGTCTTCGTCGATCTGGCCCCAGCGGCGCATCTGGGTGAGGTACCAGATGGCATCCGAATAGTAGGGATACGTCGCGTAGTAGCGGTAGAAGACGTTGAAATCTGGGATTTCGCGAATATCGCCGGCTTCATATTCGAAGGTGCCCGTCATCGAGGCGGCGATCACTTCCACATCCGCGCCGACATATTGGGGCTCGGAGAGGATTTCGACGGCTTCCTGACGGTTGGCGTTGTCGTTTTCGTCGAGCCATTGGGCGGCACGGATCAGCGCCTTGGTGACCGCCAGCGTGGTGTTGGGGTACTGCTCGGCAAATTCGGCTGTAATCCCGAAGACCTTTTCGGGATTGTTCTTCCAAAGCTCGTAGTCGGTAATGACCGGCACGCCGATGCCCTTGAAGACGGCTGCCTGGTTCCACGGCTCACCCACCGCATAGCCATCGATTGTGCCTGCTTCGAGCGTCGAGGGCATTTGGGGCGGCGGGGTGACCGAAAGATAGGCATCGGCGTCGATCTGGCCGGTGACGTCGTCACCGCCCGCATAAAAACCGGGGTTAATGCCGCCCGCGGCCAGCCAGTAGCGCAATTCGTAATTGTGGGTGGAGACCGGAAAGACCATGCCCATGTTGAAGGGGCGCCCGCTTGCCCGGTATTCCTCGATGACCGGCTGAAGGGCCTCAGCCGAGATCGGGTGAACGGGGAAGCCGTCTTCGTTCATCTCGAGGTTCGGCTTCATGAGCTCCCAAACCGCGTTGGAAACGGTGATGCCGTTGCCGTTCAAATCCATGGAGAAGGGCGTGATGATGTGAGCTTCGGTACCATACCCGATGGTAGCGGCGAGCGGCTGGCCGGCGAGCATGTGCGCGCCGTCGAGTTCGCCCGTGATTACGCCGTCGAGCAGCACCTTCCAGTTGGCCTGGGCTTCGAGGGTCACGTAAAGTCCCTCGTCCCAGAAATAACCCTTCTCATAGGCAATCGCGAGCGGCGCCATGTCCGTAAGCTTGATAAAGCCGAAGGTGAGCTCGTCCTTTTCAAGATCGAGCATTTCGGCATTGGCGGTGCCGGCGCCGAGCGCCGACGCGGCCAGCAACATTGTCGCTGCGATTTTGGCCCTACCCTTGGTCCAGTTCATTGTCGTCTCCGTCGTTTGCACCGTTTTTGTCCAGAGCGCGCGCCGTTGAATTTCATTCACCGCAGCGCCTCAAGTCCTTGTTTTCTCGCTTGTCCGAACCGAAAAAGCGGTATCCGCTTTTTCTGGACACGCTGGCACCTGCCGATACGCGAACCGCGAAAATGCAAAAAAGCCGCCAACCGACGCGCGCCCCCGGACCTTGCGGCCCGGACACATGCACCAGTTGGCGGCTTTGCCATTTCGCGGCGCCCGCCCTTGGACGCCAAGTCTGTCATGAGCCGTCTTGGGAGGAGCTCATTCGCGGTTACCCTTGCAGGAAGCGTGCCAGTTTAGAAGAATCCTAAAAAGCGCTTGAATCCCAACAATCTGGGGAAGCGGCTGGAAAAGGGCGCCTCCTGCCAGAAGAGGCCCCGCCGCACAAGACTCGCGCATATTGCTTATATTTTGCGCACGGGCCTGCGGTGATTAAGACGGCAGCAGCGCGATTCTAGGCCGCGACGCCGGACGCCTGCGCGGCGATGTAGCTGTCGATCGCGTCGGGGTCGAACTGGGTGCCGTCGAAGAACCCATCCGGCCCAAGGATCAGTGTGCCGGCCATTGCGCCGAGCGCCGTCGGCTCGGTGAGCGCGCCCTCGACCTTGGCATTGGCGGCGGGCACCGGAATGCCCTGCCCCGCAAGCGCGGCGCGGTAGATGTCGGGCCTGTAGGTCGAGGTGACCCTGGCGACGTTGTCGGCGCTGTGGGCCACCTGCCCCCAGCGCACCATCTGCGCGTAGAACCACAGGGCGTGCGAAATCCAGGGGAAGTTGGCCGCACGCTCGAAGGGGATAAAGAAGTCCGAAACTTCGAAGGTCTGATTTCCCCCCAGGTCGAGCCGGCCCGACAGCGCGCGGGTGAGGATGGGGGCGGCGACGCCAAGCCGGTCTTCCCGCGCGAGGATTTCGGCGAGGGTGTCGTGATTGGCGGGGTCGCCGCACCAACGTGCAGCCCGGGTAATGGCCCTGATGACCGCGGCCATCTGCTCGGGAAACCGCTCGGCCCATTCCCGGCGCACGCCAAGCACCTTTTCCGGGCTGGAGCGCCAAATTGAGGATTTGGTGGTCACGATGCGGCCCAAGCCCCGGGCGACGGCAACCGAATTGAACGGCTCGCCCACGCAATACCCATCCACACGCCCTGCACCCAAGGCATCGGGCAGAAAAGACGGCGGAACGACGATGATCTCGATGTCGGCCATAGTGTCGACGCCGGACGCCGCCAGCCAATATCGCAGTTCGTAATTGTGCCCGCTCTCGGGATGAACCACCCCGAAACGCAACGGGGGCAGACCGCTCTTGCGCCGGTCGGCAATCACTTTGGCAAGCGCCAGGCCGCTTTGCCGGGCATCAACCCCTGAACCGGCTCCTTGCGCTTCCATGGCGCGCCAAAGCGGCAGCGATAACGTCACCGCGTTGCCGCCTAGCCCCAGCGCCATGGGCGCGACCAGCGGCACGTCCAGCGGGGTCAGCCCCAGATTTGCGCTGAGCGGCATGGGCGCCAGCATGTGCGCGCCATCGAAATGCCCCACCGCCACCCTGTCGCGGATATTGGCCCACGAGGTTTCCCTCACGAGGCTGAATTTAAGCCCCTCGGTCTCGGCAAAGCCCTGTTCCTGGGCGGCAATCAGCACTGCGCTGTCGAGCAGCGGGACAAAGCCCAGGGTAATCGGTGTCAGACCCATTTTTGTGTCCCTTTGCTCATGGTTCGAGCAATCCCGCCGCCGTAATCAGGCTCTGGGCGATTTCGGCAATCTTGCGGTTCTGGTTCATGGCCGTCTTGCGCAACAGGCTATAGGCTCCATCCTCGGACAGCCCCCGGGTGCGCATCAATATGCCTTTGGCTTTCTCGATCGTCTTGCGGTCCTCGAGTTCGGAACGCGCCGCGGCGAGTTCGCTCCTCAGCCGCGAAAAGGCATTGAAACGCGAAATCGCCATATCGAGGATAGGCTTGACCCGTTCCTTTTTCAGCCCATCGACCACATAGGCGGAAACCCCCGCATCAACCGCCGCTTCAATCGAGCCCGGATCCGCCCGGTCCACGAACATGGCAATCGGCCGTTGCAGGACGCGCGAGAGTGCAAAGAAATGCTCAAGCATGTCGCGGTTGGGGTTTTCGAGATCGATGATGACCACATCGGGTGCGATCTCACCGATCCGGCTCGCCACCTCGTTGATCTCGGTAATGACATGGACCGGGCCATGCCCGGCCTCGCGCAAACCGTCCTCGATGATCGAGGCCCGGATACGATTGTCGTCGACCACCAGAATGGAAAGCGTAGGCACCATGGTGACGTTATGGCGATGAATCCGTTCAGGAGCAATCGCCATGGATAGCGTTCGCCGGGCCTATTTGCAGTCGGAGACCATAACGTCTATTGCATAGACACGTTCGAGGATGGCAGCGTAAGCCCGATCGCGCCACCCATATTGCCTTTGGCGCAGAGTACCACAGCGGGCCAGTGCGGTTGCCGAACATGAACACGCAATCCATGCGCCCCCACCCCGATATCTCCCTGCATCAGCTCAAGATATTTACGGCCGTCGCCCATGCAGCGACGCTGACCGAAGCGGCCAAGCAGCTCGGCATCGCGCAGCCCTCGCTGTCCCAGCAGCTCTCCCGGCTGGAAACACTTGTCGGTGCGCGGCTGTTCAATCGCCGGCCCGGCGAGATGGAACTGACCGAGGCCGGGCTATACCTCTTGCCCAAGGCCGAACACGTGCTGCGTGGTATGCGCGATCTCGAAGACGGGTTGATGGAATATACGTCCGGCCGCCGCATGACGATAAGGCTGGCCGGCATCACTTCGGTGTTGCGCGTTCTGCTGCCACCGGCGCTGCGGCGCCTGCAGGAAATTTTTCCCGATATCGATTTCGATATTCAGGACATGGCACCGTCCGACATTTTCGAGCTGCTCTATGACCGCCGGATTGCCGTGGGGTTGCTGGCGGACAATTCGATTGCCGCATCAGGCGGGGGCTTTGCCCAGATACCCCTGTTCACCGATTCTCATGTGCTGGCCGTACCCGGCCACCTCGACCTCTCCAAAGTGGAAAAGCCCGAGCGCGATCTTCCAGCCGACCAGTTGGCCACTCTTAACCAGTCGATCCAGTTCGCGTTCGGTTCCCAGCACACCAAACGTGTCCAGAACTGGTACGAACGCCTGTTCCCCGGCCACACCATTGTCGCCCAGTGCCGCAGTTTCGAGATCGCAACCGAACTGGTGAGGGCCGGCACGGGGGTCTGCCTTGTTCCGGCCCTGTCGCTGCTCCATGGAGCCGAAACCCTCAAGGGCATCCGGCTGTATGCCGTCAACGCCGTGCCGCGGCACATCATGGCGCTCATCCCCTCGCAGTACCAACACATCGAACCCTATCGGACGTTCCTCGACACGCTCAAGGATACCGCTCAAACCATCGCCCTGCCGGAGGTTTTGCCCATTCCGCCGTTTCTCGACGGCGGACCGCAGGCGCAGTTCTAGCCATAATCACCCAGCTATGGGCTCCATAGATTGCGCAACACCCGCTCTCTTCGCAGCATGAACGATACGGCAATGACGCCGTGTTCAAGCGAGGAGAAACGCTATGGCCTGGAACAAGCCCAAGCTCACTGAAATTCCTGTCAGCATGGAAATCAACATGTACGCTTGCGCAAAGCGCAAGTAATCGATTTGCCTGCCGCGGTCTCCCGCTATGACTAGAATCCTCATACTCGGCACCGCGGCAGGCGGCGGCGTTCCGCAATGGAACTGTGGCTGCGACAACTGCCGCGATGCGCGCTCGGGCGCGCTCGACATCGGCGGCAATCAGGCGTCGGTCGCCGTCAGTGCCGATGGCGAGCACTGGTTCCTCATCAACGCTTCGCCCGATCTGCGCCAGCAGATTGCCAATACGCCAGCCCTTTGGCCCAAGGCCGGATTGAAGCGCCATTCGCCCATCGCCGGGGTGATCCTGACCAATGGCGAGATCGACGCCATCACCGGACTTTTGACCTTGCGCGAGGGCTCGCCGTTCACGCTTTATGCGCATGATCGCGTGCTTTCGATCCTCAAAAGCAATTCGATTTTCAATGCATTGAAGCCCGAAAACGTCGACCGACGAGCCGTTGCGCTCGGTGAAACGTTCGTTCCGGCGCTGCCAGACGGCTCGCCCTCCGGGCTCGCCATTTTTGCCTTCGCGGCGCCGGGCAAAACCGCGCTGTTTCTCGAGGGCCACGATGAAAATGCCGAAGGCGACACGCTGGGTCTTGTTCTCACCGATCAGTCGACAGGATCACGCATGGTGTTTCTCGCGGCCTGTGCCGCGATCACCGATGAGCTTATGAGCCTGATCGAGGGCGCCGACGCGGTGTTTTTCGACGGCACGCTGTGGCGCGACGACGAGATGGTTGCGCAGGGCCTCAGTGCAAAGACCGGCCAGCGCATGGGCCACATTGCGATGAGCGACGTGATACCGGCGCTCGCCGATACGCCAATAGGCAAGAAATTTTTCCTGCACATCAACAATTCCAATCCGGCGCTGCGCCCGGACGCGAACGAGCGGAAAACGCTGGAGGCGGCCGGGTGGTCCATACCCGCCGAAGGGATGGAGATCAGCATATGAACCAGATAACCGCACTTTCGGTCGCCCCCGACCTTGAGCTGGATTCCCCAGAAGCGCTGGAAGCCCAGCTTCGCCACATCGGCGCGACGCGCTACCACAATCTGCACCCCTTCCACGGGCTGCTGCATGGCGGCAAGCTCAACAAGGGGCAGGTCCAGGCCTGGGCGCTCAACCGCTATTTCTACCAGAGCACCATTCCATTAAAGGATGCCGTGGTTATTTCCCGCTTCCGCGACCGGGCAACGCGCATCGAATGGCGCCACCGGATATCGGACCATGATGGCGACATTGGCAGCGAAGGTGGCATCGAGCGCTGGCTCAAGCTCACGACCGGCCTGGGGCTCGATCCCGATTATGTTGAATCGACCGAAGGCATTCTGCCCGCCACGCGCTTTGCGGTGGAAGCCTATGTTCATTTCGTGCGCGACCGTTCTCCGCTCGAAGCCATAGCCTCCTCACTCACCGAATTGTTCGCGCCCAATCTCCATCAGGAGCGCATCGCTGGAATGCTCGAGCACTACGATTTCATCTCGCCCGATGTGATGACCTATTTCTCGCGTCGGCTCGATCAAGCCACGCGAGATGCCGATTTCGCGCTCGATTACGTCAAGACCCACGCCCGCACTCCCGAGGAGCGACGGCTGGTCTGCAACGCCCTGATTTTCAAGACAAATGTGCTTTGGGTGCAGCTCGATGCCCTGCACCACGCCTATGTCGGCGGACACATCCCGCCCGGCGCCTTTGTTCCGGACGCGACATGAACCAAGCAGCGCCAGCCTCCCGCCGCCGCATGGTGGCGACGCCCCAAAGCGCGCCCCGCCTAGCCCGTGGGGTCAAGCTGCGGCACGACGAAACGCGTGGCCGCTGGGTGCTTTTGGTGCCCGAGAGGGTGCTGGCGCCTGACGATATCGCTGTCGAAATTCTGCACCTGTGCGATGGCGAGCGCACGATTGCGCAAATGGCCGAAACGCTGGCGCAAAAGTACGCAGCACCCGCCGACCAGATAACGGCCGACGTGATCGAGATGATTCAGGATCTGGCCAATTCCGGGTTCCTGATCGATGGAGGAGGAAAACCATGAGCCCGACACTCGACCGGCACCATCCCCCGATCGAAACAGACCCCAATGACGGACTGGCCCTGCTCGAAGGCCGGGGCCAACCGATCACCGCCAAATACGGCATTCCGCTCGCCGTATTGATCGAACTCACCCACAAATGCCCGCTGCAATGCCCCTACTGCTCCAATCCCGTCGAGATGGAGCGGGCGCGCAATGAATTGACGACCGAGGAGTGGAAGCGGGTTCTCGATGAACTGGCAGAAATCGGCGTGCTGCAGGTCCATTTCTCCGGCGGCGAGCCGACGGCCCGCAAGGACATCGTCGAACTGGTCCAGCACGCGACCGACCGCGATCTTTATACCAACCTCATCACTTCCGCAGTGTTGCTGAGCCGCGAGAAGCTGACCGAGCTGACCGAGCTGGCCGATGCCGGGCTTTCCCACATCCAGATCAGCTTTCAGGGCAGCGACGCGGCAAAGGCCGACAGGGTTGCGGGCTTTCGCAATGCCCATGCCAAAAAACACGAAGTGGCGCGTTGGGCGCGCGAACTCGATTTGCCGCTGACGGTAAACGCCGTCATGCACCGGCAGAACCTCGATCAACTCGAAGACATCATCGCCATGGCCGTGGATATGGACGCCGACCGGATCGAAGTCGCCAACGTCCAATATTACGGCTGGGCGCTAAAGAACCGCGCTGCATTGATGCCCACCATCGCGCAGATCGACCGCGCTACCGAAGTGGTGGACGACGCGCGAGAGCGGCTCAAGGGCATTCTCGACATCGATTTCGTGATCCCCGACTATTATGCCGAGCGCCCCAAGAAATGCATGGGCGGCTGGGGCCGCCAGTTTTTCAACATCACCCCTTCGGGCAAGGTTTTGCCCTGCCACGCTGCCGAAACCATTACCGAGCTTGACTTCCTTTCGGTGCGTTCCAACCATTCCATCGCCTGGATCTGGCAGAATTCGGACGCCTTCAACCGCTATCGCGGCACCGGATGGATGCCCGAACCGTGCCAGAGTTGCGCCTTCAAGGAAGTCGATTTCGGCGGCTGCCGCTGCCAGGCTTTCGCGCTGACCGGCAGCGCCGACAACACCGACCCGGCCTGCGCCTTGTCACCCCATCACACCGAGATTTTCCGCACCGCCGAAACGGAAGCCGAGGCCGGCGCCACGCGGTTCATCTACCGCAATTTCGCCGGCGGCACGCTCGAAGCGGAGCCCGCGGATGGAAAGTGAAGCGCCGGTTGAGGTCGACCCGCACACGCCCCTCTCCACGCAGATGCTGCCGGTCGGCGAAGGGCACACGCTTTACGTCGAAACCGTCGGCAACGCCGACGGCATCCCAGCGCTGTTCCTGCATGGCGGGCCGGGCAGCGGGTGCCAGCCGAGCCACCGCCGCCTGTTCGATCCGGACCGCTTTCATGCAGTGCTGTTCGACCAGCGCGGGGCCGGACGCAGCACGCCGCATGGCGAAAGGGCCGCCAATTCCACCGACCGGCTGATCGCCGATATTGAATTGATCCGCGCCACCTTGGGCGTTGAACGATGGCTTGTGGTGGGGGGCTCGTGGGGCGCGACACTGGCGCTCGCTTATGCGCAAGCCTATCCACACCGCGTTACTGCCGTGGTCCTTCGGGCCGCTTTTCTGGGCACGCGAAGCGAACTCGACCGGGCATTCTCAACGGCCATGTCGCACTTCTATCCGCGCCTTCACGCCGATTTTCTCGATCTGCTGACGCCTTCGGAGCGCAATCAGCCCCTCGAAGCCTATTGGCGCCGCATCCTCGATCCCGACCCGGAAATTCATCGTCCGGCGGCCTTTGCCTGGTACCAGGCCGAGCGCATCCTCTCTCAGATCGCGCCACCAGCCGAAGCACTCGACTTGTCCCAGCTTCCGGCGCCCGGCGCGCGCTTTCCTGCCTCACCCTTCATGGAAGCGCACTATTTTTCCAATGACTGTTTTCTCGAGCCGGGCCAATTGCTGGCCAACGCGCCAAAACTGGCCGGTATTCCCGGGCGCATCGTACAGAGCCGGTATGACCTTCTGTGCCCGCCCGCGACGTCCCACGCATTGGCAGAAGCGTGGCTGGGCGCGACGGTGCAGATCGTCGGCGCCGCAGGTCACGGACAAAGCGAACCGGGCGTGGAGGCAGCAATCGGGGCCGCACTGGCCGACCTTCATCCCGTCGTCATCGACGGGCAATAGACATCTGGCGCTATTGCGTAGTTAAACTGCGTGTCACCACCTCATTTTCCGGGCGTACATGCAGGATCGACCCTACCCGACACTCGCTGAAGCAACGAAAATATGGGCCCGGATCGGCCTTCTGAGCTTTGGGGGCCCCGCCGGCCAGATCGCCATGATGCACCGCATCCTGGTCGAAGAGCAAAAATGGCTCGGCGAGCAGCGTTTCCTCCATGCGCTCAATTACTGCATGCTTTTGCCGGGGCCCGAAGCGCAACAACTGGCGGTCTATATCGGCTGGCTGATGCACCGCACGGCGGGCGGCATCATCGCCGGTGTGCTGTTCGTTATCCCGGGCATCGTCGCCATCATGGCCCTGAGCTGGATCTATGCCATCTGGGGCAATGTCGGGCTCGTCGAGGGGCTGTTTTTCGGGCTCAAGGCCGCCGTGCTCGCCATCGTCATCCAGGCCGTCATCCGCATCGGCAGCCGCGCTCTCAAAAACGGGGCGATGCTGGCCATTGCCGCGGGTGCGTTTATCGCCATTTTCGGGTTTGCCGTTCCCTTCCCGATCATCATTCTGGCAGCCGGCCTGATCGGCTTTCTGGGCGCCTACGCCGGGGCATCGGCCTTTCAGCCCAAGGTCAATCACGGCAAGATCGGTGAGACCCAGATCGCCGATGCCGATACCCTGCTCGGCGAGGAATCGCCTGCCCATACCCATGTCGATCTGGGATGGGCACTCCGAGTTTCCCTTGTCATTCTTGCCCTTTGGCTGACGCCGGTCGCTCTGCTGCTCGCGCTTTTGGGACCAGATGACGTGTTCTCCCAGATTGCCGGATTTTTCAGCGTCATGGCGGTCGTCACCTTTGGCGGGGCTTATGCGGTGCTCGCCTATGTCGCCCAGGAGGCAGTGCAGAATTTCGGATGGCTGGCGCCGGGCGAAATGCTCGACGGGCTCGGCATGGCGGAAACCACCCCCGGCCCGCTGATCATGGTCACCCAGTTTGTCGGCTTCATGGGCGCTTTCCGCGCGCCCGGTACGCTGCCGCCGCTCCTCGCGGGAACACTGGGCGGATTGCTGACCACATGGGTTACGTTCGCGCCGTGCTTTTTATGGATATTTCTTGGCGCGCCCTTTATCGAGCGGCTGCGCGACAACAAGATCCTGACTGCCGCGCTGAGCGCCATCACCGCAGCGGTTGTCGGGGTAATCCTCAATCTGGCGGTGTGGTTCGGGCTGCATGTCGTGTTCTCCGAAGTCGTGGAATTTTCCGCCTTCGGGCTGCACATCGACGCCCCCGTTCTCGCATCGATCGACTGGCTGTCGGCCCTGCTGATCCTTGCAGCGATGGTGGCGATTTTCCGGTTCAAGCTCGGGCCCGTCACTGTGCTGGCAGGCTGCGCCGCCGCGGGAATCGTCTTCAGTCTGGCGGGCCTTGTGGCCTAGTAACCATGGCTGAGCGCTGCCGGATGCCAAAAAACCGGCTTGACGCTGTATCCATATATCGATATTTCTCGATATATGGATACAGCACATGCACTCACCGCCTTTGACGCGCTTTCTCAGCCGACCCGTCTGGCCATATTCCGGCGCCTGATCAAGGTCGGGCCGGCTGGCCTGCCGGCCGGCGAAATCGCCGAAGCCGTCAACGGCAGGCAGAACACAATTTCCAGTCATCTCGCCGCTCTCGCACGCTCCGGGCTGATCGCCGCCGAGCGCGAGGGCAGGACCATACGCTATAGTGCCAACTACAAGGCCGCCGGCGATCTCGTGGCGTTTTTGCTCGAAGATTGCTGCGGCGGCCGTCCCGAAGTCTGTGCGCCGTTGGTCACCAATCTCTCCTGCCTGCAACAAACCGCCATGGAGCCCTGTTGTGACTGACACCCCCTACTCTGTCCTTTTCCTGTGCACGGGCAATTCCGCGCGCTCGATCATCGGCGAAGCCCTGCTCAATCGTGACGGCAAGGGCCGGTTCAGGGCCTGGTCGGCCGGCAGTCATCCCAAGGGCGAGGTTCATCCCTTCACGCTCGACCTGCTCAAGAGCATCGGCATCGACACCGGCTTTGCCCAATCGAAAAGCTGGGACGAATTCGCCGAACCGGGCGCGCCGGAGTTCGATTTCATCTTCACGGTCTGCGACACCGCCGCCAACGAAACCTGCCCCATCTGGCCGGGCCACCCTATGACGGCCCATTGGGGCATACCCGATCCTGCCGCCGCCCAGGGCACCGACGCCGAAAAGCACCTGGCGTTCGCGGAGGCCGCGCGCCAGTTGGGCACCCGGATATCGCTGCTGCTCAGCCTGCCCATGGCCAGCCTCGACCGCATGACGCTCAAAACCAGGCTCGACGCAATCGGCCAGACCCAGGACTGAACCTTATGAGTTTTGACACAACCGCTCCCGCCCCGGCGGGCGGCATCGGCTTTTTCGAAAAATGGCTCTCGGTCTGGGTCGCCGCCTGTATCGTGGCCGGCATCGTGCTGGGCAATCTCGTGCCCGGCCTGTTTGCCACGCTTGCCAACCTGGAATACGCCTCGGTCAATTTCGTCGTTGCCGTGCTCATCTGGGCCATGGTCTACCCCATGATGGTGGCTGTGGATTTCACGGCCATCGGCCAGGTCGGCCGCCAGCCCAAGGGGCTGGTGCTCACGCTCGTGGTCAACTGGCTGATCAAGCCATTTTCCATGGCCCTGCTGGCGGTGCTGTTCTTCAACGTTATTTTCGCGCCGCTCATCGATCCGGCGGACGCCCAGCAATATATCGCCGGCCTGATCCTGCTCGGCGCCGCGCCCTGCACCGCAATGGTGTTCGTCTGGTCGCAACTGACCAAGGGAGATCCCAACTACACGCTCGTCCAGGTCTCCGTGAACGACGCAATCATGGTGGTCGCGTTTGCTCCCATTGTTGCGGTATTGCTCGGCCTGACTGAAATCACCGTGCCCTGGGAGACCTTGCTGCTCTCGGTTGGGCTCTATGTCATCCTGCCGCTGATCGCCGGTGCCATTACCCGGCAGGTCCTGCTGCGCGGCGACGCCACAAACACGAGCCGGATCGATGCTTTCAATGCGCGGATCAAGCCCGCTTCGGTCATCGGGCTCTTGGCGACAGTGGTCTTGCTGTTCGGCTTTCAGGGCCAGACGATCCTCGCCAACCCGCTGGTTATCGTCCTGATCGCCATCCCGCTGCTCATCCAGTCCTACGGCATCTTCGCCATCACCTATTGGGCGGCGTGGAGGTGGAAGGTTCCCTTCAATATCGCAGCGCCCTGCGCCCTGATCGGGACATCCAATTTCTTCGAGCTGGCCGTGGCCGTCGCCATCTCCCTGTTCGGGCTCAATTCGGGCGCGGCGCTTGCGACAGTGGTCGGCGTGCTCGTCGAAGTGCCCGTCATGCTCTCACTGGTCGCCATTGCCAACCGCACCCGCCACCACTTTACAGAGGTCTGAAATGGCCATCACCATTTACCACAATCCCGATTGCGGAACCTCGCGCAATACGCTCGCCATGATCCGCCAGTCCGGCGAAGAGCCCGAAATTATCGAATATCTCAAAACCCCTCCGAGCCGCGAAACGTTGATCGATCTCATCGCCCGCTCGGGCCTGTCGGTCCGCGACGCAATGCGGAAAAAGGAGGCTCCTTATACCGAGCTTGGCCTTGATGACCCCTCGGTCGCCGACGAGGCATTGATCGACGCCATGCTGGCTCACCCGATCCTCATCAACCGCCCATTCGTGGTGACGGACAAGGGCGTGCGCCAGTGCCGTCCCTCGGAAATTGTCCTCGATATCCTCCCCAACCCCGAGATCGGGCCGTTCACCAAGGAAGATGGAGAAGTCGTCATCGACGGAGATGGAAAGCGCATTGTCTGAGATCGATACCTTTCCCGCTCTCGCCGAAGAGCACTTTCGACCGATCGATGAAACGGCTCTGCTCTCTCCGCAGCACAAGCAGCACGCTCCGCGCATTCTCCTGCTCTACGGTTCGCTGCGCGAGCGCTCCTATTCGCGTTTCGCCGCCTTTGAAGCCGCCCGCATCCTGCGCCGCTTCGGCGCCGAGACGCGCATCTTCAACCCCGAGAGCTTGCCCCTTCCCGACGGCGCGCCAAAGGATCATCCCAAGGTCGTTGAACTGCGCGAGCTCGCGCTATGGTCCGAAGGCATGGTCTGGTGCTCGCCCGAGCGGCACGGCGCCATGACCGGCGTCATGAAGTCGCAGATCGACTGGCTGCCGCTCTCGATGGGTGGCGTGCGCCCCACGCAGGGGCGAACGCTGGCGGTGATGCAGGTCAATGGCGGCAGTCAGTCGTTCAACGCCGTCAACCAGCTCCGTATCCTGGGCCGCTGGATGCGCATGGTCACCATCCCCAACCAGTCCTCGGTGCCCAAAGCGTTCAACGAATTTGACGAAGCCGGACGCATGCGTCCCTCGCCCTATTACAACCGCATCGTGGATGTGATGGAGGAGCTGGTCAAATTCACCCTCCTGGTGCGCGATCGTGCCGACTATCTGGTCGACCGCTACTCCGAACGGGTCGAAAGCGCCGCGGCGGTTGCCGAGCGGGTCAATCAACGATCAGTCTAGCGGAAGATCCGCCGGCTTCCCGACGGACCTTGCCATTTATTCGGGCATTGGCACGAAGTCGCGGCCGACAATATGACTGCCGACAGCCTGAGCCATCTGCCCGAGCGCCTCATAAGCGGTCGAGGAAGCCACCGAGCGGGGCAAGTAGATCACCTGACCGCTCCGGCAGGCGTGGAGCACGTCACACCAACCGGGCAGAACTTCGGCCATGCCCGTATCGGTATCGGCGGGGGTTTGACCGAAAGCCTTGAGCGGGTAGGTGATAAAGATGAAATCGGCATCGAGTTCAGGAAGGATTTCGGCGCTGAAATCGGCAACGTCGGTCTCCCCTATTGCATCCACCGCTTCGGGGAAGGAGAAACCTACGTCGCGCAACACCTTGCCGAGCGAAAAATAGGTATTCCATACCCGAATCTGGCCCTGGCGCGGCTGGATGACGTTGACGGTAATATCAGCAGGATCGTCGACCAGCGCCCGGATCATGGCGATCTGCTCGGCGTAGCGCGCTTCAAGCGTCGTGAGGCGATCCTCGACGCCGGCCAACTCGGCAAGCTTTTGATAGATTTCGAACTCGTCGGTGATCGCTTCATAGTCGAAGACATAAGTCGGCGCGATGGTGCGCAGCTGGTCGATACCAGCTTCTTCCCAATTGGGAGCGATGATCAGATCGGGTTCGAGAGCGGCAACCTGTTCGATGTCGATTGGCGTCTCGCCGACGAAGGCAATATCGGTGTTGGCGAAATCGTAACCGGTGATTTCGAGGCTTGAGCGGATAAAGGGCGTGCCGTCCTCGGCTACGCGTCCATGACTGCCGGCCGGCACAATTCCGAGTTCGAGCAGAGGCACAGTGAGCCGGCTGTCGTGCAGCGTCACGATACGCTGCGGGCTCGCGGGGACGGCGATCTCAGTGCCGGTGCCGTCTATGAAGGTCCGGCTGTCCTGCGCAATGGCGGAAAAGGACGAAAGAGCCAAAGCGGCCCCCAGAGTAAGGGAAAGTATGGCGTTCATGAGCAATTGCTTCTTTCAGTATGAAACGGGCCTATTCGGACTTAGGCGTAAAATCGCGGCCCGAAATGTGCGAGATGACGGTGTAGGCCATAACCCCGAGCGCATAGTAGGAGCTGGCTGAGGCCTCCTCGCGTGGCATGACGATCATCTGGTTCTCCCGGCAGGCATGCAGATAGTCGCAGAAATTGGGTATGACGTTTTCGAGGTGCCCCAAGGCGTCGTCCGGCGTTTCCAGCGTATCGGTGCGATATGTGACGAACAGGAAGTCGGCATCGAGTTCGGGCAGTGCTTCGGCGCTCATGCGCGCGAACTCTCCTTCGGGTATGGCGTCCACACGCTCGGGGAAGGCAAATCCCGCATCGCGCAACACCCGGCCCAAGCCGCCATAGGTGTGCCAGGACAAAACCTCGCCTTCGACGCCCTGAATGACGTTCACAGAAATCGACCCGGTATCGATCAGGCGCTTGATCTGTTCGATCTGGCTGTCGTACCGGCCTTCGAGGATAGCAAGGGTGTCGGTGGTGCCGGTGATCTCGGCCAGCGCTTCATACATGCCGAAATCGCCACGCACAGTGTCATCGAGCACGATGGTCGGTGCGATGGCCTCGAGCTGTTCCACCGGCGCGGTCTGCCATGGCGTCGTGATGATCAAATCCGGTTCGGCCGCGGCGACGGCTTCCACATCGACCGGCAGATTGCCCAAAAAGGTGATGTCGGAGTTGTCGAAATCAACGCCGGTCAAGACCTTGGACGAGCGAATGAACCCCTCACCTGCCTCCGTGGTGCGCCCGTGGCTGGCCACGGGATAAACACCAAGCTCGATCAGCGGAATGGTGATCGAGAGGTCCTGCAGTGACGCGATGCGCTGCGGATCGGCCAGGATCTCGACCGTCCTCCCTGCATCGTCAGTAAAACTCCGCGTTTCCTGCGCCAGCGCTGGCACGGCCAGCACGGTCACAGCGACCGCGCTGACAACAAATAATCTGAACAGGCTCATAACTTGATCCCCCAATTGGAATTTACTGCCCGAGGGCCACATAGTCGCGGCCCACTACGTGGGACGCGACAATCTGGGTGAGCGCAGTCAAGGAGTCATAGGTCGCCGATGAGGCGATCTCGCGCGGGACATAGACAATCTGGCCGTTGCGGCAGGCATGGAGCACGTCGCACCAGTTCGGCAGAACTTCATCGAGCGCCGCGCGGGCCATGGCCGGGCTCTCGCCCCGCTCAACGGCGTAGGTGACGAAGATGAAATCTGCATCGAACTCGGGATAGGATTCGCCCGAGAAAATCTGGCGTTCATTGCCCTCGATGGCATCGATTGCGGCAGGAAAGACAAACCCGGCGTCGCGCAACACCTTGCCCAGCGAACCGTAGGTGTTCCACACCTGCAATTCGCCGCCATTGGCCTGGATGACACTGACTGTGATTTCTGCCGGGTCGGTCAGGCCATCGATCATGTCGAGCTGGGACTGATACCGGGCTTCGAGCTTATCGAGCACATCGGCGGTGCCGGTAACTTCGGCGACGGTCCGGTAAACGTCGAAATCATCCATCGTGGAGATCGGGAAGACGTAGGTTGGAGCGATGGACCGAAGCTGGCCGACATCGGCGGTTTGCCAGTCGGTGGTCAGGATCAGATCGGGCTCGAGGGCGGCCACGGCTTCGACATCTGCGGGCAGGTTTCCAACAAATTCGATTGTGGAATTGTCGAAATCATAGCCGGTGATCAGCTTGCCCGAACGGATGTTGGGCTCGGCATTCTCGGCGGTGCGGCCATGGCTGCCGACCGGAACGATGCCCAACTCGAGCAGCGCGACTGTGAGCGAGGTATCGTGGAGCGCCACCACACGCTGCGGATCGCCGGGAACGGTCACCTCGGTGCCGGTGCCATCGGTCAACGTTTGGGTTTCCTGCGCGAGAGCGGGCGACAGGGCCAGCGTGGAGGTCAGACAGGCGGCGAGAACGCGGTTCATCATAAAAGTCTCTCTTGGAGTTTGGTTTTGGTGGTGGTGAGATGGTCCAGGCGCCAGCGCAGCACGTCACTGCCGCCGCCTTCGGCGACGACGCCGCAATTGCCCTGGACCATGTAGGTTTGCGCCCGAAGGCGGATATCGAGTTCGGCATCGCGCACCGCGGCGCGGATCGTGAGTTCGTGCCCTTCTGCCGGGTCGTCAGGCATATCGAACGGCAGGACCAGCACGGGAGCGTTGCTGCGATTGTGCGCCGCGGCCCATTCAAGCGCCGCCAGTTCGGCCACCTGAACCGGCTCGGGCAGATCGGTGCGGCCCTTGTAGGCGGGAAGGAAGATTTCACCGCGCGAGAGCGCTTCAAGAAAAGCCGGTGCCTGCCCGGCGGTCATGCGGCCATAGCGCTGCCGCTCGGGCATGACGACAAGCGAGGCGGCAAACCGGCATCCGCCAAGGTGGGTCGCCTGCACAATGTTGAATTTGTCCCGGTCGGCGATGGCATCCAGCGCCTTGTAAGTCGAGAACCCGTATCGGGCGCAGCAGGCATCCCGGCGCGAATCCGTGCAGACGAGGATCGTGATGCGCGGATCGATCTCGCCGGAAAAGACAATGCCCTCGGCATAGGCGTCGATGGCGGCAATCAATGCCGCTTCATTCTCGAAATCGGCATAGACCCCTTCCGGCTGCGCCATGAGGCGCGGCAGCGCCTCGCTGTCGCCGACGCGGTCGACAAGCGCGACGTGCAGGCCGCTTTTTGCGGCGTTGTGAATGGAGGCGGCGAGCAATGCGCTCATATCCGCCGACTCCCATCGCGGGGTCCGCCATTTGCCGCGTGGCCAGGCGAGCAGGAGCACGCGCCTTGGCGCATCGCCCGTGCCTTGCAAGGGCTCATCCCGCTCGAGACAAAGATCGCGGCAAAAGACGTGATTGGCCATTATTGCGCAGCGCCCTCGAACGGGGTGAAGGGCCGTCCGGCGATATGCGCTTCGACCATTTCCAGCGCCAGGTCCAGCGATGCCATGGCCGAACCAAAGCTCGGCCCGGGCAGCAGGATGAACTGTCCGTTCTGGCAGGCCGTGAGCGCCTGGCACCAACCTGGCGCGAATTTTTCATACGCCGCGCGTATCGTCTGCGGCGTTGCGTCGGGTTGTTGGCGATAGAAGCCGAAAACGAAATCGGCATCGAGATCCTGGATGAGTTCGGCGCTGTAGCTGATCTGAGGTTCTTCCAGTGCTGCAACGGCGGCCGGTTGAGAAATGCCGACGTCCGCGAGAACCTGGCTGATTGCGCCCAGACCGCTTTTATAGACCCAGAGTTGTTCGCCTTCGGGGAACATGAAGGTCAATGTTGCCGAAATCGCTGCCGGGTCACCCACGAAGGATTTGAGACGCTCGACGTTATCGAGGTAACGCGCGTAACGCGCTTCAAAGGTCGGGCCAGTGCCGCTGGCATCGGCAAGCGTGCGCAGCGTGCCGACCAGCCCGAGCTCCCCATTGTTGATGACCAACGTCGGAGCGAGCGTCTGCAACTGGTCGATTACCGCCGCGTCGTTATAAACGCCACCGATGATCAGATCGGGTTCAAGCGCCGCGATGGCCTCGACATCGAGGTCATTGAACAACCCGACGAATTCGATCTCGGTATTGGGAAAATCGATTCCCAGCGTATCCATGCCCCCACGCAGGAAGGCGTTGCCTTCGGCATCGAGCCGCCCTGCACTGCCAACGACGGGCGCCCCCATTTCATAAAGCGGCAGCGTGAGAATCTGATCGTTGAGCGCCACGATGCGCTGGGGTCGGGCCGGAATGGTGAACGTTCCATTCTCTGCTGTAAATTCGCGTGTTTCCTGGGCCGTGGCGCCCATGGCCAATCCGCTCAACGCTAAGGTGACAACGAGAATTTTCGAAAACATGTTCATTTGAAAAAATCCTTGCGAACTTATTCGGCGTCGAGTGGCACGAAACCACGGGTAGCGATCTGGGAAACAAGAATGTTGAGGACGGAACGCAACGCGGCAAAGCTGACGGCGCGCATCTCCTCACGGTGGACCATGAAGTACTGGTTGTTGCGGACGGCATGCAGCTCCTGCCGCCAAAGGGGCACCGCCGCATCCCAAAGCTCGTAAATTGACTGCACAGTGGTGCCGTTGGCTGGCCAATAAGTGCTGATCATGAAATCGGCGTCGAACTGGTGGACGAGTTCGGGGCTGATATCGATACGCGCGTCCTCGAGTTCGGCGACGGCCTGAGGCATCGAGAAGCCCAGCTCATGGATGATCTGGGTGAGCGCGTCATAGGTGCGAAAGCCCCGGATGGACTCGGCACGCGGCTCGATAACCCCCACGGAAACGCTGGCCGGATCACCAATGGTTTCCGCAATCACTGCCTGGGCGCCGGCAAAGCGCACAGTCCAGTCTTCCAGCAGCTCTTCGTAAACGTCGAGCTTTCCCGCGACATCGGCAATTTTGCGGTAGCGGGCCAGAAGATCTTCCTCCCAGCCGGCGATAACGACTGAAGGGGCGATGAGCGAAAGCTGCTCGTAGCTATCGACGCCGCCTTCAGACAGCACAATCAGGTCAGGCTCGGCCAAAGCGATGGCTTCGAGATCGTATTCATTGGGATCGCCCACCCAGGCGATATCGGAATTTTCAAAGCGGAAGCCGAGCGCATCATAGGCGCCACGGACATAGGGCCGACCATCATTGACGCCCGGGTCCACGCGTCCGCTCGAGCCGACAAGAGCGGCACCAAGTTCGAGCAGGGGCGCAGTGATCTGCTCACCGCGCAACGAAACGATGCGCTGCGGATCGACCGGAATTTCGACCTCATGCCCCATGTCATCGACAAAAAGGCGGGTTTCCTGGGCCATAGCCGGAAAGGAGGAGATGCTGGCGATCATGGCAAGCGCTGCAACACGCGCGAGCCGACCAATAGACTGAAATGAAAAGCTCATGGAAGAACAGCTCCAATAAAAGGGATTAACGGTCGTCGGCGTTGGTGTCCGGGTCACCGTCGAGCGCCGCCTCGATCATGGGCACGAGGCGCTCGATGCCGTAAGGCAGCGACAAAAGGGTTGCGTGCGAGAACGCGCCGGTCATCTCCTTGCCGGCAAGCACTTCGCCGCCACGCTGGACGACATCGAGATAGGGCCTGTCCGGCAGGTCCAGCACGTTGTCGAAATTTCCATCCGAAGACACCCAGACAACCAGATCGCCATCAAGTGGGGAAAGGTCTTCGAGCGAGAGCGACGCCCAATAAGGGCTGTCTTCGGTCGCAAGCGCCTCGATCTCCTGCGGCGTTTCAAAACCCATATCGGCAAGAAGCCGCGCGCGGATATCGCCCGAGGTGTAAGCGCCCGGATCACCCTGACGCCGAATGGCAGCGACTGATGCCGTCATCCCCTGCCATTCGGGATGAGCGGCTGCCACGTCGGCAAGCTGGGCACGGATCGCATCGACCTGAGCCTGCGCTTCGTCCTGAAGGCCCACCGCCAACCCGGTGCGCAGCGCACGATCATCCCAACTCATGTCGTAATTACCGACGCCGGGAGGAACCGCAACGACAGGCGCGATCTGGCTGAGCCTTTCATAGTCTTCCGGAGTGACGTTGGCCCACAAGGCAAGGATCACATCAGGATCAGCGGCAAGGATCATCTCGAAATCGAGATCCCCGCGGACGACGGCTGCCGGAACCTCTTCGAGGTAAGAATCGGCCCATGGCCAGACGACGCTTTCATAGTCGCCGAACCAGTATTTGATGACCACGGGCTGGATGCCCAGGGCCAGCAGATCGTCGGCGCCCGACGCATCGATGGTCGCGACCCTGACGGGCTTTTCAGGAATGACAGTCGTGCCGAACTTGTGCTCGATAGTGAGCGGAAACTCCTGGGCAAATGCAGAACTCGGCAAAGAAAAAGCCGATACCGCAACGGCAAAAAGGATCTGGATGGTATTGGATTTCATTTTTAAGAACTCAATTCCGGTGTGAAGTCCCTTTCGGGAAGTAAGGCTTGGCGAGGTCTAGCGCGCGTCGGTAACCACAGTTTCGGGATCGCCGTCCGCTGCGGCCTCTATCATCGGCACAAGAGCCTCGATCACGACGGGTAGGGAGAGAAGCGAGACACGCGCAAACGCAGCGACGACCTGGTCGGGGAGATATATTTCACCGCCGGTTTCATGGGCCCGCAAAAAGGGCAGCGCGGGGGAATTGCGGATGGCTTCATATTCGCCGCTGCCATACCAGATGGCGACGTCCGCATCGATCATGGCAATGTCTTCGGGCGAGCCCTCGACATAGAATTCGTCCTCTTTCGAGACGGCATCGAGCGCTTCGGGCAACTGGAAGCCGAAGCCCTCAAGGAACTGCCCGCGCACGTCATAGTGGGTATAGGCCCAGGGAACACCTTCCCTGAACCCACCGCCGTCATATCGGCCCATTCGGGATGTTGCGCCCGGACGGTCTCAAGCTGCGCATCGATAGCTTCGATACGGGCAGTTGCCTCTGCCTCTTCGCCCAATGCCCGCGCGGCTATGAGGGCGCGCTGATCCCAGGAAAGTGCGTAATCCCCCATGCCCTTGGGAACCGCTACCACCGGCGCGATCAAAGTCAGCTTTTCGTAATCTGCTTCGGTGATGCCCGAATAGAGGGCGATGATGACATCGGGCTGTTGCTCCGCGATGGCCTCAAAATCAAGATCACCTTCAAGAACGACAGGCTCGGTGGTCAGATACGGCTCCGCCCAGGGCCCGGCCGTAAACGCAAAACCGTCCTGCGCACGCCACTGCTTGACGACTAACGGCTCCACACCGAGCGCCAGAATGTTATCGATCCCCCCATAGTCTATACTCACGACCCTGACAGGTTTTTCTTCGATAATTGCCGTCCCGAACTTGTGCTCGATGGTCAGGGGAAAGTCCTGCGCCAGTGCAAACGGGATCGGGAGTGAAAGGATGCCAGCGGCCGCGAGGACGCCAAGGGCGAAACGGTTCATATCATGTCTCACAAATGCGATTTGGCCGAGGCCCGTTGCAGGAGGTAGATGAAAACGGGAACCCCGATGATTGACGTAATGAGGCCTGCGGGAAGTTGGATGGGGGCAAACGCCGCGCGCCCGATCAGGTCTGCCACCGAGACCAGGACGGCCCCACACAGCCCGGTCAGCAGCGTATGGATGCCAATGCCGCTGCGGGCGATCCGCCGGGCAGCATGCGGCGCGATCAGACCCACAAAGCCCAAAGGCCCCACAATGGCCGTCGCCGCTGCGGCAAACCCGACGCCAACGCAGATCAGCCCGTAACGCGCCCATCTGACCGACGCGCCCAGGCCGATCGCCGTATCCTCGCCCATGCGCAAAACCGACATGATGCGGCTCAGCGCTAGAATGAGCGGCACAAGAACGAGGCACCAGGCTGAAAGGATCTGCACATCGGTCCATGTGGCCGCATTGACCGAGCCTGCCAGCCACGAGAGGGCCGACATGGCGCGGTCGAGGTCGCCATAGGTGAGCATGGCCGAGGTTATCGACGAGATGAACGCCGAAACCCCGATGCCAAGCAGGATGAACCGGATGGTGTTGTTGCCACGTCTTTGAAAACTCAAGACCTGGACCAGAACCGCAACACCGAGTGCGCCGCCAAATGCGATGACCGGTCGCCAGCCAAAGTTCAGTTGTGGGAACACCACGATGGCCGAAACGACGGCAAGCGCTGCACCCTGACTGATGCCGATGAGCGATGGATCGGCCAACCCGTTGCGGGTGACGTTCTGCATTGCACCGCCCGACAGCGCCATCATGGCGCCGGCCAGCGCCGCAACCAGGGCGCGCGGCATGCGAAATTGCCACACCACATTGTCGATGGGCGGCGATACCGTCGTACCCGACAGGGTGGTCACAAGCGTTGCAAGGTCGATGTCGTAGCTGCCAAGCGTCAGGCTGAGCGCCCATATCGCCAGAAGCAGGGCACTCAGAACGCCGATGGCCACAAGACCGCGCGCCGGGAGCCGCAGGGCGATCCGCTCGTTTGCCGCCCGCAGGACGACATGGCGTTCGGGCACAGCAGCGGTCATTTGGCCCTCATGCGCACGAGCTGGATAAACACCGGCGCGCCGACCATCGCCGTGATGATCCCGGTCGAAATTTCGCGCGGCGGGATGGCAATGCGGGCGATGATATCGACACCCAGAAGATACGCCGCCCCGATTACCGCCGAATAGGGCACGATCCAGCGGTAATCGGACCCGACGAACAGGCGCGCGATATGAGGGATGACCAGCCCGACAAACCCCATGGGGCCGGCAAGCGCCACCGAACAGGCGGTGAGAACCACAACCACAGCGAGCAATTGCAGCTTGAGCGGCCCGGTGCGCACGCCAAGCCCTTTTGCGACGTCGTCCCCCATGGCCAGCGCAGTGACCTGGCGGGCCAGGGCAAGCCCGGCAACCAGCGCAACGGCGATCCAAGGGCCGGTAACGTAAAGCATTGAGATGTCGCGCCCGGCCAGTGAGCCCGAAAGCCAGACGCGCAGGTTATCAAACGACTCCTCGTTGAGCAGATGGGCGATGGAAATGATTGCGCCCAGAAAGGCCGAAATCGCCGCGCCCGACAGCGTGAGCGTCAGCGGCGTCGGGCCGCCGGGCGCCCAATGGGCGATGAAGTAAACCACCAGCGCGGTGACCAGTGCCCCGAGCGCCGCAATCCACGGCAGCCAATAGAGCGATGCAGCGCCGAAAAAGAACGACAGCATGACCACTGCAAACGATGCCCCCGCCATCAGGCCCAAAAGGCCTGGATCGGCCAGCGGGTTACGGGTGACGCCCTGCATCAGCGCCCCGGCGACCGAGAGCGCGGCCCCCACCGTTAGCGCGATCAACGCACGCGGCAAGCGCAGATCCCAGATGATCATGTGGTCGAATACAGTGGCGTCGCGACTAACGATGGCCTCGATCACGGTCCCAAGCGGCAAGTGCTTGGCGCCCACGGCGATGTGCAGGCCAAACAGCAGTACGGTTAAACCGAGAAGCATCGGCAGGCCGGACGCCGTAAGGGCTACGCGTCGCGAGCCCGGCTCATGTGCGACCGCACTCATGCGACCCGCACCGCCGCCTTGCGGCGAGCATGGGTGCCCAGCGGCACGCAAACCAGATGGCCCGTGGTGGCATCGCGCATCACATGCGCATCGAGATCGAAAACATCCTTGAGGCGCCCGGCGGTAAAAATGGCCTCCGGCGTGCCCTCACATGCGATTTTTCCGTCCTTCATCATCACCAGATGGTCGGCATAGGCCGCGGCGAGGCTGAGTTCATGGAGCACGATTACCAGGGTGCGGCCGCCGCTATGAGCAAGGTCGGCCAGCAATTCCATCAAATCCACCTGAACCTTGAGATCAAGGAACGTGGTCGGTTCGTCGAGCAGCAAAAGGTCGGTTTCCTGGGCGAGCACCATGGCGATCCAGCAGCGCTGACGCTGGCCGCCCGATAGCGAATCCACCGGACGATCGGCAAATTCGGTCACCGATGCCGTGGCCATTGCCTTTTCGACAGCATCCTCGTCCTGCCGCGTCCATTGCCGCATCAGACCCTGATGCGGAAAACGCCCCTGGGCGACAAGTTCGCGAACGGTCAGCCCTTCGGGCGCGATGGGCCCCTGGGGAAGAATACCCATGGCCCGCGCAACATCGCGGCTTTTTGCTGTATGGATCGATTTGCCATCGAGGAGCACCTGTCCGGCATTTGGCGTCAGAATGCGCGCCATGGTCTTGAGCAGCGTCGACTTGCCCGAGCCGTTCGGCCCGACCAGAACAGTCATCTGCCCGTTGGCAACAGCGAGCGAAACGTCCGAAAGAATCTGCGTCCCGTCATAGCCCGCAGCAATGGCTTGGGTTGTAAGGCGCTCGGGATCTTTCCGGGCGTCAGGATGATCGTTGCTGGGCATGACGCCCTCTCGTCTTCTGGTGCCTTGAACCGAGGGCCATGCAATAAAGAGTCGATGCCGCGTCCGCACCGCCCCCGCGCCCCCAAGGCGACAAATGTCTACGGCGCAGTCATAAGTACTGAACATGACAATTGCAATCATATTTTAATATGAAGCACCCCGCGACGATCCGGCTCTCCGGGCGTCCTCTTCCCAAACCGTTGTCGGCGCCAAAAACAAAACAACGCTGGCGTGCCGAAAAAATACGGATTTTACAACGGTGAGAACAACGCTCGCCAATCAGAGGTGGCCCCGTCGCCAACCCTGATGGAATGCGCGACGACCAGACATCTCGATACAAAATCCAAAAAAGCGCCCCGTCTGCCGGCGGGTCCGCGCGTAAACAGGCAAGCATCATGCATTCACAAATCACCATAATCGGCGAAATGGGCCTGATCGATCTTTCCGGCATTGTGGACGATACAGACGCCGGACGCCTCCATGATTGGATCGTTGACTTTCGTCTTCAGGGAACAGAGCGGGTTGTGGTCGATCTTACCGAATTGACCTGGGTAAGGCGTTCGGCACGCGCCAGCCTGATCGAAATTGCCGAACTGCTCGAAGCGGAGGGCGGTCGGGTATTGATCGGTGCCAGGGTTATTCCGATAGAAGACCTTCTCGAAGGGCTTCGGTCTGGCGGGCGGGCGGTAAGCAATCCCGCGCTGCGCGCGTTCTTCTCTGCGCGCACCCCCGCTCTGGACACTCAAGCGGCCGTCGCTGGCCGGCACAGTCGAACAGATGCTTCCAGCGAGCATTACAAAGCTTCTTTCGATTGGCTCTTTTGGACGGCACGCCGGCAACTAACCCCTGATTTTCCTTAGAAACGTCCGGCGGCTGAACAAGCACGCCTCATCCAGATTGGCGACGCCAGCGGCATCACCAATATCGCTCCCGCGCGTCGCGGGATCCTCTGTAAAAAATGGAGAAATACAATGAACTTCAAGTCACTCGTCCTGGGCATTGCCCTGTCGGCAACGGCCACCCTGGCTATTGCGGCCGGTCCCGTTGTGTCGGATACGGGTATGCTGGTCGATGCCAATGGCATGACCCTCTACATCTTCGACAAGGACACGGCCGGCGTCAGCACCTGTTATGACGGCTGCGCCGATAGCTGGCCGGCCTATGTTGCCGACGCTGGTGCCAGCGCCGCCGGAGCATTCACCCTCGTTGAGCGCAATGATGGGCTCGCGCAGTGGGCCGTCGACGGTATGCCGCTTTACTATTGGGCCGGCGACCAGGCTCCGGGCGATGCGACCGGCGACGGCGTCGGTGGCGTCTGGCACGTCGTAAAGCCCTAATCAGTTTGGCCGCCCGCGACACCCCGGTTTTGCGTTTCTCTCGGGCGGCCGTTCAGTTCCCGGCTTCGGCGATTATTGAGCGCCGCAACCGGCGCGTTTCGCCAACGCTTCGAACCGTCATTGGATCTAGCGCGCTGGAATTTTTCTGTCCCTGAGGCTCCGTTTCTGGGCCGCGATCCTGAACTGCGCGTTGGGGGCGCCATAGCCATTGTAGCCATTGCGCCTCTCGACGATCTCGAAGAAGAACCCATCGCCATAGAGCGAGGAATAGAGCTGGAAATACTCACCCTCGCCGTCGCGGTCGTAAAGAATGTTGCCGGCCCTGAGAGCGTTCACAAAAGCATCGTCGAGCCCGAACCGTGCCTGCAAATCGGCGAAGTAGTTTGAGGAGATTTCAAGGAACGCAAAGCCTGTGGCCTTGAGCGCCTCGGCGGTCCTGAAGATGTCGGAGGACGCAAAGGCAATGTGCTGGACCGAAGAGCCGAAACTTTCCGAGATGAAATGACCGGCCAGTGTCGAGCGCTGGTCGGCGCCGTTCAGCGTGAACCGAATGGTGCCGCTATCGTTCTCGATGACCTGCGACCGCACCAGACCCGCTGGATCGACGACGTCGAGCATGGGCGTTTTGCGCGTGTCGAACAGCGTCGTGTAGAATAACAGCCAGGTGAGCAGTTCTTCATAGTTCATGGTCTGGCCGAGGTGGTCGATATGGGTGATCCCCATGTCGGGCGTGCCCCGCGCCGTGACCGGGGTGAACTCGGTCTCCCAGACCTTGGCCAACTCGCTCTTGTCATCGACAAAATGCATCAACCCGCCGCCGACCCCGCGGATGGCCGGAATCTTGAGTTCGCCCGGCCCCACCGGCTGCGCAAAAGGTTCGGCGCCCAGCGCCCGGGCGCGTTCAACGGTTGCCTGCGCATCCTCGACCTTGAGCCCGATATCGCACACGCAGGTGCCGTGCATGAGATAGGCCGAATGGGCAAAGCCCTCGCGCTCGGTGTTGACCACGATATTGACCCCACCGGTGCGGTAGAGATCGACATGCTTGGCGATGTGGCGCCCCGCATGGGCAAAGCCCATCGAAGCCAGAAGCATTTTCAGATCTTCGGCTTCGGTCTCATTGGCGGCAAATTCGATGAATTCGACCCCCTCGACGGCGATCGGCGCCGGCATCGGCGCCAGATGGGTGCTGATCTGCGGTTCGGCGCGCCTGACCGCGTCCATCAGCGCAACCAGTGAGCGATGGCCGTCGGCGGCGATGGTGCCGGGTGAACCGCCGCGAAACTGGTCGTTGAATATCTCGAGCGACCACATGCCGTCGTAGCCGGTGGCGGCGACGGCTGCGGCAAACCCGGTGACATCGAGATCGCCTTGACCCGGCATCGTGCGGAAGTGCCGGCTCCAATAGAGCAGATCCATATCAATCAGCGGGGCATCGGCCAATTGCACAAAGAAAATCTTGTCGCCCGGTATGGCGCGGATGGTCTGGGGATCGATCTTGCGGGCAATGGTGTGGAAACTGTCGACGATCAGCCCGACATTGGCATGATCGGCACGCCGCACGATCTCCCAGGCGTCGCGATGGTCATTGACATGCCGCCCCCACGCCAGCGCCTCATAGCCGATGCGCAACCCGCGCCGTGCTGCCCGCTCACCAAGTTCACGCAGGTCGGCGGCAGCCCGATCGATCCCACCCAGCGCGGCGGGAGAAACGTTCGAGCAGATGAGCACCAGATCGGTGCCCAGCTCTTCCATCACATCGAACTTGCGCTCGGCCCGGTCAAACGCCCGGCTGCGTTCGGGCTCGGGTAGCCCCTCGAAATCGCGGAACGGCTGGAACAGCGCAATCTCAAGCCCATGATCGCGCACCATGCGCCCCACTTCGCGCGGCCCGCCGTCAAAGGCCAGAAAATCGTTCTCGAAAATTTCGATCCCATCAAATCCGGCCCCGGCAATCGCCGCAAGCTTCTCGCGAAGATCGCCACTGATCGATACCGTCGCAATCGATGTCTTCATGCTGCCTCTCCGTCCCGCGGCCATCCGGGCAAGCCGAGACGTTTCCACGCTGCCTCCACCCCGAAGCTTACGCATGACAATTGACTAACACAAATATCAATTTATAACGAAGATATAACATACTGTTATGTTGGATCATGCTGACACTCCGCCAGATTGAAATCGTTCGGGCCATTGCCGTGTCGGGTTCGGTGGCAGGTGCAGCCAAGCTGCTCAATGTCGCGCAACCTGGCATCAGCCGGGCCATGAAGCACATCGAGGCCTCGCTGGGCCTTAAACTTTTCGTGCGCCGCGCGGGCCGATATACCCCCGCGCCCGAGGCCACCGGAGTATTCCGCCAGATCAACGAAATCCACCGCAAGGTGGACGATCTGGGATATGTCCTGTCCAAGCTCAATTCGGGCGAGGATGTGGAACTGCATCTGGGCTCGGTCCCCTCCATCGCCAACGCAATGGTGCCCAACGCGGTCGCCCAAATGCGGCGGGAGATGCCCGACATCGCGCTCAATATCGAACTCCTCAAGATCGAGGAGGCAATCGATTATCTCTTGCTGCAGCGTGGCGAGCTGGTCCTGATGAGCTACGAGCTACTCCATCCGGCGCTGACGTTCACCCGGCTGGCCCACGGAAGTCTCAAATTCGTCGTGCCGCCAGACCATCCCTGCGCCAGCTACAAGAGCATCACGGTCGAAGAGATCGCCAACTATTCACTGATCGGGATCGACCCCAACGATCCCTATGGACGGATCATGGCCGAATTGTTCGAGCGGGCCAATCTCGACGTACACGTTCCCATAAAGGCACGGTTTGGCTCGACGGTGATTTCGCTGGTCGAGCGTCATGTGGGTGTGGCCGTGCTCGATTCCTTTTCCGTCGCCGGAATCGGATCTGACCGGCTGCGCACCATTCCCATAGAAGCAGAAACCCGGTTTCCCGTTTACTACGCGACCCGAAACGACTGGACGCTATCAAGCTCTGCCGAAAAGTTTCTGCGCTATCTCAGAGCCACGATGAAAGAGCATGGCTGAAGCCAATCGCCGCCATCCTATGATCTGTAGGCATCGGGATGGGCCGCGATGAAGGCCGGGCGTTCGGCACAGGCCGTTCCGATACGCGACAGCGTCGGAAAGCGCGACAGGTCGAGCCCCCAGCGCGAGGCGTTATAGAGCTGCGGCACGAGGCAGAAATCGGCTAGGCCCGGCGTATCACCATGACAGAAGGTGCCGTCGTGACCGGTCAGCATGACTTCGACGGCGTCCAGACCCGCGCCGATGAACTTCTGCATCCAGGCGCTCCGCATCTCCTCCCCACCGCCGGCCAGGTCCAATACGTGCGCGACCACGCCCAGATTGCAGATTGGATGGATGTCCATTGCAATCGTGTGAGCGATGGCGCGGACGTGCTGCCGTCCGGCGGGGTCGCGCGGCAGGAAGCCGGCGTTCCGTGTTTCCTCCAGATACTCGATGATCGCCAGCGACTGGAGGTAGACGAGACCGTCGATTTCAAGCGTTGGCACCCGCCCCTGCGGGTTGATGCCGAGATATTCGGGCGCCTTATGGGCTTGGGCAAGCAGGTCCACCGGCACCGTTTCAAAGCCAATCTCGAGGGTGTGCAGAGCGATGCGTACGCGGTAGCTCGCAGACGACCGCCAGTAGTCATAGAGAACAACCGGCTGTGACGCGTTCATGGGCGCACCCAATCTGGGCGGTCCGGAGCCGGCAGGATGGTGCCCGTGCACGCGCCGAAGCCGATGCGATAGCCATCGCCCTGCGCCCATCCCGAAAGGGTGAGCGTGTCTCCATCCTCAATGAAGCTGCGGCGCGCGCCGCCATCGAGCACCAGCGGTTCCTTGCCGCTCCAGCTCAACTCAAGCAGCGACCCGTACTGCCCCTTCCCGGGACCCGAGATGGTCCCCGAACCGAGGAGGTCCCCCACCTCCATCCGGCATCCCGAGACCGCGTGGTGCGCCAGCTGCTGCGCCGCCGAATAGTAGAGCGCATTGGCGTTGGTGCGCGAAATGGTGGTGGCCCGGGCCGCTCCCTGTGGCTGCATATGCACTTCCAGCTCTATGTCATAGAGCATCGGACCCGGCTCCTGCAGATAGGGCAGCAGCGGTCGCTCGCGCTCTGGCGCGGCGCAGCGAAACGCTTCGAGCGCCGCACGTGTCACCACCCATGGGCTGATTGTGGTGGCGAACGCCTTGGCCTGAAACGGCCCGAGCGGCTGGTATTCCCAAGCCTGAATGTCGCGCGCCGACCAGTCATTGAGGAGGACGAAGCCAAAGATCATCGCGTCGGCTTCCGCCACCGTGATGGGCGCTCCCAAGGTACTGCCCTGCCCGACCACGGCACCCAGTTCAAGCTCGATGTCCAGCCGTGTCGATGGCCCGAAGCTCGGCTCGGGTGCATCGGGCGCCTTGCGCTGACCAAGCGGCCGACGCACATCGGTGCCGGAAACGACCACAGTCGAGGCGCGGCCATTATAGCCGATCGGAATGTGCAGCCAGTTGGGCGGCAACGCATTCTCCGGCCCGCGAAAAATCGATCCGACATTAAAGGCATGCTGCCGACCAGCATAAAAATCGGTGTACCCCGCCACCTTGATCGGCAGCCCGAGTTCCACGCTGTCCTGCCTCACCAGGGCACGCGCCCTCAGCGCCGCGTCGTCGCGCAACGCCGGGTCGCCGTCAAAAGCCAGAAGTTCGGTGAGCCGCGCCCGTACGCGGGCCCATGCGTCGGCGCCCAGCGCCATGAACGCATTGATGTCCGGCTGCCCGAACACCGAATCCCCCCCGCCCGCATCGAGCAATCCTGCCTGTTCGAGGGCAGCGAGATCGAGAACGAAGTCGCCAATGGCGACGCCGCAGCGGAAGGCCTCCCCTGGCATCCGGAACGCGCCATAGGGCAGGTTCTGGATCGGGAAATCGTGGTTCGGCCGGTTGGCGCTGGTGACCCAGCTCCCCGCGCTCAACGTGCCTCTCCTGCCGGCAGGTTCCAGTTGCCCTCGAGCGTGCCGTCAAAGCGGCGCTCGAGGCCGTCCCAACATTCGAGATAATCGTCCTGGAGCGTTTCCAGTTCTGCGGCGAACTTCGTCAGCTGCTGGGGAAACCGTGTTTCGAACATGAATGCCATGGTGTGGTCGAGCTTGACCGGCCCCAGAGGAACGGTGGAAGCCTTGAGGAACCCCACAGTGTCGGGCCCATGCGGCAGCATCAGATTGTGCAAGCTCATGCCACCGGGTACGAAGCCTTCTTCCTTGGCGTCGTATTGGCCGTATATCAGCCCCATGAACTCGCTCATGATGTTGCGGTGATACCAGGGCGGCCTGAACGTATCCTCGGCCACCAGCCAGCGCGGCGGAAAGATCACGAAATCCACGTTCGCCGTGCCGTCCTCACCCGAGGGCGCGGTCATCACCGTGAAGATCGACGGATCGGGATGATCGAACAGGATGGCACCGACCGGCGAGAACGTCCGCAGGTCGTATTTGTAGGGTGCGTAATTGCCATGCCAGGCCACCACATCGAGGGGCGAATGGCCGATCTCGGTGACGTGGAACCTGCCGCACCATTTGACATGCACGCGGCAGGGCGTTTCCTTGTCCTCATAGGCGGCGACCGGCGTTTTGAAGTCGCGCGGATTGGCGAGGCAATTGGCACCGATCGGACCCCGATCCGGCAGGGTGAACTTGGCGCCGTAGTTCTCGCAGATATAGCCGCGCGCCTCGTCGGTTCCGGGCAGCCGCGCCACCTTGAACATCATGCCGCGCGGGATCAGCGCGATCTCGCTGGGCTCGATTTCCATGATGCCCATCTCGGTAAAGATCGAGAGCGAGCCACTCTCGGGCACCACCAGCATTTCCCCGTCGGCGTTGAAGAAATAATCGTCCACCATGTCGTCATTGACCAAGTAGATGTGCGCCGCCATGCCCGACTGCCCCAACGCATCTCCAGCCGTGGTCATGGTGCGGATGCCTTGGATGAAGTTGGTCCGCTCCACCGGCACCGGCACCGGATCCCAGCGCAATTGCCCGAGAGCCAGAGCATGCTCATCCGGATGCGGCGCCGTCTTCCAGAACGGCAGGTCCTCGGCCGAAAAGCGTCCCTTGTGCTTGACGCTGGGACGGATGCGGTAGAGCCAGCTCCGCTCGTTGGTACCGCGCGGCGCGGTAAACGGCGACCCGGACAACTGTTCCGCATAGAGCCCGTAAGCGCAGCGCTGCGGGGAGTTTCGGCCCTGCGGCAACGCCCCTGGCAAGGTTTCGGTTTCAAAGTCGTTACCGAAACCGGGCATGTACTGAAGCGGCATTTCCGTGCTCCTTCCAATATGCTATTTGTTACATTCGTAACTGTTGAAAATGTAACTATCAAACCGGATTTACGATGTCACATCCCCGCCCCGACCAGGAGTTGGTGCTCGAGAATTTCCTGCCCTATCGGCTGAACAGGGCCGCCGAAGCAATCAGTCAGGAGTTTTCTCGGCTGTACCGGCACCAATACGATCTGACGCGTCCTGAATGGCGCTGTCTGGCGACCGTCGGCCAGTATCGAACCGTCACCGCGACGGCGGTTGCGCGGCATTCTGCAATGCACAAGACCAAGGTTTCCCGTGCCGTCGCGGCTCTGGAAAAGCGCCGGTGGCTCCTGCGAACCGAGGACGAAGGTGATCGCCGGATCGAACACCTCAGGCTGACGGCGTCCGGGCTCGCTGCCTACAACGAACTCTCGGCCGTAGCGCAAGCCTATCAGGAGCGTCTGCTTAAAGAGTTGCGCGGTGGCGGCGCAGACCTCCAAAAAGGTCTCGCTGCGATCGAACTGCGGCTAAAAACCTGACATATGGCCGAAGCGCAGCAACTACGCCCCGATCCAGATTTCGCCGGCGCGCTCTTCAACCGGGACGAGATCAAGGGCGCACCCCATAGCAGGGCCGTCCACGCATTCACCGTCTTCGATCAGGAACCTTGCACCGTGGGAATTGCACATCAGCATCGAACCGTCAGCGCTCAGAAGATTTGACCCCTGATAATCGAGGGGCAAATACTGATGGGGACATGCGTTGACGAATACGCGCAGTTTGTCGTGCCGCCGGGTAACAAGCAAAGGCAGCATGCCATTTTCGCTCTCCAGGACCATCGAGAGAACATCGCCCTCGATAACGTCCTGCGACGCGCAAATCCTCGTGCCACGCGGCGGCGCTGCCGAATAGCTCCTCCAACCCTCATCAATCGCCATAAATGTTGTCTCTGGTGGGGATGTGAGAGGCGTTGCTGCCTCCCACATTGCTCGATCATGCGGACTTCAATACGCCGCGACGGATCTGGTCTTCCTCGATGGATTCGAAAAGGGCCTTGAAATTGCCTTCGCCGAACCCGTCGTCACCCTTGCGCTGGATGAACTCGAAAAAGATCGGGCCAATCACCGTCTTCGAAAATATCTGCAGGAGAATGCGCGTCGTGCCGCCATCGACGACGCCTTCGCCGTCGATCAGAATGCCGCGCTTCTTGAGCTTGTCGAGCGGTTCCTGATGCCCCTTCACCCGTTTGCTGCTCATCTCATAATAGGTGTCCGGCGGCCCGGGCATGAACTCCATACCCTTGGCCGCAATCGCATCGGTCGACTCGTAGATATTTTCGCTCGCCACCGCGATGTGCTGGATACCTTCACCCTTGTACTCGCGAAGGTACTCCTCGATCTGGCTCTTGTCGTCCGAGCTTTCGTTGATCGGGATACGAATCTTGCCGTCGGGCGAGGTCAGCGCCCGGGAGGTCAGGCCGGTCATCTTTCCCGAGATGTCGAAGTAACGGATCTCCCGGAACTTGAACGTCTCGGCATAGAATTTGTACCAGGTGTCCATGTTGCCCCGCACCACGTTGTGGGTGAGGTGATCGAGGTAATAGAAACCAACGCCGAAGGGTTTGGGATCCTGTTCACCCAGCCACTCGAATTCGCCCTCATAGGGTGAGCCCTTGGCACCGTAGGTATCGACGAAGTACAACAACGAGCCGCCGATACCGTAGACGGCCGGAACGTCGAGCACCTTGCCGCTGCCTGTGTATTCCTTTGCGCCGAGGTCCAGTGCCCGCTTGAGAGCAATCTGAGCGTCAACGACACGCCAGGCCATGCCCGGGGCGCACGGACCCTTCTCTGCAACGAACTCCGATGCGTGGGTCTTGGGTTCGGCGTTGAGCACATAGTTGATATCGCCCTGACGATAGATCGTAATGTCTTTCGTCTTGTGCCTGGCGACCGGCGCGTAGCCCATCTTTTCGAACAGTTCTCCGAGCTTCTCGGGCTCGGGATGGGCGAATTCCACGAACTCGAAGCCGTCGGTGCCAGCCGGGTTGTTTTCGTCGATCTCCGGCGGTGGCGCATCATGCGGGTAGGGACCCATGGAAATCCTCCTTCTTGTGACGGCAGGATTATCGCAGATCCGGCATGCAGGGAGCTTGCATTATGCATGGCGCGCTGGCACGATCTGCACAAACCGGAGCACCGAAGGCAGATAAATGCAAGAAATGCGCATGGATGGCTTTGATATTGCGATATTGGATGCGCTGCAGCGGAACGCCAATCTGACGAACGCTGAACTCGCGGAGATCGTGAATCTATCCGCATCGCAGTGTTCGCGCCGACGTTCCACGCTGGAGAAGGCCGGCATTATCAAGGGCTATGGCGCGCGCCTTTCAGCCGAAAAACTGGGCTTCACGCTCCAGGCGATGGTGCGGGTCAACCTTGCCAGCCACGGCAAGGAGCACGCGGAAGATTTCTCGCGGTATCTTGAGGGCTATCGGGAAGTACTTGCTGCCTATTCGGTGTCAGGCGACGCCGACTATATCCTTCACGTACACACCCGTGACCTTGAGAGCTTCGCCTCGTTCATCCACATGCATCTCCTGCCTTACCCCAAGGTCGGCCAGGTCCGCTCCGACATCATCCTGACAGTCCTCAAGGAACCGAGCGGCCTGCCGCTGCGATAATCCGGCCGGCGCGCGACGAGTTCCCAAGCGTATAATTGGTTCACCCCCTTCGAACGAACGGGGACACGGCTCCCTGCCCCGCGTAGCTTTCGAAACGGGTACTCCGGTACCAGAGGAGACGTTTCATGCGCAACTTGATCACAACCATCGCTGGCCTTCTCTTCGCAACCATGCCTGCGTTGGCATTGGAGCCTGGCGGTACGGTGACCGGCACCATTGACGGCCAGGAGGTGGAACTCACGGTTTACGCTCAGCAATCGGACCACGGAAATTCGCACATTTCCCTCTACATCATAGGCGAAGCTCTGGGGGAGCGCGGCCTGGGTGCCCTGGCTCTGGGCGCCGAGTGGATAGGTGATCTGGACGGAACCTTCTCCCACGCCGAAGTCAGCGTTGAAAACCACGCAAATCCCCTTCGCATCTATTTCGGCGAAGCCGACGAGGGGCTCTCCTTCATGCTTACGAGCTTTTCGTTCACCGGCAACATGCTGGAGATCAACTGTCGAGTAGCAGGTGTCCTCACAAAGATGGACCGGATCGGTCAAAAAAACCCCGACCCTGACGATACGCTGAGCATCGACCTGACCTTCGATGCTGTCCTGGAAAAGCTGTGAGGCCAAGGCTCAAAGCTCGCCTCGCGCAACTTGCCGCATCGAGGAAACACATCGCCGGTCTGGCCGCGCTGACCGCAATTGTTCTGGCGACGCCGATACAGGCACAGATCTGGCAGATAACCGACTGGGACCCGGCTTGCATCGCGGATAATGGGGCAAGCTGTGATCTTGGAGATCATGGCGTCGCAGTTGTCCTCGAGCAATTGCAGGACGTGAGCCAGAAATTGAAAGATATGGGGTTTCGCTCCCCGCACGTGCAAAGAAGCCCGCCGCTCGATCCGAACTCTCCCTACATCGTTCATCTTCAAGAAGAACCGATCACGATCGAGGGAACAGGCCGCGCTGGCAACTACTCCCTGTCCGACGGCAAATTGTCCATTGCCTACGGCTTGTTTTTCGCTTTGGGCACTGAAACCGATCAGTATATGGGCACGGCGGCCCATGAGCTTTTTCACGCCGTCCAGGCTTCCTATGGAAACCGGCAATTGTTCGTCTCCCGCGAAAGTGACTGGATCAGCGAAGGAATGGCCGAGGCAATCGCGCTGGCATTGGCTGGTGCAGGGACCGGAATTTCAAGTACGGGCACGCCCTATCTCGACTATTCCCTGGACAATCTCGCTTCGGTCACCGGCGACCCCGACGATGGCAAATACGCGTCCTATCCTTTCTGGTTGTATCTGGCGAAGCGCTATGGCGGCGCGCCCGACAGCCGCTACGCCATCTTTCATGATTTTCTGGTCGAGGCCGAAAACCACCTCAATCTCGGTAGGTCGGTAGCCATTGCAGATGCCGCACTGCGAACGATCGATCCTGACGGTCTCTACGACATCTACCCCGCGTTCACCGCAGAGGTTGGCAACCACCCGGGCTTTTTTGAAGACGTGATTGAGGTCAAACCCGTCCCCGATCAAACGGCAACTGCTTCGGTGGAGACAGAGGCAACCGTGAGGCCTCTCGCAGCGCGAGCCTTCAGCGTCGACATTCCAGCATCTGTTGCCACGGATGGAAACGGCAGTCGCGCCGTCGAAATCCGGCTCGAAACCGAGGACCCCGATGCGTTTCACTTGATCGTCGGAGACAAGCGATATGACGAAGTGTCGGGGGCAGATCGCAACGTCTACTTCGAGACCGGCGAAGACCTCGACAGCGAGTTGTTCGTCCGCGTCGCCAATGTATCGCGCGATGCTGCCGCCTCTCGCGAGCAGAATTTCAAGTTAGTCGTGACGGTCTACCAGGAATTTGTCGAAATGCGGAGCGATGGGGCTCAATCCGGCGATGCAGGAATCGATGCGCCTCTTTCCATTTCGGCAAGAGCGCTGGGCCAGTTTTGGGGGCCGATGCGCCTGCGGCTTATCCTCGAAGCCGGGCTGGATGACCCCTGCATGTTCCAGCTTGATATGATTGCAACCGACAGGCGCGCCAGCCTCGGCATGATGCTGCTTCAGAATGGCCCGATGCCGCCGGGCGATTACCCGATTGCCGGGCCAGAGCCCAGGGAAACCGTAGGCCAGCAAGCTCATGCTCAGGAATATGCCGGTCAGGTCGTAGCGACCTTCATTCTGGACGAGGGACACCCGCTGATTGGAGAGTACGCGATGCGGTACATGGGCCAGGCTGGCGTCGTAACGATTGAGTTGATCACACCCCACTGGATCGTCGGGCACGCGCGCATCGCGGGAACCTGGACAACAACCCGCCCCACGACCCTCCCCTATGATGCTCCGCCGGCCGGACCGCGTGATCTTGAAATCGAAGTGGCCTTCAGCGTCCCGAACGCCGCCGTGGCGTCCAGGGTCAATGTCGCCTCCTGCATCGGGACGTGAACCGTGGTCGTGGGCGCAGCGGATGACAACGAAGTTCAGATCAACCCGGGAGGAAGAAGATGACCACTGTTTTCAAAGGCGCATTGCTCACGATAGCACTTGCCGCACCGTGCGCTCCGCTACCCGCCATGGCGCAGGAAGCCGATCCAATGGTATTTTGCGAGTACCAGCCCTCGCCTGAAGACCTGGTCGGGGTGTATACGGTGACCACCGGGCCCAGCGTGCTCAGATCAGGCGGGCGTTCCCTGCCCCTCCCCAACATTCAGACTCATCAATCCACCCTTGCCATGATTGACGGCACCCTGGTTCTCTATGCCGACGATACGCAGGCCATCGAGCTGCATCCCGTTGCCGATGACGAGCCGGACTGGAGCGGCCCCGACACTATCGGGGGCACCCCGGTCGTGAGCACCGACGATATCGGGCTCATGCTTGGCTGTGACGTGAATACGCTGGTGAGGCTTATGGGAACAGGCACCGCTACGTCTCAGGAAGGAAGGCAGTTTGAATTCACCATTCGGCTCTTCGCCGCCTCCAACGGCACGCTTGTCGGCGGGCAGTCATCCTGGTCCGTCGATGGCATGACAATGACCCAGCGGCTCATTCTGGAAGAAGCCGGCAACTGACACGCCGGCCGCCAGCGTCAGGCGGGAGATCGTTCGGGGTCGGACACCGCAAGCGGGCCGGCCCATTCGTCGGGGAGCCTGAGCGTAAAGACCGACCCGATGCCGGAATGGCTGACAAAATCCAACTCTCCGCCGAGAAATCGCGCAAGCTGGTGCGACGTGGACAGTCCCACACCGGTTCCCGGCACGCCCTGGGCGGTGCTGGCGCGGAAAAAGCGGCTGAACAGTTTGTCCTGTTCCTCATAGGGCACGCCAATCCCCCGATCCTCGACGGCAAAACAGATCTGTCTGTTTTCAGCGCTTACGCTTACGGATACCGGCTCGGTTTCCGGGGAGTATTTGACGGCGTTGGAAATGAGATTGGCAAGGATCTGTTCAGCGAGAACCGGATCTGTCGTGAGAGACGGCGGAACCTCGTCACCAACGCTGACGCCGATCGTACGGTCGGGCGTTTCTGCCAGCTGGCGGGCTTTCGCCTGCTCAATAAGGCTTTCGATCTCGCAGCGCGCGGGCGTTGCCGTGACCTGACCGGCTTCAAGCCGGACGACATCGAGCGTGGCGTCGAGGAGGGTGGTCAGTCCTCTGATCTCGGCGCGGACCTGGCCCGCCCTTTGGTCGATTTCGGCGCGGGACATGGCCTCGCCGCTGCGCAACACGCGTTGCATTGCTGAATCCATGACCGCAAGCGGGGTGCGGAACTGGTGCGAAACCAGGGCTACAAAGCCGCGATAAAGTTCTGCTGTCTCGCGCTCGCGCGACAGGAAATGCCGGACCTGCTGGCGTTCGGCCATGGCGCGAAGCAAGGTGAAGGACAGAAATATGCCAAGGGCAATAATCGCAACAATGGAGGTTATGACCTGGCCGATAGCCGCGCGCTGCCGATCCGATCGGGCGCCGGTTGCTTCCCATTGCCTGACCATGGATTGATTGCCGGCACGCCCCAGGGCCTCGATCAGCGGCGCAAGGGCATCGTGAATTGACGCCGCGGTTTCGAAGTCGCCGAAGGCCAGGTCGAGAATTTGGGGTTCAAGCGCTTGTGTCAGCCGCGCCGCGGCCTCAACTTCGTCGTCGAGGCCAAGCTCCTGCATGTAGCGCCGTTGCGGCCCATCAGAGAGCAGGGTCAGCCTGCTGAGCACAACGTTGTAGCGTCTTTCGACATCCGCGGTGACCTGAGGAATGCTTGCCTGCCGGGAAACGGCGGAATCGAGTAGCAGCGCGGCAGACTGGGCTCGCGATATCGCCCAGAGCATGTTGTCGCCTTCGTTCTCGCGCATTTCGGCTTCGGTCTCGGCCAGCCTCAGAAGGGCAAACGAAAGGAGGATGGCAAACACGACGATGGCGACCCCAGCTACCGTGTAAGCGGCCAGATCGCGCCGTCGGGTCATTTCACATCCAGCTCTATGAGCTGCCAAACCCAACGGTAGTCGTAGCGGATGTCCTGCAACTCGACATGATCATCTCGTGGATAGACGATCCACAGGGGTCCCTTGTCGCTGCGAAGTAGGCGATCCCCATCCATGTGGGTCGCGGCAATCACCTCGAAACGCTCGAAATCGGCCATGGGAATGTCGATGACATAATCGTTGAGCGCAATCGCCGTCACGGTTTCGCCGTCGGCACCGACGCGGTCGAGCAGATCGCGCACTAGAAATCCGTCAAAGCGCCTTACCCCGTCGGTAACGACAGTCGTTGTTTCGAGAACTGCTGTGGGGAGCGTCGCCAGCATCTCTTCGTCAAAGACCGCCATGTCATCATGGTTGGTGCGCGCTATATTTCCGGTAATCGTGAGAATGATCTCGCCCGCCGGAGCGGCCAATGCGCCTTCGTCGGCCCGGGCAGCGGACAGGCCGAACAAAAGCAAAAAAGTTGCACAGCCCGTTCGCAGTATCGTTGGGCGCTTCGATTTCATCGGTGCTGCACAACTTTTCCGGATGACCCGACGAACTTCGGGAAATACACATGGCAACATTAAACGTCCCCCGGTTTCCTTGCTGAATAAGCACAGGAAACCAGACAAGTGCGGTCCTGTCCACGAGACCGATGCCGAAGGCCCCATTTTCTCCCCGTCCGCCGGGGCCTGTTTCGGTAGAACTACAGATCAGGCAGTCGCGGTTTCAGCATCCGTAGCCCGGGGCGGCTGATAGGTGGCAGCCTTTTCCTTGAGCGTTCTGAATTTGCGCGACAGGTTCTCAAGCTTGGCCTCCCATGCCGGATCGGGAACCTGTCCCTCGATGGTGCGGAAATAAACGTCCATCATGCAGGTTATCGCGAAGGGCTCGAGCAGGGCCGCCTTTACGGCCCACGCAAACAAAAGCGCGAAAATCACGCCCCCTGCCGACCAGGCACCGGGAATGAGATAGACGGCCAATGCCGCTGGCGCGAGCATGACCAGGAAAACCACGAAGGACAGGCCATAAACGATAAGCGCCAGCCATGCTGCATTCTTGAGCATGGGCTTGTAGTTCTGGGCGTAAAGGACCAGCGCCGTCTGAGCAGAGGCCCAGGCATTGTTGGATTTGGTGCGAATGGCGTAGGCAAGGATGACCTCGTCGATAAACCCGACCGCGATGCGCAGGAACGCTTGAACAACCGAGACCAGTTGCTGGGCACCGGGGATGGGCAGGATGCTCACAATGCCACGGACCAGTCCGGTAATGGCGCGCAGCACGCCTTTGACGAGTTGATCGACACCGAACAGCACGCTGGCCTGCGCGAACCGTTTCGTCACTTCCTCACGGGCATAGGTGATCTGCGAGCGCCCCTCGGGCATCCGTTCCCCGTCGAGAAGCTTGATCAGCACGGCAATGTGGCCCGCTTTCACGATATAGAGGATATATTCGCGCAGCAGGTACATGACGGCAGCCGTGAGGCCAAAGCCGATAACACCACCCCAAAGGGTCGTGCTGGCCCTGAACCCCTCGTCGCCGAAACCACCGACGCCCCAGCCGATACCGGCCCCGGTTCCCGTGGCGAGCACATAGGCAACTGCCACCCCAAAATACACAGCGACACGCAGCATGACGAAGGGCAGCGTCTTGAACATGAGCCCCAATGCCCGCGCGACCGAGAAATCCCACATGGGCCACAACTCCATTCCAGTTCGATCCGGCGCCACTCTATTGCGGCCGAACGCGATCGTCCCCGTTCGTTTGCAGGGGGTGGCGGAGGTTGGCATCGGACTAGAGTTCGTGTGAACTGGCGTTGGGCATGTTCTTTGCCGTCAGGGGAGGCAATCGCCGGTGACCAAGACCAAGAGAAACATCCTGTGCATCGAGGATGAGCTCCACTTGCGACAGGACATTATCGACGAGCTGACGGCAGCCGGGTATCGGGCGCGCGGAGCTGCCGACGGGCGCCAGGCGCTTGCCATGCTCGATTCAGAGCGGCCCGATCTCATCCTGTGCGATATTTCCATGCCGCATCTGGACGGGTTTGGGTTTCTCGAGGCGGTTCGTGCCCGTCACCCCGATCTGGCCGATGTGCCCCTTGTATTCCTGACCGCCCTTCATGAACGCGAATCCGTCATTGCCGGAAAGCTCGCCGGCGCAGATGACTATCTCGTCAAACCCATCGACTACGATCTTTTGCTCGCCACCGTAAAGGCGCGCCTCGACCAGGTCTCAAGGATGGACAAAAAAACCGAGCGGGATATCGCAGCGCTGCGCAAAGCCCTCAGCGTTCCCGCAGCGGAGCGGCGCTCCGGAATCGAACGCATCCTCGATATGTTGTCGTTTGGCGTGCTCATCGCCTCACGTTCAAAGATCACCTTCGCAAACCAGGCAGCCAAGGACATGCACGACGCCGAAGACGGCCTCGTCCTTGGCGGGACGCTTCGAGTTGGCTCGAGAGTGTCCAGTGCCAGCCTGAGAGCCCTTATCGAGACCGCGTGCGCCGCTTCGGCCCGCGGAGAAGATTACCTCGCCAGCCTGTGTATTCCGAGGCGATCGAGCCCGCAGGATCTGCTCCTGACCGTATGTTCTCTGCCGGAACCAGCCGATGCCGGCCCACAGGACAATCTCGCTGTCGTCTTCATCTCCGATCCGGCGCGCCGCCCGGAGGTATCCAATGTCATTCTATCCGATGTGTTCGGATTGACGCCGACCGAGGCCGAAGTCGCCAGCGCCCTGGCAGGCGGACGGCGAACCGACGAGATCGCTCAGGACCTCGCGATTTCAGCAACCACCGTGGCGTTCCACCTGCGGAACCTGTTCGACAAGACCGGTACGCGCCGGCAGGCCGACCTGATCGTGCTGATCCTTACCGGTCTCGCCTCCATCGATCCGGCACAGACAGCCTCAAAGCGCCCTGCCGCTCCATAGCGATACGACGGGTCTCAGACACTACCGACGGGCGTCATGGACCTAGCGTCACCCTGCTGTTCCAGCCATTTCAGGATCGCCTGGTTGGTTTCTTCCGGCTTTTCCTGCTGGATCCAGTGACCGCAATCGAGACTGATCACGTCCACATTGGGTACGAACGCGGTAAGGTTTGGGGACTTCGGAATCGCATCCCGATTACCATGGATCATGAGCGTGGGCTGCTGGATGATCGGGTCCACCTCCGCCAGCAGGTGCCAGTTGCGGTCGAGGTTGCGGTACCAGTTTATGCTGCTCGTGAACCCTGATGTTTCAAAGGCCGAAACGAAAACAGCCAGTTCACTGTCACTCATCAAGGGCTCACCGAGTGGTGCTTCCGCCCTGGCGAGATTGATCATCATCATTCCCGGCTCTGGCTCACCCATTGGCTCGTTTTTTCGATACAGATTGCGAAGAAACCGGGACGTATTGTCGTCCAATACAGCGTCGGCGACGCCCGGCTGCCGATTGAAGTGGACGAAATAGTAGTCGCCGCCAAGTACTTCTTCCATGAACTCCACCCAGGGTCTTTCTCCGCGCTCCTGGTAAGGCAAGCTCAGATTGATCACTCTTTTGACCCGGCCCGGATGCAGCAGGGTCAGTCCCCAGACGACCATTGCCCCCCAATCGTGACCGACAAAGGTGGCGTCCACATATCCGTAGTGATCGAGAAGGGCGACGAGATCGCCCGACAAATGTTCAATGTCATAATCTGTGACTTCGGCCGGACGAGACGAGTTGCCATACCCCCGCTGGCTGGGAACGATGACATGGTAGCCCGCCGCTGCAAGGGCGGGCACTTGATAGCGCCAGGAAAAGGCATGTTCTGGCCAGCCGTGACAGAGCACAATGGGATTTCCTGCATTTTCCCGGCCCGCTTCAAAAACTTCGAGTTCCACGCCATTGACTGAAATCAGGGTAGGCTTGGGAAAATCGGCCGCACTAAACATGGAATTATCTCCTTGCTGGAATGTTCAGCAGCTGCCTAGGACCGAATGGTGCCAAATACTGACACCATTTAATGGTAGCCTTGCGAAATGAACCCTCGCCTCCGACAAGACGCCATCGTGCGCCGCCTTCGCCGCAACGGCACTTCGACAGCCGCTGACCTGGCGGAGGCGGTTGGCGCATCCAGACGCACGGTGCTGCGTGACATCGGCGCGCTGCGCGATGAGGGCTTTGTCATTCATTCCGAACCCGGGCGCGGGGGCGGTCTGCAGCTCGATCCGCAATCGGTTCAGACCACGGCACGGCTCTCGGTCGCCGAGGTCTTTGCGCTTCTCATCAGCGTTGCATCGATGCGCGCAGCGGGAAATCTGCCGTTCTCGGGACTCGCAGATGCCGGGCTCGCCAAAATCGAGAAAGCCTTGCCTTCGGACAAGGTCCGCGACCTGCGCCGGTTTCTCGATTGCCTGTACGTCGGCCAACTGTCACCGCAGGTGGACATATCGGACATGGGAGCGATGGACACTGCGCTGTTGCCCGCATTCGAGACAGCCTTTCTCAAGCGGCTATATCTGCGTTTCCAGTATCGTGATGCAAAAGGGGCGGTAACCAGCCGGAACGTTGAGCCGCAAGCCATGCTGATCTTGCCACCGCTATGGTACCTGGTGGCGTGGGATCCTGCGCGCAAAGATTCCCGGCATTTTCGAATGGACCGGATCAGCGGGCCGGAATACGTCGAAGGCGCAACATTCCGGCGGCGGCATGTGCCATTCGAGGACAACGTCCGCCCGGTTCGGGACCTGCTGCGCTCGGCATGAAACGTCACAGGGACTCCGCACTGATGTGACGTACCCCTTGATCGCAGATAATCTTAGCCCGCGGCCTGCGCGTCAGGTTGGGGGGTACCGTTCAAACAGGAGAAGGCCGACCACTGGTCTGATGCTGACTCTCCGCGGAGGGCCGCTCGGTGCTTCGCCCCCGGCCCTGCTATTCCGGCAAGCCCGCCAGCCGCATGGCTTCTGTCACATCCTCGAGAATGCCCGGAGCAATTCCGACCGTGCTCGACCACCGCCCTATCGCAAATTCCGGGTCGAGCACCATCAGCCGGCCTGCCGCCGCCTTGGCCTCATCGAGCCGTCCCAGCATGGCGAGCGGCGCCGCGAGCCAGCCGTGCAGAATGCTGAAATGCGGGTTCAACTCGACTGCCCGACGGCCGGCAGCAACGGCATCCTCATGTCGGCCGAGCAGGAAATTGCCAAAGCCGATTACGCCCTGCGGAATGCAACTCATTGTATCGAGCGGACTGAGACGCATAGCCCGCTCGCCCCAGTCGATCGCACGTTCGGCGTCACCGCCATAGGCGGCCGGAACGCAACCGAAAGCATAGGCGAAAACGCAGGATCCGCTCAGGGCCAGGGCCTGGGCAAATATCTCTTCGGCCAGCCGGTGATCGTGCTCGACCAGCCCGATGGTGAACCCGGCCAGGGCCAACGCCATGGCATCGCCGGAACCGTGCTCTATCGCAGCATGGGAATGGACGATCGCCTTGACGCGGTTCTCATCATGCATGCCGCCACGCACGAAAAGCGTCTGATGGGCCCAGGCGGCAAATCCATGAGCGAGAGCATAGTTTGGCTCGGCGGCCAGCGCCCGCTCCAGTAACGGGAGACCCTGGGCGGCCCCTTGCGGCATGAAGGTATAGACATCAGGCAGGGCTCGAAGCAGGAAATCATAAGCATCGAGGTTGTCGGGGCGCTTGCGCTTGACCCGCTCGATCTCAGCGCGGCGCAGGTTGGGCTCTATCGCGGCCACGACGCTGATGGTGATCTCGTCCTGCAGCATGAAGATGTCGGTCAGGTCCCGGTCGTAACGGTCGGCCCATAAATGGCTGCCGTCTTCAGCATCGATCAACTGGCCCGTGATACGGACCCGGTTCCCCACCTTGCGCACGCTGCCTTCCAGCACATAGCGCACGCCCAGTTCACGCCCCACTTGCTTCACATCCACCGCCCGGCCCTTGTAGGTGAAGCTCGAATTGCGGGCGATGACGAACAACCAGCTTATGCGCGACAGCCCGGTGATGATGTCCTCGACCATGCCATCGGCAAAATAGTCCTGCTCGGGATCGCCACTCATGTTGGCGAATGGCAGCACGGCTATCGATGGCCGGTCGGGCAGGCTCGGGCCGGGCAACTCGCTCCCGGTCGGCTCGGCGGCGACGCCCTCCTCAAGCACCGCACCGACGAAACGGATGCCCCTGCGCAGGATGGTGCGAATGAGGCGTTGGGTAACGCCGCTATCGTTCAGCGCGCTCCGGGCCGCGTTGATGCGGCTGGAAAGCGTCGCATCAGAGACAATGCGCCCCTGCCAGACGGCGTCGATCAGGTCGTCCTTGCTGACGACCCGGTTGCGGTTGCAGATCAAATATTGCAGGAGATCGAACACCTGCGGCTCGACGGGCACCAATTCGTTTCCCCGGCGGAGTTCGCGCCGATCCCCGTCTAACGCAAAATCCTCGAAGAGGTAGGGCAACCGGTTCCCTCCAAACGCGGGCCGAAATGGGCCCTGAACGCTTTTTATATGCGCCGTGCACGCAAAATCAAAGCCGTCTCAACGAAAAAGCAGGATGTCCTGAAGGTGGTCTAAAAGCGCGCGCCGCACGGCTCCTCCATAGTCCTTCTCGCAATAGTGCACTCGAGAAGGAGAACTTCAATGTCAAATCCCGTAGCTAAGATCGCCGCTGCAGCCCTGGCTCTCGGCGCCGCCACATCCGGCACCCTGGCAGCAGATGCCCAGCCGGTAACCTCCGTCGTCCTCGTTCATGGCGGCTTCGTCGATGGCTCCGGCTGGGCCGGTGTCTACCAGACCCTCAAGCAGGACGGCTATGACGTTACCATCGTGCAGAACCCCACAACCTCGCTTGCCGACGACGTCGCGGTCACCCAGCGTGCCATCGCCGCGGCACCCGGAGACGTTATCCTCGTTGGCCATTCCTATGGTGGCGTGGTGGTGTCCGAGGCCGGCACCGACCCGAAGGTCGCCGGGGTCGTCTATATCGCGGCCTTCGCTCCTGACGCCGGTGAATCGGTGGCAAGCCTGATCGCCAACCCGCCTCCCGGTGCGCCCGTTCCGCCGATCCTGCCTCCCGTCGACGGCTTCCTGATGCTCGACAAGGCACAGTTCGCCGCTTCGTTCGCCGCCGACGTCGACCCTGAACTGGCCTCCTTCATGGCCGATTCCCAAGTGCCTTGGGGTATCGAAGCGCTCGAGGGCGCAGTGACCGAGCCAGCCTGGAAGGTCAAGCCCACCTGGTACCTGGTCGCCGCCGACGACCACATGATCCCGCCGCCGGCACAGCGCGGCATGGCCGAGCGGGCCGGATCGACTGTGGTGGAAGTACCCGGCAGCCACGCCGTCTATGTCTCGAACCCCGCAGCTGTGGTCGATCTCATCAAGCAGGCTGCTGCCGGCGCCGCGACCAACTAGCTCATCACCCATGCCAACGAACAGGCCGGGCGCGTCAGCGCCCGGCTTTTTGGCAAGGTAACTTCAGGCTCTAGGAAACTGGCCTGCATCCCGCGTCCGCTTCGCGTGCATCGGCCCACCGCGCCATCTCGGATAGCCATAGCCATGGATTTCCACGAGGTCGATGTCTTCAGGACTTTGTGCGATCCCCTCAGCGAGAATTCGCTCGCCCTCATCCGCCATTTCTTCAACCAGACGCGCCGATATCGCCGCTGATGACAATACCGGGCCATCGCTGACATGCTCGGCGAGCAAAGCAGCGACCGTTGATGACGGAACCGGATTTCGGTCGCCATCAGCGTAATCGTACCAGCCTCCCCCCGTCTTCTGGCCTTTTCGGTTCGCTTCCACCAGCACGTCGCCCAGTGCATGCGGCACATCCCTGCCCGCAAGGCGCGAGGCCTCGCGCTGAGCATAGGCAATGTCCAACCCACCCAGATCCTGCGCCTCGAAAGGGCCCATGGCGAAGCCGTATTCGCGCATGGCCGCATCTATAGCGGCAACAGGTGTGCCCTGGCGCACGAGGGTCTCCGCCGCCGCGCGGTAACGCTTGAGTATTCGATTGCCAATGAAGCCTTCGCAGATACCCGACTGCACCGGCACCTTGCGCAACCGGCGGGCCAGCGCAAAAACCGATGCCCGTGTGCGGGCGTCGGTTTCCGTCAACGGCACGATTTCCAGCAGCTTCATAACGTTGGCAGGGCTGAAAAAATGCAGACCAATGAGACGTTCGGGATGCGAAACGCCCTCAGCGATGTCGCGGGGGTCGAGATAAGACGTGTTGGTGGCGAGAATGGTCGTCGGCCGGCACGAAGCGTCGAGTTGCGCAAATACCGCGCGCTTGACCGCCATATCCTCGAACACCGCCTCCACAACGAGATCGGCATCGGCCAGCGCCGTATAGTCGGTGGCAGCAGTAAAACGGGCGAGCATGACCTCCAGGTCCGTCTCTGTAAGCCTCCCGCGCTTGATGCTACCGGAAAAGATCTTCCTGACATTGGAAATGCCGCGCGCAACCGCCTCGGCATCCCTTTCGATCATCACCACAGGCAGGCCCGCTTCGAGCAGGGCGACAGCGATGCCCGCCCCCATCGTTCCACCGCCGATCACAGCCGCCCGCTCAATTGATCGCGGCTCAACGCCGGCCAGATCCCCTGGTCGCGCCGCCGCACGTTCGGCAAAGAAAACCGCCCGGAGGGCTGCCGCCTGATCCGAGGTGCGCAATGAAAGGAACGTCTCCCGTTCGAAAGCCAGCGCCTCGGCAAATGAGAGCTCGGTTGCGCGGCGGAGGCAATCGAACGCCTTGACCGGTGCAACTTCGCCCCTGGCTCGGCGAGCGACTACGGCAAACTGCTCGTCCCAAAACGCGGGGTCAGGGCGCTCCACCGGGCGCTTAGCGAGCGGCAGCGGCAAGTCGGCTTCCAACGCGTCGTGCCGAAAGGCCACGGCGGACGCGACCAGATCGCCCTCAAATACGGCGTCGATCAGACCGATGGTGCGAGCCCGGGCGGCCGTAACCGGCTTGCCGCTGATCACCAGATCAAGCGCGGCCGCGATACCGATCAAGCGTGGCGTTCGCACAGTGCCGGAGGCGCCTGGCACCACGCCGAGCATCACTTCAGGAAAGCCAAGCGAGGCATTGGCGAGAGCGACCCTGTAGCGGCAGCCCAGCGCGATCTCAAGACCGCCGCCCAGCGCCGAGCCGTGGATGGCGGCGAGCCATGGCTTGCGCGTCTCTTCGATACGAGCAACAAGGTCGGGCAGATGCGGCGGCTCGGGTGGCTTGTCGAACTCGGTAACATCCGCACCGGCAATAAAGGTTCGTCCCCCACCCGTCAGCACGACAGCCCGGACATTGGGATCGGCATCGATCATGGCGACCGCATCCCAAAGTTCTTGCCGCAAGGCCCTGCTCAACGCGTTGACCGGGGGATTATCGATTGTGACGACAGCAATGTCGTCCCGATAGGCAATAGTGACCAAGGTCATATCAGATTCCGAGATAGGCTTGGCGGATACGCGGGTCGGCAATCAACTCGGCAGCGGTACCGCTCATGCTGACTTCGCCGGTCTCCATGACATAGCCGCGGTCTGCAATGCTGAGCGCGCCGAAAGCATTTTGCTCGACCAGCAGCACGGTTACGTCGAGCCCCTTGAGGCTCTTCACGATGTCGAATATCTGCTGCACGATAATCGGCGCGAGCCCCATGGACGGTTCGTCGAGCAGCAGGCATGACGGCCGGCCCATTAGCGCACGGGCTATGGCGAGCATTTGTTGCTGTCCGCCCGAAAGGCCACCCGCAACCAGATTGCGTTTCTCTTTAAGGATCGGGAACATGGCGAAGGCATCGTCCATGTCACTGCCAACCCTATCGTCGCTGAAGAGGTAGGCGCCCAGCCGCAAATTCTCTTCGACGCTGAGATTGGTGAAAATCTGGCGGCCCTCGGGAGCCTGTGCCAGCCCGCGTTTGAGACGGCGGTACGCCGGCACCGTGGTCAGCACTTCGCCGCGAAAGTTGATCGATCCCCCCGAAACCGGCTGCAGGCCCGAAAGGCACTTGAGCAACGTCGTCTTGCCAGCGCCATTGGCGCCGACCACGGCGACAATCTCGCCGGAGGCAACCTCCAGGTCGACTCCGTGCAGAACTTCGATGCGCCCGTAGCGCGTACGCAGGCCCTCAACGCTGAGCATCGGCACCTCCCGTACCAAGATAGGCAGCAATGACCGCCGGGTTGCGACTGACAGTGGCGGGGTCCCCTTCGGCGATCTTTTCGCCATGGTCCAGCACCACGATATGGTTGGAGATGCGCATCACCATCTTCATGTCGTGTTCCACCAGCAGGATCGCGACGCCTGACGCAGCGACCTCGGCAATGAGATGATCGATCTCCTCGGTTTCCACGGCGTTGCAGCCCGCGGCAGGCTCGTCGAGCAGCAATATCTTGGGGTCCAGCGCCAGGGCACGGGCGATCTCGAGCCGCTTCAACGCGCCATAGGACAAATTTCCGGCTTCGGTATCTGCGGACCGCTCGAGCCCGACGCGGGCCAGCAGGTGGCGGGCGCCCTCCTCGGATTGCCGGGCGCGGCGACGTGAACCCGGCAGGGCCAGAAGGTCGGCCAAGACGGAACCGCGTTCCTGAAGGTGATAGCCGGCCACGGCATTCTCCAGGACGGTCATGCTCTGGAATATCTGCAGGTTCTGGAAGGTGCGCGACAGGCCGCGTTGTGCAAGCAGGTGAGGTGACAGACCGGTCACCCGTTCCCCATCCAACGCGACCGAGCCGGTAGCGGACGGGTAAATACCGGAGATCATGTTGAACAGCGTTGTCTTGCCTGCGCCGTTCGGCCCGATGAGGGACACGATCTGGCCGGATGGCACAGAAAAGCTCACATCGTTGACGGCTTTCAGTCCGCCAAAGCTGATGCCCAAACCCTCTACGGAAAGAAGTGTCGCGGTCATGAGCCCGCCCTCCGCACACGCCGAAGTATGGAAGGCAGAAGCCCCTCACGCATCAGGATCATCACGAGGACCATCACGAGCCCGAGCACCAGCTGCTGGTATTCAGCAGCGGCAGTCAGCACCTGCGGCAGCAGGGTCAGGATGGCAGCGCCCAATATGGCACCCATCACCGATCCGACGCCGCCCAGAACCGCCATTGTGACGAACTCGATTGAATGCATGAATCCGGCGATGTCCGGCGTGGCAAGCCGGTTTTGCAGGGCCAGCAGCGAGCCGGCGACCGAGGCATAGACGGCCGAAATGACGAAAGCCTGCAGCTTGTACCGGGCCACATCGATGCCGACGGTGCTGGCAGCCACTTCCGATCCGTGCAACGCACGCAGCGCCCTGCCCGTCGGACTGTTGCGCAGGTTGAGGGCCATCCATGCCCCCAAAAACAGAACTATTCCCGAAAGGGCATACCAGAACTGGCCGCCGGTCAGATCCAGTCCCCAACTCTCGAGAACGTCCCGCAACCCCAGCTCCGGAACGCGGATTCCGTCGGGGCCACCCGTTAGTTCGCGCTCATTGGAGAGCACCATCGAAACAAGAATACCGAATCCAAGCGTGGCCACGCCAAGGTAGTATCCCTTGAGACGCAGGATGGGCCGGCCGACGAGATAGGCGATAACAGCCGAAACCAGCGCCCCGAGCACAACGGCAAGGACTGGAGGGATGCCCCAATGGAGCGGGGCCAATGCGCAAGCGTAGGCGCCAATCCCGGCGAAGCCGGCGTGACCAAGGCTGATCTGGCCCGCATAGCCCGTGAGGATGACGATGCCTGTAACGGCCAGGCCGTTGACAAAAATCAGCGCGCCGACGCGAAAGTAATACCCGGAGGGAAAAAAGATCGGACAGAGGGCGATGGCAAGAGCCAGTACCAACAGCGTTATCTGAGTGGACGAGAGCTTCATGCTATACCCGCTCCATAACGCGACGGCCGAAAAGCCCCTGCGGACGCACGAACAGCACCAGCAGGATGACGATAAAGGCGACCGCATCCTTGTACTGCGAGGATAGATACCCTGCGGTCAGCGCTTCCAGCAGGCCGAGCAGCAGGCCACCCACGAGGGCACCCTTGGGATTGCCCATTCCTCCAAGCATCGCTGCGGCAAAACCCTTAAGAGCCAGCGCCAGACCCACGTCATAGGACGTCAATGTGATGGGCGCGACCAACACGCCCGCCAGCGCTCCGATACCGGCCGACATTGCAAACGAGAACGTCATTACAAAGCGGGTGTTGATGCCCACCAATTGGGCGGCCAGGCTATTGTTAGAGGTGGCAAGGACGGCGCGACCAAGCAAGGTGCGTGTGAAAAACAGCCAAAGGGCCACGAACACCAGAAGCCCACCCCCGATGACCCACAGACTCTGCGGCAGGATGGTTGCGCCAAACAAGCGGATTGGAGTTTCTCCGGAGAACCCCGGCAAGCTGTAGATCTGCTTGCCGAAAATCACCTGCGCACTGCCCCGGATGACGATTGAGACGCCGATCGTGATGATGATGACGGAAATCAGGGGCGCCCCGCGGGCCGGTCCGACGGCGAAAACGTTGATGGCCACGCCGATGGCTGCGGTGATCAGAATGGCAAGTAACGCCGCAAGCGGCAACGGAACCCCAGCCGCGTAGGCGAAGACCGTAATCATTCCGCCCAGCATGACGAACTCGCCCTGGGCGAAATTCACCACGTCGGACGCATTGTAGATAATGGTGAATCCGAGGGCCACCAGCGCATACACAGCGCCAACCGTTACCCCGGACGATAAAAACTGTAAGAGCTCCGACATGGAATTCCCGCCATCGGCTCGACCCTGGGCAATGATACCCCGCGGTCGTATTGTTCATTGAAATGGCGCACCGATCCTATGACCGGTGCGCCACCATGACTATTCGACCAGGGTCCAGCCGCCATCCCTGATCTGCAGGATGCGGAACGAGGTCAGATCCAGCCCAAGATGATCTTCGGGCGAGAACGTGTATGCGCCAGTCACACCCACCAGACCCGAGGTCGCCTCAATGGCGTCGCGAATATCCGAGGGTTCATTTGACGCCGAACGCTCGAGAGCATCGGCGAGGATCAGGTACGCGTCATGGGCATATCCGCCAAATGTCCCGACAGGCGTGCCGGTCTGTTCTTCGAAAAGCCCTTTGTAGGCAACAATCACAGGCTTCTGGGGGTCGTTGTCCTCAAGCTGATCGACGACAAGGAGCGGAGTACCGGGCAAGATGACGCCCTCCGCCGCTGCGGCACTTGCAAGCTCGATGAAGCCATCCGAAGCAACACCGTGCGACTGATAGAGAGGCAGCTCAATCCCGAGCTGGCCATAGTTGCGCGTGACGACCGCAGGGCCTTGACCAAACCCGGGGTTGAGCACAGCTTCGATCCCGGTCGTGCTCCGGATATTGGTGAGCTGAGCCGTCATGTCGACATCCTGGGGCTGGTAGGTTTCATCCGCCAGAATTTCGATGCCGTAGTCCCCGACGACCGCCTTGCATTGGGCCTGCATGGACGCACCAAAGCCATCCGTGCCAGAAATCATGCCGATCTTGGTGATCCCACGTCCTTGCATGTCTTCAAATATTTTCTGACATGCCATGCGGTCGGTGGGCGGCGTCTTGAACGTGTATGGCTTGACCGGATCGATAATGTCGATCGCGCCGGCCAGCGAGATGAACGGCACCTCAGCGTCTTCGGTTACGTTAAGGATCGACATCGACGTACCCGTTGTAGTGCCGCCGATGATGGCGACGACACCATCATCCTCGATCAAACGCGTGGCGAAGGTCTGCGCCTTGGTCGGATCCCCTGCGTCGTCATAATGGACCAGTTCGATCTGCTGGCCGTTGATCCCGCCAGCCGCATTGGCCTGCTCGACCAGCATCGTCAGCGTTTGCATTTCGGGCGTGCCGAGATAGGCCGCCGGACCAGTCGCCGAAAACGACGCACCGATCTTGATCTGGGCCATGGCCGGGCTGGCCATGGTCAACGTCGCTGCGGCCGCCAGGACGGCCAATGTCGATAAAGTTCTAGTCATATTGTCTCCTCCCTTGAGAACATGTTGGTAGTCTGGTGGATCAGGCCGCGACAGGGCGCCTCCACATCACGCGATGGAAGCGTCCGGCCACGAAAGCTGGATCGGTCAGGCTGGCATTGCCCGCCGGATTGGCGCCAGTGACGTGGAAGTCACTGAACGCCGCTGACTGATTGACGAAAATGTTGCCGGTCAGGTTGACCGAGAGGTTTGTGCCCGCTCCGGCAAAGGCGGTGATTGCACGACCAATTCGAGCCTCATCGATGTCATAAACGGCGGCCGTTATGGCGCCGGCACGCGCGGCAACGCCGGACGCCAAGGCAATGCCCCGATCGGCGTCGTCGACCGGGACCAGCAGGGCAATAGGGCCGAAATACTCGCCCTGAGCCGCAGGGCTTTGCGGATCGACAACAATAAGAAGCGGCGTAGCGGTACGGCCATCACCCAGCGGGCTGGAGTCACGAACCACACGGCCAAGCGCACGCGCTTCCTTCACGCGCGACAGCGTCGCGGGATTGGCAATGGCGCCAAGAATGCCCCCCGCCCGGGCCGGATCGGCCAGCAGGTCGTCGATCGCGCCCGCAATGCCGAGCGTGACCTCGTCGAAGCTCTTGTGACCTTGATCCGTGGGAATACCCGCCACCGGAATGTAGATATTCTGGGGGGCAGTGCACATCTGTCCCGAGTATAGAGAGAGCGAGAACGCAAGGTTGGCGCACAATCCGGCAAAGTTGTCCGTGCCCGCTACAACGACGGTATTGACGCCCGTCTCCTCGGTGAACACCCTGGCTTGCAGGGCGTTGGCCCGCAGCCAAGCGCCGAAATCGGCTGAGCCGGTATAATCGATCAGACGAACTGCCGGATGGGCGGCCAGATCCTTGGTGATTTCGGCACCAGCCTCGTCGACGGCGAGCAGCACCGCATTGGCCAGAAGTCCCGCCTCGACCAGCACCTCGCGCAGAACGCGAACCGTCAGGGCCAGCGGCAAAATAGCGGCGGGGTGCGGTTTGACGATGACGGGGTTTCCGCTGACCAGGCTGGCGAACAGACCCGAATAGCTGTTCCATGTCGGAAATGTGTTGCAGCCGATGACCAAAGCGATACCTGCGGGCACCGTTGACCAGTGTTTCTCCAGCGATATCGGCTCCGCTTTGCCTTGGGGTTTCTCCCATCTCGCCGACGGCGCAAATCGCGTCAGTTCGGCCCAGGTCAACGCAACGGCTTCCAGTCCCCTGTCCTGCGCGTGAGGACCACCGGCCTGGAAAGCCATTGGAAAGGCCTGGCCCGTCGTATGCGACACCGCATGAGCCATGGTAAAGCTGAGCTGGTTGAGGCGTGACAATGCTTCGAGCGCCACGCCAACGCGCAGTTCCGGTGATGCGGCAGCCAGAATGGGCGCGGCCGACTGCGCCGCCTCGACCACCGCTGCAGTATCGGCCGCCGGGTAGCTGATACCCAGCGCAAAGTCGAAGGGAGACATCTCGCCCCCGAGTCTTTTGCTCTCGGGATGACCCGGAAGGTCGAAAGAACTGTCACGGAGGGCAGCAAAACCGGCTTCGCCATCGGCCCTGGCAGTTTCCCCGTAGAAGCGGCCGCTCGGCACCTCGGGATAGGGTGACCAGAAACGACGTGAGTGAACAGCCTCAAGGGCTGAAGTCAGCAACTCACGATGTCGGTCGAAAAGGGTAGTCATGGCGTGCTCCTCGTTGCCATCTCTTTATCATTGACCGGCCGGTCGGTATATGCAACACAAAAATGTCTCTTCGTCAAAAAATGCGACGAAGGTGGGAGGGGAATGAATATGACTGGCAGTCCAACTCTACTTGCGAGCAGCGATCAGGGCGTGCTGACGCTCACATTGAACCGCCCCGACAAGCTGAATTCGTTCAATGATGAGATGCATCTGGCTTTGCGTGGCGAGCTTGAGCAGGCTCGTGACGACAGCTCGATTCGCGCCGTCCTGCTGACTGGCGCTGGCCGTGGCTTCTCTGCCGGGCAGGATCTGGGCGACCGCGATCCGCGAAAAGGCGCCGAACCGCCCGACCTCGGTCATACCCTGGAGACATTCTACAACCCGACTTTGCGGCTGATCCGCTCGCTGGACATGCCAGTGATCGCCGCAGTGAACGGCGTGGCGGCGGGCGCGGGCGCCAACATTGCTTTCGCTTGCGACATTGTATTGGCGGCGCGATCGGCCCGTTTCATCCAGTCTTTCGCCAAAGTTGGTCTCATCCCGGATTCCGGCGGCACCTGGAGCTTGCCGCGCATTCTCGGTGAGCCACGCGCCAAGGCCCTGGCCCTGACCGGCGAACCGCTTTCGTCCGAGACGGCGAGAGATTGGGGCCTGATCTGGAAAGTGTGTGACGACGACGTCCTGTTCGAGGAAGCGTCGACACTTGCCAAATCCCTGGCAGCCGGCCCAACCATGGGTCTGGCACTCACCAAGCAGTTGATACGGGCCGCCGCAACCAACTCGTTTGACGAGCAGTTGGACCTCGAACGTGACGCCCAGCGCCGGGCGGGGCGTAGCGCCGACTACGCCGAGGGGGTCACCGCCTTCCTCGAAAAGCGCCAACCGGAGTTCAAGGGCAAATGACGCTGACAGTCGATTTGAGCCCGCAACAGTTGGCCGAAGCGTGTGTCCACTCCATGTGGACACAAGACCGCGCCAGCCGCAACTTGGGAATGACGCTCGCTTCGGCCTCGCCGGGAGAAGCAACACTGACGCTGCTCATCGAGCCGCACATGGTCAACGGCCAGGGTGCCTGTCACGGCGGTTTCATTTTCACTCTGGCCGACTCGGCCTTCGCCTTTGCCTGCAACACGTACAACCAGCGGGTCGTGGGTCAGCATTGTTCCATAAGCTATCTCGTTCCTGCCTATGAAGGCGACCGGCTGACGGCACATGCCCGGGAGCATTGGCGGGCCGGCAGGTCCGGAATTTACGACGTCACCATCACCAATCAGGACGGCGTGCAGGTGGCCGAATTCCGCGGCCATTCGCGGACAGTCAAAGGCACGCATCTGCCGGTCGAGGAGTTACTGGCAAAATGAGACACAAAGGGGAGGTCAACATGGAACATTTCGCTCCACCCAAATCGGCGCTCGATTCCATTGAGGTCGCGTCTCGCGACGAAATCGGCGCGCTGCAGTTAGAACGCATGAAATGGTCGCTGACCCATGCGTATGAGAATTCGCCGTTCTATCGCGAGCGCTTCGACGCCCATGGCGCCCATCCCGGCGACCTGAAGACGCTCGCCGACATCGCCAAGTTCCCGTTCACCGGGAAGCAGGATCTGCGCGACACTTATCCATTCGGGATGTTTGCCGTCCCCCGCACACAGCTTGTGCGACTGCATGGGTCGTCCGGCACAACAGGCAAGCCCACCGTGGTGGGCTACACGGCCGGTGATATCGACCACTGGGCCAATTTGATCGCCCGCTCGATCCGGGCCGCCGGGGGACGTCCCGGTGATATCCTGCACAACGCGTATGGCTATGGCCTGTTTACGGGTGGGCTGGGCGCTCACTACGGTGCCGAGCGGCTGGGCTGCACGGTGGTGCCGATCTCGGGCGGAATGACGGAACGTCAGGTAACGCTGATCAATGACTTCCAGCCCCGGATCATTATGGTCACGCCCTCGTATATGCTGTCCATCCTGGACGAGTTCCGCCGCCAGGGCCTCGACCCGCGTCAGTCGTCCCTCGAAATCGGCATCTTCGGCGCCGAGCCGTGGACGAATTCCATGCGCGCGGAAATCGAGGAGGCTTTCGACATGCACGCCGTAGATATCTACGGCCTGTCGGAAATCATGGGCCCCGGCGTGGCGCAAGAATGCGTGGAAACCAAGGATGGCCTGCATGTCTGGGAAGATCATTTCTATCCCGAGATCATCGATCCGGTGACCCATGAAGTGCTGCCCGACGGAGAGCTGGGCGAGTTGGTGTTCACGACACTGACCAAGGAAGGTCTGCCGATGGTCCGCTATCGCACGCGCGACCTGACCCGCCTGCTGCCCGGCACTGCACGATCCATGCGACGGATCGACAAGATTACCGGCCGCAGCGACGACATGATAATTCTGCGTGGTGTAAATGTTTTCCCGACGCAGATTGAGGAACAAATTCTCAAGTGCAGGGGTTTGTCACCGCATTTCCAGATCGAACTCACGCGCAGCGGTCGTCTCGACATAATGACAGTGCATGTCGAAGCGGCTGTCGAGGCCACCGAGGCCAATGCACGCGCCTTGTCCGCCAAAGAGCTGGCGCATCACATCAAGTCGGTCGTGGGCGTTTCGACCAGGATCGAAGTGCACGACCCGCAGGGCGTCGCACGGTCCGAGGGGAAGGCCAAACGCCTGTTAGACAACCGTCCCAAGTCGTGATGCGCACTACCCACATGGATGACAGGCTGTCTCTCAGCCGGTAAAGGGATTCACAGCAAAAGGAAGTGACCACATGGCTCGCACGCGAGCGCAAGACTTCGATGAAAAGCAGCGCGGCATATTGGATCTCGCGGCGGCAGTGTTCGCAGACAAGGGCATGGAAAAGGCATCCATGTCACAGATTGCTGCGCACGCTCAGGTATCCAAGGCTCTGCTCTATCACTACTATCCAAGCAAGGACGCCCTGATTTTTGCGATCATCGTCACCCATCTCGAAGAGTTGGACGCGGCCATAGCGGCGGCAGACGATCCAAAACTCGAGCCGCCCGACCGCCTGCGGCGGCTCGTCGGAGCGGCGCTTGAGAACTATCGCGGCGCCGACAACCAGCACAAGGTTCAGCTCAACGCGTCCCAGGCCCTTTCCGACGAGCAAAAGGCTGCAGTCACAGCTCTTGAACGCAATATCGTCAAGCGGTTTTCCAACATTCTCGACACCATAAATCCCGCGCTCAACAGACCGGAGCGGCCCTTGCTGATGCCGGTAACCATGTCCCTCTTCGGGATGATGAACTGGGTCTATATGTGGTTTCGCGATGGCGGCCAGATCAGCCGCGAAGATTATGCGGAGGTGGCCACAACACTGATCCTCGAAGGGATCAAGTCCGTGCGCTAGTCTTCGCGTCGGTGGGCAAGCAAGGTTTCATATCCCGGCGCCTTTACACGTCGGCGGCTTGGATCAACCGCCATGATGGGTTCCACAGGAACGAGCTTTTCTGGAGCATCCCGGGCAAGTTGCTGGTAAATGGCAGTGCCCTGAGTTTTCCAGGCAATCTCCTCCTTGGTCAGTTCACGCACTACCCGGGCAGGGCTGCCTAGCGCCATGCTGTTGGGCGGAATGACGGCCCCCGCCTTTACGAAGGACAGGGCGCCCAGAATGCTGTTCTCGCCAAGGACGGCCTCATCCATCACAACGGCGTTCATCCCCACCATGGCGTTGCGCCTGATGCGACAGCCATGCAGGACCGCCCCGTGCCCGATATGGCCTGCCTCTTCAACAACCACGTCCTTGCCAGGGAAGGCATGGACGACGCAGTTCTCCTGGATATTGGAGCCAGCCTCGAAGACGATGCGACCGAAATCGCCGCGCAGAACGGCGCCAGGGCCGACATAGACACCCGGACCAATAATAACGTCCCCGATGACCACTGCCTGCGGATGAACGAACGCGGAAGGGTCGATAACCGGCACCACCCCATCCCAGCTATAAACGTGGCTCATTCTGCCGCCTCGTTCGCGGCGGCAGGAGGCCAGGTCTTGGCCACCATGGTCAGCACATCGTATTGCGCGACCACCGAGCCATCCTGTTTGGTCACCTGGCAATCCCAGCGCACCTCGCCGTGCTCGGCGCCGGCCCGCGGATTTATCTCTTTGCAGGTGAGGCGCACTCGCAGCGTATCGCCGAAATAAATTGGGGACAGGAAGCGCAGATTGTCGACGCCATAATTGGCCAGTACTGGTCCTGGCGCGGGGTCGACGAACAGGCCCGCTGCAAACGAAGCAATCAGATAGCCATGGGCAACGCGATCCTCGAAGAAGGGATTGGCCCTGGCGGCGTCGCTGTCCATGTGCGCATAAAAAGTGTCACCGGTGAACTGCGCGAAATGCTCCACATCCTCTTGGCTGACCTGGCGCTCTTTGGTGATGAGCTGGTCACCGATGCGCAATTCGGCGAGCGATTTGCGGAACGGGTGAATGCCCGATTGCGCGTCGGCGCCTTCGAGCCACCGGCCGGTAACCGCTGAAAGCAGGCGAGGTGTACCTTGGACCGCGGTGCGCTGAAGATAGTGCTTCACCCCGCGCATGCCGCCCAGTTCCTCGCCACCACCTGCCCGGCCGGGTCCACCATGCACGAGACCGGCAAGAGGCGAACCATGGCCGGTGGAGGATTTTGCCGAAGCGCGGTTACCGATCAGCACGCGGCCGTGGAAGGGCGCGAGGCCGAGAACGGCGTGCTCTGCAACGGTTGGATCGTCGGTGAATACGGACGCCACCAGCGAGCCCTTGCCACGCCGGGCCAGCTCGATTCCTTCGTCGAGGTCATCATACGGCATGAGCGTGGCGACGGGCCCAAAGGCCTCCACATCGTGGATGGCTGATGCCGAAAGCGGATCCTTGCTCAGCATTAACACGGGGTTGAGGAACGCACCGCGCTCGGGGTCGCCGCTGGCGACTCGCACGTCCGCTGGGTCACCAGCCACGATCTCGGCTTCAGCTTGCAGGTCCTTGATGCGCGCCAACACCTCGGTGCGCTGGTCGAGGCTGGCGAGCGGCCCCATCCGCGTCCCCTCCGCATCGGGCCTGCCCAGCGTGATCCGGGCCAGACGATCGGAAATTGCGGCCACCAGAGGTTCAATGAAGGCTCGCGGCGCGATCACCCGGCGTATGGCGGTGCATTTCTGGCCAGCCTTGGCCGTCATCTCGTGCACGACCTCCCGCACGAAAAGATCGAATTCTGGCGTTCCCGGCGCGCCATCCGGCCCGAGGATGGTCGCATTGAGGCTGTCGGCTTCCATTGTAAAGCGTACCGAATTGGTCACGACTGCCGGATGGGTCTTGAGCTTGCGCCCCGTCGATGCGGACCCCGTGAAGGTAACGACGTCCTGGCCGTCCACATGGTCAAGCAGATCGCCGACCGCGCCCGATATCAACTGCAACGCGCCTTCAGGAAGGATTCCTGTTTCGATGATCCGGCGAACGACAAGCTCTGTCAGGTACGCCGTCTGAGAGGCGGGCTTGACCACGCAGGGTACGCCGGCCAGCAGGCTCGGCGAGATCTTTTCCAGCATGCCCCAGACGGGGAAATTGAAGGCGTTGATATGCACGGCGACACCATTGAGTGGCGTCAGGACATGCTGTGCACTGAAACTCTGGTCCTTGGACAGTGGCTCCACGACGCCGTCGAGGAGAACGCGCGTATTCGGTAATTCACGGCGGCCCTTTGAGGCGTATGAGAGCATGGTACCGATCCCGCCCTCGATATCGACCCAGCCATCGGCGCGGGTGGCGCCGGTATGAAAACTCTCGCGGTAAAACTCTTCCTTCTGGGCCATCAATGCCTGACCCAGAGCCTTGAGCTGACCGGCGCGCTCGTGGAAGGACAGCGCCCTGAGTTTCGGACCGGCAACGTTTCGACCATAATCAAGCGCCCCGGCAAAATCGACCCCGGTGGAGTCGACGACGGCGACCGGTTCGCCTGTCGAAGCGTCGAGTATGGTCTGCCCTGCGCCGGTTCCGGGGCGCCATTGTCCTTGAACATAGCTTTCGATACGACGGGGAGACGGGGACATGGCATTTCCTAAAGGCGAGTTGGAGCTCGGCGGTCCGAAGTGAACCTGCCGGGACGGTGACCTACTGGTCGTAGGTGAAGACGATCTTCTCTGTGAGCGGAACAGCCTGACAGCTCAGCACATAGCCGGCGCGGACTTCGTAATCTTCGAGGGCGTGGTTCACGGCCATCTCGGCCTCGCCCTCGATGACTTTGCAGCGGCAGGTCGAGCACACGCCAGCTCTGCAGGAATATGGCGCGTCGAGATGATTGGCGATCGCCGCTTCGAGGAGGCTCTGTTCTCCGCGCGGCATCTGGAACGAGCGGGTCGTTCCGTCAAGGGTGACTGTCGCCTGGGTTCCAAGACCCGTTTCAGTCGCATCGCGAGAGATAGCGACGGATTTGGCCCGGCCCGGTTGGCCCGCGGAGAACAGTTCGAACTTGATCTGGTCGTCGGACAGCCCGTGATCGCGCAACGCTCCCGCGATGGCCAGCATCATCGGCTCAGGGCCGCAGATGAAAGCCGTGTCTATCGATGCCGGATCGATCCAGTGCTCGAACAGGGCCTTGACCTTGACCGCATCGATGCGGCCGGTGAAGAGATCGACGTCCTGAGTTTCGGCCCGCAGCACATGCACGACCGAGAACCGGCCAAGATAGCTGTTCTTGAGGTCCTCGAGTTCCTCGCGAAACATGATCGAACCGATCTGCCGGTTGCCATAGACCAGCGTGAAGCGCGAACGCGGTTCCCGCGACAACACTGTCTTGATGATGGACAGCACCGGCGTAATGCCCGAACCGGCAGCAAAACCCAAATAGTGCTTTTCGGCCTCCGGCTCGATGGCCGTATAGAAGCGGCCCATCGGGGGCATAGCGTCAATCTGATCGCCCGGAAGAAGGTGTTCGTTGGCCCAGGTGGAGAAGGCACCGCCATTGACCCGCTTGATGCCGACGCGAAGGACTCCTTCGTCCTTGCCGGCGCAGATCGAATAGGAGCGGCGAAGCTCCTCGCCGTCGAACGCCTTGCGCAGGGTGAGATGCTGGCCCTGCGTGAAATCGAAAAGCGCGCGATCTTCCTCGCGTGGCATCAGAGTGACCACGACGGCGTCGCGGGTCTCGCGCCGCACATCGGTGACAGTCAGTGGGTGGAAATGTAGCATGGGTTTCTCCTCAGCAACCTCAGATGCACTTGAAGTAGTCGAACGGCTCGAGGCATTGCGTGCAGCGATAGCTGGCCTTGCAGGCCGTCGATCCGAAGTGGCTGATCTTTTGGGTTTCCGTCGATCCGCAGCGCGGACAGGCGATGGTCAGGTTGGAAGCGCCGCCAAGACGTGCCGCGCGACCGGCCAAGCGCCCATCTGCGGCAGTGCCATCCACGGGCGGGGCAACGCCATATGCCCGGAGCTTTTCGCGCGCCTCGGGCGTGATCCAGTCGGTCGTCCAGGGCGGCGAAAGACTGCGTTCGAGACGAACTTTTTCCACGCCATGACGCCGCAACGTCGCCTCGATGTCGAAGTTGATGACGCTGGTTGCAGGACATCCCGAATAGGTCGGCGTCACAGTAACGACCAACGTGCCATTGTCCCAAGCCACCTGCCGGACAATGCCAAGGTCAGTGACGCTGACGACCGGAATTTCGGGGTCCGGCACTTCGGCCAGCCAGTCCCAGACCGTCGCGATTTCGGGGTGCAATGCGGTCGTCATGGGAACTACCAGCTTGCGTCGGGATAGGCGCGTTGCAGGAACTGCATCTCGGCCAGCATGTGCCCCAGATGCTCGCTATGGACGCCCTGCTTGCCACCCTTTTGCTGCCACGCCTGCTCCGGCAGCGAAAAGGTCGCTTCCTCAAGTACGGCCTGAACCGTCTGGTCCCAGGCAGGCTTCAAGCTGGAAGGCAGCGGCGCGATACCGGCAGTTGCGACCTGCTCGTCGACACTGTCGATGGTGAACATTTCCCCGGCGAAGGGCCAAAGCGTCGAAAGGGCCTTGCCCAACCGGCTGTGGCTTTCATCGGTCCCGTCACCCAGGCGGATCACCAGATCGGATGACCTTTCAAGGTGATAGGCCACCTCTTTGACTGCCTTGGCGGCAATCTCGGCGACGCGTTGATCCGATGACTCTTTCAGCGCGGCCAACAATTCGAAGTGGTAGGCGTCGAAGAGGAACTGGCGCATCAAAGTGTGCGCGAAATCGCCATTGGGCCGCTCGACGAGCAGGGCATTGCGGAAGGCGTTGGCATCCCGCCGAAAGGCCAGATCGTCCGCCGTGCGGCCCCTGCCCTCGACCTCTCCGGCCAGGCCAAGCCACAATTGACACTGGCCGATGAGGTCCAGCGCCTGGTTGGCCAGCGCAATGTCTTCTTCCAGCGCCGGCGCGTGACCGCACCATTCCGAGACGCGGTGCCCCAGCACGAGGCAATTGTCGCCGACCCGAAGCAGCCAATCGAAATAGGCTTCAGCATCGATAGCAACAGACTGGGTGGCCATCACATGTGCCCCACTTCGGGCGGGATGTCGAAAAAGGTCGGGTGGCGATAGACCTTGGAATTGGCGGGCTCGAACAGCGGACCCTTGTCCGAGGGCGAGGACGCGACAATAGCGTTCGATTGCACCACCCAGATGGACATGCCTTCATTGCGCCGCGTGTAGACATCGCGGGCGTTGCAGATCGCCATCTCCGCGTCAGGCGCATGCAAGCTCCCGACGTGCCGATGATTGAGGCCGTGCTGGCCCCGGATAAAGACTTCCCAAAGCGGCCATTCCTTGCTCATGACCATTCCTCCCTGGTTGATTTGGGGCGATAGCTCATTCTGCTGCAACCTTGGCAGCGGCCCGACGGTCCGCCGCCTTTTCCGCATAGGCGGCAAGGCCATCGCGGAACCAGGCGCCGCCATCCCAGGCGTCGATACGGGCCTCCAGGCGCTCGGCGTTGCAGGGGCCGTTGCCGGCGATGACGTCGAAAAATTCGGTCCAATCGGGTTCAGAGAAGTCGTAGCCGCCCTTTTCCTCGTTCCAGCGCAGGTTCGAGTCTGGAATGGTCAGCCCCAGATATTCGGCCTGCGGCACCGTCTGATCGACGAACTTCTGGCGCAACTCGTCATTGGTGTTGATCTTGATCTTCCAGGCCATGGACTGGGCGGAATGCACCGAGTCCTGATCGGACGGGCCGAACATCATCAGCGAGGGGTACCAGAAGCGGTTAAGCGCATCCTGGGCCATGTCCCGTTGCTCAGCAGTGCCGGCGGCCATCTTCATCATGATGTCGAAGCCCTGGCGCTGGTGAAAGGATTCCTCCTTGCAGATGCGGATCATGGCCCGACTGTATGGCCCATAAGATGTGCGCTGCAGGGGCACCTGGTTCATGATCGCGGCACCATCGACCAGCCACCCGACGGCGCCCATATCGGCCCAGGTCAGGGTGGGGTAATTGAAGATGGACGAATACTTCATCTTGCCGGCATGCAGCAGGTCGATGAGTTCGTCCCGCGACACGCCGAGCGTTTCGGCGGCCGAGTAGAGGTATAGACCGTGGCCGGCTTCGTCCTGGACCTTGGCCAGCAGAATGGCCTTGCGCTCAAGGGTCGGTGCGCGGGTGATCCAGTTGCCTTCGGGCAGTTGGCCGACGATCTCGCTGTGGGCATGCTGGCCGACCTGGCGGATCAGCGTCTTGCGATAGCCTTCAGGCATCCATTCCTTGGGCTCGATCTTCTCCCCGCGATCGATTCGCTCCTGAAAGGCGCGCTCTTCCTCGGTCTGCTCTTCGAAAGATTTGATGCCCTCCGACTTTACGAGCTGTGCATACATGATCGACTGCTCCTCTCAGACGCGTTCAAGAATGATGGCGATGCCCTGCCCCACGCCAATGCACATGGTGCAAAGCGCATAGCGGCCACCGGTACGGTGAAGCTGGTTGACGGCAGTGGTTACGAGTCTCGCGCCGGACATCCCGAGCGGATGACCCATGGCGATCGCCCCGCCATTGGCGTTGACATGAGATGCATCGTCGGCAAGTCCAAGCTCGCGCAACACCGCCAGCGACTGCGCCGCAAAGGCTTCGTTGAGCTCGATCACATCCATCTGTTCGAGCGTCAGGCCGGCCTTCAAAAGGACCTTGCGGACCGCAGGCACTGGGCCGACGCCCATGATACGCGGCTCAACGCCGGCAGCGACCATGGCCACCACGCGCGCCCGGGGCGTAAGCCCCTGCGCCTTGGCCATCGCCTCAGAGGCAACCAGCAGCGCCGCCGCACCGTCGTTCACGCCTGAAGAATTGCCCGCTGTGACGCTGAGTTCGGGACCATTGACGCCTTTGAGGCGCGCCAATTGTTCCACTGTCGTCCCCGGACGAGGGTGCTCGTCCGTGTCGATGACGAGTGGTTCGCCCTTCTTTTGCGGGATGACGACCGGCACGATCTCCTCGCGGAAGTAGCCTGCCGCCTGTGCTGCGGACCAACGCGCCTGAGAGCGGGCTGCAAAGGCGTCCTGATCGGCACGGCTTATCTTGTACTGAGCAGCGACATTGTCGGCTGTTTCCGGCATCGTGTCGGTGCCGAAAGCTGCCTTGAGCGCGGCGTTGGGGAAGCGCCATCCGATCGTGGTGTCGTAGATGGCGGCGGCGCGGCCATAGGCACTTTCTGCCTTGGGCATGACGAAGGGCGCGCGGCTCATGCTTTCGACGCCACCGGCGATGACGAACTCACAGTCTCCGGCGCGAATGGCCCGTGCCGCCGCGCCGATGGCATCCATGCCCGATCCGCAGAGCCGGTTGATAGTCGTTCCGGGCACGCTGATCGGCAATCCCGCCAGCAACAGCGCCATCCGCCCCACATTGCGATTGTCTTCGCCGGCCTGGTTGGCGCAGCCATAGATGAGGTCGTCCACCGCCGACCAGTCCACATGCGGATGCCGATCGGCGAGGGCCTTCAGCGGAACTGCGGCCAGATCGTCCGCACGGACACTGGCCAAAGCCCCGCCATAGCGCCCGATGGGCGTGCGCACAGCGTCACATATGAAAGCTTCGGCCATATTCCCCTCTCCTGGAAGCTGGGATACGCGTTCCAGCACCATTCATCACACACATTACATGTATTATTAGAAATTTGCAATATATGTAATGTCTGAAGTCGGAGATGCCCCTGCGATCAGCAATTCCCTCAGGTCAGGCGCTGGTTCCGCCGCTTGGTATCAGAGGTGACATCGGGCAATGGTCCGGCCTCGCCTTCCAGAAGGAGCGGTACGGCCGTCGCGGCCTTCAATGAAAGCTGGCGATAGAGATCGATGAAGAGGTCGTGCGCCCTGGTCCCGGCCCAATCCGGCGGCAAGACCGATCGCGGCAGGCATGGATCCCGCAGCAAGGCACCACGATAAACGTGGACCAACAGCAACCGGGCAACCAGTGCATCGGTCGCCGGCATCGGCGCTTCGCTGTCAAGCACCTTGCCCAAAGCTGAAAAGCGATCGATGAACGCTTGATAGCGGCGGCCAAGATCGGAGAGGTCCCAGATGGCGGCGAGCTTTTGCAAAGAGGCCGCATCGGAGACGTCAGCCCGGAAAACGATTTCGGAATGTGGCGGCGCATCACCCAGGTCAGGCGCTATCCAGACATCTCCGGCAAGCTTGACCATATGGCCATTTCGGCCCCTGCCCTCGGGTATGGCGGGGCCATAGAGCACGTACCAGCCGTGCGTGTCCCAGAGAGGAGCGTACAGCCGGTCAGCCACCTCGGCGAACTCGGCCTGCGCACCGGGTGAAAGGCGGTAATAGCTGCGCCGCCCTACCCTTTCGCCCTTCAACTGATTGCCCGTCACCAGTCGCGAGACGGCCGTGCGAACCAGCGTTTCCTTGATGCCAACGCGCTCGCAAAGGGCGATCAGACTACCCATCCACAACACACCGCCGCGCGGTAGCACGACATCGCCATAGATGGTGACGATAAACCCGGCCGCCGTCAGATTCAGATCCTGCATAAGCGTATCGATAAGGCCGCCCCGGGGCATTTTTCCTCCGTCAGGTCATGAAAAGCAACGGACATTCGAGAATCGCCACGTGCGCGACGTACTATCCGGCGGTGGGGTGCTGCGGCGCGCTCTCGCTGGTCGGAAGCGCGTCGAGGATGATGTTGAGAATCCGCGCCAAATGTTGGCGCTCCGTGGCGGGCAGGGCCGCCACCTTCTCCGCATAGATCTCGGCGGCGAGTCCACGGAAACGCGTCACCTGCCGCTCACCATCAATCTTGATCTGCACCACCTTATGGCGCCTGTCGGCCTCGTCTTCTCGCCGGTCAACCAGGTCCAGCTGCACCAATCCGTCGACCATGCGGCTGGTCGCTGCATGACTCAATGGAATCGCCCAGGCCAGCTGGGAGATGGTTTGAGGGCCACGGGCACTCAGGTGCAACAGGGCGAGCATGCGGCTGAGAGAATAGATGCCATCAGGTGTTGCGGCCGTGCGCCGAAACACTTCGGCAGCCACCGGACCATGCAATCGCTCAAGGGCACTGCCCAGCGCTAAGGTGTCGTCGTCGATCATGCAGAACTTGTAGCCACTCCGTTCTGGTTGCGCAACATATGCGAAATGCATATATTGTGCAGCGCATATATAAGTTCATTCGCGAAGGAAGACATGATGCGACACCTGAAAGCGGCGGTCCTTGGAGCTGCCATCACCCTGGGAATCTCGACCTTGGCAATCGGTCAGGAAGCAATGGAATCGGCATGCCCGGCAACAACCCGCCCTGCCGCGCCCACCAGCGATACCGGGGAAGCCGCGCGGCCGCCGGGCATAGTCATGGCCCAGACGGTGACGCCGTCGGACACCTCGACCAGCGTTGTCATTTCCCCCGACACGACCGACCAGATCACCTGCGGCACCCTTGCCCTGGAGACAACCAGCGACGTGCTCTACAGTTCGGAAGGCAAGGAACTGCGGATGGACATCCTTGTCCCCGCGGGTGAAGGGCCAAAGCCGCTTATCATCTATGTCCCGGGCGGCGGCTTCGTGATGGCGATGAAGGAACAGTCGCTCGAGCTGCGCACTTTTGTCGCCGAGGCCGGCTTCGTGGTGGCCAGCATCCAGTATCGTACAGCGCTCGACGGCGCGACCTACCGCGATGGCATCGCCGACGTGAAGTCAGCCGTGCGCTATCTGCGCGCTCATGCCGATGAATACGGAATCGACACCGATCGTATTGGCCTTTGGGGCGAGTCGGCCGGTGGTTACATGGTCGCAATGGCCGGTGTAACCAACGGCGACACCAGTTTCGACATGGGCGACAACCTCGATCAGTCGAGTGCGGTCCAGGCCGTGGTCAACAAATTCGGCGCTACCGACGTTTCGACACTGGGCGCCGACTTCGATGAGGCGGCCAAGGCGGCCTATGCTGAACCCGCGACCATGATCGCGCGCTACATCAATGGCCCCGGCACGACCGAGAGCACCGTCACCGACCCCACGGCACATACGACGGCCAATGCCCTGACCTACGTCGATGGCGATGAGCCGCCATTCCTGATCTTCCACGGGAGCGATGATCGCATCATTTCGCCCAGCCAGACCCTCATGCTTCACGACGCACTCATCGCGGCGGGCGATGACAGCACCCGTTATGTGCTCGAAGGCGCCAATCACGGCGATATGGGCTTTCTCGGTGACCCGCTGGCCGGACTGCCATGGTCGACCAATGAAGTGATGGATCTTATCACGGGGTTCTTTGCAGAAATGTAGTCGGCACATCACCTGCCCGGTTAATCCGGGCAGGTGACCTTTAAAAGCAGGACAGTTCCCTACCACGACCAAGCGATAAGTCGCGTTCAAGGGGGCTGCCGCAACCACGCCAACAGCCACCCCCTGATCGATTGGCAGTTGCAATCAATGCGCAGGGTTTTCGAATTGGCCATGGCGCATTGCCAGCACCGATACTCCCGCGATGCCGAATGGCCCCAGGCTGTCGGCACTCAAGAGGGAGGAACCGTTATGAAACTTGGAACTGCCACATGGGCAATCGCGATTGCCCTGTCGGGAACGTGGTCGGCATTCGCGCAGGGACCGTCAGCAGACAACCCGCTCTTTGTACCCGCTACTGCCGACGAGGCGCTCGTTCAGCTCGTCGACACGCTCGGGGAACCCCGCCATTTCTGCCTCGACATCCCCGGCTTTCCGGTCAGCGGGGTATTGGCCAATCATCGTGAAGCGTCCTGGGCACTCGAGGCCCACACCTGCAAGACCGGCATTCCCGATGTGAGCATCGCCACCATCGACCAATTGCTCTCCCAGAACGATCTCGCCGCGGCACCGGGCACGCTGCGCTACACGCGCTTCGATGCCTGCGTCGAGGTCGTGACCTTTCGGAACGTGGATGCACCGGCCCACACGCCGGAATTGATGGTCCGGCAGGACGCGCCCCTGGTCGTCAATCCCTGCTCTGGCGCCATCGAACAGAGTTTCGTGCTTGACGACGCCGGGCGTCTGCGCTCGCTCCTCGATGAGGAGAAATGCCTTACCATAGGGCAGCAGGCCTTCGAAGCCGGCAACCGCGCGCCAGGCGAGCCCTGGCTGCGGCGGGCCCTGACATTCAGCGCGTGCACGGACGCCGCTGCGGATCGCCAGACATGGGCCCTGGCGGCCCCGACGAGCTAAGTCCGGCCGGGCGGGGACCTCTCCGCCCGGTTGCTATCCCCCCATACTCGCCCCATAGGTCGGGGCATAATCCGTCCTATGTTCCACACGCACCCAATAAGCGTACTGCGCCAGCAGGGAGAGCTTGGGGCCGGTATCCGTGCCTGTCCACTGCGCCCTCGGCTTTCCAGCCCAAATTCTTGAGCTTGTCTCGCCCGACCCCCTTCGTACCGGCAGGATTGGCTCCGGTGACTTCTGGCGGCGCGGGGGATCAGACGGAATTGGCTTGCATCTGACGCCTAATGGTCAGAAATTCGCGTGATGGGCGCACGGCACGCACGGCAATGGCAAAACATGCACAAGATTCCACTTGATCGTTCCGGCTGTGCAACCTTGTCCGAGTTGCAACCCGATGCACCGTTGATCGGTGCGCAACCGGCGGACCGATCAACTTGCCTGCATCGCAACGCCGCAAGTCTGCGCTGAAGCGCACCGGCCATATCGAGGAGTGCGTGACGGTACGCAAATCAGCGGGAGATCAGCCATGAACCTCAAGCAGTTGCAATACTTCCGCGTGCTGGCTGAAGAATTGCACTTCCGCCGTGCTGCCGAAAAGCTCAACATCACCCAGGCGCCCCTTTCAGTGGCAATCCAGAACCTGGAAAAGGAACTTGGCGCCCAGCTCTTTATCCGCAACCAACGCAAGGTGGTGCTATCGGAAGTGGGCATAGCGCTCCGCGAACACGCCGAAAATATTCTCGAGAACCTGGAACGCTGCAAGGAAGATATTCAGGCGATCACCGCTGGTGCGGCGGGCCGTTTGCGTATCGGCTTTACCTCCGCGTCGTCGCTGCTGTCGCCCTTTCCGTCGCTGATCCACGCCTTTCGCACGCGCTACCCTGAGGTGCTGGTTACGTTGCAGGACCTGACGACGCTTGCCCAGATCGCCGCGCTGGAGAACAACGAGATCGACGCCGGCGTCATTCGCCGTCCGCAAACCCGGTTGAGCTCGGCGATCTCCCTGCGCAAGCTTACGACCGACCGGCTGGTGATCGCCATGCATTCAAGCCACGAGCTGCTCGAACGTGAACAGCTCTGGATTGCCGATCTCAAGGGGCAGGATTTCATCTTCTTTCCGCGGCAACTGGGCGTCGGTATCTACGACCAGTTCATCACCCTGTGCGCCCAGCGGGGCTTCATCCCCACCATTGTGCAGGAAGCCAAGGAGGCCACCACGATCGTCGGTCTGGTGGCCACCGGCCTTGGCATCGCCATCGTGCCGTCGGGGCTGAGCTACATCAACATCCCCAACGTGGTGTATCGGCCGCTGGCCGACGACGATGCAGAAACCGACCTGCTGCTCGCCTTTCGCGCGGGGGAGGAAAATCCGCGCATCGCAAGGCTCATCCACCTCGCCCAGCAGGCCTTCGCCCAGGAACGGTAAAAACGGCAATAGCGCCCCGGACGAACCGGGGCGCTACGCCTGCTTCTGCGATCGATTCTATTCGTCGAGCCAGGTTCCCGACTGGTCGAGATAGAGGAAGTTGGACGGACTGAAGGTCCAGCCCTTGAGCGCCGATGACATCACCACATCGCGTTCGAGCCAGACCACTGGCAGCGAGTAGGATTGCTCGAGCAGCCGGGTCTCGAACTGACGCAGCAGAGCCATGCGTGCCGCCGGATCGGCCTCAACCGCCTGCGCGTTAAACAGTGCGTCGAGGTCCCGGTCGGTGAAGCGGCCGGCAGAGCGAGCCGAAACATCATAGGAGACATACTTCGTAAACTGCTCGGTCGGCTCTTCGCGCAGGGCGGAAAAGATATCGACAATCGCCTCGAACGAGCCGTCGGAGATGGCCGCCGCCCAGGGCGGTGTTTCGACCACGTTGTTCTCGACGGTTACGCCGATCTGCCGCCACTGATCGATGAGAAAAACGCCGAAATCCACAAGCACGGGCGGACCATTACGCACTGTGAGCGAGAAGGACAGGTTCTCCTGGCCAGCTTCTGCGAGCAGACTCCGCGCTTCGGCGCGCGCGGCTTCGATATCAAAACTGTAGCCGGGCCATTCCTGCATCTCTTCGACACTGGCCGAATAGGCGCCAAAGGGCAGCAGCGGCCCGCCGACATACTTCATTTCGGTGGTCGCCGACAGACCAGCGATGCCATTCCAGCGATCGATGGCAAGATTTAGGGCACGGCGTACGCGCGGGTCATCGAACGGGGCGACTTCGCTGTTGAAGGTCACAAGGAAGTGCGTGAGCGACGGACCGACATAGCTGGTGACGGCGTCGCCCATGGCTTCTTCAAGTCGGACACGACTCTGCGGGCTGACGCCGCGGAAGTCGGTATGGATCTGACCTGCCTGGATGGCGTTGACCACCGCCGGGCCTTCCATGGTGTAGGACTCGAGCGCATCGAGATAGGGCTGGCCATCGCGGAAATAGTTATCGAAACGCGATGCCTTCCACACCGAGCCGGCGACGAACTCTTCAAACACGAAGGGTCCGCTGCCCATGACCTTGTTTCCCGGATATTCCGGGTCGCTGGCCAGGAGTTCAGCAGAGAAGATGCAGTTCCACGGCGAGGCGAAGGTGCCGAGTACCGAAGTATCCCATTCCTTGAGCTTGAACTGCACGGTCGAGGGATCGAGGACGGTGATGTCCTCGATTTGCCGGAAAGTCTCGATCCGCTCGGAAACCACGCCTTCCGGCGGGAATGTCATGCGTTCGTAGCTCGTGGCCACGTCCTCGGCATCGAGCGTGGTGCCATCGTGGAACAGGATGCCGTCGCGAATCTTGAACGTATAGGTCAGCGCCGCCGGATCGGCCTCCCAGCTTTCGGCGACGTCACCTTCGATATCGGGGTAGGAACCCGGCTTGAACCGCAGCAGCGTCGAGTAATGCGGCGCCAGCCGCATCAGGGCCGCGAAGTGATTGCCGGAGTGGCAGTCAAAATTGGCCGGATCGTCACTGACTGCGTAGCGCAGGGTGCCGCCCGATACGGGTGTCTGCGCCAGCGCTCCCGCTGTGCTCCCCCCGGCGATGGCCAGTGCCAGCAATCCTGCCGACACGCCTTTCAAAATGCTCATGTTTTCCTCCCGTGAGCGTGGTTAGCGACTTGTCTGTGATTTCGGATCGAGCACGTCGCGAAGTGCATCGCCGAACATCGAGAAGGCGAAGACCACTGAGGCGATCGCCAGTCCCGGAAAGATCACGATCCAGGGTGCGCCCATGGCGCTGTTAAAGGCATTTCCGGCCAGCATCAGCCCCCAGGATGCTGTCGGCTCTGCAACACCAAGCCCCAGATAGGACAGTGATGCTTCGATCAGGATCGCCTGGCTGATAAAGGCCGTCAGCATCACGATGTAAGGCCCGAAGATATTGGGGGCGATGTGGCCGACGATGATGCGCAGGTCGGAAAAGCCAAGGGTTCGTGCCGCATCGACATAGGCCATCTGCCGGATCGCCAGCGTCTGCGCTCGGGCGACGCGCGCCATCTTGGGAACAATGGGCAGGGCGATGGCAGTGATCAGGTTGAGATCGAAACCGAACACAAGATTGCGTCCCAGCGTCGCCACCAGCACCAGAGCAAGCACCATGATCGGAATGGCCAGCAGCACCTCCATGAGCCTCTCGACCACAAGTTCCACCCACCCGCCTAGATAGGCTGACGAAATGCCGATAAAGGCACCGATGGTGCAGCCGATCGCACTGGCCGAGATACCGATGACCAGGGCCGTACGACCGCCATAGATGACACGCGAGAAGATATCGCGACCGAAGCTGTCGGTGCCGAACCAATGAGCCGCAGACGGCGCGGCGATGGCGTTGCCATAGTCGGTCGCCAGCGGGTCATAGGGCGCCACCCACTGCGCCAGCACCGCCATGGCGAAGCTGAGCGCGATGAGCAACAGGCCGACCACGCCGAATGGCTGGTTGATGAGTTGGCGGCGCACGAAGCCGATCGGCTTGGGTGCATCAGTCCACAGGGTCGTCGCAGCGGGTGCGGAAAAATAGTTCTGCATGTCAGGTCAGCCGGATGCGCGGGTCGATCGCGGCGTAAGCGAGATCGACCAGCAGGTTGACGAGGATAAAGATCACCGTGAGCACCATTACGATGCCCTGGATGACGATGAGATCGCTGCGCGCCACCGATTCAATGAACAACCGGCCAATGCCGTTGAGGCTGAACACCTGCTCGATGACCACAAGGCTCCCGATCAGCAAGGCGAATTCCAGTCCGATCATGGTCACCGTCGGCAACAGCGAATTGGGAATGACATGGCGCCAGACGATCAGGCTCGCCTTGAGGCCCTTGGCCCGCGCCGTACGAACATAGTCCTCCATCAGCGCCTCGATCACCGAAGCGCGCATCATGCGGATGAGGATGGCGGCGTATCGATAGCCCACCGCGACGGCCGGCAGGATCAACTGTTGAATCGCAACGCCGGGATTGCGGAACAGAGAGGTCGAGCCCAGGGGTGGCAGCCAGCGGAAATACCACAGCATCCCGAGCGCCACGATCATGCCGAACCAGAACGATGGCAGCGCGATCCCGCCGATGGCGAAAAGCCTGATGCCCTGGTCGACCCAACTGCCCTGGTAAACGCCGGCTATGGTGCCCAGCGGCAGGGCTATGGCAATGGCAATGAGCATGCTCAGCACCGCAACCTCCAGTGTGACCGGGAGCCGCAGCGCGATTTCTTCCACCACCGGCTTGCCGGTCCAATACGAGGATCCGAGATCGCCCACCGCCATGCCGCCAAGGAACCCGACATATTGCTCCAGCACCGGACGGTCGAGGCCCAGCCGTGCACGCTCGGCAGCAACAACCTCCACCGTGGGGTTGCCGCCCTCGGCCCGCAGCATGGTCTCGACCGCGTCGCCGGGAAGGACATGCAGCATGAAGAAAGTCACAGTGGCCACCCCCAGCAAAGTGGGAATGGCAAGCAGCAGGCGATTGGCGATATATCCCAGCATATCGTCCTCCTAGACCTTGATGCATGCGACGCGATGAGTGTCCGAGAGCTTCGTGCTTTCGGGCACCACGCTTCGACATTCTTCGCTGGCAAGCGGGCAGCGGGTATGAAACACGCAGCCGGTTGGGGGATTGAGCGGTGACGGCAATTCGCCCCCCAGAGGCGCCTCGCGTTCGCTGCCCTTACGGCGGCTGAGTGAGGGCACCGCCGACATAAGCGCCTGCGTGTAGGGATGGCTGGGGCGGGCGAACAATTCGGCGCTGGTTCCGGTCTCCACGACCTTGCCCAGATACATTACGGCAACCACGTCTGAAATGTGCCGCACCACCGCCAGATCATGTGCGATGAACAGATAGCTGAGCCCCAGCCGCTTCTGCAAATCGCCCAGCAGGTTCATGATCTGCGCCTGGATCGACACATCGAGCGCCGAAACCGGCTCGTCGCAGATGATGAAATCGGGCTCCATGCCCAGGGCCCGGGCAATACCGATCCGCTGTCTTTGACCGCCTGACATCTGGTGAGGGTAGCGCGCCGCGATATCGGGGGGCAGGCCCACTAGATCGAGCAACTCTGCAACCCGCTCCCGCGCCGCAAACCGGCTGCTGCGGATGCCATGCACCAGCAGCGGTTCGGCCAGTGCATCGCCGATGCGGTGCCGCGGATTGAGCGACGTGAACGGATCCTGGTAGATCACCTGCACCTTGCGGCGCAGCTGCTTTAAATCGGCCCGACCCAGGCCAAGAATATCGACCCCGTCCCGCTCCGCGGTGCCGCCGGTAGCGCTTGCGAGCCGCAGCAGGACCCGGGCAACAGTTGTCTTGCCGCAGCCCGACTCTCCAACCAGACCCAGCGTACCGCCCTTGGGCACATCAAAATCCACATCCTGCACGGCGCGTACCGTTGCACCCCGGCGCAGATGGAAATGCTTTGTAAGCCCGCGCACCCTCAGCGCCGTCTGAAGAAGATCGATGTGCGTTACCGTTTTATCATGGCCTCCATCGATGCGGACTGCACCCTGGCTCGGGTTGAAACAGGCAAAGGCATGCCCGTCGGTCTGCACGTCGATTGCGGGCGATTGCCGGCACGCATCCGTCGCAGCGTCGCAACGCGGGCTGAACGGGCAACCACCGGCCAGGTGCAACAGGCTTGGCGGCTGGCCGGGAATGGTATGCAGGCGCTCCTGCCGAGGCTGGTCAAGATGTGGCACCGCCTTGAGCAGTCCCACCGTATAACGATGGCGCGGCGCCTCGAACACCTGTTGCGCCGTCCCCGATTCCACTATGCGGCCGGCATACATGACGTTGACCCGGTCGGCATAACGCGCCACCAGCCCCAGATTGTGCGTGATCAGCACAAGGCCTATCTGCAGGCGCTCCACCAGGCTCTGCAGCAGGTCGAGAATCTGCGCCTGAATGGTCACATCGAGCGCCGTCGTCGGCTCATCTGCGATGATGACGCTGGGATCGCAGGCCAGCGCTATGGCGATCATTACGCGCTGGCGCATGCCGCCGGAGAATTCGTGCGGATATTGGTCGAGCCGGCGCTCAGGATCAGTAACCCCGACCAGCGTCAGAAGCTCGATGGCGCGCAGCCGCGCCGCCTGCCGGTCCATGCGCAGATTGGCCAGCATAGGCTCCATGACCTGCAGGCCAACCGTCAGCACCGGGTTTAGCGCGGTCATCGGCTCCTGGAAGATCATGGCGATCTCCCGGCCACGCAGGTGCCGCACGTTTTCCTCTGGCAGATCGAGATAGTCCTTGCCGCGCAACTGTACCGATCCGCTGAATCGGGTGCTGCGACCGTCACGCAGCAAGCGCATTACGGCCAGCGAGGAAACGGACTTGCCGCACCCCGATTCTCCAACCAAAGCGACGATTTCACCTGGATGCACATCATAGCTGACATCACGTACAGCGTGCACCAAACCAGAGTCGGAGAGAAACTGCACGTTGAGGTCGCGAACCGACAGGAGTGGACCACTGGGGTCCCAGTCCCTTTGTGTCCAATCATTTTTTGCCATTGGCGTGGATCGCACCTTTTCCGTGGGCCGCGCGTCACTTCTGGCAACATCGCCGGCCATCCCGCGCTCCTTATGGAGCTGGGGCAAAGCATAACCGGTTTCAGCGCTTCCTGGGGTCATGGCCTTACTCGAAATCGAAGAGCTTGAGAGGGTTGTCGACAAGTATCTGCTTGCGCACGTCGGCATCGGGAGCCCACTCGGCCAAAAGATTGAGCAGTTCGCCTGTGTCGCGGCTTGATTTTGGGATGTGGGGCCAGTCCGAGCCCCAGATAGCCCGCGACGGGGCCGCCGAGACGATGGCGCGGGCGAGATGCGAGATCGCACCATAACCCTTGTCCTTGGCGATGCGGTACGGGCCACTGAGCTTGAGAAAACACGACCCATGCCGCATCAGGTCGAGCAGGCGCTCGAAATCGGTCTCGGTCAGGCCGTCCTCTTCGAGCATGTATCCCATATGGTCGATGACATAGGGGATCTCGATCCCGGAGAGGAAATCGATGAGATCGCGCACGATGTAGCCCGGCGCGTAAAATTGCAGGTGCCAGCCCAGCGGCGCCACCCTGCCTGCCATGGCGGCGATATAGCTTTTGATCTCTTCGATCGGCAGGCCCGCCCGCTTGAACAGGTCCAGCCGGATACCCCGCACGCCCGCCGCATGGAAGCGTTCAAGTTCGGCATTGGCGATATCGTCGGCTATCATGACCACGCCGCGCGCCGCTTCGCCCGCCACCGCCAATGTGTCGAGTAGGCAGGAATTATCCGTATCGTAGAAACTCGGCTGCACGATAACAAAGCGGTCAAGGCCCAGCACAGCCATGAGCTGCTGGTAATGCGCCAGCGTGCCATCGGGCAGCGTATAGTGCGGATGGGGCACTGAAGGGTATCTGTCAAGCGGCCCGAAAACGTGCATGTGCATGTCGCAAGCACCGGCCGGCACCGCGAAAGTCGGGCGCTCAAGGCCGGAAAGGGCGAGCATTGGTTCGGAGAGCAATGGCTTGTTCATGACGGTTAGACGGCCTTGTGTTGCAATATGTCATGGGCGGGTTCGAGGCCCTGCCAACGGGCAAGTCTCTGCCCCAGGGCCTCGGCTAGAATGTCGGTGTCTATGCCGGCAAAGATGTAGCGGCTGGCGCCCAGCGCCACGATTTCGCGATAGTGGTCGACGTCGGCCAGACCGCCGACGATGACCTGCTTGCCATGCTTGCGCGCGGCCTCGATTACGTGGCGGCAGGCGTCGGAGATGCGTGGATGACGCCCCTGGCCCAGGACGCCGAAATTGGCCGAAAGGTCGTTGAGTCCAAGCCCGATCACGTCGACTCCGTCGATCGCGGCAATAGCGTCCGCGTTGCCGACACCCTCTTCGGTTTCGATCAGTACCTGCACCACCACGTTGCCGTTGGCATTTGCGACGCGCTCGGCGTGCGGCACACGGGCGAAGCCCATGCTGGGCAGCAGCGCATTCTGGGAACGGCCACCGCGTGGCGGATAGCGGCATGCATCGGCAGCCCGCCGCGCGTCCGCCGCGGTCGCAACCCCGGGAATGATAAGCCCGGACGCGCCACCGTCGAGCAGCCGGCCGACAGTGCCCAGATCGCCATCGGGCGGCCGTACCCAGGCGGCAAGGCCAAGATCTGCTGCGGTCAGGCACATGCTCGAAGCAGCATCCAGCGACAGCGTCGAATGTTCGAGGTCGACCCAGATGGCGTCGTAGCCCAGCGTCGCGGCCATGCGGACAATGTCTGGTGTCCGCGCGTTGCGGATTCCCAGGGCATAGCAGGCCCGGTCATTTGCCAGCCGGACGAGCAAGGGCTCGCGCTTTTCCTGCAAAAACTGGGTCATCATAAATCCTCCCGTAGCCTCTTTGGGCCACTGGGGATCACGCTAACGCCGACATTTGATTACCGCCAATTCAACTTGCGCCGATTTTGATTGGAAAAAGCAATCACCGAGATCGGTGAACGCCGAACAGTTTCGTGAGACAAACAAATTGTCCAGACCACGACAAAGTGCCGTGAATGCACGGCATGGATGCGAACTTGCTAAGGGGGAGACGATGACACCAAACGAACGAGCCACTGGCGGGATGCTGCGCCGGGTCCAGGCCCTGCCGACTTCGGGCGCCAGGGCCGCCGAAATTTTCGCCGACCATGGCGCGACTTTCCTCGCCATTCCGCAACTCGCCTATGATGTACCTGACGCGGCCGCGCATATGAACGGCGGCGACAGCGACACCGAATTGCTGATCCTGCGCTGGGACGGCACCGAATTTATAGAGTCAGTGCGCCTGCCGGCCCCCGGTGGCGAAGATGCAGAGCATTTCATCATCGACGGCACAGCCTATATCGCGACGGCCAGCGCGCGCTCAGGCAAGGGGCCCTATGAGCCCAACATTGTCTCCACGATCTATCGGCGAGGCGCCGATGGCTGGGAGGTTTTCCAACAGATCCCGACGTTTTTTGCCAAGCAGTGGCGCCACTTCACCATCGACGGTCGCCATTTTCTCGCTCTGGCGCAGGGCGTCACCATCGAAACCGCAGTGCCCACCAACCCTCGTGCCTCCGCGATTTACGTCTGGAACGAAGGTCGCTTCGAGCCCTTCCAGGTGATCGAGGGCCTATGGGGCTACAATTTCCACCATTTCGAGGTCGATGACCGCCACTTCCTGGCCTATGCCGATCATGTCGGCCCGTCCGGCCTGCTCGCCTGGACGGGGAGCGGCTTCGAGCCCTTCCAGACGTTCAGCGACAAAGGCGGTCGTGCCTTCACGACGATGTGGATCGATGGACAACTCCAACTCGCCTTCGCCAATATCCATGGCCCTTCTGTGGTGTACAGGTGGGACGGTGCCAGCTTTGCCGAGCTGCAACAATTTAGCGGCTCGGGCGGCCGCGAATTCGCCTACCGCGTTATCGGCGGCATACCGTATCTGGTGCTGGTTAACTTCATCGAAGGCACACCGCAGGCGCCACGGACCGACCTGTTGTCCCACATCTACAGTTGGACAGGTGACACGTGGAGCCTGGTCGAAAGTTTCCCGACCTTCGGCGCCACCGATGCCGCTTTCTTTGAAAGCAGCGGCGATCTTTATCTCGTCGTGACCAACAGCCTCACCACCAACGTGCGGTTCCGCCAGGACGCCATCGTCTATGCCGTCGACATCTGAGTCGAACACTCACGGGAGTTTCCGATGACCTACGCTCCGCACCCCCATTTCGCTGCGCTCTATGCCGATTATACCGGCGAGAACAGCCTCGCCGCCGGGCTGGCGCTGCAACGTGTGGATCTCACCTCTGGCGATCCGTTGCTGGTCTCGACCGGCTCCGATCTCGTGCTGTTCCCTGGCAAGGGGGCCGCGCCGCTGGTTGCCAGCTTTCGCCTTTCCACCAGGGGATTTGTCGAACTCACCGCCGTTTCACACCTTGGTACGGCCATGGCGTGGCTGGCCGAAATGCGCGAACGGGGCTCCGGTGACTGGCGCGGCTGGGCGGAGCGTTTCCTCGCCGATTGCCGCGCGGTCAGGGAAACTTCGAGCGAAAGCCACTGGCGCGACGCCGTCGGCGTCGATGCATGGAGCGGCATGGAAGGCAAGATCGCCGATCTGATCGATTATGGTTGCCGGGTCAGCGAGACTTTTCTTACCGATGTCCTTGCCGACGAGAGCAAACTGACTTTCGAGTATCTGCGTGCGGCCTATCTCGAGCCAGCCAACGACTCTGCAGTCCCCGTGCCCTTCAATGACGTGATGGTGGCCACCTTTGCGCTGACCTTTCTCGATATAGCCCATCGCATGATGACCTGGTTGCGCAGCCACGATATGGACTGGAGCAAGGTGATGGTGCTGATCTGCGGCAGTTCTGGTCGGCCCACCGCTGGCCTCACCTGGGCCACGAACAACATGTGCCACCAACTGTGGAAGGCATCAGCAGAAACGCTCGACCCTTCGCGGCTGCTGATTGCACCGCATGCGCCAGGCCTCGACATCAAACGCATCCAGGCCGGCGAGCACCTCGATGCGCTCGAACAGGGTTACCGTCGCCTCTGGTGCAAGACCCGCGTCACCGCCGAACTCGGCGGCAAGATGTTCGCGGGCTTTCCGGCCTTCGAGCCGAGCATCGAAGCGGCACCGATCATCGATGCAGACACGCGAACGCTCCGCGAGATGCCACGCCTGACCCACCCCGACGACCGCCTTACCGCCATCGCGCGGTTGCGGCTGGTGATGGAGGATCCCCGTCAATTGCTGTCAAACTCGGTTTCCGAGTTTATCATCGACGAGTTGGCCGCGCACGATCTCGACCCGTCCCGTGTCATCATTCCCGGCTTCACCAACGCTACGTTCCCGCGCCTCGACTGAGGCGCGTGCAACCGCCGGCGGCTACACGGCCGCCGGGCGGTCGATCTGATCAGATCTCTCGGGGCAAACGCGCATCGAGCGAATGGGCGTTGCCACCGCGGATGGCGAAATAGATCGTCATAGCCGCCCACAGGATGGACTTCTCCGCCCCGGCAAAGCCTTGGTCCACGGTAATCCAGTGGAACCAGACGGTGACAAGCAGGATGACTGTGGCCACGACCGCGGCCGGGCGGGTCAACAGCCCCAGTACCAGCAGGATACCCGATGCGAATTCGGAAACGGACAGCAAGACCGACCAGAACGGGCCCGGGTAGAAGCCGATCATTTCCACAAGGCCGGCAGATCCCATTGGATCGATGATCTTCTGGGCGCCATGAACCACCAGCACCCCGCCGGCAACAACACGCAGCACGGTTTCGGCCAGCGTATCCAGCCGGCCATAAACGGGTCCGAGCGCCGGAATGATAAGTTTGCTTTCCATCACAGTTGTCATGGGAATCTCCGAGAACATTGCGTTGACGCGCCCAGCCCCAGGCCGGCCACACGCGCGGAGACTACCGGCAGCACTGCCCCATATCCAATTCGCCGCAGCCTTGCCATTGATCTATAATGGCCAACAATCGCCGGCTTGTGATCTGATAGTCCTACAGCCAACGCTTGCCCGCCCACAGGGGTCAGCAATTTCAAACGTCCCGCCTTCTCACTCGAGCAGCGCCGCCGGGGCACGTGCTCATGAGTTGGGCGGCGTCCAGACCAGATCGCCCGGCCGATCATCCGCATAGGTTCGGGGATCGCCGTCCAAAGCCGCCTCTATCATGGGCACCAGACTGTCGATTGCAAACGGTAGACTCAATAGCGAACCGTGGCTAAAGGCGCTGGCGACCTGGCGTCCTACGAAAAGGTCGCGCCCCTCCTGCGTCGCCTGCAGGAATGTGCGGCCCGGTAACTCGCGGATCGGCTCCCATTTGTCCGAAGCGGCAAACCAGATCAGCAGGTCGGAATCGAGCCGGAAGATCTCCTCGGGCGAGAAATAGACATAGAAGGAGTATTCGCCACCGAGCACATCATCAACGGCCGGAGCGATCGAAAAGCCCATGTCGGACAGGATCTGGGAGCGCATGTCGTAGGAGGTATATCCCCCGGTCTGGCCATCGGCCGTCGCATAAGCCAGAACGGTGCTCTTGCCCGCCCATTCAGGATGGGTGTCGGCGACGGCGGCGAGCGTATCGCGGATCGCTTCCATCTTGGCAACAGCCTCGGCTTCCTTGCCGATGGCACGCCCCGTGATCACGATACGCTCGGCCCATGACAATTCGTAATCGCCCTTGCCTTCCGGCACGGCGACAACGGGCGCAATCAGGCTGAGCTTTTCGTAGTCATCGGCCGAAATTCCCGACGCAATCGCAATAATAACGTCAGGGGACGTCGACGCGATCTGCTCGAAGTTGAGATCGCCGCGCAAAATCTCGGGGCTGCCCTCGAGCAGTGCATCCGCCCACGGCCAGACGGCCCGGGGATAGTCACCGTACCAATAGCGGACAGTGACCGGCTGCACACCAAGTGCCAGGAGATTGTCGGCGCCGGTAAAGTCGAGCGTGGCGACGCGTTCGGGCATCTCGGGAATAATGCTGGTACCGAACTTGTGCTCAATGGTGAGGGGGAAGTCCTGCGCCTGAACGGCCAGCGACGTGGATATTATCGCGACGAAAGCGACCACGAATAAACGCAAGGCTTTCATACGGCCCCTCTCGTTTCCGACTTGTACTAACTGGCGGCTTCAATGGGACGAAGGCGCGTCAAGCAAGTTGGCGCTCAACCAGTTCCAACTCCGAGGCGCAGCCACCAACAATTCATGATCTTATCCGTCAGGATTAAGTGGACTGTCAATATCAACTTTCTTGGAGTGATATGACGGAGTGCGTTCAGCCCGTAGCCGGGAAGGCCCGCCATGGCCACTAACAAGCGAAATGGAGGCGTTGCAGTTTAACGGGTTTCGGGGCCTTCGCTGAAAGGCAGCCGAAGGCTGCAATGCCGGTAAAGCGGTCGCTCGCTTTGCTATTTTTCGCTCAAGTTAAGCCCACGCCAGGGTGTCGTCGGGCGTCTTCGGCGGCACCCGGCTTGTTGCCGCGGTGGTTCTGAGCTAAAGGCGCTTGGAATAGTGTGACAATATTGCGTACCGGGTTGGGTCGGCGATGCTTATCGAAATCATTCTGCCTGTCATCCTGGCCGTGATCATGTTCTCGCTCGGTCTTGGTCTGCGTCCCGCCGATTTCTGGCGGATTGCCACCCGGCCTAGGGCTTTTGCCGTGGGGGCCTTCAATCAGTTGATCCTGGTCCCCGTTGTGGCTTTCACGATTGCCACGCTTTTTGCCCTGCCGGCCGAAATGGCGCTCGGTGTCATGATCCTTGCGGCCTGTCCGGGTGGCGTATTGTCCAACTCGGCGTCCCGATATGCCGAGGGTAATGTGCCCCTCTCCATTTCGCTGACCGCGGTAATCTCGCTGGTGGCCACCGTCACCCTGCCGATCCTGGTGGGACTGAGCGCGCCTCACTTCCTCGGCGCAGACGCCCCGGCAATCAATGTCACGGCACTGGGAGCCCAGGTCTTCGTGCTGACATCCGTGCCGGTCGGGCTGGGCATGGTCCTGACCTGGTTCGCCCCCCGCTTTGTAGCAGCAGCCTCACCCTGGATTTCGCGCCTGGCCTTTGGACTTTTCCTCGTGATGATCCTGGCGGCCCTGATCAGCAATTGGGATGCCTTTTCGTCGAATTTCTGGGCGCTGGGGCCAGCGCTGATCGTCATGAACGCAGTGCTCCTGTTGTTCGGCCTGGTCAGCGGCACTCTGGCTGGACTCGGCCCCCGCGACATCACTACTATTGCCATAGAATCGGGCACGCAGAACGGCTCGCTGGGGATTACGGTGGGGCTATTGGTCCTTGGGGCTGGCGCAGGACTGCCCGACACAACATTGCCGGCGGTGATCTATTCAATCACCGCCTGGATCCTGACCATGCCCTTCGTGCTTTGGCGCCGACGCATCGGCACCCGGCCCGGCATGGCGGCGTGACGCCCCCGGTCAGCGCGTGCCCCAGCGATTGTCCCAGATCGTGGCCAGAGCCACCAGGCGCAACGGCGTCAGAATGAGCACATGGGCCACGCTGTAGAGCGGCGCGAGCACGAGAAGCCTGGGTTCCCGCAGGATCAGCGTCACATTGCGGAAAAGCCCGGCCGCCATGACGTAGGCGAACCAGATGGCCACGATCGACCAGGACCCCACGACAGGATCAAAGATCAGAATATTGGCAATGGTGGAAAGGTAGAAGAACCAGAAGAACAGCTCGGCAAAACTGAGCAGGCCGGGAAAGCTCAGGACCCCGAAGTCCCTTACGGCCAGGACGGATTCGCGCAGGAAGCTCTTGTTCCAACGCAATTGCTGTTTCATGAACTGCACCGGGTTGGTCGGCACCTCGGTGGATGCGACGGCATCGAGGGCAATGACGACCCGGCCACGCTGCAGCGCCAACGCCGTCAACCGGCGGTCATCGCCGAAATGCACCGTCTGCCCCAAAAAGTGCTGCCCCATCCACTCGGTCTTCACCTCCCGCAGGAAGCCGGAACGATAGACGGAAAGAACGCCTGACGCACAAAGGGCCGATCCCATGACCGATTGGGCCGCACGCTCCACCATGAAGGCATTGCGATACCGCGCGTCAATCATCCGGCTGAGCCAGTTCACGTCGCGATTGAGGGCGCGGATATTGGCTGTGACGGCCGCCGTGTCCTGGTCCATCGCCGCAAGCAGGTGGGACAATGCCCGAGGCTCGAGCACCGTGTCTGAATCGAGCAGCGCCGCGTAGGGCGCGGCAAGCTGATCAAAAGCCAGGCCAAGAGCATGCCGCTTGCCGGCCTGTTCCTCCTGCCGGACTACCAGGACACGCGGATCGTCAGCAAATACCCCCTTCACATGGTTGAAGGTGTTTAAGGATTTCGATCCATCGTCTACGGCGATGACGCGGCCAAGCTGCACATCCTGCTGCGCCAGAACGCTGTGTATGCAGGCCTCCAGCAGGTGCGGATCCTCGTTGTAAAAGGCGATGGCAGTGTCGATCGACAGCCCGGACGTGTCGCGTTGCACGCGTCGGGCCACCTGCAGCCGATAGATTTCCGCCAGGACCATCTTTCCGATGACGTAGCCGATGACCAGAACGCCATAGAGTGGGATCACCAGCCCGTTGGGAAGGACAAGATGTGCCAGGATGATTGCGGCCGCGGCTGAAATGGCAACCAGATTGGCAAGTTTGCTAAGGACTGCGCTCAAAGCTGGGCGCGTGTCCTGCTCCATCGATCGGATCGTAGTCATGACACCACCGCGCCGGGCTGGCTTGTGCCGAGAATGACATTTGCGATAGTGATGGTCTGGTTGTCGGCCGGGTCGTCAATGACCAGGTTTTGCGCCAGAACAGCGCCGGGCAGCAGGCAAGCCAAAGCTGTAGACGCCAGCAAAGCGCGCCGGAGCGCACTCCTGGCTCGTCCCCAACGATGCTGCCCATTTTGGCGAACCGAAGCCGAAGAAATATCCATCGCGTCAAGACCTTCAAAACTGCTTGATGCTGCCTGAGGCGATGCGTGGAGTTCATCCTCACGGGCAGCCCCGATGCGCGGCTGTGTCTGCAGCGCGCAATCAGTCGCGCTTGCTTACTGAAGGATATTGGGCGGGGCGATGGGGACGGCCCGAGTTTGCATGGAGTGCGAAAAACTCTGCACTGCAGTATAGTTTTGGAGGGGTTGTGGCTGCCTGAAGGGATGGTTCCGCGCAACCAACGTCTGACACCCGATCACCAGAATCGATCGGGCGGTCGATATGACGCGTTTGGCCTGCGACCGAGGTTAAGCGGTCTCCGGGTTAAGCTGACCCACCTTGTCCACCGGACAAACCGGCACGCTTGCGCGGCGCTCGACGTTGACCGATGATGCCCCAACCGTGATACTTCGGCTCATTCAGACGCAAGCATCTGCGAATCCAGGACGGCATCATGCAGAAATCTCGAAGTGAGCCGGACCTGACATCGTGACGCTGCGCAACTCCAATAGCCGCGAAACCAGGCTGGTCCCAAGCCTTAAATTTTCGACCGATACGGTGCGGCCGGCAGAACAGTTCGATGCCTGGAGTGCATTCAACTCCATGGCGGAGCTGGAGGCTGTCGCACCCCCTGCCGAGGGGTTCAAGGCCAGTTCGGCCTCCTATCACCTGGGCGGGCTGCAACTGACCTCCTTCCAACTCGCGCCGATGAACGTCCACTATACCCGGAACGTCCAGCGCCGGTTGGGCCTCGATCACTGGTGCCTGAGCGTGACGACGAAGGGACCGGTTGGTTACCAGAACAGCGACAATGAAGTCGCCGTGTCACCGGGAAACCTGCTTCTGCACTCCTATGCGAACCCTTTTTCGGGGGTGATGGAGAACACGCACTACAGCAGTCTTTTCTTTGCACGCGACGATTTCTGGGACATTGCCGAACACCTCGAACGGGGCGCGCACCAATTGGTGCAAGGGCCAATGGCGCAAATCGTCCGGGATTTCATTTTGTCCATGATCACGCGGGCGGACGGATTGACCATGGCCGACGCCCCGGCCCTGAGCGAAGCCTTCGGCAACCTGATCCGGGCCCTGGTGATCAACAATCCGGCCTCGCTCGAGGCGGCCCGGGCTCCCATCGCGGCCGCACAGTTCGACAGGGCCCGACGCTTCATCAACACCAATCTGAAATGGCCGGGCCTGACACCCGATACCATCTGCGCCAATATCGGGGTCTCGCGCCGTCAACTGTTCTACCTCTTCGAACAGCAGAGTGGCGTCGCCACCTATATTCGTAACCGGCGTCTGGCCGCCTGCTATTCCACCTTGGCCAAAGCCGAGGAAGGCAGGCAGATCAGCGTCGTCGCCTATGAATATGGCTTCACCAATCTCAGTTCATTCTACCGCCAGTTCGCCGCGCGCTATGGCTTCAGCCCAAGCGAAGCACGTTCCGCGCCGCGCAACGGCAGCGTCCCCTCCAGCGATAGCGGCACATTCGTAGACTGGCTCCTGCACCTCGGCGAGACGTAACGATGGCCCCTTAACCTGGGCAAATTCCATTCGATGCTCACGCCAACGCTCTTGGTGGCCAGAATGCTTTGGCGAAGCGTCAGAACTTCCGCTCGTGGGTATTTCGATTGCCGTGACGGCACATTGATGGATTGTTAGCTTGTGGCTGAATGAGATTCGCCAATGTTGCCTCCCGCCGCTCACTACATGCCAAACTATGTCGATGAAGCGTGCGAACTCGCGCTCTTGCACGCGATCGATAATTCCGCGTGGCTCGGGGACCTCAAGCGGCGTGTTCAACACTACGGCTTTCGCTATGACTACAGGGCCCGACGTGTAACGGACGAATCCCGTCTTGGCCCTTTGCCTGATTGGCTGGAGGTCCTTGCAGGTCGGCTGTGGAAAGATAGCATTTTCCAGGCTCAGCCTGACCAGGTGATCGTCAATGAGTATTTGCCTGGCCAGGGCATCGCCCCGCACGTGGATTGCGAGCCTTGTTTTGGCGAGACCATCGCGTCGCTCAGTCTTGGCTCGGCGTGCTTGATGGATTTCTCAAATATCCATTCCGGAAACACCGCAACTCAGGTTCTTGCTCCTCGTAGCCTGCTTGTGCTGAGCGGCGAGGCCCGGTTCAATTGGACCCATGGCATTCCCGCGCGCAAATCGGACGTGATTGACGGCAAGAAAATCGCTCGCGGGCGGCGGGTGTCCCTGACATTTCGGACCGTCATCACAAAATAAGCGTTCAAATTCAAAAACTGTTAGAAATGACGCTCAGATTTTATGCTCGGCCCTCCGATCTCGGGGCTGATCCGGGAAATCATCGAGGCAAGGCAATCGGGATTAAGGCCAGAAGCTGGCTTGATCCGTTTCTTTCTGATGAAGGAAAGCCCCGTATAGTCAAGGGGGCTGGACCGTTGGTAGCGGAGGAGGGACTTGAACCCCCGACACGCGGATTATGATTCCGCGTGTATAGGGCAAATGGTAGCCTCAATCAACCCTATTCGACCATGTACTCAAAGTGTTCTCGACTTTACTTCGCAAGGGTTTGCGGGCAAATGTGGGCCTCACCCCCATTCTATGGGGTCGAGCCTTGAATTTGACAACCCCGTCCCAATCCCGTCCCAGCGATCCGGTAGATGCCTGCAGTCGAAATCACTCAGAAAACGATCACCAAAGCCAAGGGCGACGCGAAGCCTGGCAGCACTCGATATGAGATTACTGATACCCGAGCGCGGGGTCTGCGGCTGCGCGTCGGTCCCCAGGGCGTCATCTGGCAATATCGTTTTGAGCGTGACGGCCGTAGCCACCGAGTGCTGCTGGGGGCCGTCGATGACTGGAGTATCGCTGAAGCGCGAGAGCTTGCTGTGGAGCTCGCCGGTAAGCTGCGCATCGGCAATGGCATCCCCGATGATTGGGTGTACCTGCAGCAGCAAAAGCGCGGGAAGATCACGTGGGTGTCGAAGCCCTGGGTCGACGAGCGCAAGCTGCTTAAGTGGACGCTGGAAACGGCGATCAAAGAATACCTTATGGAAGTCGAGCGCACCCTCAAGCCTGCGACATATAATGACTATAAACGGATGCTCGGCACACCCGAGCTGAAGCCCCTTATGAAGAGATCGGTGGCGACCATTACTCGGGGCGACCTGGCAGAGGTCGTGGCCGCGGTGCACAAGCGCGGTGTTGAAAGGCATGCAGAGCACCTGGCATCCGTCCTGCGGCCTCTCTGGAGCTTCCTCGAGCGAGATGACAACATCCGGAAGACGGGTGTGACGCCAGGTGAAATGAAAACGCTTGCCGCGCCTCGCCGATCAAGGGTGGGCAAGGTGGAAAAGCGAAAGGCTAAATACGTCCCGCCCATGTTGGAAGTCGGTCGCATCCTGGCGATAGCGCAATCCGGCGCCTTCAACCCAACGACCTCACTGGCAATGGAGCTTCTCGTCCTCACCTGCCAGCGGCTCTCGCCAGTGGCAGGCTGTCGCACTGCGGAGTTCGACACCGATACTGAATCGGGATGGGGCCTGTGGTCGATGCCAGCCCTGCACAGGAAGACAGCCGAGAAGAGGGGCGACCTTTCTGACCATGTCCTCCCCCTGCCCCGCGATCTCTGGAAACGGCTCAGGCCGGCGATCGGCGATGGTGAGTATCTCTTTCCGGCGGCCCGTCCTCGGCGTAAGGGCGATGAGGTGGGCGCCATGGCGGCATCGAACCTGTCGCACGGCTTCCGATATATGCCCGGCGTCCAAGCCACCCCCCACGACCTACGGCGCGCCTTTGCCGTCCACGGTCGCAAGCATGGCGGCTGGTCGATATCGGATACCAAAATCGTCCTCGACCACAACGAAGGAATCGAATCGGGTGATGTGACCCGCGAGAGCTATGATCTCGATCACCGGCTGGAGGAGAAGAGGCCGATGATGCAGTCGTGGTCGGCGCTGTGCACGGCCTGGGCAGAGCAAGCAAAGCTCGAGGATGCAAGGCTTAGCGACCTCGAATGGCTCAAGCGCGAGATCCAAACCGCACGGGATCGGGATAAGAAGAAGACCCCCAAAACCAAGTGAACTCCACTTTACTTGGCTTTCCTTTCACTACCGATCCCCTTGCCCATGTTCTGGTTTCGTTCTAATTTCGGGACATGAAATCGAAGCCCATATTGATCGTCGATTATCCTTGGGTTGTGTGCCGCGTGGCATGCAACCTGTGCCGGCGATCGGGTCAATATCGCCTTGCGCGGCTGGCGGAAAAATACGGCGCCGATACTAGCCTGGCGCACATGCTCGATCTTCTGGCGGCCGATTGTCCGTGGACCGCCGACCGATTTAAGGCACAGAAATACAGGAAGGGCTGCGGCATCCACCTCCCCGATATCGAACGCGACCCAACGCCACCACCAGACCTGCCGCCGTCGCTCGGCGGCCTTGTCGTTGTCGAGGGCGGGAAAAAGAGGGCCGCCGGATGATGGTCAAACACGCACACCAAATCGCAATGTGTGTGCAATTTTGTCCACCAGAACCGATGTAAGAAAAGCCAAGTAAACCTGAGTTCACTTGGTTATAGACCCGGTGGCGGCGGCGCGTACGTGTCGATTTCGACGACCAAGCCGGGATCGAAATTGTAATTGCGGCCCCTGCCCCGGGCGTTCGTGACCATCCTGGTGGCGCCCACGGCATACTTGCGCGTGACGTGTGTGTGGCCATGCACCCACAAGGCCGGCGCTCGGTCGACGATGAGGTCTTCGAGGTCGGTGTAATAGCCCGATGACAGCATCCTCATTTGAATGTTCTGCTGCATTTCGGTCGCAAGTCCCTCGAAGCTCGGCGCATGGTGGGTGATGACCACATCACCAGCCTGGATAACATCCTCGAGCCACGTGCGGTCGCAGCGGTGCTCCGCGCGCCATGAATCAGGGGTGAGATCCGGCACGGCTGCGAAATCGCCTTTGTCGGACCAGTGCTCGTCCAAGCGCGGCGAGAAATCAGACCACAAAGGCGCGCCGACGAATCTTTGGCCCGCGATTTCGATGATGGATCGGTGAAGGATTTGAATGCCGGTCCTGTCGGCCAATCGGGTCAGGTAATCGGGAACGAGATCCAATCCTTGGCCATAAGCTTCGTGATTTCCGGCGACAAAAAGAAGCTTGGCTCGCTCGTCATCGAAGAATTCGGACAGGAGCCATTCGCTGGGGTCCGTGTACCCTCCGTCGCAGAGGTCGCCCGACATGATGATCGCGTCACAATCGGGGTGCGCGCCCAGGTCGAGGTCGTCGGTGTGGTTGCTATCGATGTGGAGGTCGGAGAGCGTCCAGATTTTCATTTCATTCACCCTTTTACCCGCACAAGCGACCGGAGGTTTGTTGAGTGGGTAAATCCTTTTGTTTCAACGGCCTGTGGTCGGCAACGTCATCGCTGGCTCATCATCAGTCCCGTCGAGGAAAACGAGCTTCGGCAGACCTGCAAGCCGCGCACGAATCTCGGCGGCGGACACGGGTCGATAGTTGAAATTATCGACGCCGACATCGATGCATTGGCTCGTCCCCGGCAACCTGCCGTGGGAGTGCCCGAAGAGCTGGATGGACCCGCGGCGCATATTGCGCCAACTGCGAAGTCCATAATGGCACAACACGAAAATTTGGCCGCCGAGATTGACTTCCGTCAGCTCCGAAATCGATGCCCAGGACAGCTTCCGGGTCTCATTTTTGAAGTCGTGGTTGCCTAAAATGAGGTGCTTTTCGCCGTTCAAATCGTTGAAGATCCGGCGGCTCTGCTGCGGCGAGCACCGATATGCGAAGTCGCCGAGATGCCAGACCGTGTCGTCCTTTCCGACGATTGAATTCCAGTTGTCGATGAGCGCCCGGTCGTGATCGTCAATTGTCTCGAAAGGGCGGCTGCACATAGCGAGAATGGACTTGTGGCCGAAATGGGTGTCGGCAGTGAAGTAGACGTTCGACATCAATCCATGCCTCTCAGTTGAAATTCACGATGGCTGCAGGGTCTTCCTCGAGCTCGAGCCGCTTGCCCACGCTGACGAACCAGCTGTCCGCGTGCATGGTCACTCGCTCGAGCGAGTGGCCATATCGGGTCGCGCAGTACACCCTGATTGCGTTCTGCCAGCTGTCCGTATTCGCCCTGAAGAAGTCGACGAGTTCGTCCCAGGTCGGGTCTTCCCACATCAGACCCGTCGGCTCGAGGCTTTCGGGTGGGTGTTCGTAGCCGATGCGCTGCGCGAGCTCGGCGATCTCCATGGTTTCGGCATGGGTGCGGGTCATCAGGCACCTCCTTTGGTTGACGATTGCAGGAGGATGCCTCGAGGGCATGAAAGTCACACGCGTTCTCGCAGGATTTTCTTTTGGACTCTCGAACTCAAGCAACCTGAGACCCTCCGCCAGCGGATGCGCCCAAGCCGGCACCAGCAATTGCTCACACGTCTAATCACATTAGATGTTGAATGCGTCCCACGCCGATTGTGGTCAGCTGATGGATGAGAAAGCGGGACGGCTTCCACCGAGTATAGAAGTGGCAAAGGTGAATAGGCGTGGCTGGTGGCTTTCAGGGATCCAAGCGAAAACGAATCGTTGTGCAAACGATGGAGGTTTCGATGCGCGCGTTTTTTCGAATAGTTATGAAGGTCTTCGCGGCGGCGATGAGCGCATTGCGCTGGGTCCGAGATGAGACTGGCCGGCTGGTTATGAAGCTCGGCGGCGGGGGCATGCCCATGGCGCCGATGCCGGAGTATGAGGAGGTCCTGGAGGATCGCGGCGTCGCACCAGATCGGGGATACGATCAGCTCAGGTCGGCTGCCGATGCCTTGCATCGCGGGGGCGTGCCAAGTCCTGAGACCTTGGCTGCTATCGGGGAAGATAATGTGAAATGGCTGTCCGCGATGCCGACATCGATGCTGATGCTTGTCATCGGGGCGACGGATGAGCAGCTATCAGCTCATATGCGGCAGGTGCGATCGATACGTGGCTTGCTCGCGTACGATCGCGAATCGATTGCTGCTTATGTCGAAGTGATCGAAAGGGATCGTGAGCTCAAGCCGAAGGGCGAACAGCGGCGACGAACTACGAACGAGTGGCTTGACGCGTATGCGTGACGGTGGGCGGGAGCGATCCCGCCCTTTTTTCTTTATGAGAACAGGCGACGACGGGTCGCGAGCAGCTGCTGCTGCAGCCTGCGGCCCTTTTCGAGCGCGAGTTCACTTTCGAGCGCATGGACGCGGCGCTTGCTCGCGCTCAATGCGCTTGTGAGCCGCGCTTTGGTGGCGGCATCGCGGCTTGCCTGTCGGTGCTGGGCTGCCTGAGCGTTACCGGCCCGGCGTGCCATCACCATGGCGATTACAAAGTCGTCTGAGTCTGCCTTGAACATAAGTTTTTCTCCTGGCGTCTGGTGTAGCACGATGGTGCCAAGAAATGGTGTGCCCGATTGATAGAAAGCCCGATATCAGACCCTTTTCAGCTTCTGGACGCGGTCTCGATAACGGCTCGCTTTAACGAGATCTTTTAGCGTCGCGCGGTCTTCCAGCCTGTTCACCACGATGTCGACATGCTGCAGGGCGCGACCCACGGCACCTACCGCTTTCCGACGCGCTGACAGACCAACGGAATAGTCGTTACATACGGCATTGATCTGCTCTGCGGCTGGCACCAGCACGGCTTGCAGCAAGCGGCCCAGCGTGATCTCGAAATCTCCATCTGGGCGCTGCCGACGGGCCGTCCGGCAATAGTCACCAAAAATAGCATACACGTCTTCGGATTGCATGCGTATCTTGATCTGCTTAACGCCGGCCTGCCGGTGAAACCATGCGCCCACGCGCAACCGCAAAAGGATGGCGTGCACCGATGAGTAAGAGCGGAATTCGTCGACGCGGATCGGGACGAAGCCCCGGTCGAGCCGCATGTGATAGTGACCGTACGATGAGAGCGTGCCGGTGATGATGCCGGCTGTCTGTCGCCTGATGCCGGGCTTGTACTCGACGTCGTCGAACCATGGCTCTGGGTCGCCACTCAGGCCGCCGATGAGAGAGTCGATAATCGGGGCTAGGAAGCGCGTACCGTTGTCGATGCGAAGCTCGGCAGCCGCCTCAAGCTGCGTCTTCAATATCTCGAACCGACCGTCTGCGTTCACCCGCGATAGCATCACGATGGCGGCCCGCAGCTGGGACGCGGTGAGGTCCGAAGGGTACAACGTCTCGGCAAGCGGCAGTGGGATGTCGAGGACCGCATCGGTCGGCTGAAAACGGCTATTCGTGGTACGCATGGATATCACCCGCAAAATAATACATTAGCCAAGATGGAGATTGACACTACATGTGTCCAGGCAAGGGATTGCGATCCGCGCCGGGGTTAATTGTCTGACCCACCGGGTTACCTTATAAGGTATATATATACTACGGTTTCAACGGCACTGTGAGCCCCGCGCGCGGGAGCCGCGCGGAGCGTAGCATGCAGCACAATAGGGTCTCGCGACACAAGGCGCGGAAGCAATGTGGGGTAGCGAGTCCCGCCTTTCGATTTTTAGAATCATAGCCGCCACGCGCTAACGCGCGGATATGGCGCAGCAAGAGCTGCGCATCTCAGGGTCCCGAATCCTGAGTTCGGATTCAACAGGATGGACAAGCGAAGCTGCGGCTCACAGTTCTTTGCCTCCTCCTTGTCGGCCACCCCAACCTGCGCCTTATCGCAGAAGGGCCAGATTTGATGCTGTGGGCCGATCGCGTCGCGTTCATGGGTCGGTGTTCATCCTGCACCATCGGGTGCCATCCTGATCCTTCTCAGCGGACGTTTCTTCGGACGTGTCCACCCAATCCACGTGACTTGTCCCTTGCGTCCCCGGGCTGCAGCATCGCGATCATGAGCAAGACCGCCGCAGATAGACGCAGAGAAGACCGCGAACGCAAGCGAGCCGAGAGGCAGCGCAGGCGTGAGGAAGGCGTGCCAGAAGCTCATCAGGTCTACAGCGCTGTGACGGAAGCCGTATCATATGCGATCCTGACCATGGACCGGGACGCCATCCAGCCCGGCTGGACCCCCATCAATGCAGCGTTGATCATCGCCGTCGCTGTCGACATCCTGTGCGAGCGTAGCAACTTCGATCCCGCCGCTACAAAAGTCGCCGTTCGCGATGCCCTCGCCCCTCGGGGTGCACACCGCACGTCCGGCTACCTACCTTATGTTGCACGGGACGGTACTTCACCGCGGTACAAAACCAAGGCACCGGCATCTGTGACACGTCGGCAATAGATCCCTCGACACCCCCGTTACTCCCTCAGGACACGTCTGCTGGAGCAACGGATATCCAGACGTGCAGCGCGAGCGACAACAGGTGTTGTGTCGTGCGGTGCCAGCGGTTATATTTGATACCGTCCATTGCGTGTCATCGCATAGATTTGGGTCACAGGGGTGCAAGCCTGTGACCCCCCCTCCCAGACATCCAGAACATTCTCACAGCGGCATGCAATTCGGCATAGACCGTTGCACGTACCCGTGCTGACGCCCCCTAACGATTCGTAAACGACGAAGGCAGTTCTTGGGCCGTCAGCGGACTGTCCGGTCTTGGCGAGAGATTGAGGAAAGCTGACGTTCCGCAGTCGTGAAGGTTTTCGGGTGCCGGCAGGCGTACGAAAGCCCCTCATGCAGGAACCCGCGGTCGGCATGCTTTGAGCTATGGGGTTTTGTGTTCTGGGGCTGCCAGGGGGTGAGCAGCTTGAGAAGCGTGTATTGGCCCGATCGGGTCGATGACGTTCTTTGCGGGCTGGACAGCAGAGCTTTTTGAGGCGTTCTGGTGTGCGCTTGTCTGACTGGGAGCGATCGCCATTCGGCATGGCGCAAGCCATCCCGTTGGCCGTCGCTGGTTTGAAGAGGCCATATGGCTGAGCGAGCCATGCCGGGTCATGGCGCATTCTCCCGGTTCGTTGCCATCGTATTTGGCGGTCCGCGGGGGTGACGCCAGCGTTGGAAGATCTCGATGACAATCATGCGTCCGCCGCAGCACGGGCATGGTGGGCGAACGTCCGCCGGGTCTTCGGCTGTGGTTTGATCAGGCGGCGGGGCGGCGTTCAGAAGCTCGCGGGCATAGGCGATGTTGGCCTTGCGTGCGCTGCCAGCGAGCAGGCCGTAGTGCCGGATGCGGTGGAACCCGCGCGGCAAAACATGCAGCAGAAAGCGGCGGATGAACTCGTCGGCGGCAATGGTCATGACCTGCTGCCGGTCGGCGCCGGAGCAGCGGTAATTCTTGTAGCGGAAGATGACGCTGGTCTGGTCGAAGGCAATAAGGCGGCTGTTCGAGATCGCCACGCGGTGGGTGTAGCGCGAGAGATAGGCGAGAACGGCTTGGGGTCCGGCGAAGGGCGCTTTGGCATAGACAATCCAACGCTTCCTTCGGACCGGCGCAAGGTGGCGCAGGAAGACACGCCGGTCGCTGAGACCCGCCAACTTGCCGAAGAAGACGAGCTTTCCAGCACCATGGAGTTCGAGCAGCCGGGTCAGGAACAGGCGCCGGAACAGCGCGCCCAGCACCCGCACCGGCAGCAGGAAGGCCGGCCGCGACGATATCCATTGCCCAGCCGGTGTGAGGCCGCCACCGGGCACGATCATGTGGATGTGCGGATGGTGGGTCATGGCCGAACCCCACGTGTGGAGCACCGCGGTGATACCGATGCGGGCGCCCAGATGTTTTGGGTCGGCCGCGATGATCAGCATGGTCTGGGAGGCCGCCTTGAACAGCAGGTCGTAGACCAGCGCCTTGTTGTGGAAGGCGATCTCCGCAATCTCGGCGGGCAGCGTGAACACGACGTGGAAGTAGCCCACAGGCAGCAGGTTGGCCTGCTGGGCTTCCAGCCAGGCGCGTGCGGCGGCGCCCTGGCACCGCGGGCAGTGCCGGTTGCGACAGGAGTTATAGGCGATCCGCTGATGACCGCAGTCAGAACAGGCTTCGACGTGACCGCCGAGAGCTGCGGTGCGACAGATCTCGATCGCGGACATGACCTTGAGCTGGTCCAGGCTCAGGTGTCCGGCATGGGCAGCGCGATAGGCAGGCCCGGCCGCTCGGAAGATATCGGCGACCTCGATGGTGGCGCGCACCGCTCAGCCCTCTGGCGACTTGCCCTCCATAAGCGCCATCAGGCGATCAAGAGGGCCAGCGACCGCGTGGATCGTTCGGGTGGACACCTTGGCGTAGAGCGCGGTCGTCTCGAGCTTGCTGTGTCCGAGCAAAACCTGGATGACGCGGATATCGGTGCCATCTTCGAGAAGGTGGGTGGCGAAGCTGTGCCGCAATGTGTGCGGACTGACACGCTTATGGATCCCGGCCACTTCGGCTGCTTCCTGCACCGCGCGATGCAGCTGTCGTGATGAGATCGGATCCGTGCGGCTACGCCCTGGAAACAGCCAGCCATGAGGCAGCATCACGCCACGCCGCTTTCCTTCGCGCCACCACAGACGCAAAAGCTCCAGCAGTTGCGGCGAGAGCATGGCGTTGCGGTCCTTGCGTCCCTTGCCCTGTTCGACACGGATCAAACATGCGGGTCGAGTCGATATCGTCGATCTTGAGATGCGCGACCTCGGAGACACGCAGGCCCGCGCCATAAGCGACCCCCAGTGCGGCCTTGTACTTGATGCCCGGCGCCGCCTCGAGCAGACGTGCGGCTTCCTCCACGCTCAGAACGTCGGGCAGTTTGCGCGGATTGCGGGTGATCACCAGAGTGCGCGACAGATCTCGCCGGTTCAGCGTCACCGTGAACAGAAAGCGCAGCGCGGAAACCGTGCTGTTGATCGTCGCCGGACCCACACCGGTCTCATGCTGATGCAGTTGGTAATGCCGTATGTCTTTGGCGGTAGCGCTGTCGGGAGGACGCCCGAGGAAGGCAGCAAAGTTCCGGACGTGCCGCACATAATCCTGCTGCGTATGGGCGCCCAGGCCCCGCATCACCATATCTTGCTGCATGCGTTGACGCAGCGGTGTGATCGGGGCATTGGCCTGATAGGTCGTCATGGTGAGTTCCTCCTGTTGAAAGGAACTCCATGTTCGGACCCCAGCCTCTAGCTGCCCAGAGCCTCAGACGAATCCATCAAGTCTCACCACGCGCGTCCCTCCCGCGAAGCGGGTTCGTGCGTCGACCCCATTCAGGACGTTAGTTAGGCAGGTCGTCGCTCCTGAAACCAGACGTTGCAGGTGGCCACGTCATCCGCGACCTATCACAGGGGCAGTCACGTCATGCTATAGTCGCGGCCGGCGCAAAATTTCAGACACGCGGCGACAACTACGGAAGCATCTTCACCTGCGCCCATCACGAGGGCTGAAGCACGATTCCGCTGCCATGGGCGACCTAGATGAAAAAGGCCGGGTACTGGAGCTAGCCCGCCCTCTTGCATAAAGCTTCCGTTGGGATGCGTACTGCCTGGAATCTGGAGCCATGCGCTATCATCTCGATATCCAATGCACCAGATGACGGAATCGACCACCCGGTTCGATCCATCGGCAAAGAATGCGAAGCGGTCTTGTGAAGAGACCAAGCGTTTTGCGACGCCTACGCCCCTTCGTTCCAAGTCGTCAAGGCTGCGATCCCTGTCAGGAAAGGGGTCCGCGCGCCGCATCAGGCGTCCTATCGCGGATTCGGGCCTTGCTCTCATCAAGCCCAATGTGTGCAGCCACCACCATGTACTATTGCCGAGAATGCGTTCTGGAAAGAGTCGGCGGCTGCGCCCAACCGCAAGCAGCACGTCATGGGTCAAAGCCAGCTCAGCTGCGATGTCGCGCCCGCTTGCTCCATCCCCGACAACAAGGACCGTGCCAGGCGGGAGATCACCGGGATTGTGATAACTTTCCGGTGTCAGTTGAGCGACCGCATTGTTGAAGCCGGCAGCAATCGTTGGGATTATTGGTTTCTGAAACGCACCCGTCGCGACGATTACCGCCTTGGCGACCACGTGTCTGCCATCATCGAGTTGCGCGGTGAACCGCTCATCAGCCCCGCGTTCGAGCCGAGCCACACCATTTTCAGAATGCACCCGTAGGTCGAACTGGCTGGCGTAGGTTTCGAGATAGTTCGCAAACTCGTCTCGCGTTGGGTAGCCGTCCGGGTCCCCGTCGAGCGCAAGACCAGGCAGCGAACTGAATGCGCGCGGGGTAAACAACGTCATGGAATCGTAGCGACGGCGCCAACTGTCGCCGATGCGGGCGTGGCGATCAACGATCAGGAATGAAAGCTCTGTTCTGGCAAGGTAATAACCGGCTGCGAGACCCGCTTGACCCGCGCCGATCACCAGAACGTCTATTTCCCCCGAACCATGGCTCTCGAATAGCTGGCGAGGACTTCTGTTCATGTAGTTTTTGCTTCACCTCGTGCCAGAACGCTCTCCACGAGCAAAAGCCCTACCCCGCAAACAATCGCTACGTCGGCAACGTTAAAGGTGGGCCAATGATAGCTGCCAACGTAAAAATCCAGAAAATCCGTCACGGCACCCTGGCGCAGCCGATCGAGCAGATTGCCGAGCGCACCTCCGACGATGAGCCCAAGGGCGCAGGCCGTTAGTCTGCTGTCGGTTCGCTTGATCCAGACCAGGAGCCCCGCAACTATGGTAAGCGTGAACGCTACCAGGGTCCAAGCCGGAGCCTGGCCGAACAATCCGAAGCTCACGCCGGTATTGAAGCCGAGCACCAGATTGAAGAAGCCGGTAACGGGGATGACCTGAGGCGGATTCATAGCATGGTTCAGCACCCACCACTTCGTCGCCTGATCGAAGAAAAATCCGCCAAAGGCAATGGGAAGGCCGAGCCTGAGCATGTCGAGATTTCCTTTAACTTCGGTTTAGCCGATGCGGCCGAGGGCCGGGAAGGTCTGGAGCAGCCATATCGCAAAGCTGGAGAGATGGCCGGTGATCATGGCGATGCCCATCACCACCATCACCCCACCAGCGACGATTTTGAGCACGCGGCCAGTGCGGCGCATCGACATCATCCGAGCCATGAACCCGCGCATGAACAAAGCGGCCAAGATGAAAGGGAGGCCAAGGCCCAGGGAATAGACGGCGAGCAGCGTCGTTCCGCTTGCAACCGTGGCGTTGGCAGCGGAGAGGGTCAGAATCGCACCTAGCACTGGTCCGATGCAGGGAGTCCAGCCGAACGCAAAAGCGAGACCCAGGAGATAAGCGGCCCCAGCGCTTCCGCTGCCCGGATTGGCATGGAACCGGGCTTCACGATTGAGCCAGGGCATTGGTACGAGGCCGGTCGTGAATAGGCCGAAGACGATAACGATCCCTCCGCCAATCAGGTTCGCTTCGAAAAGATACATGCGCAAGAGCCGGCTCAACACGGTGGCGCTGGCCCCAAGGATGACGAACACGGTCGTGAAGCCGAGCACGAAGCAGAGGCTGAGGCCGAGAGTTCGGCCCGCTGCCCTGAATTCTGTATCGGCCGCAATTCCGTCCGGGCTAATCGTGCGGCCTGCAACGTAGGAAATATAGCCCGGCACCAGCGGCAGAACGCAGGGCGACAGGAAGGATACGACGCCAGCGGCGAAAGCCGTCGCCATTCCGATACTGGAGAACTCCATCAGCCAATCTCGCCCACTAGACGGCGGAGCTTCTGCAAGCGAATCTCACGCGGCTCGTGCATGTCGAGCGTGCCGACGAATTGGCTCTCGGCATCCATCATGTAGACGCCTGCGGTGTGATCCATCGTGTATTCGCCCCCCTCCAGAGGCACTTTTCGCGCGTAGGCCGCAAAGGCCTTCACCACGGCGTCCGTTTCCTGTCGATTTCCCCGCAATGCGAGGATGCGATCATCAAAGGCTGTCATGTATTGAGCCAGCAGCTCTTGGCTGTCTCGTTCGGGATCGACGGTGAAGAACAGTACGTTGAACTGGTCGGCCACCGGCCCGAGCTCGTTCATGAGATCGCTGAGTTCGTAGAGCGTCGTCGGACACACATCGGGACAATGGGTGAAGCCGAAGAAGGCGAGATAAGGCTTTCCAGCAAGCGCGGCATTGTCGATCGTCCCGCCTTGATGCGATGTGAGCCGGAACGGGCCGCCGATAGCTGCGATGCCTGTCGAAGACGCGACCGCCGCATTTTGCTGCTGCCAAGGCTTGGACACTGACAAGCCGATGAAAAGCCCACCGACAGCGGCGACGGCAACCCATGTAACAAGGCGGAAAAGTTTGACGCCGCTCATTGGACAGCCTCTCCGTGCCCGTCATGTTCGTTCGCAAATTCCGGACGAGCACCCATGTTCTGCACAGCGAACTCAACGTCGATGGTACCGGCCTGCTCGAACACCAGTGTTGCGGCAAACCGCTCCCCTTCCTTCAAAGGACGCGATGGCTTCAAAAACATGATGTGTATACCGCCAGGTTGAAGTTCGACCGTCTTGCCAGCCCCAATTTCGATGCCATTTTGCACCGGCCTCATGCTGGCAACCCCGTCGATCACGGTCGACTCGTGGATTTCCGCCCGTTCTGACAGAGGTGATGAGATCGAGACCAGGCGGTCGGCCATGTGGCCATCGTTCGTCAGCGTCAGATAGCCGCCGGCTACCGGAGCGACCGGCGGAGCCGCGCGTGACCACGGATGATCGATGGTGATCGAACCAGCCTGGAAGTCGTGTCCCACAGCAGGAGAGATCGACACTGCAAGGGCAAGGCAGGCGGCGGATAAAGCTCGCATGTTGGCCATGTTATTTTCCTTTTTTTCCAGCTTCGCCGGCCTTTTCAAGGATTTCCAAGCCGCTTCTGACAACGACAACAACCACGCCCAGGCCGATGATCAGATCCGGGTAAGGTGAATTGAAAAGGATTACGGCCAGACCCGAAAGCGCGATGGCTGAGTTCACGAGCATGTCGTTTGTCGTGAAAATCCATGAGGCTTGCAGATGCACGCCGCCTTCCCGATGAGATTTCAGGAACCACATGCAGATCATATTCGTAAGCGCGCTCGCGATTGCCACGGCAATCATGACCGGCCCTATCGGATCGGAGCCAGTGAAGAAGCGACGACCGACTTCAAATAGAAGAAGGCCAGCGAAAACCATCAGAAGGATACCCGACAGCCGGGCAACTCGAACCTTCGCCGCCAAACCGCGACCTACGACGAAAAGGCTAATAGCGTAGACACCGGCATCGCCAAGATTATCGAGTGCAGAGCCCATCAATCCTGTTGACTGAGCCCACCACCCTAATCCCCCCACAATGGCTGCCTGGGCCGTATTGATCGCAAGCACCCATGCGAGCGCCCATTGTTCGCTCTTCTCGGATGAAGTGGCACTGCCCTTGGACTGATTACTCATAAATTACACCTCGGCTTTCTTGGCGAGAAGTGGAAGCCGCGACCTGCCTTCGCGCACTGCTTGGGCTCATTTGTCGCGGGTGCCGCGCCAGGTCAGCAGGCGCAGCGCATTGGCTGTAACGAGGACCGTAGCGCCCGTATCGGCGAGAATCGCCATCCAGAGCGTGGTAATGCCGAATAGAGTCGTCACGAGGAAGACGGCCTTCAGACCAAGCGCTATGGCGATATTTTGCCAAATATTGCCGAGTGTCGCCTGTGACAACCCGATGAGATCGGCAACACCCGTCACCCGGTTTCTGAGCAGCGCGGCATCTGCGGTCTCCAGAGCAACGTCGGTGCCTGCACCCATGGCAACGCCAACGGAAGCGGCTGCGAGCGCCGGCGCGTCATTGATACCGTCTCCCACCATGGCGATCGGGCCATTAGCTTTGAGGCGACCGATCTCGGCGAGCTTGGCGTCGGGCAACAATTCGGCGCTTGCCTCAAGGCCAAGATGGGCCGCAATGGCGTCGGCCGTGCGCTTGTTGTCGCCGGTCAGCATCAGTGGCCGCACACCTCGATCTGTCAGCCGCTTCACACCTTCGATAGCGTCGTCGCGCGGTTCGTCGCGCAACGCGATCAATCCCTCGATGGTCTTGCCCTTTATAAGCACGACGACCGTCTTGCCCTGGCTCTCCAGTGTGGTGATCGTCTCGGCAATGTTCTCTTCGAGGGCAGCCTGTTCGGCGGCATGACGGGGAGACCCGACCGAAGCGAAGCCGTCCTTCAACCGCGCTGTGACCGCTTTGCCGGGTGTGGCAACGCCGCCCCCGAAGGTGACGGGCAGTTCGAGCCCCCGCACTTTTGCCGCCTCCACGATTGCAACCCCGAGAGGATGGCTGGTGCTGCGCTCGACGGCCGCTGCAATGGCAAGGACGGCGTTCTCGTCCCCATTGATCGGCACAATGTCCGTCACCTGGGGATGGCCACGCGTCAGCGTTCCTGTCTTGTCGAAGGCAACAGTTACGACCTTACCGAGTATTTCCAGTGCCGCGCCCCCCTTAATCAGCAATCCCTGACGCGCGCCGGCGGCAAGACCCGAGGCAATAGCCGCCGGCGTGGAAATCACGAGCGCGCAGGGGCAAGCAATCAGCAACGTCGCAAGACCCCGATATACCCATGTCATCCAGTCACCGCCGAAGGCGAGCGGCGGCACCACGACGATCAGAGCCGCGACGACCATAGCGCCAGGCGTATACCAGCGGCTGAAACGGTCGATCATACGCGCCGTCGGGGCCTTTGATTCCTGAGCTTCCTCGACCATGTGGATGATGCGGGCAATGGTATTGTCGGCCGCGACATGACTGATCGACACTCGCAACTCGCCATTTGCATTGATGCTGCCGGCATAGACGTTTGCGCCGGCTTCTTTAAGCACGGGCATGGATTCGCCTGTCACGGGCGCCTCATCGACCTCAGATGCACCATCAATCACCGTGCCGTCAGACGGCACACGGTCCCCAGGCCGAACAACGACGACATCACCAATAGCCAACTCTTCGGCAGCGACCTGCTCAATGACACCATCACGCTCGCGGAACGCGACCCGGGGCACGAGATCGATCAGCGCTTCAATGCCTGCCCGCGCACGGCCTGCCGCCACGGTTTCAAGCAGCTCGCCCACTGCGAACAGGAAGATCACGACAGCAGCTTCTTCGGCCTCGCCGATGGCGACCGCGCCGAGTGCCGCGACCGTCATCAACGTCTCGATGGTGAAGGGTGAGCCGGACATCGCACCGGCGACCGCCCGCCGCGCGAACGGGATAACGCTGATCAGGGCCGCACCTGAATAGAGCCATTGCTCCCAATCCGGCAGGATACGCGCAATGGCGAAGGCAAGCATGAACAGTGCGCCGGTCAGCAGTACAAGCCGACCCTTGCTGCCTTTCCACCACGCCTCTGTGATGCGCTTCCGAGGCGGCCCCCCCTTCGTCTCAGCCTGCTCGATCACTGGCGTGTACCCGAGCGCTCGGATCTTTTGCTCAATAGTGCCGAGGGCCGTCCGGTCTTCATCGAGTTGCAATGCTAGCGTCTCGTTGGCGTAGCTGACATTGATGTCGCTAACGCCCGGCAGGCGTTGCATCGCCGTCTCGATTTTCAATGCGCACGAGGCGCAGTCCATGCCTTCTATACGCAGTCTGTAAGGGCTCGCTGCCGCCATGGTGTCACCTCGATGGTTTAATGTGACACCGCAGATAGACCCTGTAGCAACTATAGGGTCAAGAGTGGACTTCGTTTATTTGATTTCGCGCTGCGATCCACGTGCAAATTCGCGGTACAACTTCATTAAGGAGCCTTGACCCTGTAGTGGGTACAGGGTGCAGAAATAGTTGAATGCAAAGGTAAATGGAGCGAAGCGAAACGATGGCGAAAGGGAGTGCTATGACCACCGGGGCGGGCACGACTGCAAATACCTGGGCGTTCGTCTTCTCGGCATGGCTCATTGCGCTTGCCGCCTCGCTCAGCGCTCTCTTCATTGGTGAGGTCATGGGACAGACGCCGTGCAATCTGTGCTGGCATCAGCGCGCTTTCATGTTTCCGCTGGCGGTCATTCTGGCTGTCGCTAGCTTTCGAGGTGATGCCAGCGTTTCCCGGTACGGACTTCCACTGGCTGCCCTAGGTGCCGCCATCGCTGCATTCCACTCCCTCCTTTATGCGAGGATCCTTCCAGCAGCCATCGAGCCTTGTACACAAGACGGCCCGTCATGTTCTGGCGTCGAGATGACGGTCCTTGGCATTTTGCCGCTCCCTTACCTATCGCTCGCCGCCTTTGGGAGCATCGCTCTTCTTCTCGTTCTCGCGCACCGGAGACGTTCAACATGACCAGACGGTCCATCGTACTTCTCACTGGTCTTGTCGCACTGATTGTGTTTGCCGGCGGTGCCTATATCTACGACCGCTACGGCAGCACCTCGGCACAGCCCGTCGCAGCGCCGCAAGGGGACGCGCTCGTCAGGGCGCATTCACCGGTAATCGGCCCGGCGGATGCGCCGGTGACGATCGTGGAATTCTTTGATCCGTCCTGCGAGGCGTGCCGAGCTTTCTATCCAGCCGTTAAGCAGATCATGGCGAATTTCCCTAATGAGACGCGCCTTGTCATCCGATACGCGCCCTTCCATGAGGGATCGGATGAAGCTGTCAGGATTTTGGAAACAGCCCGTCTTCAGAACCGCTACGAACCCGTGCTGGAGGCCCTGCTGGCGCGACAGCCGGAATGGGCCGTGCATGATGCACCCGATCTCGAAAAAGCCTGGGAAATTGCAGCGGCGGCGGGGCTGGATGTTGAGCAGGCACGGCGTGAGATGTCCTCGGCCGAGATCACCGCCGTTCTTGAGCAGGACTTGGCTGATGTTCAGAGCCATAACGTCCGTCAGACACCAACCTTTTTCGTCAATGGCAGGCCGCTGGAATCCTTCGGCCCGCAGCAACTCTACGATTTGGTGCGTGAAGAGGTGGAGAGCGCCAGAGCGACGCAATAGCGTCAAGATCGACAAACATCGACATCGAACCTACAGTGCCCCTGTATTTGCTACAGGGTCATGCAATGAACTCTTCCATTCTGACGATCGGTCATCTTGCAAAGCAAACCAGTACCAAGGTTGAGACGATCCGGTTCTACGAGAAGAACGGTCTACTGCCCGAGCCCTCACGTACCGAAGGTAACTATCGGGCCTATGAGCCGGATCATCTGAACCGGCTGAGTTTTATCCGTCGGGCACGTGACCTCGGCTTCTCACTCGACCAAATCAGAGCGCTTCTCGCCCTCTCCGACAATCGCGGACAATCCTGCGCAGCAGTTGATGCCATCGCTAGCGAACATCGTGCAGAGGTCGAAAAGAAGATCACTGATCTGATGGCGCTCAAGGCAGAACTCGACCGAATGATCGACCAATGCGAGTGTGGCATCGTCGCCGATTGCCGGATCATTGAAACCCTGTCGCCAAAATGATCGGAGGCAAGGTCCTTCCGTGAGAACTGCTCTTGCGAACGAGAGCCGACTTCGCGCCAGCCAGCATCAGGACGAGGCTTAAAGGGCGGGCGCGTAGCGCTACCATAGCAGCTTTGCCGACGATCAATGTCTTGCTCGACGGCATTTGGCAGGTCGTTCGACAACTTCCGCTTGGAAGAGTTGGCTGATGAAAGCGGCATTTCCGCTTTCCACCCCCGTGTCGGCATCTGTGAGCGTATGGCCTGCCTTGCGAAGCGGTCATCCATGCTGAGCGGATGACCGCTCCCTAATCAGATTTCGGTCCGTTCAGCCAGAAGCAGAGCATCCTCGATATCCACGCCAAGATACCGAACAGTGTTCTCGATCTTGGTGTGTCCGAGCAGGATCTGGATGGCGCGGAGGTTACCGGTGGCCTTGTAGATCATGGCCGCCTTCGTTCTTCGGAGTGAATGCGTTCCGTAGTCGGATGATCGAAGGCCGATGGCTGTGACCCACTCATCGACCAAACGGGCATACTGTCGCGTGCTCATATGGTGATCGTGGTCGACGCGGCTTGGAAACGCATAATCACTGACACTGCCCGCCCGCCTCTCGAGCCAAGTGAGAAGGCTGGCTCTTACATCGCTGGTGAGTTCGAACTGGACAGGACGTCCGGTCTTCTGCTGAACCACCATTGCCCGGGTTCGAATTTCCGACCCTGTGACCAAGTCACCGGTCTTGATCTTGACCAGATCGCAACCGCGGAGCTTGCTGTCGATCGCAAGATCGAACAGGGCCCGATCTCGAACTCGGCCCTCCCGATCCAGAAAGAAGCGGATCGCCCAGATCTGCTTCTGCGTTAAAGGGCGCTTGGTCCCTACGATCTTGCCTGCATTCCATGCAGCCCGTCCTCGGGCTGCAGCATCATATCGTGAAAATCCCATCGAAGTTCTCCTATGGCCGTGATTGGCCAAAAGAGTAACGCTGGGACCGGCAGCCGCGGGGCCGTTTGCAGTCGGTCCGGTTCTGTCGAGGAATTGAGGAAAGCCGACATTCGGCACCCGACGCCATCTCGGCCATAGCGAGTACGTCCGCCTCTCCGCAAAAGCAGACATCGTTCGATTAATCCTGATCGCCGCTACATCAACGGCATGGCTACGGGCGACAGGCTGCGCGCGAGCAAGGGTTGGGCAGCCGTGTAGGCTGACCTGCCGCCCTTCAACTGTCGAGCACGGCTTGACCCGGCAGTCCGTGTCTGCCGCGCAACAAGCGCAGTCCGGCGAGGACGACCGCGGCATATGCGGCAGTCAGAATCCAGAGCGTCGCCACCTGAGGGGTGAGGTCCTGCCATGAGGCGCCCATCTGATTGATGCGCACCATGCCAGGAATGGCCGAGGTGCTAGGGGCCACGAGCGCAACCTGTTGCATCCATTGCGGCAGCATCTCGATCGGCCATGCCACGCCCGACAGGAAGAATAGCGGGATGCCCATGGCCATCATGGCCAGGATCGCCCATTCACGCACTGGCAGGACCATGGACAAGACAAGCCCAAGAAAAATGGTCGCGAGAATGAAGGGGACGCCGAGAATGAAAAGATCGAGCAGGCCGCCGATGCGCGGCATGCCCAGAATGACCGGCAGCAACACCAGATAGGCCAGCATCCATATGCCATAAAGCAGGCTGTAGGCCGCGACCCGCGCGGTGAGGACGGCAAACGGCCGGACGCTGTGGCGGGCGTTTGCCGCACCGGCGTTCAGAAGCGCGACCCCAATCAAAAGGGTCTGTTGCAGGATGAGGACCACCGAGGCGGGAACGACATAGCTGGCGTAGCCCCCCTGGGGATTGAACAGCGGCACCGCCGTCACGGTCATGGGCTGGATGCTGGCAGCCGCCCGAGCACCCTTGCCTTGCTGCACCATGCGTCTGGCGGCGATTTCTGCTCCCGTTTCGCGGGCGGCGGAGGTGATGGCCGTCATGGTGGTGTTGTAGAGCAGGAAATAGCTGGCATCGCCATAAGCGGCGACCGGCGCGCTACGCCCGGCCAGAAGGTCGCGCTCGAAGAATTCGGGAATGACGAGGATGGCGAAGGCTTGCCTGGCCTGAAGCGCCCTGCGCGCGGCCACCATGTCGGGAACCGAGCCGGCGATCTGCACAGTGTCATAGGCGCCGATACGGCGCAGCAACTCCCGGGACGTGACGGAATTGTCCTGATCGACCACAACGATGGGCGCCTCGCGCACCACCTCGCCCAGATAGGGCTGAGGATAAAGCAGGCCATAGACGATGATCGCCAGAACCATGATCGAGAAGGCGGCCCGGTCCTTGAATATCGCCGAAAAGGCATCCTGGAATTCTTCGAACCACGCTTTCATACCGAGGCCTCCTTCATCTCTCTGGAGGCGTCGCGGGGCCGCCGGATGACCAGCAGCAGCGCCGCGAGGACCGCATAGGCCAGAGCCGACCACCCCAGAGCCCCGAGGGAAGCGAGCGAGATATCCACCGGCACGCCGCGCAGCATCTGGTCCACGCGGAGATCCATATACCAGGTGAGTGGCATGAGGACGCTCCAGAACGTCGCGAAACCGTGCATGGCGAGACGGGGAAAGCTGACCCCGATGAACCCGAAGGCCGGCGCGGTGAAGATGCCGGCTGCGCCGAGCGCAAGCGAAATCGACGAGGCGGCCAGACCGAAAACCACCCCGATCATCTGATAGGCGATGATGAACAGGAGGCTGCCGGTCAGATAGACCGGCATGCTGCCATTGAACGGCATGTCATAGACAAAGAGCAGCAAAGCGTCGCCAAGGGCGAGGACGGTCGCGAAAATGACGGTGTAGGGCAAAAGTTTGCCGAGCATCGCAGGCATCAACCCGCCGCCGAGCCGCGTCATGGCTCTCAACCTGCCCGGCCTCAACTGCTCGAGCGCGACGGTATAGGCGGTCGCGGCGCAAATGAAGATTTGCAGCGCGGCGGGCATCAGGGCGGCCAGCAGGAAGTGGACATAGTCCAGTGTGGGATTGAAGAGCGGGCTTTGCTGCACGGGGATGGGATTGACCGCCTGTATCGCCTGATGGTCGGGTTCGCCTTGCGCGACGCGCATGGAAACCGCGATCCCGGCGTTCACATTGGCGAGCGCGGTCTGCATGCTTCGCGCCACGGCGCTGCCGGGAGTCATGAACTGGTTATTGTAGAACAGCACCACCTCCGGGCGACGGCCGGCGCGCACGTCGCGCTCCAGTTCGGCCGGCAACAGCACCACGCCATAGGCCTGCCCGCTCAGAACCAGGTGCCGCGCCTCGGAAAGATCGAGCGGGCGATGAGCGACCGCGACTTCGGGCATCGCGTCCACCGCCTGCACGATCTGGCGGGAAAGAGCGCTACGATCGAGGTCGAGCACTGCCACCGGCAGGCCGGCAGGCACGCCGGCCCGGAAGATCGAGGCGAGCATGAGAAAGACCAGAAGCGGTAAGGCCAGAACGAAAAAGGACAGCGCGGGACGGCGGGCGATGCGGCACAACTCGCGCTGGGCCACCCGCATAACCCCCGGCCGCACCGCTTTTTCAGCGGCCAGCATGACCGGCCTGCCAGTCGATGATGGCGCTCATGCCGGGGCGCAGGCCTTCGATGGGTTCAACCGGGCGGGCGCGGATCTGGAAGGTGCGCAGATCGAAATCCCCCGTCGCCCGCGTCGCCCGCCAGTTGGCGTATGCGCCCAGTGCGCTGATCGAGGTGACGCTTACCTGTACGCCATCCCGGCCGACGGCGGGAACGCCGGCCAATAGCACATCTCCGACTTGCAAACCGTCCAGAAAATCCTCGCGCAGATTGAACGTGAACCAGACATCGTCCAGATCGACGATGGACAGAAGCGGAGCGCCCGAGGCAGCGAGCGCTCCGACCTCGGCGACCCGGCTGACCACTTCGCCCGAGATCGGCGCGAAGACGGACAACTCCCCGACATCGGTGCGGATCTGGTTGAGGGCGGCTTCGGCCTGCTGCAACTGCGCGTCGGCGACCGCGCGCTCCTCGGGGCTGGCGCCGTTGACTGCAAGGGTCAGGTTGGCTTGAGCCGCCGTGACTCCGGCGCGAGCGGCGGAGAGCGAATTTCCGGCGTTGTCGAGCTGCTGCTGGGAAGCGACCGAACGTTCGGTCAGCGCTACGAGGCGATCATAGGTCTGCTGGGCGAGTTCGAGATCGGCCTGAGCCTTCGCGAGTTCGGCCTCACGGGCTTCGATGACCTCGGGACGGGTGCTGTTGATGCGCTCGCGGTCGGCTTGCGCGACCCGCGCCGCAGCTTCAGCCGAGGCCAGACCTGCCATGAGTTGGGGACTGTCGAGTTCGACCAGTAGCGTGCCAGCTTCGACGCGTTCGCCTTCATTGACATGCACCGCGGCCACTTGGCCCGACGCCCGGGGCGCGATATCCACACGCGTAGCCTCCACCTCGCCCTGAACAAGAACGGTGGCAGGCGCCAGGGAAGCCCATATGGACAGGGCCGCAACGCCTGCGAGCACGACGATGGCAATAATGAAGGCGATTCTCGATTTCATGACAATGGCATCCTTGATCCGATGCATACGTACATATCAGTTGATATTTACATGTCAAGTGATATGTAAATATGGAAAGCATCGATCAGGAAGAGTATGATGAGACACGCCGACAGAAAGCAGATGACGCGCGAAGCGCTAATCGCTTCCGCGAACGCCGAGATTTTCGAGAACGGAATTTCCGGCGCCTCCGTGCGCCGCATCGCGGAGCGTGCCGGCTACACGCAGGGCGCCTTTTACTCCAATTTTGCAACGCGCAACGCTCTTCTCGAGGCAGTATTGGAAAAACACATGCAGGTCCGGCTGGACAGGATGGAGGCCATTCTGCTCGGGGAAGGGCCGCTCGAAGTGATCATGGAGCGACTGGGCGCTTGGCTCAAATCCATGCAGGACGACAGAGCCGGAACACTGGTGATGCTCGAATTCCAGGTTCACGCGCTAAGAGATCATGAGTTTGCGGCGACTTACAACCGATTGCGTGCCGTTCAGCATGCCTCCATCGCGCACGCTATCGAAGCAATCCGAAAGCAATATGGCGTGGAGACGAAACTGCCGCCGAGGTTGATGTCGCTCGGATTTTCCGCCCTCTGGTCCGGTTTCGCGCTACAGGGGCGGATCCCCGATGACGTCGAGGCCGACGATCTGATCGGAGCGTTCATACGCGCGTTGATCTGAATGAATACCGATTGGATATGGGATGAAGTAGCAAGGTCGATTGTGCCGCCATGCCAGAAGCCAGGGCAACGCAGAAGGACGGCCTCGGCATGGCGGCAGCGTCATCCCCGCCCCATGGAAAGGCACGTCGGCTTAGCCATGTCCGCTTTCCCCACATGAAACCCCATAAGCGGATTGACAGCAGTCCACCCCGTTGGGGATGTGGTGGACACAGCGCCAGTTGCACGAAGCGGTCATCCATTGTGATTGAATGACCGCTCCAAGTTCAGATTTCGGTTCGTTCGGCAAGAAGCAGAGCATCCTCGATATCCACGCCGAGATACCGCACGGTGTTCTCGATCTTGGTGTGTCCGAGCAGGATCTGGATGGCGCGCAGATTGCCGGTTGCCTTGTAGATCATGGCCGCTTTCGTTCTTCGCAACGAATGTGTGCCGTAGTCAGATGAGCGGAGTCCGATCGCAGTCACCCATTCATCGACCAGACGCGCATACTGTCGCGTGCTCATGTGATGTGCGTGGTCGACTCGGCTTGGGAAAGCATGATCATCGACACTGCCCCCACGCCGTTCGAGCCACGCCAATAGACTGGCACGCACATCGCTGGTCAATTCGAATTGGACAGGACGTCCGGTCTTTTGTTGGACGACCATTGCCCGTGTTCGAATTTCCGGCCCTGTGACCAAGTCGCCAGTCTTGATCTTGACCAGATCGCATCCGCGAAGCTTGCTGTCGATGGCGAGGTCGAACAGGGCACGATCTCGAACCCGACCTTCTCGATCCAAGAAGAAACGGATCGCCCAGATCTGCTTCTGTGTCAGAGGGCGTTTGGTCCCGACCGTCTTTCCAGCATTCCATGCAGCCCGTCCTCGGGCTGCAGCATCATATCGTGAGTATCCCATTTGAGTTCTCCTTTGGCCGTGATTGGCCAAAGGAGAAACGCTGAGACCGGCAGCCGCGGGGCCGGAAGAGGTCCGGCAGCTTTCAGGATCTGAGGCTGCAAAGCTGCCCTTTGTCAGCAACGGCCGATGCCTTGTTTGCACGCAGAACTACACGAATGCGTACACCGACTGGCCTTTGCACCCCAAACGGATCTCCTTAATATCGCGATTACCCCAGAAGCAATTTTGGGGACATGTTTGGGGGGTATCCCGTGGTTGATGAAAAAGCACTTCTAAAGGAAACCGTCAGGCGGGTGATTGTTGGGCAGGGAAACCGGTTCATCAAGGAACTACTCCGAGACCGCAAGCTCCCCATTGGCAGCACCAAGGCCGATTTCTCGACTAACCTCATGAAAGCGATCGACGACGGGGCGCTAACTGTGATGGACGTCGAGAGCTGGCTGGTCGAAGTGGAGGGGTGGGGCAACCAGCACATCTACTTCTTTAAAGCGCCAGACATCGATCCGACCACCGTCCGCGCGGTCATGGCAGCATCACCGTTGGCGGCTTTGGTTGGCGCACAAGGCGCGATGGTCTTTCCCGACGAGCTGCAGTTGAGCACGATCGACGTGCAGGACAACGGAGTGCTCTTCGCATGGCATCGTGGCAATGACCGCTGGATACATGTACCGACCAAGGATCAACGACGAGTGGAGGACGGGGATTTGTGGGAGTACAGGGCATTCCGCCAGCGCTCGAACAGAACCGTCGTCCGATTCGAATGGCGGTTCGACCTGCCCTATTGCTCCATCATGATGCAACTGCCCAACGAGGGCACGATCCACACTGACTGCCTGAAAACCGTTTGGGAGGCAGTAAGCGAAGCTGGGCTGGTCGAGGCCGCAACCCCATCGGTGCCGCTGACAAACGCAGTCAACGCTCTCAGCGGATCTGTCGCGGGCGTAAAGGCGACGGGTCGTAAGATGCAGGCGGAGGGCGCCTATCTTGACATGGTGTCCACCGTTCAGGACGTTTCCATCTCCCAGGTCGAGGCTTTGCGCGCTGCGAACGGTGCGATCGATCCAACCAAGTTCCATTCGGCTGACGGCCGGTTCCGGTTGGACGTCGCTCAGCACGGGACGCTCAGCCGGACGTTGGGCTTCGACATTTCGGGCGGTGCCGGCAGAGCCAGGATCGCTGTGCAATGCTTGCGCCACGACATCCACTACCTTTCGGACCTCATCTGGGAGAGGAACGTGGCCCCATGAACTGGCAGCCGCTTCGCGACAAGTTCGGATCGGCGATCGTGGACGCGGCGAGGACCCGCCTCCTGTCCGGAGCTGCGCCCCAGGTCGACAAGGCTCCTTTCGTTGCTGCCGGACACGCTGCCAGAACCGTGGACCAGCTCTTCGATGCATTGGTCGACGAGGGCCAACTCGAGCGACGCGAGATGAGGCTGTGTCCGGATTGCGGATTGGAACTGCCGATCGAGGTCGCGGACGACGGGGTCTGTCCGCACTGCGAATACGACTTGGGCGAGCAGGGCAAAGCGCCTGTGCTCAAAACAATATTCCTCTCCTCTGGATTGCCCAGTCGGGAGATCCCTTGGCTGGTGGCCCTGCACGGCTTCAACACGACCGGCGACTGGCAGGAGGATTTCGGGTGGCTCCTCGCCACGCGCTTTCGGCACCGGGCCCCGGCCATGATGCACAAGTTCCCGTTCCTCTCCTTCGGCGTGCTGCTGAGATCGCGTCATGATTCTCTGGTCACCCAGCTCGATCTCAAGCTAAGGGGGGCAATGGAGAGAGCCCGGGCTTCCGGTATCGAGGAGCCGCCGGACATCATCGCGCATAGCTTCGGCAGCCTGCTGCTGGTCAAGTTGCTCGACCGACCCGACAGCGCCGACTTGATTTTCGGGCGCATAGTCGTGGCCGGATCGATCGTCAGGCCGGACTACAGGTGGGAGAAGCATCTTCGGGCGGGACGGGTGGAGGCCGTACTGAACCATTGCTCCCGCAAGGATGGGGTGGTCGACTACGCCCAATGGACAATACCGGACTCCGGCCCAAGCGGTCGGATCGGGTTCGACGACGAAAACGTCATCAACTTCCTGGAGACCGACTTCAACCACGGAACTCATTTCGATCCGACTACCATGATCGAGAGCCTACAGAACGATGGTCTGTGGGACCGATTCCTTCGATTGCCGGTGCAATCCCTCGATGACAGTCTTGGTGGCCATCGCCCCGAGTCACCTTGGCGTCCGGCCCCAAAGGCAGCGACCACCATCGCGCACGTCGGGCTGATCCTACTGGCGATCGCCGTGTCGCCATTCGTCGCCATCAAGAGCGGGGTCGAGGCGCTGTGGAAAGGGACAGTGTAGCCTTCTGGCTACCCGACCCCCGGCGCACCGCCGGACGATCCGCCGCTGGCGATTGGCATGCGGGTCTGAAGAATTCTGGCATATTCGTTCAGGTCGTCGTCCCTTTGATCGTGATCCATGGACTCCAATTCCGCCAACGCTTTCGACGCAGTCATCCATGGCATGAGCGCATCGCCGGTCCAACGGCCGCGGACGGCTTCATCGAGCTTTGAGCGGACCTTGTCCGCCATCAGATGCGGCGCTTCGAAATAGATTGCGCGTTGGCCAAGGCGCTTCAGCCTGTCGTCGGAGAAACGACCGGCGATCTCCGTTCGCTGCTCCCATGGAACCGCGTGGAACTGCTGCATCAAGACTTTGTCCGGATCGGGAATGAACCGGTTATACAGCTGCTGCTCGACATGGCCAGAGTCGGGGTAGACAGGCTCGGCGGCAACCGCAGCGGCACCCAGTCGTGCAACTAGGTCGTCGTCGGTTCTGATGCTTCGTGCCAGCCTCCCGAGCTCGTCCTCATCCACCCCGGGGAATGTCGTTTCCAGGGCATCGTAGGTCGGGAAGAGCAAGGGCGAGGCATTCGCCTTGATCCGGCGCAGAGGGCCATCGCGCTCCTTGAACATCGCTACCAGTTCATCGTCGCTTGAACGTCGGATCGCTTCGATCGGAGCGGTGAGGTCCAGGCAGTACCGCCGTGCCGGTTGCGTGGGGTGCTGACCGAACGCCGTCAACAGCCGAAACCCTTGGCCGGCTCGATCCGCCTCGAACGAAACAAACGCATCCTCCTCCCGAAGGAAGTCCTGAGCGGCCGCCTTGGTGGAGAATTGCAGGAATCTCGACCAGATCTCGGGTGTGCCTTCGGCGATGACTTTCACGACCCACAGCATTGCTTCGACATCCGCCATGGCCTCGTGCGCACCCGCCGACTTGAAGCCGCAGGCAGTCGCAACATCGTGGAGCTTCATCGATATCTCGCCATCCGAACCACAGGCAGCGGGCAACACGTCTGGTCGAAGCTTTGAAACCGCACGCGCCAACCGCAGCACGTCGCCGCGTGCGTTGCCGATGCTCGTGAGATAGGGCTCGAGCAGGCACTGATAGAAGGCGTGGCGCAGGAACTCCTCGTCAAACTTGATCGAGTTGTAGCCGAGGAACACGGCCGGGCTCCATTTGGACAAGCGCGCGTGGATATCTACGATCATCGAAAAGTGGGTTTGCCGGGATGCCGAAATGAGGTCGGCGTAGGAAAAACCGGTAACGTGCAGCGCGGATGGCGCCGGGACGATATGCGGCTGCAGCCGGCAGCTCTTCTCGTAGTGGTCCTCGATTTCGAAATCGTCGCCGATGCGAACGGCACCGAACTGCACGATCTGATCGAAGTGCCTGCTCAGCCCGGTCGTCTCTAGATCGTAGAGGACGAAGGCCAAATCGATCTCACCTGAAGAAGCGGAACCGCATGGCGGATTCGCTCACGCGGAATTTCTTGGCTAGGGTGGAGATCTCCTCATCGTCGTCGAGGACCACCTGACGCCCGCCCAGAATTGCATCGAGGAATTCAGTAGGCATCAGCAACTCGCTGGCGAACGCGTTGGCCTCGATCTCCTCTCGGTACAGCCCCGCCGACGAGTCCCGATCGCGCAGCAGCACGCGATCCACATGAACGTTGTCCTCTAGTATGGCTCGATGCAGCACCACGTGCCCGAGTTCGTGGGCCAAGGTGAACCGCTGCCGGTTCGGTGCATGGAGCAAATTCACTCCGACGATCACGACACCGTCACGGATGTGGGCCATTCCGGACAAGTCGTTGTCCAACGGGGCGTACTGTACCCGTACCCCCAATTTGCGCGCTATGCGCTCCACGGGGACTGGCGCCGATGTAACCCCGTGCGCCTTCAAAACTTCTCGCGCCGCTTCCCGCGCGCCCTCCAAGCTCATTTGGCCCGCCGCGGCCGTGGAGTGGCGGTCGCGAATTGAATCATCTGCAGCATGATACGTTCATCCTCCTTGCTCGCTCCGTCGCCGGCGAACGCCACATCCTGGACGACTTCTTGCGGAACCCGCTCCGGCACGAATTCCAAGATCGACTTGCCTCCCAATGCCTCGACCAGCGCGAAGACATCGTGCAGCATCACTCGCTGGCGGCCGGTCTCGATGTTCGCCACGGACGCGCGGGTCAATGAGACCCGCAATGCCAACTCGGCTTGGGTGAGGCCCAGCTTCTTCCGAGCTGCAGCCACTTTGCGCCCAAGTTGTCCGTACAGATCCATCTCGTTCATGCGAGTTAAAAGAGCCCCGTTCGCCGCGAGTGTCAATGAGGTACACAGCGTTTGTGCATGACACGCACAAAAATCGACAAAATGTGCGTACAGTTGACAAATGGTGAATCGTGGAATCTGATGGCCGGCATCCGAACCTGATTCCATAGCGCCGCCACAGGGGTCTGCGTCGGGATCCAGATGGAGCCAGGCAATGCGAGATCTCGAGACATCTAAGGGTATCCAGCGCGCGAGGAGGCTCCCTGATCCGAGCCTCTCGGCCCTGTGGGAATCGATCATCATCGACAAGGCCGTGAAGGACCGACTCGTCGCTCAGGCGATGCTGAATTTCACCCTCCGGCCCGTTGTCGACAGGGCGGTAATACCCCTGCACGGCGTTATCCTGCTGGTGGGCCCACCGGGCACCGGAAAGACCTCGCTCGCACGCGGACTGGCCAACAGGACGGCCCAGTCGTTCAAGAGCAATGACTTCAGGCTGCTGGAGATCGACCCTCACTCCCTGACGAGCTCTGCCATGGGCAAGACCCAGAAAGCGGTATCCGAGCTGTTCTCGCAGTCGATCGCCGAGGCGGCGGCCAACGGACCCACCATTGTCCTTCTCGACGAGGTGGAGACCTTGGCGGCCGATCGCTCCAAGATGAGCCTCGAAGCCAATCCTATCGACATCCATCGCGCCACCGATGCCGTACTGGTGCAGCTCGATGCGCTGGCAGAGGCTCACCCCAATCTTCTGTTCATCGCCACCAGCAATTTCCCCGAAGCGGTCGATGCGGCGTTCACCTCTCGGTGCGACTTGGTCTTGACGATTCCGTTGCCAGACAAGGAAGCCTGCGGCCGCATCCTGCGCGATTGCCTGACTGGTCTCGGCAACACTTTCGGACCCATAGCCAAGCTCGCGAACTCCACTGGTTTCGATCAGGCGGCGGCGGAATGCGTCGGCCTCGACGGACGCGCGATCCGAAAGATGGTTGCGAATGCCCTGGCCAGCAGTTTGGACACCGCCATGCATCCGGAGAAGCTCGCGATTGGCGACATCATCGCCGCGGCAAAGGCCGCCAAGCAGGATCGTTCTTCGGGAGCACGCAAATGAGCACTGTCGCAAGCCGGACCTTCCGCAGCACGCCGCATCGAGACTCGATGGATACCTGGCTCGCCATCGTCGACCTGCTGACGCGCGTGCAGTCGACCGGAGCAAGGGACACGCTCCTCGCGGTCAAGGGCATTGCCGCCAGCGTGATCGCGGACCAGGCGCCGAAAGAAGCAGCCATAGTCGCTACCTGCGACGGGCCGCGAACCCGGATCTATTGCCTCTACGACGAGGATGCCATCGACGGCACCGGAGAGAACGAAGCCGCTCTCGGCTTCGACCCTCTCAACGGAGACTGGAATGTTTCTCTGCCGTGCCAGGACAGCGACCTGTCTTGGGTCCAGAGCGCCCTGAAGCAGCATGGGAGTCGCATCACCGCCCGCAGCATGAACGAAACGGTGACCGAACCCAAGACCGGCAGCAAGGCCGCCCTGGTGTTCGATCCGAAAGGATTCTTGGGATTATGAGCACTGTCAGCGTTAACACTTACACCCACTCGGTCACCTACCTGGCCGACAACATGCTCAAGAGCGTCAAGGACATCATCGTCCAAAGCGGTCTTGATCCTGCAGCCTTCGTCGGCGACTGGGAGTTTTACAAGACCGGGATGAGGACCTGGCTGCAGAGCGGCCACCTCGAAAAGGTCATCCTCGAAGTGTTTGACCCGACCAATGACGCGTTGGTGTTCCGCTGGGACATCGAGGTGTCCTACGCCTGGAATGGCGCAGGAGACGGCAGTTTCTGGACCGACACCGATCAGCTTAGGTTCGCCATCAGGAAGGCGGGCATTCCGCCGAACAGGGCGCGGTACCGTTTCCTGGTGATCAGGAAACCCGGCTCGGTCAATGTTGCCGGTTGGGTCTCCTGTTCATTCAGGTCCACCGCCGGAATGGTGCGCCAGAGCCTAGGCACCACTGTCGAGCACAGTGGGCTCGGCGCCTCCACCTCATACCTCAGGAGAGCATAATGCTGACGCTCGACGAAGCATTCCGCAAGTTCAAGAGCCGCCTCGAGCTGAACGAGAAGGAGACGACGAACGCCTCCAACCGTCAGCAGGAGGTCCGTGACTACCTCGACACCAAGTTCAAGATCGACCGCAGCTTCCTGACCGGCTCCTATGCGCGCTGGACCAAGACCAAGCCGCTGAAGGACGTGGACATTTTCTTCGTCATGAAGGCGTCGGAGAACCACTACGTCTCGAAAGCGCCATCGGTGATCCTGACCGACTTCCACGATGCGCTGGTGCAGAAGTACGGCGATAGGGCCAGGAAGCAGAACCGGTCGATCAACGTCGATTTCGGTGTGAAGGCAGACTCCGAAGACAACACCGACTACCGCGTCATCAGCGTAGACATCGTTCCGGCATTCGACCAAGGCTCGGACTTCCAGATACCCGACAACGAACTGGGCAAGTGGATCGGCACCAATCCGAAAATCCACGCGGACAAGGCGGTCGCCGCCCACCAGGCCTATTCCAACGAGTGGAAGGGCCTAGTGCGGATGGTCAAGTACTGGAACAACAATCCCAAGCACGGCGATAAGCCAATCAAGCCATCGTTCCTCATCGAGGTGATGGCCATGCAGTGCCTCCATGGGGGTTGGGGCGGCGCCTTCGATCGGGAGATGCAGGGGTTCTTCGCGACGCTGGCCGACCGCATATTCGACGAGTGGCCGGATCCGGCCGGGCTTGGTCCAGCGATCAGCGATGGCATGAACCACGCTCGCAAGCAGCGCGCGCAAACGCTGCTGAAGACCGCGGAGCGCGAGGCGACCCTAGCCATAAACCTCGCCCGTCAAGGGCGGAACGGAGAAGCGCTGCGAGCATGGCGCGAACTCTTCGGTCCCAAGTTCCCCCTATCTTGAGGCACAGATCATGTCCGATTTCTCACTGCCCAAACTGTTGTCCACCTTGCACAATGATATTCAGCACCGCTTGCGATCGGTCCGCGAAAGCATCCAACATCCCGGCTCGAAGGGCGATGCGAGCGAAGGCGTGTGGATAAGCCTACTGCAGACATACCTGCCTCAACGGTACCAGGCGGACAAGGCGTTTGTCGTGGACAGCTACGGCAAATTCAGCCAGCAGATCGACGTGGTGGTGTTCGATCGTCAATACTCGCCGTTCATCTTCAACTACGAGGATACTCTTATCGTGCCTGTCGAAAGCGTCTATGCGGTATTCGAGGCTAAGCAATCGGCCGACAGGGCGATGGTACAATACGCCCAAGAGAAAGTCGCCAGCGTCCGTCGCCTGCAGCACACTTCATTGCCCATTCCTCATGCTGGTGGTGTCTATCCTCCAAAGCCTCCGATCCCGGTCCTCGGCGGATTGCTCACGTTCGAGAGCGAGTGGGCACCGGCGTTCGGAACGGCATTCCGGGATGCTCTCGAAACCGATGTGCAGGAAGGTCGTCTGGATATCGGATGCGTGGCCTCCCACGGCCATTTCTACTTCGAGAAGGGCACGGGCGAATACGTATTCGAGGGAGAGACTAAGGCTGCGACGGCTTTCCTATTCAAGCTGATATCGAGGCTGCAGTTCAGCGGAACGGTGCCGATGATCGATGTGGACGCATATGCCAAGTGGCTGACGGAGTAGTGGGCGGGTCGGCCCAGAAACTCGCTGGTTGATCAACACGATCGATGGCGGCTTTTGGGGCATCGTCGGGGATGCTGGTACGGCCGGAATGGGGGCTTTGCTGACTGGCAGAATTGGGGCCGATACCGGACTGACCGGTTCTGGCAATAATACTTGGAGACCTGCCGTTCGGCATCCGACCCCATTGCGGCCGCTCGAACTGCTGCCGTCGCCGCTCGAAACTTGCCATTCGAGGCATCCGGATTTCGGCTTGATAGGGCCATTTGCTTCCTGTCCGGATTCGGCAACAAAGCCAGTAGAGCTCCCCTTCCAGATCGCCCCATACATGTTGTGTGATCGAGAGCTACTTTCCCGGATAAAGCCGCAGCGCCAAGTGGTCGGCGTCGCGCACACGGCAGCCTTCTTGCATTATGGGGAGCAGCCAGTTTCCCTTAGCCCTACCGTGAACCAAGCTGCCCTCCGCTCGTTTACCCTAGGACAGAGGTATGGCGATGACCTTAAGAGAAGGCTGTTTTCTCTCGGATGGTAATGGATGACCACATCTGCCCGTTCGGCCTCAGGTCCAGACATTTTGGTGCAATCCGAAGGCTATGAGGCTGAAGGCTGCTGGTTAGTGAGCGGGAGCAGCCTGACGCATTCAATGATCGGAGCGTGATGAAGGTCGCCATAGCACTCTGGATGATGAGTACACTATAATGAGTCTCGTACTCTGTCGCAGCCATGTGTACCGAGCCGTCGTGGTGCTGATCATGGCCGTAATCGTCACGGTCGGTGCAGCATGCCAAAGCGCACATGCAGTCCCGATCTCCAGCGCACCAAGCCCGGACCAGCACACCCAAATCGCACTATCGACTGAGACGGCCGGGGCACACCACAGAACATCCGTCCATATCTTTGATCTTCACTGCGCCACGCAGGCTGTTATGCTTGGTCACGTGCAGTTCGATACCGAGGCCAATGGGCTCACGGGAGAACATGAGATTGTCATAGGGCGACCGGTTGCCGAGCCTGCCACTGACACGCCTCCGCCCAAAATGAACGGGACCCGACCCTGGACAAGCAATCCATTCCTATTCGTTTCGATCGGAGAAGTTTCATGAAAATGTATTGGCGTTTCGCCGCCATGATCGCCACCTCGACGCTGGTTATGTTCGGCCTGATGTATCTCAACACCTATGCATTCGAACATGTTTTCTGGAGTGAGACCCGCGCGTGGATGGCGCTGGTCATGGGCGCCACCATGGCGGTCATCATGCTCGCCTACATGCTGTCGATGTATAAAAACACCAAGGTCAATATCGCCATATTCGCGGGTGCGATCGCTGTCTTTGCCGGGGCACTGTGGCGGTGCGCAGCCAGGTCAGCGTCAATGACAGCGAATATATGCAAGCGATGATCCCGCACCACTCGATCGCAATCATGACCTCCACGCGCGCCCAGATTTCCGATCCGCGCGTGCGCAAGCTGGCCGACGAGATCATTGAAGCCCAGGAACGGGAAATTTCCGAGATGAAGTTTCTCATCGGCGACCTTGCGGATCGCGACGATGGTGGTGCGCCCGACGATGCCATCGATCCCGCGCTCGGAGACGAACCTGCAGAATTCATGACGGCAGAGGCCGCCCTGGAGGGTGCGGAGGTTGCCGGTCTGGATCCGGCGACGCTCGACGACGTCCAGATCAAAGAGGGACTGGCAGGGACTCGTCGCTGTGTGTTCAGGTACACCAGCGAGGGCGACCCCGTTTTCGCCCTCGATCCGGACGCCGATGGCGAGGAAGCAGGCTTGCTCAAGGTCAACGGAGCTTTGATCCGTATGGCCCTTGCCAGCAGTTCCGAGGAGATGCTCACCTATGAGGCGGGTGACGTCGGGATCACCCTGACCTCCGAGCAGCAGGCCCAGGGTCCCGACGCCGACCAGCGAGAGGCCACCATGATTTTCGAGATCGGCAACGAACTGCGCGTCGGCTACGGCGGATACTATCGGTGCGCATCATAGGACTCACCTTCAGGGTGAACTATGTTTTCGTGAGGATCGATCCTCCGGTCTGTCCGTTTGCCCCATGCTGGCGGTTGCCTGCATTCTTGGCGCCGCCGCGTTTCTCTTTCCGTCGAAACTCTTTGAAAGGAGAACAAAATGCACGTTCGAGAAATGATCAGCACTCACCCAGACGTTCAGGGCGATACTGCAGACGCTCTGCTCAAGTGCATCGAAGAATGTTACGCATGCGCCCAGACCTGCACATCGTGCGCGGACGCTTGCCTCGCTGAGGACATGGTAGCCGATCTTCGCCAGTGCATTCGGCTAAACCTCGATTGCGCCGACATCTGCATCGCAACCGGCGCCATGAGTTCACGTCGCACCGGCGCCAATGTTGAGGTCCTGCGCGCGACCATTCAAGCCTGTGCCGAGGCCTGTCGTGTCTGTGCTGAAGAATGTGGTCGCCATGCCGATCAGCACGAGCACTGCCGCATCTGTGCGGATTCGTGCCGCTCCTGTGAATCCGCCTGTAAAGACGCGCTGTCCCAGGTGCACTAAGACGAGCGGACTTCTTGGCAACTCAAGTGGGTGTGCGGTTAGGCAGCCACACCTCACTTGAGCGTGGAAACGTGGCACGGACGTCGACGAGCGTTGGCGCTAGTTCAGTGACCAGATCGAGCAACGCCCGATAAGCCAGGGCCTCTACGTCATCTGCGGACGACAGAACCGAAGCGGCGGGCCGCATGGACGGAATTTGAAGTACTGTCTTTCAGTACTGAGAGGATTGCGGGCGGCACGATCAGTCCTTGGCAGAACGATATCAGCCGAACAGCGCCGGTCTTGACGGCGTCACAAAGCCCGGCCTCACTGGCGACGACCGATATTGCTCGCCTATGCCCAAGCGGCCCGCGAAGAACTCCGCTTCCTCGGGGGCCATAAGCAAAACAATCATGCTCATCTCTCCATGTCGAGACGCCGCAGCAGCTGTGCGTTGATGGCGACGATCACTGTGCTGGCCGACATCAGCACCGCGCCCACCGCAGGCGCCAGGACGATGCCGGCCCAATAGAGCACGCCTGCGGCGAGCGGGATCGCAGCGATGTTGTAGCCGGCGGCCCACCAGAGGTTCTGGATCATCTTGCGGTAGGTCGCGCGGCTTAGAGTTACGATGCGGGCAATGTCTCGGGGATCGGATCGCACCAGCACCACATCACCGGCTTCGACAGCCACATCGGTTCCCGCACCTACGGCCACTCCGACATCGGCGGTGACGAGAGCGGGCGCGTCGTTGACGCCATCGCCCACCATGGCAACGCGCTTGCTCTGGGCCTGCAGCTCTTTGATCTTGTCGGACTTCTGATCGGGCAGCACGCCGGAAAAGACTGTGTTGATCCCGAGTTCACGACCCACCGATCGCGCCACGGCCTCGGAGTCCCCCGTCAGGATAACGACCTCGATGCCCATCGACTGCAGCTTGGCTACGGCCTCCTTGGACTCCGGGCGCACCTGATCGGCGATCGCGAACACCGCCAAAACGTTCTCGCCCTCCAGAAGGTAGATCGCGGCCTGCCCGTTGTCACCAAAGCGACGGCTTGCGCTCTCCACGTCATTGTCGAGCTCGACATTGC
>DDGC01000024.1 GCA_002337455.1 Rhizobiales bacterium UBA1912 | reverse complement strand
CGGGTGCGACAATCCCGCAAGCCCATTTTTTGCCTTCCGTTCGTTCAATTGACACCCATTGGCCCGGAGGGTTAGGTGCGCGCGCATTCAATCTTTGGGACCACGCCTATGTCACGCAAAATCGCCTTTCAGGGGGAATTGGGAGCTTTCAGTCACGCAACGGCTGTCGAAGTCTTTCCAGACGACCAGCCGGTTCCCTGCGTGACGTTTGAGCAGACGATCGGGGCCGTGCAGGCTGGCGAAGCCGACTACGCTGTCGTGCCGATCGAAAATTCCCTCTACGGTCGCATCACCGATATCCATCACATCCTGCCTGAAAGCGGGCTCTATATCGTTGGCGAGTATTACCTTCCCGTTCGCATGAACCTGCTCGGCGTGCCGGGAGCCACCCTATCGGACATTGAGGCTGTGCAATCGCTCTCGGTCGCGCTGGGGCAATGCCGCAAATTTATCGCAAAACACAAGCTGCGCACCATCAACTCCGTCGACACCGCGGGTTCGGCCCGCGAGGTCGCCGAAAAAGGCGATCGCACCGTCGCCGCCATCGCTTCGCGCTTTGCCGCCGAGACCTATGGGCTCGATGTTATTGCCGAGAACATCGAGGATGCCGCACATAATACCACGCGCTTTTTGATCATGGCGCGCGATCCCATCGCGCCCAAACCCAACGGAACGAAGATCAAAACCACCTTTGTCTTCCGCGTTCGCAACGTTCCCGCGGCTCTCTACAAGGCCATGGGTGGCTTCGCGACCAACAGCGTCAACATGACCAAGCTCGAGAGCTACATGGTCGGCGGTTCGTTCACAGCGACCCAGTTTTATGCCGATATCGAGGGGCATCCCGACGATCATAACGTCAAACTGGCCCTTGAAGAACTCGGGTTTTTCTCTGATCACTTCAAACTGCTCGGAATCTATCCGGTGGCCGACTCTGCGCCGTGAAAGAGTGTTACTGACCTCTTGCAAACCCGTTCCCGATGCAGCACATAGGGGACGGGAGGTTGGTGGCGGACGAACCGCTCGCCAACCGGGTCAGGTCCGGAAGGAAGCAGCCCTAACGAGTACGGCACGGGTCGTCGTCAGCCTCCTGCTCTAGAGCGTCATTTGGTAATGGCGCTGCAGTTTCCCCCAGCAACGGCCCGCGATGGTGACCCCCCAGACCCCAGCAACGCCCTATCAGGTTCTGGCTCGGAAATACCGGCCATCGAGCTTTGAGAGCCTTGTGGGGCAAGACGCAATGGTTCAGACGCTGGGCAACGCCTTTGCGACGGGCCGCATCCACCACGCTTTCATTTTGACTGGCGTACGCGGCGTGGGGAAAACCACCACAGCTAGAATTCTTGCCCGCGCCTTCAATTATGCCGATGAAACAGGAGCGCATCCGACCCTCGATCTTTCCAGGGAAGGCATCCATTGCGCCGAAATCATAGCCGGCACCCATGTCGATGTTATGGAAATGGATGCGGCATCCAATACCGGCATTGATTCCATCCGCGAAATCAACGCAATGACCCGCACACCGCCGATGAGCGCACCCTACAAGGTGTTCATCATCGACGAAGTGCATATGCTATCGACGTCGGCCTTCAACGGGCTCCTGAAAACGCTCGAAGAGCCCCCTCCCTATGTGAAGTTCATCTTCGCGACGACGGAAATCCGCAAAGTCCCGGTGACCATCCTGTCGCGCTGCATGCGCTTCGACCTGCGCCGGATTTCGCCCGACGTCATGACCGGGTACCTGTCGGGCTTGCTCGAAAAGGAAACGATACCGGTCGAGTCCGAAGCGCTTTCCATGATCGTGCGGGCCGGTGAAGGCTCGGCGCGCGACTGCCTGTCGCTGACTGACCAGGCCATCGCCCATGGTGGCGGAAAGATCAGCGTGCAGTCTGTCCGCGACATGCTGGGGCTTGCCGACCGGGCGCGCATCATCGATCTTTTTGAAAAGCTCATGGGCGGCGACATAGCAGGTGCGCTCGACGACGCGCGCGGGCTCTATGATTCGGGCGCCGATCCGACGACGATCATCACCGATCTGGCCGAGCTGACCCATCTGGTGACGCGCATCAAGATCGTGCCCTCAGCGGTCGACGATCCGGTTCTGACCCCTGATGAGCGCAGCCGCGGAGGCGAGTTGGCCCAAAAACTTGGGCTTCGCGTCCTGACACGTACATGGCAGATCCTGTCGAAGGGCCTGGCCGAGATCGCGCAGTCCGGCAATGGGCTGCAATCGGCGGAAATGGTCCTTATCCGTCTTGCCTATGCTGCTGATCTGCCCAGCCCGGAAGAGCTGATCGAAAAACTGACGAGCCAGCCAACCGATACCGGCCCGGCGCCATCCGCTCCTGCTCCCAATGGGGGCGGTGGGTATCAGGCGCGGGCCCTGGCGCCATCCGCGCCACCCAGCGCGGCGCCTCAAGCAGCACCGCGGGCCGAAGCGCGGCCTGTGCCGCAATCCTATGAGCAGATCGTCGCGCTGGCCGGAGAAAAGCGCGATATCGCCGTCAAGCACGCGCTCGAATCCGATATCAAACCGGTATCGTTCGAAGTTGGACGCATTGAGGTTGCGCTGACCCCGACGGCCAATCCTTCCATAGTTTCCCTGCTGTCGGCGCGCCTCAAGGACTGGACGGGGCGGCCCTGGCTTGTCACCATATCGACCAGGGAGATTGCTACGCCCACTTTGCGCGAGGCGCGGCGTGCGGCCGAAGACAATGCCCGCAGCACGGCGCTCGAAGACCCTATGGTCAAGGCGGTGATGGAGACGTTCCCGGGAGCCCGGCTGGTCAACATCAAATCGCGCCCGGACCTGACCAACGAGTTGGAAACCGCCGCAGAAGATTTCGAAGCTCCCATCGATCCGGAGGAAGACGAATGAAAGATCTCATGGGCATGATGAAAAAGGCCCAGGAATTCCAGCAGCGCGCCCAGGAGATGCAGGCCGAGGCTGCGGCGCATATGGTCGAGGGAACTGCCGGCGCCGGCATGGTCACCGTGACCATGACCGCCAAGGGTGATCTGCAGGGGCTCAAGATCGACCCCTCATTGTTCAAGCCCGACGACGCCGAGATTGTTGAAGATCTCATCGTCGCCGCTCATGCAGATGCACGCCGCAAGGGCGAGGAATTTATGCAGCAGAAAATGAGCGAAATGACCGCGGGCCTGCCGATCCCGCCGGGCATGAAGTTCCCGTTCTAGGATCGGCCAAAAATGGCGAACACCTCAGGCGGGCCGGAAATCGAACAGCTCATCCAGCTTCTTTCGCGCCTGCCGGGCCTCGGCCCGCGCTCGGGGCGCCGCGCAGTGCTGCATCTGATAAAGAAAAAAGAGCAGTTGATGATCCCGCTCGCCGCCGCACTCGATCGTGCTGTCGATGCGGTGAAAATCTGCCAGACCTGTGGCAATATCGATACCATTTCCCCATGCACGATCTGCGCGGACCCGCGCCGGGCCGAAACCGGTCTGCTGATTGTGGTCGAAGACGTGGCCGACCTCTGGGCTCTGGAACGCGCGGGCATTGGAATGGTGCGCTATCATGTTCTCGGTGGCGTCCTTTCGCCACTCGATGGTGTCGGGCCGGACGATCTTTCCATCGATCAACTGATTCGCCGGGCGCCCGACTATTCCGAGATCGTCCTTGGGGTCAACGCCACCGTCGAAGGACAGACAACGGCCCATTACATCACCGATCGTCTTGCCGATACCGGTATCACAATTACCCGTCTGGCTCACGGGGTTCCGGTTGGCGGCGAGCTGGATTATCTCGATGAAGGCACGCTCAGCCAGGCACTGAAGGCCCGTACGCGGTTTTAACCGCTGCCGTTTACCGCACGCTAACGGTAATCGCGGGTCCTGAGCCCATAGCAGCAAGCCGTACTTAAGTTTGTTTACGTATCCGCCTCATACCTGTCCCTCCAATGACAGGGAATGGGCCGGTTGAGCATGAGCGACGTTCTTTCAACGCTGTATCATCAGCACGATATTCGTCTCGTGATCCTCGCGGCGTTCATATGCGCGCTGTCCTCATTCGCCGGCGTTTCAATTCTGACCCACGCCCGTCGTTCTCAGGGCCTGGCGCGAGTTGCCTGGTTGGCGATTGCCGCGGTTTCTGTCGGCTTTGGTATCTGGGCCACGCACTTCATTGCCATGCTCTCTTTCGATGTTGGTTTCCCCGCCGGATATCACGTCGGCCTGACACTGGCATCGCTATTGATCGCCATAGCCGTCTGCGGCACAGGGCTCGCCGTGGCTGGCCTGAGCCGCCGGCGGTCCGACCTGATTCTGGGGGGCGCAATTGTAGGGCTCGGCATTTCCGCCATGCATTACACGGGCATGCGAGCGCTCGAAATCGGCGGCGAAGTGTCGTGGGATTCCGGCCTTGTGGCGGGCTCGGTGATCTCCGGCATGGTTCTTGGCGCCGCCGCCCTGCGCGTCGGCGTGAACCGGAACGCGCGGGCGCGTGTCTTCGGAGCGGGGCTTTTGACCCTCGCAATATGCTCGATGCATTTTACCGCCATGGGCGCTGCCGGGTTTGCCAATTGCTATGCAATTGCGGCGCCGGGCGAAATCAGCCCGGGCGTGCTTTCGCTGATCGTTGGCGTGGTGTCGATCCTCATCCTTCTGGCCGCGCTGGGCAGTCTCTATCTCGATTTGCGTGATCGAAGGCGCGCCGCGACCGAAGAGAGCCGCATGCGCGGTCTGGCCGATGCCGCCGTGGAAGGGCTCGTTGTCTGTTCGGATCGCACCATCGTTGCGGTCAATGCAGCCTTTCAACGCCTTGTCGGTGACCAGGGCAAGGATCTTTCCGGGCACGCCATCGCCGAGTTTCTGGCCCCGACCGGCTGCATCGCCATTTTCGAGCATGCAAATGAGCTCGTTGAAACCGAACTGACGGCCCTGGGCGGCGAACGGATCCCTGTGGAAGTCGTCATGCGCGAAGTCGATTTCGGCGGGCGCCTTCACCGGGCCATTGCGGTGCGTGACCTGCGGGCCCGCAAGCGGGCCGAACATCATATCCGGTTTCTTGCCCATCACGACGCCATGACCGGGCTCGCCAATCGCCCAAGCTTTAACGCAAGGCTCGATGATGAGATTGCCCGCGCCCGGCTCGCCGGGCAGAACCTTGCAGTTCTGTGTCTCGACCTCGATCGGTTCAAGGAGGTCAACGACCTGTTCGGTCACGCGGCCGGTGACGCGCTGCTGCAGCGGGTAGCAGGGTTGATTGAAGCGGGTCTGAAGGGCAGCCAGTTTGCAGGACGGCTCGGGGGCGATGAGTTCGCCGTCATCCTTCCTGACGTGCGCTCTGCCCAACACGCGTCCGCGCTGGCAGAAGAAATGCTGGACATGTTCTCCCGGGCCAATCGCGAGAGCGCAGAAAGCACCGTCATTTCCGCGTCCGTAGGCATAGCGCTCTATCCCGAGCACGCCGAGGACGCCGATCAGTTGATGACTTATGCCGACACTGCGCTCTATTGCGCCAAAGCGGAAGGTCGCGGGACCTATCGCCTGTTCGAAACCCAGATGGGCGCGCAAGTCCGCGACCGGCGGCTGCTTGAGCATGATCTGCGTTCGGCATTGGTCAGCCAGCAACTTTCGCTCGCCTACCAGCCGCAGGTTGATCTGGCGACCGGCGAGGTTTCCGGGTTCGAGGCTCTTGTGCGCTGGGCCCATCCTGAGCGCGGCGCCGTGCCCCCGGCAACCTTTATTCCCATTGCCGAAGAGACGGGTCTTATTCTCCAGATCGGCGAATGGGTCATGCGCACAGCGTGCACGGAGGCGGCAAGCTGGACGGCCCCATTGATGATCGCGGTCAACGTCTCGGCCGTGCAGCTTCATGCGCCCAACTTTGTTGCCTTCGTTGAAAAGCTTCTGGTCGAAACCGGCTTGCCTGCCGGAAGGCTGGAAATCGAGATCACTGAAACCGCGATGATCCGCAACATGAACCGCGCGCTGGCCAATCTGCGCCTTATCAAGGCGCTGGGCGTCAAGATCGCCATGGACGATTTCGGAACCGGGTATTCCTCGCTTTCGAACCTGCGCGCGTTCCCGTTCGATCGGATCAAGGTCGATCAGTCCTTTATCCGCTCGGTGCACGACAACGACCAGTCTGCCGCAATCGTCCGCGCGGTGCTCGGGCTGGGCAAGGGGCTCAACCTGCCCATTCTTGCCGAAGGGGTCGAGCGTCCCGAGGAACTCGAGTTTCTCAAGGGCGAGATCTGCAACGCCGCCCAGGGCTATTGGTTCTCAAGGCCCGAAGATATCTCGGTTTTCAACGATATCGTCAGCGGCAACCGCAAGACGATTGCGCCCGACACCACCGTCGTGCCGCTCAAGCTCAGGGCGTAGCGTCATTCAAGAAGCGAAGGCCGCTCTTCTTCAAATTCCAGCGCTTCTATCTTCTCGCCGCGCCGCGTCACCTTGCCTGTCGAAATCAGGATGTCATCGATGTCCTGGTTGGCCTGCCGAAAATGGGTCTGGAGCTTGTTGACCCTGTCGTTGAGACGCCCGACATCGCCGAGCAGCGCAACGACTTCCTTCTGGATGATATGGGCCTGTTCGCGCATGCGAACGTCGCGCAACAACGCCTGAATGACCTGGATCGACAGCATCAAAAGCGATGGCGACACGATAACGACACGGGCCCGCGCGGCCCTCTGCACGACGTCCTCGAACCGCTCGTGCAGATCGGCAAAGATCGATTCCGAGGGCACGAACATGAAGGCTGTGTCCTGGGTCTCCCCGGCAATAAGGTATTTTTCCGAGATCGCCTTGATATGGGTGGTGCAATCGCTGCGAAACCCGGTCATGGCCGCGCGCACGGCCTCGGGGGTTTCCGCCTCGGCGATCCTCTGCCAGCCTTCGAGCGGAAACTTTGCATCGATCACCAGCGAGGGCGCATCGTTGGGCATATGGATTATGGCGTCGGGCCGCGAATTGTTGGAAAGCGTGACCTGGAATTCGTATGCGTTGGGCGCCAGCCCATCGGCGATGATCGCCTCCATCCGCCCCTGACCGAAGGCGCCGCGTTGCTGCTTGTTCGACAGGATCGATTGCAGCGAGACGATTTCGCCCGAAAGCTGGGTGATGTTGGTCTGCGCCCTGTCGATCACCGCAAGCCGCTCGTTGAGCTTGGTCAGCGTTTCGTCGGTCTTGGTGCGGTTTTCGGTCATGGACTGATTGACCCGATGCGAATTGGCATCGATCCGCTCGGTGAGGACACGGGCAAGATCGGAGGTCCGCGTGCCAAAGATCTCGCTCATGGTCTGCATGCGCCCGGTCATTTCGGACTGGGTGCGCATCATATCGGCCATGTGCCGCTCCATCTCGGCATTGCGGGCGGCATCAAGTGCTGCCTGTTCCTCGCGCTGCCGCGCCGCGCGGGTCTGTCCGATCAGGACAATGATGAGCCCGAGCACCGCGATCGCCAGTCCGCCAGCCAAGGCTTCAAGGATGGTGATGGGCGTCCCGCCGATGGTAAAGAGCACTGTTTCCATAATGTTCTTGTTATCTGATTCGCCCCTTCCCATATCCGCTTTGCTTGACCGGCGTGGTCCACCTGCATTAACCAGTGCCTCACACACCAATTTTGAGAACTTTGAATGGCCGTACGCGAAATCCTCATCCTGCCCGATCCTCTGCTGCGCAAAGTGGCCGAGCCCGTCGAGGCGTTCGATGATGACCTCAAAAAGACCGTCGATGACATGTTCGACACCATGTACGACGCGCCCGGTATCGGGCTGGCCGGTCCGCAGATCGGTTATATGAAGCGCGTCGTGGTGATCGATCTGGCCGATGAGGAAAACCCGGACTCGGGCAAGATCGCCATGATCAATCCCGAAATCGTCGGCATGAGCGAGGAAACCGAAGTATCCGAGGAAGGGTGCCTGTCGATTCCCGAGATGTATTACGAGGTCGAACGGCCCGCCGAGGTGACCGTCAAATATCTCACGCCCGAAGGCAAGGAAGTCACCCGTCACGCGACCGGCCGGCTGGCCGTCTGCATGCAGCACGAGATCGACCATCTCGATGGCGTGCTCTATATCGACTACCTTTCGCGCCTCAAGCGTGACCGCGTGAACAAGAAGTTCCAGAAAAAGGCCCGGCTCGCCAGCTGATCCGCGCGCCAGCCATCCGTCTCGAAATCGAAGGGCAATCGAATGCGCGTCGTCTTCATGGGCACCCCCGACTTCGCCGTGCCCACGCTGACCGAGATCGTCATGCGCGGCCACGAGGTCGTTGCGTGTTATACTCGTGCGCCCAAACCTGCAGGGCGGGGTCAGGCCGAGCGCAAATCGCCGGTGCACTTGGCGGCCGAAGAATTCGGCATTCCCGTGTTTACGCCCAAAAATTTCCGCGACCCGGCCGACGTTGCAACCTTTGCGGCGCTTGGTGCCGACGTGGCGGTGGTCGTGGCTTACGGCCTGCTGTTGCCCCCTGCTGTGCTCGAAGCGCCCGAAAAGGGGTGCTTGAACCTGCATGGATCGTTGCTGCCGCGCTGGCGGGGCGCCGCGCCTATCCAGCGCGCCATAATGGCGGGGGACGAACGCACAGCGGTTTCGGTGATGAAGATGGAGGAAGGGCTCGATACCGGTCCGGTCAGCCTTCTCGATTTCATTTCCATCGGCCCCGACATGACGGCGGGCGAACTCCATGACGAAATGATGCGCACTGGCGCGGACCTGATGGGGCGTGCTCTGTCGGCGCTTGATCGCGACGCGCTCGAGTTCACCGCGCAGCCCGAAGAGGGCGTTACCTACGCCAAAAAGATCGAGAAGGCCGAGGCGCGGATCGATTTTTCGCGCCCGGCACGCGAGGTTCACAACCATGTCCGCGGCCTGTCGCCGTTTCCCGGCGCGTGGTTCGAGATCGAGCTTGGCGGCAAGCCGGTTCGCGTCAAGGCGTTGCGTTCGACGCTAGCCGACGGGCGGGGCGAGCCCGGCGCCGTGATCGAGGGGCTGACAATCGCCTGCGGCGAGGGCGCTGTGCGATTCAAGCAGGTGCAGCGCGAAGGCAAGGGCGCCATGGACGCAGACGCGTTCCTGCGCGGCGCAGGTGACCTGACCGGGCGCCAGGTGGGCTGATGCCCCGCTACAAGCTTACCATCGAATATGACGGAACCCCGTTTGTCGGCTGGCAGCGCCAGACCAATGGGTTTTCGGTGCAGGAAGCTATCGAAATTGCCATCGAGGCGTTTTCCGGCGAGGCCGTGCGTACCCAGACGGCGGGCCGCACCGATGCGGGCGTTCATGCAAGAGGGCAGGTGGCCCATTTCGATCTGGAGCGTGACTGGGACCCTTTTCGCGTATCCGAGGCGCTCAACTACCACCTCAAACCCCATCCGATCGCCATTTTGGACTGCCAGTTGGTAGGCGAGGAGTTCGAGGCGCGCTTTTCGGCCAAAGCGCGCCATTACCGCTACCTGATCCTCAATCGCCGTGCCCGGCCGGCTCTGGAGGCCGATAAAGTCTGGCATGTCGCGGTGCCGCTCGACGAAAAAGCCATGCACGAAGCGGCGCAGACCATTCTGGGCCGGCATGACTTTACCACCTTCCGCTCTGCCCAGTGCCAGGCCAATTCCCCGCTGCGCACGCTCGACAGGCTGGACGTGAAGCGCGAGGGCGATCTGGTGATTATCGAAGCCTCGGCGCGCGCCTTCCTGCACCATCAGGTGCGCTCGATGACCGGTTCGCTCAAACTGGTCGGGGAAGGGCGCTGGCCTGTGTCCGGGCTTAGGGCAGCGCTCGATGCGCAAGACAGATCAAAGTGCGGTGCCATGGCTCCATCCTCCGGTCTCTATCTGATGGCGATCGATTATTAGCGCAGCGGCAGCTGGGCGAGGATAAATATCGCGAGGATCAGCGCAAAGACCTGCGCAGCCAGCACCATGACAATCTCGCCACCGCGCAACCCTGCGACAAGGCGCAGGATGTTGATCTCCACCGTGAAGGTGGCGAGGGCAAGAGCCCCCCAGATCACCAGAACGATGTTGACCAGGGTGCTGCCGGAGTCGGGGCCCAGGATCAGCGCGCCGACAAACGCGACTACGAGGGTTGCGAGCAATATGGCCGCCAAAGCAATGGCGTTGGACCAGTTGCTTGCGGTCAATACGGGCCGGAACGCATGCAGCGCATCGAGCCGTGGCAGGACCAGCCGCAACGCCACGAAACGGGCGCTGACCAGCGCACCGCAAATAAACAACTGACTGGCCGCTGAGGGGGTTTGCCCCGGGGTCGAACCCAGCCCCATGAAGGCAACGAACGCCACAAAGGCGAGGACCAGCGGGATAAAACTGCCGGCGAGACCGCGCTGGGAGAAATCGAACCGGGCAAGAGCGTCGGGGCGTCCCAGCAGCAACCGCCGTATGCCGCCAATGGCCCGGATCGCTTCCTCGAACAATGTTGATCGACGCTCGGTCACCCCGATCAGATCTCGGGGGTGGGCATGGGGCCGTAGATGAGACCCACGGCCAGGAGCGCGATCAGCATCCCGATGGTCTGAACAACGATGAGCATGACGATCTGCCCCGCCTTCATGCCGACGACCAGCCTTGCATTGTTGATGCGGGCCAGAAAGCCGATGACCACTGCCAGAAGCAGGATCAGTTCGGCGCTCACGGTCACCAGAGCGACAAAGGCCAGCGCGATCGAGACGATGGCGTTGACCCAGTTTTCGACGGTGACGAAGGCCGTGAACCTGTCGGTAAGCCCGGTGAGGCGCAGCACGACCCACGAAGCGCTCATGATCCCGGCATAGAGCAACGCGTTCTGGACCAGCGCGGCGAAGGTCGAAACTTCAGTGCCCCCCGGCGCAACCAGCGCCGATATGAGGAAGGTTACGACCACCGAGACCAGCAAGGCGATAAAGCTCGAAGTCAGGCCACGCGTATCGGTGAAGAAATAACCCGGCGCATCGCGCCGGCCCACGATCAGCCGCCAGGTTCCGGCAAAGGCGGAACGGGTTTCTTCCAAAAGGGTCGGCTGGGCTTGGGACACGAAAGAATGGCTTTCTAAAAGGCGTTGACCAACATGTAGAGGGCGATGGGCAGGACCGCAAGCAACACAAACAGCGCCAGCCCGTACCCGACTGCAGGGGCGAGCGTTAGCCCGTTCGCTCGCGCCAGACGGAAGCCCAGAAAGCCGGTTACAGCAAGAATTGCCCCGGCGAGAGGGACACCGAGAAGCGTTGCCAGACCTTCGACAAGTTTCATCACCGCCAGCAGGTAGAGGCCGGGAACCACAAAGCGCGCGCTGGACCCCGCAAAAGCAGTGAAACGCGTGAGGAGGCCCGTGGCTATGAACAGCGCCAGCAGCGGCAGCAGGTGCTGGATGACGACGAGCGCCATGGCAAGCGGTGGCGGAAAGCCGAACCGGAGCGTTGCCAGAACGATCGCGGCCAGCACGGCAGCACCAAAGGCGAGAAAGCCCGCGTTCATGCCCTCGGCATCGAGGCGGAAATGGGCTTCCCAGTCGGGGCGACTGCCGAGAATTTTCGACCAGCCTGAACCGGCCTGCTTGAGCGTTTCCAATGTCATGCGGACTCCCGGGCCAAAAACTTTGCCATGTAATCGGCGTAAAATTCGGCCAGCCGCTCGACATCGGCAACCGGCACGCGCTCATCGACCTGATGCATGGTCGCTCCGATCAGGCCGCATTCAACGACCGGGCAATAAAGCGAGATGAACCGCGCGTCCGACGTGCCCCCGATGGTCGAGAGCTGCGGACGGGTGCCGTTGAACGCTTCCATCACGTCGCACAGATGGGCGACGTGCCCTTCGGGCTGGGAAATAAAGCACCGCGAGACCGGTCCGATCTGCTCGAATTCGACGCGGCAGCCGCGCGTATCGACCTCGGCGAGGCGGCGGTGGATTTCGGCCAGCAGCGTCTCGCCGGTCCATGTGTCGTTGAACCGGACGTTGAAGCGCAGGGACGTGCGCTCGGGAATGACGTTGGAGGCCAGATTGCCCGTGTCGATGGCGGTGACTTCGAGATTTGTTGGCTGGAAGTGTTCAGTGCCCTCATCGAGCGGAGCGTAGAGCGCTCTGACGATCTCGGCGATGACCGGCATAGGATTGTTGGCGCGCTGCGGGTAGGCAGCGTGGCCTTGCTTGCCGATCACTGTGATCCTGCCCGAAACCGAGCCCCGGCGCCCGATCTTGATCGAATCTCCAAAGGTTTCGAACGAGGAGGGCTCACCTACGATGGCGAAATCGTATTTTTCACCCTGCGCCTCGGCCCATTCCATCAGCTTTTTGGTGCCGTTTACTGCATCGGCTTCTTCGTCATTGGTGATGGCGAGGGAGACGGTGCCGTGCTCCAGGGCGCCGGTTTGCGCCAGCTGCGCCACGGCTCCGCAAAAAGCGGCAACGCCGCTTTTCATGTCGGTGGCGCCGCGTCCCCACATGACGCCATCGACGATGATGCCAGAGAAGGGGTCATGGGTCCAGGCGGTCGCATCGCCGGGTGGAACGACGTCGGTGTGCCCGGCAAACAGAAGGTGCGGGCCGGGCTGGTTGCCCTTGCGGGTGGCGTAGAGATTGTCGACCGGGTAAGAGCCGTCGCCCTCAAATTTCAGGCGCGTGCAGGCAAAGCCCAGCGGGGAGAGGAAGGCTTCGAGAACGTCGAGTACGCCGTCTTCGATCGGGGTGACCGAGGGCCGGCGGATGAGATCGGCGAGTAGCGAGACGGCGGGATTGGTCATCGTCGCTAGTCGCGCAAAAGGTCGTTGATCGAGGTCTTAGAGCGGGTCTTTTCATCGACGCGCTTGACGATCACCGCGCAATAAAGGTGCGGGCCGGGCTCGCCGTTGGGGAGCGGCTTGCCGGGAAGCGAGCCGGAGACGACGACCGAATAGGGCGGCACCTTGCCATAAAAGATTTCGCCGGTCGTACGGTCGACGATCTTGGTCGACTGGCCGATGAAAACGCCCATGGAAATGACCGAGCCTTCGCCGACCACGACACCCTCGACGATCTCGGAACGCGCGCCGATAAAGCAATGGTCCTCGATGATGACCGGGCCGGCCTGCAACGGTTCGAGCACGCCGCCGATGCCGACGCCGCCCGACAGATGCACGTTCTTGCCGATCTGGGCGCAGGAGCCGACCGTGACCCAGGTGTCGACCATGACGCTTTCATCGACATAGGCGCCGAGGTTGACAAAGGACGGCATGAGGATGGCGTTCTTGCCGATGAAGGCCGAGTGCCGCACGATGGCGCCGGGAACGGCGCGGAAAGCTGCGGCGCGGAACTGGTTCTCGCTCCAGCCGGCAAATTTCGAGGGCACCTTGTCCCACCACTGGGCGCCGCCCGGGCCTCCGGGAACGGCTTCCATGTCGTTGAGGCGGAAGCTCAGCAGCACGGCCTTCTTGAGCCACTGATTGACCACCCACTCGCCGTCAGCGCCTTTTTCCGCCACGCGGGCCTCGCCCGAATCGAGCAGGCCAAGCGCCGCGTTAACGGCATCGCGGACCTCGCCGGTCGTCTGGTAATTGACACTATCGCGGGCCTCGAAAGCGGCATCGATGGTTGCGGCAAGCTCACTCATGGACATGGGGATTGCGGGCCTTTTAGTCTTGGCAAAAGGAAGGGAGAATTCGGCGCGGACCTTAACCGAAGCGCATGGGTGGGGAAACCCATATTCGGCTGGGGGCGCTGCTCGAAAACGGAGAGGTACGATGACCCGGCCGATGATGTACCAACGCGCCAACGAGGATTTCGAGGCTTATCTCCTCGATGCACGGGAACGGCTGGATACGCCCTCGCGCAACGTCGCCTACACATCGACCGACGGTGTGTTTCGTGCGTTCCGGGCCCGGCTCGAAATCCAGCAGGCACTGGACTTCGCAAATGTCCTGCCAGCGGTGTTGCGGGCAATTTTCGTCCAGGACTGGGTGCCGACGCCGCCACAACCCTGGGGCGGGCGCAAGGACTGGACCCGCGAAGCAAAACTGCTGCGCCAGCACCACAATCTTTCACCCGACACCGTGGTGGCCGATGTGGCCTGGGCGCTGCGGCGGCACGTGGACGAAGCCACGTTCGAAGCGGTTTTGGCGCGCCTGCCGCAAGAGGCGCGGGCTTTCTGGGGCACCGATCCCGATTCCCGGACGTGAAATTGCGGCCGGCGGCCAATGGCTCCGGCTTCTGATGAGATGAACGGCATGGGGCGATGAACGCTCCGCACTGTTTTTTTGTTTATATGAAGCGTCCATCGCCCCATGCGCTCGGGATTTTGGGCTGTACGTTCCCTCGCTCAAGGACACGTTCGTCCCTGTCGGTGTTGCGGGCCGAGCTGAGTCCAGCCTCGCTGAAGTGGAACGCTCGCCTCCGGCAGGACGACTCCCGCCGGACCTGAGCCAAACCCGCCAAACGTTCGTCGCGCTTTCGTCCATCAACCGGGTTCGTGAGCGCAAGTATGGGCGAGGTGCAGGAAGCGGGGATAAGTTTATGGCGTTGGAGGTTAAAGTCCGCTCCAGAGAGAATACGCTCGGCCGCGCACATCGGCGTCATAGGTCTTGGAAAAACCGCCACCCATCCTTAACACCAGACTGACATAGTCAAGAATCGAAAGACCAAAAGGAGCCTGAAGATGGGCCGCAAACGCCATTCCTCGCTGCGTTCGTCCAAGGAGGACATGGAAGCCGTACGCCATTCGCCGCAAACGCCGCAGACCCAGTCGGCGGCTTACAGGCTGGCCTTCGCTGACGAAGAGTTCATGACCAGCGAGGATCTGCGCGGGGTCCGCTTTCAGCTCGAATATCTCAAGATCGAATCCCGACTGCGCGAGGCCAACGTCAATTCGACGGTGGTCCTGTTCGGCGGCGCCCGCATCCCCGAGCCCGGCAAGCCGGCATGGGCGGCAAAGACCGACGAAGCCAAAAAGAACCTCGAGGCCAATTCGGTCTATTACGAGGAGGCGCGGCGCTTTGCTCAACTGGCTTCGCTGACCTCAAAGGCCACCGATTACACCGAGTACGTGGTGGCGACAGGCGGTGGGCCGGGCGTGATGGAAGCGGGCAATCGGGGGGCAGCCGATGTGGGGGCGCCCTCGATCGGCTACAACATCGTTTTGCCGCACGAACAGGCACCCAACATCTATGTGACGCCGCAATTCGCCTTCAACTTTCATTATTTCGCGACGCGCAAGATCCACTTCCTGATGCGCGCCAAGGTCGTCGCCATCTTCCCCGGCGGCTTCGGAACGATGGACGAATTTTTCGAGGCCCTGACCCTGATCCAGACCGGACGCATGGATCGTATTCCGCTGCTGCTGTTCGGCAAGAAATTCTGGAACCGCGTTCTCAACCTCGAGGCGCTCGCCGAAGAAGGCACGATTTCACCCGACGATTTCAAACTCTTCAGTTTTGTCGATACCGCCGATGAAGCCTGGGAGATCGTGCGCCATACCTACAATCTGCCCAAGATCGAGCACCCTGCCTGACAAAAAAAGCCCGCCGTTTTCCGGCGGGCTCTTTTCCGATCGCGTGATCGCTTACTGGTTGGCGGTGATCTGCACGTTCAAAAGGTCGACCAGAACGAACGGGTCGGCTTCCACTTCGGCTTCCATGCCCTCGAACTCGGAAAAGGCGATGGGCTCTTCGGGCTCGACCGAGATGGTGAAGTTCTGCGGGTCGGCAATGAAGGTGTTGACCGCGCTCGTGACCATGGTCTTGAAGGCGGTGTTTTCAACTTCGGCCAGCGCCATGGGCACCATGAACTGCAGACCGGCCTTGAAGGTTTCGCCATCGACGCCCTGTTCGGCACCGATGAAATCGAGAACCTTCATGAACAGCGAATTGTCGTCATAGCGAACAGCGCCGTTGACAAGTTTGATGTCGGCCAGGGGCTCGAGCATGGCTTCGGACATCGCCATCATCTGATCGTCGTCCATTTCCATGTCGGCTTCGGCCATTTCGGCCATCTTGAGGTTGAGCTTCATGAGCTCTGTATAAAGCGTCTCGGTATAGCCCTCGACGGCGAAGTCCATGGAAATCGAACCGAGCTCGTCGACCACAAAGGAAACATCTTCGACAGTGCCTTCGCCGGTCTGGGGCCACCAGGTTCCCGAACCTGACATCGACGCGTTGAACTGGTCGAGACCAAAGGCTTCAAAGATTTCCTGGGCCTCGGGCTCGTCAATCGAGCTCAGGTCGGCGCGAATGCCGGTGACCTGGTAGGCCGAGGTGAGCCCACCGTCGGCGTCGGCGTCCTCGACGGTCATTTCCATCAGGTCGATGGCAAAAAGCTCGGTGCCATCGGCATCCGAAACAGTCAGGGGACCGGCCGATACGCGATCATAGAGATTAAAGCCGATTTCCAGCATCGTATCGATGCTGACCACCGCAGGCAGCTCGAGGCCCTCTGCCGCGATGTCCACGAAGTTGAGCGTGATGCCCTCATCCTCGTCGGTGTACTCGACGTCTTCGATGGCGGCGCGTTCGACACTGAAGCCGCCTTCGGCCGTTTCCACAACGCCTGTAAAGATCACATCGCCGGGGACGTCGACATCGTCCTCACCCGGGATGGAAATGGTGAAATCGGAAAGCGTAACCGTGTCGCCTTCGGCTGTGGCCGAGCCATAGGTGAAGGCAAGGCCCATCAGCTTGCTGGTTTCAACAAGGCGATCGGCGAAATCGGTGGCTTCGAGCGCCAGGGCGGCCTGGCTGGTTCCAGCCATCAGGATGGCGGCGGTAATTGAAAGGCGAGTTATTTTTTTCATGACGGTCCCCGTTTTTCGGCGTCTTTTCGCCGCTCCACAACAAACTTATACCATTGCCGCCGCGTACGGCCAGCACGCACGGTAACGCATTGAGATGACTGTTCGATCACGCCAATCGGGCAAAAAAGCGTCAGCGGCAGCGTGCGAGGAATGCCACGATGTCATCGGTGACGTGGTGGACGTGGTCCATGTCTTCGCCCCGGCCAAGCTCCCAGGCGTCGCACTGGTCGTGTTCGAACCCCGAACCGGCGACAACCTGCACTGTGGACATGCCGATGGCGTGGGGAACCCGCAGGTTCTTTTCCAGATCGTCGAACATGATGGCCTGTTTCGCGCCGATCCCGTGCGCGGCAAGGAAATCGGTATAGGCGGCCTCAAGCGGCTTGGGCTGGTACTTGGCGGCCTTGATGTCGAAAATGCCTTCAAACAGGGCCGATGCCCCGAGGCGCGACAATACGGCCTCGGCGTGCCCGGCGCTGGCATTTGTGAAGATGAACTTGCGCCCGGGAAGCTCGGCAATGGCCGCGACCAGTTCGGGGTGTGCCTCGACAGGGGAATAGTCGATGGCGTGGACCATTTCGAGATAGTCCTCGGGGTCGACAGCATGGGACTTCATCAGCCCGTTCAGTGTCGTGCCATGATCGCGGTAATAGGCCTTCTGAAGGTCGCGCGCCGCTTCGAAATCGAGCTGGGCGACCTTCATCACATAACCTGTGATGGCCGTATCGATCTGGGCGAACAGATTGCACTCACGCGGATAAAGCGTGTTGTCGAGGTCGAACACCCAGTCGGTGATGTGGTCGAAATCGAGGCGGGCGGGTACGGCAGGCGGGTTCATGTGGTTCATGACCCCATTATGCCCCAAATCGATGAATGGGAAATGACCATAAACGAAGGTGTGATCGTCAGGCCGCTTCGCCCTTTTTGGGCGGCCGCGATTGGTCGCCACGCCCGGCCAGCAATCCGGCGATGCCGATATCTTCGTCAAGCTCTTCCCAATGAAGGCCCCGCGACGTCAATTCAACGCGCGCCCTCTGCTCGGGAGTTGCATTGAGCAGTCGGGGAAACCATGCAAGGGGCGCACCGATCGTACGACCGTCCGACAAAGCGACCCAAAGTGCATCTTCGTCGCAATGGGCCTCAACGGGCCGAACCGAAATGCTCATTCCAGACCCTTTCAATTTCGTTCCTGCGATTTTCCACGACAATCAGAAGTTCTCGCAGGCTCTTGGCATTAAAGCCGTCATTATAGGCGATGCTCACCTCGGGCCAAAGCCAGAACTGGCATCGATGCCGTCCCGGCTGACATGGACGTGAACCGGTTCACGAGGGTTGCCCTCGTTGGAGTAAAAGAAAAACCTGTACCCCTTATGGCGAAGGATGACCGGCATGGTCTCAGCGCACCATGAGCGTTCCCGCACCGTGTTCGGTGAACAGCTCGAGCAACACCGAGTGGGCTGTCTTGCCATTGACGATGACCACGCCTTCAACGCCCCGGTCGAGCGCTTCGATGCAGGTTTCGACCTTGGGGATCATGCCACCTGAAATCGTGCCGTCGGCGATCAATTGCTGGGCCTGGCGCACCGAAAGCTCGGGGATGAGGTTGCCGTCCTTGTCGAGCACGCCCGGAACGTCGGTCAAAAACAGCAGCCGCTTGGCAAACACCGCCCCGGCGATGGCGCCGGCAAAGGTATCGGCGTTGATATTGTAGGTGTTGCCGTCCCGGCCAGGAGCGACCGGCGCAATGACCGGGATCATTTCCGAGCGGGCCAGAAGGTCGAGCAGCGTGCGGTCGATCTCGACGGGTTCGCCCACATAGCCGAGGTCAAGAACGCGCTCGATATTGGAGGTCGGGTCGACATATTTCTTGTTGGCCTTTTCGGCAAACACCATGTTGCCGTCCTTGCCGCACAGACCGATGGCCCATTCGCCCTCGGCGTTTATCATCGCCACGATCTCTTTGTTGATCGAGCCGGCCAGAACCATTTCCACGATCTCGACGGTGCGCTTGTCGGTCACCCGCAAGCCGCCCTCGAACTTGGACTCGATTCCGAGCTTTTTGAGCATGTCGCCGATCTGCGGGCCGCCGCCGTGAACCACGATCGGGTTGACGCCCGATTGCTTGAGCAGGGCCACATCGCGCGCGAACGCCTTGCCCAGCTCCGGATCGCCCATGGCATGACCGCCATATTTGATGACCACGGTCTTGTTCTCGTAGCGCTGCATGAAAGGCAGGGCCTTGGACAGCACTTCGGCGTCGTAGGCGTTTTCAAGTCCGTCGGCCATGGGGCGGGGCAACTCCGGTTAGTCTTGAAAACCTCTCTAACCCGAACCCGCGCCCCATGAATAGTCCTCGATGACGGGCACGTGATCCAATTACTGATGGAACTCGTAAGGAAAAATGCAATTACTATGCGATAGGGAGGGCGCCCGTGGCCGACACCGCTGAAATTGCCGACCTTCTGGCGCGCATTGCGCTGCGCGACCGCAACGCTTTTCGCGCGCTCTATGCCCGCACGAGCGCGAAACTTTTCGGCGTGAGTCTGCGTATACTCTCCAACAGAAGCGAAGCCGAGGACGCCTTGCAGGACGTTTTCATCAAGGTCTGGCAGCGCGCAGAGGGCTATCGTCCCGATGCTGCCAGCCCCATGACGTGGCTGATTACCATCGCGCGCAACAACGCCATCGACAGGGTGCGCGCGCGACGGCCAGGCCATACCGACATTGATGAAGCGTTCGATCTCGAAGATTCCGGGATGAGCCCCGAGCAGTCGGCGATAAACACCGACGACGGCAACCGGATCGACGAGTGCATGCAACAACTCAAGCCCGAACGTGCCGAAGCGGTGCGCCGGGCCTATGTCGAAGGTGAAAGCTACAATGAACTGGCCGACAGGCTGGGTGTGCCGCTCAATACGGTGCGCACCTGGCTGCGCCGGTCGCTTCTCGCCCTGCGCGACTGTCTTGGAGCCTGATAGACAAAACGATGAGCGATTTTGACGACAACGATCTGAACCGGGACGAAGAGCGCCGCGTGGTGGTTGCTGAATACGTGCTCGGGCTGACAAGCGCGCAGAGCCGCGCCGCGATTGCGCGCGCCATCGAAACGCGCCCCGATTTTGCGGCCGAGGCCCGGTTGTGGGAGCATCGCTTTTCCGCGTTCAATGAAGATTATGTGCCCACCTCGCCACCTGCGGGGCTTTTGAACCAGATCGAGCAAAGGCTGTTCGCCGAAACCCCCGCCCGGACGCCCTGGTACAATTCGCTGTTGCTCTGGCGCTCGCTGGCCGGAGCGGCCGCCGCCGTCGCGGTGCTCTCGGTCGGGCTCAATCTCTTCCAGCCCACCGTCGAAACGCCGCTCGATACCGCCCAGCTTGTCGCGGCCTTGCAGACCGTCGATAGCGATGTGAGCTTTATCGCCCGCTATGATGCCGGGGCCGGTGCGTTGCGGGTGAGTGGTACGGGCTCGCCGGCCGGCGCGGGCAATGACTACGAGCTCTGGTTCATCGAGGGCGACAATGCGCCGATCTCGATGGGCGTGATCGATGTGGCAGAAGCCCAGACGATTTCAGTCGACGAAACGCTGCGCGGCCAGCTGGCCCAAGGCATAACGCTCGCCGTTACGCGGGAAGTCGAGGGCGGTTCACCAACCGGGGATCCGCAGGGGCCGATCGTGGCCGCGGGACCGATTGCCGCCATCTGAAGAAATTTTTTCGACAACGCTGAAACTTGTTGTTCGCACGCTCCGTAACTGATCGCGAACTTCCCCAAAAAGGGGAGGTCACAACAGATGATCTTTTAGGAGACGAACACCATGCAGACCCGTGCNNCACGCTCCGTAACTGATCGCGAACTTCCCCAAAAAGGGGAGGTCACAACAGATGATCTTTTAGGAGACGAACACCATGCAGACCCGTGCTATTGCTCTCTCAGCCCTCCTGGCCACTTCCGCGCTGACTGGCGCCGCTCTTGCGCAGGACAACCCGATGGTCGGCGGCGCGCCGATGTCGCCGGAAATGAACATCATCGAGAACGCCGTAAATTCGGCCGATCATACGACGCTCGTTGCCGCTGTTGAAGCTGCCGGCCTCGTCGAAACGCTGCAGGGCGAAGGCCCCTTCACAGTGTTCGCCCCGACCAACGAAGCTTTCGCTGCCCTTCCTGAAGGCACCGTCGACACGCTTCTGATGCCGGAAAACGTCGAAATGCTGCAGCAGGTCCTGACCTGCCACGTGGTGGGCGCCGAAGCTGACGCGTCCGCACTGATGGGCATGATCGATTCCGACGGCGGCAGCCACACCATCGAAACCCTTGGCGGCTGCATGCTCGAAGCCACCTATGAGGGTGACACCATCACCATCACTGACGAAAACGGTACTGCCGCGACCGTCACCATTGCCAACGTGATGCAGTCCAACGGTGTGATCCACGTGACCGACGCCGTGTTCACCCCGGCCATGTAAGAGGCACCGCGGCTCTGAGTTCGCCCCCAATCCTACGATGAGCCGCAAACTGCGCCCGGCCCGCCCTCCGTCGGCCGGGCGCAGCCCTCTTTGGCATTTCACACGCCGGAGTGATTTGATCGCCGGGCACTCGCCTGAAATACTGAATGCAAGGAGACTGACAATGACCGATCGTCGTAATTTCCTTATAGCAGGTGCCGCTGTAGCGGGCGCCGCAGCATTTGGTTTCGCGCTTGTCGCAAAGGGCGCCGAAGGCGATTTCCCGTTCGTCCTCAGCGATGCCGAATGGCGCGAACGGCTCGATGAAATGGAATATTACGTGCTGCGCGAGCACGGCACCGAGCGGGCGTTTACTTCCGAACTCGACAAGCTCTACGAGCCCGGCGTCTACAATTGTGCCGGGTGTGCCCAGGCGCTCTATTCATCGGACGTCAAATACGACAGCCGCACCGGCTGGCCGAGCTTCTGGGAAGCACTTCCTGGGGCAATCGGGACGTCGCAGGATACGACATTCATGATGGTGCGTACCGAATGCCACTGCTCGAACTGCGGTGGACATCTGGGCCATATCTTTGACGACGGCCCCGACCCGACCGGCAAGCGCCACTGCATCAACGGGGTCGCCTTGACGTTCGTCGCGGCCTAGGGTCTGAATGCGGAATCGTTTGTCTGCGGTTCCTTCCCCATGAATCTTACAATCCTTGAAACCGGCCTCGTGCCAGAGCCATTGCGCGGCCGGTTCCGCCCTTATTCGGAAATGTTCAGCGCGATGCTGGCCCGCCATGGTGCCGGCATTACGCCCCGGTTCGTGCCCGTGATCGAAGGCGCGCCGCTCCCCGATCCTGAGAGCCTGCAAGCCGTGCTGATTACCGGTTCGCCGGCCGGTGTGTACGACCCGTTGCCGTGGATGGATCCACTGCGCGATTTTATTCGCCGCGCTCATCAGAGCGGCACGAAAATGGTCGGTATCTGCTTTGGACATCAGATCATCGCCGACGCGCTGGGCGGCGATGTGCGCAAATCGGAAAAAGGGTGGGGGCTCGGACGCCATGTCTATGAGGTCGCGCCCGACCATCCCCATTTCGTGCCGGGGGTCGAGAGATTGGCCATCGCCTGTTCGCATCAGGATCAGGTGATCGCCCCGCCGCCAATGGCAAAGGTGGTCCTGCGCAACGAGTTTGCACCCAATGCCGGGCTGGCCTATGCGGGCGGCAACATCCTGAGTTTTCAGCCGCATCCCGAATTCGAGGACGACTATTCGTCGGCGCTGATCGACCTGCGACGGGGCAAGGTGTCAGAGGACACTATCGAAGTGGCCCACGACTCGATGAAAACACGCTCGGACAGTGCAATCCTCTCGCAAGCCATCAGCCGGTTCCTGACTAGTTAGAGGTTGCTTTGTCGTGAGATCGAGCCGGAAAAGTCTGCAACTTTTCGCTGCGCGGCCCTCCGGGTCTTGATCTTACTCTAAAGCCCCTCGGCCACCCGAGCCACTTCCCAGCGTAGAGTGTCGATGCCCAGACCCTTCTCGCTCGAGGTGAGAATGATCTCCGGGTGTGCGGCGGGGCGCTTGGCGATGAATTTGGCCGTCACAGCGACCACGCCGCCAAGATCTTTTTCGCTGAGCTTGTCGGCCTTGGTGAGCACCACCTGATAGGAGACCGCGGCCTTGTCGAGCTCGTTCATAACCGTGGCGTCGTTGGGCTTTGGCCCGTGGCGGGCATCGACCAGCACATAGACGCGGCGCAGATTGGGACGTCCACGCAGGAACTGGTGGATCAACTTGTTCCACTTTTCGACAGCCGGCTTGGGGGCCTTGGCAAAGCCATAGCCGGGCATGTCCACAAGGCGGATACCGCCCGCTTCGGGTGCGAACAGGTTGAGCTCCTGGGTGCGCCCGGGGGTGTTGGACGTCCGTGCCAGTGCCGACTGGCCGACAAGCGCGTTGATGAGCGAGGACTTGCCCACGTTCGAGCGCCCGGCAAAGGCGATCTCGACAATGTCGTCGGCCGGAAGATCGGACACGCGGACGCAGCCCTTGAGAAAAATCCAGGGGCGCGCAAACAGCAGGCGGACGGTTTCGGGCAGGTCGGTCATTTCAAGCGGTCCAAAAGAGAAGGGCCGGTTTCCCGGCCCTTTAGCGAGAGCGTTTCCAAAAGAGTGGATACCACCTTTTGGGAAGCGCGATCAAAGTGAATTCTATTCGGCAGCCTTGGGCTTGCGCTTGAACGAATTCTTGATGTTGCCGAGCAGGTCCACGGTGACGCCATGGCGTCGCATGATGAACCACTGCTGGACGACAGACAGGAAGTTGTTCCACGCCCAATAGATCACGAGACCGGCCGGGAATGTCGCCAGCATGAATGTGAAGATCACCGGCATCCAGTTGAAGATCATCGCCTGTGTCGGGTCGGCCGGCGGCGGGTTCAGCCGCATCTGCACCCACATGGTGATGCCCATGATGACCGGCCAGATGCCGATGGCCAGGAACGAGCCGATGACCGGAACGGCGCTGGGATCGTAAGGCAGAAGGCCGAACAGGTTGAAGATGTGGGTGGGATCGGGCGCCGCCAGATCCTGAATCCAGCCAAAGAACGGCGCATGGCGCATTTCGATGGTGACGAACAGAACCTTGTAGAGCGAGAAGAACACCGGAATCTGGATAAGGACCGGCCAGCACCCCGAGATGGGATTGATCTTTTCGGTCTTGTAGAGCTCCATCATCGCCTGCTGCTGGGCAGCGCGGTCGTCCTTATGCTTTTCCTGGATTTCCTTCATCTTGGGCTGCACGCGCCGCATATTGGCCATCGAGGCATAGCTCTTGTTGGCCAGCGGGAAGAACAGCGCCTTGACGATGACGGTCACCGCCAGGATGGCGAGGCCGAAATTGCCCAGGAATTCGTAGAGCAGCCGGATGAGATAGAACATCGGCTTGGTGATGAAGTGGAACCAGCCCCAGTCGATCATCAACTCGAACCGGTCGATTGAATAGCCAGTCTCGTAGGAATCGATGATCGATTCCACCTTGGCTCCGGCAAAGGCCAGGCTTTCGTGGGAAGCGTTGCCACCTGCGGGAACGATGACGGCATCCTGGGCCACGAAATTGGCACGGTAGTCGTTTCCGCTCGGGGTGTTGGTGCCGTAAAAGAACCGGGCGTTGATCGCTTCATCCTGAGGCGGGATGATCGCTGTCGCCCAGTACTTGTCGGTAAAGCCGAGCCAGCCGCCGGTCGAGGCAATCGTGTCATTTTCTTCGTCGCGCAGATTGCCATAGGATTTTTCGACGAGATTGGCGTCGCCCAAAATCCCGATGGCGCCTTCGTGCAGAATGAAGAAATTCTGGGTCTGGGGCGTATAGAGCCGCGCGATGCGCGAATAGGGGAACAGCGTCACATCGCCGGCGCCGGAATTTTCGACGCTCTGGTCGATCGTGAACATGTAGTTCTCGTCGACAGTGATGGTGCGGCGGAAAATAAGCCCCTGGCCATTGTCCCAGGCGAGCGTCACAGGCGTCTCGGCAGTGAGCGTTTCGCCGCTTTCAACAGTCCATTCGGTCTGCGCATTGGGCAGCGCCACATCGCTGCCTTGCGCCGCGATCCAGCCCTGCTCAAGATAATAGGGATTGTCCGAACCGACCGGGGAGAGCAGCGTGATGGTCGGGCTGTCGGGGTCGGGGGTTTCATTGTAGCGCAGCAGATGGAGATCATCGATGCGCGCGCCGGTCAGATTGATCGAACCGGAAAGGGAACCGGTCTGGATTGCCACGCGTTGGGTAGCAGCAAGCGCATCGTCGCGCGTTGCAAAGACCTGGGTGCCGGTATCGGCAGACGGCGCCGCACCTGCAACACCATCGGCGCTGGGCGTTGCCAGATCGGCAAGGTCCTGAGATTGTTCCTGCTGAGCTGAAAGTTCAGCTTGGCGCTGGGCCTGATCGAGTTGGGGCCCTGCAATGAAGAACTGCCATCCAAAGAGCACCAACATGCTCAGGACGACGGCCAGGATCATGTTGCGATTGTTTTCGTTCATGGCTTTGGATGTCCGCTTGGCGCTTGGGTCGGTCTGTGCAGGCGCGCAATGGCTTTATCAAGCTCGCGCGTCAGATTGTCGAACGGCTCGGACAGGCTTTCACGCCGCCCGATCAACACATAGTCATGGCCGGCGACCAGCCGGTCCGAACAGGCCCTCACCGCTTCACGCAGCCGGCGCTTTATGCGGCTGCGTTCAGGCGAGTTACCGGTCTTCTTGGTCACGGTATATCCCACACCGGGAACAGGATCGGCAACAGGTACGGCCTGCAACACAAAGCCGCGCCTGGCAATTTTACTGCCCCGCGCGGCTTTAAGAAATTGCGCCCGTTTTTTCAGGCGTCGTATCGGCAATGCCGGGTTATCCGGCATATCGGGACGGAGCCCGACTTATGCCGAAAGCCGCTTGCGCCCGATCGCGCGACGGCGATTGAGAATCTTGCGGCCGTTCTTGGTCGCCATGCGGGCACGGAAACCGTGACGGCGGGCGCGCACAAGATTGCTCGGCTGGAAAGTACGCTTCATTATGGTTCATCGCGCGCCGGTCCGCGCGATCCTCTGGTTAAGCTTGTCTGTTGTCTTTAGGTCTTGCGCGAAAGGGAATGGGACAAGCCGTCCCGGGCCATCGGCAAAGGTTGGGCGGCTTATAGGGAAAACGCGGGGGCAAGTCAATTGCGCGATGGCCACAATCGCGTGTGTTCTCTGGCGCTGGCCAGCGCGCTTTGGCCGCGCTAAAAGCGGGGCGATAACCCATCATGGATTCGGCCGGGATCCGGGATCAAGGCCAGAGGTTGAGGGCGGGCGCGTGGCGCAGGGCGACGGGATCGATCTTTGCATCATTGGAGCCGGTCCGGCCGGCATTGCGGCTGCACAGCGTGCAGCGGCGCGAGGGCTGCGCGTCGTGCTGGTCGAGGCCGGCGAGTTTGGCGGCGTTGCGCACAATTGGGGCGCGCTCCCGGCACAGGCGCTCGCCGCCGCCGCCGAGCGGGCCCACCAGATACGCACCGCCAGGGATGTCGGTCTTGGCACCGACGAGCCGCGCATCAATTTCGCCCGCGTCAACGCGCGCATCCGCGCGATGATCGAAGAGGCGGCCCCCACAGTTTCCCCTGAGCACCTCAATGGCCGGGGCATCGAAATCGTCAAGGGGAAGGCCCGGTTCACCGGCCCTGCCGCGCTCGACGTCGACGGCCGGCTGATAAAGGCGTCCCATTTTTTGATCGCCACCGGATCGCGCCCCGTCGTGCCCGAAATTCCCGGACTCGACGGCGTGCCGTTCTTTACACCCGAAACCATTTTCGAGCTGACCCGCCGCCCGTCGCATCTGATTGTCGTGGGAGCCGGAGCGACAGGGTTGGCGCTGGCGCAATCCCATCTGCGGCTGGGCGCGCAGGTGACGGTCGTTGAAATGCTCGAGCCGCTGGCCGGTGAAGATACCGAACTCGTCGACATCGTGCTGCGCCGCCTGCGCGCCGAGGGACTTGAGTTGCACATGCACACCGGGATCGTTTCGATCGCCGGCAGCGATGATGAAGAGATCACCCTCGACATCAAGGCCGGCCCTGACGAAGAGCAGATAACGGGCAGCCATCTGTTGGTTGCGACAGGGCGGGAGGCCGATTTCGAGGGATTGGGGCTTGAGGATGCCCGCGTGCGGATGCAAGGGCGGCGCCCGGCCCTTGCACGGTTCGGCCGCACCTCGAACCGCCGCATCTTCATTGTCGGAGACGCCGCCGGACATGACGGCGTGCACGCCGCACGCCATAGCGCCGAACTGGCGGTCGATGCCATCACGGGGTCGGCGAGCGGCGAGGGCCTTGTGCCGCGCATCGTTCACACCAGTCCTGCCATTGCGTGGGTCGGGATGACCGAGGCCGGGGCCAGGGCGGCGTTCAAGGATCGCTTCGAGATTGTCCGCATGGCGCTGGCTCAGACCGACGCTGCCAGGGCGCGCGCTCAGCCGCATGGGCACGCCAAGATCATCCTCGACAGCGCGGGCAGGGTGGTGGGCGCCGGTGTGGTGGGAACCACAGCGCCCGAACTCGTGCCGGTCTTCGCCCTCGCCATCGCGCGCAAAATGAACTTGTCCGAACTCGGCGGGCTGACCGTGCCCTATGCGTCTTTCGCCCAGATCATACAGCTTGCCGCCGCCGAATATGCAGCCAGCCATCCCCAAGCGCGCCCGGCGGGCTGGCGGCGTGTCCTTAAGCGTTTGTTGCCATAGGTAAAATCGGGTTGTAGGCTCCCACAATGACACGCGACATCGCCAAGGTGCCAAGTCCGTTCTCAGGCCTCTCCGTCAAGATCATAGCGGCGATCGCGCTGGTCATTCTTCTCGTGGAAGTCGCCGTCTTCCTGCCCTCGCTCGCCAACTACCGTGTCGGCTGGCTCGAGGACCGGCTGCGCGTCGGCGGTGTGGCCGTTCGGGTGTTCGATACGGCCCCCGACGTCATGGACCTGCCGACCGAAATCACCGACCCGCTCTTGCAGGCCGCGGGCGCCATCGCCATCGTCTATCGCCGCGAGGGGCAGACCGATCTGATCGGGCTCGAGGCCGTGACCATGCCCGAGCAGCCTCACCTAGCCGATCTGCGCGACACCAACCCCATGCGCCTGATTGTCGAAGCGCTCGATACGCTGGCGCTCGGCGGCCAGCGCACCCTGCGCATTGTCGGCGTGCCGCCCGGCGCTGGCGACGCAGTGGTCGAAATCCTGATGCCCGAAAGCCCGCTTCGCGCGGACCTTCTGACCTATGCGGGCAATATCGTGCTCGTCTCGATCGTCATCGCCGGGGTCACCGCCTTCGTCATCTATATTTTGGCGGAAAGCCTGTTGATCGGTCCGATCAAGCGCCTCACCAACCAGATGCTGGCTTTTCGGGAGAATCCCGAGAACGGCACGCTGGTGATCGTGCCCGACGCGGCCCGCAAGGACGAAATCGGCATTCTCGAGCGCGCGCTGGCCGATACACAGGCCGAACTGTTCGCCATGCTGCGCCAGCGCCGGCATCTGGCCGATCTGGGCATGGCGGTTTCCAAGATCAATCACGATCTGCGCAACATGCTCACCTCGGCTCAATTGCTCTCCGATCAGGTGGCCAATCTCGACGATCCCCAGGTGCAGCGCCTGGCGCCGCGCCTGGTGACCACGCTCGACAAGGCCATCGCCTTTGCCCAGACGGTGCTCGATTACGGCCGCCAGCAAGCCGCTCCGCCCAGAGCCGAACCGGTCGATTTGCGGGCGCTCGGGTTTGAAGCGGCCCTGCCGGCGGGGCTGACGGGGCATCCACGGATACGTTTTGAAAATCAGGTTGCCGACGATTCGGTTATCCTTGTCGATCCCGACCATCTGGCGCGGGTTCTGACCAATCTGTTCAAAAATGCCCGCGAAGCGCTCGAAGCCAGCCCCGATATTGCCGCGCCCCATGTCCGCTTTTCCCATGAGCGGACGGGCGAGGGCGTGCGGCTGGTCATCGCCGACAACGGGCCCGGCATGCCGCCCCGGGCGCGCGAAAACCTGTTTGTCGCCTTCGAGGGCTCGGCCAGGGCCGGCGGCACGGGACTGGGCCTCGCCATAGTGCGCGAACTGGTCGAAGCCAATGGCGGACGCGTGGAACTGCTCGATACCGAGCAGGGAACCGCTTTCGCCATCGATCTGCCATCGGGCGCTGCGGGGGGCGGCTGAGAAATTTCCTCGAAAACTTCCCCTTCTGGCCCCTTGCAATGGCCGCCGAGCCAGTATAATCGTTCGCCTGCCGATCGGGGCACCGCCCCCGAAACCGCGTTCACCGCACCGGCACTGCGCGCCCG
>DDGC01000027.1 GCA_002337455.1 Rhizobiales bacterium UBA1912 | reverse complement strand
CTCGCCAAGCTGCCCGAAGACGACCGCTTTGGCTCGGAAATGGATTCGCGCCAGGTTTTTGATCGCCTCGCCGGCACCTGGACATACTGGGGCTGGAAGGGCGGCTATTTCACGTCCGAAGACGACGCCCGCACCTTCTATGACGAGCTGTGCTACATGCTCGCCACCCAGCGCGTTGCCCCCAATTCCCCGCAATGGTTCAACACCGGCCTGCACTGGGCCTATGGCATCGACGGCCCCGGCCAGGGCCATTTCTATGTCGACCCGTTCACCCACAAACTCGTCCAGTCCAAATCGGCCTACGAGCATCCCCAGCCCCACGCCTGCTTCATCCAGTCGGTCGACGACGACCTCGTCAACGAGAACGGCATCATGGACCTCTGGGTCCGCGAAGCACGTTTGTTCAAGTACGGCTCGGGCACCGGCACCAATTTCTCGGCCCTGCGCGGCTCGGGCGAAAAGCTCTCGGGCGGCGGCAAGTCGTCCGGTCTCATGAGCTTCCTCAAGATCGGCGACCGCGCTGCGGGCGCCATCAAGTCGGGCGGCACCACCCGTAGAGCCGCCAAGATGGTGGTCATCGACATCGATCACCCCGATATCGAGGAATACATCAACTGGAAGGTCAAGGAAGAGCAGAAGGTGGCAGCCCTCGTCACCGGCTCCAAGACCGTCTCCAAGCATCTCAAGCTCATCATGAAGGCCGCTGTGAACTGCGACGGCCACGAAGACGATTGCTTTGATCCCAACAAGAACCCGGCGCTCAAACGCGAGGTCAAGGCCGCCAAGAAGGCTCTGGTCCCGGAAAACTACATCTTCCGCGTCATCCAGTTCGCCAGGCAGGGCTACACCGACATCGAATTCCCCATCTACGACACCGATTGGGATTCGGAAGCCTATCTGACCGTCTCGGGCCAGAACTCGAACAACTCGGTGCGCGTCACCGATGATTTCCTGCGCGCCGTCGAGAACGACAGCGACTGGAACCTGACGGCTCGTCAGTCCGGCAAGGTGGTGAAAACCCTCCAGGCCCGCGATCTTTGGGAACAGGTCGGCTATGCCGCCTGGGCGTCTGCCGATCCCGGCATCCAGTACCACACCACGATCAACGAGTGGCACACCTCCCCTGAAGCCGGTCCGATCAACGCGTCGAACCCGTGCTCGGAATACATGTTCCTCGACGACACCGCCTGTAATCTCGCCTCGATCAACCTCCTGCCCTATCGCGGCAAGGATGGCGCGTTCAACACGACCGATTACGAGCACACTGTGCGGCTGTGGACCCTCGTCCTCGAAGTCTCGGTGATGATGGCCCAGTTCCCTTCAAAGGCCATTGCAGAGCGTTCCTACCTCTACCGCACCCTCGGTCTTGGCTACGCCAACATCGGCGGCCTGCTCATGACCTCGGGCATCCCCTATGACAGCGACGAAGGCCGTGCCATCGCCGGTGCCCTCACCGCCATCATGACCGGCGTTTCCTACGCGACATCCGCTGAAATCGCCTCCGAGCTCGGTGCGTTCAAGGATTACAAGCGCAACGCCAAGCACATGCTGCGCGTCATCCGCAATCACCGCAACGCCGCGTACGGCAAGGCCGATGGCTATGAAGCCCTCTCGATCACGCCGGTTCCGCTCGACCACGCCTCGTGCCCCGATCAGAACCTGATCGACCGCGCGACCGCCGCGTGGGACGCAGCCCTCGAGCTCGGTGAAAAGCACGGCTATCGCAACGCCCAGGTTTCCGTCATCGCCCCGACCGGCACCATCGGTCTGGTCATGGATTGCGACACCACCGGCATCGAGCCGGACTTCGCGCTGGTCAAGTTCAAGAAGCTCGCCGGTGGCGGCTACTTCAAGATCATCAACCGCGCCGTTCCCGCCGCCCTGCGCACGCTGGGCTATTCGGAAGACCAGATCGCCGAGATCGAGGCCTATGCCGTGGGTCATGGCAACATGAACCAGGCGCCCGCCATCAACCCGGCGACGCTGGCCACCAAGGGCTTCCCCGAAGACAAGATCGCCGCGCTCAACGCTGCGATGAAGTCGGCCTTCGACGTCAAGTTCGTCTTTAACCAGTGGACGCTGGGCGCTGATTTCCTTAAATCTCTCGGCGTCACCGACGCCCAGCTCACCGACCCGACCTTCGAGCTTCTGCCCTTCCTTGGCTTTGCCAAAAAGGACATCGAAGCCGCCAACATCCATGTTTGCGGTGCGATGACCCTTGAAGGCGCGCCGTTCCTCAAGGACGAGCATCTGCCCGTTTTCGATTGCGCCACCCCGTGCGGCAAGATCGGCAAGCGTTACCTTTCGGTCGAATCCCACATCCGCATGATGGCCGCGGCTCAGCCCTTCATTTCGGGCGCGATCTCCAAGACCATCAATATGCCCAACGATGCGACCGTGGAGGATTCCAAACAAGCCTACATGCTGTCCTGGAAGCTGGCACTCAAGGCCAACGCGCTCTATCGCGATGGCTCAAAGCTCTCCCAGCCGCTCAATTCCTCGCTCCTCGCCGATGAGGATGAAGACGAGGACGATGTGGCCGAAATCGCCGCCGCTGCGCTCTCCGAGCGCATCCCGGCGGTGGCCGAAAAGATCGTCGAGCGTATCGTCGAACGGGAGCGCTACCGCGAGCGTGAACGCATGCCCGACCGCCGCAAGGGTTACACCCAGAAGGCAATCGTGGGCGGCCACAAGGTCTATGTCCACACCGGCGAATATGGTGATGGACGCCTGGGCGAAATCTTCATCGACATGCACAAGGAAGGCGCTGCCTTCCGCGCCATGATGAACAATTTCGCCATCGCGATTTCGATTGGCCTGCAATACGGCGTGCCGCTCGATGAATTCGTCGAGGCCTTCACCTTCACCCGCTTCGAGCCCGCCGGTCTCGTCATGGGCAATGACCACATCAAGAACGCCACATCGATCCTCGATTACGTGTTCCGCGAGCTGGCCATTTCCTATCTCGACCGCACCGATCTGGCCCACGTCACCCCCGACGCCGGCGCCACCTCGATCGGCAAGGGCGTCTCGGAAGACAATCAGGTAAAAGACCGCACGACCCCCGCCCCGGTCCCCGCCGATAACTACGTCTCCCGCGGCATGACCCGCGGCCGCGTCAAGGACAAGACCCTGATGCTGGTCGCCTCCTCCGACGTCAAACTCGCCAACCCCGTGCTGGCCATGCAGACCCAGACGGTAACGGCCCTGAAACAGGGCACGGCGCTGAAAACCGACCCGGAAGCCGAAGCTGCAGCCACCAAACTGGTCGACGAAGCCCAGGCCAAGGACACCACAACCCTCCGGCTCGAGGCCCAGATGAAGGGCTACGTTGGCGAGGCATGTTCCGAGTGCCAGAACTTTACGCTGGTGCGGAATGGGACCTGTTTGAAGTGTGACACGTGTGGGTCAACGACTGGGTGTAGTTGAGGCTAGCGCACTCGGGACGAGGCGCTAGAATTATGGAAAAATCAAATCGCTTCCAAATTATTGAGGGAGGGGCCAAGGCCCCTTCCGACTGGCTAGACTTCCCTAAAGTCGTGATAGGGCGGGCAGTCGATGATCCCCACCGGGTGGTGGCCTACCGTATTGCGACCGAAGACGCACGCGCAGCAGCGTCAACCGGGCGCCGCCAAAAGGCTTTTGAGCTCTGGAGTGCGGTTATAGGCGTTCCACCACCCGTACCCAACATAGCTCGGCATCTGCCTCTAGGCGGTCTAACCTCGTTTGCCAAAGCGCACGCCTGCTTTCAGGGCCTCAAACGACCCGTCGCAGACGACAAACATGGTTTTGATTCATTTGCATTTATTATTGAACCAGGAATTATCTTCACTACCACCGCAGATATGGTATGCTGTGCGGAACCGATGATGGTACCGCGCGATTTGTTGCTTGCCGTGTATGTTCGGCTAGATTATCCCCATGGTCGTCCGAACGGTTTTAATGGCAGCGAGCCGGCATCGGTTGGCATCGTTACACATTGGGAATTTTTGGAGCGGTCACCAGATGATACCAGCTTACCCATTGATCACGCAGAACGCTATCGCCGCCGTCGCTGGTAGGGTAGCCTAAAATGCTACCTCGGACTTTAGATCCCGAAACGCCATGGTATACGCCGAGAGCGCTATATTATCGTGAATCAGACTCCGTCGAATATATCCGCAAAGATGTCCCAACGGTGCATAGGCGGATTGACGAGTATCTGACTTTAGTTTTGTCAATGCGCGAGCGAAAGCTGATTGGATTCAAGCTCAAAGGGTTTCGCCATTTTTATTTAAACACGTACCGCTTCCGTCACGATTCCAAAGAGTCACATTTCCTGTATATGATACAAGTGTTAGAAGAGGCGATGACGTACTTGGGTGACGACATTCTTTGCCAAGACGACCGGCGCGAGGCATATCGACAGGCTTCAGAAATCGCTCAAGAAGACAACGTTATTTTTCCAGACCTTACGAGTGTTGCCTAGACTATCTAAGCCTTCATCGCGTCGAGAGGCCTTGCGGATCTTCGGATCTAGTCCGACAATGACGAGGTAGGTGGGGCCATTTCAACGTGCTATGTGACTTCAGCAGCGCAGCCCGTTCCACTGTATCTCGCCATCTGCGCAAACCTCTCCTCCCCCCACCGTCATCCTCGGGCTTGACCCGGGGATCCGCACCGCTTCCCCGCCGCACCTCAGACGTTTGAGCCCGGCCGCCTAAAACGACCCCGCCACCTCCTCCCACAAATCATCCCAATGGGGATTGGCGTTCTCGATCAGATCGAATTTCCACGCCTGCTCCCACTTTTTGAGCCGCTTTTCCATGTGGATGGCGTCGCGAATGTCCGCGTGCTCCTCGAACCACACCAGCCGACCGATGTTGTAGCTCCGCGTATGCCCACCACCCTTGCTGTTGCGATGCTCGTAAACGCGGCGCACGAGGTTGTTCGTGACCCCGATATAAGTCGCGCCGCGCCGCCGGTGTGCCATGATGTAAACGAACCCGCCCATGGCCGATTATGGCAACGAGGCCGTGGCGGCCGTCAAGATCGAAACACCATCAGCGGGCGCTGCAAGGTTGCGGATCCCCGGGTCGAGCCCGAGGATGACGCGGTGGATGAGGGCGAGACTGCGTCCAAAATCAGCAAAGATGGATAACCAAGGCGGCAACCACATTTTGCCTGCACGGCGATTCAGCAACCGAAGATCGCGCAGGCGTTAAACAAGACGCCCCTTTCAATCGCGCTGGTCCGTAGCGAAGAGCTCAATGGAATCACCAACACTCCACCCACCCCCGTCATCCTCGGGCTTGACCCGGGGATCCGCACCGTTGCCGCCAGCACAGCAGAAGTGTTCGCCAACCGCATTCCCTATGGGCCGCGTCACCACCCTCACTGTCTCCGCTCGAAATACTTATCCCCGCCCCCAGCCTCTCATGCCATTCTCCCCTCACGACCGCACCAGGGCGAGGATGCATACGAGCTTCCGGTGAGGACGGGATTGGAGAAGGAGGAGCATGGGTCCGAGCCTTAGGACCACATCGGCCTCCGGGCACTTCGGTCCCATCCGACAGGTCGATCCGGGTCCGATGGGGGTCGCCCCAGCGGAGGCCCAAAGCGGACGGATGGCCGGACGAGGAGTGAAATCCACGTCGTACCGGGGAAACCCGGAGGGGCACGGGTTGTTTGGGGGACTCGGGAGGTTGGCAGGAAAAGTGGTTCCCACTTTTCCGGTTCGACCAACCGACCCACCAAAGACCAACAAACCCCAGCCCGAGACGCCGCCATAAGCCAAAAACCCCGGATGTGAACGGCGAAGCTGGCTTCGCTTGACTACCAAACTACGGATGAAGCTTGCTTCGCCGTTCACCGCCCAATTCGGGCACACCTATATAAACCGGGGCTTATGGCCGTCGGCCGCTTTCGCGCGCCTACTCCTCGCGGAACGCCCGCGCGGCCTGGTCGAGGAACGGTTTGACCAGATAGCTCAAAGCGGTCATCTCGGCCGTCTCGGCAAACACCTCGACGGGCATGCCGGGGATCAGCGTCACGTTCCCGAGTTTGCCGAGATCGTCGGTGATCCCGACTTCGCCCAGATAGAACAACTCGCCCGTGGAACTGTCGCGCTGCGCGGCAGCCGAAACATGGACGATCTCGCCCTCAAGCTCGGGGGTTGTGCGCTGGTTGAAGGCCGAAAACCGCAGCTTGACGGGCTGGCCGACCGAGACCTGATCGACGTCGACGATGCTCAGCCGCATCTCGATCTTGAGGTCCGCATCGTCGGGCACGATTGTCACGAGGGTCTGTGCGGGCGTGACCACCCCGCCGACCGTTGTGACGTTGAGTTCGTTGACGATGCCGGCGATGGGAGAGCGGATATCGACCCGGTCCAGCCGGTCCTCGGCGGAAAGCAGGCGCTCGGACAGCTCGGTCATCTGCGCCTGAACGACGCGCAACTCACGCTGCGCCTCGTTGCGCGCTGTTTCGTCAGTCGCGATGATCTGCAGCCGCACCTCGCTCATACGACCCTCGGCCCGCGCCATATTGGCCACCACCTCGCCGTGCTCGCCGGTAAGCCGGGCGATCTCACGGTTTATGGCATAGACCCGCGCCCCCTCGATGAGCCCGTTGGCGGCAAGTTCCTCGAGCCTGGCGTGCTCGGTGCCGACCAGTGCGATCTCCTCGTTAAGCGCTGCCAATTGCGATTCCAGCCCGACCACCTCCTGGCCCAGCTGGTCCAGTTGCAACTCGAGCTGTTCCTTTTGCCGCGCCCGGGCCAGAAGGTTGCCGATAAAGAGCGTCGTTTCACCACCAATAGTGGCCGAGCGGGCCGGGCCTTCGGCGGCCAATACCGTGGAGAAGTCGATCTGGGTCAGCCCGTCGCGCTCGGACAGCAACCGCGCAGCGCGGCCCTGCAATTCGTAAAGCTGGCTCAAGACGATGGACCGCTCGGCGCGCGTCTCGACGTCGCTGAGCCTCAGCAACACCTCGCCGGCCTCGACGAAGTCGCCCTCCCGCACGGCGATTTCAGCGACGATGCCGCCGTCACGATGCTGCACCTCCTTGACGTGCTGGCCGACAGTGACCGAACCCGGCGCAATGACCGCGCCGGTCAGCGTAGCCGTAGCGGCCCAGCCGCCGACAACGACAACCAGAAGGATGCCGAAAAAGACGCTGACACCAATCCGGAGACCCAGACTGTATGTCGAATCTTTGGTTTTCCCGCCGCGGCCCTGAGGCCCGCCCGTCAATGTTCCAGCGTCGATACTTGTCATGATCGGTGCTCTCCCCGAGCCCTTGCGTTAGATAACCGCGTGTTCGTAGAGGTAAGGCTGATGCTGGCCTTGGATGGCGATCACGAGGTCGAAATTCTGGTCGCCGTCGTAGTCGAACTCCAGCAGCGTTTTTTCCTCATTCCCTTCGAACTCGTATCGAATTCTCAGCCGCAGGCCGCTCTGGTCGTGCTCGGTGTCTTCGCCCTGGAAATAATAGTCGAAGCGATTTTCTTCGCCGTTGCGGCCGGTCCTCGAGAATTCGTATTCGGCCACCAGGATGCGGTCGCCGACCAGGAAATCGAGAATGTCGTGAATCACCTGTGGCCGGTCCATCACCTGGGTGAGAGGCAGCCCGAATGAAAAGGTGTCCTCCCCCGCGCCGCCGGTCAGCACGACCGCCTGGTCGCCGACGTGGAACATGTCGTTGCCCGCGCCACCCAGCACCTCTTCAAAGCCGGTGATTGTGTCGTTGCCGATTTCAACGCTGGAGACCTGCCCTGTAACAAGATTGACTGTGACGCCCACGGTCGTGGCGGAAAGGTCGAGCTTGTCGGTGCCCTCCCCGCCGCTAAATGAATCGTCCTCGGCATCGAGAGCCACCACAACCCGGTCGTTGCCGCCGCCGCCCTCGACAGTATCGCTGCCGGCGCCATCGTGGATTTCGTCATCGCCATCGCGACCCTCGAGCACATCGTCGCCCGCGCCGCCGTGCAACGTCTCAGATCCCGCATCGCCTGAGATCGTATCGTCGCCCGATCCACCGATAACGGTTTCAAAGCCTGTGGCCGTGTTCTCGCCGATCTCTTCACCCGCAGCGCTCTGCTCTTCCAGATTAACCACCAACGACCCCGTGGCGACGGAAAGGTCGAGGGTGTCGGTGCCCGCGCCGCCATCGAAGACGTCGGGCGTAGCGTCAGCCGCCGCAACAATAATGTCGTCGCCAGCCTCGCCCAGAAGCGTATCGGCCCCCTCACCGTCGCTGAGCATGTCATCGCCGTCACCACCGGAAAGCAAATCGTCGCCCGCGCCACCAAACAGTCGGTCGTTGCCGCCCTCACCCAGAATGGTGTCGTTGCCGTCGCCACCGAAAATCCAGTCATCGCCATCGCCACCGGCCAGCATATCGTTGCCCGCGCCGCCGAAAATTCGGTCATTGCCTGCGCCGCCATAGACGAAATCGTGACCGGCCCCGGCAACGATGAGGTCGTCGCCATCACCGCCGAAGACGATATCATTGCCACCGCGGGCATCGATCAAATCGTTGCCGCCGCGCGCGTCGATCCTGTCGGCGAGATCCATCCCAACCAGATGATCGAGCTGCTCAGTTCCAACCAAGTCGCCGCCCCGATCGAGCTTGAACACGGCAGTGTGGGTGACGGTGGTCGTCCCGTCGCTCACCTGATAGGTGATGACGACGTCCGAAGCGGGCGTCTGCGCATGGCTGGAATAAACCCAGGCGTCCCCGCTTCTCCCGATAGAGCCAGTGGAAGCGCGCACATTGCCGACTTCGAGCGTGTCGCCATCGGCATCGACGATGTTGGTGAGCAGTTCGGACAGCCCGATCAGCACGGCTGTACCGGCCACCACGTTGTTCAACCGGACGGGTCCGCTGCTTTCCGGCGCCCGATTGCGCCGATCCTCACCGGGCGACGGGACCGGCCCGGGCGCGGGAGGCGGCTCATCAGGCGGCAAATCGTCTCTTGCCGGTGGAAGGATCGCCGACGGGGTCTTCGGCGTCCCATTCTGCCCGGCACCGCCAGTCACCGACGCCGGCCCCGGACCGGAAAAGTCGATGACCGAGGAGTCGGCGAGCGCAAAGCGCGGGCCGGGAAAGCCGATGACGTTGCTGATATGCGAATCCGGATCCAGTGGTGGCGGTGGCGCGAGGTGATGCGGCGCGTCCGCGACGCCCGCTTTTTTGCGATAATCATCCAGTTGTTCGGGCGCGTTGGACGCTGCGGGCTGGATCGCAAATTCCTGCTCGGGCTCCGGGGTCGGCGCATCGGTTGGCTGCGCCGCCTGCGCCGGCGTCAGCGCCAGCTTCAGATAGGCGACAATGCCGGTGATAAGCAGCCCGAACAACATCGGTATCCTGCTCAAGCCCTGCGCGTCGGCAAACGCATAGCGATCGCTTGTGGCAGGTCCCTCGGCTTCGGTTTGGCGCGTGCCTTTTACCTCGATCATGCCGTCACCTCCCTTGACGGGCGCTCGGGCATAGACGTCACGCGATGAGGCGCAAGGACTTCCTCTTTGGGGCCGAAAGTGGTCATTCGCCCATTCTGGATCACCGCCACCAGATCGACCGCCGCGAGCGCGCTCGGCCGGTGGGCGACGACGATGGCAATGCCGCCGCGCGCCCGGATACCCTTGATCGCTTCGGTCAGCGCCGCCTCGCCCTCGCCATCCAGGTTCGAGTTCGGCTCATCCATGATGACCAGGAAAGGATCGCCGTAGAGCGCTCGCGCCAGCCCGATACGCTGGCGCTGTCCAGCCGAAAGAGCATCGCCGTGCGGACCGAGCAGCGTGTCGTATCCGTTTTCGAGGCGCACGATCATCTCGTGGACACCGGCGGCCTTGGCCGCCCTTACGATCCCCGCACCATCGCGCTGCGGCGCAAACCTGGAGATATTCTGCTCGATCGTGGCATTGAGAAGCGCCACCTCCTGAGGGAGATACCCGACAAAACCTCCGAGCGTTTCGTCCGGCCATTGGTTCAGGTCGGCGTCATCGAGGCGCACCGCACCGCGCAGGGGCGGCCAAATGCCGGCGAGCGCCCGGACCAATGTCGTCTTGCCGCCGGCGCTCGGTCCTATGATTCCGAGAGCCTGCCCGGCCTTGAGTTCAAATCCGACGTCCGTCAGCAGTATGCGGCCCGAGCCGGGCGCGGCTACCGTAAGCATTTCGACCCGCAGGGACGTGGCGGGTGGCGGCAGCGTCATTGGGGGCTTCGCCTCTCCAATGGCAATCATGGTATCGCGCAGCCGTTTGAAGGCATTACGGGCCGAAACAACGTTTTTCCAATTGCCGATGGCCAGATCGACCGGCGCCAGCGCCCGGGTCGCGGCAACGGACGAGGCGATGATGGCGCCCGCCGAAAGATCGCCCTGGATCGTCAGATAGGCGCCGAGCCCGAGTATCGCCGATTGTAGCAGCATGCGCAGCACCCGCGAGATCGCGCCGAGCGTACCAACGACATCGTTGCCTTTGGTCTGAAGCTTGAGGTGCTCGCTGTTGGCGATCCTGAAGTTTTCGATGGCCCGGGACGCAAAGCCCATGGCTTTGAGAATCTCGGCGTTGCGCGCGTTGGAATCGGCAATCGCGTTGCGGCTGATCATTGCCTGCTGAGTGTCATTGGCAAGCCGGCGCGACAGCAGTTCACCCAGGATGGCAAGGAACACCAGGATCACTGCTCCGCCCAGCGTCAAAGCGCCGAGCAGTGGGTGAAGCAGGTACACAAAGAGGACGTAGATCGGCATCCACGGCATATCGAACAGCGCCATGGGGCCCTGACTGCCGAGAAAGGCACGCAGATTGTCGACATCGCGACCACGCTCCAGCGACTCCGGGGTCGAAAAGCCAAAGCGAGGCATGTCGATTGCAACCTGATGGGCGAGCGGCGCGAATTTACGATCGAGCCTGGCTCCCACCCTCACCAGTACCTGCGAGCGCACGATGTCGAACAGGCCCTGGAAAAGATAAAGGCCGACCGCCAGCGCCGAAAGCGCCAGCAGGGTCGGCACACTGCCGCTGGTGAGCGCGCGGTCATAGATCTGGAGCATGTAGAAGGCACCCGTGAGCGCCAGTATGTTGATAAGGCCGGAAACGGTGAAGAGGTACGCCGTGATGCCGCGAAACTCTTGCTTGAGTGCGTCGTCCACGCGACGCTCCGATAGTGCCCTGACGTTTGATGTACGCATTTTCCGAAATCCTTAGACCCAAGTGGAAAACAGAGGTGCGGCAGCCCCCGGGGGGCTGCCGCAATGGATCTAGAGCGAGAAGTCGGTGCCCGTGAGGTCGTGGGTTCCCTTGAGGCTGATCTTGAAGTCCGCCTCGTTGCCGTTGCCCACATTCCCTTCAACCACGGTGTAGTCGCCGTCATCCCGGGTTTCGTGGCTCACCAGCAACTGACCGACACCGGTGATCTGCCCGCCATTGACCAGGGTGAAGGACTGGTTCCCGGCCGTTCCGGAATCAGCGTCGATGGCACTGAGATCGAGTTTATCGCCCGCCTCGAAGCCGACAATCGTGTCGCCGTTGGCGGCGGCGGCTGACTCAAAGACGAAGACGTCCTGGCCGGTGCCGCCGTCGATAACGTTGACGGACGCGCTGGCGGTGATGGTGTCGTTGCCCGACCCCGTCACGACATTCTCGATGCCCCAGAGCGTATCCGAGCCCGTCTGGGCACTTGCGGCACTGCCATAGCCGCCAAGGCCGGTCCCGAGATCCACGGTAACGTCGGCGGAGACTGAGGACATGTCGAGAGTATCGATCCCGCTCCCACCGTTGATCTCATCGCCGAAATAGGCGTCATCACCGTCATCTGCCGAGGCAACGATACGGTCGTTGCCAGCCCCGGCAACAACAGTGTCGTTACCTTTGCCACCATTGACGAGATCGTCCCCGGCGTCGGCAAATATGCGATCGTCGCCGTCCTCACCGTATAGGAGATCGGCATCGTCGCCGCCAAGGATCGTGTCGTTTCCGATACCTCCGAAAACCATATCCTCACCGGCCCAACCGGCAATGAAGTCGGCGCCATCGCCCCCGAGCAGCACGTCGGCCCCGGCGAGCCCGACGATCACATCGTCGCCGCTGAAGCCGATCAGATGGTCAGCGACGGCCGTACCCGTCAGGACGTCGTTTCCTGCCGTACCGATTTGCGCGGCCGCAGGAACCGCGTCGGGCACCTCGTCCACAGGACCATCGTCTGCCGCGTCGACAGCGCCGCCAATCTGGGGAGACTGGCCGGGAGCCGGGGTATAGCTGACCGAATGCACGCCGTTGCTCATGGTCACGACACCGTTTTCGTCTTGTGTCGTTACATAATCCGCAAGCACGGCGTCTGCCGGAAATTCGATGATATCCTGGTCGCGCAGGGCCCCGATGATGGTGTCCTGGCCACCATTGGATTTGAAGACAATACGGTGCGCCGAACCGAGGGACGAAATGTCGATCGTGTCGTTCCCCGCAGTGCCATCGATGGTGATGGTATTCATGTTCAGGCTGGTTTCGGTGAAATCACCGAACACAGCGATCGTATCGCCGCCGTCCACACCCCCACCCGATCCACCTGGCGAGGAGACGGTCAGCGTGTTGACCACCAGTTCCTCGATTTCGGAAAGTTGAGCGATAATGACCGCCGCACCGGCTCCGACTGCCCTGGTAATGACAATCTCGGCACTGCCGGTGTAACCGATATTGGCGATGGCCGCGTTACGCGTGTAGATGTTGAACGTCTCGGCCGCACCGCCCCCGTTTATCTGGAACACATCGCCTGCGGCCCCTTCGGTTCCGCCGTTGACGATGTCGCTGCCACTACCGGCAGACCAGATGATGGTATCGTCACCAGCCCCACCATGAATGCCGTCATTGCCGCCGCCACCATTGATGGTGTCGTCACCGTCAAAGCCCAGAAGGATCTGCGCCCCACCGCCGCTTGAGAGCGGATTGTCGGCGCCGTTCGTGCCGTTGACGATGTTGAAAAGCTGCCCGCCGAAGTTCAGGCGTTCTATGTTGGTGAGGGTATCGACGCCGTCGGTCCCGACCATATCGGTAACGACGATTTCGCCGGTTCCGTTGAGCGCAATGTCATAATTACCGATCGGTCCGGAGAAGAAGGCGGTGTCGTTGTTGTTGGCGCCACCGTCAAGGATATCGTTTCCTTCGCCACCGATCAGGTTATCGTTGCTATCGCCACCATCCAGGATGTCGTCGCCGGCTCCGCCGTCAATGGTATCCGAACCGGCTTCGCCAGCCATGGTGTCATTGCCTAGACCGCCGAACATCTGATCGCCACTACCACGGCCGCTCATGATGTCGTCGCCGTCTCCACCGTCCATTGTGTCGATACCGCCACCGCCGGTCATTGTGTCGTTGCCGTCGTCGCCGTTTATGGTGTTATCCCCGCCTCCACCAATCAGGGTATCATCGCCGAGACCACCCGAGATCACGTCCGCACCCGCCCCACCATGAATGAAGTCGTTGCCGTCCTCACCTGAAAGCGTGTCGGCACCACCGGCACCGGTTACGTAGTCCTCTCCCGCTGTGCCACTGAAGATATTGGCGGCACCATTACCATTGAAGACGGCCCCGACCACGCTTGTCGGCTCGGAAATGACAGTTTCAAGCGACCCACCGCCATCTGTGAAGGTCACGACCAACCGCAGCTGCATGTTGATCTCGCCCGCAGTCGGGGTGAAGGAGTCGGTGTTGGCACCCCCTATGTCATTCCAGGTCGTCCCGTCGAGCGATGACTGCCATTGGAACGAGAAGGCACCGAGCCCATTGAGGTCCGCAATTCCCGAAGTGTCCGCCGTCAGGTCGAACGTTTGGGTCGGCGTTGTGTCGCTGATCACCGGCATGCCGGTCGCCGCAACGTTGAGTGAGAAGTCCTGATCTGCAAAGCGCAGGATCTCGACATTTCTCAAGGTGTCGGTGCCGTCGGATTCGAGATCGTCCGAGACGTCGACGTGCTCCACCGTTATGGATCCGTCGGGGTTGAAGGTGATCTCGTAGTTCTCCATCACGTCGCCAAAGACGGCGATATCGAGATCATCTGCCCCATCGGCCTGCCTGATGGTGCGGACGATGGAGAGCTGACCTGGATTGAGTTCGCCCGAGAACATTCTTTGAGCGAGTGTCGTCATGGAGTCATGCAACTCCAGCGGTTCTCCGGTGTGGTTGGTATCGCCAACCGCAAAGACGCCGATTTGCACGTCGAGCCACTTGTCGCCGTCGATGATATCGTCGCCCATCTGGCCTTTCATGATGTCACTGCCGGCACCGCCGAGAATGATTTCACCGGCGCTGAACTCGGTGACCCCTGCCCCCAGAACCTCCTGCAATCCGGAGATCAGGGCTATGGACTCGGCGTCAATCGCGCTGCCGCGATAGCCCTCCAGTCCAGCCGAGGGGTTGGTGATGGGATCGACCGGCAGGCGATCTTCAGCAAGCAGGTTCGTTCCGGTCAGGACGTCGTCATGAGCCGAGCCTGACAGTCCTTCCACGGACTGGTATTCATCAAGGGCCGCATTGCCCGGAAACGTAGGCGCTTCGTCAAAGACGATCGGAAGTGAAAGATCGGCATTCACCGCGAAAGCGTTGTCCTTGTAGGTCGCCCAGTCCCAGCCAGACATGCCGGCCATCTTCCCGCGACCGGGGCTACCGACAAAGATATCGTCGCCACCTTCGCCGATGAACTCGTCAAACCCGCCATCACCGAGGAACACGTCGTGTCCGTCGATGTCGTCATGAGCGAATATCTCGTCAAAGTTATCGCCCGGCGCACCGTCAAAGGTACCGGTTTCGATCCAGTCGTTGCCCTCGTTGCCGAGGATGCGTTCGGCGTTCTTGTTGCCGTAGATAAAGTCGTTACCTTCACCGGCAAACACCTCCGATCCTTCGTCGGTGCCCAGGAACACAAAATCCTGGCCGGAACCCGCGAGCACCAGGTCGAGACCCGGTCCAGCGTGAATGACGTCGTTACCGGCGCCGCCCTTGATGTTATCGTCGCCACCGCTGTCGGTGATGATGTCGTCGCCGTCACCACCATTGATGATGTCGTTACCGAAGCCACCTTCCAGACGGTCGTCGCCACCATCCCCGTAGAGCGTATCGTCACCGATGCCGCCAATGATGATGTCATTGCCGCTCGGATTTGAGGCGTTGCCGGGGTCAGTACCCCCGAGCACCACATGGTCGCCGCCGGTATAACGCAGATAATTCGTGTCGGCGCCCGGCGTCGCGGGATTGTTGCGAACGACCAGAGGCGTAAGGATACCTCCGCCCGCCGGATCCGCATTGGTATCGACAACATCGTCGAGGCTCTCGTCGATGCCGACGGTGAGCGGATCATCGCCTAGCACGCCATCGTCGCCCGGCAGATACACACCGGTATCGGGATTGAACTGCCGCGTCTGGTCGACCTCGAGAATGAAGCCCGGCGTCGAAAAGACATCCGAAGGCAGGTGTGCGGCGTCGGTGTTGCGCATGATCATGCCGGCAAAGGAGTTGTTCTCCATCTCGCCGAACAGGTGCAGACCATCGAGGCGCTGCAGATAGTAGAAGCGGTCCCCGCTCTGCAGATTTTCCATCTGCACTTCAAAGACGAAGTTGAACGTGGCGCCGAGCATGCCGCCGAACGGCATGATCTCTTCGGCGAGCCCGCCGATCCACAGGTCGACATTTTCGAGCCCACCGAGGTCGTCGGCATAGTCACCCAACCCGTAGAGGAAATCCTGCGCGTCCGCCGGCGGTGCGATCATACGATCGACAATGCCGTCGCCGTCATCATCAACTCCCTGCTCGGTACCAAAGATGATTGCCATCGAAGCTGCGCGCTTGCCGTCGACAGTGGCTTCGCCCGTTATCAGATCATGAGTGCCGTATGCCGCAATGAAGTTGATGATCGAAGCTTCATGCTTGAGATGTCCGGCATAATCGACCCAGCTTTCATAGGGCTTTAGGCGCACGTCCTGATTGGTAGCCTCGTAGAAGCTGCGGCGGGCCTCGTTGAGCGAGGGAACGCCGGTGTCACGGCCGCGAGCGAGGTTGATGGTCGCCAGATCGAGCGGCAGGCCCAGAAGGTTGTTGCGCAGCGCGCTGGTGACAAACTCGTCGATCTCGTTGCCGACCTGTCTGGTCATGCCACGGATAACCGCACCGGCAGCGACTTCGTCGAGAATTGTCGATCCCGGTCCAGTGAATGCCGTCGGATTAAGGAACCCCTGAATCAGGCTGATATGATTGGGCACGAATTCGGGGCTGTACTGGTCGATCGATTCCGTCAGCATCGAATGGCCGAACCGATAGACCACATGGGCGAATTCGGCCACGATCGAGGGATCAAGGGTGATGTCGAAACCGTCGGGCACAAGGAACGCGTTGATCGTCGGTTGAACCTTGCGGGCAAACTCCTCGAAAACGAGGTGCTGATACTGCATTTCGGTGCCGAACTTGGCCGCCTGAAACACCCGCTCGCCATCCCATGCCAGCCCGTCAGGTGAGGCCGGAACCGCAACGACCGGATCGGTAAGCCATTCATTGATGAAGTCGAGATCACCCGTCGCGATCACCATTTCCTTGGTGTGTTCGACGAGCCGGTTGTGTTCGGCGTGAAAGACGTGGTGAACCGCGGTCAGGCCAACGTTCTCGTTGGCGCGGCCATCACCGGCGATAAAGTGCGCATCGAGCAGCTCGTCGTCGTAGAACCCGTCTTCGGGAATATTGCCCCCGATTTCGGTGTCCCCATCCTCCAGCCCGTCTGGCACCGCCGTATGCGCGATATCGACTAGAAAGGCACTGTTGGTGCGAACGGCGCCGACAACGGTGGGATCCACAGGAGCACCGATGACGCCCTCAACGACAATATCGTCGCTGGTGTTGGGTATCCCGTCCAACCCGAGCCCGACCACGAGTTGCGGCATGCCGTTGGCACCCGGGATAAAATTGCCATAGGGGTCGGTGCGAAGCAGAGGCACGGTGGCCACGTCGAGATCGGTCAGCAAAATGCCGAGGGTATCGGCAGCCTGTGCCTTGACCTCGGCCCAGGTCGCCATGCCGCCGTTTGCCCCCTCGATCAGCCTGCCGGTCGCAACAGGGCCGTTGGCGGATGGGGCGTACTCGCGCAGGAACACCTGGTGAGAAGGATGAGAGGTATAGGTCTGGTTCTGGTCAACGAACGGAGTCGTGGTGTTGATGGGACCGATATTGTCGGCAGACTCATCGATCGCGGTCAAAGGGTCGTCGACCATGATGCCGTCAGGACCGGCGCCCCGCGTTGCACGGGTCAGCACCATGAAATTGGTCGTGCTGCCCTCGACATAGAGCGGATCATCGGGTTGGAGCGGGATCATCACAGTCCCGCTGCCGCCCTTGTTGACGAGATCCAGCCCGTGATCGAAGAACTGGCCGAACAGCGTGAACCACGAGTTGAACGGCGCAGACAAGCCTTCGTCCGGTGCGACGTTGGGAATATGCAGGTTGGCACCGTCAAGCGTGATACCATTGGCATCGAGCAATTCGTTGAGCCCACCAGGTACGCTGGCCGCTGCATCGAGCACCGCTTGCGCGGCGGCCAGATCCATCGCCGCATCCTCAGCAGCCTGCTGGAGTATGAGATTGCCGGGGCTGGCAGCGGCGGCTGCAGCCGCCGAAGCTTCGATCCGCGCAGCTTCGGCGACATCGATGAAAAACTGGCGCAGGGGCGCGTAAGCCGCCGAAATCTCCCCCGTAATAAGCAATCCCGGGTCTTCCACGCCAGCGGCCTGCAGCGCCGTCAGAATGGCTGCTGGATTGCCGAGCGTCTGATCGACGATCAGGTTGGAGATGATGCGAAGCGAAGGATCGATGACGTCACCGGGCGTAGCGTTCGGCCCTGGTCCATCGGCATCGACGCCCGGTGTATAGGTCATCGGCACCGGCACGGGAGCCATGGGCCCGTCGCCATCGAAATCGACCATCGCAATAACTGTGCGATATTGCGGCTCCAAAAGCTCGGGAAATTCCTGGTCGGCCGACCCCCACGTTTCCTGGCCCGGAAGCAGGTGGTTGTAAGTGCCGTCGACGGTGCGCAGGCCCCAGGCGATGTTGTAGGCCGGAATGGAGGCGGGGTTGGCGTTCAGGCTCTCGCCGAACAGCGGTGCTCCTTCTGCTCCGTCCGTTTCCAGATAGAGGACGTGCGCTTCGGAAATCTTGATCTGCTCGAGGATGAATTCCAGATCGCTCTTGATGTAGGTAACCATTGTCGCTCTCCGTTGGCGGCCGAACAGCCATTTTGATGATGTTCCCCCCGCCGGCACGGCGCAGGTGACACGTTAATTGAGGGCTGCTAGTGTCGCGTCGGATTTCAATCGGCGTAAGCTACGATAGTCGAGCGAAGTGATGCGACGTCCGGTCCCACCAACGATGCGACCAAAGGGACAAATTCGATGGGACCTTGGTCTCACCTGAAATCCTTGCCCCGATGGCTCGGCGGACTCAGTCTCTCGGCCCAGTTTCTGATCGTGGGCGGCGGCGCGCTGTGTGTGAGCATGGCCATTCTCGGCGGCTGGATCACCAGCGGGATTTCCGCGAGCACCCTCAATAGCGCCGCGAAATCGAGCTCGGTGTTTGTGGAGACTTTCCTCGAGCCTGTCGTCCAGGATCTGGCGCCGAATGGCGTGATGGCGCCCAACCAGATTGAGCGGCTTGACCAGTTGCTGGCCGACACCCCGCTCGGCGAACGGCTGATCTCGGTCAAGGTCTGGCGTACCGACGGGACCGTCATTTACAGCACCAGCAAGCATCTGATCGGGCAAAAGTTCGACGCCCCCGAGGTGACTCTGGCCGCCGGCGGCGAAATCGTTGCTTCCTACAACGCGCTCGACAACCGGGAGGGCGCCTCCGAACGCGCAATGGGGTTGCCGCTTATCGAAATCTACGCGCCCCTCCGCGCCGCCGAAGACGGCGAGATCATCGCCGTGGGGGAATATTATGAGCATGCGCCCTGGTTCGCCGAGGATTTGGAGCGGGCCCGGATTTCCACATGGGCCGTTGTCGGCGCCACCACGGCAGGCATGATCGGGATCTTGTTCCTGCTGGTTGTGCGGGGCAGCTCGATCATCACCAGCCAGCGCAGGCAGCTGGACCAGCGCATCGCCGAAGCGGACCTGATGGCCAAGCAGAACGAGAGCCTGCGCGCGGTCGCCGACAAGGCGCGCCTCGAAGCCAGCGAGGCCAACGAGCAGCTTCTCGCCCGCATAGGCGCCGATCTGCATGACGGCCCCATCCAGATGCTGAGCCTGCTGACGTTGCGCCTCTCCGCCGAGGAGGACGACAAGATCGAGCCAACCAGCGACGGCGCCCTGATCGCACAAAATGTCCTTGGAGAACTGCGCACCATCTCGGCCGGGCTGGTGCTGCCCGAAATCGCCAGCATCGATCTGCGCGGCGCCCTGCAACTGGCAGTGCTTCGTCACGAGGGACTTACCGGCACAAAGGTCGCCGTACACTTCACCAGTCTGCCGAAGAACTCGCCTCTGCCGCTCAAGACCTGCGCCTACCGTGTGGTCCAGGAGGCGCTCAGCAATGCCTACAAGCACGCTGGAGACGGCGATATCGAGGTTCGCGCCACGGTTTCGGGCGGCCAACTGTGCATCACTGTATCGGATTCAGGACCAGGGATGCCTGCCGAGGAGAGAGCGGTGGGTGGGCGCGAGCAACTCGGACTTGCCGGCATCCGAAATCGCGTCAACGCGCTAAAGGGCGAATTCTCCATCGAACCGCGCCCGGAGGGCGGCGTCAGCATCAGCGTGCTGCTGCCGGTCGATCCTTAGACCTGGCGGGAAAAGCGAAAATGCCTTAGCTGACCGCTAGCTGATGCTGGCCGGATTTGAACTGCGCAAGCTTCTGGGCTTGCATGGCCACCTCGACGCGATTGCGCGCGTGAAGCTTCTGCATCAGATTGGTCATATAACGCTTGACCGTCTTCTCGCTGATCGAGAGGCTGCAGGCGATCTCGCGATTAGTGCGCGCCTGAAGAAGATAGGCCACGATCTGGCGTTCGCGTACGCTGAGATCGACCCCGCGATCGGCACTTTCCTGCCGCGTCCGATTGCGCAAACCGCTAAGAACCTGGCTGGCATAAAGCTTGGTGATGTACATCTCGCCACGCAGCACCGAACTCACCGCTTCAAACAGCTCACCAAAAGTCGCGCCCTTCAGAACGAATCCGGTCGCACCGGCCTCGAGCGCACGCATGGCTGAGTCGACGCTTGAGAATGCGGTAAAGACAACGATCTTTGTGAAGTCGGACTTTCGGACGATCTCCGTCATGACCGAAAAAACGTCCCCGGGCATGCTGAGATCCATAAAGAGGATTTGTGGATGATACGTATCCACAATATTGCGGGCATCGTTCGCTGATGAACCCGAAGCGACCACACTGAAGTGCCCCTTGTTCAAAAAAAGCGTCTTCATGCCCTCAAGTAAGATCGGATGGTCGTCAACGAAAGCAATACTGACATTTTCTTCCGTCATTATTTCGCCCTTCGCCCCCTCGGATGACCCCAAATTAACATACGATGATTTCCGGACATAATGATTATTGTCAAAACATAGGGAACTTTCGCATCCGGGGAAGCGCCGCCGCGAAGCGAATTCCGGGAAAAACCTCGGCTCCGCCTGGCGTTTTCCGCTCGCTTGGTGGCGAGTCTTCTGCCGATCCTGGCCAAGTCGTCGGGATCAGCCAAATCAATTAATTCAAATGTCATACTCAATGTTCGGACAGACGTCGGGCCTTGTGTTCCTGGCACCGGCAACAACAGCAAAGTTCATCAGCGCTGCATCGCACAGCTTATCCCATGGCCATCGCGCCCACTATTGCCAGGAACACAACCAAACCGGCAGCGATCGCCCACTCGGCCCCGCTGAGCGACAGTCCGCCACCAGGGCCGCTGTCGTCTGAGGCAGGATCGCTGCGCCGCCCATAGCGGCCCGATACGCGGCCGAACCGGCGCTTGAGATTTCGCAGCCGTGCTTCGGCTTCCTCGGCGTTCTCACCATTGATCGGTTGGGGCTGGCGGCGGGCCATCATCGTCTCCATCACGCATTACTTATACGTCAAGATTTAAGCGCCCTGCCCGCCAGTTCAACCGTTCGGTCCAATTATCGTTCACACGTGCTGGTCGATCAGGATGGCGTTGCCGTCCGGATCGAGCAACGTGCAACTGGCCGGCCCGCTGCCGGTCTCGTCGGCCTCCTGCTCGAAGCGCACGCCGGCCGCCTTCAGCGACTTCTGGATCTCGCGTATGTCGGTAAAGCTGCCAACCGGCTGCGCATCGCTGTCCCAGCCGGGATTGAATGTCAGTATGTTTTTTTCAAACATCCCCTGAAACAGCCCGATCACCGCCGTCGGTGATTTCATGATGAGCCAGCCCTGCTCGGCGTCACCACCAAACACCGAAAAGCCCAGTTTCTCGTAAAAATCGCGCGAAGCGCCGATGTCCTTGACCGCCAGACTGACGGAAAATGCGCCCAGTTCCATCTGTTTCCCTCCTGCAATCGGCCGAAAGGGATTGTCCTCGCGCATCGCACACGGCACGAGCCCCGGCCATCCGCTAATGTGGCATACCCTCGTTCAAATCGCTCGAAATACTTATCCCCGCCCTCAGCGGGTCATGCCATTCTCCCCTCACGACCGCACCAGGGCGAAGATGCATACGAGCTTCCGGTGAGGACGGGATTGAAAATTGGAGGAGCATGCGGCGGAGCCCATGTCGCATCGGCCTCCGGGCACTTCGATCCCATCCGACAGGTCGATCCGGGTCCGATGGGGGTCGCCCCAGCGGAGGCCCAAAGCGGACGGATGGCCGGACGAGGAGTAAAATCCACGTCGTACCGGGGAAACCCGGAGGGGCACCGGTTGTTTGGGGGACTCGGGAGGTTGGCAGGAAAAGTGGTTTTCACTTTTCCGGTTCGACCAACCGACCCACCAAAGACCAACAAACCCCAGCCCGGGACGCCGCCATAAGCCAAAAACCCCGGATGTGAACGGCGAAGCTGGCTTCGCTTGACTACCAAATTTCGGATGAAGCTTGCTTCGCCGTTCGCCGCCCAATTGGGCCACTTATATAAACCGGGGCTTATGGCCGTCGGCCGCTTTCGCGCGTCTTACGCGCCGAAATAGTCCAGCACGCCCCGCCCCGCAACGCGGCCCGTGGCCAAACAGGCCGAGAGCAGATACCCGCCCGTCGGCGCTTCCCAATCGAGCATTTCCCCGGCCACAAAGACCCCCGGCAGCTCCTTCAACATCAGCCTCGTATCGACCCCGCTCCAGCCGACGCCGCCCGCCACCGAAATCGCCTCGGCAATCGGGCGCGGGCGCAAAAGCGGCACCGCCAGCGCCTTGATCGCCCCGGCCAGCGCAGAAACGTCCCCGCGCACCGCCTCGGAGGTCAGCTCTCTCACCAGCCCGGCCTTGACGCCATCAAGCCCCGCGCCCTTGCGCAACCGGTTTGAAAGGCTCGCCTTGGCCGGCTGCCGCGCCAGATCGCGCTCGAGCCGCTCGCGCGTCCGGTCAGGCACCAGGTCGAGCACCAACGCGGCCGGCCCCACCTCCAGCGCGTCGCGCAGCACCCCCGATTGGCCATAGATCAGCGACCCCTCGACCCCGTGCCGGGAGATGACAAACTCCCCCCGGCTCGAACCCACGGCCACAGCCTTCACTGGCGCACCCGCAAACCGTTCGATAAAGTGTTCGCTCCAGGCGACATCGAACCCGCAATTGGCCGGCCGGAACGGGGCGACGCCAACGCCCCGCGCTTCGAGCCAGGGCACCCACGCCGCATCGGACCCCAGTTTTGGCCAGCTCGCCCCGCCCAGCGCCAGTACCACTGCGTCACATTCAACGCTCAGCCGACCCTCGGGCGTTTCAAACACCAGCGTCTCGCCCTCGAACCCCGCCCAGCGATGCCGCGTCCGGAGAATAACGCCCTGCCCTTCGAGCCGCCCCAGCCAGCTCCGAAGCAGTGGCGATGCCTTCATCGCCGTGGGAAACACCCGCCCCGAAGACCCGACAAACGTCTCGCTGCCCAGCCCTGCCGCCCATTCACGCACCGCTTCATTGTCGAACGCGCCAAGCATCGGCTCCAACCGCTCTTTCGCGTCACCGAACCGGGAAAAGAAATCCCCCATCGCCTCGGCATGGGTTAGGTTGAGCCCGGACTTGCCCGCCATCAGCAGTTTGCGTCCAACCGTCGGCATCCCCTCGTAAACCGTGACGGGATATCCGGCCCCCGAGATCACCTCGGCAGCCATAAGTCCTGCGGGGCCGCCCCCGATGATTGCGATACGCTTGTCCATGGCCTGCCCAGAACACCCTTTCGCCACCGCTGTCAAACCGATAGATTCCCCGTTCAACCTGAGTCATTTCCAAAACAAAAGAAGACCCATCATGTCCGACTCGCGTTCCAACGCTCCCGTCAACGAGGAGAAGCTCGACAAGCTCGCCCAGGTCGCCGTTCATACCGGCCTTGGGCTCGAAGCCGGTCAGGATCTGCTCATCACCGCACCGCTGACGGCCCTGCCGCTGGTGCGCAAGATCACCGAACACGCCTACAAGGCTGGCGCTGGTCTGGTCACCACCATCTACTCGGACGAGGAAGCCACCCTCGCCCGCTACAAGCACGCCAATGACGACGCCTTCGATCACGCCGCAGACTGGCTTTACGAGGGCATGGCCAAGGCCTTCGGCTCCAACACGGCCCGCCTCGCCATTTCCGGCGACAACCCCATGATGCTGGCCGAACAGGACCCCGAAAAGGTCTCCCGCGCCAACCGTGCCAACTCAAAAGCCTACAAGCCCGCCATCAAGAAGATCACCGGGTTCGAGATCAACTGGAACATCGTTTCCTACCCCAACCCCAAATGGGCCAAGCTGGTCTTCCCCGATCTTGGCGAGGACGAAGCCATCGCCAAATTGGCCGATGCCATTTTCGCCGCCTCCCGCGTCGATCAGGCCGATCCCGTCGCCGCATGGAGCCAGCACAACGCCGATATCCACGCCCGCCGCGACTGGCTCAACCAGATGAAATTCCGCGATCTTCATTTCCAGGCGCCGGGCACCGACCTCATCGTCGGCCTCGCTGACAATCACGAATGGGCCGGTGGTGCATCGCTCGCCAAGAACGGCATCACCTGCAATCCCAACATCCCGACCGAGGAAGTCTTCACCACTCCCCACGCCCGCCGCGTCAACGGTACCGTGCGCGCAACAAAGCCGCTCGCCCACAATGGTTCGGTGATCGAAAACATCGAGATGGTCTTTAAGGATGGCGTTGCCGTCGAAGTGCGGGCTTCCAAAGGCGAAAACGTCTGGAACAAGGTCCTCGACACCGACGAGGGCGGCCGCCGTCTGGGCGAAGTGGCGCTGGTGCCTCACTCCTCGCCGATCAGCCAGTCGGGCGTCCTGTTCTACAACACGCTGTTTGACGAAAACGCCGCCTGCCACATCGCCATGGGCCAGTGCTACACCGAATGCTTCGTCGATGGTGACAAGCTCACCGAAGATGAAGTCACCGAAAAGGGCGGCAATTCAAGCCTCATCCACATCGACTGGATGATCGGATCGGACGAAATGGATATCGACGGCATCACCCAGGACGGCGAACGCGTCCCGGTCTTCCGCAAGGGCGAATGGGCGAACTGAGCGCGACAAAATACACAAGGGCCGGGCTTATCCCCGGCCCTTTTTATTGCCTTACCATCCTGTCCAACATTTCATCTGCCGGACAGTCTGTCGTGAGGTTGCATCCCCTAGTCTCCTGTCCATCGGCGCAACAAACGCGCCGCCCATGCAAAGGAGACGATAAATGAAAACCCTGACACGGACCGCGATCATCACCATCGCCGCCGCCTCGATCGGCGCCGCCACGCTGGCCCCGGCCCTCGCACAACCCTTCGGCGGCGCCCGCGACAGTGCTGGCATCCAGCAAATTCATACCGATGGCGCGCGCAGCTTCCGCCCCGGTGGCAACAATCAGATGGGCACTTTCCATCGCGGCCAGGGTGGTGGTCTTGTCGAAATGTTCCTATCCGATCGCGGCGCCGAAGCAATCGATATCGCCGCCGTCCGCCTTACCCATCTCCTCGAGTTGACCGAGGATCAGCAGGGTCTGCTCGAAGATCTGCGCCTCGCGGCCCTTGACGTCTACGACGACGTTCAGGCGGCCCGTGACGACATCGCCCCGGTTGCCGAGGAAGATGCCGAAGCCCCCGATCTCGTCGCCCGCTTTGCCGGCATGGTTGCCATGACCACCGCCCGCGCCGAAGCCCTCGAAACGCTCCAGCCCACCTTCGAAGCGTTCGTCGGGAGCCTCGATGACGCCCAGCTCGAAAAGCTGACCCCCCAGCGTCCCGGCGGCCCACGCGTCGCACCTGCGGCACCAGCCACTGACGCCGCTCCGGAAACCCCCGAAGCCGAGGGCTAAAGCACCCGCAACGCCACAAGCACAGCCGACCCTGCGACAAGGAATGCCGGGTCGGCCCATGAAAAGTCCGGCACGCCCACCATGGTGCGTGCCGGGATCGCCCCGAACCCCCGCGCTTCCATGGCAATCGCCGACCGTCCGGCCCGCCGGACGGCAAAAGCCAGCAGGGGCACAGCCAGCGCTGCCATCTCCCGCGGCCGTGGGATGCGCCGCACGGGCTTGCCCACCCGCATCGCTCGCGCCATGCGCATCTGCGCTGCCTCGGTCAATAGATCGGGCACCAGCTGCATGGCCACGAACAGCGCATAGCCGAGCCGCACCGGAAACTTGAGATAGGCGATTAGCGCTCGGACAAACGCCCCCGGATCGACGCTCAGCGCGAATAGGATCGAAATCGATCCGATCGCCAGCGCCCTCAAGCTCAGCGTCAGCCCCGCCGAAAGCGCCTCGCCGCTGTTGTCCCCGCTCGCGATATGCATGGCAAAATCACTGTCCTGACGGAACAGCAGATTGGTCGTGACAAATCCCATGCCGAACAGAATGAACGGCACCATCAGAGCCAGAAGCAAAAGCGGCGGCACACGCTGAATGCCGACAAGCACCAACGCGACAACACCGATAACCGATAGCTGGAATGCCGGGTTGAACGAGGTCGCCACCCCAGCAAAAAACAACACGCAGACAGCAAAAACCGTCAGCGGATTGAGCCGTCCCAACGGAGCATGCGCAAACTTTTCATACAGGGCAGCCATCGCGCCTCAACCCGCAGCCCGAACAGGCGCCGCCATTTCGGTACGATCCAGCCAATCAAGCACCGGCGCGAAACTCGGGCGCGCCAGCCCAGCCCCTTCGAGCAATGCGGCGTCCGCCAGCACCTCCATTGGCCGCCCGGCGGCAACAATCCCGCCCCCAGCCACAACTGCGACCCGGTCGCACAGCTTCACCGCCATATCCATGTCGTGGGTGACAAGGACCACGCCTTTCCCGTTTTGCTTGAGATCAAGAAGATGGTCCGCTACCATCGCGGCGCCTGCGGCGTCCAAGCCGGAAAACGGCTCGTCGAAAACGACGAACGGCCAGCGCGCACTCGCGTCCAGCGTAGCCAATGCCAGCCGGCGCTTCTGTCCGAACGAAAGTTCGAAGGGATGCCGGTCCGCGAGCGCGGCGAGCCCCCACTGCGCCAACACCGCCTCCGCTCGGCCATCCTCGCTGTTGCCCACAGCGCCCAAAATCTCCTCCCGCACGCTGGCAGCGACCAGTTGGGCCTCCGGGTTCTGGAAGGCAATGCCCGCCATCGGGCCATCCCTGCGCCCGGAACGCAGCCGCAGCACGCCGGCAAGACTGGCCGCCAGCGTCGTCTTACCTGCCCCATTGGGCCCGACGAGCCCCAGGATTTCCCCCTCGCAAATATCGAGATCGATGCCTTTCAGAACGGCGGGCGCCATGGGCGGCGCACAATCGGCTTGCCGCAGTGACGCAATGATTTCTCCACCCGCCGAAGGGCTGCTGACGCGCTGGTCAATGTATCGGCGCGCGACCACCCGGGCCGCCGCCATAGCAGCAACATTGCCAGCACCCGGCTCGAATGGGGCAAGCACATCCGAAAACGACAATGGCGGTTTGTCCGAGCCAAGTCCGATCGCACAAAGCATGTCATCAAGAGCCGAAAATCCAGGACGCCAGATACCAGAGCGCACAAGATCCTTGCCGCGCTCCCGAAACAGCGGCCCCGGCGGCATATCCGCCAGCACAGCCCCGTCCTCGCCAAGCACCACGACGCGGTCGATTGCATCGATCAGCCCGTCCAGCCGATGGTCGATTACCAGCACAGCCTCAAACGCGTCCCGGTCTGACAGCAGCGTATGCACCTTGGCCGTCGCCGCCGGGCTCAGATGCGACGTCGGTTCATCGGCGATCAGGATCGGCGTTTCCTGCGCCAGCACGGCAGCCAGCGCCACAAGCTGGCGCTCGCCTCCCGAAAGCGCCGCGCTGCGCCGGCCTTGCCACGCCAGCGGCAATCCCAGCCGGTCGAGAACGGCTCCAACTCGCTCCCGGATCATCGCGGGCTCCATCCCTCGGTTTTCCAGTGCGAAAGCAATCTCCTCGCCCACGCGCATCCCGCACAACGTTTCGTCGGCATTCTGGAAATACTGGGCAACGGTATCGGCCCATTGGGCCGCGCTACGACCGGACACCGAAGCACCCTTAAGTAGGACCTCCCCCGAAACGCTCGCTGGGACGGCGTTGGGGATTAGCCCGGTCAGCGAAAGCATCAGAGACGACTTGCCCGACCCCGAGGGCCCAAGCAAGAGGACCCTCTCGCCCGGCGCGATGGCTATGTCGACCGGCCCGACCGCGTCATTGTTGGCGAAGGGGTATCGGATCGACACCCCTTCCCATTGCGCCAGGCTCATTGGGCCGCCTGCGCTGCTAAACCGGCGCCACGCCGCTCGATATCGATGCGCAGCCCTCTGAGAACCCCCGTACGATAAAGAGCTTCAACGATCAGATGTCCCAGAACACCCGCCAGCAAAGCGCCACTGATAAGCCGGATGACAAACATCGCTCCGACCAGCCAGGGCTCCAGTGCGCCATAGTCGAACAGGAACCAGTTGTAGATGAAACTCGTCACGGCGGCCCCCATCCCCGCGGCGATCAAAACCGGCAAGCGGTAGTGCTTCCAGCCCAGCGCAGCAAAAACCAGCTCGGCTCCAAGCCCCTGCACCACGGCGGCGATCAACAGGCCCAGGCCGGCCGGACTGCCCAGCAATATTTCGATGCCGGCGGCGAGCACCTCGGCCATCAACGCCACACCGGGTTTGCGGATGATGGCAGCAGCGACGATGGAAGCGGAAAACCAGAACCCCATGAAAACATCCATCGTCACCGGCCCGAACACCGCCTGGCTGACCAGCCAGACCTGGACCCAGGCCAGATAGAGCACGGCAAAAGCGGCCCCGAAAACGGCCACGACAAGTGTTTCGCGCAGCGTCCAGCGCCACGTTTCAGGTGCGAATTGGGACATGTGCTGCCCTCCTTTGATATCGATGTGGGAAAGAACACCGTGGGACCGCGCCCCACGGAAAAATCAGGCAGCCGCGTCCTTGGACGGGCTATTGACCGAGGCAGTCAGGTCGATGGCGACATGTGCATTCGGATCGCCAAAACTCAGCCAGGCTTGCGACAGGGCCTCAAAGACCGGCCCTGCATCACCGGCAAGCCGCGTGCAGTAGTTCTTGGCCCGATCGAAGACCGGAGAGGCCTTCAGGAAATCGATGCAGCCGTAAATTTCGTCCATGTAGTCGGTCGGACCGAGCGGATAGAGCGAAAACTGGACTGCGACCCGCTGACCGGCCATGGGCGCATCTGCCACCGCCTGGGCGGCACCCACCTTGCGGGCCTCAAGGTCGTCGTGGAAGGCCGATGGTTGTGCGGGCTCGCAGATGTCCATATCCGGCTCCCCGGGACACCCCCGGGAGATCGTGGCATGCATCGCCACATGATGCCCGCTCGATGCAGCGGCAACGAACAGGTCCCGCATGGTCGGAAAAATCAAGTCGGGCGGCCCGACGATAAGCGTCGAGATATCGTCCGTCTCGATGCTCAAGCGATCCCGATAGGGCGCGATGGCGTCGAGGGAGGACAGGATTACGCGAACGAAATCGTCCGCCATGACATAAAGGGAGAGTTGTGCGCCGCACTTCATCTTCGCCTCGCTCCGCTGGTATTATCCAGATCAGCTTTAGGGTTAGATGGCCTTGCGCCGTCCTCTCAGCCCCGGCAATACGGAGCACCCCTGTCGAACGACTCGATGGTTAGCACATATTTCCGCAGCGCCGCAACGGCAACTTCCAGCTTTAAGGAAATACCGTTTTCCGGCACTCTAGCGCTTGGATCATCGAAGGGCACATCAATGCGAACCACTCGACTTTTGGCCACAGTCCTGCTTGTAGGCACCCTGCCCGCGACAGGCTTTGCGCAAGACAATGCCTTGACCCAGAGCGACGCGTTTGCGCGTTTTACCCAGAGCTTCCCGGACCTTTGCTATGGGCTCGAGGACTCCGCTGCTGCTGAGTATTACCCAAACGAAACGTGGGCCCTGACCTGGGAAGCCGAATATTCGGACACGCCCCAGACCGCCACGCTATACAAGTTTTTCTGTGGTTCGGGTGCCTACAACGTGAACCACATGTACTATCTGGAGACAGAGTACGAGGGGTTGGTGCCCATAGCTTTCGCCACGCCCCAGTTCGATGTTGTCTATGAGAATGACGATTTCGAGGGCGCGGTTCTCGAAATGCCGATGACGGGTTACGGCACCCAGTTGCTGCTTACCAATTCCGAATTTGATCCCGAGACCAAAACGATCACCAGCCACGCCCTCTGGCGCGGCATTGGCGATGCCTTTTCAGCGGGCACATGGAGGTTCGATGAGGGCCAGTTCGTTCTCATACGATACGACGTCGACGCCCAGTATGACGGCGAAGTCGATCCTGAGACACTGGTCAGCTTCAAGTAAATGGAGAGGTGCCATGTCCGAACTCAAGACCCACCCCACCGACCAGAAGGTCGCCCAATTCATTGAAGCGGTCGAATCCGACCAGAAGCGGCACGATTGTTGGGCTGTCGTCGAGATGATGCGCGAGATAACCGGCGCCGAACCCGTCATGTGGGGGCCCTCCATCATCGGCTTTGGAACCTACACTTACGTCAACACGACCAAAAAGCCCGCTGATTGGCCGATCACCGGATTGTCGCCGCGCAAGGCAAATCTCACGATCTATGTGATGCCCGGATTCTCGCAGTACGAATCCCTCATGACGCGGCTCGGCAAGCACTCGACCGGCAAGTCATGCCTCTACATAAAGAAACTGTCCGATATCGATGAGAGCGTCCTCGAGGAGCTCATAAGCCGGTCGGTCGAACATATGCGGGCGACCTATCCCACAACATAAGAAGAGACCGCAGCGCCGGGCGGACGACTGCGGTCTCCATAACGCTCCCGCCGCGCTGTTGAGGGCTTGGGGGACTACAGCGGAAGCTTGTCCGCTAGTGCATGGGCTCGTTTGCCAGTCCAGCAGACACCTCCAATATCGGGTGCCATTGCGGCGACAAAAGGCCCAATCACCGAACTGTGATAAAATGCTGCTTGGATGGCAGACCATTGCACGGCCAAGTCGAAACTGGCATGCCTTGGGGTTAAAACCAAAAACAAGAACAGGACTTGCGCATGAAACTCGTCACTCCACCCGCCATACCACTCAAATCTTTCACAGACCCGGTGAAGGCTTGGGAGTATGTCTGCGAGATCTACGACCGCAACACGGGCTTCATCCGCGACCATTTACTCAATCTCACCAAGGGACAGGTACCCCCCGGCAAGATCCGCGCCCACTATCCCAAGGTTCAGGTGCTTTCAACGAGTTTCCAGCAGCAGGCCAACTCGCGCCTCGCCTATGGCTTTCTGCATAGCCCGGGCCTCTATCAGACGACGCTGACCCAGCCCGCGCTCTTTCATAAATACCTGATCGAGAATTTCTCCCTGATTCTCAAGAATCACGGCGGCCAGATCGAGGTCGGCGAATCAGAAACGCCCATTCCGCTCCATTTCGCCGTCGATCCCAAGGAACGGGTTGAGGGCGATACGCTTCTCGATATCGGCGTGCCACTGCGCGACCTGTTCGACGTGCCCGATCTCGCGCACATGGACGACGAGATCGCCAACGGCACCTTCATCCCACCCTCAGGCGGCCCCTACCCGCTCGCAGCCTTCACCGGACCGCGTGTCGACTATTCGTTGCACCGGCTCAATCACTATACCGGCACGGTCCCCGATCACTTCCAGAACTTCGTGATCTTCACCAACTACCAGTTCTATATCGAAGAATTCACCCGTCTGGCCCATCAGTGGATGAGCGAAGGTCACGAATTCTATGAGAGCTTTGTTGAGCCGGGCAACGTGATAACCACAAACGCGCGGCTTGGCGGCGGCACCAACGGCGCCATCCCGGCCCGCCAACCCCAGATGCCCGCCTATCACCTGACCGCGCCGAACGGGCGTGGCATCACGATGATCAATATTGGCGTTGGCCCTTCGAACGCCAAGACAGCCACGGACCACATTGCCGTGCTCCGACCCCATGCATGGCTGATGCTGGGCCATTGCGCCGGGCTGCGTAACTCGCAGTCCCTCGGTGATTACGTGCTCGCCCATGGCTATGTCCGCGAAGATCACGTCCTCGACGACGACCTGCCCGTGACCGTTCCCATCCCGGCCCTGGCCGAAATCCAGGTCGCGCTGCAGGAAGCTGTAGCGGAGGTGACCCATCTCGAAGGGCTCGAGACCAAGGCCATCATGCGCACCGGCACGGTGTTCACCATCGACAATCGCAACTGGGAGTTGCGCGATCAGAGTGAAATCACCCGCCGGTTGTCACAATCGCGCGCCATCGCGCTGGACATGGAGAGCGCCACAATCGCCGCCAACGGCTTCCGCTTCCGCGTGCCCTACGGCACCCTGCTCTGCGTCTCCGACAAGCCCCTGCATGGCGAACTCAAGCTCCCCGGCATGGCGTCGGATTTCTATCGCACGCAGGTCAACCGGCATTTGTTGATCGGGCTCAAGGCCATGGAGATCCTGCGCAATCAGCCTGTTGAAAGGCTGCACTCGCGCAAGCTTCGGTCCTTTGCCGAAACGGCATTCCAATAGAAAAGGGCGCGACAAAAAAATAATTGAAACCGGCCCAGCTTCCTTGAAGCTGGGCCGGTTTCAAGCGCCCTTTTTGCCTCTAGCGCTTGAGCGCCAGACTTTCGTTTGCGGTGATCGCCGCCATGTTCACGATGCCGCGGCTGGTCACCGACGGCGCCAGAATATGCGCCGGGTTTCTTGTGCCCATCAGGATAGGGCCAACCGGAAGTGCGTTATTGAGTTCCTTGAGCAACGTCATGGAAAGATTCGCACTCTCAAGATTGGGGAACACAAGAAGGTTGGCCTCTCCCTTGAGCACCGAGTCGGGAACGTAGCGCTCGCGCAGCCCCTGGTTTAGCGCCAGATCGCCCTGCATCTCGCCTTCAACAATAAGGTCGGGCGCAACGATCTTGAGCTTGTCGTAGGCCGTTTTCATCTTGTCGGACGTCGTACCCTCACGCGAGCCGAAATTCGAATAGCTCAGCAACGCAGCCTTCGCTTCGATGTTGAAGCGCTTGAGGTGGTCACGCGCCTGCAGGGTGATCGATACGATCTCGTCGGCGCTCGGGTCCATGTTCACATAGGTATCGGCAAGGAAAAACGCCCCGCGTGGCATGATGAGCATCGACAGGGCCGACACGTCCGATACGCCATCGGACAGGCCGACGACGGATTTAATATCACGCACATGCTTGATGTAGCGCCCCTGAAGACCGCAGATCAGGCCGTCAGCGTCGCCACGCTTGACGGCAAGAGCGCCAATAATCGTGGTGTTGGTGCGCACTATGGTTCGCGCGGTGTCGGGAGTGACACCCGACCGGCCGACCAGCGAGTGAAACTCGGCCACATATTCCTTGTAGCGCGGATCGTCCTCGGGATTGATGATCTCGAAATCCTTGCCCGGCGTCAGTTGCAGCCCGAAACGTTCGATGCGCTGCTCGATGACAAACGGCCGTCCGATGAGGATCGGCTGCGCAATTCCCTCCTCGAGAACCACCTGAGTGGCCCGCAACACGCGTTCATCTTCGCCGTCGGCGAAGGCGATCCGCTGGCCGGCGCCCTTAGCGCGCTCGATCATCGGCTTCATGACCATGCCCGAGCGGAAGACGAAGCGATTGAGGCTGTCTTTGTAAGCGTCGAAATCGGCAACCGGTCGCCGCGCAACGCCTGAGTCCATGGCCGCCTTTGCAACAGCCGGCGCAATACGCAAAATGAGGCGCTGATCGAACGGACTGGGAATAAGATAATCCCTGCCGAACGTGGAAGGTGCACCGGGAACGGACTCGAGCACCGGCTCATGTGCCAGCTTGGCAATCGCGTGAGCTGCCGCCGCCTTCATCTCTTCGTTGATCGTAGTGGCGCCCACATCGAGCGCTCCACGGAAGATAAACGGGAAGCACAGGACGTTGTTGACCTGGTTGGCATAGTCGGACCGCCCAGTGCAGATCATAGCGTCCGGGCGCTCTTCCTGAGCGATCTCTGGCATGATTTCCGGGACTGGGTTGGACAGCGCAAGGATCAGCGGATTTTCCGCCATGTCCTTGAGCATCTCCCGCTTGAGCGCCCCGGCCGCTGAAAGGCCAAGGAATATGTCGGCGCCCTGCATCACCTCGGCCAGCGAGGTCTTGTCGCTATCCTGGGCAAATGCACCGCGCCAGCGATCGACCGAATTGTCGCGCCGCGTCGTTACCAGTCCCTCGCGGTCGGCAACCCAGATATTTTCCCGCTTTGCACCCACTGCCATCAGCATGTTCAGGCAAGCAATCGCCGCTGCGCCGGCGCCCGAAGTACAAATCTTGGCCTTGGATATATCCTTGCCGGCAATCTTGAGGCCGTTGAGAACGGCAGCGGCAACGATAATGGCCGTCCCGTGCTGATCGTCGTGGAACACCGGGATCGGCATGCGCTCACGCAGCGCTTCCTCGATCTCGAAGCAGTCGGGGGCCTTGATGTCTTCAAGGTTGATACCGCCGAACGACGGCCACATCGGCGCAACGGTTTCGATGAACTTCTTGGGATCCTGCTCGTCGATTTCGATATCGATTGAATCGATACCGGCAAATTTCTTGAACAGAACCGCCTTGCCTTCCATCACCGGCTTGGATGCCAGCGCGCCGATGTTGCCTAGCCCGAGAACAGCCGTGCCATTGGAGATGACCGCAACGAGATTGCCACGCGACGTATAAAGCGCCGCCGTTTCAGGATCGGCAGCGATTTCCTCGCACGGCGCCGCAACGCCCGGCGAATAGGCAAGCGCTAGATCGCGCTGGTTCGCCAATGGCTTGGTCGGAGCAATCTCGATCTTGCCAGGCTTTGGATATCGGTGGAAATGCAGCGCAGCTTCTTTGAGCGCCTTCTGCGGATCGCGCGGTTCTTCCGTCATGCCGTCTCCTCGGATTAGCGGCGAGATACGTGCCACCAATCGCGACAAAATGGAAGGCTTGCTGAGCTATCTTTTCCGCACAAGGGAAATTCGTGGCCCGGGTCCATCGGCGACCCCAAAATTCAGGCAGCCAACCCCGGCTCAAGATTGCTTTCCCGCCCGGCCGGTCTAAGCGCATTTGCCAGCACAAGGAATGAAGACAATTTCATGGGTGCCGCGAAAAGGTAGCCCTGCGCGAAGACGACGTTCTTGGATCGAAGATAGAGCGCCTGCTCCTGGGTTTCGACACCCTCGGCAATGATATCGATGTCGAGTTCCCTGGCCATCGATATCAATCCGTCGACCACCGGCACGGGCTGGGCGGCATCCTTTATCATCTCCACAAAAATCTTGTCGATCTTGATAATGTCGATGCCAAGTGTCTGCAGATAAGCAAGATTTGAGTGCCCCGTCCCAGCGTCATCCATGGCAATCCGCACGCCGAGCTTGTGCATGGCAGACATGACCCGGTTCGCGGCATTGCGATCGTCAAGCGGTCGGCGTTCGGTAATTTCAAAGACAAGCTGGCGGTAGGAAATACCGCTGCCTTCAAAGACCGACTGAATGTCCTCCACAATCGATCCGTCGCGGAAATGGCCCTCGAACAGATTGATCGACACTTTGAAGTCCGACACCTCGCGGCAAATGTCCTCAAGGTCGTAGCGGACCTGCTCCATCAGGCTCAGCGTCATCGGAATGGCAAGACCAGACATCTCCGCATAGTCGATAAACGCGCCCGGCGGAATGACCTCGCCATTCTTCTTCACCCACCGGATGAGAACCTCACACCCGATAAGCTTCCCTGTCTTGAGATTCATGACCGGTTGATAATACGGCTTCATCTCCCCCGCGATTATGGCGCGCTCAAGATCGAAAGCAACGATATCGGCCTTGCGGGTGTACTGAATTGCGAGGACCAGAATGAGCGCACCCAGAAAGCACGCGGCAATTGTAAACCCGATATCGAGGGGCGAATAATCCGAGCGAACTTCGGAAAATGAAACGCCGGCCTCGGCCTTGAGCGGTATTTCGCCAGCGAAAGATCGCGCGAACAGATACTCGTCCCGGCTCGCCCCCTGGCCAATCCGCTCGTCGCCGCGCAGCAGAATTGACGTCCCACTCGTCAGGGCAACTTGCAAATAGCTGATCTGCCCCAGAAGCGGCACATCGTTGCGCATGAGCATTGGAGACGCTAGCACGAGCGCCGAGACAGTACGCTCGCGCCCAAACGACTGGGTTATCTTGAGCAGAGGCGTCTCATTGCCATCGATCTTGATAACGCTCAGCGTTTCAGTATGGCCAGGAATTGTAAGATTTTCCGAAAGCACCCGATACTGCACAGCGTGGCCGAACGCCGAGCAGTATTGCACCCCATCATTATTCTCGACGATGACCTGCCGGAGGAACGGGTTGCCCTCCAACTCACTGTTGACGTTCTGTACAAACGTCGCCGCACACAAAGAGGGGCTGTTGGCTAGAATGCGTCGGAGCGATTGAATTCCCTCGTGCACGGTGAGTTGGGAATCGTGAGTAATGGCATCGACGGTCGTCTGCAGCGCGGTCGTTTCCCGCGCCATGACGTACCCGTCGATCACATGGTCGACCGCCACCACCGGCAGGAATGCCAGCAGCGCAACGACGAGCAGCACAATTTGTGAAAAACGCGATCGCAAAAAAATGCCCGGATGTATCGAACCCTCAAATTCGATCCTACCGGGCAACACTTTAACTGCGCATTAAATCTGGCGTATTTACGCCGCCGCCTATCAGGCGTTCTTCTTGTCTGCCGGCAGATTGAGCCGGAGATGCAGTTCGCGCAATTGCCGGGGGGATGCATCGTTGGGCGCACCCATCAACAGATCCTCGGCTTGCTGGTTCATCGGGAACAACGTGATCTCCCGCAGGTTCTGGACACCGCACAACAGCATCACGATGCGGTCGACACCCGCCGCCATGCCACCATGCGGAGGCGCGCCATACTGGAACGCGCGATACAGTCCACCAAAGCGGTCTTCAACGTCCTGACGCGACAACCCCACCTTCTCGAAGGCGGCAACCATGGTTTCGGGCTCCTGGTTACGGATCGAACCCGACGCGATTTCAAAGCCGTTGCAGACGGCGTCGTACTGATAGGCCTTGATCGAAAGCGGGTCCTCGCCATCGAGAGCCTTACGCCCACCCTGAGGCATTGAGAACGGATTGTGCGCGAACTCGAACTTCTTTTCTTCTTCGTCCCATTCATAGAACGGGAAATCGACGATCCAGCACAGCGCATAGCCGTCGAGGTCGATAAGTTCGAGATCGGTGCCAACCTTGGTGCGCGCCGCGCCAGCAAATCCGTGGAACTTGGACGGCACACCACAGACGAAGAACACGGCATCGCCGTCCGCCAGTCCGAGCTGAACGCGAATGGCGTCCGTACGCTCCTCACCGATATTCTTGGCGATCGGTCCCGAACCGGCACCATCCTTAAAGAAGATGTAGCCCAGTCCGGGCTGGCCCTCGCCCTGCGCCCAGGCGTTCATGCGATCGCAGAACGCACGGGACCCGCCGGTCGGAGCCGGGATGGCCCATACTTCGACCTTGGGATCGCCTGCGATCTGATTGGCGAACACCTTGAACCCCGAGTCCCGGAAATGCTCGGTGACGTCTTCCATCTCGATCGGGTTGCGCAGGTCTGGCTTGTCCGAACCGTATTTGCGGATCGCCACATCGTACGGGATACGCGGGAATTCCTGAGTAACCTTTTTGCCTTCGGCAAATTCCTCAAACACGCCGCGGATAACTGGCTCCATCGTGTCCCAGACTTCTTCCTGGGTCACAAAGCTCATTTCCACGTCGAGCTGGTAGAATTCCCCCGGCAGACGATCGGCGCGCGGGTCCTCATCACGGAAGCACGGCGCGATCTGGAAATAGCGATCGAACCCGGCCACCATCAGCAGCTGCTTATACTGCTGGGGCGCTTGCGGCAGCGCGAAGAATTTACCCGGATGGATGCGGCTGGGTACGAGAAAGTCGCGAGCCCCTTCCGGCGACGAGGCCGTCAGTATGGGCGTGGAATATTCACTGAACCCGATGTCGGACATGCGACTGCGCATCGCCGAAATGATCCTGGTGCGCTTGACGATGTTGGCGTGCAACGTTTCACGGCGCAGATCGATAAAACGATACCGCAGCCGGATATCCTCGGGATATTCAGGTTCGCCGAACACGGGCAGCGGCAGTTCTGCCGACTTGCTCAACACTTCGATATCGCGAATGAAAACTTCGACCTCGCCTGTCGGCAGGTTCTTGTTGGTGGTTTCGGGCGTGCGCGCCTTGACCTCACCATCGACCCGGATAACCCATTCGGCCCGGACGCTTTCTACCAGCTTGAAAGCGGGCGAATCCGGATCGATCACACACTGGGTCAGCCCGTAATGGTCACGCAGGTCGATAAACAGCAATCCTCCATGATCTCGAATGCGATGCACCCATCCTGACAGCCGGGCGGTCGAGCCGACATCTGCCTTTTTGAGTTGGGCGCAGGTGTGCGAACGATAGCGATGCATCACAACAAGTCTTTCGAGAACGGAGTGGGAATTTGTGCCGGAAAAGCGCATGTGACGTGCCCAATGTCAAGCACGATGCGCCATAGCACTTTGCGATGGGACAACAATGCTGATAACAGACATCCCATTATTTTAGAACTGGATACCGACTCAATGCAGGTCATCACTTCGACGCGGGCGCTGGAAGCGTTCTGCAAGGACGCTGCGACCTATGATTTCGTGACCGTCGACACCGAATTCTTGCGCGAAACGACATATTGGCCAAAGCTCTGCCTCATCCAGGCTGCCACCACCGACAGGGCGGTCATCATCGACCCCCTTGCCGACGACATCGATCTGGCGCCGTTCGCCGAACTTCTTGCGGACCGACATGTGACAAAGGTGTTCCATGCGGCAAGGCAGGACATCGAAATCTTCGTAAAGCTGTTCGGCGTCGTCCCCCACCCGATTTTTGATACCCAAGTGGCCGCCAGCGTCTGTGGTCACGGCGATTCGGTGTCCTATGACAATCTCGTGCGCTCAGTGGTCGGCGAACAGATCGACAAGAGTTCGCGCTTTACGGACTGGTCGCATCGCCCACTGACCGAAAAGCAGCTCAATTACGCTCTGGCCGACGTCACTCATCTTCGCGATATCTATGCACAACTGCGCAGCGAAATCGAAAAGACGCGCCGCGGCGCCTGGGTCGCCGACGAAATGGCCATCCTGGAAAGTGTCGACACTTACGTCATTCAGCCCGAAGTCGCATGGAAGCGGGTAAAGGCCCGGGTCAACAAGCCCCGCGATCTGGCCGCCCTTCAGGCTATTGCCGCCTGGCGCGAACGGCGAGCGCAGGAGAACGACCAGCCGCGCGGTCGTATACTCAAAGACGACGCCATCGCCGAACTGGCCATACAGCGCCCCACGACGCCCGATGCCTTTGAAAAGCTTCGCGCCGTACCGCGTGGTTACGGCCGGTCATCTGCCGCGGCAGAAGTAATCGCCATCATCAAATCGGTGGAAGCGGCAGACAAATCGAGCCTTCCCAAGATTGCCGAACGTCCACGGGGCCCGTCACCCAAGGGTGCTGTCGGTGACCTGCTTCGAGTCTGGCTGAAGGCCGTCGCCGATGCCAACGGCGTGGCAACCCGCATCATCGCCAGTTCCGACGACATCGACGCCATCGTGCTCGATGACAACGCAGACGTCCCTGCCCTTAAGGGCTGGCGCCGCAAGCTGTTCGGCGAAAAAGCCCTGGCGATCAAACACGGGCGCATGGCACTGGCCGCGACTCGCAAGGGCGTGGTCGAAGTGTCCGTGGAACTGGGCGAATAAGGGTCAATCGACCCTTATTGTACCGTCCTTGAACCCCGCCTCGGTGGCCAGTTGGCGTTGGCGCCCGCGCATCCTGTCGCCGTCCAGAAACGCCAGATCGGACGGCAGGTGCAACTCCAGGATCTTGCCATCCACCGAGAACCGGGTGCGCGGCAGAATGCCCGGCATGGCTGCCGCCAGAGGATAAGCGACCCGGAAATAGGCAGCGATCAGCCGCGCCCTCGGGCTGAGATCCTTGCCTGCGAGTTCAAGCAATTTGGCATTTGTGCTCTTTTGCTTGAAACCCATGTAGCGAAACGCAAGGGTCTGAGCGAGGAAGGCCCGACCGGCATGGCTGATCCCGACAATGTCGGAAAAGGCCACCATCTGGATGCTCTGTTCCCCTCGATAGTCAGGATGCGCTCGCCAACCGATGTCGGAAATGTAGCAAGCCGCTTTGCGCAATCTTTCTTCATCAGTGGTTTCCTCGACACCGATGAGATTGAACAACGCGCCGCTGCCATCAATAAGGTCGCCGGAAAATTCCGGCGCCCGTGAGCGCAGCGTCGAGATTTCCTCCGCCGCCTGCAGCAAAGGATCGATTCCCTTGTCGTCGTCAGCGAGCCTATCGTACAAATAGCCTTCGCGAACGCCCTGGGCCGAAAAGACGACTTCGTCGAACTCGCCGGTCCGCAACACTTCAGCCAGGACGGCAGCGCCGTACGGCAGAAGTTCCTTCCGCGAACCCGAGACAGTTTCGATGCCCTTGACCAGCTTCCTGTCGCCATTGCCCTCGATCAGGGCATCGCACAGCGGCAGGATGTCGGCCGTGCGAACGACGTAGTCCTGCACCATGTGCAGAGGATAGCTGCATCGGGCTTGATGCAGCTTGGCCAGAGCGCGCCATGTCCCGCCGATGGCTGCAAAGCTCCTGTATTTCCCGCGCTCGAGCAACTTCGAAGCTTTGAGGCGCTCGTTGATAATCCCCGACGCCTTGCTCGGGGTCATCTGCGTATCATCCTGGAGGCGGATAACCCCGAGTTCGTGGGTTTCCCCACCGGTATCGTGTCCACCATCCACCATGGCCAGTTCCAGGCTCCCGCCGCCCAGATCGCCCACGACCCCCATAAACCCGGGCATGCCCGACACCAACCCCAGGGCCGCGTAATGGGCCTCCTCGACGCCACTGAGCACGCGCACCGGCACACCGATAATGTCTTCGACGGCCCGCGCAAATTCCGGCCCGTTTTCGGCCTCGCGGGTTGCTGACGTCGCAATGGCGTAGATATCGCCGACTTCGGTCAGGCGGCAGACAAGCGCAAACCGCCGGATTGCCTTGAGGGCGCTGGCCATCGAGGTCTCAGCCAACCGCCCCGTTGCCGCGACCCCTCGTCCGAGTGTGCTGGACGACTTCTCATTGTAGAGCACGGTCAGGGCACGCGTCAGACGCTCATAGACGACTAGTCGTACAGAGTTCGAGCCGATGTCTAGCACCGCAACAGGCTTGGCGCCTGAAAGGCGCCCCTGCCCGGCGGGATCGGATTCAAGGCTCCAGAATCGAATCAAAGATCATTGTCCTCGTCGTCGCTGTCTCCGTGCAAAGCGCTGCCGCGCCCTGACAGGGACGGATTGGTCATAAAGTAGTCATGGGCGTTGAACGCTTCTTCTCCCTCGCCCTGCGCGATGCGTTGCGCAGTGCCGTCCGGGAGAACCTCCCAGCTCTGCTGGTTGTCGCGAAGATTGGCCACCATGATACGGTCGAGAATCTGCCGGTGAACGGTCCGATTCTTAATGGGTACCAGTGTTTCGACACGCCAGTCCAGATTACGCGGCATAAGGTCTGCCGACGAAATATAGACCGCAGCTTCGCGCGAAGGCATCTCGCCGCCATTGCCAAAGCAATAGATGCGCGAATGCTCAAGGAAGCGTCCGACGATCGATTTGACGCGGATATTTTCCGAGAACCCCGGAATTCCGGGGCGCAGACAGCAAATTCCACGCACGATCAGCTCGACCCGGACCCCTGCCTGGCTCGCCTTGTAAAGCGCGTCGATGAGCTCGGGATCGACCAGCGCATTGCACTTGAACCAAATCGCCGCAGGTTCCCCCCGCTGGGCCAGTTCGATCTCGGTCGCGATATGCTCGAGCAACTTGGCTCGTAACGAAAACGGCGAAATCGAAATGGCTTCGAGTTCGCTGGGCCGCGCATAGCCGGTGATGAAGTTAAAGACCCGCGCCACATCACGGGTGATGATCGGATCGGCCGTGAAGTAGGAGAGATCGGTATAGATCTTGGCAGTCACCGGGTGATAGTTGCCCGTCCCGACGTGGCAGTAGGAAACCAGTTTGCCTTTCTCGCGCCGCACGACCTGGCTGAGCTTGGCGTGGGTCTTGAGTTCGATGAACCCGAAGACCACCTGCACGCCTGCACGTTCGAGATCCCGCGCCCAGCGGATATTGGCTTCCTCATCGAACCGGGCCTTGAGTTCAACCAGCGCAGTCACCGATTTACCCGTCTCGGCCGCCGCGATCAGGGCCTTGACGATCGGGGAATCCTTGGACGTCCGGTAAAGAGTTTGCTTGATCGCAACCACATCCGGGTCGCGCGCCGCCTGGGCGACAAACTGTGCCACGACATCGAAACTCTCATAAGGATGATGGACGACGATGTCCTTTTCCTGGATTGCCGCAAAGCAATCGCCATGATGGTCACGGATACGCTCAGGGAAACGTGCGTGGTAGCGGGGAAACTTCAGCTCCGGACGGTCCAGGTCACAAATCTTGCCAGCGTCGGCAAGTGCCATGAAACCTTCGACCTCAAACGTATCCTCCGCCGAAATTCCCAGCTCTTCGGCGATGAGCCGCTTGAGCGATCGCGGCATGGACCGCTCGATTTCCAGCCGGATCACCTGACCGCGGCGACGCTGGCGCAGTGCCGACTCGAACTCGACGACCAGATCGGCCGCCTCGTCGTCGATTTCGATTTCACTGTCACGGACGATGCGGAACGATCCGTGCCCGACAATATTGTAGCCCGGGAAAATCTTGTGGAAGAACAACTGGACCATCGTCTCGACGGTCACCATTTCGACCCGCCGATCCGAAATGGCCTTGGTGGGCAGCTTTATGAACCGATCCAGGTTGGAAGGAACCCGCACCAGCGCCGTTAGCCGCGAATTGTCGGTCGCTCGATCAAGCTGGAAAGCCAGTGAGAACCCCAGATTGGGGATGAAGGGAAACGGGTGTGCAGGGTCGATGGCGATCGGTGTCAGGACCGGAAATATCTCTTCCCGGAAAGTATTTTGCAGGAACTCCACCTGCTCGGCCGTCAGGTCCGCGGCTTCGAGCAGGACGATATTCTGTTCGAACAGCTCTTCACGTATCGACTGCCACTGATCCTGCTGCTCGAGATGCAGATGTTGGGCAAGGGTGGTGATTTCCTCGATCTGCTCGCTCGGCGTCATGCCGTCGGCGCTCTCACGTGGAAGGCCCGCGCGCAACTGCCCTTTGAGGCCCGCCACACGCACCATGAAGAATTCATCGAGATTGTTGGCCGAGATGGAAACAAACCGCAATCTCTCCAGCAGGGGATGATTGGGGTTGGCGGCTTCCTCGAGCACCCGCATATTGAACTGCAGCCAGCTCACTTCACGGTTTACGAACCGTGCCGGGCTCGTGCGCAATGCCTCGATATCGGGTGCAGCCTCGTCCGTTGAGTGCTGCTCATGAGCCATATCGTCCATTCGTCACCTTTTCAGTTCGGCTAGCGTTCCGAGCGAATTACAAGCGCCTCGGCCGCAATGGCCCGCGTGATTGCCCGGCCGCGTGATAGCGACATCTTGTCCACCAGTTCGACCAAAGCGACAACTTCTTCCGACGAGCGCTCCATACGGCCCACCAGATAGGAGATTACTTTCGGATCGACCGACAACTGCCTGTCGGCGAACAATTTCACGAACATCTGCGACAACAAGATGTCATCGGGCGCCGTGAGCGAAAAGTGCGCGGCCAACCTGGCGCGCGATTTGACGTCGTTTGTCCGGTACGGCCATTCTGCGACCTGCGTTCTGGCCGTCATCAAAATCGGTCGCTCGTCGCGCATCGACTGGTTGAGCAGATGAAACAACTCCGCCTCTTCATACGCGTTTCGGTCCGAATCTTCCACCAGCACCGGTCTCTTTCCACCGTCGGCCGCAAGCGCTTCGACATTATCGGGACAAGCGATAACGGCATCGGCCCGCCTGGCCCATATCCCCGCCAGATGGGATTTCCCCGACTTGGCAGCGCCGACGAGCAAAGTCATGGGCGCCGCCCAGGCCGGAAAGGCCATGACATGGGCGAAAGCCAACTCATTGCCCGCACAGACCATGAAATCATCCTCGGTCTGGGCAACCTCGTGCCCAAGATCGAGAATAAGCTGCTCCTTTGTCAGCGGGGACAAGGAACTAGGAGATTTCTTTTGGGCTTGCATCGGCGCCAGCCTCTTGGGGAGCAATCATTGCTGCAGCCTGGGAATCGTAGAGAGGGCTCTGCTTGTATTTGCGGACGGCCCAGCGAACCAGAACGCCACAGATGGCCGCAAGCGGCACGGCGATCAAGACACCCAAGGCGCCAAACAACACAGCGAAGGCAAAGAGCGAGAACATCAGCCAGACCGGATGAACGCCAATGCTCGACCCCACGAGCTTGGGATATAAAATATTGCCTTCGAGAAACTGGCCGACGAGGAAAATCGCCAGAATTACCGCCATCATGACCCAATCAGGCCAGAACTGAACCAGGGCAATACCCATCGAAAGGACGAACCCGATCAACGCGCCGACATAGGGAATGAAACTGAAGAGGCCCGCCATCAGGCCGATGGCGAGACCGAAGCTCAACCCAGCCAACGACAGCGTGACAGCATAAAAGACCGCCAAAATCCCGACCACGGCCCCCTGCCCGCGCACGAATCCGGCAAGGGCGATATCCATGTCCTTGAACAGCGCATGCATCTCGGAGCGGTGCGCCGGCGGAAACAGGCTATCAACGGATGCCACCATCCGGTCCCAGTCCAAAAGGAGATAGAACGCAACGACGGGGGTAACGATCATGATGCCGATCGTGTTGATGATGCTCATCGATTGCTGCATCACCTGTCCCGTAAAGCCGGTGAGCATGCCGATGCCATCGGCAAACATCTGCTCGATGCCCCGTTCGAGTTCCTGCATCCGCTCGGGACCGAGCCACTGCTCGAGTCGCGGGATCATGTTCTCGATGAACACCTGCAATTGCTGCACATAAGTGGGAATGTTGCGCGCCAGACCGAACGCCTGCTGCAGCAGCAGCGGTACGATCAGCAGAAACACGGCAAGCAATGCCAGCATTGCCAGCACCATCACGATCAGCGTGGCAAACCCGCGATGAACCTTGCGGCTTTGCAGCCAGTCGACGAACGGGTTGAGCAGGTACGCCAGAGTGATGCCGAGAACGAACGGCAGCAGAATGCCGCGGAAGACCCACAACAGCACGCCCAGAACGACAAACAGTGCGATCCAGAAGGTTATCTGGTTCTTGAGAGACATGGCAGTCCTTGCGCGTAGCGTTGTGAGCCGGTATCAGCCTTTCGAAATATAGAGCCCAACCGGGCCAATCAACGTTAATCTGATGCCGGCCTTCATGACGGCGCCTCACCGGGGATGGCGTATTCAAATGTCAGACGATCCAAACCTGCCCTCCAATGGCCTATCGTACAAGCAGGCCGGGGTCGACATCGACGCCGGAAACGCTCTTGTCGAAGCCATCAAGCCGGCGGTCAAATCGACCCGCCGCCCCGGTGCCGATGGGGAAATCGGCGGCTTTGGCGGGCTGTTCGATCTGAGGGCCGCGGGTTTCACCGATCCCGTGCTGGTCGCAGCCAATGATGGTGTGGGCACCAAGCTCCGCATCGCGATCGAAGCCGGTATCCACGATACCGTGGGCATCGACCTTGTTGCGATGTGCGTCAACGACCTCGTTGTCCAGGGAGCCGAGCCGCTGTTCTTCCTCGACTATTTTGCCACGGGCGCCCTCGACGTTGCGCAGGGCACGGCGATCGTCGAAGGCATTGCCGAAGGGTGCCGGCAGGCGGGATGCGCGTTGATCGGTGGAGAAACCGCCGAAATGCCCGGCATGTATCACGGCGGCGATTATGACCTCGCTGGATTTGCCGTCGGCGCCGCCGAGCGCGGCAGCCTGCTGCCCCGCAGCGACATCGGCCCTGGCGACAAGCTGGTGGCCATCGCTTCGTCCGGAGTTCATTCCAACGGCTATTCGCTGGTGCGCAAGATTGTCACCATGTCTGGCCTCGATTGGTCCGATCCCGCGCCCTTTGCGCCGGAAACCAGCCTGGGCGCCGCCTTGCTCACACCAACCAAAATCTACGTCAAGCCGCTGCTCGACGCGATCCGGTCCGGCCTGGGCATCAAGGCACTGGCCCATATCACCGGTGGCGGATTTCAGGAGAATATCCCTCGTGTCCTGCCGCAAACGCTGGCAGCCCGCGTCAATCTTGCTGCGGTTTCCACACCGAACGTCTTTGGCTGGCTGGCCAAACAAGGCGGGATTGCCGAGCGCGAAATGCTACGCACCTTCAATTGCGGCGTGGGCATGCTGGTCGCCGTCGGAGCAGACGACGCCGAGGCGCTGGTTACCCGGCTCGAGAGCCATGGCGAAATCGCCAGCATCGTCGGCGAACTTGTGGAGCGTAGCGGCGATGCCGTGGAATTTGAGGGCACCCTCTCCCTATGAGCGGCAAAAAGCGCGTCGCTGTGCTGATTTCCGGGCGTGGCTCGAACATGACCGCGTTGATCGAGGCCGCAAAGGCTCCCGATTATCCCGCTGAAATCGTGGGCGTCTTTTCCAATCGCGCCGCGGCGCCCGGACTGGAGACCGCCCGCGCCGAGGGCATCGATACGGCCAATCTCGCGCAAAGCAGCTTTGAAAGCCGCCTTGATTTCGAAAACGCCCTGACGGGCATCCTTGAGGGATGGGCCGTCGATTACGTTTGCCTTGCCGGGTTCATGCGCATCCTGACGTCGGAATTCACAAACCGCTGGCTGGGCAAGGCGATCAACATCCATCCCTCGCTTCTGCCGGCCTACAAGGGGCTCGATACACACGCACGGGCCATATCCGATGGCGCGCTGGAAGCCGGCTGCACAGTTCATTTCGTGACGCCCGGCCTCGACGAGGGGCCCGCGATTTTGCAGGCGCGAGTGCCTATCGAGCCGGGCGACACGGCCGAAGCCCTGGCGGCCCGGGTGTTGGTGGAAGAACACAAGCTCTATCCCGAAGCCCTCGCCCTGCTCGCATCCGGGGCGGCAGCCTATCCCGGCTGACGTCAAAACCGGGTGGTTCGGATCACCCGATTTGATAGGTCTCATTTCCATAACTGCTTCGACATCGCGCCGCCGAAGGCGTAGCGTCTGGCCCTTCCACCTATAGGCATACTGTCATGGCGACACGCGACTGGTTCTGGATTCTCCTGCTCGGCGGAATCTGGGGTTTTTCTTTCATTTTCAACGCGATTCTGATCCGCGAACTCGGCCCCCTCTGGGTGTCGGCGCTGCGCGTCTGCATAGGCGCGTTGGGGTGCTGGGTTGCCCTGTTTGTTATGCGCAAGCCGTTGCCACGCGATCCCATTCTCTGGATCAGGCTCGGCGCTCTTGGCTGGCTGGCTTATTCCATTCCGTTTGCGCTCTATCCGTTGGCCCAGGGAAGCCTGGCGAGTGGCGTTGCGGCGATCATCAATGCGCTCACGCCCATCATGACGGTGATCATCTCGCTGTTCTTCCGCGACGGCGAACGAGCCAGCGTGCTCAAATTCGTCGGCGTGGTCTGTGGATTTGCCGGCGTTGCAATCCTTGCTTCTCCGGCGCTTTCCAGCGGCGGCAATTCACAACTCTGGGCCATCGGCGCCTGCCTTGGCGCGACGGTGTGCTATGCGCTTTCGCTCAACATCACCCGCAGCTTCAAGAGCGTGGAGCCGACAGCCTTCGCAGTGGTAGCCATGTCCGGCGCCGGCTTGAGCTCAGCCATACTGGCGTTCTCCTTTGAGGGCGCGCCAGTCATCACCTTGCCGGAAACCTGGCTGGCAGCACTTGGAATCGGGCTTGTGGCCACGACGTTCACCTTCATCATCATGTATCGCATCCTGCCCCGCGTTGGTGCGACCAACTTTTCCACGGTGACGTTCATCGCCCCCGTCTCGGCCATTATATTCGGCTTCCTGCTGCTCGGGGAAATCATTCAGCCGATTCATCTGATCGGCATGGTGGCCATCTTCATCGGCTTGCTGATGATCGATGGCCGCCTGCCCCGCTGGATCGGCATGCGTTCGCGGGCCGCCCACTAGGCCCCGAAGCGCGCTCTAGCTCCGGGTCGGCTGAACCGGCTCGCCGGGATTGGGCGGGATCTCGGGTTCCGGCGGACGCGGAATGGGGTCGGTCGGATCGGGGATCGGACTATCGGGTGGAGATGGCACCGGATCGGGATTAGGGCCCGGAATCGGCGGGACCGGATCGGGATTGGGGATAGGGTTGTCGGGCGGCGGGTTGGTCATGGCGACCTCCTTTTCCATCCAACGACAACCCCATAGCCTCTGTTCCCCGAAAGCTATTCCAGTTCCAGCTTGGCCTTGAGAATCTCATTGACCGCCTGGGGGTTTGCCTTACCGCCGGTCTGCTTCATGACCTGGCCGACAAACCAGCCCAGCAGGCCCGGCTTGGTCTTGACCGCTTCGACCTGCCCGGGATTGCCGGCGATGATCTCGTCGACGATCTTTTCGATAGCGCCGGTATCGGAGACCTGCTTCATGCCGCGCGATTCAACCAGTTCGGCCGGATCGCCGCCCTCGTTCCAGACGATCTCGAACAGATCCTTGGCAATCTTTCCCGAAATCTCGCCCTTGGAGATCAGATCCACGATGCCGCCAAGTTGATTGGCGTTCATCGGGCTCTCGTTGATTGAAAGCCCCTCCTTGGACAGGCGCCCGAAAAATTCGTTGATCACCCAGTTGGCAGCCAACTTGCCATCGCGGCCCTTGGCGACGTCCTCGTAAAAATCGGCATAGCGACGGTCGGAGACGAGAACGGACGCATCATAGTGAGTGACGCCGTAGTCATTGACCAGACGGGCACTCTTTTCGTCGGGCAGTTCGGGCAGCTTCTCGGCGAGCCTGGCGATGAACGCGTCATCAAATTCAAGCGGCAGCAGGTCGGGGTCAGGGAAATAGCGGTAGTCGTGAGCTTCTTCCTTGGACCGCATAGACCGTGTCGTGCCGGTCTTGGGGTCGTAAAGCCGGGTTTCCTGATCGATCACCCCACCGTCTTCGAGAATGTCGATCTGACGGCGCGCTTCATATTCAATGGCCTGGCCGGCAAAGCGGACCGAATTGACGTTCTTGATCTCGCAGCGCGTACCGAATTCCCCACCGGGACGACGCACCGAAACGTTGATGTCGGCCCGCATGGAGCCCTGCTCCATATTGCCGTCGCAGGTCCCCAGATAGCGCAGGATGGTCCGCAGCTTGGAGAGATAGGCTTTTGCCTCATCAGAGGAGCGCAGATCGGGCTTGGAGACGATCTCCATGAGCGCTACGCCCGAGCGGTTGAGGTCGACAAAGCTCATATTGGGATGCTGATCGTGGATCGACTTGCCGGCATCCTGTTCGAGATGCAGGCGCTCGATGCCAATCTCGACCTCGCCATCCTCGCCAAGATCGAGCATGACCTTGCCCTCACCGACGATCGGGTCCTTGAACTGGGAAATCTGATAGCCCTGGGGCAGATCGGGATAGAAATAATTCTTGCGATCGAACACCGAGCGCTTGTTGATCTGCGCCTTGAGCCCGAGCCCGGTGCGCACGGCCTGGCGCACACATTCTTCGTTGATGACCGGCAGCATGCCCGGCATGGCAGCGTCAACGAACGAGACGTTGGAATTGGGCGGATTGCCGAATTCGGTCGAGGAGCCCGAGAACAGCTTGGACTCCGAGGTCACCTGCGCGTGCACCTCCATACCGATGACCATTTCCCAATCGCCAGTGGCGCCGGAGATGAAATATTTCGGGGTGGGTGTGCGTGTATCGACGAGTGTCATGGAAGCGAAAACCTGCTCGATTGCCCAGGCGCTAATCTGCGCGGAAACTTGATGTCGGGGATAAAACAATTGCCGTCGGGAGGCTAGTGGGCGGTGACCACCAATTGCTTTTCCATGCGCACTTTTTCGATGCGCTGGCCCAGCATGCGGGAGAATTTGATACCCCGCCAGACGATCCCATATCCCTCGCGGGCGTAAAACCGGATGGCACCGCCATTTTCGGCATGGGTTTCGAGCACCGCGACATCGTGCCCGGCGCGGAAAATGTCCTGCTCGACGGCGGCGAGAAGCGCCCGACCGATGCCGTTGCGCTGATGGGCCGGGGTGACCCACAGATCGGATATATAGTCGCTCATCGGCTCACGGGCGCCCCAACCGACGAGATCGCCATCATGCTCGGCCACCGTGATGGCATCACTGGCGGTGATGCAGAACAGCTGAAACGACAGCTCGAGGGCGGCGCGCTCGGCGGCAACGCCCTCTTCGGATTCGGGACTGATGATGTGCCGCATACTCGAATCCCAGGACGCAAATGCCAGCTTGCCGAGCTTGTCCGCTTCGGCGATGGAGGCGCGGCGAAGGATCAAATTGTCGAGCATTTTCTCTGGTGCTCTATTTTTTCCGGGTCCGGGCAATGATGATGCCCTTTTCGTAGTTGATGTTCCAGTCAATTAATGTGCGCCAGAGCAATTCGATCTGATCTTCATCCAGCTCGAGCTCCAGAGCCTGGGCGCGCCGTTTGGCCACAATCGCCTCGATACGGGCAGGATCGTTGGCCTCATGCGGGTCGGTCTTGATCTCGGCCATCCGTGTCACGTACCCATGCCGCTCGGCAAAAAGTTCGATCAGCGCGTGATCGATCCGATCGATCTCGGCGCGCACATCGTCCTTGGTTTCACAATCGGCGGGCAGTTTTGTGGCGGTCATGTCTGGCCTCGAAAATTCACGTCGGTGATGGTGTGCAACGACAGCCGATGATTTTCAACCACCTCGTTCGCCCACTTGCCTTCTCGCCGTTCCGGGGCTAGTGAGATTTCTTATGTGTAATCTGTCTGAGCCCCGCTGAGGCCCGGCCTAATCAGGCTGGGCTGAAAAATCGAACTTACCGGCCTCCTGGCGAAATGCGGGCGGCAAGGTTTTCGTTTGACCGGCGGTCCTCCGCCTCATCAGCAGACAGACTTTCATGGACATTTCCCGAGACGAACAGCGCGTGCTGCACGCGTTGGCTCAAGGCGGCTACATCCAACCCCTCAAGGATGCGCGCGGCAAGATCGCCGACATCGAGTGCTACAATCGAGACGGCTGGCGTCTGACTCAGTGCGATATGGCGCTGTTCAAGAAGCTGCGCCGCCGCAAAACCATCGCCTCCCAAGATGGCGGGCCCTACCGCATAACCCGACGGGGCGTGATACTGGTGCGCGGCCAACTGGACAACCGCTGATCAATTCCGGTGCCGGCGCGGCAAATCGCCCGCCGGCCCTTCGGACCGCGGTCATCGCAAAAATCATAGACGGCATGGGGCGATGAACGCTCCGCACAATTTTATTTTTTATATGAAGCGATCATCGTCCCATGCATCCGGGATTTTTGGCTTATGGCGGCGTCTCGGGCTGGGGTTTGTCGGGATGACACCGTTGCCGGTGACATCCGCGGTGCCCCTCTCCCTTTCAGGAGTACGACGTGGAACGCCTGGCTCCTCGTCCGGCCATCTGTCCGCTTTGGGCCTTCCCTGCAGCGACCCGCAAGGAACCCGAACCAAACCCGCTCAAACGTTCGTTGCGCTTGCGTCCATAAAAGCGGGTTCGTGAGGGCAGTATGGGAGAGGTTATGGAAGCGGGGATAAGTTATGTAACCCACGTCTCCACCCTCCTCCGCGTCATCCTGGGGCTCGACCCGGGGATCCGCTGCATCGGGGGAGCCGGTGAGGGGTTGAGGAGAGGAGCATCACTTCTGCTGTGCGTGCAGATACGTTGCAGATCCCCGGGTCAAGCCCGAGGATGACGAAGGGGTGGGGGCGAGGGGCAGACCGCTGGCTGACGCTGTTAATGCCGCGGCGCGTCCGAGAGCATCATCGCCATGTGCTCCCATTCCTGGGATACCGACGGCGCGGTGCGGCGCTTGCCCGAGCGGCGATACCAGTAATCGGCGTTGCCCATATCGGCCTCGATCCAGTGCAAAAGGGCATGAACCCAATCGAAGGCTTCAACGCCCTCCATCTGCTGGACGATGCGATGGGCTTCGTCCCACTCGGGGCCCATGCGGAATTCGCCCTTCCTGATCCACCAGAGTGCCTGCAGTGGCATGCTGAGGTCCTTGGGCGGCGCGGACCAATCCAGTGACGTGAAGATATCGGACATGAGTTTCTAAAATACCGGAAAACAGTTGAAGAATTCAGTTAGCCGCTAAGGGCTTTGAGTGCAACATGGTGGCTCAACGCCCGCGCGGGAAGACCCTGATGCCCAACGGACGCACGAGATCGGTCAACTGATCGGCCGAAACCTTGACGCCCTCGAAGCTGGTGAGCTTGGTCACATCGAGGCCGAGCAGCGTTGCGTCGCGCAGATCGGCATTGTCGAGGATGGCGCCGTTGAGATTGGCTTCGGAAAGATCGGAGCCGCGCATATCGGCACTCGACAGCGTCGTCTGGCGCAAATCGGCCTGGCGCAGGCTGCACTCGGAAAACATGCAGTCCTCAAGCCGCGCCTGCCTGAAACTCGACATATCGAGCTGCGTGCCGATGAACCGCACGCGGGACACTGCGACCCGCCCCGATGTTTTGGCAAAGCGGGCGTCCTCGAAATCGGCACCTGCCGCCTTGCAATGCTTGAAGGTGGTATCGAAAAGACCGGCCAAACCAAATTTTGCCGTCGCCAGATTGCAATTCTCGAATGTCGCGCCCTCGAAATCGGCGCGGGAGAAATCGCACCCCTGCCGGGTTTCCGCATCAAAGAACGAGCAATGGGAAAACACGGCGTCGGTGAAATTGGCGCCGCCGAAGCGGGTTCGCTCGAAGGTGCAGTTTTCGAATTTGGCGCCCGCCAACTCGGCGTCGGTCAGATGGGCATCGCGGAAAACGCAATGGCGCGCATGCAGCGCGCCATCGACAAGATCGGACCAGTCGATACCGGAAAGATCGGCGTTTTCGACAGGCTTTTTCTCAAGGATCAGCTCTTCGAGCTGTCCCTGGGTCATCACCACCATTTGGCGGGGGCCAGATCGAGCGCGGCGCTCTTTTCAATGACGCGAGCCGCCGAGAACAGTGTTTCCTCGTCGAACGGCTTGCCGATCAGCTGCAGCCCGAGCGGCAGCCCCTGCCCGTCCTTGCCGGCAGGAACCGCGATGCCCGGCAGGCCGGCCATGTTGACGGTCACCGTGAAGATGTCGTTGAGATACATCTTGACCGGATCGGCGTGCAGCTCCTGATCGGCGATGCCAAAGGCGGCCGAAGGCGTTGCCGGGGTCAGGATGGCATCGACGCCAGCGTTGAAGGCGTCCTCGAAGTCGCGCTTGATGAGCGTGCGGACCTTTTGGGCGCGGACGTAATAGGCGTCGTAATAGCCCGCCGAGAGCACGTAGGTGCCGATCATCACGCGGCGCTTGACCTCGCGGCCAAACCCTTCGGCGCGGGTCATCTCGTACATGTCGGTGATGTCCTTGCCCGATACGCGCAAGCCGTATTTGACGCCGTCATAGCGGGCGAGGTTGGACGAGGCTTCGGCGGGGGCGACGATGTAATAGGCGGGCAGCGCGTATTTGGTGTGCTGCAGCGAGATATCCTTGACCGTCGCACCCTCGGCCTTGAGCCATTCAAGGCCCTGGCTCCAGAGCTTTTCGATCTCGTCAGGCATCCCGTCCATGCGGTATTCAGCCGGAACGCCGATGGTCATGCCCTTGACGCCGCGCTCGACAGCTGCAGCGAAATCGGGGACGGCCATATCGACGGATGTGGAATCCTTGGGATCGAACCCGGCCATCGACTGCAGCATCAACGCCGTATCCTCAACGGTGCGGGCGATCGGTCCGGCCTGATCGAGCGAGGATGCGAAGGCAACGGTGCCCCAGCGCGAGCAGCGGCCATAGGTCGGCTTGATGCCCACAGTGCCGGTGAATGCGGCAGGCTGGCGGATCGATCCGCCCGTATCGGTTGCGGTCGCCCCGGCGCACAGCCATGCGGAAACCGCGGCAGCCGAGCCGCCCGACGAACCGCCGGGCACCAGATCCTTGTTGCCGCCCTCGCCGCGCCAGGGATTGACCACCGGGCCGTAGTACGAGGTTTCGTTGGACGAGCCCATGGCGAATTCGTCCATGTTGAGCTTGCCCAGCATGACGGCGCCATCGGCCCAGAGGTGTTCGGTGACCGTGGATTCGTATTCGGGCTTGAAGCCGTCGAGGATGTGGCTGGCGGCCTGGGTGTGGACGCCCTTGGTGGCGAACAGATCCTTGATGCCCAGCGGCACACCTTCGAGCATGCCGTTGTTTCCGGCAGCGATTTTCGCGTCGGACGCCTTGGCCATCTCACGCGCTTGATCGGCGGCGACGGCGACATAGGCATTGAGCTTGTCGTTTCCGGCCTCGATGGCGGTGACATAAGCATCGGTGGCTTCGAGCGCTGTGAACTCCTTGGCAGCGATTCCATCGCGCAGGGCTTTGAGGCTCAGACGGGTAAGATCGGTCACGGATAAATCCTTAGATCAGCGCCTTTTCGTAAAAGGCTGAATATTGGCTATCGGGGTAATCGAGGAAGGCACCGCAGCGGGTGAACCCACCGCGTTCGTATAGCCGCCAGGCCGGCTCGAACCCCGCCACGTTTCCTGTTTCCAGTTTGAGCGTCTTGACGCCCTTTTGCCGGGCAAGCGCTTCGATGGCGTCGAGCAGCGCCACACCGACGCGTTGGCCGCGCACCTGGGGGAGCGTATACATGCGCTTGACCTCAGCCATGTTCTCGCCGAACAGTTTAAGCGCCCCCATGCCGACCGGCGTGCCACTTTCATCGCGGGCGATAAACACTGTGGTGTCCTCGCCAGCCATCTGCTCGACGGTCATCTGGAACTGGAACTCGGGCGGCGAGAGCGGATTGAGATAGGCGTTGAGCGCCTTGACCAACACCCGCACCTCGTCGCTCAGCGGCGTCTCGATGGCAATTGACGCGGCCACGGCCTACTCCACGACCTTGGGGACCATGAAGAAATTGTCTTCCGAAATCGGCGCGTTGGCGATGATCCGGTCAGCATAGCCGCCATCGGTGACCGCGTCTTCACGACGGCGCAGCGTCATCGGGGTGACCGAAGTCATCGGCTCAACGCCCTCGACATCGACCTCGTCGAGCTGTTCGACAAAGCCGAGAATGGCGTTGAGCTCGCCCTCATAGGCGGCAACTTCGTCCTCGGTGATCCGGATGCGGGCCAGACGCCCGATGCGTCTTACTGTATCGGCGTCGACCGACATAGCCATCTCCTAGCAAGCATGGTGTTGAATGGGCTTTTAGCAATGGGCGTCCGGCAAACGCAATCGGCAAATCCGCCCATCGAAGGGCTTTATGGGCCCGACATCACACTTCCACCGCGAGCCGGGGCTCGAGCACGATGAGGCTGGCCTGTCCCAGCCGGGGCACCAGTGTATCGAAAGCGCTATCGACTTCGCCGTCGTCAACTGCGAGCGCGATAAGGCGCGGGCGGGCGATGTCGAGCAAGGCAGTGCCCTGCGCCGCGCATTGCGCGCCGGAACCGGCCAGGACGATGACGCTGTTATCAGCGAACCGATTCCACTGTCCCCCTACCCCCGCATCCTCGAGAACCAGCAGCCCCTCATCAACCGAATAGGCGACAAGGCCGCGCGCGCCAAACCGGTAAAGATCGAGCCCTTCGTCGCCGGCCTCTTCATCGATCAGCCGCAGGCGGCGGCGGGGATGCCATGCGTTAGGATCGAATTGGCCCAGATCGCAGCTTTGGGCCGAAATGACGGTCTGGGCTCCCGCGATCAGTTCGGTGCGGTCGATACCCTGTGGAGTGCCCTCGACATGGGTGACGATAATCCGTCCTGCAATCTGGATGCGGAAGGTCATATCGGCAAACCAGGTGATCTTCATTTTGAGCCATTCCCCTTGCCAGTGCGGCGCAAACTGCTGATAAGCCGACAGAGAAATCTCCGCAAGGAACCAAGAGATGACCGACGCGCCCTACGCCCTCGCTGACCTGCATCCTGCGGGCAAGCTGATGGGGCTCGACCTGGGCACCAAAACCATCGGTGTTGCGATCTCGGATTCCCTGCGCATGGCGGCTTCGCCGATCGAAACGATCAAGCGCACAAAGTTTACCGCCGATGCGGAACGGCTTCTGACGCTTATCGAAAAGAACAATGTTACGGGCATCGTCATGGGACTGCCGCTCAACATGGACGGCAGCGAGGGGCCGCGTACCCAATCGGCCCGGGCCTTCGTGAGAAATCTCAAGCAAAAGACCGACCTGCCAATCGTGTTCTGGGACGAGCGCATGTCGACGATGGCGGTCACCCGCACCATGCTGGAAGCCGATCTTTCGCGCGCCAAGCGGGCCGAAGTGGTCGACAAGCTGGCCGCCAGCTACATCCTGCAAGGCGCTCTGGATCGGCTACGCAACGACTGAGCGGCGCGTCGCGCCGGGAGGCTTGCCGAAATACTGCCGGAAGGCACGGCTGAACGCGGCTTCCGACTGATACCCGGCCTGCCGGGCTACCGTCGCCATCGGATCGGTGGTTTCCATCAACCGCGCCCGCGCCAGATGCAGGCGCCATTGCGCCAGATAGGCCATGGCCGATTGCCCGAGGCGTTCGCTGAACCGCGCCGAAAAGGCCGAGCGCGACATGCCCGCCTGCCCGGCCAGTTGCGCAAGCGTCCAGTCGGTTTGCGGGTAGCGGTGAATGGCCACCAGCGCGCGCCCTAGCTGCGGATCGCGCAGCGCGGCGAGCCACCCCTGCTCGGCTTCGGACGCGGAATCGAGCCAGGTCCGGACAGCCTGGATGACGAGGATATCGGCCAGCCGCGTCATGACGATCTCACCGCCCGGCTTGAGCGCGCTCGCCTCCCGCGCAATCAGCCCCAGCGTGCTCTGAACCCAATCACCAAGAGATTCGTCCCAGCCATCGATGCGAATGACGCGCGGCAGGACGCTCATCAAGCGCTGGCCCGCAACGCTGTCGAACTGCACGACGCCGGCCATCGCCCGGGTCATCTCGCCCCCGCCGCCATGGGTCATCAATTCGTACCGCTCGCTGATCTTCTCGACCGGCAGGTCGAACAGGGGCTCGGCATGGGCGCCGGCCTCGCTCAGAAGCCTGAAGCTGTCACCATGCGGCAGCAGCACCATGGTGCCCGCCGAAAGCTCAATGTTTTCCCCGTCGATTTCGGCGACGCAACGGCCCGCCGTGACGATCACGAAGATCATCGATTCCACCAGCCTGGGCATGATGAGCCCCCAGGGCGCCGTCATTGTGGCGCGGCAATAGAGCGTCCCGGTGAGCCGCAACATGTGCAGCACCTCCCCGAGCGGATCGGCCAGCGGTGCGGGTTTAAAACAATCATCCATGTCAAAAAACTAGATCAGTTTTTTCAATCCGTCCAGTCATTTGGACGAACTGCAAGCATCTTCAGACAATCCATCATTGATCGTCCTGCCCCGCCCTCTGACATTGGCAACATCGTCAACAGGAGAAAAAAATGACAAGCGACAATTCAGTTCTCGTTATCGGCGCCACCGGCAAGGTCGGCTCACGCGTGACCAGCAGCCTTGCCGCATCGGGACATCCCCACCGCGCCGTTTCGCGCTCCACCGATCCGACTTTCGATTGGGAAAAACCAGCGACCTGGGCCGGGGCAATGGATGGCATGCGCAGCGCGTTTGTAACCTATATGCCGGACCTCGCCGCGCCCGGCGCACCCGAAGTCATCGAGCACTTCGCCACCATCGCCAAGGCCGAGGGGCTGCGCAAGATTGTGCTGCTCTCGGGCCGCGGCGAACATGGGGCCGAGCTTTCCGAAGACACGTTGGCCCAGAGCGGCGTCGATCATGTCGTGGTGCGCGCCAGCTGGTTCAACCAGAACTTCGATGAAGGCATGCTGCAGCCCTCGATTCTTTCGGGCACCCTGGCCCTGGCCGCCGGCAACACGCTCGAGCCTTTCGTCGATGTCGACGATATTGCCGACGTGGCCGTTGCGGCTCTGCTTGATGACCGGCACAACGGCAAAACCTATGAAGTGACGGGACCACGGCTGATGACGTTTGCCGATGCGGCACGCGAAATTTCATCCGCCACAGGACGCCAGGTCAACTACATCCCGCTCAGCGTCGAGGACTTCCATGCGGCATTGCTGCCAGAGATCGGCAAGGACGGAGCGGACTTAATGGCCAATATCTGCGCCGAAGTGTTCGATGGCCGCAACGAATGGGTTGGCGACGGCGTGCAGCAGGCACTTGGCCGCGAACCGCGCGATTTCGCTGAGTATCTGCGCATCGCAATGGCCAGCGGCGCGTGGCGCCAGGTGGCGTGATGGAACGGCTGGAAACCGTCTATCTGTTGATCGCCGGTGCTGTCGCGCTGCTGATCGGGTCGGGCATGGTCATCATGCCCGCCACCTTTTACGGCAGCTATGGCATCGACCCGTCGGGATCAGTCGATCTGGCAAACGAACTGCGTTCGCCGGGGCTCTGGCTCGTTCTGGCCGGCCTTGCTATCGGGCTCGGTACATTCAAACGCGACATACGCCACGTCTCGCTCGGCATCGCGGCAGCGCTCTATCTCAGCTACGCTGCGGCGCGGGGCGTTTCAATCGTCGCCGACGGCCTCCCCGGGCCGGGGCTGTTGATCGCCATGGCGTCCGAAGTTTTGCTCGGCATCGGCGGTACGCTTCTATTCTGGCGGCAACGATCTACCGCGCGATAACGAAAGGCCGTCATCGCACTGCAACGCCTGCACGATAAGGGCAAACCAACGGAGGACGACATGACTTATCTTGCAGGCATTCTTGCCACGCTGGCATTCATGACCAGCGCTATCATGGCCGGCTTTTTCTTTGCCTATTCGATCTCGGTCATGTGGGGTCTGGACGCTGCCATACCAGCTTCGGCTATCGACGGCATGCAGGGCATCAACACGGTGATCCAGAACCCGTGGTTCTTCCCCAACTTTTTCGGCGCCCCGGTATTTGCCGTGCTTGCGGCCATAATTTTCTTCTCGATGGGTCTGCGCGACATCGGCATCGTCTTTGGCCTCGCCGCCCTCGCCTATCTGATCGGCGCGTTCGGCATAACCGTCGCGATCAACGTGCCCATGAACGCGGCGCTGGGCGCCGAATCGATCCCACAGGAGGCCGAAGCCGCCCGCGCGCTCTGGGCCGACTATTCGAGCCGCTGGACCTGGTGGAACCACATCCGCACCCTCTCGAGCATTGCCTCGACGCTGCTTTGCGGGTTCGCGATATTTCTTACCGGGCGGGCCATGGCCTAAAATTGCCAATAGGGACTTGCCGTTGGCCGGGCCTTGGGGTACGCACCGCTAGTCGCAGTGGGAACCCCTATGGCACGTCCAGCACCCGACACTTCGGACACATCCTCCGCCTCCTTTCTTCCTTTCCGTCACCGGCATTTGTTGGGAATCGCCCAGCTCAATCCCGTCGAGATCATCGATCTTTTGGACCGGGCTGAAGCGATGATCCCCATTTCGCGCCAGCGAAAAACGCTGCCGAGCCTGGCTGGAAAGACCCAGATCAACCTTTTCTTCGAAAATTCGACCCGCACCCAGGCGAGTTTCGAGATTGCCGGCAAGCGCCTGGGCGCCACGGTCATGAATATGGCCGTGCGCACCTCGTCGGTCGCCAAGGGCGAAACGCTGATCGATACAGCAGCAACGCTGAACGCCATGCAGCCTGACGCCATTGTCGTGCGGCACGGTTCGTCCGGCGCTGTGGAACTCTTGAGCCAGAAGGTGGAATGCGCCGTGCTCAACGCCGGCGACGGCGCCCACGAGCACCCCACGCAGGCGCTGCTCGATGCGCTGACAATTCGCCGCCACAAAGGAAGGCTGAATGGGCTGACCGTGGCGATTTGCGGCGACATCGCCAATTCGCGCGTTGCGCGCTCCAACTTGATCCTTCTTGGCGCCATGCAGGCCCGCACGCGGGTGATCGCACCAAAGTCGCTGCTGCCGCGCGGCGTCGAGCAGATGGCCTCGGAAGTGTTCACCGACATGGAAAAGGGCCTCGAGGGCGCCGATGTGGTGATGATGCTGCGGCTCCAGAACGAACGCGCATCGGGCAGGCTGATCCCCTCGGTACGCGAATATTACCGCTTTTACGGGCTGGACGCCGACAAGCTGGCCAAAGCCAATGCCGACGCGCTGGTCATGCACCCGGGCCCCATGAACCGGGGCGTGGAAATCGATCCGGCCATTGCCGACGGGCCGCAATCGGTGATTACCGAACAGGTCGAAATGGGCGTGGCCGTGCGCATGGCGGTGCTCGATGCGCTGCTCAACAAGGAGGAAAGCGGTGAATAAGCCCCTCCTTATTGAGAATGCCCGCATCATCGATCCCGCGACCAACGCCGATTTCACCGGCGCGGTGCTGATCGAAAACGGCCGCATCGCCGATATCGTCGAAGGCAAGGCGCCCGGCGCGCCGGAAAAGGCCGAAACCGTCGACGCAAGGGGGCTGGTGCTGGCGCCGGGCCTGATCGACATGCGGGTGTTTACCGGCGAGCCCGGTCACGAATACCGCGAAACGCTCAGGAGCGCCGGCCGGGCGGCCGCGGCGGGGGGGATCACCTCAATCCTCGTCATGCCCGACACCCAACCGGTGATCGACAACAGCGCGCTGGTCGAGTTCATCGCCCGCCACGCCGATGCGACCACAAGCGTCAACGTTCTGCCCACGGCATCGATCACCACGGGTACAGAGGGCAATGACCTCACCGAGTTCGGGCTGCTGAAAGAAGCAGGCGCTGTATGCTTTACCGAGGGGCGCAAGGCATTACAGAGCAGTTCTGTCCTGCGCGCGGCCATGGTCTATGCAACCAATTTCGACATGCCGATCATGCATTTGCCCGCCGATGCCAACCTCGTTTCCGACGGGGTGATGAATTCGGGGCCGCTGGCCACCTTTCGCGGCCTCAAGGGCATTCCGGCCGAGGCCGAAACCATCCCGCTCGACCGCGATCTGCAACTGGCGCTGATGACCGGCGCGCGCTACCACGCCGCCGCGATCTCTACGGCGCGCTCGGCCGAACTGGCCGCGTTCTACAAGCAGCGCAGCAACGCAATTTCGGTCGGCGCATCGATCAACAATCTCTGCCTCAACGAAAACGACGTCGGCTCGTACCGCACCTTCTTCAAACTCAACCCGCCCTTGCGCACCGAAGACGACAGGCTGGCGCTGGTCGAGGCCCTCAAGGACGGGACGATCGACGTTATCGTGTCCGATCACGATCCGCAGGACGCCGAAGGCAAGCGCCAGCCCTTCGCCGATGCCGCGACGGGGGCCATAGGGCTCGAAACATTGCTGGCTGCCGCGATGCGGCTCGTCCATTCCGGCGATGTGAACCTGATGACCATCCTGCGCGCCATGACGGCGCGGCCCGCCGAGATTCTGGGCATCGACGCGGGGCGGATCACCAAGGGCGCCAAGGCCGACCTGTGTCTTTTCGATCCGGACTATCCCTGGGTTGTCGAGGAAGCTACGATCCGCTCGCGTTCGACCAACACGACTTTTGAGAACGCCCGCATGTCCGGCAAGGTCATGGCGACCCTGGTCGGCGGGCAGATCGTTTATAGAGAGGAAGCCTTCGCATGACCCAATATGCGCTGGCCCTTATATTGGGGTACCTGCTCGGCTCGATCCCTTTCGGGTTCTTGATCACCCGGGCCGCCGGGCTCGGCGACGTGCGCACCATCGGCTCGGGCAATATCGGGGCCACCAACGTGCTGCGCACGGGCCGCCGGGATATTGCAGCGCTGACGCTGGTACTCGACGCCGGCAAGGGCGCCGCCGCGGTGCTGATTGCCAACTGGCTGTGGGGCTATGAGGCCACCATGATCGCCGGGGTGGCAGCGTTTCTCGGCCACATCTTTCCGGTCTGGCTCGGGTTCAAAGGCGGCAAGGGCGTCGCGACCTATGTCGGCGTTCTCCTGGCGCTCAACTGGCCGATCGGGCTGATCTTTTGCGCCACATGGCTGGTGATCCTGTTTGCCCAGCGCTATTCCTCGCTGGCCGCCCTGACCGCAGCAGCCACCGCCCCGATGTTTGCCTTCGCGTTCTCGGGTGTCGAGTTGACCTGGGTCACCGGGATCCTGTCGATCGTCCTGTTCATCACCCACCGCGAGAACATCATGCGGCTGGTCGCCGGAACGGAAAGCAAGGTCGGCGGCAGCAAGAACGCCGGGCAAAACTAGGCCGACGACGATGACGCGCTCGAGTTTGACCCAACCCCAGCGCGTTTCCTGGCTCCGGCTGATCCGCTCCGACAATGTCGGACCGACCACCTTCCGCACGCTCATCAACCGGTTCGGCTCAGCCGAAGCGGCGCTGGACGCCCTGCCCAACCTGGCCCGGCGCGGCGGCAGCCAGCAAGTGAGAATTCCCAGTCTCGACGAAGCTGAAGACGAGATCGCGCGCACCGAGGCGATCGGCGCGCGGCTTGTTGCGATCAACGATCCTGACTACCCGCCCCATCTGCGCCACGTCGCCGGCCCACCACCGCTGCTGACCGTGATGGGTGGTACCGCGCTGAGCGGCAAGCGAACAGTGGGCATCGTAGGTGCCCGCAACGCCTCGGCGGCCGGGCGCCGCATGGCGCAGCTTCTCGCCACCGACCTGGGACACGAGGGCTATGTCATCGTCTCTGGCCTGGCGCGCGGTATCGACGCAGCGGCCCACGACGCGTCTTTGCAAACTGGGACCGTTGCCGTAATGGCCGGCGGCCTCGATCACATCTATCCCAATGAAAACGTGGACCTCGCCCGCGCCATCGTCGAAGCGGGCGGCACGCTGGTTACCGAAATGCCGCTCGGATGGGAACCGCGAGCCCGCGATTTCCCCCGCCGCAACCGGCTCGTGGCCGGAATAAGCCTGGGCGTGGTCATCGTGGAAGCCGCCAAACGGTCCGGTTCGCTGATCACGGCGCGGCTGGCGCTGGAACAGGATCGCGAAGTGTTCGCCGTGCCGGGGTCGCCCCTCGATCCGCGCGCCGAGGGGGGTAATCACCTCATCCAGCAAGGCGCCAAGCTGGTGACCGGCGCGCGCGACATCATCGCCGAACTCACCCACGCCGATCCGGCGCGGCTGCCGCTGTTTGAAAATGAAACGCTCGATATGGCGCCAACCGCATCGCCAGACCCGTCTGAAGACGAGCGCGGGCGCCTGCTGACGGCACTCAGCCACGCCCCCACCGCGACCGATCTTTTGATCGAGACGACCGGCATTACAGCGCCAATCATGCAGATCCTGCTGCTCGAACTGGAACTGGCAGGGCGGATCGAGCGATCGGCCGGCCAGCTTTTCGCGCTCAGGGCATAAGGATGCACGCACCGAGATGCGGCGGGCCAGGAGCCATCCGCCCCTTTATCGAGAAGCGCCTCAGGGCATCGCTGGGGGCGGCCAAACGGCTCTCCTAACCACGCGCAATTGACAGAAGCTGACGCATTCACCATTTTGCGCGGACCTTGTGGGCGGGTGCCATCCGCCCTATCTCCACTCCTTCAAGGCAACTCTCTCTTATTTGCGGAGCCGTCACAGGCATGAAAGTCGTCATCGTCGAAAGCCCGGCCAAGGCAAAGACCATCAACAAATATCTGGGCAAGGACTTCGAGGTTCTGGCCAGCTTTGGCCATGTGCGCGACCTGCCCGCCAAGGATGGATCGGTGCGGCCCGACGAAGATTTCGCCATGAGCTGGGAGATCGACACGAACTCCAAGAAGCGCCTGGCCGACATCACCCGTGCGCTCAAAGGGGCGGACGAGCTGATTCTGGCGACTGACCCTGATCGTGAAGGCGAGGCCATTTCCTGGCATCTGCTCGATGCGCTCAAGGCGAAAAAGGCGATCAAAGCCGACATGCCGGTCAAGCGCGTGGTCTTTAACGCCATCACCAAGGATGCCGTGACCAACGCCATGCAGCACCCGCGCGATATCGACGCGCCGCTGGTCGACGCCTATCTGGCGCGCCGCGCGCTCGATTATCTCGTCGGCTTCACGCTCTCTCCCATCCTGTGGCGCAAGCTGCCGGGCTCGCGCTCGGCGGGCCGCGTGCAATCGGTCGCATTGCGTCTGGTCACCGAGCGCGAAGAAGAGATCGAGCGCTTCAAGCCCCAGGAATACTGGAGCGTCATCCCGACCCTCAACCAGTCGGGCAAGAGCTTTGCCACGCGTCTTTATTCGGTCGATGGCGACAAGACCGACAAGCTGGCCGTCAAGACCGGCGAAGATGCCGAGACATTGAAAGCCGCGATCGAGAAGGGCAATTTCAAGGTCGCCAGCGTCGACAAGAAGCCGACCAAGCGCAATCCTTATGCGCCGTTCACGACGTCCACGCTGCAACAGGACGCCTCTTCGCGGCTGTCGCTTTCGCCATCGCGGACCATGCAGATCGCCCAGCGCCTCTATGAGGACGGGCTGATCACCTACATGCGGACCGACGCTGTGCAGATGGCGCCCGAGGCCATCGAAGCGGCGCGCCGGGTAATCGGCAAGGAATTCGGCACCGAATACGTGCCCGAAAAGCCGCGTCTCTATCAGACCAAGGCCAAGAACGCCCAGGAAGCCCACGAGGCGATCCGTCCCACCGAATTGGGCAAGCACCCCGATACGCTGCGCAACCTCGACCCCGACCAGCACAAGATTTACCAGTTGATCTGGCGCCGCGCGCTGGCCAGCCAGATGCGCTCGGCGGAAATCGAACGCACCACTGCCGATATCGACGTCGTTGCCGCTGGCCGCGCCATCACGCTGCGCGCCACCGGCTCGGTCGTGACTTTCCCGGGCTTTCTCGGTGTCTATGGCATCGAAAAGACCGACGAGGACGATGAAGAGGGCAAGGACCTTCCGGCGCTCAATGTCGGCGATACCCCGGCCCTCGAAAAGGTCGAGATCGACCAGCACTTCACCCAGCCCCCTGCCCGCTATACCGAAGCGAGCCTGATCAAGAAAATGGAAGAGCTCGGCATCGGCCGGCCCTCGACCTATGCGGCGACCTTGGGTACGCTCAGGGATCGCGATTACATCCGCATCGACAAGCGCGCCATCGTCCCCGAGGATCGTGGACGGCTGGTGACGGCGTTCCTGCAGAGCTTTTTCACCAAGTATGTTGAATACGGCTTTACCGCCGGGCTCGAGGAAGAACTCGACGAGATTTCGGCCGGGCAGATCGACTACAAGGAAGTGCTGCGGCGCTTCTGGAAGGATTTTTCCCATCAGGCCGACGAGATCAAGGATCTTCGGGTTTCCGAAGTCCTCGATGCGCTCAACGACCTTCTGGGCCATCACATCTTCCCCGAGCGCCCGGACGGGACCGATCCGCGCCTATGCCCGACCTGCGGCACCGGCCAGCTTTCGCTCAAGCTGGGCAAGTATGGCGCGTTTATCGGCTGCTCGAACTATCCCGAATGCCGCCACACCCAGCAACTGGCCGAAAGCGCCACCGGGCAGGCGTCCGAGGCGGCTCAGGGCGATGGCGTGCTGGGCGCCGATCCGGAAACGGGTGCGGAAATCTATCTCAAAACCGGCCGTTTCGGTCCCTATGTGCAGCTTGGCGAAGACGCCAAGGACGCCAAACGCTCTTCCATCCCCAAAGGCTGGGATGCTGGCGCCATGGATCTGGAAAAGGCGCTGAAACTGCTGTCCCTGCCGCGCGAAGTTGGTTTGCACCCGGAAGACAGCAAGCCCATTACCGCAGGGATCGGCCGATACGGTCCGTTCGTGTTGCACGAGAAGACATACGCCAATCTGCCTGATGTGGAAGAGGTTTTCACCGTCGGGCTCAACCGCGCCGTTGACCTCATCGCCCAGAAACGGGCCGGTGGTGGGCGCGGAGGCCGCGGCGCCGCCGTGGCGGCGATCCAGACCTTCGAGCATGACGATGGACCGATCACCGTGCGCGCAGGCCGTTACGGTCCCTATGTCAACCAGGGCAAGGTGAACGCCACCCTCCCTAAGGATCTGGCGCCCGAAGCCGTTACGCTTGAAAAAGCGCTGGAACTGATCGCCGCCAAGGGCGGTTCAAAGGCTAAGCCCAAGGCAAAAGCCAAACCCAAGGCAGCAGCGAAAAAGCCAGCGGCAAAGAAGACGGCAACCAAAAAACCCGCAGCCAAGAAGAAGGCTGAGGCTTAGGGTCCAGACCCCGAAGGATAAAAATGGCCAAACGCACAGGACAAACCCCTTCGGCCCCTGCTCCGCGTAAGGGCCGGCGTTCGGCCAGTTTTACACCCGGTCAATTGCCGACCCGCGAACAGATTCTCGAAGCGATCGCCGACTTTCCCGAGATCAATTCAAAGCGCGAAATCGCCCGGCATTTCAACGTTAAGGGCGATGATCGCGTGCCGCTCAAGGTGCTGCTGCGCGATATGGAAAAAGAGGGTCTTCTGGCCCGCAAGCGCAAGGAACTGCGCCCTGTCGGCGAATTGCCCGCAGTGACCGTGCTCGACATCCCTGCCGATGCCGACCCCGACAACCTTCATGCTTTCCCGGCCAAGTGGGACGATGACGAGGGCCCAAAGCCCCGTGTGGCGGTATCGGTGAGCAAGGATGCCCGCGTCGTCCCTGCCCCCGGCGACCGTATTCTGGCCCGCATCCAGCGCGATGGCGGCACGGTGCCAACCTATACCGCCCGGCCCATGAAGGTGCTCGACAAGCCCCGCAAGGCCGATCTGGGCATCGTGCGCATGGACGATGACGGCGCGCGGCTGGTGCCCATCGAGCGCAAGGCCCGCGAAATGCGGATTTCTGCAGGAGACCTTGGCGACGCGAAAGACGGCGACCTGGTCGAAGTCGAAGTGACGGTTTCGGGCCGCATGATGATCCCGCGCGCCAAGGTGGTGAGCGTTGTGGGCAATCCGCAGTCCGAAGGCGCCGTTAGCCTGATTGCGCTCCATTCGCTCGACATTCCCTACCGCTTTCCGGCCTCTGTGCTCAAGGAAGCCGAGCAGGCTCAGGAAGCGCCGCTCAAGGGCCGCGAGGATTGGCGCGACATACCGCTGGTCACCATCGACCCGGCCGATGCCAAGGACCATGACGACGCCGTCCACGCCGAACCCGATACCGATGCCAACAATGCCGGTGGCTTCATCGTCCGGGTGGGGATCGCCGACGTTTCCTATTATGTGAAATCGGGCTCGACCATGGACCGCGAGGCGTTCCTGCGCGGCAATTCGGTGTATTTCCCCGACCGCGTCGTGCCCATGCTGCCCGAACGCATTTCCAACGATCTATGCTCGCTGCGCGAAGGCGAAAACCGCGCCTCCATGGCGCTGCGCATCGTGATCGACGCAGAAGGCAATAAGAAGAGCCATTCGTTCCACCGCGTCATGATGCGCTCGGCGGCCAAGCTGAGCTACCAGCAGGCCCAGGCGGCAATCGACGGCAAGGCCGACGATGTGACCGGCCCATTGCTCGAGCCGATCCTCAAGCCGCTATGGGCCGCCTACGCGGCCCTTTCAAAGGCCCGCGACCGGCGTGGTCCGCTGGCGCTCGACCTGCCCGAACGGCGCATCCGGCTCGATGCCAACGGCATGGTCGAGGGTGTTTACGTGCCCGAGCGGCTCGATGCTCACAAGCTCATCGAAGAGATGATGATCCTCTCCAACGTCTGCGCCGCCGAGACGCTGGAAAAGCACAAACTGGGGCTCCTCTATCGCGTCCACGACGCGCCGAGCCGGGAAAAAGTCGTTACGCTTGGTGAATTCCTGAAGTCCCTCGACCTTCCGGTGCCGCGCAGCGAGGCGCTGCGGCCCAAGGATTTCAACCAGATCCTCTACCGCGCCGAAAAGGCCGGCAAGAGCCAGCAGGTCAACGAGATGGTGCTGCGCAGCCAGGCGCAGGCCGAATATGCGCCGGGCAATTACGGCCATTACGGCCTTAATCTCGACCGTTATGCCCATTTCACCTCCCCGATCCGGCGTTATGCCGATCTGATCGTGCATCGCGCGTTGATCCGGGCGCTCGATCTTGGCGACGACGGGCTGACGGTTGCCGAGGAACAGCGCCTTGGCTCGATTGGCGAGCACATTTCGGCCACCGAGCGCCGCGCCATGGTGGCCGAGCGCGAAACCTCGGACCGTTTGCTGGCTCAATATCTGGCTGCCCATATCGGCGCCCGGTTCACTGGCAAGATCGCCGGCCTGGTCGGTGCGGGCCTGTTCGTGCGGCTCGACGAAACCGGGGCCGATGGCTTTGTTCCGGTTTCCTCTCTCGGCCAGGATTATTTCCGCCATTTCGAGGACCAGCAGGCGCTGATCGGCGAACGCACCGGCGAGCGGTTCCGAATCGGCGACCGCGTCGAGGTGCGACTGCTTGAAGCAGCGCCCATGGCTGGTGCATTGCGGTTTGAAGTTCTATCTGAAGGTGAGCGGGTCAAGCCGCCCGGCCCGACACGCGGTCGCAGAGACCGCAAGGGCAAGCCGACACCGCGCGGACACCGCGCGAGGAGATAGCCAATGCCGTATACAGACCTGACATTGCGTCCGGCCCGGCCCACCTGGCCGGCCATGCTCAATGGCATGAAGTGCCGCTGCCCCAATTGCGGCCAGGGAAAGCTGTTTTCGAGCTACCTCAAGGTGGCCGATCAATGCGATGTCTGCGGCACCGAGTTCTTCCATCACCGCGCCGACGATGCGCCGCCCTACATCGTAATTACCATCGTGGGCCATCTGGCGGTAGGCGCAGTGCTCCATATGGAGATGAGCTCGACCCCGCTTCCTGCCCTGACCTATCTCTGGGTGATGATCCCGCTCATCATCATTTCTTCGCTGATCCTGCTGCCCATCACCAAGGGCGCGGTCGTGGGCCTGCAATGGGCGCGCTATATGCACGGCTTCGATCCGGTCGGCGGGCACGACGAATTCGAGGATGACGGGCGGCGTTGATCCGCTTGACTTTTGGCGCGAAATGCATAGTTTGCGCCCAACTCATTTCCCGAGCCGTGCGCAAGACCGTCGCGCGGCCTGTTTGTTTCAAAGGCTACCGCGATGGCAAAGTCCAACACGATCAAGATCAAGCTGGTTTCGACCGCCGACACCGGCTTCTATTACGTCGCCAAGAAGAACACCCGTACAGCGACCGAAAAGCTTTCGTTCCGCAAGTACGATCCGGTTGTTCGCAAGCACGTCGAATTCAAGGAAGCCAAGATCAAATAAGCTGATCAGGGCACCTGCCGAATGAGAAAAACCCCGCCACACGGCGGGGTTTTTTGTTGTCTGCACCAGACGAACTTCTCAAGTGGGGGTTGGCTGACCCGGTCCGGTTTGTCGAAGAGGCCACTCTTGTCCGATACCGGGCCAGCCGCCCTACGGATCAGGAGTTGCGGCGGACCTGAAAACCGTAGGGTTTTGTACTGAACTGGATCGCGCGAACGCGTCCGCCTCAGTGCTTGCAACCTACTCCTAGCAACGCCGAACGCCAAGCATTCCGGGGCCTGGCGGGGTCGGTTTCACTATTAATAATGAAGGGTTAACCTTACCGGCGGCAGGGATCAGGCCGCGTCGTGCACCACGCGATTGCGCCCGGAGCGTTTGGCCCGGTAGAGCGCGATATCGGCCCGTTTGATGACCGATTCCGGAGTATCGTTGTCCTGATCGTTCAGCGCCAGCCCTGCGCTGACGGTAATCTTGAGCGGCTTTTCGGCCCCGACCTGAAACCCCTCGTCGGCAATGGCGCTCCGCACACGCTCGGCCACGCCCTGCGCGGCCCGCATATCGGTGTCGGGCATGACCACGACGAACTCCTCGCCGCCAAACCGGCAGGCAAGGTCCACGCCGCGGATGTTGCGCTGCAACCGCGTGGCGAACTCCTTGAGCACCATATCGCCGACATCGTGCCCATAGGTGTCGTTGACCGGCTTGAAATAGTCGATATCGAGCAGCATCAGCGCCATGTCGCGATCCTGCTCCTGCGCCTTGTTGAGCACCATGGCCATATGCCGCTCGAAATAGCGCCGGTTATAGAGCCCCGTAAGTTCATCGATGACCGCCATGGCCATCGTCGAATTGAGGCTCTCGCGCAATTCGACGGTATAGCGCTGACGGCGGATCTGGGTCTTGACCCGCGCCGAAAGCTCGTGCCGCTCAATGGGCCGCATGATGAAGTCGTTGACCCCCAGATCGAGCGCCTTGACGACCTGCGAGCGGTCCCTGTCCTCGGCAACGAGAATGATGGGAATCGAACGGGTCTGATCGACGGTGCGAATCTGCGAACAGATGCGCAGCGGATCGAAACCTTCGAGCGCCATCGAAACGATGGCGAGCTCGAACTCTCCGCCCGACATCTGGAATACCGCCTCGGACGGGTCGGTCAGGATGGTGACGGCATGCGAATTGCGCAGATACGCCTCGATGCGCTCGGCCCGCGACCGCTCGGTGTCGATCACCAGAATGCGGCCGCCATCGACGGCGATACCGAACTCGGTACGCGCTGTATCCTCCAGCGCCAGCTCGTGACTGGTGCGCGTACGGGCCCGCAATTCGTCGCTCAAACCCTTGAGCCGCACAAGGCTTTTGACCCGCGCGAGCAGTTGAACGTCATCGACCGGCTTGGTCAGAAAATCGTCGGCGCCGGATTCAAGACCCCGTACGCGGTCGGAGGGCTGGTCGAGCGCCGTGATCATCACGATCGGGATATGGGCCGTTACAACGTCGCGCTTGAGGATCTGGCAACAGGTGAACCCGTCCATTTCGGGCATCATCACATCAAGCAGGATGATATCGATATCCTGGCTGCGGCAGATTTCGATGGCCTGCGCGCCAGAAGACGCCGTCACCACGTCGAAATACTCAGCGAGCAGGCGCGCTTCGAGCAGTTTCACATTGGTGGGAATGTCATCAACGATGAGCACTCGTGCAGTCACGGCGCGCGTCCCTTCGGCCCTGAATGAAGAATTGCTTTTTGGCTATTCGGCTTTGCCAATATAGCCTTCAATCGTTTCCAAAAAGTGAGGCACCGAGATGGGTTTCGAGATATAGCCCTCGCACCCGCCCGAAAGAATGCGCTCCTCGTCACCCTTCATGGCAAAGGCGGTAACCGCGATCACCGGAATGTGGGCTACGTCGTCGTCTTCCTTGAGCCATTTGGTGACCACCAGCCCCGACACTTCGGGAAGCTGGATGTCCATAAGGATCAGGTCCGGGCGGTGTTCGCGCGCCAGATCGAGCGCTTCCAGCCCATTGCGGGTCTGGATGGTATCGTACCCGCGAGATTCGAGCAGGTCGTGAAAGAGCTTCATGTTGAGCTCGTTGTCTTCCACGATCATGACGGTCTTGGCCATCTACCCTCGCCCGGCACCGCCAAGGGTGCTTTGAGTTGTCGTTGCTTTGCGCTAACAGCAATGTGTTACGAAACAAGAAATAAGCTGAGTCTGACGCTTTGCGCGATAGGGTCGATACCGAAGAACTTCTGGCCGTTGGCGATGCCTGCCTCACATGGCTTGCCGCCGACGTCAACGAGCTTGAGCGCTTCATGGCGCTGGCCGGCTTTTCGCCGCAACGTCTGCGGGAATCGGTCGGCACGCGCGCGCTGGCCGAAGGTCTCGTCGATTATTTCGGGCGCCACGAATCCCTGTTGCTGGCCATGTGTGCCAATGCCGGCCTGGACGTAAACCGCGTCATGGGCCTCTGGCACGGCCTCAACCCGCAGAGTTGATGCGATGGCCGCCGGCGGACATCTGTGCCGCGATTGCTTTGCGACCGGGGAAAGCGCCAAAGCCCCGGCCCGGTGCCCCAGATGCGGCTCGCCCCGCATCCTGCACCATCCCGAACTGTTTTCCCTTTCCATCGCCCATATCGATTGCGACGCCTTTTATGCCTCGGTCGAAAAACGCGACGACCCGAGCCTGCTCGACAAACCGCTGATCGTCGGCGGAGGCCAGCGCGGCGTGGTCTCCACGTGCTGTTACATCGCTCGAATGAGCGGAATAAAATCGGCAATGCCGATGTTTCAGGCAAAACGCCTCTGCCCGCAGGCGGTCATCATCAAGCCGGATATGGCCAAATATGTCGGCGTCAGCCGGGAAATCCGCACGCTGATGGATTCGCTGACCCCGCTCGTCCAGCCGCTCTCCATCGACGAGGCGTTTCTCGATCTCTCCGGCACCGAGAGGGTACATAAGGCAGCGCCCGCGGTTTCGCTGGCCAGACTGGCCAAGCGGATCGAGGACGAGATCGGCGTCACCATTTCTGTCGGCCTGAGCCACAACAAGTTCCTTGCCAAGATCGCCTCCGAACTCGATAAGCCCCGCGGCTTTGCGATCATCGGCGAGGCCGAGACCGTATCGCTGCTGGCCAAAAAGCCGATCACCGTGATCTTCGGCGTTGGCAAGGTGATGGCCGAAACGCTGCGCAAAGACGGACTGGTCACCATCGGCCAGCTCCAGCAGCGCGCGCCCGAGGATTTGATGCGCCGCTACGGCGAGATGGGTGCAAGGCTGGCAAAGCTGGCGCGCGGCGAGGATTACCGGCGCGTCTCGATAGACCGAGAGACCAAATCGGTGAGCACCGAGACCACTTTTTTCGCCGATCTCTCCGACTTCGAATCGCTCTCGACCGCACTGCTGTCGTTGTGCGAGCGGCTGTCCGAGAGGCTCAAAAAACAGCAATTGGTGGGTGATACGGTTACCGTCAAGCTCAAGACCGCAGGGTTCAAATCCCGCACCCGGGCGCAACACATCATGTTGCCCACCCAGCTTGCCACAACGCTCTATGAAACCGGCGTGAAACTGCTGGCGCGCGAAGTGGACGGCACAGCCTTTCGCCTGCTGGGGATCGGTGTTACCGGTCTCGAGGCGGCCACCGGCATCGATCCGGTCGACCTGATCGAACCCGATATCGCCCGCAAGGCGGCCGCCGAACGGGCCATGGACAAGGTGCGCGACAAATACGGCCGCGAGGCCCTGGTGCGCGGCAAACTCTACCGCCAGTCGAAAACCAGAGAGACCAAACCGGAGAGCGACGATGACGATCGAACAGAAACTCAATGATCTGGGCTACACCCTGCCCACACCTGCAACCCCTGCGGCCAGCTATGTCCCGGTCCGCCAGTCGGGCAAGCTGCTGTTCGTTTCCGGGCAGATTTCCCAAGGGCCTGATGGCATCACCAAGGGGTGCCTCGGAAAGGACGTCGACGTAGCAGCCGGGCAAAAGGCCGCCGAACTCTGCGCCATAAACATTCTGGCACAGGTCAACACCGTCGTGGCCCTGTCGCAAATCAAGGCTGTTCAGAAACTGACGGTGCTCGTGGCCTCAACGCCCGATTTCAACGAACAGCATCTCGTGGCCAACGGCGCCTCCGACCTGTTCATAAACCTGTTGGGCGACACCGGTAAGCACGCCCGCGCCGCGTTTGGCGTGGCCTCCCTTCCCCTTGGCGCCGCAGTCGAAATCGACGCCATCATCGAGATCGAATAAATGACATCAAATCCCCCGTTCGCCCGTCCTATCGCCCATCGCGGATTACACGACAGGCAGCGGGGGATCATTGAAAACTCGGCCTCCGCTTTTGCGGCGGCAATCGAGCGCGGTTTCGGCATCGAGTGCGACCTCCAATTGACCGCCGACGGCGAGGCCGTAGTGTTCCACGATGACGACCTTCCCCGGCTGGTAGGCGGCAGCGGTCGCGTTCGCTCGGTGCCCGCCAGTGAGTTGACGGCCCTTCCCCTTCTGGGTAGCGCGGCAAGTGATTGCCCCCAGGCCTTTGCGGCCTTCCTCGATCAGATCGGTGGCCGCGCGCCACTGGTCATCGAGGTCAAAAAGCAGGCAAACGCGACCGATACGACCGAACTGGCCAAGCGCGTCGTTCAAACTCTCGCGAACTATCAGGGTCCATTCGTCCTCAAGACCTTCGATCCCCGCATGATCGTCGCGCTGCGGCGGCAGGGCTTTCAGGGCCCAATCGGCATCATTACTTATGGCTACGACAAGCCCGACTGGTATGGCGACATGCCGGCACGCACGCGATTTATGTTGCGCCACCTCTTGCACTACCCCTGGACGCGCTTCACATTCATATCGTGCGAACAGACGGCGCTGACGCTGCCAGCGGTCCGGTTTTTCCGGGCCATTGGTTTCAAGGTCATGAGTTGGACCGTCCGGTCGTCCGATCAGGCTCAAGCCGCCCGGCGCAATGCCGACCAGATAGTGTTTGAAGGATTCGATCCCGACGCGTGAGTGAAAATTCCGAACTGACGATCTCGGTTCATCCAACCACAGCCTCCATCCCCTCTGCCACATGGAATGCTCTTGCATCTTCTGGTGGAGAAAAGCCTGACAATCCATTCCTTGATCACGCCTTTTTTCTTGCGCTTGAGGAGTCGGGCTGCGCCACCGGTGCGACCGGCTGGCAGCCCCAGCACATCCTGATCTCGCGCGGCGCCGAGCCCATCGGGCTGATGCCGCTGTTCCTCAAATCCCATTCGATGGGCGAATACGTCTTCGATCACGCCTGGGCTGACGCTATCGAACGAGCCGGCGGGAACTATTATCCAAAGCTGCAATCCTCGGTGCCATTCACGCCGGCCAGCGCACCAAAACTGCTGACGCGAGACGGTAGCGCGGACACCCAGACGTTGCTGCTCCAAGCCTCCGAGGCACTGGCCGAACGGCTGGGCGCATCTTCGGTTCATGCGACGTTCGTTACAGGCGACGAAGAAGCGATAGCGGCCAGCGTCGATTGGCTGGTGCGCCACGACACCCAGTTTCACTGGACCAATGCCGGGTTTGGCGCGTTCGATGACTTTCTCGACACACTGCAATCGCGCAAGCGCAAGGCCATCCGCCGCGAACGCCGCGAGGCGCTGATCGAGGGCATCACATGCGAGTGGATAACCGGAAGCGACCTGACAGAAGCGCACTGGGACGCCTTCTACCAGTTCTACATGGACACCGGCGCCCGCAAATGGGGCCGCCCCTACCTCAATCGTGAATTTTTCTCGCGCATCACCGAAACCATGCCCGACCGCATCGTCCTGATGCTGGCGCGCGATGGTGCGGGCTATATCGCCGGGGCGCTCAATTTCCTTGGCGACGATACACTCTACGGCCGCAACTGGGGCGCCATCCGGGAGGTGCCGTTCCTCCATTTCGAGCTCTGCTACTATCAGGCCATCGATTTCGCCATCGATCACGGCCTCAAACGCGTCGAGGCAGGCGCCCAGGGCCAGCACAAGCTGGCGCGCGGCTACGCCCCGGCCACGACCCGTTCGATCCATCACATTGCCCACCCCGGTCTGCGACGGGCCGTGGCCGAATACCTTGAGGACGAACGCAAATATGTCGATTTGCAGAATCAGGAACTGGCCGACTACGCGCCGTTCCGCAAAGGGTAGCGGCCTTGTTCCTGCCGGCCATTGCGCTATAGCTCAGTGTGAACAGCAAGGGAGCGCGCGATGACCGCTTACGATCCGGACAATATTTTCGGCAAGATCCTCAAGGGCGAAATCCCCAGCCACAAGGTTTATGAGGACGACGACACGCTGGCCTTCATGGACGTGATGCCCCAATCGCGTGGACATACGCTTGTGATTCCCAAGACCGGCTCGCGCAATCTGTTCGATGCCGAGCCACAGGTGCTCGCCAATCTGATCCAGAAGACACAGCGGGTAGCCAGGGCCGTGATGAGCGCCATGGACGCCGACGGCCTGCGCGTTGCCCAGTTCAACGAAGCGCCGGCGGGACAGACAGTGTTCCACCTCCATTTCCACGTCATCCCGATGTATGACGGCGTGCCGCTCCGGCCGCACACCGGCGAAATGGCCGATCAGGACGAGTTGGCCGCGCAAGCTGAGAAGATCCGCACCGCGTTCTAAGCCTGTAGATAATTGCGGGCAGAGCGGGGATAACTCTGGGGATAAGTTCGGGGAAAACCCAACAAAAAAGGCCGGTCGCGAAACCGGCCTTTTTCATATTCGTCAACGCCTAGGTGTTCTGCTCGGCGTCCTTGGGCTTGGACTTGCGGGCCGGCTTCTTGCCGCCCTTGGGGCCAGTGATAGCCTTGGGCCGGGCCGGACGCGGGGGGACCGAGACCAGCTCGAGCCGCGCTTCGCTGCCCTCGCCGACCACTGTCACCTTGACCGATCCGCCCTTCTGCAACAGGCCGAACAGCACTTCCTCGGCCAGCGGCTTCTTGACGTATTCCTGGATCACCCGGCCAAGCGGACGGGCACCCATCTTTTCGTCGTAGCCACGCGCGGCCAGCCAATCGGACGCTTCGGGCGTCAGCTCGATGGTGATGCCGCGTTCAGCCAACTGGCCTTCGAGCTGGAGAATGAACTTCTCCACAACGCGGTTGACCGTCGAGGGCGGCAGCGGTGCGAACGAGATGATCGCATCGAGCCGGTTGCGGAATTCCGGCGTGAACATCCGGTTAATCGCTTCCTCGTCGTCGCCTTCCTGACGCACCCGGCCAAACCCGATTGGCGATTTTGCCAGCTCGGTCGCACCGACGTTCGACGTCATGATAAGGATGACGTTGCGGAAATCGACCTGCTTGCCCGAATGATCGGTCAGCTTGCCGTGATCCATGACCTGCAGGAGGATATTGAACAGGTCCGGATGGGCCTTTTCGATCTCATCAAGCAGCAGCACCGAGTGCGGGTGCTGATCGACACCGTCGGTCATCAGCCCGCCCTGGTCGAACCCGACATAGCCCGGAGGCGCGCCGATCAACCGCGAAACGGTGTGACGCTCCATGTATTCGGACATGTCGAAGCGCAAAAGCTCCACCCCGAGCGTATCGGCGAGTTGCTTGGCCACCTCGGTCTTGCCCACACCGGTCGGGCCGGTGAACATGTACGAACCGATGGGCTTTTCAGGCTCACGCAGACCCGCACGGGCCAGCTTGATGGCCGATGACAGGGCATCGATCGCCTTGTCCTGGCCAAACACCACGCGCTTGAGGTTGGCTTCGAGGTTACCCAGAAGCTCGGTGTCGGACTTGGACACCGATTTCGGCGGGATGCGCGCAATGGTGGCCACGGTCGCCTCGATGTCCTCAACGCCGATGGTCTTCTTGCGCTTGTCCTCGGTCACCAGCATCTGCCGGGCGCCAGTCTCGTCCACGACGTCGATAGCCTTGTCGGGCAGCTTGCGGTCGTTGATGTAACGGGCCGAAAGCTCGACGGCAGCCTTGATGGCGTCATCGGTGTATTTGAGCTTGTGGTAATCCTCGAAATAGGGCCGCAGGCCCTTCATGATCTCGATGGCATCGGGGATCGTGGGCTCATTGACGTCGATTTTCTGGAACCGGCGCACGAGGGCCCGGTCCTTTTCAAAGAACTGACGATATTCCTTGTAGGTGGTCGAGCCGATGCAGCGGATCGCACCCGAAGCCAGAGCGGGCTTCAAAAGGTTCGAAGCATCGAGCGCACCGCCCGAAGTGGCGCCTGCGCCGATCACCGTATGGATCTCGTCGATGAAAAGAATGACGTTGTCCTTCTTTTCGAGCTCTTTCATGATCGCCTTGAGGCGTTCCTCGAAATCGCCGCGATAGCGCGTGCCCGCCAGGAGCGAACCCATGTCGAGCGCGTAGATCACCGCGGTTTCCAGAACCTCGGGCACATCGCCCTCGATGATCCGGCGTGCAAGGCCTTCGGCAATAGCCGTCTTGCCCACACCGGGATCGCCCACATAAAGCGGGTTGTTCTTGGACCGGCGGCAAAGCACCTGAATGGTGCGTTCCAGCTCGATACCGCGACCGATCAGCGGATCGATCTTTCCGGCCCGGGCCTTGTCATTGAGGTTGATGCAGAAATCGGCAAGGGCCGAACTCTGCTGCGGGCTGGCGCCGCCGCGTTCCTGCTCGCCCTCGAACCCCGGACCACCCTCCTCGGCGCCGCGTACGGGCCGATCGGCATTGCGCCCGGATTTGGCGATGCCATGGGAAATGAAATTGACCGCGTCGAGCCGGGTCATATCCTGCTGTTCGAGGAAATAGGCAGCGTGGCTCTCGCGCTCGGCAAAAATTGCAACGAGCACGTTGGCCCCGGTCACTTCCTCGCGGCCGGACGATTGAACGTGAATCACCGCGCGCTGGATGACGCGCTGAAAGGCGGCCGTCGGACGGGCGTCCTGGCCGTTGGGCACGACGAGGCTGTCGAGCTCCTCGTCGATGAACTCCTCGAGATCGGCTCTTAAAGACTCGATATCGACATCGCAGCCGGTCAGAACCGAAATCGTATCGCGATCTTCGGTCAGCGCCAGCAGCAGATGTTCGAGGGTCGCAAACTCATGACTGCGCTCCCGAGCCAAATTCATGGCCTGATGCAACGCCTTTTCGAGACCGCGAGAGAATGAAGGCATTTTGGTCCTATCCTATTGCTTTTCCATCACGCATTGCAGCGGATGCTGGTTTCGGCGCGCGGCGTCCATGACGTTGGTGACCTTGGTTTCGGCCACCTCGTACGGATAAACCCCGCATTCCCCCACACCTTGATTATGGACGCTCATCATAATGCGCGTCGCATCCTCACGGGACTTGCTGAAGACCTCTTCCAGAATGAGAATGACGAACTCCATGGGCGTGTAGTCGTCATTGAGAAGCAGAACCCGATAAAGGCTCGGCTTCTTCGTCCTCGTTCTGGTCTTGGTGGCGACCCCGGTCTGGCCGTCGCCGCCTCCGTCCCTGTCATTATCGTCTTTTCCCGGCCCGGCCGAGATCGCCGGCAGCGTGGTGTGCTGCAAACGAAGACCGCCGCCGCGCGGCAGTTCCAGACCAGTGAGAGGGGCAGACATTAGCACGGCTCTTTCGTCCCAAATCAGAAAGGCAAGATGGCCCCATTATGTAGGCAAAATCTCGGCCATGTTAAGGGGCGAAAATCCGATCAATCAGGTGTGATCGCTCCCGGGGAATTTTGCTTCAAGTTTTAAGCACTTTACGGATTTGTAACCGCATCGGCTTAAAGTGGCCCCGAGTTAGGATTTCCGGCGCGCCATCGGGGGACGGGCGCGCCGTGATCTCAGAGTAGAGTAACGGTGCGGCGTATTTCGTACCGGTCCAGTAAAGAGTTGGAGTATCGGGTGCCGACCCTTCTGCGTATCGATTCCGCACGCGTCCCTTTTGTACGCCTTTTTCTCACATTTTTGATTGCGGCGATGTCGTTTGCCGCAATTTCGGCTCCCGCCGCAGCGCAAAACGTGCCGCGCGCCTTTGCCGGCATCGCCGTCGACGCCAAAACGGGGCAAGTCCTCTATCAGGATAACGCCAATGATCTGCGTTATCCCGCCTCGCTCACCAAGGTGATGACGCTCTATATCCTCTTCCAGGAACTCGAAGCCGGACGTCTCAAGCTCGACAGCAAACTTTCGGTCTCCGCCCACGCCGCCGCCGCCGTTCCCACCAAGCTCTATGTGCAGCGCGGTTCGACCATCAGCGTCGAAAACGCCATCAAGGCATTGGTCACTCTTTCAGCCAACGACGTCGCCCGCGTCATCGCCGAAAACATTTCCGGCACCGAAAGCAAGTTCGGCGAGCGCATGACCCAGACGGCCCGCGCCCTCGGCATGAGCCGCACCACCTACAAGAACGCTTCGGGCCTTCCCGACAGCGGACAGGTGACGACCGCCGCCGATCAGGCGACCCTCGCCCGCGCCGTCTATCTGCACTTCCCTCATTATTACGAGTATTTCCAGACTCGCAGCTTCACATACGGCTCCAAGACGTACGGCAACCACAATGCGCTGCTGGGCCAGAACGGCGTCGACGGCATCAAGACCGGCTATATCAACGCGTCGGGCTATAATCTGATGACCGCCGCACGGTCCAATAACCGTCATATCGTGGTGATCGGCCTTGGTTTCAACACCGGCGCCGCCCGCAACGCCCGCGTCGCTGAACTGGTGCGCACTTATCTCCCACAGGCCCGCCAGGGCGATTACTGGCGCGAAGCGATGATCCCGCGGCCCACCCTGCTCGGCAACGGCATTGCCGTGGCTTCGGCGGGCGCCGCCGTCCCGCTCAACCGCCTGCCGCCCGGCCGCCCGGTCAGCCTACTGCCGGTCATTACAGCCGAACAGGCCATGCAGGTGGCGTCGCTGGGCCAATCCGCACCGGCACCAGCCCCGGCGTCCAACGAACCTGAAAACATCCCCTTCCAGATCGTATCGGCCGATGACATCCCATCGCGTCCGGGCGACAACGCCCTTGATCAGGCGACCTATGTCGCGACCGGGGTCATGCCATCCAACGCACCGGTCTATCCGGCCGACGACCCGATTGGCGCCTGGATTGCTGAATCCCTTCAGCTCGGCCCGCAGTCCGGTCAAATCCTCGTGCCGCCCGCGCCGATTGCGCGTCCGGACGGCCTGACGCTCGACACCATGAGCACCAACAGCGCAGCAACGGTTCCGGCCGGCGGCTGGGTGGTCCAGGTCGGCGCTGCTGACAGCGAGGGCAACGCACAGCAAATGCTGAGCCAAGCCACCCAGACCTATGATCAACTCGCCAATCTTCGCGGCTATGTTGAAACCTTCGAGCGCAACGGCGTCCTCTATTATCGCGCGCGTTTCGCCGGCTTCGCCGATCGTACCCAGGCCAGAACGACCTGCGACGCGCTGTCTGAAGCCTCGATCAACTGCCTCACAGTCCAGGGGTAACGAACAAAACGAACGGACAGTCTTCGATAATTGGCGCAGATGTATGGAGTAGCCCAATGAGCGAAATGACCCGACTTTCTGAGCTTGGCCAGTTCCAGCCCCGCTCCCCGCTGGCCTCGGACGATGACGCCATCCGCGCACAGTCCCTGCGGATGCTGGCGCGTGGCCTTGGAGAAAACAGGCCCGTCCACCGGCGTATGTCCGACATGCTCTCGGTCGTGCTGGCGCTATCGTCGCGCACCCGCCGCATGGTCCTTCCCCGGGTCTCCGTCGATGTCGACGTTTTCGATCCCGCCGGACGCCGCGCCCTTCGCATGTATATGCCCCCGGAAGACTGACCCGGGCGGAACCGCCCGCCCCTGCTCGCGTTGCCTTGGGTATCGGCAACGGAGGCAGGTATGACACTTGCAGGAAAAATTGCCCTGGTGACCGGCGGCGGTTCCGGATTGGGAAGGGCCAGCGCCCTCAAGCTGGCCACTGAAGGGGCCGACATCGCCCTGCTCAGCCGCACTATGGAAGAGGTCGACGCCGTCGCCTTTGAAATCACCAGGCTGGGCCGGACAGCCCTCCCCCTTTACGCCGATATATCCGACGTTTCCGACATGCAGTCGGCATTCGACCAGATCACCGAAAAGTTCGGAAGGCTCGATATCGTTTTTGCCAACGCCGGCATCAACGGCACATGGGCGCCACTCGAAGACCTTACGGTCGAGGATTGGGACAGGACCATGGCCGTCAATCTGCGCGGCACGTTCCTCACCCTCCATAACGCCGTACCATTGATGAAAGAGCGCGGCGGCTCGATCATCATCACATCCTCGATCAACGGAACCCGGACCTTCACCACGGCGGGGGCGTCTGCCTACTCGACCACCAAGGCGGGTCAACTGGCCCTGGCACAGATGGCCGCGCTCGAACTTGCCAAGCACCGCATCCGCGTCAACGCTATCTGCCCGGGCGCCATCGAAAGCCAGATCGACGAGAACACCGAACGGCGCAATGTGGAAAAAGCGGCCGAGCCGGCCAACTACCCCGATGGCGATATTCCTCTAACCGACGGGGCGCCGGGCAAGGCTGAAGACGTCGCCGATCTTGTCTGTTTCCTGGCGTCGGACGCTTCGCGCCACATCACCGGCACCCCGGTCTGGATCGACGGGGCGCAGTCGCTGCTCGTCTGAACGAAAACCTATACGGGGCCAGCCAACGCCCGCTGATCGGCCTGAGCCCGCTGCTCTTCGCTCTGGCGCTTGCCGGCCAGATTGAGGGCGTCGAGCAATAGCCGATATTCCTGGCGCGCACCGATATGGCTCATGGTCGGCGATCCGCCCAGCGCGTTTTCATCGAGCGGGTCGAACACCGTCATGCCGATCGGAAACAGCGAGCGGAAGATCACGCGCTCGGCGATGCCATCGGCAACGCGGCACCCCACGCGCTCGACAACGTTCTCCAGCCCGGTCTGCACCAGCCTTGTGTTGCGCGAGTTGAGCGTGGAAATGCGATTACGCACCATCACCCAGTCGATCGTACGGCCGTCGATGGCCAGCCGCTCCCGGCGGGACCGCTGGACGAGCCGCGTGTAATGACCCAACTCGATCAGCGCCCCACTGTCGGGTTCGATCCGGGCAATGACGTCGAGATCGATCAGGCTGTCATTGAGCGGGGTAATCAGCGTATCGGCCAGCGAATGGGCGATGCGGGTCAGGTGTGTGTCGAAGCCGGGCGTGTCGATGATGAGATAGTCGACGTCCCGTTCCACGTCGGCCACGGCCTGGCGAAACATTTCAAATTCCATATCCGCATTTTTCTCGCGCGAGTCGCCCCGGCCCTGCGGCAGATGGAAATGAGTGGAATGAGGGACCGAGAGGCCATGAGCATTTGCCCACTCGCGGCGGTTGCGCACATACGTGGTCAGCGTGTGCTGGCGGCTGTCGGCGTCGATGGTTGCAACGCGGAAGCCTTCATAGAGCAGATGGACGGCAAGATGGATCGCCGTGGTGGACTTGCCCGAGCCACCTTTTTCGTTCCCCAGGACGATGACATGCGCGTTCGATCGCTGCATTGATCCGACTCTAATCCTTGCCCCCGAAAAGCGTCGCACAGCATGTGTGCTGCGCAAAACCCGCACAAGTACGAATATTGCGCCTTGGCCCCAGCTTAGTTTGCATTTGATTTACATTTTATAAACGAATGGCCAGCGCGCGTTACGTGCGCCGACCATTTCGAATCGCACTCATGGAACGATTATATCCAGTACGGAGGAACCCCGTAATAGGTGTAGATGTCCATGGCCCGCTGACGGTCGTCCCATTCGAAGTCATCGTCCGCGTTGTAACGCGGCGCGGCATCTAGGTCCGCCTTCGAGATGTCGGTGCGATAGCCGCCAATGGTTTCGTCATAGGTCAGCTTGGCCCACGGGATCGGGTAATGATCGTCCCCGATACCCAGAAAGCCGCCGAAACTGAGGACGGCATAGCCAACCTTGCCGCTGAGCTTGTCGATCATCACCCGTTCGATGACGCCGATCTTGTCGTTGGCCAAGCTGTAAACGGCCGTGCCTTCGACCTTGTCGCTTCCGATCAAATTGCCGCTCTCGCGGCGATCAAGATCGCGGGCCTGTAGCCCGTTATCTGTTGTCGGATCCATCGCAAATCTCCGTCTTGGTTGCACTGGAGAGTCAACGGGATGGAGTCTGTGGAGTTCCAGTTATGAGAAACTAAGGCAAGCCGTCATCGAGCCGGCTCAAAGAAGCCCCAGTTGGGCCAATTCTTCGGCCATGCCCTCGGGCGGAGCATCCTCACCAGCCCGGGCGAGATCGGGCGGGGCATCCTTGGTCTGCAGGTAGCGCCAGCCCTGAAAAGGGCGGCGCGGATAGGGCGCCGTGCGGATCAGCTCGGGCTCGAGGAGAATATCGCAGCACGACTTTCCTTCCCCGTCCGTCTCCGCCTTGAGGTCGGCAATCACTTGCCGGGCCCTGACTGCGCCGGCGATAACCCAGTATAACGATCCCTGCCCCACGATCTCGCCGGCCCGCTTGGGCATCATGCGCGTGCGGTGAACATTGAGCCCGTCGGGGCGCCCAAAACCCTGTTCGCGGCGCAGGGAACGCCACTCGATCAGTTCCTCGACCGAGGAAACGCCAACACAGAGCTTGATGATATGCATAGGGAACCACCCAAAAAGAAAATGGGGCGACCGTTTCCGGGCACCCCATTGTCGTATCTGAATCTGTCTGTTGCCGAAAGGCCGTATCAGGCGCCAGCAATGACAGAGACAATGAAACCGAGCGAGATCAAGCCGACACAGGTCCAGCTTGCAGCTCGCCAGCATACGGCCTTGGATTGGCTACGCATGCAAGCTCCTTGCGCTGTTGCAAAAGCGGTGAGCGCCTTGCTGCCACTCACCGGTAACGCCTAATTAACTACGCAAGAGCGCTTGCGCAAGCCATGTTTAGGCCACATTCACGCAAATCTCGCTTGCATTTCACGCATGGCTGGCGAATCAGGCTCAGAAAAGCCCGAACCACCAACCCGCCAGGGTCAGGAAGGCGAAGAAGCCGATCACGTCGGTAAACGTCATCACAAAGGTCGAGGACGCAACGGCCGGGTCGATCTTGAGCCTGTTGAGCAGCATCGGAATGAGGATGCCGCAGCCACCAGCCACGATCATGTTGACGACCATCGCCATGCCGATCACCAGCCCGAGCGCCGGGTTGGCGAAGCGGAAACCGGTAATCAATCCAAGCAGCACAGCAAAGATCACGCCATTGGTGAGCCCGACGAGCAACTCGCGTCGGATCAGGCGCCAGGCATTGTTCTTGTCGAGCTCTCGCTGCGATATGGCGCGCACCGTCACCGTCATCGTCTGCGTGCCGGCCACCCCGCCCATCGAGGCGACGATGGGCATCAAGACAGCCAGCGCGACCATCTGCTCAATTGTGCCGTCGAAAAGCCCGATGACCAGCGATGCAAGGGTCGCCGTGCCCAGATTGACCAGCAGCCACGTCGCGCGGCTGCGCACCACGCCGGGCACGGTGCGCGAAATGTCTTCGTCGCCCACACCACCGAGACGGTGGATATCCTCGCTGGCCTCTTCATTGATGACGTCGACGATGTCGTCGATGGTCAGCACGCCAACCAGCCGCTTGCTCTCATCGACCACAGCAACCTCGACCTGATCGTAACGCTCGAAGATGCGCGCCGCCTCCTCCTGATCGAGCGCGGCGTCGATCTGGCGGATCTGGGTGTTCATGATCGTTTCTATGCGCGTCGCGCGTTGAACGCGCAGAATGCGGTCGAGCGGGATGGTGCCCAGCAGGTTGAACCCCGGATCGACGACATAGATCTGGTAGAAGTCGTCGGGCAGATCGTCATTGGTGCGCAGATAGTCGATGGTCTGCCCCACCGTCCAGAACGGCGGAATGGCAATGAACTCGGTCTGCATCCGCCGCCCGGCGGATTCTTCGGGGAAGTCGAGGCTACGCTTGAGCGATATCCGGTCGAAAGCCGGCATCTGCGCCAGAATTTCGTCGCGGTCGTCCTCATCGATATCTTCGAGAATGTAGACGGCATCATCGCTGTCGAGATCGGCGACGCCGCGCGCAATCTCGGCATTGGGCAATTCTTCCATCAAGTCGATACGAACCGAATCGTCGACTTCGGTCAGTGCCGAATAATCGAAGGCATGGCCCAGCAGCATGACCAGCCGCACCCGGTCATCGGCCGGCAACGCCTCGATCACATCGCCGGTTTCCGATTCATGGAGCGGTGCCATGCGCTTGCGCAGCGCTTCGGCATCCCCGTCTTCGATTTCGGCGCGAAGCGCCTCGTACCAATCGGACCGGAGCCGACCATCCGAGTCATAGATAGTGGCGTTCGTCTCGTGGGGTTCCGGTCCGGTCGGTGCAGCGTTTTCCATGCATCTCTCCTTCCCGGTTTTCGCGATAACGCGACTCTTTGATTAATGGCTATGGCGTAACCCATCCGCCGGTCATTTGCCACAGCGCAATCGCATGGCAGCCGCCCGCTACGGGCAGCATCAGTAGTTTAGCCTAAAGCCATATAAGGACGACCTTATCGTCATTCGCCTCACTCTCGCAGCAAGCGACGGAGGCTGGGATGAGTATCGGCCATGGGCTCAAGGGTTGGATGCGGATTGCAGGGTGGACAGTGTTGGGACCGCTGTTCTGCGTTCTGGTGGCGCTCAGTTACAACATAATGACATTTGCCCCTCTCCCCACGGAAATCAGGGTCCGCGCCGCGTTGGCGGCAGTCGTCGTGCCGCTCGGGCTGGCCACCCCGTTCTTTCTCTATTTTTCGCTCAAGCTGCGCGAACTGGCATCGGCCAACAGACAGCTCAGCCTGCTGGCGGCCACGGACGGATTGACTAATTGTCTGAACCGGACGGCCTTCACGGCGCTGGTCGAGGCACGGCTGGAGACACTGGTCCCCCAGGGAGATCACGTCCACGGGGCGCTGCTCATCATCGATGCCGACAATTTCAAGCAGATTAACGACCGGTTCGGGCATCACAATGGTGATATCGCCCTGACGCTGATCGCCAGGGCCATCCGCTCCTCGGTTCGCGCCGGCGACAATGTGGGACGGTTGGGCGGCGAAGAGTTCGGCGTATTTTTGCCCATCGTTGACCGCTACGGCGCGGAGATCGTGGCCGAACGGCTCCGCCGCGCTGTCGAAAAGCTCGCCTTTATGGCCGATGGGCACCACCATCAGCTTTCTGTCAGCGTCGGTGGCGTGGTGTTCGACCGCCGCACCGGATTCGAGGACTTGTTCAAGATGGCCGATGAACAGCTCTATGCCGCCAAGGACGAGGGCCGCAACACCGTGAGGCTGATCGGCTGCGCAACGAGTGGCGCCGGCTTTGCAATCCTTGATGCCTGAGGCTATCTAGGCCGCATGGCCGCCGACCCTTCTTTTATCAAACGCTATTTCGATGACGACGTTGTTGCCGTCGCAAAACGATTGATCGGCGCGCAGTTTCTGGTCGATGGCATCGGCGGCACCATTGTCGAAACCGAGGCCTACACCCAGGACGAACCCGCCTCGCATAGTTTCCGCGGCCCAACACCCCGAAACAGGCCGATGTTTAATGCCCCCGGCACCGTCTATGTCTATCGCATTTACGGCATGCACTGGTGCGTCAATTTTGTCTGCCATCCCGGCAGCGCAGTGCTCATCCGCGCGCTGGTGCCAACCGAGGGCATAGAGGAGATGATCGGCCGGCGCGGCCTCTCCGATCTCCGAAAGCTCTGCGCCGGACCCGGCCGGCTGACCCAGGCGCTCGGCATCGACCTGAGTCACAACGACCGTCCCCTATCCGATACCCCATTCAGTCTCATCCCGGCGTCCGTCGAAGGACCGGTCTTCGCCGGCCCGCGTATCGGGATCACCAAGGCCGTCGACCTGCCCTGGCGGTTTGGGTTGCCCGACAGCAGATATCTGAGCAAGCCCTTTACGAAAAACGGCCCCTCAGAAGACTGAGGGGCCGTTCGAAATCGGATCGGATCAGGCTCTAGGCCTGGATGACCACCACGCGGGTGCCGGACGGCACGCGTTCGTAAAGATCGATGATGTCGTGGTTGAGCATGCGGATGCAGCCCGACGACATTGCCAGCCCGATCGACTGCGGCTGGTTGGTGCCGTGAATGCGGAACATAGTGTCGCCGCCGCTGCGATAGAGATAAAGCGCACGGGCACCGAGCGGATTGTTAGGTCCGCCTGCCATGCCGTTGCGATAGGGGCCATTGGCCTCCGGGTCGCGGCGCAGCATGTTGGCGGTCGGCGTCCAGCTGGGCCATTCGGCCTTGCGCCCGATATAGGCGTTGCCCCGCAGCGCCAGCCCTTCCCGTCCGACGCCGACGCCATAGCGCATGGCCTTGCCGTCGTCCTGAACGAGATAAAGGAAGCGGTTGGGCGTATCGACAACCACTGTCCCCTTGGAATGATTGGTCTCGTAGTCCACCATCTGCCGCCGCAGCTCCGGCTTAATCAACCGGGCGTTGAGCGCCGCAAGTGGAAACGGCTCGTCCGCCACGGGGCCATAGGCACTGACCATGGACATCGAGGAAACGGAGGAAGAGGTGCGCGTCGAACACGCGGCGAGAAAAAGCGGAAGGCCAATAAGAAATCCGCGTCGCGTCAGGCTCATCGATAGCTACCCAGGCAAGAATCAACAACGTGAGCGATAATTAACCACAAGGGTTAAAACTTCTCTCACCATAATTCCGCCGTATGACAGCCCAATTGCCGTTTTGGTGCGATCTGACCGAAAGACGCGGCAAATCTGCAACACATGGCGCACCGGCATAGGGTGCGCGCAGCAAGACCAACTCAAAGAAGTAAATGAGAACGGCCCCGATGGGCCAGAGATGGTGCGGTCGAGAAGACTCGAACTTCCACGGGAGTTACCCCACAGCGACCTCAACGCTGCGCGTCTACCAATTCCGCCACGACCGCACTGTCTGGGGAATGCTGCGCCCTTGGGCGAAGCGAGGCTGCATGTAGCAAATGGTTTGGTGTCCCTCAAGGGCTATTTCGCCGTTTGGGGATAAAGTTTCGCGCTGCCGCCGTTCCGGGATCGGTATTCCGGGAAAAGAAGCGCTCTGGGCGTCAGGCGGGCTTGATGACCTTCTCGGTCACCACCACATTGAGCTTTCCTTCGTCAACCTGAACCTCGCCCTTTGCGATCAGCGTATTGTTGGCATAGATACGCATGGCGTCGTTCTCGAAGGCATCGAGTTCGATCACCGCGCCGCGCCCCATGCGCAGCAGGTGATGCACAGGCAAAATGGCCGCACCAAGTTCCACGGAGACATCGATTTCGATGGTTTCAACGGTATTCATCAACAGGTCCGGAGCGCCAGAGTCACATTATGCGGCGAGAATCGGCAATTCCCGCGCGTCGGGTCCGACATTGAGGCGTCATGGTTAGTGAAGCGTTAAAAACCGACACGATGGACAGTTGCGCGAGCGCCGCCAAACTCAAACGGGCCGACACGCTTGCCGCCAACTGGGTAATTGCCGATGCGCCGGTGGATTACCCCGATGCGCTTGCAACAATGCAGGACCGCGCCCGGTCCATTGCCGCGGGAGAAGCGTCCGAAGCCATATGGCTGGTCGAGCACCCACCCCTTTATACAGCCGGCACCTCGGCCAAAACCGAAGACCTGCTGGTCCCCGACCGCTTTCCGGTTTTCGAGGCAGGGCGCGGCGGACAGTTCACCTATCATGGACCCGGCCAACGCGTCGCCTATGTCATGCTCGACCTGCGCGAGCGTGGGCGCGATATCCGCTGCCTTGTCTCGGGCCTCGAAAACTGGGTGATCGACACCCTCGCCGCATTCAACATCAAGGGTGAAAAGCGCGATGGCCGCATCGGCGTGTGGGTGAAACGCCCCGACAAGGGCCCGTTCGTCGAAGACAAGATTGCGGCTATCGGCGTTCGCGTGTCGCGCTGGGTGAGCTTTCACGGCATCTCGCTCAATGTCAGTCCCGATCTCGACCACTATTCCGGCATCGTGCCTTGCGGCATAAGCCAGCATGGGGTTACGAGCTTTGAGGACTTGGGGCAGATCGTTTCGATGGCCGAAGTGGATTCGGTTCTCAAATCGCGCTTTGAAACGCACTTCGGCCCGGCAAGGCTTGCCTCTAGGCTCTGATCGCGACAAGGTGACCGCAAAAGCAATCCTCACTATTTCTGGGTGCAAGGGGACAAATATGCGCTTCGACGATCTGCGAAAGCTCGCAACGGGCAGTGTCTTGTTCAATCTGGGACGGATCATTTCGCCACGCCTCGTGACGATCCTTTATCTGCTCGGCCTGGCGGGCATCGGCCTCTGGGCGATCAACCATTTCTTTTCGAGCTTCCGGTTCGGCTTCGGCAACGGGCTTTGGGGCCTGCTCGAAATCGCCGTCTTCGGCCTCCTGGCCTTTGTAGCGCTGCGCATCGTCTGCGAGGCGGTCATTGTGTTTTTCCGCGTCAACAGCGCCGAAGCCGAAACCTACGAGCCCGAACACGCGGGCGCCTCGCTGATCGATGATGTGCGCGAGGCGATCGAGGACCTTGCCGATCAGGAGCCCGACCCCGTAGAGCCGGTGGCGCCTTCTCCCGTCGCGCCTACGCCTCCTCCGCCGCCGCCCCCGGCCGCACCCGTTGCCGAGGAGCCGGCCGTCATGCCCGACGCAGACGCGCCGAGTCCCGATAGCGAAGGCCCCGAAAACCAGCAAAAACCAGCCACCGAGGCTTGAAATCGAAGGGCCGCGCCCTGACATCAAGGCAGGTATGAAGCGCGCAAAGATTGACCTTTGCGCGCTTTCCGATATGACACGCTCAAATTCATGCGAGTTTCATATCCCATGGCGCCGGTCCGCTTGGCCCGGCACCTTTGGCAATCTCGCCTTTTCAAGGATCAGCGGACGCCCATGAGCGCGCCAACAACGCAGAACGCCCCCAAGATCGGTCTCGTCAGCCTCGGCTGCCCCAAGGCCCTCGTCGATTCCGAACGCATCCTCACCACGCTGCGCGCGCAGGGCTACAGCTTTTCGCCCTCCTATGAGGGCGCCGACGTCGTCATCGTCAACACCTGCGGCTTTCTCGACAGCGCCAAGGCCGAAAGCCTCGACGCCATTGGCGAAGCGATATCGGAAAACGGCCGTGTCATCGTCACCGGCTGCCTTGGCGGCGAAGAAGAGCTGATCCGCAAGACCCATCCCGGCGTTCTGGCCGTTTCGGGCGCCCATCAGTATGAGGCCGTCGTCGATGCGGTCCATCAGGCCGTACCGCCCGTGCCCAACGCCTTTGTCGATCTGGTCCCCGAACAAGGCCTGCGCCTCACGCCGCGTCATTACGCCTATCTGAAAATTTCCGAAGGCTGCAACAACCGCTGCACCTTCTGCATCATCCCCTCGATCCGTGGCGATCTCGTCTCGCGCCCCATCGCCTCGGTGCTTTATGAAGCCGAGCGGCTGGTCAAGGCCGGGGTCAAGGAGATCATGGTCATCTCCCAGGATACCTCCGCTTATGGCGTGGACATCAAATACGCCACCTCGCCCTATCGCGGCCGCCAGGTTGAAGCGCGCTTCCAGACGCTGGCCGAGGAAATGGGCAAGCTGGGCGCCTGGGTGCGCATGCACTATGTCTATCCCTACCCCCACGTCGACAATGTCATCCCACTCATGGCCGACGGGGTGATCCTGCCCTATCTCGATATCCCCTTCCAGCACGCCAGCCCGCAGGTTCTCAAATCCATGCGGCGCCCGGCCAATCAGGAAAAGACCGCCGACCGCATTCGCAAATGGCGCGAGGTCTGCCCCGACCTCGCCATCCGCTCGACCTTCATCGTCGGGTTCCCCGGCGAGACGGAGGAGGATTTCCAGATGCTGCTCGATTGGGTCCACGAGACCAAGATCGACCGCGCCGGCGCCTTCCCTTATGAGCCGGTTACCGGCGCCCGTGCCAACGATCTGGGCCTCGATGAAATCCCCGATGAGCTCAAGCAGGAGCGCTATGGCCGCCTGATGGAAGCGCTGCAGCAGGTTTCGACCGAACGCCTCGCCTCGCGCGTCGGCCGCACCATCGACGTCCTGGTCGATGATGTGGAGCCCGAAGAGCAGCGCGTTATCGCCCGCTCGCAATGGGATGCGCCGGAGATCGACGGCAATGTGATCGTCGAGAATACCACCGGCATCAAACCCGGCGACATGATCTCGGTCAATGTGGTCGATTCCGACGAATACGACCTCTATGCAGTCCCGGCCGGTTCGGTGCAGTGACCCACCTCGCCTATGACGTCCCGATGGCTGGCGGCCCGCTGAAACTGGGCCGCGACCCGCTCGTCATGGGCATTTTGAACGTCACCCCCGACAGCTTTTCCGATGGCGGCGATTTTTCCGCCCTCGACGCGGCCATCGACCACGCCGAACAGTTCGTTGGCGAGGGCGCCGACATCATCGATATCGGCGGCGAAAGCACCCGCCCCGGCTCGGACGAGGTGGGCGTGCAGGACGAGCTCGACAGGATCATGCCCGTGCTCGACGCCCTCGCCGCGCGCGGCCTCGATACTCCGATCTCCATCGACACCTACAAGGCCCTGGTCGCCGATCAGGCGGTCCAGGCCGGTGCGAAGATCATCAACGACGTGTGGGGCCTGCAGCGCGACCCGGAAATCGCCGACGTCGCTGCCCAGCACCGCACGCCAATCATCGCCATGCACTGGGATACCGAACGCGATACCGCGCGCGATCTGATCGATGAAATGACGCGCTGGCTGACCCGGTCGGTGGACATCGCCCTCAGGGCCGGCGTCGCAAAGGAAGCGATCATCCTCGATCCCGGCTTTGGCTTTGCCAAGTCCTTCGCGGAAAACTATGAGCTCCTCAATCGTCTAGACGAATTGCACGCGCTCGGCTTTCCCCTGCTGGTCGGAACGTCTCGCAAGCGCATGATCGGCAATCTGCTCGATGTGCCGCCAAAAGAGCGCGTGTCGGGCACCATCGCCACGTCGGTTCTGGGCTATCTCAAGGGCGGACATATTTTCCGCGTCCATGACGTCCGCGCCAATCGAGACGCCTTGCGCGTTGCCGCCGCCACGCTCTATGGTCCGCCGCAACAGGAGGGTTGAGCCCATGGACAGCTTTGCCGATCGCGACCGCATCATTCTGGCCGGGCTGGCCTTTTACGGCTATCACGGCGTCATGATGGAGGAAAACGCCCTCGGTCAGCGCTTCCGCATCGATCTCGAGTTGGGGCTGGATATGTCCGAAGCCGCCCGCACCGATGAAGTGGCCCACACCATCTCCTATGCCCATATCTACGATCTGGTCAAAGAGGCCTTCGAGGAGCGGCGCTTCAAGCTGATCGAGGCCCTGGGGCACCACATCATGGCGCGCCTTTTCGAGCGCTTCGACAAGCTCGACTGGATCCGCATCAAGGTCCGAAAGCCCGAAGCCCCCCTGCCCATCGTGGCCGGCGAAGCCGCCATCGAAATGCTCAGGACCCGGGAACAGATCTGATGGCCCGCGCCGTTCTGGCGCTGGGCGCCAATATGGGCGAACCGGCGCGCCAAATCGCCCGGGCCATCGATGCCATCGCCAGCCATCCGCAGATTTCTCTATTAAAACAGAGCACGCTGATCGTCAGCGAACCCTGGGGCAAGACCGATCAGAACCAGTTTCACAATGCCGCCGTCCTGATCGAAACCAGCCAGCCCCCGCTCGAACTTCTCGATTTCTGCCTTGCAGCCGAAGCCGAAATCGGTCGGGTGCGGATCGAGAAATGGGGCCCGCGCATGATCGATATCGACATCATTGCGTATGACGACCTGGTGATGGAAACCGAACGCCTAACCCTACCCCACCCTTACGCTCACGAGCGTAGCTTTGTGCTCGAGCCCGTGCGCGAAATCGCCCCGGACGTGGCCCAATGGCTGATGAATCAGACAGGCAATAAATCAGCCTAAGAGGTTGATAACATTGACCGCAGCGTCAAATTCGCGCCGCCTCTGCCGGCGCCGTGCCGCCGCTTCGTAATCCTCGCCCCACAGCGAAATCTGGTAGTCTTCGTCCACATGTGCCGCCGTCCACGCGACATCGGCATCGACGAGCCGTTCGCGCAGCGCAACAGCAAGCAGGCCCGAGCCGGTCAGCCCCGTCACCGACACCATTGCAGTCGCCGGGACGTGATGCAGCGGGTCGATCGCAGATCTGAGCTTCCTCAGCATTTCGGGCGATTGCGCCTTGTGCAAAATGCCTACCGTGGGCTGGAAGCTGACCGAAAAATGTCGTGCCAGGCGCACAAGCACATCGTCCCAGACCTGCTCCTGCTTTTCGACAAGCTCGCGCGGGCTCTCGGCGCGATAGAGCAGCAGATCGTTGCCCGCGTATTTCACCACCTCGTCCAGCAATGCAGCCCGCGACTCATCGCCCGCTTCAACCGCAGAATTGATGAGTTTGACGTGAGGCATCATGTCGGGATCGATCCTGTCGCCCTGCACGGCCCACTCGTCGCGCATATGGGCCGCGAGATCGGCATGACCTACGCCAATCTGCTTGCCGGTCGGCGTCTTGGTCACACGTCCGTCGAGCAGCACGGCGAACGCGCCATCCGTTTCAGCCACGTCGACCGATTTATAGAACCGCTTGGGCAACTCGCGCAGCAAATCCTTCTGATTGCGCCCCTGCCCCGCATCCTGATGCTTGAGAGCGTCTTCGAGAAATTCACGCATCAGTTCAGTACCTTTTCTATCGCGTCATCGAGATCGGCATAATCCTCGATGATGATATGGGCACCGCTTTCCTCGAGCGCAACGCGGGCGTGGTAGCCCCAGGTGACCCCAATGGTCCGCGCACCGGCCGACCGGCCCAGTTCCATATCGAATGTGGTATCCCCGATCATGACGGTGCAGGCTGGATCGATCCCAGTTTCCGCACAGGCGCGCAGGATCATCCCCGGATGGGGTTTTGAGGGATTGTGATCGGGCGTCTGCAGCGTCACGAAATGATCGGCCAATGCGTGGAGCGCCAATATGCGGTTGACCCCGCTCAGCCCCTTGCCAGTGGCGATGCCGAGGATCGAAGCGTCATGCGCCTTCAGCCGATTCAGCGCGTCCAAGGCACCCGCATAAAGTGGCTCGTGCGCGTCACCGACGGCCAGCATCGCCCGGTAGTGGTTGCGATAGGTGCCCGCCATCACAATGGCTGTCTCTGCATCACATTGCGCCAGACGTTCCATGGCAAGTTCCAGCGACAAGCCAATGACCGAATGAGACATTTCTTGCGTCGGCGCGTCGAGCCCATGGTCGCGGAACGTGGTTGCCATATGCAGTGCGATGACCGCCCCGGAATCGATCAGCGTACCGTCCATGTCGAACATGATGAGGCGTGGCGCGGTCATCAGGCACCCTCCTCGGGGTCGACATCCTGCACGTCGTACTGATTGGCGTTAAAGCCCAGCGTATCAAAAGTCGCCTTCATATGCGGCGGCAACGGAGCCGTGATATCGAGTTTCTTGCCGCTACGCAGCGGAATGGCCAGACGCCGTGCGTGCAGATGCAGCCCGTTGCCCAGCTCTTCTGGCCGCTCGAAGTTCCAGTTTTCCAGCGTGTTGTAGCGCGGATCGTCCAGAATGGGCGTGCCCAGCTCCATCATGTGCACGCGCAACTGATGCGTGCGCCCGGTCACCGGTTTGAGCGTCACCCAGGCGAACTGGTTGGCGGCGCTCTCGGTCACCGAATAATAGCTCACCGAATGCTGCGCGCCTTCGACGCCGTTCTCGACCACCACCATCTGCTCGCCATCCTGGGTGGATTGCCGCGCTAGGAAACACGAAATCCGCCCCTGCCGCGGGTGAGGAACACCGATAGTGATCGCCCAGTAGATCTTGCGCGCCGACCGCGAGCGGAACACCGTGCCGAAATGGCTGGCCGATGCCCGTGTCTTTGCCACAAGCAGGCATCCCGAGGTGTCGCGGTCAAGCCGGTGGACCAGCCGCGGCGGCTCGCCCTTCTTGTTGGGCAGCGATTTGAGCATGCCGTCGATATGGCGCTTGGTGCCCGAGCCGCCCTGCACCGCAAGACCATGCGGCTTGTTGAACACGTAGACCTCGTCGTCCTCATAAAGAATGAGGTCGCGCAGGAAATCGGCGTCTTTCTGATTGATCCGGGGCTTGTCGGGGGACGGCGCAGGCGCTTCGCCGAGCGGCGGCACGCGCACCGTCTGCCCGGCGACCAGCCGCGCGTTGGTGGCCACCCGCCCACTGTCGACCCGCACCTGGCCAGAACGCAAAAGCTTTTGCAATCGCCCAAAGCTCAGGTCCGGAAAATGAACCGAGAACCAGCGGTCGAGCCGCATCCCGTCTTCATCCGCCGCCACTTCCCGCAATTGCACGCCGCTCATCAAGTTTCGTCCTTTATCGTTCGCGGCCCTTCTAGCGGGAAATTGCCGCGCCGTCATGGGCGAAGTCGCAATCTAGCCGTCGCGCTTTGCCGCGCGCAGTTTGCCAAAATAATCCATGCGCTTCTTGATATCGCGCTCGAAGCCGCGTTCGACCGGCTGATAGAAATCCTGCCGCCCGATTTTTTCGGGAAAATACTCCTGCCCTGAAAACCCTTCAGGCGTGTCGTGATCGTAGATATAGCCCTCCCCGTACCCCTCCGATTTCATCAGCTTTGTGGGCGCGTTGAGGATGGCCATGGGCGGGGTGGGCGATCCGGTCTTTTTGGCCAGTGCCAGCGCCCGGTTATAGGCGTTGTAGAGCGCGTTCGATTTTGGCGCCGTCGCCAGATAAACCACCACTTCTGCCAGCGCCAGTTCCCCCTCGGGTGAACCGAGCATGTGGTAGGCGTCCTTGGCGGCCGTTGCGATGGGCAGCGCCTGCGGGTCGGCCATGCCGATATCCTCGACCGCCATGCGGATCAGCCGCCGCGCCAGATACATCGGATCCTCGCCCGCATCGATCATGCGCGCGAAATAATAAAGCGCCGCATCGGGGTCCGATCCGCGCACCGTCTTGTGCAGCGCCGAAATCAGATTGTAGTGCCCGTCCTGGCTCTTGTCGTAGATCGGCGCCCGCCGCTGCACGAGCTTCGCCAGCCCCGCAGGGTCAAGAACTTCGTCCGGCCCCGTGGCGGCGATAACCTCCTCGATCAGCCCCAGTATGGCCCGCCCGTCGCCATCGGCCAGCCCGATCAGCGTCTGGCGTGCATCCTCATCGAGCGGCAGTCCCTTGCCCAACTCTTCTTCCGCGCGTTTGGCCAGCGCGTCGAGATCCTCACGGTCGAGGCTGGTGAACTTGAGCACCTGTGCCCGCGACAATAGCGCCGCGTTGAGCTCAAAGCTCGGGTTTTCCGTCGTCGCCCCGACCAGCACCACGGTGCCGTCTTCCATGACGGGCAGAAAACTATCCTGCTGCGCCCGGTTGAAACGATGGATTTCATCGACGAACAGCAGCGTGCGCTGCCCGGCCCGCCGCGCCGTGCGTGCCGTCTCGAACACCCTTTTGAGGTCCGCCACGCCCGAAAAGATCGCTGAAATCTGCTCGAACCGGTAATCGACGGCATCGGCCAGCAGCCGCGCCACCGTCGTTTTCCCGGTCCCCGGCGGGCCCCACAAAATGAGCGATCCCAGCCGCCCCGAAGCCAGCATCCGGCGCAGCGTTCCATCGGGCCCGATGATATGGGTCTGCCCGATCACCTCGTCGAGCGATTTGGGCCGCAGCCGGTCGGCCAGCGGCCGGTCGGTGCCGGGCTCATCGGTCGGGCGCGAGGCGGGAAGGTCCTCGGGAAAAAGATCGCTCATTGGGCTCTCGTTAGGGGCACGGACGGACAGTGGATTCGAACATTTTCTTATCACGAAATCGAGCGCTATTGGTCTTACTCGATCCATTGAACACAGGCAGAATGCCCGGAAAACCCGTGGCAATTTTGACCCTGCACAAAGAATCGTCACAACCTGTCTCTATAGGCGAAATTGGCCATTGCAGAGGGGGGCAATGAGCCCTATACACGCGCGCTTTCAACCCCCGCAAAAGGTATCAAGGTCAATGGACCACGCGCCGTCTCGCACATACGCGAACACCGCAGAACTGATCGCCACCGAAGAACCCGATTATCCGAGTTTCCTGTTTTCCGAACGGCTCCTGGTCAACGCAATAGATACCTTCAAGGCGGGCTTTGACGGCCTGTTGACCTATGCGGTCAAATCCAACCCATCGCCCCATATCCTCGAGATCATGAATCGCGAGGGGCTTAGGGCCTACGATGTCGCGTCCAACACCGAAATGGCGTTGATCCGCAAATACGCGCCCGAAGCCGGGATGCACTACAACAACCCCATCAAGTCGCGCCGCGAGATCGAACGCGCCTATTCCGAATTCGGCGTTCGCTCCTTCACCATTGACCACGTGGCCCAGCTCGACCAGCTTGCCGCGGTCATCCCGCCCAGCGAGGATGTCGAAGTGACGGTCCGGTTCAAGGCTGGCAAGGCGCTCAAATCGTATGATTTCGGCACCAAGTTCGGCGTGATGGAAGAAGGCGCCATCGCGATCTGCACATTGGCCAAGGCCATGGGCTACTCCACTTCGCTGTGCTTCCACGTCGGCAGCCAGTGTGAAGAGGCCTATGCCTATGAGCGCCACATCGCCGCTGCGGGCCGCATTGCGCAGGCCTCTGGCATCGAGCTCAAGCGGCTCAATATCGGCGGCGGTTTCCCCGCTCCCTACATCACCAATTCGGCGCCACCTCTCGACGTTTATTTCGAGACCATCCGCAACGCCGTCACCGATACGTTCGGCTCCAACAAGCCCGAACTGATCGCCGAGCCCGGACGCGGCCTTTCGACGGGCTGCACGTCGCTCTTGCTGCGCGTCAAACACGTGCGCGGCGAACAGTCGGTTTATCTCAACGACGGCGTCTATGGCTCGTTGATGGAGGCAATGATCCTCGAATTCATGCCGCCGATCCGCGTATGGCGCGGCGACAAGGTTCTCACCGGCGAAAGCTGGGACTTCAAGATCTTCGGGCCGACCTGCGACAGCTACGACGTCATGCCCCAGACCTTCATCCTGCCAGCAGCCATCGCCGAGGACGATTATATCGAGTTCGGCCTGATGGGCGCCTACACCCAGGCCTCCCTTACCCCGTTCAACGGCTTTGACCGTCGCGACCTCTATCGGGTCGACGACATTCTGGTGTGATGGACGCCGGCAACGACCACTTCCCGCGGCCCGAAGCACTCGGGCCGCGCATCGTGGTGCTCGGGCCTACCAATTCGGGAAAACCAACGCTTGCCGAAGCGCTCGGCATGCGGCTCGGGGTTCCGGCCATCCATCTTGACCAGTTGCGGCATATGCCCGGCACGGATTGGGAGCAACGCCCCGACCCCGAGTTCGCGGCGCTGCACGACGCCGCAGTCGCCGAACCGGCATGGATCATGGACGGCTCCTATTCGGCGCTGATGCCCCAGCGCCTGGCGCGAGCCACAGGCATCATCGTGCTCGACGAGACATTGGCGATGCGCACCCTGCGCTATCTGCGGCGCAGTCTCTCCCGGCGCCGCCGCGCCGGCGGGCTCGAGGGTGGCCGTGACTCGGTCAAATGGGAGATGCTCGCCTGGCTGTGGAAGACCCGCGACAAGGCAGAGGACACCCGTGATCGCGCGATCAGGATAGGACTGCCGCATGTCTTTTGCCGGAGCACGGCAGAGCTGAACGCCCTTTATGAAAACTGGGACCTGAACCGTGTAGATCCATAAAAACAAAAAAAGGCGGCCCGGAGGCCGCCTTTTCAATTCTGCTTGATAGAAATCGCTTACGCGGCTTCGCTCTCTTCATCACGCGTGAAGTCGGCAGTCGGACCGGAGTCCTTGCCCTTTGCTTCGACGTCGCGATCGACAAACTCGATGATGCCGACGGCGGCGTTGTCGCCGTGGCGGAAACCGGCCTTGAGGACGCGGGTGTAGCCACCGTTGCGGTCCTTGTAGCGCGGGCCCAGAATGTCGAACAGCTTCTTGACCATGGTCTCATCGCCGATCTGGGCAATGGCCTGGCGGCGGGCATGCAGATCGCCGCGCTTGCCAAGGGTAATGAGCTTTTCGACGATCGGACGCAACTCCTTCGCCTTGGGAAGGGTCGTCACGATCTGTTCGTGCTTGATCAACGATGCGGACATGTTCTTGAACATCGCCTTGCGATGCGAAGAGGTCCGGTTCAGTTTGCGGCCGGCTTTACCGTGGCGCATGGTACTCTCCTAGTATCTTTTGGCCCGCGGAAGATCAGTAGTGATCTTCGTAACGCTTGGCGAGGTCTTCGATGTTTTCGGGCGGCCAGTTGTTGACGTCCATCCCGAGATGGAGCCCCATCTGGGCCAGAACTTCCTTGATCTCGTTGAGCGACTTGCGCCCGAAGTTCGGCGTGCGGAGCATTTCCGCTTCCGTCTTCTGAATGAGATCGCCGATATAGACGATGTTGTCGTTCTTGAGGCAGTTTGCCGAACGGACCGACAACTCGAGTTCGTCCACCTTCTTGAGCAGCGCCGGGTTGAAGGCGAGTTCGGGTGTCGAATCCTCGGCCTTTTCCTTGGTGGGCTCTTCGAAATTGACGAACACCGACAGCTGATCCTGGACGATGCGGGCCGCAAAGGCCAGCGCGTCTTCAGGGCTGATCGCGCCATTGGTCTCGATCTGCATGCTCAGCTTGTCGAAGTCGAGGTTCTGGCCCTCACGGGTCTTTTCGACCTTGTAGCTGACGCGCTTGACCGGCGAGAACAACGCATCAACGGCGATATAGCCGATCGGAGCGTCTTCAGGCTTGTTGCGGTCGGCCGGGACATAACCCTTACCGGTATTGACCGTGAACTCGATGTTGATCTCGGCCCCGTCATCAAGATGACAGATTACGAGGTCAGGGTTGAGCACTTCGATATCGCCAGTGGTCTTGATGTCGCCAGCAGTGACGGCACCCGGACCCTGCTTGGAAAGCGTCAGGCGCTTGGGCCCTTCGTCTTCCATCTTGATGGCGATTTCCTTGATGTTGAGAACGAGATCGGTCACGTCCTCACGCACGCCGGGAATCGACGAGAATTCATGCAATACGCCATCGATCTGGATGGCGGTGATTGCCGCACCCTGCAGCGACGAGAGCAGAACCCGGCGCAGCGTGTTGCCCAAGGTCAAGCCATAACCGCGTTCAAGCGGCTCGGCGACCACGGAGGCGACGCGCGCGGAATCGCTGCCCGGAACGACGTCGAGCTTGGTCGGCTTAATCAGTTCCTGCCAGTTTTTCTGGATCATCACGTCCAACTTCCTTTCAAAATCGCGGCCCTGCCCGGCCGCCATGCCGCAAACCGTAAAAGAACCCCGGCTGGCCTTGCCGAGGTCCATTCACATCAGACGCGACGGCGCTTGCGCGGCCGGCACCCATTGTGAGGAATGGATGTAACGTCCCGGATGGAAGTGACAGTGAAGCCGGCGGCCTGAAGGGCACGCAGTGCCGATTCACGACCTGAACCCGGGCCACGGACTTCGACCTCGAGGGTCTTCATGCCGTGTTCCTGCGCCTTCTTGGCGGCGTCTTCTGCAGCCATCTGAGCTGCGTAAGGGGTCGATTTGCGCGAACCCTTGAAACCCATCGTACCGGCGGAGGACCAGGAGATCGTATTGCCCTGAACATCGGTGATGGTGACCATCGTGTTGTTGAACGAGGCGTTTACGTGTGCAACGCCAGCACTGATGTTCTTGCGCTCGCGACGGCGAACGCGTGTGGTATCTGCTTTAGCCATTTACTTCCTCTAGTGATCTCTAGCGCCGCCGTGGTTCCAGCGGCTACACCTCAAGAAACCCGAAACGAGACATCGGGGCGGAGCAATATGCCCTGCCCTTGCCGCCCCGGCATCGGCCTTCTTATTTCTTCTTGCCCGCGATGGCCTTTGCAGGGCCCTTGCGGGTACGCGCGTTGGTGTGGGTCCGCTGACCACGCACCGGTAGACCACGACGATGACGCAGACCGCGATAGTTGCCCAGATCCATCAAACGCTTGATGTTCATGGCAACCGAACGGCGAAGGTCACCCTCGACCTGATAGTCACGGTCGATGGTTTCGCGAATCTGGATAACTTCCGCGTCGGTCAGCTCATTCACGCGCCGCTCGGCCGGAATGGACACCTTTTCGCAGATTTCAGAGGCCATTTTCGGCCCAATCCCGTGAATATACTGCAACGCGATAACCACGCGCTTGTTCGTCGGGATATTGACGCCAGCAATACGAGCCACGTCGGATCTCCTAAATTGATATGAGGACGTTACCGTCCCGTTTCGTTCAACAACAAGGGACCGGCATCCGACCCCCTTCTCTATACGGAAGGAACCGAATCCAGCCCTCGAAATTTCTGAGACTGGCGCGGTTCTAAGGACTCACGGCATCAAAGTCAACAC
>DDGC01000018.1 GCA_002337455.1 Rhizobiales bacterium UBA1912 | reverse complement strand
TCGTCTTCGGGCAGCTTGGCGAGGGCCTTTTCGTCGGGGACCGAACGCCACAGCCAGGAGGGGACGTCGTTTTCTTCGACCTTCTTGAGGACCTTGGCGACACCGGCCTTGCGGAAATATTTCTGCGCGATGATGTCGGCGGCGACCTGGCTCCAGGGCGCGGGGACAGCGATGTCCTCGAGCTTGAAGACCACAGACCCGTCAGGATTGCGGATTTCGCTCGTGGCCGAGCGGAATTCGATGCCGGCATAGGCCGATTGCCCAGCCGTAGTGAAGCGCCGTTCTATCTGCATTCGTCTTGTATCCCCAAACTAGGTGCCGCTCTGCTGGCTCGTCGCCCCTGCAAGCGTCTTGTCGTTGCCGACAATGTCGATTTGATCGGGTCATGAAGCGGCCCGTTAGTGTGACTGTTTTCGATTCTTTGGCGAACCGTCAATCACCCGAAATCGACTATCCCTTGTGCCTATGGAATGTGCATTCGCTAAATATAGTGGTTTTTAGTGTGGATAGCGAGGAAAACGTGCAAAAAGCTGCACAAAGTTCACTGGGGTGTCACAAAGCAAGTGCGAGCAAGGGTTAATGAAGCGTTGTCTCGGGAAGCGCGGTTAAGTGATGGAAAAACCTCACTCTCTGATACCGCCCGAGGTGGACGCGAGTCTCGCAAATCCCTGTCAAGCGGCTTTTTTGGGCCTTAATTGCGGTTTTTTGTTCGCTCAGGAAATGCGCAGCATCTTGTGTGGGCAACATGGCTGAAATCCACCGTAGCACTCTCTAGGCTGGCCCGGCCATGTGTGCTAAGCCCAACCAACTCATCGTGACACCTGAAGGTATCGGACGTGGCAAACAGCGGCTTTAAACAGTTCGTCTTCGAAATTTTCGGCTGGTGGAATGGCCAGACCCTTTCCACTCGTATTTTCACCGCCCTGCGCGGGGTCAAGGTGGGTGAGGACGAGTTTGGCAACGTCTATTACGAAGGTAAGAAGGATGGCCGCCGCTGGGTCATCTATAATGGCTATGCCGAAGCCTCGGCGATTCCGGCGGGATGGCACGGCTGGATGCACAAGCGCACCGACGTGCCGCCGAGCAAGGCGGACTACAAGCCCCATGAGTGGGAAAAGTCCCACATCCCCAACATGACCGGCACGGCGCAGGCCTATCGCCCCGACGGCTCCATCCTGACGCCGCAATCGCGTCCGCGCGTGACGGGCGATTATGACGCCTGGTCGCCGGAATAGGGCGCTCTGCCCGCGTGAACAGGCTGGCACCCAGATCAATTGCGGCCCGCGCTCTGCTGGTCATGGCTGCTGCCATGTTGGCGGCGCCTGCGTTCGCGCAGGCCATTTCCAATCCGGTGGCAGTGTTTACCGGGCTCGACAAGATCACCGGCCGGATCACGATATTCGATGTCTATATCGATGAGACCGTGCAGTTCGGCTCGCTGCAACTGACGCCGCGGGTCTGCTATTCTCGGCCGACAACCGAGGCGCAGAGCGTCTCCGCCTTTGTGCAGGTGGACGAAGTTTCGCTGCAGGCGACGATGGAGCGGGTGTTTTCGGGCTGGATGTTTGCCGATTCGCCGGCGCTCAATGCGATAGACAATGCCGTCTATGACGTCTGGCTGATCGACTGTCGCCAGACTTCGGACGTGCCGCCACCCGACCAGCGCTAGCGCAACCGGCACGGGTCAGGTGCCGGAGCGAATGGCCGCCGCCGCCAGTGCGAGCGTATCTCTTGGGGCGGTTTGCAGCAGTTTCCCGAGATCTGTGGACCGGCTTTCGAGAAAGCCCGCAGCAGCTGCAGCGTAAATCGACATCAGCATCGGCGGCTGGAAGGGCAGGAGTGGCATGGAACTGAGGCTCTGGCGTGTGGTTTCAAGGGCGGCTGGCGCGTAGGGGATGCCCACTCTCCCTGCAAGATCGGCGATGGACCAACTGCCTTTTCCAGCGAGTTCGTAAACAGTATCGGCGTGCTGCTCGGGCGCGGTCAGAACGGTTATGGCCGCTTCGGCAAGGTCTTCGCGCGCGACCGGCGAGATGAGGGCGGAGCCGAAGGGGGCGCGAATCACGCCATCGACGGGCGCAGCCAGCGTGCCGATCAGTTCCGCGTAAAGGCCGTTGCGCAGCACTGTCCATGACAGACCGCTTTGCTTTAAACGCCGCTCGGTCCAGCGATGGGCGAGCGCGAAGGCGAGATGATCGCCGGTCGCGCTCAGGCTCGTATAGATGAGGTGCTTGACGCCTTGGGCCTCGGCGGCTGCGATCGCATTTTCATGCCTCGCCATGACCACGTCGTCTTCGGCGTAGCCGGCGGACACCAGAAAGAGCGTGGAAACGCCGGAAAAATCGAGAGTTGCGGGGTCGTCGAAATCGATCCGGCGGCGGTCGGGCGCACCGTCAGAGACGGTGCTGCTTCCGGTGACGAAAGGGAGACCGGCGACCGCCGCCTTTTGCGCAACCAGGGAGGAGAGTTGGCCCGAGCCGCCTGTAATCATGATCATGGCTTGTGTTTCCATCGTTGAGGTCACACATGGCTAACCAGATGTCCGATCCGCCATAAGGAGGCACATTCGTGTTCGCCGAAGAAAATTTTGCTCGGGACACACTGACGCCGTGCGGTCAGCCCGATCACGAGGATTGCGGACTGAGGCTGGTGCTCGACCGGTTGGGCGAGAAGTGGACAGTGATGACGATGGCCGAGCTGGCCGCAGGTCCACGGCGCTACCGGGTCTTGCAGCGGGCGCTGCAGGGTATCACGCAGCGCATGCTGACGCTGACCTTGAGACGGCTTGAACGGGACGGGCTGGTGAGCCGATCGGTCGAGCCGACCAATCCTCCGTCTGTGACATATGCATTGACGCACCGTGGCGAGACGCTTGCCGCGCTGGTCGTGGGGCTCGTCGATTGGTCGCGTGCGCACAAGAATGGCATCGAGGCTTCCCAGGCGGCATTCGATATGCGGCGGGACGACTAGAGAACGCCCGTCAGCGCCTGTCCCAAGCATAGAAATCGCCTTCGACATTCAGCGCGCCCGAGAGGTGGATTTCGTAGATGGCGCGGGGAATTTCGATGGCGCCGAGCGACGCCAGGTGGTCGGTGATGAACTGGGTGTCGAGCAGGACGTAGCCGCCCGCCGTGAGCCGGTCGACGAGGTGGGCGAGGGCGATCTTGGAGGCGTCGGTGCGCTTGTGGAACATGGATTCGCCAAAGAACGCGCCGCCAATGGCCAGCCCATAAAGGCCGCCGACCAGAGCATCGCCATCATAGACTTCGACAGTGTGGCAATAGCCCATGGCAAATAGCTCGCCATAGAGCGCGCGGATGGTGGGATTGATCCATGTCGATTCCCGGTCGCTGCCCGCGGTCGCGCAGCCCTCGATGACGGCGGTGAAGTCGCGATCGACCACAACGGAAAAACCGCTTTTGCGCATGGACTTACGCAGGCTTTTGGATGCCCTGAATCCATCGAGCGGCAAGACGCCGCGCATCTGGGGGCTGACCCAGAAGATATCGGGGTCCTCGGCACTCTCGGACATCGGAAAAATCCCAGCGCGATATGCGCGCAGGATCAACTCTGGCGTGAGTTCGATATCGAAAGGGTCGTTCTTCCGTGTCATCGCAAAAATCGTGTCATGGCAAAAATGAAGAAGCGGCCCATCAGGCCGCCTTTCATTATTCCTTGTTGGCCTCGAGAAATTTCTCGAGCCAGTGGATGTCGTAATTGCCGGCCTGAATGTCAGGCTCCTTGATGAGCCTGCGGAACAGGGGCAGGGTTGTCTTGACGCCGTCGACGATGAATTCGTCCAGCGCGCGATTGAGGCGCTGCAGGCATTCGGGCCGTGTCCGGCCGTGGACGATCAGCTTGCCGATCAGGCTGTCGTAATAGGGCGGGATATTATAGCCCTGATAGACAGCGGCATCGACGCGCACGCCCACGCCACCCGCAGGGTGGTAATAGGTGATGCGGCCGGGGGACGGCGCGAAGGTCTGCGGGTCCTCGGCATTGATGCGTACTTCGATGGCGTGGCCATAGAACACCACATCCTGTTGCTTGAGCGAGAGCGGCTCGCCAGCCGCAACGCGGATCTGCTCATAGACGATGTCGAAATTGGTGATGCGCTCGGTGACCGGGTGTTCCACCTGGAGGCGCGTGTTCATTTCGATGAAATAGAACTCGCCATTTTCGTACAGGAACTCGATCGTGCCGGCGCCCGAGTATTTGAGCTTGCGCATGGCGGCGGCGCAAATCTCGCCAATCTCGGTCTGCTCAGCCATGGGAACGGTGGGGGCGGAAGCCTCTTCCCAGACTTTCTGGTGGCGGCGCTGCAGCGAGCAATCGCGGGTGCCCAGATGCACGGCGTTGCCCATGCCATCGCCAATAACCTGAACTTCGATGTGGCGGGGCTTTTCCAGATACTTTTCCAGATAAACGGAATCGTCGCCAAAATTGGCCTTGGCTTCGCGGCGCGCCGTGGAGAAGGCGATGGCGAGGTCAGCTTCAGTCTTGGCGACCTTCATGCCCTTGCCGCCGCCGCCCGATGCAGCCTTGATAAGCACCGGATAGCCGATTTCGGCGGCCGAGCTTTTGGCTTCGGCCTCGGTGGTCACCGCGCCGGCCGAACCGGGAACGCAAGGGATGCCCAGTTCAATGGCTGTCTTTTTGGCCTGGATCTTGTCGCCCATGATCTCGATGTGGTGGGCGGACGGGCCGATGAAAGCGATCTTGTGCTCTTCGAGGATGCGGGCGAAACGGGCATTTTCCGACAGGAAGCCATAGCCCGGATGAACCGCTTCGGCGCCGGTAATCTCGCAGGCGGCCAGAATGGAGGGGATGTTGAGATAGCTGTCGCGCGCAGCGTTGGGGCCGACGCAGACGCTTTCATCGGCAAGGCGCACATGCATGGCATTGGCGTCGGCCTGGGAGTGGATGGCAACCGTCTGGATGCCGAGCTCCTTGCAGGCGCGCAGGATGCGCAGGGCGATCTCGCCGCGGTTGGCTATGAGGACCTTGGAAAACATGGCTCAGCCTTACTCGATGACGACGAGGGGTTCACCGTATTCGACCGGCGAGGCATCATCGACCAGAATGCGGGTGATGGTGCCCGATTTGTGCGCCGGAATCTGGTTCATGGTTTTCATGGCCTCGATGATGAGGATCGTCTGGCCTTCGGAAACCTTGGTTCCCACCTCAACGAACGCCTTGGCGCCGGGTTCCGGTGCCAGATAGGCGGTGCCGACCATGGGCGAAGTGAGCGTGTTGGGGCTGGCCGCAAGGTCCTCGGGGGATGCGGCGGCGGGCGTTGCTGCGGCAGAAGCAGCCGGCGCGGCAGGTGCAGCCGGGGCGGCGGGCGCTGCCTGGGCGTAGCCGGGGGCCGCGACCTGAACGACTTCCTTGGCAAAGGTGCGGGTCACGCGGATGCGGAAATCATCCTGCTCGAGTTCGATTTCGGCCAGATTGGCCTCGTTGACCAGTTCGGCGATGGTGCGGATGAGGTCCTGATCGACCTGCGAGATCTTTGCCATTGTTTTCGTGTCTCCACTGACCCCTTTGGGGTCTTTCTCAATTCAGGATTTCGGCCACGGCCTCGAGGGCCAGCGTATAGCCTCTTGGGCCCAGACCGCAAATAACGCCCTTTGCCACTGCAGATACGTAGGAATGGTGGCGAAAGGGTTCACGCTGGTGAATGTTTGACAGATGCACCTCAACAATAGGCTTGTCCAAGGTGCGCAAGGCATCATGGATGGCCACCGAGGTGTGGGAATACGCTGCGGGGTTGATGACGATGGCGTCGGCTGTCTTGCGGGCCGACTGGATCCAGTCAACAAGCTCGCCTTCGTGATTGGACTGGCGGAAATCGCATGCCATGCCGAGCTTTTCGCACGTTTCGCGGCACATCGCTTCAATATCGGCCAGCGTATCGCCGCCATAGATCGATTTTTCCCGCGTGCCCAAGAGATTGAGGTTCGGTCCGTTGAGGATCAGTACGCGTTTTGCCATGTGCCTTATCGTGTCGCGTCCGAAGCGCCAAAATGATGGCAAACGCGCCTTTTAGAGCTTTTTGAGCCAGCAGGGCCGGCAATTCAAGCTGGCGTTATACGAAATGCACTGAAAAGGCAAAGGGAACGCGTCCCCAGATCATTTTACCGTTTCCGTGAAACGGCAAAATGATGCAGGTCCTTATTCTGTCGCCCTTCCGAACCGGATCAGTGGATTCCACTTATCCTGGAAGCGCTCTAAGACGCCGCCGCTTCGAGCCTGGCAAGAAGGGCTTCGGCCTCGGGCGGCATGTCGTGGGTTACGCGGCGGTAGATGCTGCCATCGGGCGTGCGCCGCAGGAGGTCGAGTTCGCACAATTCGCGGCGGAGAAGGACGTAGTCCTCATAATCGTGCCAAGTGCGCAGCATGGCGTTGACATCGAGCTCGGAGAGCTGGCCGTCAGAGGGCATTTGCGACCACACGATCCACAGCGCAAGCTCCTGATCGGCCCGGCGGGACGGCCAGCGCAGCAGGCGGCACGTCGCATCGAAACAGCGCGCCGTGCGGGCAATGCGCTTTTCGAGAACGGGATCGCTCGGCTGGTCCGCCGCCATTGTCAGCCGTCCTGACCGCTGTCTGTGCAGACGGTGGCGCCGCACTCGCGCATGCTTTCGATGCGGCGGAGAAGGTCGGCCTTGGGCAGGGCCCCGGGGATAACCTCGTCGCCGATGATGAAGGTGGGTGTTCCGGAAATGCCGAGCGCCTGGGCAATGGTATAGGTGCGCTGGAGCGCATCGGAGACGTCTGGGGCGGTCATTTCCAGTTCGAGCGACACGCGGCTGAGGCCCAGCGATTCGGCGGCGGCGAGGGCGGCCTGGGTATCGACCTGGCCGCGGGAGGAGAACAACGCAGTGTGGAAATCCTGATAGTCCACCTCGGAGCGCCCAACCAGAATGGCGATACGGGCGGCATCGACCGAGCTTTGCGAGAGGATGGGGAATTCCTTGAGGATGACGCGCAGGTCCGGGTCTTCCTCGACCAGTGCCATGACGTCGGCAACCACTTGGCGGCAATAGCCGCAATTGTAATCGAACATCTCGACAAGGGTCACGTCGCCATCGGGATTGCCGAGCACGATATTGGCGGGGTCGTTGTAGATCTCATCTTCCAGAGCGGCCAGCGCGATGCGGGCCCGCTCGCCTTCTTCGGCGCGGATCTGGGTTTCGAGCTCGACCGACATGCGCTCGAGCAGGCGTGGATTGGCGAGGAGGTAGTCCTCGATAACAGGGCCGATGGTGGCGGTGTCGATGGCGGCAGTTTCGGCGGCCTCGGGCTGGAGCGCAGCCGGGAGCTCGGTGGCTGGCTGGGTCGTGGCCGTCTGGGTGAGGAGGGCTTCGACCTCGGCCTGGCTCATGCCGGGCTCGGGACGTGTCGCGATGGAATAAGCGAGCCCGGCGCCGAGGCATGCCACGGCTGCGGCGAGGCCGATATTGATCGCTTTTTGCATCTGTAACTCCCTATCGCGTTGCAGCGGGTTTACCGTAAGCAGGGATCGGGAGCCAGCCGCAATGGACCGGGTATGCGAACAAATGCGCGTGTTGGGAGGTAGTTCTATTAATCGTTGTAAAAATAGCATTTTTTGCTAACATGATAGCAAATATGATAATGAAATGCTGCTATACTGCGACTTGACGCAAATGGTGCAGTTTGAGCATGAGCTGCTGCAATACAGAACAAGCGGACATTGAAATGATGAGTGCCAATTCGATTCGCCCATTTTACGCTCTTGAACTCATGGCGCGTGGGCAGGCGCTGGAAGCGCAGGGGCGGACGATTTGTCACCTCGAAATCGGGGAGCCTGGCGGCAAACCGGCTGAATGTGTGCTCGATGCGGTCCGCGGGTGTCTGGACCGCCCGATGGGCTATACGGCTGCCAAGGGTATGCTGGCGCTGCGCGAGCGGCTGAGCCGGTATTACGCCGAACAGCACGGCGTTGAGGTTTCGCCTGAGCGGATCGTGGTGACGACCGGCTCGTCGAGTGGGTTCATCCTGACATTTCTGGCAGGATTTGCGCCGGGGCAGCGTATTGCGGTGACGCGGCCGGGCTATCCGGCTTATCTCAATATCATCGCCTCGCTCAATCTGGGCAGCGTCGAAATTCCGGTTTCGCCGGCAAATGGCTGGCGGCTGACGGCGGCCGATATTGAGGCGGCTTACGAAAAATCACCGTTCGAGGGGCTGCTTGTGGCCAGCCCGGCCAACCCGACAGGCGCCGTGCTGGAGCGTGACGAGTTGGCGGCCATCATCGCATGTTGCGATCGGCTCGGCGTGCGGTTCATCTCTGATGAGATCTATCACGGGCTCAATTATGTCGGCGGAGACGCGAGTGCGCTCGAATTTTCCCATGACCATGTGATCGTCAACAGCTTTTCGAAATATTACTGCATGACGGGCTGGCGGATCGGCTGGCTGGTGCTGCCAGAGGATATGGTGCGCCGGGCCGAAATGATGGCGCAGAGCCTGTTCATTTCCGCATCGAGCGTATCGCAATGCGCGGCATTGGCGGCGATGGAGGCGCGGGATGAATATGATCTGCGCCGTGATCAATACGCCAGGAGCAGGCAGGTGCTGTCAGAAGGGCTCAAGACGCTGGGATTCGGTCTGGCAGAGCCGTCCGACGGGGCGTTTTACGCCTATGTCGATGCGTCGGCCTTTACCAATGACACCATGGATTTCTGCCTGCGTATGCTCGATCAGGCTGGTGTCGCCGCGACGCCGGGTCTGGATTTCGACAGGACGGACGGAAACAAATACGTCCGGTTCTCCTATGCGGGTACAGAGGAAAACATCGCCATGGCGCTTGAGCGAATGGGCAAATTTCTCCACCCATAGCGGGCAACAAAAAGGGCGGCTCAGCCGCCCTTTTTATTTGTGTGATGATCATATGGGGCACGTGTTTTGATGGAAACACGTGCCCCAAGTCTTTGTTTTGTCGCGCTTCCGAGCCGCGCTCTAGCCCAGACCGAGGCGGCGCTGCCACCAACCGGCCTTCTTGGGCTTTTCTTCGGTTGGCTCACTCGTTGATGAGACGAGAATCTCATCGGACGGCACGGCCCTTTTCTTGCGGCCCGCAGGCTGATCTTCCGCAGCGGGTTCGGCAGCCGGCTCAGGCTCGGAGACGGGCTGGGGTGCGGCATCCTGCTGGGGTGCGGTATCCTGCTGGGGTGCGGTATCCTGCTGCGGCGCTTGGGCAGGCTTTTCTTCCGCAGCCACGGGAGCTTCGGCTTCGACCTTCTTCTTGCGCGGAGTTCGGGGCTTGCGGGCCGGCTTTTCGGGCGCCGGTGCAGGCTCGGCGGCTGGCGCTTCTTCGGCGCCTTCCACGGCTTCCTGTGCGACCGAATCCGGTTCCACGGCCTTTGCCCTGGTGGTCCTGCGGGTGCGGCGCTTTTTCGGCTTTTCCTCTGCGGTCTCGGGGACCGTTTCGGTTTCCGGCGCTGCGTCAGGCGCGGGAACATCCTCGGCCTTGACGGCAACTGCAGGCTCACGCTCCTCGACAGCGTTCATGGCGTCGGCATCGCCAAGCGAGTCCGTATCCTGATCCGTGCCGACGCCCTCATTGGGGCGTTTGTTGCGGCGTCCACCACGACGGCCGCGACGGCGGCGCTTGCGCGGCTGGTCGTCGTCATCCTCGTTGGCGGCATCGGCCCGCGGCTCGTCCTCGGTATCGCCGGATTCGGCGTCAGGGGTTGCGACCTCAGTGGCCTGGATTGCGGCGTTTTCCTTGCCACCACGGCGACGGCGGCGGCGGCGCTTGTTACGGCTGCCATCGCGTTCGCCCGCAGTGTCGTCTTCAGCCTCGATCTCAGCTTCGACCTCGGCTTCTTCTTCCTCGACCTCGACTTCGGCCTCCTGGTAGTCGTCCATCGAAGCGGCATCGGCGCGGATATGCTGGACCGGAGCCGCGGCAACCGGGGCTCGGGCTTCGCCGCGCTCGATGTTGAACTGGGAGCCGAGGAGACCGCTCTGGGCGGAAATGGTGATCGAAAGGCCGTATTTGGCTTCGAGCGCCGTGAGCGTTTCGCGCTTTGTATTGAGGATATAAAGCGCGACTTCGGCGGGCATGTTCACGTTGATCGACTGGCCCGGCTTGCGCAGCACATGGTCTTCGATGGCGCGCATGATCATCAGCGCCAGAGAAGAAACCGAACGCACAAGCCCGGTGCCCGCACAGGTGGGGCAGGTGTGGGTCGATGACTCCAGAACGCCAAAGCGGATGCGCTGGCGGCTCATCTCCATCAGGCCGAAATGGCTGATGTGGCCGACCTGGATGCGGGCGCGGTCGTTCTTGAGGCAGTCCTTGAGCTTCTTTTCGACCGAGCGGTTGTTGCGCCGCTCTTCCATGTCGATGAAATCGATGACGATAAGGCCGGCCAGATCGCGCAGGCGCAACTGGCGGGAAATCTCTTCGGCCGCTTCCAGATTGGTCTGGAGGGCGGTGTCCTCGATATTGTGTTCCTTGGTCGCGCGGCCCGAGTTGACGTCGATCGACACCAACGCTTCGGTCGGGTTGATGACGATATAGCCGCCCGAGGGCAGGGTCACCTGCGGATGGAACATTGAGTCGAGCTGCGACTCTACATTGAAACGCGAGAAGATTGGCGCATCGTCTTTATAGACCTGCACATTCTTGGAATGGCTGGGCATAATCATGCGCATGAAATCCTTGGCCTCCCGATATCCGGCATCGCCGGACACAAGGACTTCGGTGATGTCCTTGTTGTAGAGGTCGCGGATGGTGCGCTTGATGAGGCTGCCTTCCTCATAGACGAGGCAGGGCGCCGAAGATTCGAGCGTCAGGGTGCGCACATTCTCCCAAAGGCGCATGAGGTATTCGAAATCGCGCTTGACCTCGGCCTTGGTGCGCGAAGCACCTGCCGTGCGCAGGATGACGCCCATGCCCTGGGGTACGTCGAGATCGGTGGCGATTTCTTTCAGACGCTTGCGGTCGGCGGCGCTGGTGATCTTGCGCGAAATGCCGCCGCCACGTGCTGTGTTGGGCATAAGGACCGAATAGCGGCCGGCCAGCGAGAGATAAGTGGTGAGCGCAGCGCCCTTGTTGCCGCGTTCTTCCTTGACGACCTGGACCAGCAGAACCTGACGGCGCTTGATGACCTCCTGGATCTTGTAGCGGCGCTGGTTGCGGCGCGGACGCTCCTGAAGATCTTCGAGAGCATCGCCGTCGCCGAGCTGCTCAACCTTCTTGGTTTCGCGTGGTGCGTCGAAATCGTCACCATTTTCCTCGGCGGCGTCATCGTCGCCTTCGGCGTTCTCGATTTCATCGTCATCGACGAGATCGGCTTCTTCCTCATGGGCCTCTTCTTCGTCGCGCATAAGCGCTTCGCGATCGGCGACCGGGATCTGGTAGTAATCGGGGTGGATTTCGGAAAAGGCGAGGAAGCCGTGACGATTGCCGCCATATTCGACGAAGGCAGCCTGCAAGGAAGGCTCGACCCGCGTAACCTTGGCGAGATAGATATTGCCCCTTAACTGCCGCCGTTCGGCGGATTCAAAGTCGAACTCCTCGAGTCTGTTACCTGTGGTAACGACTATCCGTGTTTCTTCCGGGTGGGTGGCATCCACCAGCATTCTTTTTGTGGCCATAAATTAGAACTCCGCGCGCTCGCGCGCCGGGCCGGGACCGTTCTTCTGACGGGCGGCCAGCGCCATGCGAGGCGTATGACAGTATCGTGAAAACGCCAGAGGCGTCGTTGGGAAGGGTAGGGGTCAAGGAATGGGACAGCGGGCTGCGGCGCGCCGGTACATCGATCGTGCCGATTGCCAGAGTTAAACCCATTCGACCTCGTCCTTAGAGGCATGGCCAGATCGGCCCTGCCAGTCGGATCACCTCAAAACCGGCGAGTCCGATATTCTTGTCTCGGTGCAAGTCGCGCGTCACATGTCCGGTGTGTCGAGGCCGGCTGGATGCCGGAGGCGAGAACGGGCCTGGGCGCAGACTCTATAGAGCACCGCATTACAGTCCTTACGAGTGTTCCCGGAAATTGGCAATAGCCAATGGCCTTCGCGCTCGATCGGTAGGATGTGGCGTTGCCGGGGATGAAGTTCAAGCTGAGGCTTGCCTATTTCCGCCCAAGAATCGCATAAGGTGCGCGCGAACTGGAGTTTTCGATGATCGTCCCGGCTGTGCGTGCAAAGCTGATTTTTTTCATTCTGGCGTTTGCCATTTTCAATGTACCGGCAGGTCCGGCGCAGGAAAATCCGGCGGCAGAGGCCCCGGCGGCAGCGACCGAAGCCGGCGCCCAGCCAACAGCGCCGGCGCTGCTCGACTCCCGGGTCACTGCCACCCAGGACCGCGCGCGGCTGGTGCTGGATCTGACGACGCCGACCGAATTTGCCGTTTATACAGCTGCCGATCCGATGCGCGTTATCGTCGAACTGCGCGGGCAGGCAGGGGACGGCGGACAGGACAATCAGCCGGCTGGCGATGGTCTCGTAACTGCCTACAGCGTCGAGGCGCCGGGCGGCGAACGGGTGCGGGTGACACTATCGCTCGCCGGGCCGGCACAGGTGCAGCAGTCCTACATTCTTGACGCGTTCGAGGATCAGCCGGCGCGGCTGGTGATCGATCTCGTGCCTGACACGGCGGAAAATTTCGCGGCCAATATGAGGGGTGCCGAGCCCGCGGTTGAACAGGCCGAGCAGGAAGTCCCGCCTGCAGAGCTCGATGGTGCCCAGACGGCACCGGGCGAAACAGCCACCGCAATCGACAGCGTGCGGCCCCTTGTCATCATCGATCCCGGCCATGGCGGTGTGGATGGCGGCGCGCGGGCGACGAACGGGCTGGAAGAAAAGACCATCGTTCTGGCCTTCGCGCTCAAGCTGCAAAATCTGCTGGTCGAGACCGGGCGGTTCGATGTGGCTCTGACGCGCGACACCGACACTTTCCTGACGCTGTCCGAGCGCGTTGCGCTGGCGCGGCAGAACCAGGCGGATCTGTTCATTTCGCTGCACGCGGATTCGTTCGATCAGCAGGACGTGCGCGGGGCGTCCATCTATACGCGCGGCGATCTGGCGACGTCCGACCTCGACCGTGTGCTGGCCGAAAATGAAAACCGGGTCGACCTGATCGCAGGGTTCTCGCCCCCCGAGGACGAGGGGGCCATCGATGTGCTTGTTGATTTTCTGGCGCGCGAGACGCGGCGGCAGTCCTATCTGGCGGGTCAGGCGCTGATCGAACAGCTTGAGCCATCGGTCCAGTTGCGGCGCTTTCCGCTGCGGCAGGCCGATTTTTTCGTTCTCAATTCTCCCGATATTCCATCGGTGCTGATCGAGTTGGGTTTTCTCTCCAATTCGGACGACACTGCGAACCTGACGACGGACGCGTGGCTGGACCGCGTTGCGGCGGCGTTGGCGCGCGGCGTCGCGGTCTATTTCGATGGCCGGTACTAGGGCGTTGGGCGGTACACACCGTTTTGACTGATCTTTATGGGTTTGGGCGCACAATCGGCCCCGCTTCTGATAGACTCCAGAATCGCGGGGAATGGCGCAACGATTGGGCGCGGGCCCGTGTGAGAATGCGATGTTTCGACTTTTAAGCTGGCTGTTTGGCTTTTCCGTTTTTTCGGGCCTGATTGTTCTGGGCGGCGTTGCCTACTACATAGCGCTGCTCAACGACGATCTGCCCGACTATACGGTGCTGATGGACTATCAGCCGCCGGTGACGACGCGCGTGCATGCCGCAGACGGCGTGTTGCTCGCCGAATTCGCGCGTGAACGGCGATTGTTCCAGCCGGTCGAAACCATTCCGCCCATGGTGATCGAGGCGTTCCTTTCGGCCGAGGACAAGGATTTCTATTCCCATTTCGGCATCGACCTGGCCGGCGTATTTCGCGCGGCACGCGACAATGCCGAGCAATTCATTTCAGGCGATTCCGGCAATCTGGTCGGCGCGTCGACGATTACCCAGCAGGTCGCCAAGAACTTCCTTTTGACCTCGGACCAGACCTGGGACCGCAAGATCAAGGAAGCGCTGCTGGCGCTGCGGATCGAAAATACGTTCACCAAGGACGAAATCCTCGAACTTTATCTCAACGAGATTTTCCTCGGCCTCAATTCCTATGGGGTTGCCGCTGCCGCGCTCAACTATTTCGACAAGGCGCTTTACGAGCTGACCTATGCCGAAGCGGCCTATCTCGCGGCGCTGCCCAAGGGACCTTCGAACTATCATCCGTTCCGGAGGCCCGAGGCGGCAATCGAGCGGCGGAACTGGGTTCTCGATAGGATGGCCGAAAATGGCTACGTCACGCTGGCGGAAGCGAGCGCCTACAAGAACGAAAACCTCAACGTCATTCCGCGGGCCGGTGGATCGCAGCTTTATTCGGCCGAGTATTTCACCGAGGAAGTACGCCGGCAGCTCGCCGGGCTTTATGGCGAGGATACGCTTTACGGCGGCGGCATGTCGGTGCGTACTTCGCTCGACCCGCAGATGCAGCTTCATGCACGCAAGGCGCTAATGGATGGCTTGATCGATTTCGACCAGCGGCGGGGTTTTCACGCCGTCGAGGGCACCATCGAGATCGGTGAGGACTGGGGCGGGGCGCTGGCCGGGATTTCTCCGCTTGGAGACGTGCCCGAGTGGACGCTGGCCGTGGTTCTGGACATGGAGGCCAATTCGGCGCAGATCGGGTTGCGGCCGATGATCGACGTTGATGGGCGCGTGAGTTCGGAACGGGTCACGGGTACGCTGCCCGGCCCGGCCGTTACGTGGGTGAGCCAGCCGCTGAGCCAACTGCTGAGCGTTGGCGATGTGGTTTATGTCGAGCCGGTGGCCGGCGAAGAGGGCGTCTATACCTTGCGGCAGGTACCCGATATCGAAGGCGCCATCGTTGCCATGGACCCAAGGACCGGGCGCGTCCTGGCGCTCGTTGGTGGCTTTTCGTTCGCTGAAAGCGAATTCAATCGCGCCACGCAGGCCATGCGCCAGCCGGGATCGTCGTTCAAGCCTATCGTTTATGCGGCGGCACTGGACAACGGCTACACACCGGCCAGCGTGATCCTCGACGCGCCGCTCGAAGTGGTCAATTCCGATGGCTCGGTCTGGCAGCCGGAAAACTACGCGAGACAGTTCTATGGTCCACAGACGTTGCGGCGCGGCATCGAGCTTTCGCGCAACGTGATGACCGTGCGGCTGGCGCGCGATCTGGGCATGCCGATGATCGAGGAATATTCGCGCCTGTTCGGCGTTTACGACGACATGCCGCACGTTCTTGCCATGGCTCTGGGGGCAGGGGAAACGACGGTCATGCGCCTGACGGCGGCCTATGCGACCATCGCCAATGGCGGTCGCAGGATAACGCCCACGCTGATCGACAGGATTCAGGACCGGTACGGCGATACGATCTATCGCCACGACGAACGCATCTGCGAAGCCTGCCAGCAAGCCGACTGGCACGGGCAAGCCGCGCCGATGATCATCGACAGCCGCGCGCAGGTGCTCGATCCGATGACCGCCTATCAGATTACCTCGATGATGGAGGGCGTCGTTCAGCGGGGCACGGGAACGGCGGTACGGGCCGTGGGGCGGCCGGTGGCGGGCAAGACCGGAACGACCAACGACTACAAGGACGCATGGTTCGTTGGGTTCACACCGGAGCTGGCTGTCGGGGTCTATGTCGGTTACGACACGCCGCGCAACATGGGGTCAAGCTCGACGGGTGGCGAACTGGCCGCGCCGATCTTCGCCGATTTTGTTTCGGCAGCTTTGGAAGGTGTTCCGCCAACGCGGTTCCAGGTTCCTCAAGGCATGCGTACGGACTGGATCGACCCGGCAACCGGCGTCGGGATCGTCGCTGGTGGGTCGGGCGTGCAGGAAGCGTTCAAGCCGGGGACCGGGCCGAACTTGATGACTTCGGTCATTGGGGTCAATTCGCGGGCTTTCGATAACATCCAGACCGGTGCAAACCAGCAGCCAAGCTTTGGTACCGGCGGGCTCTTTTAGCGCGATCGCTCGTGAGCGGGGTCTTGCTATCCCTGCAACAAATTCCGGGCGGCGCGCAGATAGGGGCGGCTTATCGGGAGGGTGCGGCCATCGACCAGGTTCGCCACATAGCGGTGCCCGCTCCGGTCGACCGAAACGAGGGCAGGGCCGGCGATCCAGTGGGACCGGTGAATGCGGGCGCCCGGATGGCCGGCCAGCGCGCCAAGGGCGTCCAGAAATCGCATGCGAACCAACTCGCTCCCTTTTTTGCTGGTAATCTCGACGTAATGATCCTGATGCGAAAGGGAAATCAGGTTGCCCTGCAGAGGGGGCGGCAGCGGCGCCGGTGATTTGTTCGGAAGAAGGCGGTTCGACCCGAAGATTTCGGGTGCAAATTCCACCGAGGCAATCATCCAGCCGACCAGGGTAACCATGGCCCAAAGGCCGATGGTGCCGACCGATTGGAGGCTCATCCCCCGGAAAACGGCTTCGAGCATGTAGATGATGGCAGAGCCAGGCAGCGCGGCGATTGCCGAGCCGATGAGCACCAACAGTGGACGGGGCCAGGTGACGAGCGCCTGGACGTGGAGCAATGGCCAGATGACGAGGTGCATGAAAAAGCCGATGCCCAGCAGCTCCAGCGTCCAATAGAGCAGCCGGGGCAGCGGAGCGATCTCGAGATAGGTCGCAAAAGGCCCCAGAACCGTGAAGCCGACAATGGCGGGCCCGACCACGAGCAGCTTGCGCCGCCAGGGCGATCGCACAAGCACGTTCCAAAGCCAGCTCATAGGTTGGGTAATCCGCGACATTGTCCTGTCAATTCACGACATCGGTGTTGAACGGTCAACCCGGAACTCTCTAGGCAGCGCTGGTTCGATCAGGGGCCGGGTCGGTGCACCATAGGGGTGGTTTGTTTCAGGGCGTTGTCGAGGGCTCCCATTGCGGCGCGACACCAAGGGGAGAGTTTTCTTGAAAGACACTCGGAAAAAATCCGGTATCCGCACGTATCAGCCGCGGTTCCGCGAGATCGGCGACGAACAGATGGCTAATTTCGTCGATACAATGCAGGCGCTGGTCGCAGCCGAAATCGCCGGGGCGCTGGTTTCGGGAAAGGCGCCTGAGCAAAGCAAGACGCTTGCCGCCTATGGCAAGAAGCGCGACACCAAGGCGCGGACCGTTGGACAAGTCGTTCTCGACTATGCGAAGGGGCTTGGTGAGAAAGAACGACAGGCGCTTGCCAAGATTTATCTGACCACCGACCCTCACAGCAGGGGGCCGATGGGGTCGGTGCAACGTGCCCACGTAAAGACGCTCTACGACCCGGCGGCGAAGGAGCATGTTCTCGATCGCATCGACATCGTCAAGGTTTTCGCGCCGATGCTCGCACCGAAAAAGGCCATCAAATCGTCCGACACCAAGGCCTGGATCTCTCATTGGGGGCATTTCAAGGCCGTGCTGTGGGAGTCGGGTCCCAGCCTCGGATTCGGCGGCGGCCAGGGCGGGCCGGGGGCGCAGCAATATTCCAAGCTCGAGCTGCGGGTCCACGAAATCGAATGCCAGGACGATACGCGCGAACTCGCACGGGACGAGATACAAATCGGCTCGGTATCGGGAAGCGGGGCGGCAGACGTCGATATCGACGATGTGCTGGCCGAAACTGTGGAAATGCGCGGCCCGTTCGATATCGGCCAGTTCAAGTCCGGCGATTCGATTACGTTGTCATCGCCGTGGATCGCTGCGGAATACATGCTGGCGCAATCCGACTTTCCCCGGCTGTTCTTCGCCAAGGTGGCGCTCGCCGAATCCGACCAGGGGGGTGGATTCACCCAGTTCCTTCTCGACCTTTACGACGCAGTCCAGGTTTACCTCTTTACGATCATCACCGCCGTGGGCGCCGCGATCGGGGCGGCAATCGGGGCAGGAGCGGCAGCGGGTGCCCTCGCAGGGACACTTGCCGGCCCGATCGGAGCGCTGATCGGTGCTGCGGTTGGGGCCATCATCGGCGGCCTCATGGCCGTTTTTACCGCCGCGAGCAAGGACGACATCTTCGAGCCACTTCTGGTGGGCATCGAGTTGGAGAGCCGGTTCGACAATTTCAACGGCGCGTTGGTTTCGCCCCGCGAGACGCTGACCTATGTCGGGTTCGGCGGGATCTATCATGTCACCTATGACTGGCGGCTGAGCTGATCGTTTGGCAGGCGAGACAGAAGGGCCGTCCCGCGTTCGGGGCGGCCCTGGTGGGCGCGCGGCGGGTTGATCGGCTGGCGGAATGTAGCTATGGGGACAGCCCATATCCTTTTCCAAGCGGACCAAGCCATGCGCGCAGACGTTCTCAAGACTGTTGACGAAATCAAGCAGGCCCTAAGCCTGCTGAGGAGGCATCTTTGACTGGGATACAGCCGAAAGACGCCTCGACGCACTGAACGCACGCTCGGAATCGGGCGATCTCTGGAACGATCCGGAAGAAGCCCGCAAGGTGATGAGCGAACGCCAGTCGCTCGAAAGCGCCATCGACACGGTGAAGACGCTTGAAGCCGGGATCAGCGACAATCTCGAACTGATCGAGCTCGGCGAGGCCGAGGGCGATGACGATATCGTTGCCGAGGCCGAAAAGGCATTGGTCGAGCTCAAGGATACCGCGGCGCGTATGCGGGTGGAAACCCTGCTTTCGGGGGAAGCGGACGCCAACGACTGCTATGTCGAAGTCCATTCAGGGGCTGGTGGCACCGAGAGCCAGGACTGGGCGCAGATGCTGTTCCGCATGTATACGCGCTGGGCGGAACGGCGAGGCTTCAAGGTCGAAACCATCGAATACAGTGCCGGCGAAGAAGCGGGCATCAAGGGCGCGACGATATTGGTCAAGGGCCACAACGCCTATGGGTGGCTCAAGACCGAAAGCGGCGTGCACCGGCTGGTGCGTATTTCGCCCTATGACAGCCAGGCGCGACGGCATACGAGCTTTTCGAGCGTCTGGGTCTATCCTGTAATCGACGATTCCATCGACATCGACGTCAACGAATCCGACGTGCGCATCGATACCTATCGCGCATCGGGCGCGGGCGGCCAGCACGTCAACACCACGGATTCGGCGGTGCGCATCACCCATATCGCCACGGGAATCGTTGTGCAGTGCCAGAACGAACGCAGCCAGCACAAGAACAAGGCGCAGGCCTGGGACATGCTGCGGGCGCGGCTTTACGAACTCGAACTGCAAAAGCGCGAGGAAGCCGCCAGTGCCGAAGCGGCTTCAAAGACCGAGATCGGGTGGGGACACCAGATCCGCTCCTATGTGCTCCAGCCCTATCAGCTGGTGAAGGATCTGCGCACGCAGGTGGAAAGCACAGCGCCATCGGATGTGCTGGACGGGGCGCTAGACCCGTTCATGGAAGCCTCGCTGGCTCAGCGGCTCGGAGCTGACAAGGACGAGGAATAAGCAATTTTCCGGCGCGACAAATCTATGTGGCGGTGCCCGATCTGGCGCCGCCTTTTTTTTCGCGAGGTCTATTGCAGATAGGCGGCCAGGGTGCGTCCGGCGGCGATAAAGCGCGACGGATCGATGGCGCTGCCGCCTTTGCGCACTTCAAAATGCAGATGGGGTCCGGTCGAGCGGCCGGTGGACCCGGCGAGGCCAAGCTGCTGGCCACCGGTAATCGTCTGGCCAACGCTGACGCCGATCTGGCTCATATGAGCATAGCGAGTAGTGAGCCCGTTACCATGGTCGATCTCGACCATCTTGCCGTATCCGCCATTGGTCGCCGCGACGCGGACCGTGCCGCTTGCAGCTGCCAGAACCGGCGTTCCCGTCGTGGCGCGGAAATCGATGCCGGCATGGAACGCTGCGCGCTTGAGGAACGGATCGGTGCGATTGCCGAAGGAAGAGGTTATTGTGCCCGCACCATTGACCGGCAGCTGGATCGGTGCGGCCAGCAAGGCGCGGCGGGCCGATTGGTAACGTGCCAGCGCATCGGCCACGGCATTGGCCTCATCGATGATCGAACCGGGTTCGCCGCCCGCTGGTATGAACGGGCCACCCACGCCATTGACGGCGACGTCCGGTTCGATGCCGATACCGCGCAGCCCTGACACAATCTCGTCGGTCGAGAGCGTGGCCGCATCGGAGAGTGAAACCAGCGCCATGCGGGTTTCCTCTTGCATGGCGAGTAGCGTATCGGCCAGCAGCGCCGTGTCGCCGTTGAAAGCGAGGGGCTGGGCGGTAATGGAGCCGGTCGTCATGGTGTCTGGCGCCGCGGCCTGTCCGGATACGCCCATTTCGCGGGCCATTTCGGTGAGTGCGCGCACATACTCGTGCTGCTCGGAGAGCACTTCCTGCTGCTGAACAAGTTCATGCATCTGCAGGTTCATATCGCCCATCTGGGCGTATTGGCGGGAGTGCAGCCGATCCACTTCGAGCCGCAGTTCGGTGATGCGCTGTTCGTAGGCAGTGAGGATCGAGGAGTTGTCCTCGCGCAGCAGGCCATTGATTTCAGGGGCGAAGTAAAGGGCGAGAGCGGTTATGGCGTTGACGACCAGCAACAGGGCGATTACGCCCGTCAGGAGCAGGTATGCGCCCGCGCCGCCTTTGCTGGACCCGGCTTTCTGCCGGCCCAACGCTATCGACTGATCCCCCGAACGCACAGATGGTCTCCCGATGACGCAATTCTTACATCGAACATCAGGAATTATGCAGTGCCATGGTTAATGCCGGGCTAACCTAAAGCCTTCATGACACGTTCGACATGTCCCTTGGCGCGAATATTTGGCCAGATCTGGCCAATTGCGCCGTCGGGACCGACCAGAACGGTGGAGCGGATCAGACCCTCGTAAGTCCGGCCATAGTTCTTCTTTTCTCCCCAAACGCCAAACGGGCCGATGGCCTTGTGCTCGGGATCCGACAGCAGGACGGGCGAGAGCGCATATTTCTGCCGGAAATCGGCTAGTTTTTCGGCGCTATCGGGGGATATGCCGACGAGGAGGATGTCGCGTTCGGCAAACCATTGGGCGTTGGCTGTAAAGGTGAGGTTCTCGTCGTTGCAGGCGGGAGTATCGGCCTGCGGGTAGAAATAGATGAGTACGGACTTACCGCGCTGGTCCGACAAGGTGAACGGCTTGCCAGCGTCGGTTTGGAGTGTGAAATCGGGTGCCGGTTGGCCGACAGACGGGGTTGTCATTGGGCGGGCCCTTTCCATCAATTTTCCCCGGCTGCAGGGCGCGGCAGGGTATCTGTGCCATATTCAAGCCGATATGGTCGGCGAGAGACAGCTTTGGTAGCCGATTCTTGTGTATTGGCCTCGGCGCATATTTCTAGATCATTTCACCGTTTCACGTAAACGGCGCAACGATCTAAGTCTTTGTTTTGTCGCGCTTCCGAACTGGATAAGTGGTGCCTCAATTATCCTGGAAGCGCTCTAATGGGACCTGCATCCGACAGTGAATGAGACGACACGTCCCAGGCGAACCCTTTTCGGCCCCAGGCGACGTTTGGCGCTCAAGGTTGTTGCCTTCCTGTGTATCGGACTGCTCGTTCTTTTCGCCCTGCTGTATGTGCGCCTGCTGTTCGGTCCGATGTCGCTGGGGTTCCTGTCGGACAGGGCCAAGAGCGAGGTCGCGGGGATTGTCGATGACAGTTTTGACGTCGACTGGCGCGATTTCGGGCTGTCGCTGACCGGGCCGGTTAGCGTGGGCTTCCATCTCTCGACTGTCACACTGACCGAACGCGCCTCCAATGCCGTTATCGAAGCCGATGCGCTGGAGATCGGGCTGTCACCACTGGGGCTGTTGGTTGGCCGACCCGAGGCGCGCGTCGTTCTGATCGCGCCGCGTTTTCAGATGGTGCAGGACCTGCTTGGCCCCAGGCTGTCGCGGTTTGAATTTCTCGAGACGGACGGCACCGGCGAGACGGTGGTTCGCGTCATCGAGGGCAGTCAGCGGGCGCCGGACGTTGAAATTGGCGATGAGGGCATTTCGGTTGGCGATCGGGGCGCCGAGGACATCGGCATGCGCTCGGACAATGACTGGCTGGTGGCCAATGTCGAGTCGCTCAACGAGGCGCTGGCACAGCTTGCCGAGCAGGCGATGGCCGGGCAGGTGCGGCGGTTTGAAATCCGCGATGGCTCGATCGGCATGCTCGATACGGTCTATGGTCTCTACCGTTCTTTTGATCATGTCGACCTCGATGTCAGGTCCGGTCGCATAGGCGGGCGCGTGGCAGCTGATTTTGCAGCCGAGATCGCCGGCGAGACCATGGAAGGCGAAATCGTGCGCGAGATCGGGGCGCAGGGCGCCACGATAACGGCGGACATCCGGCGTATCGATTTTTCCACAATCATCCCCTTCCTTGACGATGCCAACAGTCTGGCGGCCTTGCGCGGCACCGGAAATCTGGATTTGTCGGTCGCGCTCGCGGCAGGTCCGCAGGGCGGTGTCCAGTCGGGGCAATTCGTCATCGACATCGATGGCACCAACCTGCGCCTCAACAACGATCTGTTCGCGCTGTCAGCGGAGCCTTTTTCAGTGGACTGGTTTCCCGACCAGTCGCGGTTTTCGGTTGCCGATGTCGCGGTCGGGGTGGGCCAGAGCAGGGGGATTGTCGGCGGCGATATCGTCATGGGCTTTGACGAGCAATTCGGGCCGACGCTGGGGATGTCGCTTCGCGGGCGGAATTGGTGGCTCCATCCGGACGATCTCGACGCGCCGTCCAAGCCGTTCGAGGAAATCCATTATGAGGGCTGGTCGGCGCCGCTTTACGGCGCAGTCGGCATCGACCGGATGGTGGTGGCCAAGGATGGCGTCAGTGTCGTCATGCAGGGCCGTCTCGACATGGTGCGTGAGGGCGTGGGACTCGACGTGTCCCTGAGCGGGCGCGGAGCGTCAGCGGACGATATCAAGCGGCTTTGGCCCTACCTTTTTGCGCCCGAGGGGCGGGAGTGGTTCACACAATATGTCGCCGATGGCACGGTCAGTGGGGCGGACATGCGGTTCCGGTTTCCGGTGGGCAGCATCGCCTTGGATGGCCAGCCGCGCCCGATGCCCGAGGGAGCGATGCAGATCGATCTGGTCGGGAACGGTGTGCAGTTACGCCCGCTCGATGGGGTGCCCGAGTTTCAGGTGGACGGCGAAGCCCGCCTCACCATGCGCGACAATCAGCTGACCATGGCGTTCGAGCGGGCAAATCTCACCGAGTTCGGTGACGATGTCTCGATCGCCAATGCCGCCTATATCAACCAGGACGTTTCTGCGAGCCAGCAGGTGTTCGAGGTCTCCGGCGATGTCTCGGGCCCTGTGCCCGCCATTCTGGAGGTTGTGACGAGCGACAAGCTCAACCTTCTGGACGATTTCGATTTGGGGATCGACCCGGGCGCTTTGGCGCAGGATTTGACCGGCGACGTCGCAAGCACCGTGATTGCCACGATCGAGACCGACGACACGGGGCAGTTGGTGGGGACGGACTACGCGCTCAATGGTTCGATCACTGACATGGCCAGCGTACAGGCTATCCAGGGGGTCAACTTTTCCGACGCCGACCTGACCTTCACGGCATCGCAGGCGGGCTTTCGGGTTCTCGGAGCCGCCAGTGTGGGTGAGGCGCGGATCGACCTGGAGGCAGAGCAGGCAGGGGGCGGCGCGCCGCAACTGGCGTTCGCCTCGACGCTGGGCGTCGCCGACGCGGCAGAGCTGGGGATCGATCTTTCCCAATATATGGGGGGTACGGTGCGCGTCGTGGCGCGCCCGCTCGAGGATGGCCAGATCGAGGTTCGAGCCGATCTCACGGACGCTTCCCTTGCGATCAGCGATATCGGCATCAGCAAGGACAGGGGCGTTGCCGGCGGCCTGGAGGCGACGGTTTCGCTGGACGATGAGGAGATTGCCGTTTCCGGCATCTCGCTCAATTTCGATACGGTTCGGCTGGAGGGCGAGATGGCGCTCAGTTCGGGCGGAGAGCTCGTTTCAGCCGATTTTGACACGTTCCAGATCAGTTCAGGCGACAGCGCGCAGGTGAGCATGACGCCGGTCGAGGGGGGCTATTCGGTGGCCATCAACGGGGAGCAACTCGACCTCAAGCCGGTGCTCAAGCGGTTCTTCAACCTGGAGGGGGACGAAGGCGCGGGGGCTAGCGACGATTTGCAGGACCAGGTGTTCAACGTCAGCGTCAACCTCGACCGGGCGCTGGGATATTTTGGTACCGTGGCTTTCAACGTAGATCTCGACCTCTCGGTGAGAGGAGAGCAGTTGCGTCGGGTGAACCTGGCCACCCAGTTCGGCGGCGGACGGTCGGCCTCGGCGACGACCAATCCCTTGCCCAATGGACGGATTATTTCCTATGCGACCAACGATCTGGGCGAAACGCTGCGCTTTGTCGGCATCTATCCGCGCCTTGTAAGCGGCGAGGGCAGCATGGTGATGCGGTACGATGAGAATTCGGAGACTGACACCGGCGAATTCGTGGTGCGCAATTTTGCGATTGTGGACGAGGAAAATATCGACGCTATCGTCGGCTCGCACGACGAGTCGCAGGAAGTCCTGGCGGGCGCATCTGCAATGGAGTTCGACTACGGCCGGGCCGAGTTCGTCCGGTTCAGCGATCGTATCGAACTGGTCGAGGCTGCAATTTACGGCGATACGGTGGGCGGCACGATCAGGGGCAACATCATGACCGATGCCGGGCGGTACGATCTGGCGGGGACCTATGTGCCGTTGTTCGGGCTCAACAATTTCTTCCAGCAGATACCGGTACTCGGGCCAATCTTCGGGGGCCGCGAGGGTGAGGGGCTGATCGGGGTGACTTTTGCTGTCCGTGGTCCGTTGGATCAGCCCGATCTGCTCATCAATCCGGTCTCGATCCTGGCGCCTGGCGTGTTTCGCACGCTGTTCGAATACCGATCGGCCAACCAGCCGCAGAACTAGGACAAAAAAAAGCCGGGGCTTACCCCGGCTTTGAAATTTGGTGACTTGCGCCCGGTCAGACCGGCTTGAGCAGCACGTGGCGCTTTTTGCCGATCGAAAGCTTGATGACGCCTTCGCCGAGAACCTGTTCTTCTCCCAGGCTCATCTTTTCGTCGATCACCGTCTGGTCGTTGACCCTGAGGGCGCCGCCCTGAATGTGGCGGCGGGCTTCACCATTGGATCCCGCCAGACCAGCGGTCACTGTGGCTGCCAGGATGCCCAGACCGCCACGCAGAGCCGACCAACCTATCTGGATGGTGGGCAGCGAGAGATCGAGTTGACCGGCCTCAAAGACCGCCACTGCGGTCGCAGCAGCGTCCTGCGCTGCCTGACGGCCGTGGACGAGAGCCGTAACCTCGGTCGCCAGCACCTTCTTGGCCTCGTTGATGTCGGTGGCCACGCCGGCCATGACCCGGGCGATCTCATCGAGGGGCAGTGTGGTGAAGAGTTTCAGGAACCGCTCGACGTCGGCGTCCTCGGTGTTGCGCCAGTACTGCCAGAAATCATAGACCGATAGTGCGTCGGCGTTGAGCCAGACGGCGCCATTGGCGGTTTTGCCCATCTTCTGGCCGGACGCTGTGGTCAGCAGTGGCGATGTGAGCGCGTAGAACTGGGTGTCGAGCATGCGATGCCCCAGGTCGAGGCCGTTGACGATATTGCCCCACTGATCCGAGCCGCCCATCTGCAAGGTGCAGCCATAGCGCTTGTTGAGCTCAACGAAATCGTAGGCCTGCAGGATCATGTAGTTGAATTCGAGAAAGCTCAGCGACTGTTCGCGGTCGAGACGCGTCTTGACCGATTCAAAGCTGAGCATCCGGTTGACCGAGAAATGGCGGCCGACATCGCGCAGGAACTCGATATAGCCGAGTTCGAGCAGCCAGTCGGCATTGTTGGCCATGACGGCGTCCTGTGCACCTTCGCCAAAATCAAGAAAATTGGCGAACTTCTGCTTGATGCCTTCGATGTTGTCCGCGATGCCCTCGACGGTCAGAAGCTTGCGGGCCTCGTCCTTGAAGGAGGGATCACCGATCATGCCGGTGCCGCCGCCCATCAGCGCGATGGGACGATGGCCGGTCTTCTGCATCCAGTGCAGCATCATGATCTGCATGAGATGGCCGACATGGAGCGATGCGGCCGTCGGATCGTACCCGATGTATCCGGTCACGATCTCGGTCGAGAACTTCTTGTCGAGCCCGTCGGGATCAGAAATCTGATGAATGAAGCCACGCTCGGAGAGCGTATTGAGAAATTCGGATTTGAACTGGGTCATTGGTCTTGATTCCAGAGCGTTGAAGCTGCCCGGCAGTCATGCCGGGCGGGTTTGGCTCGAAATCATCCCGTCAATCGGGCGCCCTTACGCCCAGGATGAGATTCGCAGACTGTCTGAGGCGTTGCCAGCTAATGCCGGAAACGCTTCAAAACGATCGCAGGGGTCAACGTCCGCCGCCGGCGGCGATCTCGGCCCGGCGACGGTCGAGATATTCGCCGCACGATTCGATCAGCTCGTCGATCTTGTCCTCGTAGAAGTGGTTGGCACCCGAGACGATCTGCTGTTCGATGGTGATGCCCTTCTGGAGTTTGAGCTTGTCGACCAGCTTCTGGACGGCTTCGGGAGGTGCCACGCGATCCTTGTCGCCGTGGATGATGAGACCCGAAGACGGGCAGGGGGCCAGGAACGAGAAATCATAGAGATTTTCCGGAGGGGAAACCGAGATGAACCCCTCGACCTCGGGACGGCGCATCAGGAGCTGCATGCCGATCCAGGCGCCGAACGAGAAGCCGGCGATCCAGCAGCCGCGGCTTTCGCGGTTGAGGGCCTGAAGCCAATCGAGCGCGGCTGCCGCGTCGGACAATTCGCCCACGCCATGATCGAAGAGCCCTTGCGAACGTCCGACGCCGCGCGAATTGAAGCGCAAGACCGCAAAGCCGCGCTGCACGAACATATAGAAGAGATTGTAGACGATCTGGTTGTTCATCGTGCCCCCGAACTGGGGATGAGGATGAAGGATGATCGCAACGGGTGCGTTGGGCTCCTTGCCCGGCTGGTACCGGCCCTCGATACGCCCTTCGGGTCCGTTGAAAATCACTTCAGGCATTGACTCTTACCTTTATGCTTAGTTCGGCGCTGCATGGGAGGCATGCACCCGCGGACCCGGCTTGACGAATGGTGCAGGTGTCCATAAAACTGACTTAGAAAACCAGTTTAGAATAATTCCAAACGGGTTTTTGCCGGAGTTCCCGGCGCCTTCGAGCGCTCCTTTTACTTAAGGAGCGAGTCGAATTTCAAGGATTGTTTGCTGCAGCGACCTTTTGTTGGGTTTGAGAGCGGCGAGTTGACGGATCGATGAGCGTATATCTCGACCATAACGCTTCGGCGCCCATGTTGCCGCGCGCACGCGCGGCACTGCTGGACGCGTTCGAAATGGTGGGCAATCCCTCGTCCGTTCACAGTCCTGGCCGGGCGTTGCGCGCCCTTATAGATAATGCGCGAGACAGAATTGCCAAGGCCGCCGGTGCTGAGGCAAAGCAGGTGGTCTTTACGGGTTCGGCCACAGAAGCGCTGACCCAGGCCATTGTTGGCGGCGTCAAGGCGTTTGCTATCGACCGGGTTGTCGTGTGCGCGACTGACCACGCGGCCGCTCTCAAGGCGGCTGAAGCCTCCGGCGTTTCGGTTCGGATTGTGGGCGTGGATGCGCACGGGGTTATCGATCGCGACGCGTTGAAGCAGCAGGTGGAAACCGCCAGCGCGGCGGGCGAAAAGCTGTTGGTGGCCGTATCCTGGATCAATAACGAGACTGGGGTTGTCCAGCCGCGCAGAAGCCTTGAAGCCTTGATTGGGCCGACGCCCCATATTCTCGTCATCGACGCGGTGCAGGCTTTTGGCAAGCGCGATCTGGATTTTGCTGCTTCCGCTACCGATATGATGGCCATATCCGCCCACAAGATCGGTGGGCCGGCTGGGGTCGGCGCGCTTCTGGTCAAGGGGCACGCGGATGCGGTTCGGCTGATTCCCGGTGGAGGGCAGGAGCAGGGCCGGCGTGGCGGCACGGAATCGGCGGCATTGATTGCCGGTTTTGGGGCGGCCAGCGAAGAATTTGCCGAGGTCTTTGAAGCGGATCGGGCCGCAGCGCTCGTTGCCGCGTTCGAAAATCGGCTTATTTCCGTTTCGCCCGATGCGGTGATTTTTTCACGCGGGGCGGAGCGGGTCGGTACCACGGTTAATTTCGCGGTGCCGGGGATAAAAAATACGGTGGCGATGATGGGCCTGGATCTGGCCGGTATCGCCGTTTCATCGGGATCGGCGTGCTCGTCGGGGAAAGTGGGACGTTCCCATGTGCTCAGCGCGATGGGGGTGCCGCCCGATTTGAGTGAATGTGGCCTTCGGGTCAGTTTCGGCTGGTCGTCGGCCGCCGAGGATATTGACGCCTTTTTTTCGGCGTTTGAAACCGTTCTGAGCCGCCACCGCCGTAATGGCGCAGCAGCTTAGCACCAGGAGACTTATTGATGTCCGATTATGACATTCCGACCCTCAAGGAAAACATCGACCGCGACACGGTCGATCAGGTGCTGGCGCTCGACGTCGACAAATACAAGTATGGCTTCGAGACGATCATCGAATCCGAAAAGTCCCCAAAGGGGCTGAACGAGGACACCGTCCGGTTCATTTCGGCCAAGAAGAACGAGCCCGAATGGATGCTCGAATGGCGGCTCGAAGCGTTCCGGCGCTGGCTGACGCTTGAAGAGCCGACCTGGGCGCGCGTCTCCTATCCGGAGATCGATTTCCAGGACCAGTATTATTACGCCGCGCCCAAGAGCGTGACCGGCCCGAAATCGCTAGACGAGGTCGATCCTGAGTTGCTGCGGACTTATGAAAAGCTGGGCATTCCGCTGTCGGAACAGAAAATCCTGGCCGGAGTTCAGGGCGAGGATGCGAGCCAGGGCACGCCGTTCGGCAGCAACGTTGCCGTGGACGCTGTGTTCGACTCGGTCTCGGTGGTTACCACCTTCCGCGAAGAGCTGGCCAAGCACGGCATCATCTTCTGTTCGATTTCCGAAGCGATCCGCGAGTATCCCGAACTGGTCAAGAAGTATCTTGGCTCGGTCGTTCCGGTGACAGATAATTTCTACGCGACGCTCAATTCGGCGGTGTTTACGGACGGGTCGTTCGTTTACATCCCCAAGGGCGTTCGCTGCCCCATGGAGCTGTCGACCTATTTCCGGATCAACGAAAAGAACACCGGCCAGTTCGAGCGCACGCTGATCATCGCCGAGGAAGACTCGTATGTGAGCTATCTCGAAGGCTGCACGGCGCCGATGCGCGACGAGCATCAGCTTCACGCGGCAGTCGTCGAACTGGTGGCGCTCGATGAGGCGGAGATCAAATACTCGACCGTTCAGAACTGGTATCCGGGCGACAAGAACGGCAAGGGCGGCATCTACAATTTCGTCACCAAGCGTGGCGATTGCCGCGGCAAGAACTCCAAGATCTCCTGGACGCAGGTCGAGACCGGCTCGGCAATTACCTGGAAGTACCCGAGCTGTATCCTGCGCGGCGACGGCTCGCGCGGCGAGTTCTATTCGATCGCGATTTCGAACGGAAAGCAGCAGGTCGACAGCGGTACCAAGATGATCCATCTGGGCAAGAACACGTCCAGCCGTATCATTTCCAAGGGTATCGCGGCGGGCAATTCGGACAATACCTATCGCGGCCAGGTGTCCTCGCACCGTCGCGCGACGGGTTCGCGTAATTTCACTCAGTGCGACAGCCTTTTGATAGGCGACCGGTGCGGGGCGCACACGGTGCCCTATATCGAAAGCCGCAATTCCTCGACAGTGTTTGAGCACGAAGCGACGACGTCGAAAATTTCGGACGATCAGATGTTTTACTGCCTGCAGCGCGGGCTGAGCGAAGAAGAGGCCGTGGCGTTGATCGTCAACGGGTTCGTCCGCGACGTGCTGCAGCATCTGCCGATGGAATTCATGGTCGAAACCCAGAAGCTGATCGGCATTTCGCTGGAAGGCAGCGTTGGCTGATGACAGAGGCGTACAACCCCGTTGCCCGGATCCCGGAAATGGATCTGGAGCACAGCAGTGAAGGCGGCATGCAGTCCGACGACGTGCTTGTCGGTGCCGCTCTGCAGCTCACGCAGCTGGGCTGCGTCTATACGGAGGTCGCGCCGGGCGAGACGTCCTGCCCCTATCACGTGCATCACGGCGAAGACGAAATGTTCGTGATCATAGCGGGTGAGGGCGAGTATCGCTTCGGCGGGAAGCTCTATCAGGTCAAGGCAGGCGATGTGATGGGCGCGCCGATGGGCGGGGCCGAGTATGCGCATCAATTGTTCAATACCGGCAGCGAGACGCTGAAATATCTCGTTGTTTCGTCCAAGGCCGATCTCGACATTCTCGAATTTCCCGACAGCGGGAAATTCCTTGTGTCTAGCCGGGCCGTTCCGGGAACGGCTCGGGAGCGTTTCTTTTTCAAAGGGCGCAAGGGCGACATGCGGGACGACTACGAGGGCGAAACGACGGAGCGCAAGATATGAGTGCGGAGTACAATCCCGTCCTGCGCCTGCCGGAAGCCGAGCTCGAGCGCAACGCGGATCAGGGCTGGTTTGAATCCTACGACGCCTATGTTGGCGACATCCTCCAGCTGACCCGGCTGGGTTGCGCTTACACCGAGGTGGCGCCGGGCAAGACGGCGTGCCCCTATCACGTGCATCACGCCGAAGACGAGATGCTGGTGATCCTGTCGGGTGAAGGCGATTACCGGTTCGGCGGGAAAATTTACAAGGTGAAGGGCGGCGACGTGCTCGGCGCGCCCATGGGTGACGCGAGCTACGCGCACCAGTTGATCAATACCGGGACGGAAACACTGAAATATCTGGTGATTTCGTCCAAGGCGGACGTCGATGTCTGCGAATACCCCGATAGCGGGAAGTTCCAGGTGATGAGCCGCCCAGTGGAAGGCACCAAACGACGGCGCCTTCGCTACATCGGAAGAGAAGAAACGAGCCTCGATTATCTCGACGGCGAAAATATCGGAGACGAAAAATGAGCACCCCGTTGCTTGAGATCAAGAACCTGCACGTTCGCGTCGAGGACAACGAAATCCTCAAGGGTGTGAACCTGACGCTCAATCGCGGTGAAGTTCACGCGATCATGGGCCGGAACGGGTCGGGCAAATCCACGCTGTCCTATGTGCTGGCCGGCAAGGAAGATTACGAAGTCACCGAAGGCGAAATCCTGCTCGATGGCGAAAATCTTCTTGAGATGGAAGCCGATGAGCGTGCTGCTGCAGGCGTGTTCCTGGCGTTCCAGTACCCCATCGAAATTCCGGGCGTGGCGACCATGACGTTTCTCAAGGCGGCCATGAATGCCCAGCGCAAGGCGCGCGGCGAGGGCGAACTGTCGACGCCCGATTTCATGCGCGCCGTCAAGGAAGCGGCCGGCCTGCTGGAGATCAAGCAGGACATGCTCAAGCGCCCGCTCAATGTCGGGTTCTCGGGCGGTGAGAAAAAGCGCGCGGAAATCCTGCAGATGGCGCTTCTGGCGCCAAAGCTGTGCATCCTCGATGAAACCGATTCCGGTCTGGACATCGACGCGCTCAAGGTCGTTTCCGAAGGCGTGAACAAGCTGCGCTCACCCGAGCGCTCGATGCTGGTCATCACCCACTATCAGCGCCTGCTGAACTACATCGTGCCCGATGTCGTGCATGTGTTCTCAGCCGGCCGGGTCGTGGAAACCGGCGACAAATCGCTGGCGCTCGAGCTCGAAGCCAAGGGCTATGCCGACTTCGACGAATCCAACGCCGCCTGAGAGGTAACGCTGTGAACATTCAAACGCCTGTCCGGCTGAGCGGCGCCGAGGAAAGCCTCGTCGCACAGCTCGAAAGCGTCGGGGCCAAGGACGCCGCCGAGCGCCTGCGTGTGATCGGGCTGCCGACGCGCCGGGTGGAGAGCTATCACTATACCGACCTCAAGACGCTTTTGGGCCAGATCCCGCCGCTGGCAGAAGTGGCAAACGATTCCAGCGCTCCGGTCATCGATATTCCCGGCGCCTATCGCATCGTGATTGCCAATGGGGTGGTACAGTCGACTTCGACGGCTCCCGCCGGGGTGATCGTGGGCAAGGCGGCCGGTTCGGTCCTGACGACGCGGGACGACGTGATCGTACGGCTCAACGCGGCGCTGGTTTCTGAATCGCTGAACCTTGAACTGGCTGGCTCGGTCGATCCGGTGATCCATATCGACCGCCGCATGGAGGGCGCAGCCGCGCACGTCCAGTCCGGCGCCAAGATCGCGATCGCGCCGGGTGCCAAGGCCACTGTCATCGAGACGATTTCGGGCAGCGACGCTGCGCATATGGGTAATGCGGGAAGCTATGTCTCGGTTGGCGATGGGGCCGAGGTGACGCACATCGTCGTGGACCTTTCGGCGCGCCAAGCGACCCATTTCGCTACCGTCGAATACCGGATCGGGGCAGAAGCCAACCTCAAATCCGTGGTTATCAATGCCGGCGCGCATCTGGCGCGGGCCAACGTGTTCGCCGACTTTGTGGGCGAGACAACGCATGGCGATTTCTTCGGTCTCAACGTGGTCGACACTGACGAGCACCGGGACATCACCATCGACATCACCCATGCCGTGCCCAACACGACCTCTGCCGAGCTCTACAAGCAGATCGCGCGTGGACGCGGCAAGGCGGTGTTTCAGGGCAAGATCAATGTCGCTGTCGACGCGCAGAAGACCGACGCCAAGATGATGACCCAGGGGCTGTTGCTCTCGGACGAGGCGGAAATTCTGACCAAGCCCGAGCTGGAAATCTTTGCCGACGACGTTGTTTGCGGCCACGGCGCCACATGCGGCGATCTCGATGAAACCTCGCTGTTTTATCTGATGAGCCGCGGTATCTCGCGCGCTGACGCCGAAACCATGCTCATTCGCGCTTTCCTTGCGGAAATCACCGAGGCCGTCGAGGACGAATACGTCTCCGAGGCCCTGTCGGGTGTCGTGGAGCGCTGGCTCAAGAAGGGCGCCTGATGGCTTTCGATCTCGCGGCAGCACGCGCGGATTTTCCCATTCTCGAGGAGAAAATCCACGGCAAGCGGCTGGTCTATCTCGATTCAGGTGCCTCGGCGCAAAAGCCGGTGCAGGTGCTCGATCGGATGGATTACGCCTATCGGCACGAATATGCCAACGTGCATAGAGGGCTGCACACGCTTGCCAACCGGGCGACTGAAGCGTTCGAGGGCGCGCGCGAGAAGGTTCGGGCATTTCTCAATGCCGGACGGATCGAAGAGATCATTTTTACGCGCTCAACGACTGAAGCCATCAATCTTGTCGCTTCCTCCTTTGCCGGTCCGCGGATCGGGGAGGGGGACGAGATCGTCATTTCGATCGCCGAACACCATTCAAACATCGTGCCCTGGCATTTCCATCGGGAACGGAAGGGTGCGGTTATCAAGTGGGTGGATGTGGCCGATGACGGCAGTTTCGATCTCGATGCCTTCGCGGCGGCGCTGACCGATCGCACCAAGATGGTTGCCATAACACATATGTCGAATGTGCTGGGCACCATCAATCCGGCCAAACAGATCGTCGAGATCGCCCATGCCCGCGGCATCCCGGTGTTGATCGACGGCAGCCAGGCGACCGTTCACGCGAAAGTGGACGTGCAGGATATCGGCGCTGATTTTTACGTCTTTACGGGCCACAAGCTTTACGGGCCGACCGGGGTGGGTGTTCTTTACGGCAAATACGACCTGCTGGCCGAGATGCAGCCGTTTCTGGGTGGCGGCGAGATGATCGAAGAGGTCTCAAAGGACGCGGTGACCTACAACGCGCCTCCGCACCGCTTCGAGGCAGGTACGCCGCCGATCGTTCAGGCAATCGGGCTCGGGGCGGCTATCGATTACGTCGAGACGCTGGGACGAGACGCAATTGCGGCCCATGAGCACGAGGTCGCGGTCTATGCGGGCGAGCAATTGTCCCGGATCAACTCTTTGCGAATGATCGGGACTGCACCGGGCAAGGGCGGGATATTCTCCTTCATGCTCGAAAACGCCCATGCGCACGACGTTTCGACCATCCTCGACCGCTATGGTGTGGCCGTGCGGGCGGGAACCCATTGCGCCATGCCGCTGCTGCAAAGATTTGGCGTTACCTCTACATGTCGAGCCTCGTTTGCCCTATATAATGGTAAGGACGATGTGGATGCGCTGGTCGAGGCTGTCGAAAAGGCGCAATCCTTCTTTTGATATTGGACCGTCATGACTGATACCGCACTGGAAAAGACCGAAGCCGAAGCCAAGAGCTTTGTAGAGGGTGGCGATGCGCTGCCGACCGAAGATGTCGAGCGCATCACTGCGGACCTCATTGCGGCGCTCAAAACGGTCTATGACCCTGAAATCCCGGTCGACATCTACGAGCTGGGACTGATCTACAAGGTCGACCTCGACGACGACCGCAATCTGACGATCGACATGACGCTGACCGCGCCGGGGTGTCCGGTGGCTGGCGAAATGCCGGGCTGGGTTGAAAATGCCGCCCGTTCGGTCGAGGGCATTCAGGACGTCGAAGTGAAGATGGTGTTCGATCCGCCCTGGGGGCCGGATCGGATGAGTGAGGAAGCGCAAGTCGCGCTGAACTGGTGGTAGAAATGGCTTTTGCGATCATGCAGCTTACTGATGGCGCTGCCGAGCGCATCAGGGAAATCATCGAAGACAGCGACAAGCCGGTTATCGGCGTGCGCGTCGGGGTGAAAAACGCCGGATGTGCGGGCATGGCCTATACGCTCGATTATGTCGAGGAAGCCGTGGCTGGCGATGATCACATCAGCGACAAGGGTGTCGAGGTATGGGTCGAGCCCAAGGCGACCCTTTTCCTACTCGGGACGGTGATGGATTTCGAGGAAACCCGCATGTCGTCGGGCTTTACCTTCAACAATCCCAACCAGGAAGGCGCCTGTGGCTGTGGGGAGAGCGTTCAGCTCAAGCCAGCAGACCTTGCGGACCTCGCCAGAGCACGGGCCGAAGCCACGGCCTGACGGCGATCACGCCACGTCAGTTGACGAATCAAAGAGGCCGGGAAGGTCTTTTTCTGAAATCACACGGTTTCGCCCTGCGCCCTTGGCGGCGTAGAGGCACTTGTCGGCGCGCTCGATAAGGGCAGCCGCGGTATCGCCCGGCCGCCATTGGGCAACGCCGACCGACAGCGTGATGCGGCCCAGCTTCTCGTTGGTCGAGCGCTTGAGAAGTTCCTTGGCCTGGACAGAGCGGCGGATGTTTTCGGCAACGGTGATGGCGCCGTCCAGCTCAGTTTCGGGCAGAATGGCGACAAATTCCTCGCCACCGAAACGGGCCGGCATATCCCGTCCCTTGAGATTGGCTTTGAGCACGTGAGCCACGAGCCGCAGCACCTGATCGCCGGTCAGGTGGCCATAGGTATCGTTGAACGCCTTGAAGTTGTCGATATCGAAGAGCAGCAGCGACATCGTGGCGTTCTGGGCGTGAGTGCGCTCCAGATCTGCGGAGAACTGTTCGTCGAAGCACTTACGATTGGGGATCTTGGTCAAAGGATCGAGCATGGACTCCTTGCGGACCTCGTCGAGGTCGCGCTGGAGAACGGAAATGTCGTCCTTGGAGTTTTCAAGCTCAGCCTCGAGGCGCCGGTTCATGTCCTGCATGCGGCGGGTTTCCTTGAGCAGGCGCGTGGACAGCATTTTGAGCGCGTCCTCGTCGATCCCGCCGACGGCCAGGTCGCCCGATGCCTGCTGGAGGGAGCCCGAATAGGAACTGGCGGTGACCATGGCGATATCGATCGCCTGGTTCACGTCGGTGATCTTGCGGCTCATGACCTGCGACATGGCCCGCAGCTTTTCGTCCATGTCTGAGACTTTGAGGAATTTCTCGCACAATTGCGAGGCTTCCTCGATGCTGATCGCGCCCGAGCGAGTCAGAATTGCGTTGATCTGGGTATTGAGTTCGGCGTTGGACCCAGTCGCGTATGTATAGAACAGTTCGTAATACACCGGGAACGGCGGAATCTGCGCGCGCTTGAGCAAGGCAAGCGCTGCGTTGGCAAATCCTGATGCGCGGTCAAAGTCCAGGTTCGTCACGTTACGTCAACCATCACCTGTTCTGGCCAAATCATAGTCCGGCAGGGCTTAAGGGCGCCTTAAACCAAGTCCAACTCCCGAACCGTGTTCGAAGGCCGTTGATAAGCGGATTGAAATTTCAGATTGCAGTACAGGTTGCGATCGCAAACACCAGACTGGCGTTCCGAACGCTTCCAGAGCCCCCCGGCATGGAACCGCTGACTAGCTAGAGCGTCAGGGCGCCGCTGTCCAGATGAAAAATCATCGGGACGGGCCGCGAGCCGAGATGTCAACAAATGTTTGATCCCAACCCGGCGCAAGGCCACGCCCCCCATCATTGCGGTCAGGCTCGGCCGGTCGGACGCAGGAGAAAAGCGGGAATATGGCCCTCAGATTTAAAGCTTGCCGGGCCATCGTCATTGTTGGCGCGGCGTGACTGTTCGCGGTTCTGACGCGGGGCCTGCTCGCGGCTCTGACGCGGGGCCTGCTCGCGGTTTTGACGAGGCGCCTGTTCGGTTGGCTTGGCGGGCTGCTGCTTTTCGGCTGCAGGTTTCTCCTCTTTTCCGCGCGTCCGGCGGCCACGCTTCCGGCCATTGGCCGGCGCTTCATCGCCTTGCGAGGCATCAGAGGCGGGGGTGGGGGCCGCTGATCCGGAGGCCGGCGCATCGGCCCACGCGATGTCGCGCTGAATCAGTTTGGTGATCGCGTCGACATATTTGGTTTCGCCCGGGGCAATGAGGGTAATTGCGGTACCGGAGCGTCCGGCGCGGCCGGTGCGGCCAATGCGGTGCACATAATCTTCCGCATGCGTGGGAACGTCGAAATTGAAGACGTGGCTCACTGCGGGAATATCGAGACCGCGGGCGGCAACGTCTGATGCGACAAGGATCGCGAGCGAGCCGGCGCGGAAGCGATCAAGCGTTTCGGTGCGCGATTTCTGATCCATATCGCCGTGCAGCGCGCCAGCATCAAATCCGTGGCGCTCGAGCGAACGCGCGACTGTCGCAACATCACGCTTGCGGTTGCAGAAGATGATGGCGTTCTTCAAGTCTTTGGCCGCGCGGATCTGGTCGCGCAAGGCTGCCCGTTTTTCCGCCGGCGTCCTGCCGACCTTGAGCAGGATCTGCTCGATGGTGTCGGCAGTCGAATTCTGGCGCGCCACTTCCACCTTGACCGGATCGCGCAGGAAGCGCTGGGTCAGCTTCTGGATTTCGGGCGGCATGGTGGCCGAGAAGAACAATGTCTGGCGGCGCGGCGGGAGCAGGGAACAGATGCGCTCGATGTCGGGGATAAAGCCCATGTCGAGCATGCGATCGGCCTCGTCGATAACGAGGATGTCGACACCGGTGAGCAGCAGGCGCCCGCGCTCGAAATGATCGAGCATGCGGCCTGGTGTGGCGATCAAAACGTCGGCGCCGCGGTCGAGCTTCTTGTTCTGGTCTTCAAACGATACGCCGCCGATCAGCAACGCGACGGTCAAACGGTGATTCTTGCCATACTTTTCGAAGTTCTCGTGAACCTGCGCCGCGAGTTCGCGCGTCGGTTCGAGAATGAGGGTGCGCGGCATGCGAGCGCGGGCCCGGCCCTTTTCGAGCAGGGACAGCATCGGCAGCACGAACGAGGCCGTTTTGCCGGTCCCGGTCTGGGCGATCCCGATAAGATCCCTTTTTTCAAGGACGTGGGGGATGGCCTGGGCCTGGATATCGGTTGGCTTGGTGTAACCGGCTGCAGCGACCGCTTCGGTGACCTTGTCGCCCAAGCCGAGCTCGGAGAATTCAACAGTCAAATCGGGTGTCCATCATGTTCGGGTCAGAGAATAAAGAAGAAGTGAGGCGGGCTGCCGGTTCGTTCTTTCTCGACGTGTCGCCAGCGGAAATCGGTACACTTTCATCCACACTTGGCTCAAACCTGCACGCGGAGCGTGCAAGCGAACGGGTATGGCCTCTGACGAGCGGGACCATAAACTACCTTGGGTTCAAGTCAATCTTGATTTGGCCATCAAGATTAATGCGTGCGCCATGGCGCACGATCAAACGTCGAGTTCGGTCACGAAGGCCGCTTTTTCGGAAATGAATTCGAAGCGGGCCTCGGGTTTGTTGCCCATGAGCCGGTCGACGGTGTCGCTGGTTTCCGCGCGGTCGGAAACGACGCGAACCTCAAGCAACGTCCTTGATTTGGGGTTCATGGTCGTTTCCTTCAAGTGGGCATGAGGCATTTCCCCAAGGCCCTTGAAGCGCGTGACGTCAACCTTCCCACGTCCGGTGAATTCTTCCTCCATCAGTTTTAGCCGGTGGGCATCGTCCATGGCGTAGGCCGTCTTGGCGCCCTGCGATAGGCGGTAGAGGGGCGGCAGAGCGAGGAACAGATGGCCGCCCTCGATCAGCTTGGGCAGCTCCTGATAAAAGAAGGTCATCAGGAGCGACGCGATATGGGCGCCATCGACATCGGCGTCGGTCATGATGATGATCTTGTCGTAGCGCAGGTCGTCTTCCCGGTATTTGTCACGTGTGCCCACGCCAAGCGCCTGCAGCAGATCGGCAATCTGCTGGTTGGCTGCGAGCTTGTCGCGGCTGGCGCCGGCAACGTTGAGCACCTTGCCGCGCAGGGGCAGCACCGCCTGGCTGGCGCGGTCGCGCGCCTGCTTGGCGCTGCCGCCGGCGCTGTCGCCTTCGACGATGAACAGTTCGGCGCCCTGGGCTGCTGTCTGACTACAATCGGCCAGCTTGCCGGGAAGGCGTAGCTTGCGGGTGGCCGATTTCCTGTCGATTTCCTTTTCCTTGCGGCGGCGCAGACGGTCCTCGGCGCGCTCGATGGTCCATTCAAGCAGCTTGTTGGCCTGATTGGGCGAGGCGGTCAGCCAGTGATCGAAGGCGTCGCGAATGGCGTTGTCGACAATACGGGTGGCCTCGCCCGAGGCGAGCTTGTCCTTGGTCTGGCCGACGAATTCGGGCTCGCGAACAAAGACGGAGAGCATGGACCCGCAATGGCCCAGAACGTCCTCGGAAGTGATGGCCGAAGCGCGCTTGTTGCCAACCATGTCGGCGTAGTTTTTCAGGCCGCGGAGCAGGGCGGTGCGAAGGCCCGCTTCATGGGTGCCGCCGTCGGGGGTTGGCACAGTGTTACAATAGGAGGACGTGAAGCTATCGCCGATATACCACGAGATCGCCCATTCGACCGACCCGTGGCTGCCGGGCTTGCCCATCCGGCCGGAGAACACATCGTCGAGAATGCGCGTTCTGCCCTCGATGCGGCGCTCGATGAAATCGCGCAACCCGCCGGGGAAGTGGAAAACGGCCTTGGCAGGGACTTCGTCAGTGGCCAGCGACTCGTCGCACGACCAGCGGATTTCGACGCCGCCGAACAGATAGGCCTTGGCGCGGGTCATTCGGAAAACCCGATCCGGGACGAAGCGCGCGCTGTTACCGAAAATTTCGGCGTCGGGATGGAAGCGGATCGTCGTCCCGCGACGGTTGTTGACGCGACCCATGTTTTCGAGCTTCGAGGTCGGCTTGCCGCGCGAATAGGTCTGCCGGTAGAGCGTCTGTTCGAGCGCGACTTCGACAACAAGGTCGTCGGTCAGTGCGTTGACGACTGAAACGCCCACGCCATGCAGACCGCCCGAGGTTTCATAGGCCTTGGAATCGAATTTTCCGCCAGCGTGGAGCGTCGTCATGATCACTTCGAGGGCGGAAAGATGGGGCTGTTTGGGGTGGTTGTCGACCGGTATGCCGCGACCGTTGTCGACCACCGTTATGTAGCCGTCTTCGCCGAGATGGACTTCGATCCGTGTGGCGTGCCCACCGATCGCCTCGTCCATCGAGTTGTCGATGACTTCGGCGAACAGATGGTGCAGCGCGTTGGTGTCGGTCCCGCCCACATACATCCCCGGCCGGCGGCGCACCGGTTCGAGACCTTCGAGCACCTCGATATCTGCAGCCGTATAAGAGCCAGATGGCGCTGGCGCGCGCGCCGGGGCGGGGCGCTGCGGCTCGGCGGCAGGTTGGGGGGGCGTGACGCCAAAAAGATCGTTGTCGTCGGTCATGGGCCTCAAAAAATTCTTGCCGGGCGAATCAAGTGATATTCCGGTCTATCATATGGCGGCTTATATGAGCGGAAACACCACAGATTCCAAGGTGTTTCAACAGGATTGAGCTTGCGCCTGCGCAACTTTCCTCCGGCGCCACATTCTCATCCTGGGACACTTCCGGAACGCAAAATCATGGCCCGGTTTACGTTCGGTTTGCCTCTCATCAGCACTTTTTTAAGCCCCTTGCGATAAAAATTGTTCATACGGTTCATGTGTTTGGAGTTGCCGTATGCGTGCACAAATTACCCGGGACGCTGCGTATCAGGTGTCTGGGTCAGGGCACGAAGTGTTCAGGTGGCTGCAGGCCGGATTGAAGAGTTCTGCGTACCGGCTTGCCCACCTTTCCCTTCCCAGAATCATCCTGTTGCCGGGACTGGCGGCCGTGTTTTTTCTCGCCTGATGCCGCCGCGCGGTTGCGCGTGACCTGCGCGACAGATAACTAATGCGGACAGTTCCGAGGAGTCCGCGCGTGTCCGACCAACAGGCAAAACCCATCCGTCCGCTCTATTTCGTAGCGTCCTATCCGCGTTCGGGCGGTAATTGGGTGCGGTCGGCCATTTTCCTGATGATCGCGCTGGGCCAGACCAATCCACCAAAGCGGATCGATATGCGCAATATCGACAATATCATACCGCTCGATTCCCACGGCCGCTTTTACAAGGAAGTGACCGGTAAGGACGCCAGCAGCCTTGCTGAAGAGGAAGTTGCGGCGGCGCGGCCGCAGGTCCACGAGCTGCTGTCACGCGATACGCGAGGCTTGCCGGTGGTGCGGACGCATGCTGTACGTGGCACGTTCTTCGGGCATCCGACCTTCAACACAAAGGTTTCGATTGGCGGAACCTATATCGTGCGTTCGCCGCTCGATGTTGCCGCTGCGCTTGTCGACGCGACCGGCATGCAGCCCATGCCGGTCATCGAGGCGATGATGACCGTCGACCGGCGGGTGCGGGGCGGCGTAACCCGCGTATCGGAACCGCAGGGATCGTGGAGCCAGAACGTGGCGAGCTGGATTGGCAAGCGGCAACCCGAAGTGCATGCCATACGGTTCGAGGATCTGCGGTCCGATCCGATCAAGGAACTCAAGGCGCTCGCGGCGCATATGAAGATTCCAGTGACCGAGAAGAGCCTGAAGACGGCTGCGGGCCTATTGGCCGAGACGCACAAGGCGAGCGGAAAAAACGCCGAGAAGCGGGACTATCGTGAAACGCTCAAGCCGATCCACGCACGGGCAATCATCGAGGCGCATGGCGTGCAGATGGAAGCCCAGGGGTATCTGACCGACAGCGTGTTGCAATACGCCGATATCGACCGGAAAGCGGCGATGATGCTGGCGGAAAAATACGCGCCGCGCACGGCGAACTGAACCTTGCGCACGCCCGTTGGGCTGGTGCATAGTTTAGGTGTATCTGGAATCGAAAGGAGGGCTGTGTGATAGAACAATGGCGTCACCATCGTCAGCGTGGCCCTGTCTACGCCCTGCAGCAGATGTTGCAGGGCTGACCGTCACCGGACATTTCGTAATCGAATTCCGCACGGCTCTGCCCTGATCGTGACCGTATAACATCATGCGGTCTGGCAGAAATGGGTGGCTTCAGGCTATCCCGGATATTCGAGACTGAAATGACGACGATTGCCCTTAAATCCGCTGGCTATACAGCGAAAGCCAATCTTTTCAATGATTTGACCCTCACCATCGGCTCTGGCGACCGGGTGGGGATCGTGGCCGGCAATGGTGCCGGCAAAACAACGCTGCTCACATGCCTGACCGGTGAGAACGAGTTCACGCGCGGCGACATTACGCTTTCGCGTGGCGCACGGATCGGAATGGTGCCGCAGGTCGTGCCGGAAAAGCTGTTTGATCTCAGCCTGTTCGATGCGGTTGCGACCGGGCTCGATGCCGAGACGCTGGAGAGCGAAAGCTGGCGGGTCGATGTGGTGCTCGATACGCTTTCCACGCCCGAGGATATCCGCAATTTGCCGGTGCGGGCGCTGAGCGGGGGATGGCAGCGGCTGATGCTTCTGATGCGGGCCTGGGTGTCCGATCCGGATATTCTGGTGCTCGACGAGCCGACGAACCATCTCGATCTGGAGAAGATTACGGCTTTAGAACAATGGTTTGCGGGGATCGGCGATGTGCCGGTCATCATGGCGAGCCATGACCGGAGTTTTCTCGATGCGGTGACCAACCGCACGCTGTTTTTGCGGCCCGAGACCTCCCGATATTTTCCTTTACCCTACAGCCGGGCACGAGACGCGCTGGTGCAGGAGGATGCGAGTGACGCGGTGAAACGCGAGCGCGACCTGAAAGAGGCGAGCCAGCTTCGCCAGCAGTCGGCGAAACTGAAAAACATCGGCATCAATTCGGGCAGCGACCTTTTGCAAAAGAAGCAAAAACAGCTTCGCGAGCGGGCCGAGAAGATCGAGGCTCGGGCCAAGATTTTGCACAAGGAGCGCAGTGGGGATATCCGGCTGGCCAACCGTGGCACGCATGCAAAGGTCCTGGTTTCCATCGAGGGGCTGACGGTGGCGTCGCCCGACGGGCGAAAGCTGTTCTCGGTCCCAAAGCTGCATATCTTTCAAGGCGATAGAATTGTCCTTCTTGGCCGCAACGGGACGGGAAAGACCAGTCTTGTGAGGATACTGCGGCGCGTTCTGATGGCAGGCGAGACTATCGAGGGCATCAAGGCGACGCCGAGTCTCGTGGTCGGATATATGGACCAAGCGCTTGATTTCGTGCCGGAGAACGAGAGCCCGTTCGATTTCATATCGGTGCTGGGGCAGGGCGATCAGCGCACGCGGAGCCTGCTGGCCGCTGCGGGAATAGATCCTGACGCCCACTGGACACCAGGTTCACGCCTCTCGCACGGCCAAAGAGCGCGGCTCGGGCTGCTGGCGCTGCGGCTGATGGAGCCCAATTTCTACCTTCTGGACGAGCCGACCAACCACATCGATATCGCCGGGCAGGAGGCGCTGGCTGCCGAAATCATCGAACACGATGCCAGTTGCGTGCTGGTGTCGCACGACCGCGCCTTCGTGCGCGAAGTGAGCAACCGGTTTCTGGTGATCGAAAAGGGCAAGCTTGTCGAGGCGGATGACCCTGAAGGGTTCTTTGCCGCGATGGGCGCTTGAGAGAGCCGGCCCCGCTCGAAAATGCGGGACCGGACCAGGCTATTACTGGTTTATGCGCTGTTCGTGGACGATCTGCATGGCCTCGTGGTTAGGCCACTCGATTGTGTCGACGGTGTCTATATCGAATTCCACCAAGCGTTCGTCGTCGAGTTCGTAGACGGGCCAATCGAGACCATCCACATTGGGGTCGCCTGTCTGGGCAAAGGCGACCAGAGCGCCGGCCGACCGGTCGCGCAGTTCGAGATCGGCGTCGGTCCATGTCCGGGTTTCCCGGAACATGTTGAGGCTATCGAGTGTGTCGAGGAAATAGGGTACCTCGACGGTGTGATAGGCGCCAACCGTTGCCGGATTGTGATCCGCGAAGGTCACGCCCTCGGTATAGGGTTGGGTGCGGCTGTAGATATAAGCGTAGACTGGGCTGTCGCCGTAAGTGGTCTGGGCGATGGCCCAATCGCGGACGGCGCTCGCCATGGACATGTCGCGGGAGATATCGACCGCAGTGCGGCGGAAATCTGCGGCTTGCAGATCGTAGAACGCGAGAATGTCATCGGTGTCTTCGCCGAACATATCTTGAGCCCTGGTGCGCAGCTCATCGGCGTTCTGTGCGCCCGCGAGACCGTTGAAGGTTTCATCTTTAGTATAGCCGATGACCATGGGTACGTCGGCGAAGTTGCCGTTTTCGAAGGCGGTCCACCCCGGTTCGGGCAGCACGTGGCCATCGATGCCGATGCCGAAACGGACGCCCTCGAGGTCGAGGAATCTGTCGGCAGAGACGGCGCGCATTTCTTCGATATCGGCAGCGCCGAGCTGTTCCTGGGCACGCAAGCCAGCGGACTCGACCTGCTCATAGGGGGAGGCGAACGCATTGATCAGGCTGCCCGACATGCCAAATATCTTGTGAAACAGGCCATCGGCCAGTGGGCTTACCTGAAGTGCGCTGAGAGACATTGAGCCTGCGGACTGGCCGACAATCGTGACGTTGCCGGCATCGCCGCCGAAGGCTTCAATGTTGTCCTGAACCCATTGCAGCCCGAACGCCTGATCCATCAGGCCGTAGTTACCCGAGGTTCCGGTATCGCTTTCGGTGGCCAGTTCGGGGTGGGCCATAAAGCCCATGGCACCGAGGCGGTAAGAGAGAGCGACATAAACGACGCCGCGCTGGGCGAGCTGTTCGCCGGAATAATTGGCCATGTTGGTCGAGCCGACATTGAATCCGCCACCGTAAATCCAGACCACCACCGGAAGGTCAGCTCCTGGCTCAGCGTCTTCGGGTGCCCAAATGTTGAGGTAAAGGCAGTCTTCGGAGAGCGACTCTTCGCCGAAATAGTGATTGATGTTGCTGTTGCGGAGCGTCTGCATACATTCGGGAGCGAAACGGTCAGCGTTGTAGATACCCTCCCATTCGGCATGTGGTTGGGGTGGCTGCCAGCGCAATTCGCGCAGGGGCGGCTCTGCAAAAGGTACGCCGAAATAAGCCCTTACGCCCGAATCCAGAACTTTGCCCGCGACGTGACCGGAACTGGTTTCTACAGGGTCACCGGGGATTGGCGTTTTGACGATCTGGGCCTGGACGCTAACGGCAAACGCCAAAGACGCCGCCAAAGCGGTCGCCGCGATCATGCTCAACCGAAACATGGATATCCTCCTCATCAATGTACGAACTGGTACGTACATTGTGAAGCTACCATGTCGTCAGCAGGAGTCCATCCGGGTAAATCAGAAATATCATATAAAATATGTTATAGCAGTCATTGTTCGTGTTGCGGCGCGCGATCAGCGATGGGCGCCGGCTAAATCAGGGTTTCCCGCGAGCCAACCATCGGCGCTCAAGCGTCCGCCGCCGTACGCCATCAATGCCAGGGCCATGGCAGCCCAAGGCAGATGGAAGTTCGCCCAGCCTTCAGGCACCGTCAGTTGGATCACCGCTGTCATCACCAAGATGCCCAGAGCGGCAAAGCGTGTTCCGAGGCCGAGGACGAGCAGAATGGGGAGGACGATTTCTCCTGTTGCGGCAAGATAGGCGGCAATGGTGGGAAAAGGATAGGGGAAGGCATTTCCCAGGATGTGGAGGCGAAACTCCTGCCCAAACAGAAAAAACTGGCTCGGTGCGAGGACGAACGGCGCGTCCCATTTGGTCAGGCCGGATCGAAAGAACGGCACGGCCAGTGCGATGCGCAAGACCAGCAGGACCAGCATTATGGGAACGCTGGCGATGAGGGCTTCGCCTCTCGCCGCTATGGCACGTAGAGTCATTGGGGTGCTCCCTGGAGCTGCGTAAAGGCACCGAGCGAAACCAACCCGACCAAGGCGGCTCCCAGGTCAAAGCCGGGCGTCGTGGCCGATGCGGCGGCTGAATCGCCGACGCTGTCCCCGGCAAGTAATGAACGGGCGAAAACGGCGTCCCTGGCCGGAACGACGGTCACGATGACATCCAGGGCCGGACGGGTCATCAATATGGTCTCCGGGGCGTTCGATGTCACTTTGGCGGGTTGCGTGTGTTGATGCGCTTGCCAGATGGATCCGATGGGGAAGTGCGAGGCGACAAGCGCCGCGGCTGGATGCGGTTCCAGATGGCTTTCGAGCAGGTCGTTTGAGGAGAGGCCACGCAGAGCTTCGATGGTCAGCACGGGATCGTCCGCTGCGTGGTAAGCCTGGGTCCAAACATACTCGAGCCGTGCGATATCGGGAAGATAGGGCAGCGATGCAGCCGGGGGGAAGCCGGCAATGAAGGCAGGGAAATCAGCGCCATATGTGAACAGCAGCGGCGAAGACGGCTTTGTCTGGCCAACATAGATGCGGGCCATGGCGGCAAAGAACTCTTCACCGACAAGCTTGCCCACCACCGGAAACCCTTTTGCCAGTGCGGCGACGAGGCTGACGTGGACGTTGTTGCGGTAGACGGCGAACCGCAGAGGATCATTACGGCCGCCGCTACTGGTGAGGCCCCGAGGGAGCGCGAGATCGGGATCTTGAACCGCCTGGGCAAACTGGGGTAGCGTGCTCATTGCGCAGCATCCGGGATGCTGGCGCGCGCCTTGTCGAGCGCGCCCTGGGCCATTCGGGCTTCGTTCATCAAGGTTGCAAAATCGGGCACGTCATTGTCCCACTCGACCAATGTCGCAATCGGACCGGTACGCGTGAGTGTATGGACATAGAGATCGAACACATCGGGCCGAACTGCCGATCCGTGGGCATCGATCAGAAGGCGCGCGCCCTCGCTGTCCTGGGTTTCGTCGTAACCGGCAAGATGAATCTCGCCAACAAACTCAACGGGGAACCGGTCGACATAGTCTTTCGGGTTCCATCCATGGTTGACTGACGAGACCATGACGTTGTTGACGTCGAGCAATAGCCCGCAGCCGGTGCGCTCGGCAATGGTGGCAAGAAAGTCGACCTCGTCGATAGTGCTTTCTTCGAACAGGAGGTAGGTCGAGGGGTTTTCGAGCAGCATGGGAACGCCGAGGGTCTGCTGAACCTCATCGACGTGCCGACAGACCCGCGCAAGGGTTTCGGGCGTATAGGGCAGGGGCAAGAGGTCGTTGAGATAGGCGCTCTCATGGGTCGACCACGCGAGATGCTCGGAAAAGGAGGCGGGCCTGTAGGTTTCGATGAGGTGCATGAGGCGCGTCAGATGGGCGCGGTCGAGATCGCCCTCTCCACCGATCGACAGCCCTACGCCGTGCAGGGAAAGCTGATAGCTCTCGGCAATGGCGGCAAGGTAGCGATGCGGCGGGCCGCCCGCCCCCATATAGTTCTCGGCGTGGATTTCGAAGAAGCCGAGCTGTGGCCGGGCTTCGAGAATTTCTCTGTAATGCTCAGGCTTGAGACCCACACCGGCATGTCCGGGAAGGGTGTTGTAACGGCTCATCATGGCCTCCCGCGTTTTTTGAGAACGGAGCGCGAGCTATCCCGCGCCCCGATCACTGAATCCGATCAGGCCGGAATGTCGCGCTCAAGCGCTTCGAGGCTGCCCATGCGGTCGCCGGGCAATTCCATGCTGTCGCAGGTGCCGGCGGGAACCAGGGTCCATGCGTTGCCCTGATAGTCGACAGTGGATGTGCCGGCACATGTGGTGCCCGGACCTGCCGCGCAATCGTTCTGGCCGGCGAGCGAGACGCCGTAGCACTTTTCCATGCTGTCCTGGGCGATGGCCGGGGCCGAGGCGGCAGTTCCGAGGGCTGCAGCCAGCGATGCGGCGAGGGCAACTGAGGCGATGTTGCGGTTCATTTGCAATGTCCTTCCTTTGGAGCGTGAAGGCGCCGGTTTCGGCACCTGACCACTCATTCGTTGGGACATCGAAGATCGTTACACGCGCGCGTGATCACGGTGTTGTGAACGCTAGAGAGGTGGTCCGGAGGCTATTCCTGCTCTGCGCTGGCGATGCCGATGATGTCGGCCAGCAGGTCGTGCAGGCGGTCGCGATGACCATTGCCGCCCGAGGGGCTGTTGGGATCGGACGTCATGACGACGGTCAGGTCGAGATCGGGAACGATGTAGAGCATCTGGCCGCCATAGCCCCAGGCGTAGGACACGTCATGGCCACCAAGCTCGGTCAGGAACCATCCATAGCCATAACCGTGCCCGCCGAAGCGGGACGTGGTGCGCTGCTGCCAGGATTGTTCGATCCAGTCTTCCGAGACGATCCGTTCGCCATCGTCGGTCACGCCGCCATTGCGGATCATCTCGCCGAACGCCAGGAGTGAGAGCGGCGTCATGGCGAGCTCATTGCCGCCGAGATAGATGCCCTGGGGGTCCTGGTGCCAGCCGGTGATGGCAAAGTCATCGATGGGCCCGAGCCAGTCGCGGGCAAGCTGGCGGCTCGAAGCCCCGCCCACATCGGTGAGGATGGCCGAGAGCAAATGGGTCGAGCCGGTCGAATAGATCATTGGGCCGCCCGGTTCTGCAACGAACGGCTGGGCGAGGGCGGAGCGTACCCAATTGGCGCTGGCGACCCAGCGTCCGTAATTGGCGCCGGACGTGGCTTCGAGCCCGGCTTGCATGGACATGAGGTGGCTCAGGGTTACGTCCTGCATGCGGGGATCGGGACCGGAGGGCAGGTCGTCGGCGAGCAGTTCGGCGACCGATTGTTCGGGGCCGTCGAGCAAGCCTTTGTCTATGGCAATGCCGACCATGGTTGTCACTATGACCTTGGAGGCCGACTTGATGTTGGTGGGGTCGGTGGACGTGTAGCCGCCATAACCTCGATCGGCGATGATTTCGCCATCCGAGGAAACAGTGACGGTGCGGAGCGGTTCGAGTTCCTCTGCGGCATCCAGAACTACAGTGAGCGCGTCGGAGGGTGTGGTTTCCTGAGCCGAAGCGGTGATGGGCAGGTTGATGGCTGCAATGGTGGCCAGCATTCCCGCCGTCTGGATGAAGCGTGAAAGTGTCATGTCGTAAACGTCCCCGAGATCGCTGCAAAAAACTTGAGCACGGTCTGGGAAGCAAGGTGGGCTTTTGTGGGGCGGGCGCTGTGGGCGGGCGATCAACAAACGGGGAGTTGGGGCAGGGGTGAACGCTGGAAAACAGTGCCCTCTGCCCCGTGGGGCCAGAGACCCGCGTTCCTATTTCTTGGGCTTTTTATGCTCTCCGAGCTGGACGACACCCTTTGTCGAGGGTGCTGCGGCTATGGTTTTCTCTTTTTCTTTCTTGGGCTTTTTCGCTTCGCGGTTTTTCCGCACCTGACCTTTGGCCATGACGCTATCCTTTGAGCGCGCAAACATGATCGTCTGCGCTGGTGCAGCATCGCACGTTCCGTGTGCGGCCCCTATGGAAATTTGCAGCCTGAGTCCTGCATGCGCGCCAAACAAAAAAGGGCTCCCGAAGGAGCCCTTTCCGTATGCGATGAGCCGCAGCTTTACGCCGAGTAGTACATCTCGTACTCGACCGGATGCGGAGTGTGCTCGAAGCGGATGACTTCTTCCATCTTGAGATCGATGTAGCTGTCGATGAAGTCGTCATCCATCACGCCACCGGCCTTGAGGAAGTCGCGGTCGGCCGAGAGGTTTTCAAGCGCTTCGCGCAGCGAGGCGGAAACTGTCGGGATGTCCCGAAGCTCTTCCTTGGGCAGCTCGTAGAGATCCTTGTCCATCGGGTCGCCGGGGTGGATCTTGTTCTTGATGCCGTCGAGGCCGGCCATGAGCAGCGCGGTGAAGGCGAGGTAGGGGTTGGCAAGCGGATCGGGGAAGCGGACTTCGACGCGCTTGGACTTCGGCGACTGGCCGAAGGGAATCCGGCACGAAGCGGACCGGTTGCGGGCCGAGTAGGCCAGCAGAACGGGAGCTTCAAAGCCCGGCACCAGACGCTTGTAGGAGTTGGTGGTCGGGTTGGTGAAGGCGTTGATAGCCTTGGCGTGCTTGATGACGCCGCCGATGTAATAGAGGCACTCCATCGACAGACCGGCATATTCGTCGCCGGCAAAGAGCGGCTTGCCGTCTTTCCAGATCGACATGTGGCAGTGCATGCCCGAGCCGTTATCGCCATACACGGGCTTGGGCATGAAGGTTGCCGTCTTGCCGTACGACTGGGCAACCTGCTGCACGCCATACTTATAGAGCAGCACCTGATCGGCAGACTGGATCATCGGCGCGAACTTGATGCCAAGTTCGTGCTGGGCCGAGGCCACTTCATGGTGGTGCTTTTCGACGGTGACGCCCATTGCGGCGAGGGCTTCGAGCATTTCACCGCGGATGTCCTGGGCACTATCGACCGGCGGCACCGGGAAGTAGCCCTTCTTGAGCGCGATGTGGTGGCCGGTGTTGCCGCCTTCATAATCGGCGCTCGAATTGGAGCCGAGTTCGGAAGAGTCGACCTGGAAGCCGACATTGTAGGTCGAGGTCGAGTACTTCACATCGTCGAAGAGGAAGAATTCGGGCTCGGGGCCAAAGCCGACGAAATCACCGACGCCGGCGGTCTTGACGAAGGCTTCAGCCTTCTTGGCGATCGAGCGGGGGTCGCGGTTGTAAGGCTGGTAGGTGGCGGGCTCGAGAATGTCGCAGTTCACGCACAGGGTCGGCGCCGAAAAGAACGGATCGACATAGGCCGAATCGTTGTCGGGCATCAGGACCATGTCGCTCTCGTTGATGGCCTTCCAGCCAGCGATCGAGGAGCCGTCGAACATGACGCCTTCTTCGAACATGTCGGCATCGACAACCGACGCGTCCATGGTGACATGCTGAAGCTTGCCGCGCAGGTCGGTGAAGCGAAGGTCAACGTATTTGATGCCTTCGTCCTTGATCTTTTGCATAAGATCGTTTGCTGAGCTCATAATAGATCCCCAG
>DDGC01000030.1 GCA_002337455.1 Rhizobiales bacterium UBA1912 | reverse complement strand
AGCCAGGCGTTCCACGTCGTACTCCTGAAAGGGAGAGGGGCACCGCGGATGTCACCGGCAACGGTGTCATCCCGACAAACCCCAGCCCGAGATGCCGCCATAAGCCAAAAACCCCGGATGCGTGGGGCGATGATCGCTTCATATAAAAAATAAAACTGTGCGGAGCGCTCATCGCCCCATGCCGTCTATCCCTACAAGCCGAGGTCATTTGACCGTCGGAGGTTTCCGCATGCCCAAAAAAGAGGCCCCCTCACCCGGACCTGCGGTCCGACCTCTCCCCCAAGGGAGAGGTAAGAATGCTGCAAGCCCCGGGATCGACCTCTCCCTTGGGGGAGAGGTCGGCGCGAAGCGACGGGTGAGGGGCCTTTCCTTGGCTTTCAACGCCCGAGTTCTCCTTCCAGCCGCGACATCAGCCCGACAGCGTTTCGCGCATAGTCGCCGATCCAGCGGTCGTGGATGGATTTGATGGGCAGGGCGTTGAGGTGGTTCCAGCGCTCGCGGCCTTCCTTGCGCGCCACGATCAGCCCCGCGGTTTCGAGCACCTTCATGTGCTGCATCACCGTGCAGCGGTCGATCTGGGGAAACAGCGCCACCAGTTGGCCAGTGGTTTTCGGCTCGTCCTTGAGGGCGTCGAGGATCGCCCGGCGCTTCCGGTCGGTAAGGGCTTTGAAAATGGTGTCCGAATCATCGTCGCTTGACATGTTATAAATTTATAACATAATGAGCGAAACGCAAGCAGGAGATGACAAGTGGACTTCAAATTTACGGTATCGGGGCGGGTTTCAAAGCCGGTCCACGAGGTGTTCGAGGCCGTGGTCGACCCCAAAAAACTCTCGGGCTATTTCACCACGGGCGGTGCCAAGGGCCGTCTGGAAACTGGCGTGACGGTCACATGGGATTTCCATGATTTCCCCGGCGCGTTTCCGGTCAATGTGGTCGAAATTGTGCCGGACGAAAAGATCATCCTCACCTGGGAGGCTGGGTCCGAAGGCGACGGCACCGGCAGCTACGATACCACGGTGACCATGGTTTTCGCACCGCTTGACGACAACACCCGCACCTTGGTTTCGATCACCGAGGAAGGCTGGAAAGAGACCGAAAAGGGCCTCAAGGCATCCTATGGCAATTGCGAAGGCTGGACCGGCATGCTCGCGGCCATGAAGGCTTATGTCGAGCACGGCATCAATCTGCGCGAAGGGTTTTATAAATGAGCGAGGGCGCCAGGTTTTCCGGTGGCCGGAACATCGCGATGAAAGTGCCGTCTCACGAGTACGAAGCCGTTGTCGCATTCTATCGCGACGTGCTTGGGCTCGAGGAACTTGAAAGCAAGCGTCCCGATGTCTGCTTCCAGTTTGGCGGCAACCAGCTTTGGATCGACAAGGTTTCTGGTATCAGTCAGGCCGAGATCTGGCTCGAAGTGCGGGCTGAAAACGGAGCAGCAGCCAAAACGCATTTCGCGAAAAACGGCGTGGTGCGCCGCGACGAAATTGAACCGCTGCCGGAGGGGTCGGATGGCTTCTGGATCGCCAATCCGGCCAATGTCATTCATCTGGTTGGTTCATCAACAGCGGCTTGATCCGCAGCATGGCAATGCGTTCGACCTGCGCGCAGGCCGTCGCGAATTCGGTTTCTCGGTCATTTTCGAGGCGGGCTTTGAAAGCCTCGAGGATCGAGGCTTTGGTGTTGTCGCGCACCGCGATGATGAAGGGGAAGCCGAATTTTTCGACGTAGCGTGTATTGAGTTCGGTAAAGCGCTCCCGTTCGTCATCGGTCAGCGCATCGAGCCCGGCCGATGCCTGCTCGGACGTTGAATCCGCTGTGAGCCGTTTGGCGGCCGCGAGCTTGCCGGCAAGGTCCGGGTGAGCATTGAGCACGCCGAGCCGCTCGTCATCGGACGCCATGCGGAACTGGTTGCGCAGCGCGAAGTGGATGCCGAGTGCGCTGTCGTTGGCCGGGCCGAGTTCCGCTTCCCAGGCGCGCTGTGCAATGAACGGCGAATGCTCGAATACGCCGCCGAATGTTGCCATGAAACTCTCGGCATCCATTTGCGATGGGGTAAGTTTGGGCGGTTGATAGGGATGCGTGTCGGCCCAATGCCGGGCGATATCGATCCGCTTTGCCACCCAGACCTTGTCGAAGGTCTTGATATAATCGACGAAGCGCTTGAGCCCCTCAAACCGGCCCGGTTGCCCGACCAGCCGGCAATGGAGGCCAACCGACATCATTTTGGGGCTCCCCTCTTCGCCCTCGCGATAGAGGCAATCGAAGCTGTCTTTCAAAGCCTGAAAGAACTCCTCGCCATTGGCAAAGCCCGAGGCCGTCACGAACCGCATATCGTTATTCGCCAGGGTGTAGGGGATGATAAGGTGCGGTTTTGCGTTGTGGATCCTCCAGTAGGGAAGGTCGTCGTCATAGGTATCGGAAATATAGGCAAAGCCGCCCTGTTCTGAAACCAGATCCACTGTGTTGACCGAACAGCGACCCGTGTACCACCCCTCTGGCCGCGATCCGGTCGCGACTGTGTGCAGCCGCACCGCCTCAGCGATCTGGGCGGCTTCCTCCTCGCGCGGCATGTCCTTGTGCTCGACCCATTTATAGCCGTGGGACGCGATTTCCCAATCGGCGTCGAGCATGGCCTGAACCTGTTGCGGCGCGCGCATCAGCGCGGTGGCAACGCCATAGACGGTCACTGGCAGATCGTTCCGGGTGAACAGCTTGTGCAGGCGCCAGAAACCGGCGCGGGCGCCGTATTCATACATGGATTCGATGTTCCAGTGCCGCGCACCGGGCCAGGGCGCCGCGCCCACCACGTCGGCGAGGAAGGCTTCTGAGGCCTGATCGCCATGCAGGATGTTGTTTTCGCCACCCTCCTCGTAATTGAGGACGAACTGGACTGCGATGTTGGCGCCGCCGGGCCAGTTGGCGTGGGGCGGGTTGGGGCCGTAACCGGCCAGATCGCGGGGGTATCGCATGGCACGCTCCATGACGGGCAGACAAAACAGGAGCTCACCTTAGACACAAATTTTTCGACCATGTGGTAAAAAATTCTGCGCACGCCCCCTTTCGCGGGGCAATTTTTGGGTTGATAGTCGGGGAAAATCCAATGGCGCTTGGAGCAGGCATGACCACACCCGGACGGCTGACGACCCACGTTCTCGATACCGCAAATGGTGTTCCCGCAAAGGGGATGACCATTGATCTTTACAGCATCGAAGGCGGCGAGGCGTCGCTTGAAAAGTCGGTGGTCACCAATGATGACGGGCGGTGCAACGGGCCGCTGCTGGAGGGGGATGGGTTGGCGGAAGGCGCGTACCGGCTGAACTTTCATGTCGGCGAATACTTCAGCAAGATCAATGGCAAGCCGGTTGAATTTCTCGATGTCGTGGCTGTCGATTTCAGGGTGAGTGACCGCGAGGCGCACTACCATGTGCCGCTTCTGGTTTCGCCCTTTGGCTATTCGACCTATCGCGGGAGCTGAGCTTGGACCCGCGCACCGCTATCCGTTTCTATTTAAACGATAATCTGATCGAACTGGACGTCCTCGAACCGGACCGGACACTGCTCGATTTCCTGCGGCTGGACCGTGTTTTGCGCGGTACCAAGGAAGGCTGTGCGGAGGGCGATTGCGGGGCATGTACGGTCATCGTTGGCCGTATAAAGGGTGGAGTTGTGCGTTATTTGCCTGCAAATGCGTGCATAATGCTGGTTTCGATGCTCGACGGCGCGCATGTCGTGACTGTCGAGCATTTGAAGGGCGCCGATGGCGGGCTGCATCCGGTGCAGCAGGCCATGGTCGATTACCACGGAAGCCAGTGCGGGTTCTGCACGCCGGGGTTCGTGATGAGCCTTTACGGGCTGTGGCTGGCCAATCCCAATCCGAGCGTTCCCGAGATCGAAAAGGCATTGCAGGGCAATCTGTGCCGCTGCACAGGCTATGCGCCAATCGTGCGTGCCGCCCAGGCGGTGTCCAATTATGGGGCGGTGCTCGAAGACGTGCTCAACAGGGAGCGCGAGGCGATCGTTGCCAACCTGACGGCGCTCAACGACGGGCGGCGGGTGGTCGTCGAAGGTAAGCGGGGCAAGACGATCATCCCGGCCGATGTCGACGATCTGGCAGCGGTGCTCGACGAGATGCCCGAGGCAACGATCGTCGCCGGGGCGACCGATGTGGGGCTGTGGGTCACCAAATTCATGCGTGAGATCGCGCCGGTGGTGATTATCGGGCATCTGATGGACGAAGTGAGTGTCGAGGACGGACGGATCGTTTTCGGGGCCGGGGTGAGCTACGCAAAAGCGTTTGAAACCATTGCCGCCTACATTCCGCAGATGGTCGAGTTGTTCGACCGGATCGGGGGGGCGCAGGTGCGGGCCATGGGGACCATTGGCGGCAATATCGCCAATGGCTCACCGATCGGCGACACGCCGCCGCCGCTGATCGCGCTGGGGGCTGAAATCACGCTGCGCAAGGGCGAACGCCGCCGTGTGGTGAGGCTCGAGGACTTCTTCATCGCATATGGCAAGCAGGACCGGGAAAAGGGCGAATTCGTCGAAAGCGTTTCGGTGCCCTTGCCGGGGGCTGACGAGATGTTCGGCGTGCACAAGGTCACCAAACGCCGGGACGAGGACATCACCGCAACGCTGGGCGCGTTTCGGTTCAGGGTGGTCGATGGCCTGGTGGCCGAAGCGGTCATCGCGTTTGGCGGCATGGCCGCGACCCCAAAGCGGGCAAGGGCCGTCGAGGGCGCACTGATCGGCAAGCCCTGGACGCTGGAGAGCGTCGAGGCGGTTCTGGACATTTTCGATGAGGATTTCCAGCCGTTGACCGATTGGCGGGCGAGCGCCGACTATCGGATGCTGGCGGCGCGCAATCTCCTGAAGCGGTTTTACTTCGAGACCGTCGAAGGGCCGAGCCATATCATTCGGCACGAGGTGGCGTGATGACCGCGCTCGACAACAAACCCGCCATTCGCGGCGGTGTGCATGTGGCGCAAAAGCATGATTCCGGGCACAAGCACGTGTCGGGGATGGCCGAGTATATCGACGATATGCTCGAGCCGGCAGGTACGCTGCATGCCTATCTGGGGCTTTCCACCACTGCCCATGGAGAGATCCGGTCGCTGGCGCTTGAAGCCGTGCGGCAGGCGCCGGGCGTGGTGGGGGTGCTCACAGCTGACGATGTGCCCGGGCATAATGACATTTCCCAGCCCGGCAAGCATGACGAGCCGATCTTTGCTGAAACGAAAGTCGAGTTTTTCGGCCAGCCGCTGTTTGCGGTGGTTGCGACAACGCGCGAAGCGGCACGGCGCGCGGCGAAACTGGCACAGGTGAGCTATACCGAACTGCCGTTCGCGCTCGATGTCGGTGCGGCGCGCGAGGCCGGCGGAACGCTGGTGACGCCGGGCATGAAGCTCGAGCGTGGTGACGTGGCGGCGGGCATGGCAGCGGCGAAACATCGGGTGACCGGCACAATGGAAATGGGCGGTCAGGACCATTTCTATCTCGAAGGGCATATCGCATTGGCGATCCCCGGTGAGGACGATGAGGTCACCGTCCATTCCTCGACCCAGCACCCCAGCGAGGTCCAGCATATGGTGGGCCATGCGCTGGGCGTGCCGTCCAACGCGGTCAATGTCGTGGTGCGCCGCATGGGCGGCGGGTTCGGGGGCAAGGAAACCCAAAGCAATCTGTTTGCCGCCGTGGCGGCAATCGCCGCAAAGAAATTCAATCGTGCCGTCAAGATCCGGCCCGACCGCGACGACGATATGATCGCCACCGGCAAGCGGCACGATTTCATTGTCGATTATGCGGTCGGGTATGACGACGACGGGCGCATAGAGGCGGTGGACGCAGTTTTTGCGGCGCGCTGCGGGTTTTCGGCCGATCTGTCCGGGCCAGTGACCGATCGGGCGCTGTTTCATGCCGACAACGCGTATTTTTATCCCCATGTGCGATTGGTGTCCGAGCCGCTCAAGACCAACACGGTCTCCAACACAGCGTTTCGCGGATTCGGCGGGCCGCAGGGCATGGTGGGCTGCGAGCGCTGGATTGAGGACATCGCCTACGCGCTGGGCAAGGACCCGCTCGATATCCGCAAGGCCAATTTCTATGGCGATACCGACCGCAACCTCACGCCCTACCACCAAACGGTCACCGACAATATCATCGGGCGCGTGGTGGACGAGTTGGAGGCGAGTTCGGATTATCGCAGGCGGCGCGAACAGATCATCGCGTTCAACACATCCTCGACGGTTTTAAAGCGCGGCATCGCGCTGACACCCGTCAAGTTCGGGATCAGCTTCACGATGACGGCCTTCAATCAGGCCGGGGCGCTCGTCCATGTTTATCGCGACGGCTCGGTGCATCTCAACCACGGCGGCACCGAGATGGGGCAGGGGCTTTACGTCAAGGTTGCCCAGGTCCTGGCCGATTGCTTCCAGATCGACCTCGACAAGGTCAAGATCACGGCGACGACGACCGGCAAGGTGCCCAACACTTCGGCGACGGCCGCTTCCTCTGGCTCGGACCTCAACGGCATGGCTGCGGCCAACGCCGCCGAGCAGATCAAGGACCGGCTGGTCGCGTTCGCTATGGACAAGTTCAACGTGCCCGAGGACGCCATAAGCTTCGAACCCAATTGCGTGATGGTGGGCAATCAGCGCTATGACTGGGCCGATTTTATCGACCAGGCGTATCTGGCGCGGGTGCAGCTATCGGCGGCCGGGTTCTACAAGACGCCCGACATCCACTGGGACCGGGCCGCAGGCAAGGGCCAGCCGTTCTTCTATTTCGCCTATGGCGCTGCGTGTTCGGAAGTGGTGGTCGACAGCCTCACCGGGGAATACATGGTCGAGCGTGTCGATGTGCTCCACGACGTCGGCAAATCGCTCAACCCGGCCATCGATATCGGGCAGATCGAGGGCGGGTTCATTCAGGGCATGGGGTGGCTGACCACCGAAGAACTGTGGTGGGACAACAAGGGGCAATTGCGCACGCACGCGCCTTCCACCTACAAGATCCCGGTTGTTTCCGACGTGCCGAAAGTCTTCGATGTGAAGCTTGCTGAATGGTCGGCCAACACGGCCCCGACGATCCGCCGCTCCAAGGCCGTGGGCGAGCCTCCCTTCATGCTGGCGCTTTCGGTGCTCGAAGCGCTTTCCATGGCCGCGGCGAGTGTTGCCGATTACAAGATCGCGCCGCGCATGGATGCTCCGGCCACGCCCGAGCGGGTGCTGATGACCATGGAACGGCTCAGGCGCGAGGCGGCGGAACGGTGAGCGTCACGCCGCAGCAACTGCGCGATTTTCTCGACCGCCACAGGCAAGCCGTGCTGGTCGAGGTGACCGAGGCTAAGGGGTCCACGCCGCGGGAAGCGGGAGCCTGGATGGTGGTTTCCCGGGATAACGAAATCGGCACCATCGGCGGTGGTCAGCTCGAATTTCTGGCCATTGCGAGAGCGCGTGAGGCGTTGGAGTCGGGGGAAGCTGCGGCGGCTCTCGATATTCCGCTCGGCCCTGAAATTGGTCAGTGCTGCGGTGGTCGGGTGGCAATCGGCATGCGGGCGGTGGATGCGGATGTCGCCCAGGACGTGCGGGTGCGGGCCGAAAAAGCCTATATGGCGCGGCCGCATGTGTATGTGTTCGGCGCGGGGCATGTGGGCAATGCGCTTGGGCAGGCGCTGTCGCTTTTGCCGTTGCGCACGCTGGTCGTGGACAATCGCGCTGCCGAGATCGCCAAGGTGCCGCGCGGTGTGGAAGCACGGCATGTTCCCGTGGCGGAAGCGCTGGTGCGCGAAGCCCCGAAGGGATCATCTTTTGTAGTCCTGACCCACGATCATGGGCTCGATTTTCTCATCGCCTCGGAGGCCCTTTCGCGCGGCGATGCCGCATATGTGGGGATGATCGGATCGAAAACCAAAAAGGCCACATTCAAAAGCTGGCTTTCCGACATGGGGCTGGATACGGAAATGGTCGAAAAGCTTGCGATGCCGATCGGCGGGGCTGAAATTCGCGACAAGCGGCCAGAAGTGATCGCCGCGCTGACGGTTGCGGAGATTTTGCGGGCAGTGGGCGGACAGGATTTAGTGTTGAGGCGAAACTTGGATGACTGATTTCACGCTGTTTTGGGAATGGATGGCGTTCGCCGTGCGCTGGACGCACGTGATCGTGGGGGTCGCGTGGATCGGGTCGTCATTTTATTTCATCGCGCTCGATCTTGGGCTGCGCAAGCATGGCGACTTACCAGCTGGCGTACAGGGTGAAGAGTGGCAGGTGCATGGGGGCGGGTTCTACCACGTCAACAAATACATGGTCGCGCCGCCCAACCTCCCCGAGCATCTGGTCTGGTTCAAATGGGAGAGCTATTCGACCTGGCTGACCGGGTTTGCGATGCTCATCATCGTCTATTACGCAGGTGCCGATCTGTTCCTGATCGATCGCACGGTGTTCGATGTCGATGCGCCCGTGGCGATTTCCATCTCGCTGGTGTCGCTCGGGGTCGGCTGGGTGCTCTACGATCTGCTGTGCAAATCGCCGGTGGGCAAGAGCCAGAACGGTTTGATGATCGTGCTGTTTGTCATCCTGCTGGCCATGTCATGGGGCTACATGCAGGTGTTTACCGGCCGCGCCGCATTCCTGCACATGGGTGCATTCACCGCGACGATCATGTCGGCGAACGTCTTTTTCGTCATCATTCCAAACCAGAAGAAAGTTGTCGCCGCAATGAAGGCGGGCGAGGCGCCCGATCCGGCGCTTGGCGCGCAAAGCAAGCAGCGCAGCGTGCACAACAATTACCTGACGCTGCCGGTGCTGTTCTTCATGGTCTCTAACCATTATCCGCTGGCGTTCGCGACCGAATACAGCTGGGCGATTGCCGGGCTGATTTTTCTGATCGGGGTTTTGATCCGGCACTTTTTCAACACCATGCATTCGACCGGGCGGCGCGAATACTGGACATTTGCGCTGTCGCTTGTGCTGTTTATCGGCATCATCTGGCTTTCGAGCTATCCCAAAGCGCGGGCCGAAGCCGGGCCGGTCGCGCTCAGCTCGACGGCCCAGACTTTTCTCGATGACGCCCATTTTCAGCAGGCGTCCCAGATAGTCCTGGGCCGGTGCTCGATGTGCCACGCCGCCGAGCCAGCCTATGAGGGCGTCTATATGGCGCCCAAGGATGTGCGGCTCGATACGCCCGAATTGATCGCCGAACATGCACGGGAAATCTATATCCAGTCGGCCCGCAGCCATGCCATGCCGCCGGGCAATGTGTCGTTCATGACCGATGAAGAGCGCGAACTTCTGACCGTCTGGTACCAGTCGGTGACCGGGGAGCAGAGCCTGTGACCGCCAGGATTTTGCGCGGGCGGGTTTTGACGTTCGTCTCCGAACCGTCCGGGGCGGACGATCACGAAAGCTACCGCTATATCGAGGACGGCGCGGTGGTTATCGATCAAGGCAAGATCGTTTCGGTGGGCGAATACAATGATGGGCTCAAGCTGGTGGCGCCCAAGGCCGACGTGATCGATCACCGGCCCAATCTGATTATGCCGGGGTTTATCGATACCCATATCCATTATCCGCAGATGCAGGTGATCGGGTCCTACGCCAAGGACCTCCTGGAATGGCTCAATACCTATACCTTCGTGGAGGAACAGCGCTTTGCCGATACCGGCCACGCGGCACGGGTGGCCTCGCTGTTCTGTGACGAGCTGGTGCGCTACGGCACAACGACGGCCGCGGTTTATTGCTCGGTGCATCCGCAATCGGTGGACGCTTTTTTCACCGAGGCGAAAAAGCGCGACATGCGGATGATTGCCGGCAAGGTGATGATGGACCGCAATGCGCCCGAGGGCCTGCTCGATACGCCGCAGCGCGGCTATGACGAAAGCAAGGCGTTGCTGGAGAAATGGGACGGCGTCGGACGGCTCCATTACGCGATCACGCCGCGGTTCGCGCTGACCTCGACCCATGAGCAGATGGAGATGACGCAGGACCTCGTGCGCGAATTTCCCGATGCCTATGTCCAAACGCATGTGAACGAGAGCCTGGGCGAGATCGATTTCGTCAAAGAGCTGTTTCCGAATTTGCCCGACTACATCGGCGTCTATGAGCATTATGGGCTGCTCGGGCCCAAGACACTGCTCGGCCATTGCATCCACATGACCGACCGGGAAATCGCCGCCCTTTCGGAGACCGGGTCGGTGGCCGTGTTCTGCCCGACGTCTAACTTGTTCATTGGCTCGGGGCTGTTCGACCGTGAGCGGCTGATGGCGTCCAATGTGCGGATCGCTGTGGCGACCGATGTGGGCGGGGGGACGTCGTACTCGATGTTGCGCACGCTCGACGAGGGCTACAAGGTGCTGCAATTGCGCGGCCAGCGCATGTCGCCGCTCGAAAGCTTTTTCATGATGACGCTGGGTAATGCGCGGGCGCTGTCGCTCGAGCACACCATCGGCACGCTTGAACCGGGGGCTGACGCCGATATCGTGGTGCTCGACGCCAGGGCGTTGCCGCATATGGCGCTCAAGATGGAGCAGGTGGAACATCTGGCCGAGGAGTTGTTTTTGCTCCAGACATGCGGAGACGACCGGGTGATTGCCGAAACCTATGTGGCGGGTGAGGCGGCGAAATCGGGCCTGAGCTGATTTCCGCATCGTGGAAGGGTTTTCCACGACGGCTTGGCGGAAACCGGCTGGCGCGCTAGCTGGGCAGGGAACGATCAGGAGAGAGCCGATGAGTAACTATGTCACACGGGCCGGTTTGCAGGTCGACGAACAGCTTGCAGCGTTTGTCGAGCAGGAGGCACTCAAAGGGCTCGATGTTGCTTCGGACAGCTTCTGGGCGGGGTTTGCCGAGCTGGTTGCGGCTTATATGCCGGGCAATCGCGAGCTTCTGGAAATCCGCGACAGGATGCAGAACCAGATCGATGCCTGGCATCGGGACAACGGTCCCGTGGCGAAAGACCCCGATGGCTATCAGGCGTTTCTGCGCGAGATCAAATATCTCGAGGACGAGCCGGAAGATTTCAGGATTGAGACGGAAAACCTCGATCCCGAGATCGCCTCGATCTGCGGGCCGCAGCTTGTCGTGCCGGTCTCCAATGCCCGCTACGCGCTCAACGCCGCCAATGCGCGCTGGGGCAGTCTTTACGATGCGCTCTACGGCACCGACGTGATCGCCCGCGATGGCGATCTGGCGCCGGGACGTGCGTACAATCCCAAGCGTGGTGCCGAGGTGTTTGCGCGGGCCGGGCATTTTCTCGACGAAGCGTTTCCGCTGCTCGGGATCAAGCACTGGGCCGTAACGTCTTATGATGTCGATACGTCAGGCGATACTGCCAGACTGGTGATCGAAAGCCAGGATGGGCCGGCCAGGCTGGCTTATCCCGAAGCGTTCGCGGGCTATTCGCGCGATGGCGATGTGCTGCGTATCCTGCTCAATCACAACGGGCTGCATGTCGAACTGGTGATCGATGCCAATCACCCCGTGGGCAAGGACCATCCGGCCCATCTCGCCGATGTGGTGATCGAAAGCGCGCTGACGACAATCCAAGATTGTGAGGATTCGGTTGCTGCCGTCGATGCCGCGGACAAGGTCGGGGTCTATCGCAACTGGCTCGGGCTGATGATTGGCGATTTGGCCGATACGTTCGAAAAGGGCGGCAAGTCGGTCACCCGCACGCTCAATGCGGATCGGACCTACACGGCGCCCGACGGAAGCGAGGTGACGCTCAAGGGTCGGGCGCTGCTGCTGGTGCGCAATGTCGGGCATCTGATGACCACCGACGCCATCCTCAATTCCGAAGGTCAGCCGATCGGCGAGGGGATGATGGATGCGGCGATCACGACGCTTTGCGCCATGCACGATCGCAAGCGCAAGGCGAACTCGGCGACGGGTTCGATCTATATCGTCAAACCCAAGATGCATGGGCCGACCGAAGTGCTGTTTGCGTGCAATGTGTTCGGGGAAGTGGAAAAGATTCTCGGCCTGCCGCACAACACAATCAAGATCGGCATCATGGACGAGGAGCGCCGGACCTCGGCCAACCTCAAGGCCTGCATCCACGCGGCGCGTGAGCGGCTGTTTTTCATCAATACGGGGTTCCTCGACCGCACGGGCGATGAGATCCACACGTCCATGGAAGCCGGGCCGGTGCTGCTCAAGGATCAGATCAAGGCCGAACATTGGATACAGGCTTACGAAGACCGCAACGTCACCATCGGGATCGCCTGTGGGCTGACCGGCCGTGCGCAGATCGGCAAGGGCATGTGGGCCCGGCCCGACGATATGGCGGCGATGATGGAGCAAAAGATAGGTCACCCGAAATCGGGCGCCAACTGCGCCTGGGTGCCTTCGCCGACAGCGGCGACGTTGCACGCGCTGCACTACCATGAGGTCGACGTGTTCGAGGCGCAAAAGCGTCGGCACAACGAACCCATCCCGGGCCTTGACGCCTTGTTCTCCATGCCGGTTCTCGATCCTTCGACGCTGTCGGCCGAGCAAATCCAGCGCGAGCTCGACAACAACGCCCAGGGCATTCTGGGCTATGTCGTGCGCTGGATCGATGCTGGCGTGGGGTGCTCGAAAGTCCCCGACATCAATGACGTTGGTTTGATGGAAGACCGGGCAACCTGCCGGATTTCATCACAGGCGGTTGCCAACTGGCTGTGGCACGGGGTGGTGACCCAGGACGAGGTGGTTGCGACGTTCACCCGCATGGCCCACGTGGTCGACGAACAGAATGCGGGCGACCCGGACTATCAAGCCATGAGCGATGATCCCGAGCACTCGATCGCATTTCAGGCCTCATTGGCGCTGGCGCTCGAAGGGGTTGAACAGCCCTCCGGCTACACCGAGCCGGTTCTGCACGCCAAGCGGGCAGAAAAAAAGGCTGCCGGTTGATCGTCAGCGGTCCGGGCTGAATCTTTCGTCTGTTACGGGGTTCAGCCCGATTTTCGGTCTCGCCGGTTGCGGCGCCACAGGTCCCACTGGCGTTCGCCGCGCAGGATAATGCCGTTCATCGGCCGCTGGAGGAAGGGCAGGTCGATGGCCAGCAGCAGCAGGCCCAGCGGCAGCATCCAGAGACCGAGGATGGGCAGGAAGGAAAAAACGCCGCCAGCACACAACACGATGCCGAGAGGAATGCGGATGAGCATGGCCCAGGGCTGGCGCAGGACGTAGATCACCATCGCAAAGCGCGGAAAGCGCGCTTCGAGGCGAAGGAACAGGCGTTCGAGGCGGGTCCGCTCTTTGGTCATGTTCTATGAGATAAGAGGAAAAATGGCTTTATCAAGCCAGCCATGCGTCACGAGACGAAATCGAACGCATCCACATCAAACAGACCGTTGTCGGTCATTTTCAGGTGCGGGATGACCGGTAGCGCGAGGAATGCGACCTGAAGGAAAGGTTCGGGCAGGGCGCAATCGAGCGCTTTGGCCGCCTGACGCAAATGCTCAAGATGCTCGGTGACGATCTCGAAGGGTTCGAGACTCATCAATCCGGCGATGGGCAGGGCTAGATCGGCAAGGATTTCGCCCTCGCAGGCCACGGCAAAGCCGCCGCCGATCTCGATGAGGCGATTGACAGCCAGCGCCATGTCCTCATCGGTGACGCCGACCACGGTGATGTTGTGGCTATCGTGCCCCACCGATGACGCGATGGCGCCGCGCTTGAGACCAAAGCCCTTCACGAACGACCGGCCGATATTGCCGTTGATGCCGTGGCGTTCGATGACCGCCACCTTGATGACATCGGCGCCGGTATCGGGTTTGAGGCCTGTTTCGTCGCTGGCGAGGGAAGCGCTCTCGCGGAAGGTGAGAATGAGCCCGGGTTTAACGCCAATCACCGGGACTTCGTTCTTGTCGGGGTTTGGCACTGTAATGAACGCCGACGCCTCCACGGGCTTTGCCTTCATGGAATCGAGGCCGACGGGGGCGATGTCTTTGCGCGTTGGCCAGAGCGCATCCGTGACCAGGCGTCCGGCCGACACGACGTCGGTTACCCGGCACTCTTCGAGGCTGTCGAGCAGGGCAATATCGGCCCGCCAGCCCGGCGCGACGTGACCGCGATCCTTAAGGCCGAATATGCGGGCGGCGGAGTGGGAGGCCGCGCGATAGACGTGATGGAGCGGGCAGCCATGGGCGATCAGGCGGCGGATTGACGAATCCAGATGGCCTTCCTCGGCGATATCGAGCGGGTTGCGGTCGTCGGTACACAGCGCGACGAAGGCGGAGGTGTTTGCGTCGAGGATTTCGGCCAGCGCATCGAGATCCTTGGAAACCGATCCCTCGCGAATGAGGATCGCCATGCCCTTGGCGAGCTTTTCGCGCGCTTCTTTGGCGCTGGTCGCCTCGTGGTCGGTGCGGATGCCGGCGGCGAGATAGGCGTTGAGGTCGAGCCCGGAGAGCAGGGGGGCGTGACCGTCCATGTGCCGGTGCTGGAAGGCTTCGAGCTTGGCAAGAATGCCCGGATCGCAATTGATGACGCCGGGGAAATTCATCATCTCGGCAAGGCCGATGATTTTGGGATGGTCGGCGAAGGGCAGGAGGTCATCGATTTCGAGCCTTGCACCCGCCGTCTCGAACGGGGTGGCCGGCACGCACGATGAGAGATTAATGCGGATATCCATGATCGACTGTTCGGCGCAATCGAGGAAGTAGCGAATGCCTGGGGCGCCCAGCACGTTGGCGATTTCATGGGGGTCGCAGATCACCGTGGTGACGCCGTGCGGCAGGACACAGCGGTCGAATTCCAGCGGTGTAACAAGCGAAGATTCGATGTGGAGGTGGGTATCGATAAAGCCGGGAACCGCAAAACGGCCGGCGCCATCGATTTCGGATTTGCCCTCATATGTGCCGTGGGTGCCCACGATGCGATCGGCGACGATGGCGATGTCGGTCTGGGTGATCTCACCAGTGACGATATCGAGGCGTTTGACGTTCTTGATGACCAGATCGGCAGGATCAAGCCCGCGTCCGGCGCGGATCATGCGGGCGAGAGTTGCAGCGTCGGTCATCGGGTGGTTTTCCGTTTTCTGTTTCGTCAGGGTGTCGCGGGTCGTGGGCCGGGTCAAGAAACAAAAGCGGCGGCATTGCTGCCGCCGCTCAATTTCACAAAGCTCGAAAGCCTACTGCGGAAGCTGGTCGTCCACGCCTTCGACGTAGAAGTTGAGGCCCAGCAGGGTGCCGTCATCGGCCTGCTCGCCTTCGGCCAACCACTGAGTGCCGTCCTGCTTGGTGATCGGGCCCGAGAAGATCACGAGGTCGCCTGCCATTATGGCTTCTTCGGTTTCTTCGGCCAGCGCTGCGACCTCTTCGGGCATGTTGGTATAGGGCGCCATGGTCAGGATGCCGTCGACCAGCCCGTCCCAGGTATCCGAGGTTTCCCATGTGCCATCGATGACCGCGCCGACGCGCTCGATGTAGTACGGCGCCCAGGTGTCGACGATTGCCGTCAGCTGGGTTTCAGGACCCGCTTCGATCATGTCGGACGCCTGACCGAACGCCTTGATGCCGCGCGCCGCAGCTTCTTGCATGGGAGCGGTGGAGTCGGTGTGCTGGGTGATGATATCGACGCCCTGATCCATCAGGACCTTGGCGGCATCGGCTTCTGCACCGGGATCGTACCAGGAATTGGCCCAGACCACTTTCACGGCGAAGTCGGGATTGATCGACTGCGCGCCGAGCATGAAGGCGTTGATGCCCTGCACAACTTCAGGGATGGGGAACGAGCCGATGTAACCGGCGACGCCGGCTTCGGAAATCGAGGCGGCGATGACGCCCTGGATGTAGCGGCCCTCATAGAAGCGCGAATTGTAGACCGAGACGTTGGGCGCGGTCTTGTAGCCTGTTGCGTGTTCGAACAGAACGTCCGGGAAGCGCTCGGCAACGGCAATCGTGGGGTCCATGAAGCCGAACGAGGTCGTGAAAATGATATCGCAGCCCGAACGCGCCATGCGCTCGATGGCGCCTTCCGAAGTCGCTTCGGCGACGTTTTCGATGAAACGGGTTTCGACCGCATCGCCATATTCTTCCTCGACCGCGAGGCGGGCGATGTCGTGGGCCTGGCTCCAGCCGCCATCGGTGTGGGAGCCGACATAGACAAAGCAGGCTTCGACCGGGGCGTCCTGCGCCATGGCCACGGGTACGAGAGTCAGCGACAGCGCCGTGGCTGTTGCAAGTGTTGAGAGGAGCGTTTTCATGATTGTCCCTTCCTAAGATTGTTTAGCGATCCGGCACGAAGCTCTTGCCGAGCGAGGCCGGGGTGTTGATCAGCGTCAGCCGCCGGTTCTGGGAAATCAAGACCAGAACAAGGACGGTGGCGAGATAGGGGAGCGCCGAGAGGAACTGGGACGGAATGCCGATCCCCAGCGCCTGGGCGTGCAACTGGCCGATGGAAACCGCGCCGAACAGATAGGCGCCGGCCAGCACTCGGGCCGGGCGCCAGGAGGCAAAGACCACAAGCGCCAGCGCAATCCAGCCACGGCCCGCCGACATGTTCTCGGTCCATTGCGGGGTGTAAACGAGCGAGAGATGCGCGCCCGCCAACCCCGCGCAGGCGCCGCCGAACAGTACGGCGAGATAGCGGTAGCCGATGACGTTGATGCCGAGCGCGTGGGCCGATTGCGGGTTATCTCCGATTGAGCGCAGGGTGAGGCCCTGTTTGGTCCTGAACAGGAACCAGGCAACGGCGATGACCAGCGCTATGGAGATGTAGAAAATCGGGTCCTGGCCGAACAGCAGCCGACCGATGATCGGAATATCGGAGAGGCCCGGGATGTCGAGGACTGGCATGCGGACGGCAGAGCGGCCGACATAGGGCTCGCCGATCAGGCCGGACAGGCCGAGACCCAGAATGGTCAGCGCAAGGCCGGTGGCATACTGGTTGGTGGCAAGTGTTAAGGCCAGAAAGGCAAAGAGAAGCGAGAGGCCGGCGCCGAACAGCACGCCGACCAGCGCGCCGATAAACGGATTGCCTGTGACGATCATGCCCACAAAGCCGCCGACGGCGCCCATGACCATCATGCCTTCGACGCCGAGATTGAGGGTGCCGGAGCGTTCGACGACGAGTTCGCCGATGGCGGCCAGAAGGAGCGGCGTTGCGGCGGTGGCGATGGTGAGAAGGATCGATTCAAGCATCGGCGGCGATCCCCGATGCTTTTGGCGCACGCGCGAAACGGACGCGGTAGTGGATCAGCGTGTCACAGGCCAGAATGTAGAGCAGCAATGCTCCCTGAAAGACGCGGGCGACCTTGTCTGAAAGCCCCAGTGAAATCTGGGCGGCTTCTCCGCCGAGATAGGTCAGCGCCAGGACCAGCCCGGCGACGATCACCCCGAGCGGATTGAGGCGGCCAAGGAACGCCACGATGATTGCGGTGAACCCATAGCCGGGCGAGATGATGGGGCGCAGTTGCGCCGAAGCGCCGGCGACTTCGATGATGCCGGCAAGTCCGGCGCAGCCGCCAGCCAGAAGGAAGGAGAAAAAGATCATCTTTTTCGCATCGAAACCGGCGAATTTTCCGGCGCGGGGGCTGGTGCCGAGCACCTTGATCTCAAAACCTTTCAGCGTGCGCGAGAGCATGACCCAGATGGCAACGGCAACAATAATCGCAATGACGATGCCCCAGTTGGCGCGGCCGTCGGCTGGCATCAGTTCGGGGATGCGGGCGAATTCATGGAAGCGTACGGATTCGGGGAAATTCATGCCGCCCGGATTGCGCCACGGGCCGCGCACCAGATAGTCGAGGATCAGCTCGGCCACATAGACCAGCATCAGGCTAACGAGGATTTCGTTGGTGTTGAATTTCGCCTTGAGCAGCGCCGGAATGCCGGCCCAAAGCGCGCCGCCGACGATGGCGAAGGCCATCATCAGGGGCAAAACGAAGGGTGTCTGGAGGTCGGTGAACAGGACCGGGAAGATCGACCCGGCCAGGGCGCCCATGATGAATTGGCCTTCGGCGCCGATGTTCCAGTTGTTGGAGAGATAGCAGACCGAAAGTCCGGCCCCCATCAGGATCAGCGGTGCCGCCTTGATCAGCAGCTCATGGATCGACCACATCTCGGTCAGCGGCTCGATGAAATAGACGTAGAGCGCGGCCAATGGCTCCTTGCCCAGAATGGCGAACATGACCGCGCCGGTCAAAACCGCAAGCGTGAGCCCGATAAGCGGGGAGAGAAATTGCAGGGCGCGCGAAGGATTGCCGCGCTTGATGAGTTCGAGCCTCATGCGCTCTGGCCCTCAAAAATGCCCGACATCTTGAGCCCGATGGCGTTGCGGTCGGCCTGGGCGACGGGTGCGAAATCAGAGAGGCGACCCTCGGCGATGGCAGCAAGGCGGTCGGTGAACTCGAAAAGCTCGTCCAGGTCCTGGCTGATAACCAGAACAGCGGCGCCGCCCTCAGCCAGATCGACAAGCGTCTGGCGGATGCGCGCGGCAGAACCGGCATCGACGCCCCAGGTGGGCTGGTTGACGATGATCACCTTTGGGTCTTCGAGCACTTCGCGCCCGATGATGAATTTTTGAAGGTTGCCGCCCGAGAGTGACTGGGCTGCGGGGTCGGCGGAACTTTTGCGCACGTCGAGCTTGTCGACGATGGTTTCGAGCAGGCTTTTTGCCTTGCCGCGATTGAGGAACATGCCCGATTTAAGGCCGGGATTGACCCGGTAACGGGTCAGGATGACGTTTTCGCTCAGTGAGAGGGATGGCACCGTGGCGTGGCCCAGCCGTTCCTCGGAGATAAAGACAGCGCCCTTGGCGCGCCGTGCGGTGATGTCGTCATGGCCGACCGGTTGACCGAAAAGCGTTACCTGCTCGGGCTTGCCGGCGAGCCGTTCGCCCGAGAGCACATCGAACAGTTCGGTCTGACCGTTGCCGGCGATACCGGCGATGCCGACGATCTCGCCGGGGAACAGATCGAGCGAAACGTCCTTGAGGGGGGTGCCGAAAGCCTCGCGGGAATCCATCGAGAGATTGAAGATGGAGAGAAGCGGCTCGGCGCTTTGGGGGCGGGCCTTGGCCGGGCGGATCTGGTGGATATCGGCGCCAACCATCATGCGGGCGATCGAAGTTGCGGTTTCATCGTGCGGGATGCAGGTGCCCACGACCTTGCCGTGGCGCAGGATAGTGGCGCGCTCACAGAGCGCGCGGACTTCCTCGAGCTTGTGCGAGATATAGAGAATAGCCTTGCCCTCGTCGCGAAGCTTGCGCAACACGGCAAAAAGATCATCGACCTCCTGGGGCGTGAGCACCGATGTCGGCTCGTCCATGATGACGAGGTCGGGATGACCCAAGAGGCATCGCACAATTTCGATGCGCTGACGCTCGCCCACCGAAAGGTCATGCACATAGGCACCGGATTTGAGCGGCAGGCCGTATTCGCGCGAGAGTTTTTCGACGTCGGCGGCCACTTTTTTGATGGGCGTGTCGCCGGGCAGGGCTACGGCGACGTTTTCGGCAACAGTGAGCGCCTCAAAAAGGGAAAAGTGCTGGAACACCATGCCAACGCCGAGTTGGCGGGCGAAGGCCGGGCTGGGAATGGAGACGGGCTTTCCGCGCCAGACGATTTCTCCCGCATCGGGCTGGAGTGCGCCGTAGAGCATTTTGACGAAGGTCGATTTGCCGGCGCCGTTTTCCCCTAAAAGCGCGTGGATTTCGCCGGGGAAAATCTGGAGATCCACGGAATCGTTGGCCTTGAAGCTCCCGAAGGATTTGGTGAGACCTTTAAGGGTCAGCAGAGGTTCGGGGCTGCTTTCCGTCATCACGCGCCAAAATTGGACCAAATGGACAAAAACACTATGTCGTCACAATTGACGCCATGCAAGGCCGATTGCACGCAAGGTGGTGACTTGTTGAACGATATTTCCCATTTGCCCAATTTTGCATCACGATGGCCGGTGGAACGCGATGCCGGGCCATGCGTTTAACCGCTGCCGGGCATCGTGTCTGGCCCGATGGACTCCGGATGAGTTCAGATCAAGAGGGACGCACTCATGACCGATGACAAGCCCGATCTTACCAAGACCGAAGCGCGGCAGGGCAATAGCCGCATGATGAACTCACGCGTGCTCATTTACGGGTTGGTTGCTGTCGTCGTCCTCTTGGCGGCGGTCTACTGGTTCAGCACCACAACCTATGATGAGACAGCGACGACGACCGATGGCGGCGCTACGCTTGAAGATGTACCCGCTGCCGACGATGAAATGACCACCGAGCTCGATGCGCTGCCCACACCCGCGCCCACCGAAGAAGCCGTGACGGAGCCCGAAACACCGGTAGAGGTAACGCCGCCTGAAACGGCCCCTGCCGCGGAAACCCCTGCTGCGGAAACGCCAGCCGAAGCAGCGCCTGCTGAGGACGATGCTCCGGCGGACGCGCCGGTCGAAGAGGAAACCGAAACACCTGCGGCGCAGTAAAGTCAGTCCGATATCAATCCGTATTGGCGATAGAGGGCCATCTCGTCGCCGGCTATAAAGCCGAAAATCCTGAGTTGGCCCTCCGTGTCCTCGAGCATGTAGGATACTGGAAACGGGATGGTGAGCGGTTCACCATCCTTGTCGTATTCGGCGCTGTAATGAACTTTGGCCAGGTAGTGGCTTTCGTCGATATCGGTTATTTGCACACTGGTCACATTCATCTTTTTCGTGCCGATGGATTTATAGAAGGCGAAGCCCTTTTCGAGTGTGCGTGCAAAGGCCTCGTCATTATCGCCGGTCATCAGGGTACCGGGCCCGGCCCCAATGAAGCTGGGCGAAAAATGGGTCTGGATGGCCTCGTGGTCCACGCTATCCCCCAAAGACCGGTTGTAGGCTTCAACGTAGCCTTCAAAAAAGCTCTCGAAATCTGATTGGTCGCGCGTCATGGGGTGCTCCTCGCTGGGCATATAAAACGCGGCAGGTTGAGCGGACGTTCCTGACGGCGCTCACAAAGCGCGGCGCATGGCAACCGAATTGCGCAGGATGAGCTCGGAGCGCAGCAGGATTTCGCGTTTGGCCGGTCGTTCGCCTTCGAGCATTTCGAGCAGAAGATCCATGCTGGCTTCGCCAATCTGGAGGCGGGGCTGTTTCATGGTGGTCAGCGACGGCGTCACGAAACTGGCAAAGGAAATATCGTCAAAACCCATGACCGAAAATTCGTATGGCAGGTCATAGCCGCGCGCAGTCAGCGCGATCAGCACGCCAAGCGCAGTCGCGTCGTTGACGCAGAAAAAGGCGGTCGGAAGCTTGTCGCGCACGAACATGCGCTCGGCTGCCCCGCGGCCGCTCTCGGTGGTTCCATCGGCTTCGAGAATGAAGCTGGGTTGGGCGGAAATCCCCGCTGCGGCCAGTGCTGTGCGGAAGCCGCGCTCGCGCAACTGGGCAACAGCCCGGCCCGGAGACTGGCCGATAAAGGCGATTTCGCGATGGCCCTGGCTGATGAGGTGGTCGGTGGCGACGCGGGCACCTTCCACATTGTCGACCCCGACAAAGGGAATGTCTGAATTGGGGATCGGCTCGTTGATTGCCACCATGGGCGGAAGCCGCGCGCCGGGCTGGTTTTCGCTGAGACCGAAAGGCAGATGGCCGGTCAGCAGGATGATGCCATCGGCCTGGTTGGACGATATGAAGCGCAGGTAGTCAGTCTCGCGGATCGGATCATTCTGCGTGTTGCCGATCAGAACGCCATAGCCGCGTTTGGAGGCCTCGGTCTCAAGACCCACGAGGATGTTGGAAAAGTTCGGATCGCCGACGTCGGGCGCCAGGATGAGGATCATGTGCGAACGCCGGGTGCGCAGGTTCCGCGCCATGGCGTTGGTGGTGTAGCCAGTCTGGGCGACGGCCTCTATGACCTTGCGGCGCGTGGAATCGGCAACTTTGGCCGGTTCATTGAGCGCGCGGGACACCGTGGCGATCGAAACGCCGGCGATCAGTGCCACATCCTCGATGGTTGCTGGTTTGACCGCGCTCAAGGCTCCCCCATGCCGGTGCTATTTCCTCACGGACCCGGCCATTTACCCATCGGACCGGATCCTTTCACCGTTTCAGCGAAACGGCGCAAAGCTTCCGGTCGTCGTTCTATAGCGCTTCTGAACCGGACGAGCGAATTCCACTTGTCCTCAGAGCACCTTAAGGCGCGTGAGCACCTCAATCCCCACGCAATGGTTTATACACATCCAGGCTTGTGTAAACCTTTACATGACAAATGAAAAGGTTTACACAAGCGGTAATGGGAGAAGCTGGCCATGGAGCCGGCGGGAAATCGGGGGAGGACTGGTGATGGCCGATAGCGCCAGTGCACCGCATATTCTTGCAGCCAACAGAGTTTCCAAGAGCTTCGGCGAAGTGCCGGTGCTGTTCAGCGTCGATTTCGATGTGCGTGCTGGCGAGGTTCACGCGCTCATCGGGGAGAATGGCGCTGGCAAGTCCACCCTTATCAAGATCCTGTCCGGTATCGAGCAGCCGACCTCGGGCACCATCGTGCTCGACGGAGAGCCGATCAGGCTGCCCTCCAATGGCGAAAGCGAATCCCTCGGCATTGTCGTTATCTATCAGGAACTCAATCTCGCCGAGCACCTGACGGTGGCCGAGAGCATTTTCCTGGGCCGCGAATGGATGCGTTTCGGGTTTTTGCGTCGCAACGAGATGTTGGCCGAGGCGCAGCGCATTCTCGATGGCCTGCACGTGTCCATCGATCCCAATGCCCGCATCAACACCCTTTCGGTTGCCGACAAGCAGATGGTCGAGATCGCCAAGGCGATCAGTCGCGACGCACGCGTCCTCATCATGGATGAGCCGACTGCCGTGCTGACATCGGCCGAGACCGACATCTTTTTCGAGCAGGTGCGGCGCCTCAAATCCAAGGGCGTGGCCATTGTCTTTATCTCCCATAAGCTCGACGAGGTCATGGCGCTGTCGGACCGCATCACTGTGTTGCGGGACGGGCAATTGATCGCAACGGTGGAAACCGGGGACCTGACCCCGGACGCGATTGCCGAGATGATGGTGGGGCGTGAATTGTCCAACCTCTATCCGCCCAAGCACGAACCAGATGTCGATGCGCCGGTGCTCCTCGAGGTTGAGGGCCTGACAGCACCAGGCGTGCGCGGCGTGAGCTTTGCGCTGCGCCGCGGCGAGATCCTGGGCTTTGCCGGGCTGATCGGCTCGGGCCGGACGGCCGTCATGGAAGCGATCGTTGGCCTGACGGAAAAAACCGGCGGGACCGTGCGGTTGCGGGGAGAGCCGGTGGCGTTTTCCTCGATTGGCCAGGCGATCGATGCGGGGCTGGTCTATATGACCAAGGACCGCAAGGGGAAGGGATTGCTGCTCAATATCGGGCTGCAGCAAAATCTGACGCTTTTGACGCTCAAGCGGCATATCAAGAACGGGTTTCTGAACGAAGCGAGCGAAGTCGAGGCCATGGAGCGGGCCACCCGCCGGTTCGACATCAGGGCGCGCGACGCGTCGGTTCGGGTGGGCCAGCTTTCGGGCGGCAATCAGCAGAAACTGATGCTGGGCAAGGCCATGGAGAGCGAGCCGGAAATCGTCATCATCGACGAGCCGACCCGTGGTATCGACGTCGGCACCAAACAGCAAATTTATCACATCATCGCCGCGCTCGCCAAAGAGGGCAAATCGATCATCGTCGTCTCGTCCGAGATGCAGGAAGTGATCGGGCTTTCTCACCGCGTCGTGGTGATGCGCGAGGGGCGCCGCATGGGCACGCTCGAAGGCGCGGAAATCAAAGAGGGAGAAATCATGCGCTATGCCGCTGGGCTCAAGGGAGAATCTGACGATGACCGCGCAAGCGCATGAGGGCGTAAAGCCCGCCAAAAAGCGGTTCAAGATCGATTATCACACCTTCGGGCCGCTCGTGGCGCTGATCGCGCTGTGCATATTGGGCTTTGCGCTCAATTCCGCGTTCGCCTCGGAGGGCAATATCTCCAACCTTCTGACGCGGTCGGCCTTTATCGGCATCATCGCGGTGGGCGCGACGTTTGTCATTACCGCTGGCGGGATCGACCTTTCGGTCGGGTCGATGGCGGCGGTGATTTCGGGCGTGATGATCATCGTCATGAACGCAGCCATCGAAACGCTGGGAACCGGCGTTCCCACCGTACTGCTCGGCTGTGCGGCCTCTGTGCTGCTGGGGCTGGCTGCGGGCTTTCTCAACGGCTTCATGACGACCAAGGGCAAGATCGAGGCCTTTATCGTGACGCTGGGCACGATGGGAATATTCCGCTCGCTGGTGACCTATTTCGCCGATGGCGGAACGCTGTCGCTGGCCTTCGATATCCGCGACGCTTATCGCCCGGTCTATTACGGCAGCCTGCTGGGCATTCCCATTCCGGTGCTGGTGTTTGCGCTGGTCGCGGTTCTGGGCTGGGTGCTGCTCAACCGCACGGCATTCGGGCGCTATTGCATGGCGATCGGGTCGAACGAAACCGTGGCGCGCTACTCGGCCATCAAGGTCGATCGGATCAAGACCCTGACCTATGTCATTCAGGGGCTGTGCGTTTCGATCGCTACGATCATCTATGTGCCGCGGTTGGGCTCGGCCTCGTCCTCGACCGGCGTGCTTTGGGAGCTTGAAGCGATTGCGGCGGTCATTATCGGCGGCACGATGCTCAAGGGCGGGTACGGGCGGATCGGGGGCACTGTGATCGGTGCGATCATGCTCACCACCATCGGCAATATTTTGAACCTCACCGACATCATCTCGAACTATCTCAACGGTGCGGTGCAGGGCGTCATCATCATCGCCGCTGTCTGGCTGCAGCGCGGCAATCTTGGTCATCTCAACATCTTTTCGAAGACCAAGGGATAGAGCGTTTTGGAAACCACCTATCCGGTTCGGGAGCGCGACAAAACAAAGACTTAGAGCAATCGACGCAATTCGAAGAAGAGCGGAAATGCTCTAGAAATTCCAACCGGCGCCAATGTGCGCCGGCGGGGGCAGCGCCTTGAGGAGAGGTGCGAAACACAACCAAGGAGGACTATCATGCGAACACTCAAGCTCATCGCCGGCGCTGCCCTGTGCAGCGTTGCGCTGGGGGTGACCGCCGCGGCGGCCCAGGAAATCAAGATCGGTGTGTCCATTCCGGCAGCGACCCATGGCTGGGCAGGCGGGCTGAACTGGCACGCCGAACAGGCCATGACCCGGCTCGAAGAAGCCAACCCCGATATCGACATCATCCTGATTGCCGCCGACGGTCCGGCACAACAGGCCAACGATCTCGAGGATCTGATCTCGATCCACCAGATCGACGCTCTTGTCGTTCTGCCGTTCGAATCCGAGCCGCTCACCGATCCGGTGCGAATGGTCAAGGATTCAGGGGTTTTCGTCACCGTGGTTGACCGCGGTCTGGCTCAGGAAGGCATCGAGGACGTTTACGTCGCGGGTAACAACACGGCGCTGGGAACGGTCTCGGGCGAATATTTCCTGACCCGGCTGGGTGAGGGCGACAACATCGTCATCCTGCGCGGCATCCCCACAGTGATCGACGATGAACGCTTCAACGCGTTCATGGAAACCATTGACGGCTCGGGCATCAACGTTCTGGACAACCAGTACGCCAACTGGAACCGTGACGATGGGTTCGAGGTGATGCAGGACTTCCTGTCGCGCTTCCCGGACATTGATGGCGTCTGGGCGCAGGACGACGATATTGCACTCGGCGTTATCGAAGCCGTGCGTCAGGCGGGCCGCGAGGACGAGTTGTTCATCGTCGGCGGTGCCGGGATGAAGGAAATCATCCAGATGGTGATGGAAGGCTCGGACCTGGTTCCGGTCGACGTTCTCTATCCGCCCGCGATGATCGCCACGGCGATGGACGTGACCGTCAGCCACTTCACATCGAACGGACCGGTTTCGGGCGAATACATTCTGGGCGCGCCGCTGATCACGCCCGAGAACGCCGAAAACTATTACTTCCCGGATTCGACGTTCTGACCCGCACTCCCTCCCATAGTGCAACAGCAAGGGCGGCTCTCGGGCCGCCCTTTTTTGTCTTTATGTCCCCGAAAACACCGAGCGCAGCCAGGGCAAAAGCGAGAGCCGCGGCGTGCGGTGCTGAAGAGACATCGTAGCGGACCGGCCCAGTGCCCCGGCGCGCGGAAGCAACGCGTCCTCCTCGTCGGGGTCGCCATCGGGATCATCGTCGCCTGTGCCCGACGACGCATCGCCGGTCAATGCAGCAAGAAAGCTGTCGGCCCAGTTATCGATATTATAGGTCTGGGCCACTTTCATCAGGCTCTCCCAGCGCTCCTTGCGCTCTTCGAGCGGCATGGAGATTGCAAGGCGCATGGCTTCTGCGGTCTCGTCAGTGTCGAAGGGGTTGATGATGAGCGCATCATGGAAGATTTCCGCGGCGCCGGCGAAACGGGAGAGAACCAGCACTCCGGGATTTTCAGGGTTCTGCGAGGCGACATATTCGTGGGCAACCAAATTCATGCCGTCGCGCAGTGGGGTGACCAGCCCGACGCGGGCGAGGCGGTAGAGCCCGGCCAGCGAGGCCTGGGAATAGGCGCGTTTGACGTAGGTGATGGGCAGCCAGTCCGGTTCGGCAAAGCGGCCGGTGAGCCGCCCCACAGCAGTATCGAGCTCGTCCGAGATCACCTGATACTCCTTGATCGTATCGCGCGAGGGCGGGGCGATCTGGATCATGTGGACGGCGCGCCGGAGATTGGCGTTGTTTTCGAGCAGCTTTTCGTACGCCTGGACGCGCTGGGGCAGGCCCTTGGAATAATCGAGCCTGTCGACGCCCAGGATCATGGCCCGGCCGTTCATTGAACGCTCGACACGCTTGTACATCTTCTGGGCGTTGGGGCTGGCGGCCAGTTTGGCAAAGGCATCGGGGTCCGACCCGATCGGGAAGGCTTCGAGAACGGTGTTGCCCATCTCGATTTCGAATGGGGTGCCCCCGGCCTGGCGGTACATTTCCTCGTGGGCGATGAATTCGTTGAAAGCCGCAACGTCGCGCTGCGCCTGGAACCCGACCAGATCGTAGGCCAAAAGGTCGGTCAGCAATTCCTCATGGTGCGGAATGGCGTTCAGCGCGTCGGGGGTCGGAAACGGGATATGGAGATAGAACCCGATCTTGTTGCGGATATTGCGCCGGCGCAACTCGGTGGCCAGCGGGATCAGGTGATAATCATGGACCCAGATGACGTCATCGGGCTGGATGTGCTTGGCGATGGCCTCGGCGAACTGCACGTTGACGCGGCGATAGCCTTCATACCAGTGGGAATGGATATCGGTCAGGTCGAGCCGCAGATGGAAGGCTGGCCAGAGAATGGAATTGGAAAAACCGGCGTAATAGCTCTGGTGATCGGATTTGGTGAGGTCTATCGAGCCGATCTGCAGCCCGTCTATGGTCTCGAACTTCGCGTCTCGGCTGGGCGTTTCTGCGAACGCTCCGGACCATCCGAACCAGAAGCCATCTCGTGCGGAGAGGGTTTTTTTCAAGGCGACGGCAAGGCCGCCCGCGGCGGGCGCCTTCCCGGGAATTCGATTTGAAACGACAATGAGGCGGCTCATCTGACCCTGCTTTCCTGGACTCTTTGATCCGCAAAATCGGATGCGGCGGTGTTTGGTTCCCTCGCGATCAGCGCGTCGAAATAGGCAAACAGCGAAGCGATGTCGGGCAGGGCGAAGCGGGCGCTAGTCTCGGCTGGCTGACCAATCCTGACGCCGAAGCCGCCAAGGCGCTCGGCGGCGGCAAATCCATCCTCGTCGGTCACGTCGTCGCCGATGAAAACCGGGGTGCGGCCTGCAAAGGGCTTAACCTGCATCAAGTGTTCGAGCGCTGCGCCCTTGTTTGCTGAAAGGGGGCGCGCTTCGAAGACCATCTTGCCCGCTATCGCGTGAAAATCGGGATGCCCCTCAAGAGCACTCTCGAGCGCTGCGCTGGCCATTGCGCCCTTTTCGGGGGCCGCGCGGTAATGGACGGCAACGCCGGTGGGCTTGGGCTCGACGAACAACCCGTCTTTACCGGCCAGCGTGTCGGACACATGCCGGGTTATTGCCGTTGCGTTGGAGACGATATGGGGAGCGGGGCCTTCCGATGTTCCATCGTGGCGGCGTTCGGCACCGTGACTGCCGGTGACCGAAAAATCCTGCGCGGGAAGGAAGCTGTCTATCGTTTCGATTGTGCGGCCCGTAACGACAGCAAGCGCGCCATCGAGCGCGGAATACAGGGAACGCAGCCGGGCAGGGAGATCATCCGGGACGATGATCGCATCCGGGTGTGAGGCGATTTCAACGAGGGTACCGTCAAAATCGGTGAATATCGCTACCGGGCCCGAACTGGCGGACAGGATAGCGGAAACTGCGTTTTGCATAATCTCCGGGGCTTGGTTGTTGAGGTTCGCTCCATCACTTCAATGCCCGTGTGGGCAAAGGGTTCCGGCTCAACGGGGCGATGGCTTGTTTCGGTATCGCCCCGGCAAACCGACGAGACAAGTCTTGCCGAGGCTGCGGGCCAAGGCAACAGCCAACGGCGCATACCGGCTAGTCGCCGGGCGCACATGCAACGAAAATGGAAGCCAGGTGCCTGGCCAGGTCTGTCCCGGCCAGGGCGTAATCTTGTCAGCGCTGGACGGCGGCCTGAACGAGTGATCCCGATGCCGGGCAATCGGACGAGATCGTCGTCTCGATACAGGCAACACTTGCAACGTCCATCTCGGGCGTCGCTGTCAATCCATTGGCTTGAGTAATCGTCAATATGACGATGAACAGGCTGGCCGCGAGGGCGGTCAGACTGACGAGGCGTGGTGTGGTCATCATGGTGGCCTCCCCGCACATGTCCGGAAAAGACGACGGACCAACCCGCAGAACTTTCCGGAAAGTTAACGCCGCATACATGGGGGAGAATGCTTGAGACGAAACCGTCTGGCAAGCCTTTGTTAACAGATTGAAACAATCTGGGTGAAAGTTTGCCGTCTGATTCTAGGCCGGCGCTTTTAAAACAAAGGGTTAGCGCAAGGAAAACAATGCCGAATGATGCCCTTGGGCAGTGGAAAAAGGATGGGGAGAGGTGCGGCAAGTGCCGGCCGGCAAGACTACGCATGCCCCTCTCCCCTGAAGGCCGGCGAAACGAGGACGCAGGTCCGCCGGTCTTCTCTATCGCGGCAAGGGAGGGACGAGCCGCGATGAACGCTAGAGCCTTTCAGCGCTTCCCTGAATCGCCTCAATTGCTCTAAGTCATTGTTTTGTCGCGCTTCCAAACCGGATAAGTGGGTCCACTTATCCTGGGAGCATTCTAATGGCCATAAGGCCGGAAAAGGCGGGAGGAATGAATGCAACACGTTCCTTGGGGGACGTATTAAGGAGTACATTCCTCCCTATCGAACGCAGCCGGGGACGCGGTGGCTACGCCCGAATGGGCCAGGTGACGGTCTCCCGCACCCAGAAATCGATTATCTTCGCCATCTCCGCCCGATAGGCGTCCAGGTCGTGATGGCGGACGAAAACGGCGTCGGCGCCGCTCTTGAGGAGCGCGTGACGGGGGTCTGCGGCTCCGGTGTCTGTAATGGCTGCGAGCGGAACGTTCACGGCAGCAGCGAGGTTCCCGATCCGGGAAATGAACGCGGCCGATGCGCCGCTGTAGGACTTGAGGTCCACGATCACCATATCGGGCCGCTGGGTTGCGCCGGGGCCCAGCAGGCGGGCAAGCGTGCGCTCTGCCCGGCGGGCATTGCCGATCCAGGCAACGCGTGCGGGTGAAGCACTCATCTGCATCGCCCTGCGCATCAGGCGTGCGGAATGAATATGGTCATCTACGAGCACGAATAACGGCTCAAGCGCGACATTGCTGGTCATTGGCCCCAACCAGAAAAACAAGAGCGAGCGGCCAGTCTTGGAATCGAACCGGCTGGCTCCAAAAAACATGCGACAAACAAGGAAACTCAGCGCCTCTCCGCCAGGAGACCGCTTTAATCGCGGGCCCGAAAAATGCCGAAAAGCGGCAACGGACAATTGCGATGAGGGCCATATGGGGCAAGTCGCGCGCAAGCGGAAGGTTATCAGCCGTAACAGGCGGTAAAAGGGTTGCCGATTTACATGTAAAATGGAGAGGTCTAGTGTGCTCCAAAGGAGGAGCGCATGCCTGAGGGGCGGGTGTACGCCGAGGACGAACAATTAGCGGTTCGCCAAGCGCTTGAAGAGCTCCTGGCCTGGCCGCCCATGGCCCGGTCTCCGAGGCTTTCGGCGTTCCTTTCCTACATTGTTGACGCGGCCCTTACGGGGCGTTCGGATTCGGTAAAAGCCTATTCCATTGCCGTCGACGTTTTTGGGAGAGAGGAAAACTTCGATCCACAGTCGGACCCGATCGTAAGGGTGCAGGCGCGCCGGTTGCGCGGCCTGATCGAGGAGTATGACAAGCTCGATCTGGGCAGCGCATCTATGCGCATTGTCCTGCCGGTCGGCCGCTATGTGCCCGATTTCGTTCCTCGGGAAGACAGCCGTCCGGCCGTTGGAACGGATGGGAAGGGGCCGGACAGCGCCGAAGATGGGACAGTTTCCCGACCGCCACAGTCGCCTTCGCGATCGATCTGGGTGGCGGGCGCCGCGGCAGCCCTTTTGCTCATCGCTTCGCTCTATTTCTGGCCGGAGCTTGGACAACGCACGGCGTCGGGACCCGCCGTCGTTCAACCGGTCATGCCGCTGGTCATTATCGAGGACTTCGAAAATCTCACTGACGATCAGCGCAGCACGCCGCTCGTTGCCGGTCTGGCGCTCGAACTGGTCACCGACCTCAACCAGTTCTCCGATCTCTCGGCGCGCTATGGCGGGCCGCAAGCCGACCCCCGCGAGGTGGAGCGCGCAAACGGCGGCGTTTATGTGCTGTCGGGCGTGGCCCGCCGATCGCCGCGCGGCATTCTTTATTCCATCCTGTTGCAGGATGCCCCGACACGTTCGGTTGTCGCCACATTTGAAGTGGAGGTGCCTCTGGACGCTGGGGCGCCCAACATGAATTTGCAGGACGTGTCCGAACAGTTTTCGCTCAGGCTCGGCAGCCCGCGCGGACCCCTGCACAAGTCTGCGCGGAGTTGGATCGAGGAGCACGCGGCGGAAGACGATCCGGTGCTTGAACCCTATCCGTGCCTTGTTGCCTACGGGATGTTCCGCGAGCAGCGCACAGTTTTCGACGCCGGGGGGCTTGAGCGGTGCGCGCGTCAGTCCATGACCGAAGAATGGCCGGAGGGCGCTGCCATTCTGGCGTTCTTGACGGCCGAGGAGGGCTGGCGAGCGGGCACCGACACCGCCGAGGGTGCCGCGCTCATCGACGAGGCGCGCGAACTGGCCCAGCGGGCGATCGCCATGGAGCCGACAAGCGGGTTCAACTGGGCGCTGCGGGCCCAAGTGGCCTTTCTCGCCGGAGAGATTGGGCGCGCGCGTGATGACTACAACACCGCGGTCCAGCTCAATCCCGCCATGGTCGATGTGCTGGCTGACTATGGCTATGTAGAAAGTCTGAACGGCAATTGGGAGACGGCCCGGGCCCTGTCGCAGCGGGCTCTGTCAGTTGAGGTCGATCCACCCGATTTCTATTCGATCGTTCCGGCGCTCTGGGCCATGCGACAGGGCGATTACGCTCAGGCGGCAGCCGTCGGTGAGCGCATGGTTTCGGCGGTCCCCGATCTGGGCACTGCCGTCATGGTGGCGGCCGGTGGGCAGTTGCGGGACGCGGAAATCATCAATGCCTATCTGCCAAGACTTCTGGCCAGCCAGCGGTTCAGACGGCTGGGCATCATGCCGGCATTGCGCCAGCACGTGCTCGACCCGGACCTGTTGCGCGCGATTTCGAGCGGCATCATCAGCGCCGGCGTGCCGCTCGACCGGCTGGCCAATCCTTTCTGACCGGGCGTTCCGATTGCGACTGGACGCGCCTGGCAAATCACTGTGAGATGATGGAGGGAGGTGGCGTCATGAGTTTCAGAGCACTGGTTACCCACAAAGGCGCGGACGGCAAGATCGCATCGGCGATTGCCGAGCTCGACGAGGCGGAACTGCCCGAGGGGAACGTTCTGGTCGGCATCGATTGGGCGGGGTTCAATTACAAGGATGGCATGGCCCTTTCGGGCATCGGTGGCCTGGTGCGCGAGTACCCCCATATCGGGGGCGTCGATTTTGCCGGGCGGGTGATCGAGAGCACCGACGAGCGCTATCATCCGGGGCAGCCGGTTGTCCTGACTGGCTGGCGGGTCGGGGAATGGCACTGGGGCGGATTTGCCACCCGCGCGCGGGTGAATGCCGATTGGCTGGTGCCCTTGCCAAAGGAAATCTCTACCCGGGATGCCATGGTTCTGGGCACTGCGGGGCTCACAGCGATGCTGGCCGTCAACAGGCTGAAGTCCGAAGACATAAAGCCCAGCGGCGGCGATATTTTAGTGACCGGAGCCGGTGGCGGCGTGGGCTCGATGGCCGTGCTGCTGCTGGCGCGGCTTGGATACAAGGTTCACGCCATGACCGGGCGGGCCGATCTTGCCGAGGATCTCAAGGCGCTCGGAGCCACCGAAGTGGTTGGACGCGAGGTGCTTGCACCGTCGGACAAAAAGCTTTTGGCGACGCGATGGGCCGGGGCGGTCGACAGTGTGGGCGGTGCGCCGCTTGGCGAGTTGCTCAAGCAGATCCATGCGGGCGGCTGCGTCGCGGCAGTGGGGCTCGCGGCTGGCGATGCCTGGGACGCGAGCGTCATTCCATTTATTTTGCGCGGTGTTACGCTGGCCGGGATCGACAGCGTCATGCAGCCTTTCGAAGCCCGCATGGCGGCATGGGACAGGCTTTCGACGCTGTTCGGGTTCGGGGTTTATGAGCGGATGGTGCGCGAAGTGGGGCTTGCGGACCTGCCGGATGTCTCAAAGGACATTCTGGCGGGCAAGGTCCGCGGGCGGGTGATCGTTTCGCCCAAGAGGTGAATTGCCTTTAGCGCTGGCATGGGAAAACTTCGCCGGGTTGGAAACTGGCCGGCGAAAGGCTCTCGAAATTTTGCCAGATCGCTATAGGGTATCGGGGCATTGCCGGAGGGACTTCATGCAGGACGTTATCGATGCGCTTGACGAAAAGCGCGAACATGCGCGACAGGGCGGTGGGGCGCGGCGCATCGAGGCGCAACATGCCAAGGGCAAGCTGACGGCCCGCGAGAGGATCGACGTTCTGCTCGATCCGGGCAGTTTCGAAGAATACGACATGTTCGTCACGCACCGCACCCGCGATTTCGGGATGGACGCGCAGATCATCCCCGGCGACGGCGTGGTGACGGGCTGGGGCACGATCAACGGGCGGCTCACCTATGTGTTCAGCCAGGATTTCACTGTGTTCGGCGGCTCGCTTTCCGAGACCCATGCGCAGAAAATCTGCAAGATCATGGATCTGGCGGTCCAGAACGGCGCGCCAGTGATCGGGCTCAACGATTCCGGTGGTGCGCGCATTCAGGAGGGCGTTGCTTCGCTGGGCGGTTACGCGGAAGTGTTCTGGCGCAACGTGCAGGCCTCGGGGGCAGTGCCGCAAATCTCTGTCATAATGGGCCCGTGCGCCGGGGGGGCGGTCTATTCCCCGGCCATGACCGATTTCATCTACATGGTCAAAGACACGAGCTACATGTTCGTGACCGGCCCTGACGTGGTCAAGACGGTGACCAATGAGACCGTGACCCATGAAGAGTTGGGCGGGGCGTCGACGCACACCAAGATTTCCTCGGTGGCCGATGCGGCGTTCGAAAATGACATCGAAACACTGCTCGAAGTGCGGCGCCTGTTCGATTTCCTGCCGCTCTCGGCGCGTGAAAAGGCGCCGCGGGTTGCGACCAACGACCAGGTCGACCGGCGCGAGGACAGCCTCGATACGCTGATCCCGGCCCACGCCAATACGCCATACGACATGCGCGAAGTGATCGAAAAGATTGCCGACGAGGGCGAATTTCTCGAGCTGCAGAAAGACCACGCCGGCAATATCCTTGTCGGCTTCATCCGGCTCAACGGGCAAAGCGTGGGCGTGGTCGCCAATCAGCCCATGGTGCTGGCCGGATGTCTCGACATCAATGCTTCGAAAAAGGCCGCCCGGTTCATCCGGTTTTGCGACAGTTTCGATATTCCCATCCTGACTTTCGTGGACGTTCCCGGTTTTCTGCCCGGCGTGGCGCAGGAATATGGCGGCATTATCAAGCATGGCGCCAAGCTGTTGTTCGCCTATGCCGAGGCAACGGTGCCAAAGGTGACCGTCATCACGCGGAAGGCCTATGGCGGGGCCTATGATGTGATGGCCTCAAAACACATCCGCGCCGATGTGAACTACGCCTGGCCGAGCGCGGAAATCGCCGTGATGGGCGCCAAGGGCGCAACCGAAATTCTCTATCGCTCCGAATTGGCCGATGCCGAAAAGATCGCAGCGCGGACCAAGGAATATGAGGACCGCTTCGCCAATCCCTTCGTTGCCGCCGAGCGCGGGTTCATCGATGACGTCATCATGCCCCACAACACGCGCCGCCGCGTGGCGCGGGCGTTCGAGAGCCTGAAGCACAAGCAGGCGCATGTGCCGATCAAGAAGCATGGGAATATTCCGCTGTGAGGTCCAACTAGATGTTCTCCAAAATCCTCATAGCCAATCGCGGCGAGATCGCTTGCCGCGTGATCGATACGGCAAAAAAAATGGGCATTGCGACGGTGGCCGTCTATTCCGATGCCGACCGGGATGCGCTGCATGTGCGGATGGCTGATGAGGCTGTTCACATCGGCCCGGCTGCGGCGGCGCAAAGCTATCTCGATATCGAAAAGATCATCGCGGCGTGTCAGCAGACCGGCGCGGTGGCCGTGCATCCAGGGTACGGGTTCTTGTCCGAGAACCCCGTGTTTGCGGAGCGCTTGCGGCAGGAGGGGATTTATTTCATCGGGCCACCGGTCAAGGCTATCGAGGCGATGGGGGACAAGATCACCTCCAAGAAAATCGCCGCTGAAGCCGGAGTGTCGACGGTTCCGGGCCATATGGGGCTGATTGCGGACGCCGCCGAGGCGGCGAAAATCGCCAAATCGATTGGCTATCCGGTGATGATCAAGGCTTCGGCCGGCGGCGGTGGCAAGGGGATGCGGATCGCGCGCTCGGACGGAGACGTCAAGGAAGCCTTCGAGCGCTCCAAATCAGAGGCGGCAGCGTCGTTCGGCGACGACCGGATCTTCATCGAAAAGTACATCGAAGAGCCGCGCCATATCGAAATCCAGGTGCTGGGCGATGGGCAGGGCAATTGCATCCATTTGGGTGAGCGTGAATGCTCCATTCAGCGCCGCAACCAGAAGGTGATCGAAGAGGCGCCATCGCCGTTTATCGATGCCGCAACACGCGAAAAGATGGGCGCGCAAGCTGTGGCGCTCGCAAAGGCTGTCAATTATGTCAGCGCCGGGACCGTCGAGTTCATCGTCGACAAGGACCGCAATTTCTACTTCCTCGAAATGAACACGCGGCTGCAGGTCGAACATCCCGTGACCGAGTTGGTGACCGGGCTCGATCTGGTCGAGGAGATGATCCGCATCGCGGACGGGGAGGCGCTGCGCTGGAGCCAGAAGGACATAAAGCTGGAAGGTTGGGCGATCGAGGCGCGGATCTATGCCGAGGATCCCTACCGCAATTTCCTGCCCTCGACGGGGCGGCTCAAGCGCTATCGTCCGCCCGCCGCGGAGGCCTCAGCGCATCTCGTCGTGCGCAACGATACGGGCGTCGATGAAGGGGGCGAGATCAGCCCCTATTACGACCCCATGGTGGCAAAACTGGTGACCTGGGCCCCAACGCGAACCGAGGCGATAGACGGGTTGGCGGTGGCGCTGGACCAGTTCGAAATCGACGGGATCGGCAATAACATTCCGTTCCTCTCAGCGGTGACCCAGCAACAGCGATTCCGCGATGGGCAGCTATCGACAAACTACATTGCCGATGAGTTCCCGGACGGATTTTCAGGCGTGGCGCTTGACGACGATACGTTGCTGACGCTGGCGGCGCTTGCCTGCCGGGCCAGTTTTCAGCTCGAAACGCGCGGGTTCATCGAGCCCGCACCGCTCAGCAGCGGGCATGTGATTGCCGAGCGCAGCGTTTTGATCGGCGACCGGCGCTGGGATTTTTCCATTCCCAAATCCGATGAATCCTTTGTCCTGATGACCGATGACGGCCAGCCGCTGCTCATCGAGGATGGCTGGCAGCCCGGCGCGAGCTTGACGGCGACGGAAATAGACGGGCGTACCCTGCATGTGAAGATGGACCGCGTGACCTCGGGCTTCCGCATGCGCTATCGCGGCGCCGATATCATCGCCAAGGTTGTGATGCCCCACGTGGCCGACCTGATGGCGCATATGCTGAAAAAGACGCCGCCCGATATGAGCCAGTTCCTCCTATGCCCGATGCCGGGGCAGATCGTGCGCGTTGACGTGGCCGAAGGCGATGTTGTCGAGGAAGGCCAGGCGCTCGCCATCGTCGAAGCCATGAAGATGGAAAACGTCCTGCGCGCCGAGCGCAAGGCGCGGGTGGCCGGCATCAAGGCCGGGGTGGGAGACGTCCTGGCCGTGGATGCGATCATCATGGAATTCGAGGCGGTGTGATGGGCAAATCCCAGCGCGATGTCTGGTCCCATATCGCCAGCGGTGAGTTGCGCGACACGCCGCTCGCTAGCCTCCAGCGCGACTATGGCGGGCTCGATGTCGATCCGGTCTATCTGGGCGAGGACGGTTCAATCCCCGGCGTCGAACCGTACGCGCGGGGTGTCCGGGCAACGATGTATGCCAACCGCCCGTGGACCATCCGGCAGTACGCAGGGTTTTCGACCGCCGAGGAGAGCAACAGGTTTTATCGCCGGGCGCTGGAGCGCGGGCAGAAGGGGCTATCGGTCGCTTTCGATCTCGCGACGCACCGGGGCTATGATTCCGACCATCCGCGCGTTGTCGGCGATGTGGGCAAGGCCGGGGTGGCGATCGATTCCGTCGAGGACATGAAGCTGCTCTTTGATGGAATTCCGCTCGATGAAATGAGCGTGTCGATGACCATGAACGGCGCGGTGATCCCGGTTCTGGCCATGTTCATCGTTGCCGCTGAAGAGCAGGGCGTGCCGCCCGAAAAGCTTTCAGGGACCATTCAGAACGACATTCTGAAAGAGTTCATGGTCCGCAACACCTATATCTATCCGCCCGAGCCTTCCATGCGCATCGTGGGCGACATCATCGCCTATACCGCCGAGCACATGCCGAAGTTCAACTCGATCTCGATTTCGGGCTACCACATGCACGAGGCCGGGGCGACGGCGATCCAGGAGCTTGCCTATACGCTGGCCGATGGCATGGATTATGTGCGAGCGGCTCAGGCGCGCGGGCTCGACATCGATAAGTTTGCCGGGCGGCTGTCATTCTTTTTCGGCATCGGCATGAATTTCTTTGTCGAGGTGGCAAAGCTTAGGGCGGCGCGCACGCTGTGGTCCAGGATCATGACCGATCTCGGGGCCACCGATCCGCGCTCGAAGATGCTGCGCACCCACTGCCAGACCTCGGGCGTGTCGCTGACCGAGCAGGACCCTTACAACAACGTGGTCCGTACCGCCTATGAAGCGCTGGCGGCGGTGTTGGGTGGCACGCAGAGCCTGCACACCAATTCATTCGATGAAGCTATCGCGCTGCCTTCGGAGACCTCCTCGCGCATCGCGCGCAACACCCAGCTCATCCTGCAGCACGAAACGCGGGTTACAGATGTGGTCGACCCGCTGGGCGGCTCTTACTATGTCGAAGACCTTACCCGTCAGCTTGTCGAGAAGGCCCAGGCCCTGATCGATGAGGTCGAGGCGCAGGGCGGGATGACCAAGGCCGTGCAGTCGGGCGAACCCAAGCTGGCTATCGAAAAAGCGGCGGCCATTCGTCAGGCGGCGATCGATCGCGGCGAGGACGTAATCGTGGGCGTCAACCGCTACCGGCTCGATGCCGAAGATCCTATCGAAACCCTCGAAATCGACAATGCCAGGGTGCGGGCCGGACAGATCAACCGGCTCGAAACCATAAGGCGCACGCGCGACGAAGCCCGCTGCCAATCGGCGCTCGATGCCCTGCGCGAATATGCGGCCATGGACGAGGGCAATCTGCTGGACGCCGCCGTAGCCGCGGCGCGGGCCCGCGCCACGCTGGGCGAAATCTCGCAGGCCATGGAAGACGTGTTCGGGCGGTACGACGCGACGACGCGGGTGCTGTCGGGCGTTTATTCGCAAAGCTATGCCGGCGATCCGCAGTATGAGGAGGCCGCGCGGCGCATCCAAGGGTTCAAGACCTCCCACGGCCGTGCACCGTCGGTCTTTATCGCCAAGATGGGGCAGGACGGCCATGACCGTGGCGCCAAGGTCATTGCGACCGCCTTTGCCGATCTTGGCTTTGTCGTGCATATGGGCTCGCTGTTTGAAACCCCGCACGAGGTGGCCGCGCATGCCGGTGAACTTGCGGTCGATGCTGTGGGCGTTTCCTCACTGGCGGCGGGGCACAAGACGCTGGTGCCCGAACTGATCGCGGCGCTCAAGGAGAGAGGGCTGGGGGAAGTGGCGGTGGTGGTTGGCGGCGTCATTCCCAGCGCCGACTATGATTTTCTGCGCGCCGCCGGGGTGCTCGATATTTTCGGTCCCGGCACCAATGTGCTCGATGCCGCCTATTCGGTGCTCAATGCCATCGAGGGCAGGCTGAGCAACCGATGATCGGGCGGGTCAATCATATCGCCATCGCGGTGCCCGACCTCGATGCGGCAGTGCGCCGGTACCGCGAGATGCTGGGCGCCAGTGTCTCAGACGTGCAGGAATTGGCGGAGCACGGGGTGCGGGTGGTGTTTGTCGATGCCGGCAACACCAAGGTCGAACTGCTCGAACCTTTGGGGGAAGCCTCGCCCATGGCGAGCTTTCTGGAGCGTAATCCTGACGGCGGCATGCATCACATCTGCTATGAGGTTGCCGACATCAAGGCTGCGGTGCGGCGGCTGATCGATGAGGGCGCGCGGGTGCTTGGCGACGGAAACCCCAAGACCGGCGCGCATGGACTGCCCGTGGTTTTCCTCCATCCCAAAGACTTCGACGGCACGCTGATCGAGCTCGAAGAGGTCAAGCCCGACTTCGCGCCGTCCTAATATTTTCTTAACCGCGCTGGCTCATGATCTGTTCATGAGCACCATCTCGACCGGTTTCAAGAAGATGAACTGGATGCCCAAGCCTTCCACATGGCAGGCGATGGAAGCCGCGCGTCTCAAGCGCCGTCAGATGATGGAAGAGTTTCAGGCAAGCTCGGCGGCGCTCGTATCCGGGTTTCAAACCGCGCAGAACATGCAGATTCAGGGCGTGGGCGACCTTGCCACGCGGGGCGTACAGGCCCGCATGGACGCCAAGGTCAAGGAAATGCAGGCACAGCTTGAAGAGCGGATGAACAGCCTGTCGAAGCTGGCGTGACCACCCGCCATCAATGCCCGGCGCGTGAGAACGCATTTATGACGATGACCCCGGCGATAATCAGGCTCATGCCGATAATGGCGGGCAGATCGAGCGCCTGCTTGTAGACCACCCAGCCGGCAATCGAGATCAGCACGATCCCCAATCCCGACCAGATCGCGTAGGCGATGCCGACCGGCAGTGTGCGCAGCGTGAGCGAGAGAAAATAGAACGCGGCAGCATAGCCAACGACCACGATGATGGATGGCACCAGATTGGTAAATCCGTTGGCGGCCTTGAGCGCAGACGTGGCGATCACTTCTGCGACGATGGCGCAGAGCAGAAAAACATAAGTCATAGATATTCCTAGCTGAAATGTTGGCGGGCGAGGGTTTTGAACCGATCGCCGCGTTCTTCGAAATTCTTGAATTGATTGTAACTGGGTGCGCCGGGCGACAGGATGACTGTATCAAAGACGTGCCCGGCGCTGGCCAGCGCCTGCATGGCTTCGTCCAACGTCGAACATTCGGCAATGGGGATGGGCGTGTTGTCGCGAACCGCCTGGGCCAGCCGCTGGCCGGTTACCGGAAGCGAACAGAGCATGACCACGCTGGTCAGCCCCATGAGATTGGCCAGGTCCGTATAGTCCTGCTGCCGTTCATGACCACCGGCGATCAGGGCGATCTTTTTGCCCTTGTAGGCAGCGAGCGCCACCTTGGTCGCTTCTGGTGTGGTGGAAATGGAATCGTCGACGAAAAGGATGTCGCCGACCATCAATTCCTCGAGGCGGTGGGGCAGGGGGACAAAAGCCTCGATGCCCTTGAATATGCCCTCGCGCGTCGCTCCGGCAGCGAGTGCGATGGCCGCTGCCAGCCTTGCGTTGTCGTGGTTGTGGGCACCCTTGAGGCGCGAATTCATCGCCGCCATCAGGATTTCGTCGGCCAGTTCGATGTCGAGCGCCGGAATGCGCTGGGTTGCTGCCGGGATGGTGCTGATGACACGCTCGACGGTCGCCGCCTGCGGGCCGATAGCCACGAATTTGGGACCCTTGGCGATCAGGTTGAGCTTGTCGCGGTAATAGGCGTCGAGTCCGCCATGCCAATCCACATGCTCGGGATAAAGGTTCGAGATCGCAGCGATGTCGGGGGCGAAATCGATGTCGGCGGTCTGGTAGGAAGAGAGTTCGAGCACCACTGTCTGCGCGCTGTCGGCGGCATCGAGCGGCGGGATGCCCACATTGCCGGCCAGCACCACGTCGACCCCGGATTTTTCCAGCATCAGATGGACGAGGGTTGCCGTTGTCGATTTACCCTTGGTGCCCGAGATCGCGACGACAGTGCGGCCCTCGCGGAAATGGGCGCCCCAGATGTTGAGGTTGGAGGTGACCGTAACACCTGCGGCGCGGGCCATTTCGAAAATCGGCTTGTAGAGCGACACGCCGGGGCTTTTGACGATGGTGCCGAAGCGCGAGACCTGGTTTGCCTCTTCGGGCGTGATGAAGCTGGCGCCCTCGAGTTCGGCCACGCCGTCATCGGTGGTCACGAACAGCTCGATCTCGGGATAGGCGCGGCGCAGGAACGCCGCTGTGGAACGAGCCTCGCGGCCAGCGCCGTAAAGAAGAACCGGGCCATCAATGTGCATGGGGAGCAACCGCGTTTTCGATGTGTTCTGGGATGAGGTGGTCGGCGCTGTCGGTCATGAACTCCTCATAGGCCGACAATAGCCGGGCCGGCCCATAAAAGGATTCAAGGTCCGGCTTGAGCGCCTTGACGACGGCGCTGTCGTGCCAGTCGGGGTGATCGGCAATGCGCCACAGGCAGGCCGCCGCTTCAAGGATTTCACCAACGCATTCCCAGGGCTTGTGTCCCGAAAGGCCCGTCAGCTCGCGATACGGCGCAATGTTGTCGGCATTGTCGAGGACGTTCTGGCCGAAAATGGCGGTCAGTCGGGCCTTGTCCATATGCGGGGCGAAAATCAGGAAGACGAAATGGCACTTCGGGCATTGTCCGCACCACAGCGGGCCGTCGTGACCCGATAGGCGGAAATTGCGGTTGCAGCTCGAAAACACGTCATCATAGCGGTTTGACCGGGCGAAAAGCGCGGCGATGCGCGCTTCGGAATATGGGCGGAGCAGGGAGAAGTACCCCAGCGATCCCGATGTCGCGGTGGACAGCACGTCGCGAATGGCGCGCTCGAAATCGATCGATTTGGAATACTGGTGATTGGCCTGGCGCCCGTCGAACTCGATATTGCCTTCGCTGGCCGAGCGTTCATTGGAAAGCACGATATTGCCATAACCGTACAAAAGGCTGGCAAGGGCGGCGATCATCGAATTAATCGCGGTCGAGGGAACGTGGCCATTGTAATAGCCCGGCTGTTGGCCCAGCGCGATCATTTCGGGATCGAGGACGCGATCGACCGTCAGGAAGGGCAGGCCCGAACGCTTGGCCGAGGTCAGGATCGGGCCCTTGGGGTTGACCGCAAACAGGCTCATTTCCGCCCCGGCGCTTTCGAGCAGTTGCACGCTGACCAGCGAATCCTTGCCGCCGCCGATCAGAACCAGGGCACGAGCCGGCAGCGTTGGCGGAATGCTGTCCTCGCGCGGCGTGCCGGCCGCAATCGTTAACCGCCCGAACCGCTTGAGATCGTTGCGCGCATAAAACTCGCCCAGCCCGTTTTCATAGACATCGAGTACGAAGGCCTGCTGGGCCGGTGACAGGGCAAGGGCGGTGGCGTCGATTTCGAATGGGGCAAGCAGTTTGAAATAGCTTACCCCCAGCACCGCGGCGGTGAGGTCGAGCAGGGTTTTGAAGGCCCCCGTGCCGGGCCGCGCCGTATCCAGACCCTCAATCGGAAAGCGCAGCGTCTCGACAAAGGTGTGGTCAGCCAGCCGATAGAAAAACTTCGCCTCGCCGGTGGCGGGGTCGAAGACCGGGGCATCGATGATGAAAGAGGTCTGGCTCACTGTCTCGCCTTGCGCCGTTCGGAGCGGCACGCTGAATCACGTTCTTGCTAATATATGCGCATTTGCAGCCGCAATGCGATCTCGTCGCCGATGCGCTGATAGCCGTATTCGCGCATGGCGCAGGTCCATTCGGTTCCCACCTTCTCGATGCGGAAAAGATTGTAGCGGCCGGGGGCGTCGTGACCCTCGGGTGCGGCCGAGGCCGCGGCAACGCCGATCGCTGGAATTTCCTGAGACGGGCCTGGTATGGCGTTGATCGAGGACAGATGGGTGTGGCCGTGCAAGATCATTTCGGCGCCGGCCTGCTTGAGAACGGCGCGGAAGTCGCTGCCATCCCACAGGCCAAGGCGTCGGGAGTCGGCAAACTCGGCATGGGGGGGATGGTGGATCATAACGACGCGGAAATAGCCTGCCTCGCCAAGCAGCGCCAGCAACTTGCGCAGGCGTTCGATCTGGTCTGCTCCGACCTTGCCGGCGGCAAAGAATGGCGGCGTCGTGACGGCGCTCGACACGCCGATCATCGCCACCATGCCCAGGCGGCGGACATATGGAAACGGTTGGTTATCCAGCGTTTCCCCGCGCATGTAGTTGCCGTAGACGCTGATCGCTTTTTCGAGCGCGCCGGGTACATAGGCGTCGTGGTTTCCTGGAATCGCGCAGACCTTTTCGGGGTCGCCCAGCCCGGTGAACCAGCTTGCCGCCCTCGTGATTTCCTCATCGAGCGCCAGATTGACCATGTCGCCGGTGACAGCGGTCATATCGGGATCGTGGGCCTTGAGGTGGTCGAGCAGCGCCGTCAGGGTTTCGGGGCGCATGTCTCCCCGGCGCTTGAATTGCCAGTTCAGCCAGCCGGTGAGACGCTTTGAAGCCAACTCTCGCGGGGTGACGAGGGGAAGCGGTGCGAGATGGACGTCGGAAATATGGGCCAGGGTAATCATCGGTCGCACTAATGGCATGGCGGCTACGGCAATAAAATGGCCGATTGCGGCGTTTGCCACAATTTGTCATGGATGGGTCGACAGGAGTGGTCATGGCCCGCAGTTGGGAACGGTTCAAATTCGGCGTGTTGCTGCGCGCGCGCGGTATTTACAAGCATCTGACGCTTGGCGCCCGCGCGGCGGTCATCGTTGACGACCGGGTGCTTCTGGTGCGCCATGGCTATGTCGCGGGCTGGCAGCTGCCGGGCGGCGGCGTCGATCCGGGAGAGACCGCCGAGGACGCCGCACGGCGCGAAGTGCTCGAGGAAACCGGATATGGGGTCGACGGGCCGATGCGGCTTTTCGGGCTCTACCACGCGACGGGCTACACCGACCGCGACCATGTGGCTCTCTACGTCGCGGACGCGGCGCGAGAGGTTCGCCCGTTCGCGCCCAACCGCGAAATCGTCGAGATGGGGTGGTTTGGTTTTAGCGAGTTGCCCGAACCCATGGCGCCAGGCGCCCTGCGGCGTCTGGCTGAGATCGGCGAGAACAGGACGCCCTCGCCGAACTGGTAGCTCAACCAACAAAATCGAGAACCGGCCCAACCGGCACGATGCGGGTGGGATTGATCGTGATGTGGCTCCAGTAATAGTGGGTCTTGATGTGATCGATATGAACCGTCGCGGCAACGCCGGGCCAGTCGTACAGGGTCTTTAGATATTTCGAGAGGTGCGGGTAGTCGGCGATCCGGCGGATGTTGCATTTGAAATGCCCGACATAAACCGCGTCGAACCGCATCAGGGTGGTGACCAGCCGCCAGTCGGCCTCGGTCGGGGCAGAGCCGGTCAGGAAATGCTGCTGGGACAAGATGCCTTCGACCCAATCGAGCGCGTCAAACAGCGCGGTTACCGCTTCGGTGTAGGCGGCCTGGGTCGTGGCAAAGCCGGCCTTGTATACGCCATTGTTGATGTCGCTGTAGACGCGGGCGTTGATGCGGTCGATCTCTTCGCGCTTATCGTGGGGGTAGAAATCGAGCGTGTTGCCGGTGATCCCGTCAAAGGCCGAGTTGAACATGCGGATGATGTCGGCGCTCTCGTTGGAAACGATGGTCTGGCGCTGCTTGTCCCACAGAACAGGTACGGTTACGCGGCCGGTATAGTCGGGCACTGCCTCGGTATAGACCTGCCAGAGATAATCGGCGCCATTGAGGGTATCGGCGTCCGATCCCAGATCGCCGTTGAACGCCCACCCTGTCTCGTCCGGCATTTTCGGAGAAACGACGGAAACGGAAATGTGGTCCTCAAGTCCCTTGAGCGCGCGGAAGATCAGTGTCCGGTGCGCCCAGGGGCAGGCGTAGGATACATAGAGATGGTAGCGCCCGCTTTCGGCCTTGTATCCCTCTTCGCCGGTGGGGCCGGCAGCGCCGTCGGCGGTGACCCAGTTGCGGAAGGCCGATACTGAGCGCTTGAATTTTCCGCCCGTCGATTTCGTGTCGTACCATTGGGTCGACCATTTGCCGTCGATCAGCTGGCCCATCGCTTGTCTCCTTGTCTATCTTCTGCTCGATAACGGCATATCTAGCCGGATTGTTCTCGATTATTAGACGGAAATCACCGAACACCGTGTTCGCCTTCGATTTCGATGGACCGAAGGTTTCGAGGGTGCTAAATCCGCTGTCGGCTTGAGCATTTCTGCTTCTTCGAACCGCAGAAATCCTCCACGTCTTTGTTTTGGAGCCCGGTTAATGATGTTCGGTATCGAGCGAGACATTCGACGACTTTAGAGCGCGCCTTACCGCGCGACTGTCGTCGTATTGCCTTGATCGATCTGGATATTGCTGACAATGACCGCTCTCTCGCCGCTCCCGGCCGCCACTGTCCCTACGCCTGCCGCCCTGTCCATCCGGCTTGAAACGCCGGACGATGACTCATGGATTGAAGCCCTGCACGAGGTCTCCTTCGGCCCGGGTCGCTTTGCCCGTGCCGCCTTTCGGGTGCGTGAGCGGATCGCTATCGATCCCGGCTTTTCCTATATCGCCGAGATCAGCGGGGAGCGGGCTGCAAGCGTGCGCATGACCCCGATCAGCCTGGGTGGAATCAACGGATATCTGCTTGGGCCCCTGATGACCGATCCTGAATTCAGAAAGCAGGGTGCCGGGCGCGCGCTGGTCGCCCATGTGTGCGATCTGGCGCTGGCGCGCGAGGGGATCGCGTTTGTGCTGCTGGTCGGCGATTTTGCGTATTACGGGCCGCTGGGCTTTGTCCGGACGACGCCGAGCGCCATCACTTTCCCCGGTCCCGTTGATCCGACGCGCGTGCTGGTCCACTCTCACGACCCACATATAGCGGATACACTTGCCGGGGACGTTTTGCCCTGGGTTTAGGCCAAAATGTCGAGCGAGAGTGATATCAGGGACATCGTGACCCGGCTGCTGCCGGCGGCCGAACCCATGCCCGATGCGTCCGATCTGGTGGCCGATTTCGTCATCAGCGATCTGGGCAATGCCGTGCCCGTCCCTGCTGCGGTCCTGATCGCGCTGGTCAAGCGCGGCATGGGCTATAACGTACTCTACACAGAACGGGCGACGGATCTGCGCAAGCATTCCGGACAGGTGGCGTTTCCTGGCGGGCGGATCGATCCCGAGGATCAGGACGCGGCCTATGCCGCGTTGCGCGAAGCCAATGAGGAAGTTGCCCTGCACCGCGATGATGCCGAAATTCTCGGCTACATGCCCTACTACTACACCGGCACAAACTATTTCATCACCCCGGTGGTCGCCATCGTCGATCCCCGCGCCCCCTTCGTGCCCAATCCGGGTGAGGTGGACGATGTTTTCGAAGTGCCACTCGAAACGCTGATCGACGAAAAAAGCTACGGCACTTTTCGCGCGGTCTATCGGGGGCAGGAGCGGCAAAGCTGGCAGATCGATCATGAAGGTCACCGCATCTGGGGGATTACCGCCAATCTCACCCGCAGGTTTCGCGATACCGTCTTGACGGGGCCCCGCGATGAGACGTGACGCCGCACTGGAGCGGCTCAGGCGCGCGCCGTGGCTAGACACCGCCCGGCCGTTTTTCGCATGCCTTGATGGTGCGGACGGAAAAACGCGGGCAGTCGGCGGGATCGTGCGCGACACGCTGCTCGGGCTCGATGACGGAAAGGCCGATATCGACTTGGCCAGTGAATTGTTGCCCGATGAGGTGGCCGAACGCGGCACGGCGGCGGGCATGAATGTCCATCCGACCGGCGCCGATCACGGCACCATGACGCTGGTTCACGATGGCCGCACTGCCGAAGTGACGACGCTGCGCCGCGATGTGGAAACCTTCGGGCGCAAGGCAAAGGTCGCCTTCGGGACGGACTGGACCGAAGATGCCAGGCGGCGCGATTTCACGATGAATGCGCTCTATTGCGGCCCGGACGGGGAATTGTTCGACCCCTTGGACGGGTTGGATGATTGCCTTTCCGGCCGCGTCCGGTTCATCGGCGACCCCGATGCGCGCATCGCCGAGGACCGGCTGCGTGTCTATCGCTATTTCAGGTTCGTCGTGAGCCATGGCAACCAGCAGTTCGATGAAATCGCTATCGCCGCCTGCCAGCGGGCGGCAGGCGATCTCGGCGCGCTTTCGGCAGAACGCGTTGGCCACGAAATGACGCGGCTGATGTCCCAACGCCAGTGCGCTAAGGCGCTCACGGAAATGACTGCAATTGGGGTGTTGTCCACTGCGCTCTTCTCTCCCCGCGCCTTGTCATGTTTGACGCAACTGGAAACGTTCCAGACGCCAGTCGATGCGGAAATGCGGATTGCCGTGATGGCCATTTCGGGCGCGGCGGTTGCATCGTTGCGCGACAAGTGGCGGCTGTCGAACGCCACTATGGCGCGGATCAACCGGTTGATGGGGGCGGCCGATCTGGCGCGTCAGGGTAAATTGGCGGAGCTGGCTTATCGATATGGTGGCGAAGGCGAGGCCGGCCTTGCATTGGCAGCGGCCATCGAGGGCAGGGCGGAAAGCTGGTTGGCCGAGCGCTTGAACACCATCACGGCGATCGAGCCGGGCGCGTTTCCACTTTCCGGTTCCGATCTGGTGTCGGCCGGTTATGGGCCCGGCCCCGCTGTGGGGGCCGAACTTCAAAGGCTTGAAAATCTCTGGATCGAATCCGGATTTTCGCTGGACCGGACGGCGCTTCTCACCCTTGCCCGGCCCGTTTAAAAAGTCAGTGACGCGTTCCGACGTCGAAAATGCGTTCCTTGATGCGCTCGACCATGTCGGGACGCACGTCGGTTTCGCCGTGTTCAGCTCTGAGCTTTTCGACAGCCTTGCGGACAACTTCGGCTTCGCTTTCGGCCGTGGCGTGCCACGTTGCGCCGGGTATCAGCGATCCACCATCAAATCTCTTCATGATTTTCTCCGTATCCTTCGGTTGCACGAAGTCTAACGTTGGGAAACGCACAAGAGGGGGCAGAGTTCCCTTACGGCCAGCGGACCGCAGGGGGCATGGACGATAGAATGGAGGTTACGTTGCCACCTGTCTTGAGACCGAAGGTCGTGCCCCTGTCATAGAGCAGGTTGAACTCGACATAGCGTCCGCGCCGCACAAGCTGTTCCTCGCGCTGATCATCGCTCCAGGCCGTGTTGAAATTACGGCGGACGAGTTCGGGATAGATATCGACGAAACGCCGGCCCACATCCTGGGTGAAGGCGAAATCGGCGTCCCAGTCGCCGGTGTTGTGCCGGTCGTAGAAGATCCCGCCGATGCCGCGTGGCTCGTTGCGGTGGGGCAGGAAGAAATACTCGTCGCACCAATCCTTGTAGCGCTGGTAATCGACCTGCGCGTGGGGTTCGCACGCCGCTTTCATCGCCGCATGGAAATCGACGCTGTCGGGATCGGTCTGCGTCCGGCGGGCATCGAGCACCGGGGTCAGATCGCCGCCGCCGCCGAACCACCAGTTCGAGGTCACCACCATGCGCGTATTCATGTGAACGGCCGGAACGTTGGGGTTCCAGGGATGCCCGATAACCGAAACGCCGGAAGCCCAGAACTGGGCGTTCTCTTCGGTGCCGGGAATCTGCTTGGCAAACTCGGGCGAAAATTCCCCGAAAACTGTCGAGATATGAACGCCCATCTTTTCAAAGACGCGACCCTTGATGATCGACATCTCGCCGCCCCCACCCGCCGGGCGGTCCCAGGCCTCGCGTTCGAACCGGCCCGGTGGGAGGTCGGCTTGCGGGCCGGTTACGTCGTCCTCCAGGGTCTCGATTGCGGCGCACAAATCGTCGCGGACGGTTCTGAACCAGGCGCTGGCGCGGGTTTTCTTGTCTTCGATGTCGTGGGGTAGAGCCATTGTCTTGAGCATCTGCATATTCATGGTCAGTGCGGCGTCCCTATCACGTTGAAACCGGCACGACCATGCGTCAGGGCGGGGCAGGAGCGTTTGACCGGGATCAAATGCGTCAGCCTGCCGCGGGCGCTCCGGCCAGGCGCCCAAAACCTCCGGTCTGGCGCAACGCTTCGCCCAGAACTATCGCTGCAGACACCGCGACGTTGAGCGAGCGGGCCGCCGGTTGCATGGGGATCCGCACGCGCAATTGCGCGCTATCGGCGACTTCGGGCGGCATGCCTGCGCTTTCGCGCCCGACCATAAGAATGTCGTCGCTTTCATAATCGACCTCATGGGCCGGCATGCTGGCCCGGGTGGTCAGCAGCACCAGCCTTTTCCCCGCTTCGCGCCGCCAGCGGTCAAATTGGGCGTAGCTGTCGTGCTCAGTCATTTCGACAGTGTCGAGATAATCCATCCCCGAGCGTTTCAGCGCAGCACGCGAAAAGGGAAATCCGGTGGGGTGGATGATGTGGACAGGAACGTCCAGACACGCGCCGAGCCGCAGGAGCGTTCCGGTATTGAGGGCAATGTCGGGCTGGTAGAGCGCTAGGGCGATGGGCAATGGCGGGACCGTGGCAGAGGGTTGGCTAAAGTTTGGTGGGTATAGTGTCGCAGATCGATCAAGTCACCTTTGGCAAGGCTGGACAAGTCCATGAGACAGTGCAAAAAGAGGCCAAAAATCCGCACCGCCTGGCGGCGGCGGACCCGACTCGCGTACCCATGCGTGTGAATCACCGGCGTCCGGCGGATATCAGAACAAGTTTGTGCAGGCCTTTTGGGGATCTAGAGCTTTGGCGACAGCGAGCGAAACAAAAGCGACACGACGCGATTTTCTATTCATCGCGACCGGTGCGGTCGGTGCAGTCGGGGTGGCGGGAGCCGCCTGGCCGCTCATCAATCAATTGAATCCCGACGCGTCGGTGCTGGCTTTGGCCTCGATCCGCTTCGATGTTGCGCCGGTTGCCGAAGGGTCATCGGTCACCATCCTGTGGCGCGGCCTTCCGGTTTTCGTCCGGCACCGCACCCCCGCCGAGATCGAAGAGGCGCGCGCAGTGCCGCTTGCCGACCTCAAGGACCCCCAGACCGACGAAGAGCGTGTGCTCGAAGGCCACGAAGAATGGCTCATCATGGTGGCCAACTGCACCCATCTGGGCTGCGTGCCGGTCGGGGAATCGGGCGATTACGACGGCTGGTTCTGCCCCTGCCACGGCTCGCACTACGATACTGCGGGCCGCATCCGTCGCGGGCCGGCACCGAGGAACCTCGTCGTGCCGCCCTATGAGTTTGTGTCCGACACTGTCGTGCAGATCGGTTAAGGGGAGTAGAGGGCATGGCCAATCACGCTGGCAATTACACGCCGGGCACCGGAATCGAGCGCTGGCTCGACGACCGTCTTCCCATCATCAGGTTCTCCAAAGAACATCTGATGGATTACCCCACGCCGAAGAACCTCAATTACTGGTGGACCTTCGGCGCGATCCTCACCTTCATGCTGGTCGTCCAGATCGTCACCGGCGTTATCCTGGTGATGCATTATACGCCCCATGTCGATCTGGCCTTTGCCTCGGTCGAACACATCCGGCGTGACGTCAATTTCGGCCGCATCATCCAGGGAACCCACGCCGTGGGCGCCTCGATGTTTTTTGCCGCCCTTTATGTCCACATCTTCCGTGGCCTCTATTACGGCTCCTACAAGGCGCCGCGCGAGGTCATCTGGATGCTGGGCGTGATCCTGTTCATCCTCCTGATGGCGACTGCCTTCATGGGCTACGTTCTGCCCTGGGGTCAGATGAGCCTTTGGGGCGCGACGGTCATCACCGGCATCTTCTCGGCGATCCCGCTGGTTGGCGAGGCAATCCAGACCCTGCTGCTCGGCGGCTTCTCGGTGGCCAACCCCACGCTGAACCGCTTCTTCTCGCTGCATTACCTCATCCCGTTCATCATCGCCGCCGTCGTTGTGCTGCACATCTGGGCGCTGCATGTGCCGGGCAACAACAACCCGACCGGCGTGGACGTGAAGGAAAGCCGCGATACGCTGCCTTTCCATCCCTATATCACCATGAAGGATCTGTTCGCGCTCGTGGTGTTCCTGATCCCGTTCGCCTGGTTCGTGTTCTTTGCGCCCGACATTCTCGGTCACGCCGACAACTACATCCCGGGCAACCCGCAGGTAACGCCGACCCACATCGTCCCCGAATGGTATCTACTGCCGTTCTACACGATGCTGCGCGCCATCGATTTCAACGTGCTGTTCATCGACTCCAAGCTTGGCGGCGTCATCGCGATGGGCGGCTCGCTGCTGATCCTGTTCGTGATCCCCTGGCTCGACACGTCCAAGGTCCGCTCGGGTTCGTTCCGCCCGCTGTTCCGCCCGTTCTACTGGCTGTTCGTGATCAACTTCATTGCGCTTGCCTATCTGGGTGCGCAGTCGGCCGAGGGCATCTACGTGCTGCTGGCCAAGATCTGCACGGCCTATTATTTCGGCTACTTCCTCATCATTCTCCCGATCCTGGGACGCATCGAAAAGCCCGCGCCGCTTCCGGCCAGCATTTCGGAAAGCGTGCTCGGCAAGGCAAATGGCTGATAAGGCGCGAAGGACAACGACAATGTTTAAAAAGACGATCCTTGGCGTACTCGCCCTTGCGGCATTTGCGCTTGGCGGCGCCACCGTCCAGGCCGCTGACGAATATCCGCATACCGACCAGCAGGACTGGAGCTTTGCCGGCGTGTTCGGCACTTACGACCAGAACCAGCTTCGCCGCGGCTTCCAGGTTTATCGCGAGGTCTGCTCGAGCTGCCACGCCCTGGAATACATCTCCTTCCGCAATCTGGCCGAGGAGGGTGGTCCGCATTACAGCGAGGATCAGGTTCGTGCCCTGGCCGCCGAATACACTGTCGTCGACGAGATGGCCGATGGTGGAGAGCGTGAGGGCGTGCCGGCCGACCGCTGGCCCCACCCGTTCCCGTCAGAGCAGATCGCTGCCGAAGCCAATGGTGGCAAGGCGCCCCCCGATCTTTCGCTGATGGCGAAAGCGCGCGGCATCCACATGGATTTCCCGTGGTGGGTGTTCAACTACTTCACCGCCTATCAGGAAGCTGGTGCCGATTATATCTACAATCTGCTGGTCAGCTACGAAGAGCCCCCCGCGGGCGAAGAGCTCGATGCGGGTCTGCACTACAATTCCTATTACTCGGGCCACGCCATTGCCATGGCCGCCCCGTTGGCCGACGGGATTGTCTCCTATGCTGACGAGGCGACACCCGAGACCGTGGAACAGTATTCCAGGGACGTTGCAGCGTTCCTCCAGTGGACCGCAGATCCCCACATGGTCTCGCGCAAGTCGACGGGCTTTATGGTCATCCTGTTCCTTATCGGGCTGTCCATCCTCATGTATCTGGTCAAGCGCCGTATCTGGCGCGACGCCCACTGACTGATTTGAAAAGGGCCCTGCGGGGCCCTTTTTGTTGCGGCAATTTTCGCCCTTGTTCCGGAACCTCAAAGTCTTCATTGTGGCTGCGGTGATGCTGCAATCTCAATCGGGATCGATTGGAGGAGAACGATGTCGGTTTTTCGGGTGGCCAAAACTGTAGCTTTTCTGGCGCTGGCAGCCAGCCGCAATCCGGCGGTCCGCTCAGCCATAAAGGCGGCGCCGAACCTCGTTTCCGAGGAACGCAGGCAAGCGGCTTACGAGGCGACAAAGCGCGCGGCGCGGAAAGCGGGGGAGATGACCGCGAGGGTCGTTCCGCCCAATCGCTATTTCTAGAACCGTCCGTATCTGCCGCGTTGAGTGCATCGCCTCAATCCATTTCCATTTTGAACTCTTCCTGCGGAGCTCTGCTTCATGGCAACCGACCTCAAGGCGCTCGTGCGCTCGATTCCCGACTATCCAAAGCCCGGCATCATCTTTCGCGACATCACATCGCTGATCGAAGACTCGGCGGGGTTCAGCGAAAGTTGCGAGCGGCTGGCGGCGGCGCATCGGGGTAAGGGCATCACCAAGATCGCCGGTATCGAGGCGCGGGGCTTTATTTTCGGGGCGGGCGTCGCCATAGCACTGGGCGTGGGGTTCGTCCCGGTGCGCAAGGCCGGCAAGCTGCCCGGTGAGACGATCGGGCAGAACTACGCGCTGGAATATGGTGTGGACACCATCGAGATCCATGCCGACGCTGTTGATAGCAGCGACAATGTCCTTTTGATCGACGATCTGATCGCCACCGGGGGCACGGCCATCGCCGCGGTGTCCCTGTTGCGGCGCACTGGGGCCAAGGTCGAGCACACCGGGTTTGTGATCGATCTTCCCGACATTGGCGGCGCTGAAAAATTGCGGGCCCATGGTGTAACAATCGAAGCGCTTATGACGTTCGAGGGGCATTGAGAGCGGCCCTTGGGCCGCTCTTCTCGCTGCTATTTGAGCGCCAGGGCGACAGCCTGTTCCAAAGTCTGGGTGGGGCGTCCAAGCAACCTGCCCAGCGCACCGCTGTCATCAGCCAAAGCGCCCGAAGCCGCTTTCGCGTCACTGTCCGCAAGCAGATCGGCAACCGGTGCCGGCAGGCCGACCCCTTCAAGAATCTTTGCGTATTCGGATTTGGGCAGGTCGGTATAGACGATCGTCTTGCCCGTCTGGTGCGATAGCTCGGCGGCGAGTTCGGCCAGCGTATAGGGCTGATCGTTACCCAACTCGTAGATTTCGCCGGCATGCCCGTCCGAGGTGAGCACATTTGCGGCTGCGTGGGCCAGGTCGGCGCGGCTTGCGGTGTTGAGTTTGCCCCCTGCGGTCGAACCGATAATGGCGCCATTTGCCAGCGCAGCGCCGAGATTACCGGTGTAGTTCTCGGTGTACCAGGAATTGCGCAGGATCGTATAATCGAGGCCGGACGCCTTGAGCGCGGCTTCGGTTTCGCTGTGCTCGGGGGCGAGCATGATCTCGGATGTGTCGGCGTGCAGCAGGCTCGTATAAGCGATGTGCCCGACGCCGGCGCGAACGGCAGCATCGATGACGGCCTTGTGCTGGGGCACGCGCTTGCCCACCTCGCTACCCGAGATCAGCAGCAGTTTTTCAACACCCTTGAGCGCAGGTTCAAGGGTTTCGGGCTTGTCGTAATCGAACAGGCGGGTCGCAACGCCAAGGTCTGCGCCTTTGGATGGGTCGCGCACCAGCGCGGCGGTCTGGCCGGCAACGCCCTTTTCCTTGAGCGCTGCAATAACGAGGCGGCCAAGCTGGCCGGTGGCTCCGGTGACTGCGTACATGAGATCAACTCCATTGTTGTCGTGTGGCGTTGATCGATATAAAGTGGTCGCTTACGAAAAGTAAGTACGCACGTAAAGGTAAGTATGAAAATGACCACCAAGGACACTCCGCTTGCCAAAGGTCCCCTGGCGCATGCCATGGAGCGGGGGCACCTGTTTTCCGAAGCGTGCCCGTCGCGCGAAGTGCTCAAGCACCTCACCAGCCGTTGGGGTGTCCTGGTCCTGATCGCGCTTTTGGGGGGCACTCACAGGTTCAGCGAGTTGCGTCGCAAGGTCGGAGGGGTAAGCGAGCGCATGCTGGCCCAGACCCTGCAATGGCTCGAAGACGACGGCATGGTCGATCGCCGCGCCTATCCGGTCGTCCCCCCGCATGTCGAATACAGCCTCACGCCTCTGGGACGTGAGGCTGCCGAAAAGGTGGGCGGATTGGCCGACTGGATCGAAACCAGCATGCCGCGGATCGGCGCCGTCTGGGACGAAAAAAGGGCCGGCTGAGAGCCGGCCCAGAAGGAGCATTATTTGCCCCGCAGTTTGTCGGGCAAGGGCAGCGGCAGACTGTCCGTTCTGGGCAAGTGGCTCTCGATGCTCTCCTTGCGTTTGCCGGGCAGGGGTGGGCCGCTGCGCGGACCTTTGAGGGTAGGGGACTTTCCGAAGCGTCCCGTGCCGGTGAGTTTGTACATTTTGCCTTTCATGGCAACTCCAGTATAGGATATTAATCCTATTTTCCAATACCATCCCTGTTCACGCGAACTTTGTTCGGTGAAGGGACGATAGGCTTCGGATGGCCACGGGTGAACGGCCGGACAGGGCCGTTGCGTGTGCCGGTTACGAGCTGGAAAATTTCGGGCAGCGTCAGATGGCCGGGTGAGCGGGCATGGGATGGCGGGCACGGTCCCTGGAAACGGGATCGGTCGTTGAGTTCGGAACTTGCACGAAATTTATCGTACAATCACAGCGCTTTACGGCCAATGTCTGGCTTGCGCCATCGGCTTGTCCGGCTGTTTTCAGGGGAGAAGGCCGCAAGCCATAAGCTGCCGATCGCCAACTCTCGCAAATCCGATATACTCATCACCGCCGCCACCATACCCGACCATTGCCAATGAAATGGCAAGGTGTGTTCCGGGCATCTGCGCTGGCGCGTTACGATATCAGATCATCGGAGTCGGGGCCTCATCATCGGTTCTTGTGAACGAGCCGATGAAAACACAGGAAAATGGTCCTGTCAACCGCGCCGCCCGAAAAGGCCGCCAATGAACACGAAAAGCCAGCCCGCAATCAGCATCATGCCGCCGGCAGGAGCGAGCAGCGGGAGGGGAGACGCGCCGGCGAAATAGCGCAGTGCCAGGTCGCCGCAAAAAAAGAATGCGCCGATCATCAGGGCAATCAGGGCCCAGTTGAATATCTTTGGCAGAGGTGCCAGCGCCAGGGCGAGAATGGCCGGGGCGTGGGTCAAGGCAATCAGCGAATAGGGGCCGAGCAGCGCGGCGCCAGCGTGCGATGATCCAGCCGCCGCCGCAACTCCGGACGCACCAAGCAGACCAGCGAGGACAATTGCCAGGCGCTCAAGCGGGCTCATCGGCGCACCAGAGTCTTGAGCCCCGGCACCTTTGCCAGCGCCATCATGGCGCGCAGCTTGAGCGGCATCGTGTAATCGCGCCGTTTCGAAAAGCCCACGAGGTCGGCCGAATAGACGAGTTCGCCGTTCTGGTTATGCGCTTCGAGCAGGTTGAAAAGCAGGCCCCAGCCGGGAATGGAATTGGACGGCCGTTTTCCCGTAACGGTCAGGGTGTAGCGCACGGTATCGCCGGGTCGTACCGGCGCCTTGAAATCCATGCGATTGACGCCGGGCGAGGGGCCGGAGACCCCCGGTTCGCCGCCTTCGGCGCGCACAACATCTTCTTCGGCCACGAGCCGATCGACCATCAGGCGGTGCCCGACGCTGACCGTGTGCCAGCCCGAGGCTACCAGCCCGCCGAAATGGGAGTGGGCCGCGGCGTCGGCGTCGACGTGAAAATATTGCGGGTCGTAGAGCGTACCGAAGCGGACGATCTCTTCGGCCGTAAATGTATGGCTGCCCAGATCGAAAGGCTGGTCGATCTGGACTTCTTCGAACCAGCGGGTCATTGCGCGGCCTCGGACACGGCAGCGGAGGGGTCGCGCACTTCGACCAGATTGGTGAGGCTGAGGGTCATCACCTGCTGGTTCTTCTGGTTACGCATGTCGAAGCCTATCGTGATGATGCCCATATTGGCATGGCTGGCCGAGCGGCGCAGGGACGTTATCGTCGCGGTGCCTGATAGCGTATCGCCTTTCATCAGCGGCCGCTTCCATTTGAGGTCGGTAAAGCCCAGCCCGCCCATCGAGGCGACTTTCGAGAGAAACGCATCGACCAGCATGCGCAGTGAAAGCGCCCCGGTCTGCCAGCCACTCGAGGCCAATCCGCCGAGCAGGCTTTCCTTTGCCGCCTTTTCATCGAGGTGAAAGGGGAAGGGATCGAACTCGGTGGCAAATTCGATGATGTCGGCCTTGCTGACGGTGCGCGGGCCCAGGGCAATGGTTTCGCCGACCGTCAGATCTTCGAAATGGAGCCGATCTTTTGTTATCGTATTGGTCACTTAATTGTCCTTTACGTCAACATCAATTGTGCCCCATGGGCGTCGACGAAGCAAGGGGCAGTTCTATTGATCAACGGGGCCGATGGCGACCACAGTATCGTGGGGCGCAATTACGCTGAGCCGGTGGGTGATGGCGATGATCGTCACCTGATCGCAGATCAGGCGCAACTGGTCCATTATGTCCTTTTCGGTGTCGGCATCCAGCGCCGAGCTGGCTTCGTCGAGCAGCACGATGGCCGGGTCGGCATAGAGCGCGCGGGCGATCGCGATGCGTTGGCGTTCGCCTCCGGAAAGCTTGAGCCCGCGTTCGCCCACCACCGTCTCAAAGCCGTCCTCCAGCCCTTCGATGAACCCCAGAACCGCAGCGCGCTCGGCGGCGCGGCGCAGGCGCGCTTCGTCGTAGGGGCGGCCCAGAACGATGTTGGTGGCCAGCGTGTCGTTGAGCAACACCACGTCCTGGGGCACGGCGGCGACATGGGCGAACCAGTCGGCTCGCGATACCGCGTCGATGGGCACCCCATCGATGGTAATGGCACCCGATTGCGCACTCATGGATTTTAGCAGCAGCTTGAACAGCGTCGATTTGCCCGAGCCAGTATCGCCCGTGATGTAGGTGATCGTACCGCGGCGCGCGACAAAGCTGGCGCCCTGCACGCCCCGCCCGTTGGGGTAAAGATAGCCCACATCTTCAAAGGTGACCGTGCCGTCCCCGAGCGCAAAACCGTCGGCGCGTTCGAAATCGTCATGGGCTTCGGCCTGCCACATTCGGGCGAAGGGAAGGAATTTCGAATAGGACTGCGCCATCTGCTGGATGGCCTGCCCCATCATCTGGAAGGGCATGTTGAGTTGCAGCAGCAGGGTGTTGAACAGCACCAGATCGCCCACCGTCAGGCTGCCCTCGGCGACACGGGGCACCAGCAGCCACAGTGTCAGCGCGAACTGAGCCGCCAGCGCCGCCCCGAACAGCAGGGCATAGCGCACATGGGTCATGGCATACCGCCGCCACGCCTCATGGGCCGAGTGTTGGCGGGTCGTGAACTGGCCGATCATCCAGCGGGCGGAGCCGAACTGGCGCAGGGTGTCCATGCTGGAAATGGCGTTGCCGATAAAACGCGAGCTGGCCTGCGAATGCTCGATGGCCTCATCGAGATGTGCGCGGGTCTGCCGCGTAGCCCGCGCCACGAGCGCGATATAGGCCACGCCATAGACCACGACGATCAGCGCAATATCGGGGCTCAGCACGGTAGAGAGCATTACAAGGCTCAGGATCACCTGCAGCCCGCCGGGCAGGAGGGCAGCGAGGGTGAACTGAACGATGATATTGAGCGCTTCGAGACCCCGGTGCTGGGCGGTTTCGATTTCGACCGGGTTATGATCGAGAAAAAAGCCCGACGCCTTGCCGGCGATGCGCTCGAAAAAGGCGGTCGACGTGACGAAGTTCAGGCTTTCGGACGTCATGAAGGTCAGAAAGCTCGACATGCGCTGGATCGTGAACGCGGCGCCCATCAACGCCGCATAAGCCATGAAGCCCCAGATCAGGCCTTCTGCGAAATTGGCGGGATCGATCTGGTCGATGAGGCGCGTAAAGACAAAGGGCGCTGCAATTGTGGTCAGCGAGCCGAGTATGGTCAGCACGATGACCAGGGCCAGAATGGCCCGTGCCGACCGCAGATATTTGCCCATGATGGATTTGAGCGGCGGAGAGACAAGCGCCAGGTCGAATTTCATTTGCCTCTCCTGCCGCACCGGGCAGCGCACGATAAGCGATTCGCTTGGCCGAGAGAAAAGCCCCGCCGTCTCGGTTCAGGTGTTGAACTTGAAGAGCATCACGTCGCCGTCCTTGACGACGTATTCCTTGCCCTCGTCGCGCGCCTTGCCGGCTTCCTTGGCGGCCACTTCGCCACCGAACGATACGAAATCATCGTAGGCGATGGTCTGGGCGCGGATGAAGCCGCGCTCGAAATCGGTGTGGATGACCCCGGCAGCCTGCGGGGCTTTGGTGCCCACCGGAATGGTCCAGGCGCGCGCTTCCTTAGGCCCTACGGTAAAATAGGTCTGCAGGTGCAAGAGCTTGTAGCCCTCGCGGATCAGCTTGTTGAGGCCCGGCTCTTCCAGTCCGAGCGAAGACAGGTAATCGGAGCGATCGGCCGCGTCCAGCCCGGCCAGTTCGGCCTCGATCTCGGCGCAGATGACCACCGTGCGAGCCTCGTGCCCCTTGGCGTAATCCTCGACCTTTTTTGTGTGCTCGTTGCCGGTCGCGGCGGCGGATTCGTCGACGTTGCAGACATAGAGCACCGGCTTGGCGGTGAGGAGCTGGAGTTCTTTGAATGCCTTTTCCTCGTCGGCGGCCCGCTCGGTGTGGCGGGCGGGCTTGCCCTCTTCGAGCAGCGCCTTGGCGCGATTGACCAACTCGAGGGTCAGCTTTGCGTCCTTGTCGTTGGCGCGGATTTTCTTTTCCAGCCCGCCAACGCGCTTTTCGAGGCTTTCGAGGTCGGCCAACATCAATTCGGTTTCGACGACTTCTGCGTCGGCGATGGGGTCGACCTTGCCTGCAACGTGGATGATGTCGTCGTTCTCAAAGCAGCGCAGCACATAGGCGATGGCGTCGCATTCGCGAATGTTGGCGAGGAACTGGTTGCCCAGGCCTTCCCCCTTGGAGGCGCCCTTGACCAGGCCGGCGATGTCCACGAACGAGAGGCGCGTGGGGATCACTTCCTTGGACTTGCCGATTTCGGCCAGCTTGTCGAGCCGTTCATCGGGAACGGACACTTCGCCGACATTGGGCTCGATTGTGCAAAACGGAAAGTTTGCCGCCTGGGCGGCCGCAGTCTGGGTGAGGGCGTTGAAAAGCGTCGATTTGCCGACATTGGGCAGACCGACGATGCCGCATTTGAAACCCATGGGATTACCTCGGAGATGGCGCCCGGACGGGCGCAGAAAGCGTTGGGCCTTAACTCGTGCAGGCGCGGGGAGAAGTCAAGGTTTTGCAATGGGTGTCGCGGTTCCGTCTTCGCCTCCTCGCGTCTCAGCCTTCCCATTAACCCCGAACCCACAGCCGCCAGCGGTCTGCCCCTCGCCCCCACCCCTCGTCATCCTCGGGCGTGACCCGGGGATCCGCAACGCGACCGCGGGGACAGCAGAAGTGATGCTCGTCGCACCTCAGCGATCCTCAACCCCTTCACCGGCTCCCCCGATGCAGCGGATCCCCGGGTCGGGCCCGAGGATGACGATGGAGGGGGTTGAGACGCGGCGGATAAAACTTATCCCCGCTCTCCCTGCCGCAAGCATACTCCCTCCCACGAACCCGCGCACATGGACGCAAGCGCAACGAACGTTTGAGCGGGTTTGGTTCGGGTTCTTTGCGGGTCGCTGCAGGGAAGGCCCAAAGCGGACAGAGGCCGGACGAGGAGCCAGGCGTTCCACGTCGTACTTCCGAAAGGGAGAGGGGCACCGCGGATGTCACCGGCAACGGTGTCATCCCGACAAACCCCAGCCCGAGATGCCGCCATAAGCCTAAAACCCCGGATGCGTGGGGCGATGATCGCTTCATATAAAACAAACTTCAGTGCGGAGCGTTCATCGCCCCATGCCGTCTATCCCACCACAAGCCGAGGCGATCTCGCCGTCGGAGGTTTTCGCATGTTCAGAAAAGGCCCCCTCACCGGCCCGCCGGCCACCCTCTCCCCGGAGGGGCGAGGGTTAAGCTCGCCGAAGCGCGGAGATAAACTCCAGCACCCGGGAGCCGCCGCGGGGCTCCCTCGCCCCTCTGGGGAGAGGGCTGGGGTGAGGGGGGGCCTTGAGCGGTAGTCGGATTACCTCCGCAAGCGAGTACCCTCAGTCCTTCTTCCCGAACAGCTTTTTGAGCATGTCGGCCATGGGACCGGATTCGGGGAGCCTGGTCTTGGGAGCCGAGTCGCGGGCCTGCCGGATGTGGCTTTGCGCCTTTGGCGCAGGCTTTGCGCTGGCGGTTTCCGCCTTGGGCGCTGAAGGCATCGCGAGGGCTAGCTTGTTCATCAGCCCCGCCGCGTCGCCCTTGGCAATCAGAGCGGCGTTTTTGGCCAGCGCATCGAGCAGAGGCTCGAGCCACTCGTTTTCGGCCTTGTGGAAGTTGGAGAGCACATGGGAATGCACGCGATCCTTATGACCTGGATGGCCGATGCCCAGACGGATGCGGATGAAATCCTTGCCCAGATGGCTTTCGATGGAGCGCAAGCCGTTGTGGCCGCCATTGCCGCCGCCTGTCTTCACGCGGACCTTGCCGGGCGCGAGGTCGAGTTCATCGTGAATGACCGAGATGTCGGCGGGAGAGAGCTTATAGAACTGGACGGCCTGGGCGACGGAATCGCCCGAGCGGTTCATGAAGGTCTGGGGCTTCATCAGCATGATCTTTTCGCCATCGATCACGCCTTCGGAAACGAGGGCGGAAAATTTCTGGCGAAAGGGCGGGAAACTGTGTTGGCGGGCGATCTCGTCGACGGCCAGAAAGCCGATATTGTGCCGGTGGGCGGCGTATTCGGCGCCGGGATTGCCGAGCCCTACAATAAGGTGCATCGCATCTCTCCGGAGATAGAAAGGCCGGCGGCACTTTGCTGGTCACGCTTCCGAACCGGAAAGTGGATACCACTTTTCCTGGAAGCGCTCCGAGCCGCCGGCCCGAAGATATTATTCTTCGTCTTTTTCGTCTTCGTCGCCTTCATCGGCAGCGGTGTCTTCTGCGCCTTCAGAGGAGCGCAGGGCGGACGGAGCAGCGATGGTGGCGATGGTGAAGTCGCGATCGGTGATGGTCGGGACAACGCCCTTGGGCAGGTCCACAGCCGAGATGTGCAGCGAATCGCCGACTTCGGCCTTGGACAGATCGACCACGAGATATTCGGGGATCGAATCGGCCGGAACCGAGACTTCCACTGTGTGGCGCACGACGTTGAGCACGCCGCCCTTCTTGAGACCGGGAGACTTTTCCTCGTTCTCGAAGTGGACGGGGACTTCGACCGTGAGGGTCGAATTCTTGCCCACGCGCAGGAAGTCCACATGCACGAGGAAGTCGCGCACGGGTTCAAGCTGGTAATCCTTGGGGATCACGCGGTGCTTGGAGCCGTCCACGTCGATCTCGATGACGTGCGAAAGGAACCCGCCGTCATGAATCTTGCGGAACGTGTCCTTGTAGGAAATCGCGATAGAAAGAGGGGCTTTCTTATCGCCGTAAATTACGGCAGGAACCAGACCTTGACGGCGCAGTTCACGAGCGGCCCCCTTGCCCACCCGGTCCCGCACCGAAGCCTTCAGCTCGACGCTCATGGAAATCATCCATTGTTGGGTGCGCTTCTCACAAAAAGAAACGCGCGCCCGTCCTCCAGGGGTGACGAACGCTTCATGGAGCGGGTCTATATAGGAGGGGGGAAAAATGGGCAAGAGGCCGTTGATTCTAGTTTTCGTCTTCGGCCAGTGCTTCGAGCCCGCGGCGGCCCATTTCGTCCAGCGCGGCGGCGCGCAGGGTCAGGGCGCGTTCAGTCAACGGTCCGTCAGGATCGTGATGGACACGGAACAGACGGCTGGTGCCGAAGCGTTTGTGCATATGCACGAGCATCGCATCGGGCCAACTGGGAATTTCATCGAGAAGAGCCAATAGCTCAGTCTCGGCGCTTGAGCGCGGTGCCACCAGAGGGTGGCGGGGAGGGGTCTTGGTCACTGATACTTCCACATACGCAGCGTACGCGGTTATGGCTGGCTCGCCCCACCGGATCTTCCGTAAAAAAGGAAAATGCCGCAGCCAGTGCAAAGTTCCGCGTACAGGCAGCGCTTGTGGCTGAGTCGTTGCCATCGGTCAAAACTCCCTCGCGTCCATTTCGACAATGGCAGCGTGAGAGATTCGTCGATCATGCGGCAGCCGGGACGATTCCGGGCATCGGTGTTAAGCTGTTGTTAACCTTGTCCGCTTGCAGCAATCAGTCGAAAAGGCTCGAAACCGACTGCTCGGATGCGGTGCGCGCAATGGCTTCCCCGATCAGCGTGGCGATCGAGATATGGCGGATCTTGTCGACCTTGGCCACGGCCTCGGTCATCTCGATGGAATCGGTGGTCACCAGTTCCTTGAGCCGCGATTGCGCGATGCGGGCCGGGGCGTCGCCCGAGAGCACGCCATGAGTGATATAGGCCGAGACTTCCTTGGCACCCGCATTGAGCAGCGCTTCGGCCGCATTGACCAGCGTGCCACCGGAATCGACGATATCGTCGATCAGGATGCAGGACTGGCCTTCGACGTCGCCGATGATGTTCATCACTTCGGACACGCCGGCCCGCGGGCGGCGCTTGTCGACGATGGCCAGTTGCGCGCCGATGCGGTTGGCTACGTTGCGGGCCCGCAGCACGCCACCGACGTCGGGGGAAACGATCATCACCTTGGAGGTGTCGTAGTTCTCGGCGATGTCGCGGGTGAGCACCGGGGCGGCATAGAGGTTATCGGTCGGGATATCGAAAAAACCCTGGATTTGCGGTGCGTGCAGATCCAGGGTCAGAATGCGGTTTGCACCGGCATGGGTGATGAGGTTGGCCACGAGTTTGGCCGAGATCGGCGTGCGCGGGGCCGATTTGCGATCCTGGCGCGCGTAGCCGTAATAGGGCAGCACCGCGGTGATGCGGCGGGCAGAGGACCGGCGCATGGCGTCGATCAGGATCAGCAATTCCATGAGGTTGTCATTGGCCGGGAAGGACGTGGACTGGAGGATGAACACATCCTCGCCGCGCACGTTTTCGTGGATTTCCACGAAAATTTCCTTGTCGGCGAATTTCTTGACCGACGCATCGGTCAGCGGAATTTCGAGGTAGTTGGAAACGGCCTTGGCCACGGTGAGGTTTGAGTTGCCCGTCACCAGCTTCATGGTCAGCCTCTATGTGTGCCCTGATCGCCAGAGGCCGCCAATGCCCCGAGCTTGTTGGGCGGACGTTTAGACCCCGGAACGGGTAAACTCAATATGACTTTTGAATGAAGGTGAAGGGCGGTTAACGGTGTTGCCCTTCTGCACAGGCCATTAGCCCCTGGCAATGAGCGCGATCTGGCGACCGGCCCGGGTGTTGTTGTGCGTTGCGTGACGGTGGGAGAAGTAGAGATCGGGGTGGGCGTAGGTGCAACTCCCGACCGACTCGATTGTGCCGAGCCCCAAGGCTTTTGCCTGCGCCAGCACGAGGCCGGGCACGTCGAAATGGGGCTTTGGCCAGCCCTTTGTGACGATGAAATCGGCAGCGTCGGGGAATTGGGCGCGAATCTCTTGGGCCATCTCATCGCCGATCTCGTAATTTTCAGCCGAGATGGCGGGGCCGACGGCGGCGATGATGTCGGCGCGGGAGGCGCCCAGATTTTCCATGGCGGCCAAGGTATTGGCCAGTATGCCGCCGACGGCGCCCTTCCAGCCGGCATGGGCCGCGCCGATTATCCCCGCCTTGGGATCTGCGAGTAGGATGGGCACACAATCTGCGGTCAGAATGCCCAGCGCGATACCGGACCGGGCGGTGACCAGCGCATCGGCTTCAGGTCGGTCGTTGAGATCGAAGCTTTGGTCGACGACATGGACATGCGTGCCGTGGACCTGCTTGACGAGCGCGACTTCGATGGGGCCGCCCTTGAGGGCCATGACGGCGCGGTGGACGTTATCGACAACATTGGCCGTGTCGTCACCGACCGAACGCGAAGCGTTGAGCGAGGCGAATTCGCCCTCCGACACGCCGCCGCGTCGCCCGAAGAACCCGTGGCGGATTGCAGCGGCGGCGGTGATTGCGGGGCTCTTTTCGACAGGTGGGTGCATTGTGAGGCAGGCTTTCGTTATGCGGGGAATCCCGCCGGACGCAGTCCCGGGCTGGCTGCGCACAGGACCTTGAACAGCTCACCCATCTGGCCGGCCCCTGTGAGTCGGTCGAAGGCCGATGCGAGGGAGGCGGCCTTTTCCGGGTTTGCCGTGGCGAGCGCGGAATGACGCTCGGCCAGCCCCAATGATGTAAGAAAACGCCCCTGGGTCACAATGGGGTGGACCGTCAACCCAGCCATGCGCCCAGCGCGACCCAGCGCTTCAAAATCCACATGCGTTGTGAGGTCGGCAGCCCCCGGTTGGGCGAGCGGATCGACAGGGGCGTGCCGGGTCAGCGCTTGCAGTGTCTCGCCCGGTTGGGTGCGCTCATGGCCGTAATCGATGGCGAGGAGCGCGCCGCCGCGCGGGGCGACGAGGCGGCAGAGCTGGCCCATGAACTGTTGGCCCGCCAGGCCGATTTCGGCGACTTCGCCGTCGCCTGCCGAGGCAAAGGCGTCACCGATCAGCGCCTCCTCATAAGGCGTCGGCGAAAGACCGAACACGCGATGGCCATCCGCGAGGCCAACGCTGCGTTCGTACCATTTGCCGTCGCGCCTGACGAATTGCCGGACGGGCAAAGCGTCGAAGAATTCGTTGGCGATGATGATGAGGGGAGAGTTGCCGAGAGCTTCCACGTCCTCGATCCAGTCAGGCGAATAAGCCGACAGTTTTTCGCGCTGCATGGCGGTGAGGACCGGGTTGGTCTCATAAAGCTTGAGGTCGAGCGCCTTGGCGAAGCCGGTGGCACGGGTGGCGACGCGCAGGGCGTCGGCGAGCAAGGTGCCACGGCCGGGGCCGAGTTCGAGCAGGGTGAACTTTTCCGGTAAACCCATCTGGAGATAAAGGTCGGCGATCCAGGCGCCCATCATTTCACCGAAGGTCTGGCTGATTTCAGGGGCAGTGATGAAATCGCCGCGGGCGCCGAGCGGGTCGGCCTTGCGATAATAGCCGCGCGTGGGATGGGTGAGGCACAGGCCCATATAGGCCGCCAGAGACATCGGCCCCTGCTGGCGAATCTGCATGTCGATCAGATCACCGAGAGAAAGGCCAGTATCAGGCATGGCGGCGCTTCTGGGCCCACAGGATCAGTGCGATGCCGGCGATGACGATGGGCAGCGAGAGCACCATGCCCATGGTCAACCAGCCAAAGGCGAGGTAGCCGATATGGCTGTCAGGCAGGCGGAAAAACTCAACGAAGATGCGCGAAAGCCCATACCCGATACCGAAGATGCCGGCGGCAATGCCGGGACGGCGCAAGACGAGTTTGACGTGGGTGAAATAGCGGATGACGAGGAATAGGAGAACGCCTTCAAGCAATCCTTCATAGAGCTGGCTGGGGTGGCGCGGCAGGTCGCCGGCTCCGGGAAAGATCACCCCCCAGGGCATCGTTGTGACCGATCCGTACAGCTCTGCATTGATAAAATTGGCGACCCGGCCAAGGAACAGACCGATGGTGGCACAGCAGGCGAGCAGGTCCAGGCCCGACAGGACATTGGCCTTTTTGCGGCTGAGATAGACGATCATGGCAACCATCAGGCCGAGCATGCCGCCGTGAAAGCTCATGCCACCGTCCCAAAGGGCGATGATCTGGCCCGGATTTGCGGCAAAGACCAGCGGATCGTAAAACACGACGTAGCCCAGTCGACCGCCGACGATGATGCCGATAACGATCCAGAACGTGAAATCGAACAGTTCATCGGGAGTCATGGGCGGGGTGCCGTCGACCCATAGCGATTTGCGCCTCAGAAGCAGCATGCCGTAGCCTACCCCAAGGAAAATGCCCGCCAGATAGGCCAGTGCGTACCAGCGGATGACGATGGGGCCGATGGCGAAGGCGACCGGATCGATCATGGGGAAGGGCACGTTGAGCCTCGAGGCTGATTGCAATTTTGCGGGACCATGCCGCCCGGACCGGCTCTGGTCAAGCGGCTCTGGAGCCCCTACATAGTTGGCAGTGGGCCGGACGGCCAAACAAGAGGAAGTGAGCGATGTCGCAAGGACAAAAGTTTTTCGATGATCTCGGGCGGCTGATGAACGATGCTGCCTCGGTTGCCGATGGCGCGCGCCGTGAGGCTGAAACGGCCTTCAGGGGGCAGATGGAGCGGGTCGTCAACGATCTCAATCTTGTAAAGCGTGAAGATTATGACGCGCTGCGCGAACTGGTGAGCATCCAGGGCGAGGAAATCGAGGCTCTGCGCCGCGAACTCGAAGCGTTCAAGCGCCGCAAGAAGACGACCTGAGTATTATCCATGCGGGTCGCCGTCATCTCCGATGTTCACGCCAATGTGCTGGCGCTCGAAGCGGTGCTGGCCGATATCGCACGGCACGACGTGGAAAAGATCCTCAATCTGGGCGATCATTTCGCCGGACCGTTGTGGCCCAAAAAGACTGCGGCGGTCATGGCCGAACTCGATATGGTGGCGATCCGGGGCAATACCGATCGCTATCTGGCAGAGGGCGATGCGGATTTGCTCGATGAGGATGATCTGAAGATCATCGACGCTATCGAGGGTCAGCCGATGAATTGGCTCAAGCAACTGCCAGAGACGGCCATTTATGCCGATGCGATTTTCATGAGCCATGGATCGCCCCGCTCGGACGAAACCTATTGGCTGGATCGCAAGGTCAAAAAGCACGGATTCCGTGTTTCTTCGCTCGAAGAGGTAGAGGCTGAACTGCCCCATGCCGATTGTCCGGTCTATTGTTGCGGCCATACCCATATTGCGCGGGTGGCGACGCTGGACGACGGCCGGATCGTCTTCAATCCCGGGAGCGTGGGGCGACCCTCGTTCAACATGAACGACCCTGAATCAGCGGCGCGGCTTTCACCAGCGGCCGCCTATGCCATTGTCGAGCTGTCGAAAGGGAAATGCCACGTCAATCTGCGGCAGGTGGCCTATGACAACATGGCGGCGTCCGCGATGGCGCAGAGTTGGGGTATGGCGGGATGGGCTCGCGATCTCGCTGAAGGCCGCGCCCGCTGAGGCGCTTTGTGACAGTGGTGTAAAACCCTGTTGTTTGAAGGGTTTGTTAATAACCCGTTAACCATATCGCTCCGATCATCCACAAGAGAATTTCGGTTTTGGGTCCGCGTTTCTGGGTCCGCGCCGGGGGTGCAGTGTACAGTCGAATTCAATGACGATTCGTACATCCTGTCTCCGGCCAAGCCGGTTCGGTTGTGCCGCGTAAGGCGTCCGGCATCCTGTCGGCCGCTGCATCTTCGAACCAACGCATAAGCGTGCGGAGCCAGCCATGTCACTCCTCGAATTGGAACTTGATCGGACCATTCACCCGGTCGATATTATCGAGCACATCGCCGCGATCAGCGACTGGTCTTTCGAGCGGCAGGACGCTGACGAAATCTCCATTTCGGTCAAAGGGGGTTGGAGCGACTATCATGTGTCGTTCAACTGGATGGAGGAGATGGAATCGCTTCATCTCGCCTGTGCGTTCGATCTGAAGGTGCCCGAGGCGCGGCGTGGTGAAATCAAACAGCTCATCTCGCTTATCAACGAGCAGCTGTGGATCGGTCATTTCGATATCTGGAGCAAGGAAGGCGTCGTGCTGTTCCGCAATTCGCACCTGCTTTCGGGTGGAGCGGAAGTCTCGCCGCAGCAATGCGAGGCGTTGTTGCGTTCGGCGACCGAGAGTTGTGATCTCTATTATCAGGCCTTCCAGTTCGTGGTCTGGGCCGGCAAATCGGCCGCAGACGCCCTAGCGGAAGTGATGTTTGAAACCGTGGGGCAGGCATGAGCCTTTCCGATGCTGGCACCGTGCTGCTGATCGGCGCCGGGAAGATGGGTATGGCGATGGCCTCGGGCTGGGTGCGTGGCGGCTTGCCCGGCCCGGCCCTGACGCTTGTCGACCCGCAACCCCATGAAAGCGTTTCGGCATTTGCGGACCAGCATGGCGCCACGTTGCGCGCCGACCTGCCCGACGCGACGCCGCGGGTCGTGGTGCTGGCCGTCAAGCCGCAGATCATGGATGGCGTGCTCGGGATGGCCAAACCGGTGATCGGCGCGGACACGCTGGTCGTTTCGATTGCGGCGGGGATTTCGTCGGACAAAATCGTGGCCAGGCTGGGCACCGACCGCGTAGTGCGCACCATGCCCAATACACCGGCCCAGATCGGCAAGGGGATCTCGGGCGCTTTTGCAGGAGACGCCGTTACGGCAGCAGATCGGGACTTGACCGAGGCGCTGTTGGCCGCGGCCGGTGGCGTGGTCTGGGTTGAGGACGAGACACTGATCGATGCGGTTACTGCCGTTTCGGGGTCCGGTCCGGCTTATGTGTTTCATCTTGTCGAAGCCATGGCGGCGGCTGGTGAAGCGGAAGGGCTGAGCCCGGATCAGGCGATGGTTTTGGCACGCCAGACGGTAGTTGGTGCCGCTGCCTTGATGGAAGCGGATGACAGCGAAGCCGCACAGTTGCGCAAGAACGTCACGTCACCCAACGGGACGACGCAGGCGGCGCTAGATGTGTTGATGGCGCCCGACGGGCTCGGCGCTTTGATGAAGCGCGCGATCAGCGCGGCCCGCAAGCGAAGCGAAGAACTGGGGCAATGAGCGAAGCGATCTCGTTTGACGATTTTCTCAAGGTCGATATCCGCACCGGAACTGTCGTCGAGGCGCGGCCCTTTCCCGAAGCGCGCAAGCCGGCGATAATTTTGCTTATCGATTTCGGCCCCGAACTCGGCGTCAAGAAATCTTCGGCCCAGATAACCGTCCACTACACACCAGAGGAACTGGTGGGACGACAGGTGATGGCTGTTGTCAATTTTCCGCCGCGCCAGATCGGGCCGCTGAAATCGGAAGTGCTCACGCTTGGTTTCGAGGATGAGAACGGCGCCATTGTTCTTGCGGCGATCGACAAGCCAGTACCCGATGGCCGCAAGCTGATGTGAGTGCTCGCGAAGGTTCGCTTGTCTTGGCGTCCGGCTTTACCATATAGGTGGATCTCCTCAGAGCGGAAGCTGCATGTGACCAAGCCGGACCCTATCCCTACCGAACGCGAACCGCGTCTGCTTGGATCGAACCGCTCGGCGCTTGTGCCGCCCATGGCGGTGGCGCGCTGGCTGATCATCCTGATCCTTCTCGCCTGCGTTTATTTCTTTCACGGCTTTCTGGTTCCCGTTCTTGCTGCCTTGATTATCGGCTTTGCAAGCTGGCCGGTCTATCGGCGTGTGCTGGGCACCGTGGGCGGCAATCGCACGCTGGCGGCCAGCCTGATGATCGCGGTGATCGTGCTGTTCATCCTGATCCCGATCCTGATGGCTTTGACTTACGCGACCAATGAGGCGCGACAGCTTATAGGGTGGGTCCTGGCTACAAATACCAATGGCGCTGCAGCGCCCAGCTGGTTTGCCACATTGCCGATGGTGGGGGAGTGGGCGACCGAGCAGTGGGACCTCTATGTGGGGAGGCCAGGCGCGCTGGGCCAGTATGTTGCCTATATCGGCGGCGCCAATGTTTACAGTATCTACCAGACGGTTCTTGCGGCGGGCGGGAGCTTTCTCGATCTGGCGCTGAACCTGCTGTTCATGCTGATCGCGCTGCTGTTTGTTTATCGCGACGGGGCCTATCTGGCCGCGCAGCTCGACCGGTTCGGCGAGCGCATTTTGCCCACGCGCTGGCAAAGGCTGTCGAGAGTGGTGCCGGCGACCATCAGTTCGACGGTGACGGGCATGACCATCATCGCCATTGGCGAGGGCATCGTGCTGGGCATTGCCTATGCTTTAGCGGGTGCGCCATCGCCGGTGCTGCTGGGCGTTATTACCGGCGTTGCCGCGATGATCCCGGGCGGTGCGCCGCTCTCGTTCACGCTGGTTTCGATCTATCTGATGGCCAGCGGTTCTATCGTTCCCGGCATTGCGCTGTTCGTTTGGGGCTCGGTGGAGCTGTTCATTGTCGACAAGACGCTACGGCCCAAGCTGGTTGGTGGACCAATCAAGCTGCCCTTCCTGCCGACGTTCTTCGGGTTGATCGGCGGGGTCAAGACCATGGGTTTTGTGGGCCTTTTCATCGGCCCGGTTCTCATGGCGCTGTTTGTCTCGATGTGGCGTGAATGGATCCACGACCTCGATCAGTCCGACGCTGAAGGGGGCGCCGGTCTTGCCGTGCCTCCCGAAGCTGAGGATTTACGCGATGCCCGCGTAGATGAGGCCCAGAAGGAGCGCGCCTAGCACGACCCGGTAGATCACAAAGGGCGTGTAGGACTGGCGTTGCAGCCATTTCATCAACAGCGCAATGCTGGCCAGCGCGGCAAAAAAGGCAAGAACGCCGCCGAACAGCGCGTCCGAGGTCACCTCGGCATTGCCGGCCTTGTAGAGATCGTATCCGGCGAGGACGCCGGCGCCCAGGATGGTGGGAATCGAGAGCAGCATGGCGAGGCGGGCGGAGAGCGGGCGATCCATGCCCACGAAGCGCCCGGCGGTCATGCATATGCCCGAGCGGGAGACGCCAGGAATGATTGCAATGCATTGGGCAAGGCCCACAACCATCGCGTCGCGGAGCGAGAGGGTCTCGAGGGTGCCTTTTTGCTCGGGGCGCCGGTCGGCCAGCCAGAGCAGCACGCCGAAGATGATGGTGGTCCAGGCAATGATCGTGATGTTGCGGCCTGCTTCGGTGACGAAGTCTTTGGCGAGAAAGGCGATCACCACGATGGGAAGGGACGCGGCAATCACGATCAGGAGGGTGCGGAATCGAGGGCCCATCTTGCCCGTAATGCCATCGACGAACCCCATGAACAGCATGACGACGTCGCGCCAGAAATAGACAATGACGGCGCCGAGCGAGCCGACATGGAGCGCGATATCGAGCGCCAGCTCTTCGGCGGGTGTCATGGTGGCCGATGCGATGCCGAGAAGGCCAAGCAGCCAGCGGCCCAGGATCAGGTGGGCCGAGGAACTGATGGGCAAAAACTCGGTGATGCCCTGAACCAGGGCAAGAAAGACCGTGCTGATGATATCCAATTGACTGCGTCCTACGACATCGGTTCGATGAGACGCAGGGTGCGCAGCAATTGCTGGTCGCTGCGCTCGGTCATTTCAGCGAAAAAGTGCCGCACACTTTCGCGCGTGTGCTCGGGCAGCGCAGCAAAGGCCGCCTCTATGCGGCGGGCCTGGGTGGCGCTCAGGACCTCGAAGAAGTCCCGGCCCTTCTCAGTGGGAAACAGCAACCGCTGGCGACGATCCGTCTCGCCATGCCGCTGGGCAACGTAGCCGCTGTCGATCAATTGGCGGAGGACGCGGGCCAGGCTTTGCTTGGTAATGCGCAGGATATCGAGCAGATCGGCCACCGTCATTCCCGGTCGCAGATTGACGAAATAGATGACGCGGTGATGGGCGCGGCCAAATCCCTGCATCTCAAGCAGTGCATCGGCATCGCGCACGAAGTCCCGATAGGCAAAGAAGAACAGCCCCATGATATCGATCGGCATCTCGGGGAAATCGTAGATGGCTGAATTTATGTCAGCCTTATTGACATTTATAGAATGCGCTGGCATCGTCCTACCAATATCTTTGCCTTCTAGTGACTTATCACAGAGCCGCTTTGGTTTGCCAAGTGGTGAGAGAATACTGCATTATGGGGCACAGATCGCGGCCAAATGGCCCACAGGAAACAAACGCATAATCGGGAGATTAAAATGGCCACCGTGCCAATGGATCAGCGAGACGGTTGGATCTGGTATAATGGAGAGATGGTTCCCTGGAAGGACGCCAAGCTCCATGTGCTGACTCACGGTCTCCACTATGCCAGCAGCGTCTTTGAGGGGCAGCGCGCTTATGGCGGAGAGGTGTTCAAGCTGCGCGAGCATACCGAGCGGCTGATCTTTTCGGGCAAGACGCTCGATTTCACTATTCCTTATTCGGCCGACGAGATCGATGACGCCTGCCGCCAGGTGCTGGCCAAGAACGATCTTGTCGATGCCTATATGCGCCCGGTCGCCTGGCGCGGGTCGGAAACCCTTTCGGTGCCGGCGCGCGACAACAAAGTGCATCTGGCGATCGCTGCCTGGGTGTGGCCGAGCTATTTTTCCACCGAGGAACGGCTCAAGGGCATTCGGCTCTGCTGGGCGGACTGGAAGCGGCCCTCGCCGGAAACCATTCCGTGCAAGGCAAAAGCTGCCGGTCTTTACATGATCTGCACGCTGTCGAAACACACCGCGATGGACAAGGGCTATGCCGATGCGCTGATGCTCGACTATCGCGGCTATGTGGCCGAGGCGACCGGTGCGAACGTGTTCTTTGTCAAAGGCAAAGAGATCACCACACCCACGCCCGATTGCTTTCTCGACGGCATCACGCGCCGCACGTTGATCGGCCTGGCCAAGGCCAACGGCTATACCGTCACCGAACGGCACATCAAGCCCGAAGAACTTGCAGAGTTCGACGAGTGCTTCCTGACCGGAACGGCCGCCGAAGTGACGCCGGTTTCCGAAGTTGGCGAATACAAGTTCACTCCGGCCGATGCCTGCCGGACGCTGGTGGAAGCCTATATGAGCGAAGTTCAGCCCAAGCAGGCGGCTGCCGAATAAAAAGCCGCACTATCGCAGAGATTTGAGGGCCGGGGAGAAATCTCCGGCCTTTTTTTATGACCAGCGGGCCGTGGCTTTGTCGTCGCTGTCCTTTGCCTCGACCCATCGCGTTCCATCCGGGCCTTCCTCCTTTTTCCAGAAGGGGGCGGTGGTTTTGAGGGTGTCCATGATGAAATTGGCGCCGTCGAACGCGGCCTGCCGGTGTGGAGCCAGGGTCATCACCTGCACTATAGGGTCGCCGGGATAGAGCTTGCCGAAGCGATGGACGATCCGGGCCTCGTACAGACCGAACCGCGCCATGGCGCTTTTACGCAAGTCTTCGAGCTGGCGTTGCGCGAGCGCGGGATAGTGCTCCAGCGTCATCGACGTGATTGGGTCTTCGGGCGTCGACCGCACCAGCCCGGTGAAGGTGACTGCGGCGCCGGCGCCCTGATTGGCCTTGAGAAAGGCGTTGAAGAGGGTGCCGGGATCGAAGGGCTCGGACTGGAGTGTAACGCTCATTTCATCCGCCTGTCATGGGCGGAAAGAGCGCAACTGTCTGTGCGCCTCCGAGAGGCGTTTCGTGGTCGACGAGTTCGTCGTCGACGGCCGCCCGGATGAGCTTGCGATTGGCGGTGGCAAGGGCGAAGCCTTCGTCACGGTCTGCCAGCCAGTCGATGAGATCGGCTATTGTTGCGACCGAGTCGGGCGGGGCTATTTCATCGCTGTCCCTGCCGAGCCGTTCACGCAGCCAAGCGAAATAGAGGATTTTCATAAAAGATCGTCCTCGTTGCATGCCATGTGTGCGGAGACGCCCGACCAATACTGCCAACCGGTGATGGCCGTCAGGGCCGCGGCGAGCCAGAGCAGAATATCGCTCACTTCGCGCATGCCGGGGATAAGCGGTTCGGCGATAACGACGCCGAGCGCCACGAGTTGTACGGTGGTCTTGTACTTGGCGAGCTTGGAGACCGGAACCGTGATCTTTTCGGTGCCCATGAATTCGCGCAGGCCGGAAACAAAGATTTCGCGCAGCAGGATGATCGTTGCCGGGATCAAATCCCAGACACCGAAGCTGCCGTCGAAGCAAAAGACCAGCAGGAGCGCGCCCACCAACAGCTTGTCGGCAATGGGATCAAGCATGCGGCCGATGGGCGAGACCGAACCGTATTTGCGCGCGAGATAGCCGTCGAAGAAATCGGTGACGGCGGCGGCAATGTAAAGCAGCAGCCCCAGCCAGCGCAGCGGCCCGTTATCGGCCAGCAAAAACAGCATGACGACGGGAATGGCGGCAATGCGACCGTAAGTGAGAAGGTTTGGCAGGCGGGCCATGTCGAATTTGGTATCGGTCATTTTGTGTCCTTGGCCCTGGGTCATTTTTGGTTGAAGTGATCGTAGATCATTTGCGCCATGGCGGTCGAGATGCCGGGTAGGGTGGCGATATCGGCGACCGAGGCGCGAGATACGGCCTTGGCGGATCCAAAATGCTGCAAAAGTGCGCGCTTGCGGGTCGGGCCGATGCCGCCGATCTCGTCGAGCGGGTTCTTGACCATCTCCTTTTTTCGCCGGGCGCGGTGCGTGCCGATGGCGAAGCGGTGGGCTTCGTCGCGCAGGCGCTGGACGTAATAGAGCACCGGATCGCGGGCCGGCAGCATGAAGGGCTCTTTCCCTTCCATGTAGAAAGTCTCGCGGCCCGCATTGCGTTCCTCGCCCTTGGCGATGCCGATGACGGTAACGTCACGCGGCAGGTTCATTTCGGCCAGCACCGCCTTGACGGCATTGGTCTGGCCGGCGCCGCCATCGATCAGGAGCACGTCGGGCCAGTCGGGCATGCCCGTGGCATCGTCCTCGGCTTCGGGCTCGCTCTCATTGGCCAGCCGGGTAAAGCGGCGCGTGAGCACTTCGCGCATCATGCCAAAATCGTCGCCGGGAGTGAGCTCTTTCGATTTGATGTTGAAGGTGCGGTAGTGCTTTTTCGACAGCCCCTCCATACCTGCGACGACCATGCCGCCGACGGCGTTGGTGCCCTGGATGTGGGAGTTGTCGTAAACCTCGATGCGGCGCGGGGTTTCTTCGAGACCGAAGGTATCGGCCATGGCTTCGAGCAGCTTGCGTTGGCTGGCGGAATCCGAAAGGTGGCGGCCCAGCGCTTCGCGGGCGTTGGTCAGTGCGTTTTCGACCAGTGTGCGCTTTTCGCCGCGGCGCGGGGTTTCGATCTTCACAGCGCGGTCGGCGCGGGTGGACAGGGCTTCGCGCAGGACGTCGGGTTCAGCCAGGTCCTCGGACAGCAGGACGAGCCTTGGCGGGGTGCGGTTTTCATAGAACTGGGCAATGAAGGCTTCGAGCACTTCGGCGTTCGTGCTGTCGTCATCGGCGCGCGGGTAAAAAGCGTAATTGCCCCAGTTCTGATGCGCGCGATAGAAAAACACCTGCACGCAGAAATTGCCCGCTTCATTGTGGATCGCAAAGACGTCGGCCTCGGGGAGCGATTGCGCGCCGGTGCCGGTGGAACCCTGAATGAGGGCCAGGGCGCCGAGACGGTCGCGCAGCATGGCGGCGCGTTCGAAATCGAGCGCTTCGGCAGCCCCGTTCATCTCCTTTTGCAGATGATCCTGCACGGCTTTGGTCTTGCCCGAGAGGAAGGCACGGGCCTCGGCGACAAGTTCATTATAATCCGGGATCGAGATGACGCCGGTGCAGGGCGCGGCGCAGCGCTTGATCTGGTGCTGGAGGCAGGGGCGGGTGCGCGCGGCATAAAAACTGTCCGAGCAATTGCGCAAGAGGAAGGCCTTTTGCAGCGCGGTGATGGTGCGGCTGACGGCGACTGCAGAAGCGAACGGTCCGAAATAGTCACCCTTGCGGCGGCGGGAGCCGCGATGCTTGGTGAGTTCGGGCGCCTCGTGCTCGGTGGCGATCAGGATATAGGGGAAGGTCTTGTCGTCGCGCAGCAGCACGTTAAAGCGCGGGCGAAGGCGCTTTATCATGTTGGCTTCGAGCAGGAGCGCCGCCGCTTCGGTTTCGGTGCGCACGAACTCCATCGACCGGGTCGAGGCGATCATGCGGTTGATGCGGACCGAATTGCCTTCATAGCTTGTGTAGTTGGTGACGCGTGACTTGAGATTGCGCGCTTTGCCAACGTAGATCACGTCGCCCTTTTCATCGATCATGCGATAAACGCCCGCGCCGGTGGGCAGGGTTTTGACAAAGCGCTTGATGATATCGGGGCCGGGGAGGGTGTCGTCTGTCATTGCTTGCGGGGGGTCGGCGCGTTGCGCGCACTCCATTCGAGATGTTCGCCGCCATCGAGCGCGATCATCTGGCCGGTCATCGAGGGCAGGTTGAGGATCGAGACGACACCGTCTGCGATCTCGTCGGGATCGGCGCCGGTTTGAAGTGGCAGGCGTTGGCGGGACGCTTCAAACTCGCTTTCCGACTGGCGGGTATTGGGAAGCGTGGGGCCGGGGCCGATGGCATTGACGCGGATACGGGGGGCCAGCGATTGCGCGAGCGTGCGGGTCGCTGTCCAGAGCACTGACTTCGAGAGCGTGTAGGAGAAATAGTCCGGGGACAGCGAGAGCACGCGTTCGTCGATGATGTTGACGATATTGCCCTTTTCACCCGCAGGAAGCTGCGCGGCGAAATCTCGGGCGAGAAAGACCGGCGCTTCGGCGTGGACGGCCATATGCAGATCCCAAAGATCCTCATGGAGCGTATCGGCGCTGTCGGGCTCAAAGACCGAGGCGTTGTTGACCAGCACTGTCAATGGACCGAACGGCTCGGCCGCGCTGGCGATAAGGCCCATGCGGTCTTCACGTCGGGCCAGGTCCGCATGCAGCACGGCGGCCAGACCGCCATCGGCTCCGATGGCATCGGCGAGGCCCTCGGCTTTCTCGCCGGACGAGCGATAGTGGATGACGACCGCATAGCCTTCAGCTGCCAGGCGGGCGGCGATGGCTGCTCCGATCCTGTCGGCGGCTCCTGTTATCAGCGCTGCTGGCGGCATGGATTCGATTTCCGTCCCGAGTGCAAATTGTCACCGACCAGTTCCGAGATAGGCAGAACACGGTGGCAAAGCAATGGTTTGTGCCCTGTTTTACCGCAACTTACCCCGAATCAAGAAAGGGCGTAGGCTGGGCAATGTGGGGAGGTGCATTTTAGCACCCCGTTTGCAAGTGGGGACACTATGGAAGCAATTATCTCTATCATTATCCAACTTGTGGCCGGTGCCGTTGGTGGCAACGGTCTTGGCGCGGCGACCAAGAATCTCAGTCTTGGTACGACGGGCAATACCATCGCCGGAGCTATCGGCGGTGTCGGCGGTACGTGGCTGGCGAGCCTCGTGCCTGGCTTGGCTGGACTTGTGGGCGGTGCGGGAACCGGCATGGATGCCGGCGCGCTTGTCAGCCAGGGCGTTTCGGGCCTTGTCGGCGGTGGCATATTGACCGCCATTGTTGCCGCTGTGCGGAAAGCGACGGCGAAATAAGGCAGGCGATCCCTGCCTCTCCGGCCCGGGCGACATCGTCCGGGCCCTTGTTTGCGGTTCCGCTATCGCCGAACCGCGCCAATCCCCCACATGACCAGACCGGCAAGCAGGCAGAGGCCGCCCAGGGGGGCGACTGAAAGGCTGAGCAGGACCGGGACGAGAGCGGATACGCCGGGGAACAGCGTTGCCATGATGCCCAAAGGCACCAAGCCGATGGCCAGGAGCAGGGCTCCGAGCTGAATGAAGGCGATGCCCCAGCGGGATAGTCTCATGGACTGGCTCCTAGAATGACCTGTTACGATACAGGATCGTTCCTGACCCGAGAGTGAACAAGACTAGCACGAGATGATCGTGCGGGGAGAACTTGCGGGAGCCGTTCGTGATGGCCATGTTGGAACGGCAACACTCATGAGGAGGCAGGCGGGTTTGATTATCGTGCTCTATGCGGCGCTCGGGCTGGCGGCGATCACCATTATCGGCAATCTGATGCTGGCGAAGTGGAATGCGCAGCGGGTCGAGACGCGGATTGGCGAGCGGGCGGCGGCGTATCTGGCCAGTCTCGAACGCGAGGGACTGCCCGAGGCGCTGTCCGTGATGAGCGATATCGAGCGGCGGGAGGCGGTGCTGAGCGCGGGGCGCGAGGTTCACGCCGAGAGCGACAGGCGGTTTTACGTGGCGACGGTCGGCGGGATGGCGGTGTTTTTCCTGGCGCTGGGGTTCGGGATCGAAGCGGGCGGGGTGCGGGCGTTTCTTCTGGCGCTGGCGGTCGGCGGGGCGGCGATCTACGGCATTACCGTGTTTCTGCGCCGCAGCCTCAAAGCCCGGCTGGCCGCCCGCGGGCTCGATGCGGAGCGGCTGCGGACCATTTGAGGCATTCCCCTTTGTCGCGTTGCCGAACCGAAAAGCCGGTTCCACCTTTTCTGGCAACGCTCCTATTTAAGTCCAAGAACCGCGCCTCCAACGTAAACCAGAACGCCGGCGGCGATGAGGGCCAGGGGCGCCAGCGCCAGGACGGATACCAAACCGCCGGTTCCGGCGGGAAGGTGGATATTGCCGCTGGCCATGCCGCCGGCAATGGCCCGTTCCAGGGCGACGGCGCCGATACCGGATAGCATGAGACCAGAGGCGAGCTTGACGTAGGATTTCATCGGATGGTCCATCGATACGAACTACACAAAGCGTAGCATATCGGATCTGGGCGGGGAAAAAACAATACGGCCGGAGCAGAACGCTCCGGCCGTATGTGCTTGGTTAGTTACCGATGCAGAAATAACCGTTGGGGCCGTTGAAGCACACCTGGCTGCTGGGCGGCTGGGGACGCGGGGGCGGGCCCGGGTTCCAGTGCGGGGGCCGCGGGTAGCCCCAATGCGGCGGGCGCGGCGGGTAGGGGTTCCAGCTGGGCGGGTGCGGGCGCGGGGGCTGCCAGCTCGGCGGATTGGGCCGGGGCGGCTGCCAGTTGCCGACCTGGCGCAGATAGTTCTGCGACGCCCAGCCAGTGCGGCCATAGCGGCCCGTATCGAGGAAACACCAGCCCGAACGGCAATACTGCACGTCGACGACCTGGTTGCGCTGGAGCGAGGCGATCACCGAATAGTTGGTGCCCGGACCCGAGCGCACGTTGAGGGGGCTTGTCGCGTAGGCTTCCCAGGCAAACGCGCCTGCGGTCATCATCGCGACCATGAGAGCGGCGATGCCGCCCTTTATTGCTGTTTTACCGAGAGCCATTTCGACTTCTCCCATCGAGTGTTGCTGGCAGAGTTCTCGTCTGCCTTGACTGCAATAAAGCGCAGGCTGGCTGAACCGTTGCTGAATGGCGTGTTTAGGTTTGGGGGAGCAGAGGAAGGCCCCCTCACCGCCCTGCCGGGCACCCTCTCCCCCGCGGGGCGAGGGTTTTTCTCGCTGGAGCGCCGGAGATGAACTGCGGCGTCGGGGAAGCCGCGACCGGACTCCCTCGCCCCTCTGGGGAGAGGGCTGGGGTGAGGGGTCTTTTGCGGCGCGCACTAAAGCGGCCGACGGCCATGGGCCTCGGGGGATAGGAGGTGGGCGATGAACGGCGAAGCAAGCTTCATCCGATTTTTTGTAGTGTGCGAAGCCAGCTTCGCCGTTCATGACCGGGGTTTTTGGCTTATGGCGGCGTCTCGGGCTGGGGTTTGTTTGAACCAATACTGATTCAGGTGCCCCTCTCCCTTTCGGGAGTGCGACGTGGACTTTTGATCCTCGCCCGGCCATCCGTCCGCTTTGGACCTTCCCCGCGGCGACCCGCGAGAAACCCGGACCGACCTGTCGGATGGGATCGAAGTGCCCGGAGGCCGATGCGACATGGGCTCCGACGCATGCTCCTCCAATTTTCAATCCCGTCCTCACCCGAAGCTCGTATGCATCTTCGCCCTGGTGCGGTCGTGGAGCAAGATTAGGCGACGGGCAGCGGGCGGGGATAAGTTTTTGGTCAGAGTTTTGTCGTGGGATCGAACCGGTCAGCCGGTGTCCACCGGATCTGAAAACGCTTCTAGAGCATTTCCGCTCTTTTTCGAATCGCTTCAATTACTCTAAGTCTTTGTTTTATCGCGCTTCCGAACCGGATAAGTGGTGCCCACTTATCCTGGAAACGCTCTAGAGAATGCCCCATTCGCCGCCGATCTCGATGCCGTGGCCGAGAAAGGCCTCCATGCGGGCAACGAGGGCTTTGTGGGCCTCGGAAATTGCCCGGCGCTCGGTGTCGCGCTGCGGGTCTTCACCGGGCACGGGGCAGAGATAGCCGTCGCGAATGCCATAGAGGATGCGGCCATTCATCATGCGCACGAGGTCTTCAGCGTTTCTCTGGTGCTGTGCCTTGGCCTCGGCATCGGCCACGGGCTTGTCGAACCCCTTGCGCCTGCCAAACGTCGCGAAGGCATGATGGGCCTGGGCAAAGGCGATTGTGGTCTCGGAAAAACTGGTGGAACCGCCAGCGGGCAGGGCGGGCAGCCCGCGCGCCTCGACGGCGCGGGCCATCAGGCGCGCCATCTGTGCCATGAGATCGACGGCCATCGCCAGCACCGCCTCGGGCACCTCGGCGGTGGCGCGGGATTTCGCCTGCGCGGAGATTTCGGACTGAAACGCTGTAAGCCGCGCCATCAGCGCGGCATAGGCGGCGTGGGTTTCTTGTTTGGATTTGGGGTCGGCGGGGGTGGGTTTCTTGTGGCGGGGCATGGGCCGGTCTCCGTGTCAGGTCTGGCTCCGGCGGGGCGGAGGGTGACAGGAGAGGATAGGGGAGGTGCGGAGGGTGGGGATAAGATGTTGAATCAGGACGGCAAGGCGCTAGGCCAAGGGCGTCAAGTCCCAATCCGTCGTATTCGTCAGTCTCGCGCGTCGTGATGTACTCCTAAATAAACAATATATAACAATTGGTTAAAGCGGAGAATCCGAGAAAATTTTTTGCGCTATGAATAAGTCAGGCCGGGCTATTGATTTGCCATACTTTGTTCCTATATTATTCCAATTCGGGAGACGAGGACTGAGCATGGCAAATGAGGAAGTGTATCTAAGGGCCATACTTGGCACAGTGGCGCGACAAACGTTTCCGCCCGAAGTTTTGGAGCGTTTGGTTTCCCCGAGCAAGACGGGGGACAAGCAATTGGTGGCCTATAATCTGTGTGACGGGTCGAGGTCACAAAGTGAAATTGCCAAAGAACTGGGGCTAGATCCTGGAGCTTTTAGTCGAACAGTCTCGCGATGGATTGAACTTGGGATAATAATTCGGACGGGGGAGAGAAGAGAGTCTCGACTTGTGCATCTATACCCCCTTTCCATTGAAGGCAGTCGTCGTCGTACAAGGCAGGATGGGAAAAATGCCCGGGAAAGTTGAGGAAGAAAGCTTCGTCGTTGAGAGGCTGGATACGTTAATAAAGCTGCATGCGTGGAGCATTGTTCGGAATTTGGATTCGCAGAAAGAAAAGATTTTCTTCCTCAATCGGGTGGGATTGAAGCCGAAAGAAATAGGGGAAATTCTTGGAACTTCCGCGAACAGCGTAAGTGTGGCCCTAGCGAAGGCAAAGGCATCAGAAAAACACGCAACGACCAAGAAGGAGGCGTAGCCATGGCCTCAGAGTCGGATGCAGTCGCTCGAGAACTGAGTGCTATTAAGAGACTGCTCGTTCTCATGCTTGTTAGAGATGGATTTACTCAAGCGCAGGTGGGCGCAGCCCTAGGCGTGGATCGCACCAGCGTGAGCCGGATGTTTCCAAAAGGCATGCTTTCCTCTTTGGCGAAAGGGAATGATTTGGAATGAACAACAATGATAGCAAGGCGTTGTTGACCGAGATGCAGGCGCTTAAGAGGTTGCTAGTCTTACAGCTAATGACGCAAGGCGTTAAGCAGCGACAGATTGCGGGTTTCTTAGGAATTAGCGAGGCCACCATGAGTAGAATGCTACCTAAAGGCGCACTAAAGCCTAGTTCGCGCCGAGTTGAAGATAAAAATTCAGAAATAGGGGGCAACTGAAGTGTCCTCCGAAATTTCGGAAAAGATACTAAGTGAACTCTCTGACCTCAAAAAGCTAAAGGTTTTAGAGCTTCTAGATAGAGGATACTCGCAAAATCAAATTGCGATAATACTTGGCGTTGGACAGGCGTCAATTAGTCGTATGTTCCCTGGAGGTGTTCCTAAGAGGAGGGATACTTAGATATGACCAGAGTGATGACAACTTCGCTGGCCCGATCTGATGACCCCGATCAGATAGAGAATTGCGTAGCCTCTATAGGAAAATCGGCGCAGCGGCTGAGTGTATTTGAGGCGATCTATTATGGTCAGCGGCAGAAAAAAACTGTCAAAATGCTCATGGACACTACCGAGCTCTCTGAGAGGCAAGTGCGAGCGGCGGTAGTTTACCTTTGTGACCACCACATGTGCCACGTTGAAGGGCGTGGAGAAGAAACGCAAATCTACAAAGATGAGTTCTGCCGGAAGTATAGAGATAAGATAGTTAGGGCTGCGCGGAACCCAGCATACAGGGAAAACCTTCCAACCAAGCGGCCGAAGAAAACCAGTGGAAATCGGTCAGTTGTTGCGGCATTACCCATGCGGGCGCCGAGGGTCCGACGTGCGAGGAAACAGTCCAAAAATGAGCTTACAGTAGCTTTTCTCACCACAAATCCTGACAAGGATTTGCGGACGGACGCAGAATATAGGGCGGTTCTTACCCGGTGGCGGGAGAGTGAATACCGAGATAGGATAGCCTTGGAGAATGTCGCGGCGGCGTCCATCGAGGATTTGCTGATGACACTTAACAACATGAAACCCGACATAGTGCATTTTTCAGGACACGGTAACGCCGGTCTGGTCGTCTTCGATAGCGATCTTCTCTATGGCGACGCGGTTGAGGTTGAGTTTGATGTGCTAAAAATGGCATTGGAATCTACCAACAATCCGCCTCGCTTGGTCGTCCTTAATTCTTGCTACGGAGCGCTCCGGGCCTCCGAACTGTTGGGCGAGGTCGAGGCCGTCGTCGGCATGAATAGTTCCATTGATGATGCCGCTGCCGCAATTTTTGCTCGGCAATTTTATGCTAGCTTATTCAGTGGCCAGTCCGCCGATAAGGCAATGAAACAGGGTAAGGTCGTGCTTAGTGCGATGGGCCTCGCTGATGCCGACTTTCCAGAACTAATCGCCACCGAGTCTGCGGACGTCGCTAGAATGTCGTTCATATCGTGAATGTGAGTTCGTTCGTTAGGTCGTTCTGAAGCTCTGAAGCGTAGAAAAAGAGCCCTCCCGCTGCTGGAGACGTAACGTTCTAGCGTGAAGGCGGCGGTAAACTAACCCCCCGGCCCCTCCAGCGTATCCAACTCCATCTCCCGCAGCTTCCTGATCTCGTCCCGCAGCTTCGCCGCTTTTTCGAACTCCAGATTGGTCGCGGATTCGCGCATCTGGTGTTCGAGGTCCTTGATCACCGCGGCGAGGTTGGCGCCGACGGGGACTGTGTCCTTGCCGTCCTTGCCCGGGCGGATTTTGACGGAGACGTGGTCGCGTTCGTAGACGGAGTCCACGATGTCGTTGATGCGGGCCTTGACCGATTGCGGGGTGATGCCGTGTTCGGTGTTGTAGGCGAGCTGTTTTTCGCGGCGGCGGTTGGTTTCGGCGAGAGCCCGTTCCATGGAGCCGGTTTCGCGGTCGGCATAGAGGATGACCTTGCCATCGACGTTGCGCGCGGCGCGGCCGATGGTCTGGATGAGTGAGGTTTCGGAACGCAAAAAGCCTTCCTTATCGGCATCGAGAATGGCGACGAGGCCGCATTCGGGGATGTCGAGGCCTTCGCGCAACAGGTTGATGCCGACCAGCACGTCGAAATTGCCCAGGCGCAGATCGCGGATGATCTCGATGCGCTCGATGGTGTCGATGTCCGAATGCATGTAGCGGACTTTAATGCCCTGCTCGTGCAGATATTCGGTGAGATCCTCGGCCATCTTCTTGGTGAGGACGGTGAGGAGCGTGCGGTAGCCCTTGGCGGTGGTCAGGCGGATTTCATCGACGACGTCGTCCACCTGATTGGTGGCGGGGCGGATTTCGACGTTGGGGTCGATCAGCCCGGTGGGGCGGATGACCTGTTCGGCAAAGACGCCATTGGTCTGCTCCAGCTCCCACGCGCCGGGGGTGGCCGAGACATAGACCGTCTGCGGGCGCATGGCGTTCCATTCCTCGAAGCGCAGGGGGCGGTTGTCCATGCAGCTCGGCAGGCGGAAGCCGTATTCGGCGAGGGTCGCCTTGCGGCGCAGATCGCCGCGATACATGGCGCCGAGCTGACCGATGGTGACGTGGGATTCGTCGACAAAGACCAGGGCGTTATCGGGGAGGTATTCGAACAGCGTGGGGGGCGGCTCGCCGGGCTTGCGGCCCGAGAAATAGCGCGAATAGTTTTCGATGCCGGCGCAGGAGCCGGTGGCTTCCATCATTTCGAGATCGAACAGGGTGCGCTGTTCGAGGCGCTGGGCCTCGAGGAAGCGGCCCATGCCGTTGAGCTCCTGCAGGCGGGCCTGGAGCTCGCGCTTGATCTCCTTGATCGCCGCATTCATCGTGGTGCGGGTGGTGACGTGGTGGGAATTGGCGAAGACGCGCACGGCGGTCAATTCGGCCGATTTCTTGCCGGTCAGGGGGTCGAATTCGGAGATGGATTCGATCTCGTTGCCGAACAGGGTGATGCGCCAGGCGGCGTCGTCATAGTGGGCGGGGAACACTTCGATGGTGTCGCCGCGCACCCGGAACGTGCCGCGCACGAAGCCGATGTCGCCGCGCTTGTATTGCAGGGCGACGAGTTCGTTCAATAGGGCGCGCTGGTCGATCTTCTGGCCCTTTTCGAGCCAGATGGTCATGGTCGTGTAGTCTTCCACCGAGCCGATGCCGTAGATGCAGGACACCGAGGCGACGATGATCACGTCGTCGCGTTCGAGGATCGCGCGGGTGGCCGAGTGGCGCATCCGGTCGATCTGCTCGTTGATTGTGGATTCTTTCTCGATATAGGTATCGGTGCGCGGTACGTAGGCTTCGGGCTGATAGTAATCGTAATAGGATACGAAGTATTCGACGGCGTTGTCGGGGAAGAAGTTCTTGAACTCGCCATAGAGCTGGGCGGCCAGCGTCTTGTTTGGCGCGAGGATGAGGGCCGGGCGGCCGGTCTGGGCGATGACCTGGGCGGCGGTGAAGGTCTTGCCCGAGCCGGTGACGCCGAGCAGGACCTGATCGGTCTCGCCATTGTTGGCGCCTTCGAGCAGCTCGGCAATCGCCGTGGGCTGGTCGCCGGCGGGGGTGTATTCGGTATCGAGGCGGAAGGGAATGCCGCCCTGGTCCTTCTTGAGCGCGGCGGGGCGGTGGGGCTTCCACGCCTCGTTGCCCTCGACCTCCTTGCGGCCCTCGGCGATGATCTTTTCCAGCGCGGCAACAGTGGCCGAGACGCCGGCGGATGAGTTGGTCACATCGGTAGGGGCGTGAAAGCCGGCCTGAGGGGCCTCGGCGAAGCCATCGAGGTTTGTGGGGCGCTCGACGGAGTTGGCCTTGGATTTCGGGGCCTTGAGCGACATGCCCGTTGCTTCCGAGCGCTTGGCGCTGGACTTGCGGGCGTTGGCTTTGGCGTTGTCCTTGCCCTTGCCGGCGAGGCGCTCGGTTTCCTGCGCTTCGGACGCGGCTTTCTGGTCGGCGCGATCCAGGGCGCGCTTGTTGCGCATGCGCTCGGCGTAAAGCGGCTTTGAGGCCTGAGCGTCCTCGGCCTTCTCGATTTCCTTGATGAAATCGTCGATGGAGAAATCAGGCTTGGAGGGGCGGGATTTTTTCTCGGATGTCATGGAGCACCATATCGGGCCGCAGGTATGGATGTTCAATAGAGCGGGTCGCGCGGTCGAACCGAAAAAGTCTGCAACTTTCTCTGACCGCACTCTTACCACCAACGGAACGGAGTGTGAACAGTTCCTGCTGACAGGATGTGTCAGGAGAGGGCGGGCGTGGGGTCCTTTTGCTGGGCGGCGCGCTCTTCCCATTTCTTTCTTGCATAGGCCTGCAGATCGGCGATGGAGTCGGCCTCGTCGACGATTTCCTCGCCCAGCAGGGTCTCGATCAGATCCTCGAGGGTCACGAGCCCGGCGGTGCCGCCGAAATCATCGGTGACCAGCGCCATATGGCGGTCCTTGTGAACCAGGATATCGAACAACTCTTCCAGCGGGGTGGTTTCCACAACGCTGGTGACAGAACGGCGGAAGGTCGCGAGTTTGCGGTCGAGCGCCTCTTCAAGCGCGAGATTGAGGATGTCGGTCTTGAGCACAAAGCCGGTGGGGGTGTCGATGGAGCCGTCATAGACCGGGATGCGGCTGAAATGGAGCTCGTTCCGGCGGTCCATGATCTCGCCGACGGTTGTCTGCTCATCGAGGGCAAAGGCGACAGTGCGGGGGGTCATGATGTCCTTGACGGTCAGGCGGTCGAATTTGAGCAGGTTGGAGACGACCTTGGAATCGCCGCGGTCAATGACGCCTTCGCGCCGGCCGATATCGGCCATGGCGATAATCTCCTCGCGGGTGACGGGCGGCTGCGGCTCGCCGCGGGACAGCAGCACGGTGATCAATTGGGACATCTTGACGAGCGGCCACATGACCCAGATGAGCACCGGCAGGATGCGCGAGGCGGCCGGGGCAAATGACTGCCAGTAGAGCGCGCCGAGGGTCTTGGGGATGATCTCGGACAACACCAGGATCAGGAAGGTCAGCACTGCAGAAAACACCGTCACCGCGGCATCGCCGAAAACGATCTGAGCCTGCGCTCCGGCACCTGCGGCGCCGACGGTGTGGGCGATGGTATTGAGGCTGAGGATGGCCGAAAGGGGACGGTCGATATCGTCCTTGAGCTCCTTGATGCGGCTGGCAACGCGCGGCTTTTTCTCGTGGATGGTTGCCGTGTAGGTCGGCGTGATGCTGAGCAGCACAGCTTCGAGCATGGAACACAGGAATGAAATGCCGATGGCCAGCGCAATATAGAGCATCAGAAGCGTCATTGGCTTCCTTTCTTGTTTTCGCCGACATGCGGCCCTGGCAAGGGCAATGTCCCGCTCTTGGCATGGTTCCGGGATGCCGGGATTCCGCCTCTCGGGGTGCCACGGCTCGGAAACTGGACGTGACGAGCGGACCATGGCACTCGATCTCGACCTTTTGACGGAGAACCGCACGATCAGGTCTTACAGCCTGCCGCATGAGGCGCGGCCGGTGCTTGTCAGTTTTGGTGACGGCGTGCGGCTCGATATCGGGCCGTGGACCGATCGGGTACAAGTGGTGCGGGCCGATTATGACCGGATTTGGGAGCTTCCGGTGCTGGGGGCAGTGAGCGCACCGGGCGCGGTGCTGATCCGACCCGATGGCTATATCGCGTGGGTGGGGGATGGAAAGAGGGGCCACCCAACTGCGGCGCTGCAGACCTGGTTTGGCTCGCGTTAACCCGGCTTTCGTCGCTGTTATCCTACCATTGGGAAAATTGCGTGGAGCGCAGGATGCGTGGATCGATACGGTTGGCCGAGGTGCTGGGGGCACTGAGCCGGGCACTCGACATGACGGAGGGGCAGCCCCCCGGCCATTGCATGCGCTGTTGCTGGATCGGGGTGCAGGTGGGCCGGTCCATGGGCATGGACGAGGCGGCGCTGCGCGACCTCTATTATGCGCTGCTGCTCAAGGATCTGGGGTGTTCGTCCAATGCGGCGCGCATCTGCGAATTGTATCTGGCCGACGATCTGACCTTCAAGCGAGACTTCAAGCATCTCGATGGCAGCCTGCCGCAGGTGTTGCGGTTTGTGCTCTCGCACACCGGGGCGGAAGCGGGGCTGGCCGAGCGGTTCCGCTCGGTGGTCAACATCATGCGCAATGGCGGCGAGATCGTTACCGACCTGATCGAAACACGCTGCCAGCGCGGCGCGGAAATCGCCCGGCAAATGCGGTTCTCCGAAAATGTGGCGCAGGCCATTCTCGACCTCGACGAGCAATGGAATGGCGGCGGCAAGCCGCTGGGCAAGGCGGGCGCCGACATTTCGCTGTTCTCCCGCATTGCGCTTCTGGCGCAGGTGGTGGACGTGTTTTACACCTCGAGCGGCTCAGAAGCCGCAATGACCGAAATCACCACACGGTCGGGGACATGGTTCGACCCGGCAGTTGTATTCGCCTTTTCCGACGTTGCGGCAGACGGCGCGTTCTGGACCATGCTGGGACGCGACGACATCGAACAGGTGGTGCTCGACCTCGAACCCGGCCAGGAGGTCCAGCGGGCCGATGAAGCGTATCTCGATGATATCGCGCAGGCTTTTGCGCGGGTGATCGACGCCAAGAGCCCGTTCACGTCCGGTCACAGCGAGCGGGTCGCGGTGTTTTCCGACCTGATTGCCGAAGAGCTCGGTTACAAGCCGGGGCGCCGGCGCTGGCTCAAGCGTGCAGCGCTGCTCCATGATATCGGCAAACTAGGCGTGTCCAACAGCGTGCTCGACAAGCCCGACAAGCTCGACGATGAAGAATGGGTGGCCATGCGCGACCACGCCCGGCTCTCCGAAGACATTCTGGCCCGAATCGGGGCATTCTCCGACCTGGCGGTGGTGGCGGGCGCCCACCATGAGCGGCTCGATGGGAAGGGCTATCCCAACGGCAAGACGGCCGACCAACTCGATCTCGACACACGGATCATCTCGACAGCGGACGTTTTCGATGCGCTGACGGCGGACCGGCCCTATCGCAAGGCGATGCCGGTTTCCAAGGCGATGGGGATATTGTGGGAAGGCGCCGGGGCTTCGCACGACCCGGTGTGCATCGAGGCGCTGGAACGGGCGCTGGCGCGGTCGGAGCAGGCGGTGGCTTAGGGCCGTTCCGGGGTGGGCAATTGTGGGGTTGCGGAAATGGAGGCTTGCTTCGGTTCATCCGTCTTGCTTGAGTGGGGCAATGCACCGGGGGGCAGATGGACGCGAGATTCGATACTTATCTGAAGGCATTGGCTGAAGCATATCGCGAAGGCGGCACAGAGCATACCGGGCGGACTGCCCTTGAGAATTTGCTCAATGTCTTTGCAGGTGAAGCCGTAGCGCCCGGAATTCGGGTGCAGCATGAACCCAAGCGCGAGAGTGACAAGGGAGCGCCGGACTTCAAGGTCAAGCGGCAAGGCATGATCCTCGGTTACATCGAGGTCAAGGAAATCGGCGCCAATCTCGACAAGGTTCTCAAGTCCGACCAGATCAAAAAATATCGAACCCTTTCCGACAATATTATTGTGACGGACTATCTGCAGTTTATTCGGATCGATTCGAGCGGCAGGATACTGGATCGACAGTCACTTGCGTTTGCAAACGATCTGGAAGGTCGGACGCTCAACCTCGATGCACATAAAGTCGAGCAGGTTACAAAGCTGCTTTGCGCCTATTTTTCGTCACCTCCATTGGGTTTGGCGAAATCGGGGCATTTGGCAGTTGCCCTCGCGGCACGCGCAAGGCTGCTCCGCGACTATCTGGCCGAGGAACTTATCCGCCAGAAGAGGGTGAACAGCGAGGGCCGCCTTCACGCCTTGCATGAGGTTTTTCGTGAGCAGGTGTTTCACGATCTTCCGGTCAAGGAGTTCGCAGACGCCTTTGCCCAGATGCTTGCTTACGGGTTATTCTTGGCAAAGCTGAATGCTGATGACGACGCTGTCGTCTCGCTGGACAATGTCCGCCAGTTCATTCCCGGGTCCTTCCGGCTGATCCGGGAACTTGTCAGGTTTCTCGAAGAGATGAGGGAGGCCGAATATGACGAGGCCAAATGGGTCATCGACGAGATACTGTCGATCGTCAATGGCCTTGCCATCGAAAACATTCGCGAAGACCTTTCGTTCCGGCAACGCAAAGCGATCAGCCGGAACGTAAAGGCACGGGACGAAGAAGAACATCGGCTGTTCGAGCGCGATCCTTTCATCTATTTCTACGAGGATTTTCTTGGGGCCTACGACAAGGACACACGCAAGGCACGCGGCGTCTATTACACGCCGCCCCCGGTGGTCAATTTCATCGTGCGTGCGGTCGACGACATCCTCAAGGACACCTTCGAGATTGCTGACGGGCTGGCCGATAACCGGAAGGTGACAGTACTCGACTTCGCCGCCGGAACCGGCACCTTCCTGCTCGAAGTGATGCAGCGCATTTTCGACAATATCGGCGGGCCGGAGGCTGGAAAGGCCGGCTCCGTCGTGCGTGAGCACATGACGAAAAATCTCTATGGCTTCGAATACCTGATCGCCCCCTACACGATCGCGCACCTCAAGCTGTCGCAATACCTCAAGGACAAGGGGCACCCGCTTGCTGACGATGAGCGCCTGCAGGTCTATCTGACCAATACGCTGGAGCCGGTCGCACCGCAGAAAAACGCTTTCGTGCCGGCGCTATCGGCGGAGGTAGAAGAGGCACAGAAGGTCAAGGACAAGGATATTCTCGTCATCCTCGGGAACCCGCCCTATTCCGGCAATTCCAAGAATAAGGGCGACTGGATCAGGCATGCAATTGATGGCTACAAGCACACGGTGGAGCAGGTCCAGATCGACACGGATGAGGATGGCAACGCGGTTTTGAGCGAGGTCAAAAAGCCATTGGGCGAAAGAAACCCGAAATGGCTCAATGACGACTACGTCAAGTTCATCCGTTTCGCGCAAATGAAGATGGATGCCGTCGACGAAGGTATTGTCGGCATCATTACCAACCACTCATGGCTCGACAATCCAACCTTTCGGGGCATGCGACAGAGTCTGATGCGGAGCTTCGACCAGATTTATCTGGTCGACCTTCATGGGAGCACCAAACCCAAGGAACAGGTGCCGGATGGTCTGGAGAACGAGAACGTCTTTGATATCCAGAAGGGCGTAGCCATCGCCCTTTTCGTCAAGAAGCCTGGCGCTGAACGCGGCGTCTGGCATACCGACGTCTGGGGCAACCGGATTGCAAAATATCGGGAATGCGCCTCCGCCGCTATCGACACCATTGACTGGACGGAACCGCGCGTTATCGCGCCGTATTACATGATGTCACCCATCGATTGGGCCGGATGGGACGATTACGGCCAGTGGTGGCAAATTGCTGACAGTCTTAGCGCACAGGATGAAAAGCGGCAAATCTTCAGGGTGAACGTGTTGGGTTTCCAGACACATCGGGACCATTTCGCCGTTGCTTTCGAACGTGAGGAGATTGAGCGCCGGGTACGAACTCTTCTCGATGAAAGTTTGTCTGACGATACGCTTCACGAGAGCCTTTCTGTCAAAGACAATAGGGACTGGAAGTTAAAGGATGCACGCGAGGCTCTACGAGGATTTTCTGATCCGTATAAGGGGATAATTGATTGCGCCTATCGGCCATTTGACAACCGCCCATGCTATTTTGGTCATGAGTTTATGGATTACCCTCGTCGGGAATTACTGGATCACGTTGTGGGGAAACAAAATCTGTCATTGCTTGTTTCGCGGCAGATCGGCACGGGTTGTTGGCGTCATACCTTAGTGGCCTATGCTCCAGCAAATGATTGCCTGGTTTCCGATGCGTCCAGTGAGGCAAACTACGTTTTTCCCATCTCGTTGTTTGGCGTCGAGAACAATCAAGCAGATAATTTGACGAGTGAATTTCGTAGCTTCCTCGATGCTCGGTACGACAATCATTATTCGGCGGAGGAACTTCTCGGCTATATCTATGCCGTGCTGAACGCACCCATTTATCGCAGCCGTTATGCAGCATTCCTTCGCATAGACTTTCCCCGCATCCCGTTTCCGGAAACGTCCGCACATTTTGAAACACTTTCAGAGCTTGGCTGGGCTTTGGTGCAGGCGCATCTGCTGCGCGATCTGCCGCGCCGCGACCTTGCTGAATATCATGGCAGGGGCGAGAACCTTGTCGAGCAGGTCCGGTGGTCCAAGGAAGACGAGCGGATTTCGATCAATGCAACGCAGAGCTTTGCGCCTGTGCCGGAGGCGGTGTGGAATTTTCATATCGGGGGCTATCAGGTGATCGACAAATATCTGAAGTCGCGGAAGGGCCGAACGCTTTCACTGAACGAAATCAACCACGTTGCACGAATAGCCGATGCACTGGCGTTTACCGTCGACCACATGGACCTGATCGATGCCGCCTATATTGCGGCTTTCGGTGACGGGGGACAAGTTCACTGAAGCTCTCGTATCCGCCGCATTCGTTTGGCAATATGGCTGGACGATTCGAGGTGAGCATGGCCAAGCAATCCCAACCCGACCTTTTTGGCGACCCGCAGGGCGATCTCTTTGGGGAGGTTGCTCGGCAGCCGGTCTGGACGCCCGACCCTGAAAAAGTACGCCGACGTCTGGAGCGGATTCTTGCCGAGGCCAGCGCGGCCGAAACGATGCCGTGGGATTGGTCCAAGCAGAGCTTGTACCGGACCATCTTTCCGCAGATGGCCAAACTTCTTTCCGAAGAAGAGAGCACTCAGTACTGCATGCGTTTTGAGCACGAATTAGAGCGGCTCGAGGCAGCGTAGTTCTAATACCATCTCTCATTATCGTTGATTTGGCGGCGCTGGCCAACCAGCCTCACGTCGTTCCATCCCCTGCCGTTGCAGCATTGACCACGTCATCGGGGATGTCGTCGAAGCTGGAGTAGTTCATTGTGTAGAGGCGAGCGTAGAGGCCGTTTTTATCCATGAGCTGGTCGTGGTTGCCCTGTTCGATCAACTCGCCATTTTGCAGCACGATGATCCTGTCGGCGCCGCGGATGGTGGCGAGGCGGTGGGCGATGACGAGGCCGGTGCGGCCTTCGAGCAGGGTTCCCAGCGCCTTTTGAATCTGACGTTCGGTGTAAGAGTCGATGTTGGCGGTTGCCTCGTCGAGGACGAGGATTTTGGCGTCGGCGACGAGGGCGCGGGCGAAGCTGAGCAGTTGGCGCTGGCCGAGGGAGAAGTTCGAGCCGCGCTGTTCGAGGACAGTATCGTAGCCATCGGGCAGGCGGGTGATGAACTCGTGGGCGCCGACGGCTTTTGAGGCGGCGATGACGTCGTCGAGGGTGGCGGAGGCCTTGTTGTAGCGGATGTTTTCAAACACCGTACCGGTGAACAGGAACGGTTCCTGGAGCACCATGGCGACCTGTTCGCCAAGCGATTCCTGGGTGACATCGCGCACGTCGTGGCCGCCGACGCGGACGGCGCCAGACTGGACTTCGTAAAAGCGATGGACGAGGGCCATGGCGCTGGTCTTGCCGGAGCCGGTGGGGCCGACAAGGGCGACGGTTTCGCCGGGATTGACGTGGAAGGAGACGTTTTTGAGCACCGGGCGCTTCGGGTCGTAGCCGAAAACCACGGTGTCGAAATCGACCGAGCCGTCCATGTCGCGGGTCAGGGTTTTCGCGTCGGGCTTGTCGGCGATGGAGACGGGGACGTCGAGCACTTCGGTGATGCGGCGGCCCGAAGTCATGGCGCGCTGCATTATGGAATATTGCATGGTCAGCGAGCGGATGGGATCGAAAAAGCGCTGAATGTAGAACAGGAAGGCGACGATGATGCCGACCTGCATGGAGCCGTTGAGAACCATGGAGCCGCCCGCGACGATGAGGGTGGCCATGGCGATACCGGTCAAACTGTCGACGATGGGCACCATCACCTGCGCGTAACGCGAGCCGGTCAACTGGGTCTTGAGGTTCGACCAGGCCTTGTCGTCGTAGAGGTCGAAATTGACCTTCTGGCGGTCGAGGTTCTGGATGGTGCGCACGCCGTTGATGCCTTCGGCCATGGCGCCATTGGTGGCCGAATTGGTTTCGTGGGCGGCCCAGAAGGCGCGCTTGGCCGGCGGCAGCCAGAAGATGCGGACGATGAACAGGGCGGGCATGGTGGCGAGCGTGAGGAGGCCTAGGCCCCAATCGAGGCTGAGGAGCACGACGACGATGCCGCACAGCAGGACAAGATCGCCGATGGAGATGACAGAGGTTTCGAGGAACTCCTGCATGGAATTGACGTCGCCCTGCAGCCGGCTCATCAGGCGGCCGACTTCGGTCTTGTCCATGAAGCTCAGCGCAACGACTTGCAGGCGCGCGAACATGGCGCGGCGCATGTCGAACAGCACGTTTTCGGCGACGTTGCCGACCTGCTTTTCCTGCACCCAGGAGGCGGCATAGTTGAGGGTGACGACAATGGCGAAGATCGCAACCGACCAGATCAGGCCGCCACCGCCCGCGAGGGGATCGACCAGCGCGGTGTCGATGGCATTGCCGACGATCAGGGGAATGGCGAGCTGGGTGCCGGTAAAGATCAGCACGGCGATGACCGAGAGGTAGATGCGGTGGCGGTAGGGGTGAACGAAAGCCCAGATGCGGCGCACTGTGCGCGGGTCGTAGGCCTTGCCGAACACCTCTTCCTCGATATGGGCGCTGCCGACGGTGGCGCGGGGCGGGCGCTGGCCGGGGAAGGCGGCGGTGTCGCGTTCGTCGTCGAGATCGGTCCCGCTCATTGGCCAGCCTCTTTCAGTTCGATGTCTTCGGTGGGCCGGGTCTGGAGGTCGTAGAGGGCGCGATAGCGTCCGCCGAGTTCAAGCAGTTCGGCGTGGGTGCCCCGCTCGGCGATGGCGCCGTCTTCGAGGAAGAATATGGTGTCGGCGTCCATGAGCGAGGAAAGGCGGTGGGCGATGATGATGGTGATGCGGTCCTTGGCAAAGCGGCGGATGGCCGAGCGGATGCGGTGTTCGGTGCCCGCATCGATGGCGGCGGTGGAATCGTCGAACACCATGACGGCGGGCTTGAGGACAAGGCTGCGGGCGATGGAGAGGCGCTGGCGCTGACCGCCCGAGAGCGAGACGCCGCGTTCGCCCACGACCGTGTCGTAATCGGCTGGCAGGCCCATGATGTAATTGTGGAGCTGGGCGCTTTCGGCGGCCTTTTCGATGCGGGTTTCCTTGGCCCAGGGGTTGCCATAGGCGATGTTGTTTTCAATCGTGGTTGTGAACAGGAACGTATCCTGCTGGACGATTGCAACGCTGGTGCGCAGGGATTTGAGGGTGACGTCGCGGACGTCCTGGCCATCGATCTTTATGCTGCCTTCGGAGACGTCGTAGAAGCGGGCGATCAGATGGGCGAGGGTGGATTTGCCGCTGCCGGGGGCGCCGACGATGCCGATGGTCTGGCCCTTGCGGGCGATAAAGCTGATATCTTTCAGGGTGGGGTGCGCGGCGCCGTCATAGGTGAAACCGACATCCTCGAAGGTCAGCGTGCCGTCGGTGACAGCGAGGTCGGTGGCATCGGGTTTGTTCCTGATGTCGACGGGCGCGTCGATGAAGGCAAAGAAGCGATTGCCGCAGGTCGAGGCGCGGGCGAAGGAATTGACCATCAGGCCGAGCTGGCGCACCGGCATCTGCAGGATGGTCATGAAGGTGAGAAAGCTGGCCAGTGTGCCGACGCTGATCTCGCCGGCGATGACCTTGTTGCCGCCGACCCAGAGGACCAGCCCCATGGCGGCAAAGAAGGAAAATGTCATCATCGAGGTGTTTTTCACCCGGATATTGGTGCGCTGGTGGGCAAGGCCAAGGGCATCGTCGGAGGCGGTGTCGAACTTGCCGAGTTCATGCTTCTGGCCGGAAAAGGCGCGGACGACGCGGATGCCGCCGAGGTTTTCTTCCATGATGCGGGTGAGGACCGAGAGCTTTTCCTGCAGGCTCAGCCAGGTTTTGCGCAGCGTCAATTGCGCGACTGAGGAGCGCCAGGCAACGAACGGCACGAAGCTGAGCGCCAGAAGCCCGAGCAGAATGTCGGTCGAAATCAGCATCCATGCGCCGACGCCGATGAGGATGGTCAAAAGGACGACGCGGATCAGGCCGGTCGAAAAGAACATGCGGATGCCGTCGAGATCGAGCAGGCCGATTGTGATGAGATCGCCGGAATGGATCTTGTCGTGGTAGGCATAGGGGAGGCGCTGGACCTTGTCGTAGAAGGCAAGGCGCAATTCATAGCCGACGTGATGGCCCACCGATTCCGCGAAATAGTTTTGCAGTAGCGTGAACACCCCGCGCAGGATCGAAACCGCGAGCAAGGTGATGGCGGTCAGCCAGAGGGCCTGTTCGGCGTTCTCGCCGGTGACGGACAAAATGTTCTGGGCCTGATCGATGGCCTGACCGAGCAGGCGCGGAATGGCGAGCTGAAGCAGGGCGGCGATGATGGTCGCGGCGACGGCGATGGTCACCTGCCAGCGATGGCGGAGCGAGAGCAGGGCGATCCGCAAGAGGGGGCTGCGATCCTTGCCGGCATGGGCGGCGGCAACATGGGCCCTGGCGTCGCCACGCGAACGCTCCCGGCCAGCCGTGAGGGTGGTCACTGCAGTATCCAGACATAAAAAACGCCCGAAGGTGACGCGGGAATCGGTCTTTGAGAAAATCGGGCAAATCACTCGCCCGTGTATTCAAGGCCGATTTGTAACATGTTGCAAGATGTTACCGCCCGCCAGAGGGCGATTTGGTGAGTGGCTGGAAACGAAAAAGCCCCCGCCGGGGAGGATGGGCGGGGGCTTTTTCTGGGGAAATTTCTGTGCTGGTCAGGCGAAGGCGCCGGTGAAGGCCATCACTGTAACCATCATGGTGACCATGACGGCGCCTGCGGCGGTTCCGATGCTCATCTGAATAAGGGTGCGGGCCATTTCAAGCCTCCAGTGTTTGATGCCTCTGTACCGCATTAAACGGGGCGAAACCGGATTTGGTTTCATCGGTTGACGGTTTCGTGTGCGGTGAGGCGATAAAGCCATTTTCCGACTGAACGGGGACTGAACGGATGGTTCAGGCAGGTCCGGGCATCCGTTGTCGAAAATTTTAAGTATTTTTGCCTAGGGTCACCTCGGCTCCAGCGGTGATCAGGGACGGCACTGGCGGGGGCAACGGGCGGATCGCGCGTATGGCCGGCATTTTTTTGTCCCTGTCGTTCAATCCTCCCTCGCAACGACCTCCGCCCAGAAAGGCGGCAGGGCTCAGGGCTCGAAAAAACGGATTGAAAGACAGAATGTTTTCAAAACTCAGCGTTAAATTCAGGGTTTATGGCGCGTTTGGCGTCCTCATGGTTCTTCTGGTGCTTGTCGGGCTGGCCGGGCAGTTCGGCGTGCAATCGATGAGCGGGCTTCTCGATGGATACAGGGCGAGCGCAGCCAAAACCCAGGAAATCAACGATTATGTCCGCGACCTCGAGGCTGCGCAGCGACTCAACTACGAATTCAGACTGAACCCATCCGTGGAAACCGCCGAAGCGCTGGTGGTGATGATCGATGACGTTGCAACCAACGACGCCGATGGGCTTGCCCATTTTGCCAATGATCCAGAGGCCCTGGCCATCATTGGCGAGGTCGAGGTGCTTTCACTGCAATATCTCGCCTCGGCAAACGACATGATCGCCGCACAGCAGGCGATGAATGTGACGGGGCAGGTCAATGCGTCACGGACGCTTGATGAGCTTGGGCCGCAGATGCAGTCGCTTTACGACGATCTGGCCGACCGGATCACCGACCAGCAGAATGCGCTGGGCGCCCAGATCCAGACTGAGCAGAATTACTTCATGACCATCCTGATCGCCGAGATCGTTGCGGCGCTGCTGATCGGCGCGGCTTGCGCATTTGCGATGGGCCGGTGGCTGTCGGGCGCGATTTCGGGCATGACGCTGATGATGCGGCGGCTGGCCGATGGCGACTTCAATACCGACATTTCGGGCAGCGAGCGCGAGCACGAGCTGGGCCAGATGGCCAAGGCGCTGCAGGTGTTCCGCTCCAACGGACAGGCCATGGAAGCTGCTGAGGCCGAGCGGTTGCTCAATGCGAAGACCGCCGCGGAACGGGCCGAAATGATGGACCGGTTCCAGACTGCGTTCGATGCGGTTATCGAGGCTTGCGTTGCCGGCGATTTCACAACGCGGATCACCGAAACCTTCGGCGATGAGGATATCGACCGGGTGGCGGCCAATTTCAATTCCATGCTCGAAACGGTCAATGCCGGGCTGGGTGAGGCGGGGCATGTGCTTTCGGCGCTGGCCCGCACCGATCTGACCCAGCGCATGGAGGGCCAGTACCAGGGCGCCTTCGCGGCGCTGCGCGACGATACCAATTCGGTGGCCGAAAAGCTGAGCGACATTGTTGCACAGCTCAAGACCACATCGCGGGGCCTCAAGACGGCGACGGGCGAAATCCTTGCCGGTGCCAACGACCTTTCGGAACGCACGACACGGCAGGCGGCAGCCATCGAGGAAACCTCGGCGGCCATCGAGCAGATGACCTCGACCGTCAAGGGCAATGCGGACAAGGCGGAGGTCGCTTACGGCAAGAGCCAGGCAGCGGCCGAACTGGCCAATGCGGGCGGCGCGGTGATGGTCAAGGCAACGTCTGCGATGGAACGCATCACAACGTCTTCAGGCAAGATCTCCAACATCATCGGGATGATCGACGATATCGCCTTCCAGACCAACCTTCTGGCGCTCAACGCTTCGGTGGAAGCGGCGCGGGCCGGGGATGCGGGCAAGGGCTTTGCGGTGGTTGCCGTCGAAGTGCGACGCCTGGCGCAGTCAGCGGCGTCGGCATCGTCCGAGGTCAAGGCGTTGATCGAGCAGAGCGCCAATGAAGTCGATGGTGGATCGAAACTTGTGGCCGAAGCCGCGTCCAAGCTGAGCGACATCCTGTCCGCGGTTCGGGAAAATTCCGAACTGATGCAGGGGATTTCCGAAGCCAACCGTGAACAGACCACGGCCATCGGCGAAGTGCGCACCGCCGTGCAGCAGATGGACGAGATGACCCAGCACAATGCTGCGCTGGTCGAGGAAACCAACGCCGCGATCGAGCAGACAGAGGCGCAAGCTTCCGAACTCGACCGGGTGGTGGCCATCTTTACCATCGACAAGAACACCGCGATTGCCGAGGAGCCGGCTGTGCCGCAAGCGGCGCGCAAGCCGGAAGTGGCCAAGGCGGCCCGCTCTTATCTGACGAGCGGCAATACCGCGCTGAAGGACGACTGGTCGGAGTTCTAGGCCCTAGACATCATCATGGACCGAGGAGCCCGCGCGGTACGCTGCGCGGGCTTTTCCTTTTGTCAGGCTTGCGCGGGATCGGCTTTATAAATATGAGTTTGGAAATCATGTTATAGCCGTTACGGTCAAAGGAGCTTTTGCGATGAGGATTGGAATGAGAGCAGTGTTGGTCCTGTCGATGTCCGGTGTGCTGGCAGGGCCGGCGCTCGCGCAGGACTTTCCCGTCACCATCGAGCACGCCTATGGGCAGACCACCATCGAGGCGCAGCCCGAGCGTGTTGCGACATGGGCGTGGGGCAACACCGACGCGGTTTTGTCGCTGGGCGTCAAGCCGGTGGCCATTCCGTTCATTTCCTATGGCGGCGGCGACAACGGTATTCACCCCTGGGCGGAAGAGGCGCTCGAAGCAATGGGCGGGGAATTGCCGGCCATTCTGGCTGAGGGAGACGAACCGCCCTATGAGCAGATTCTGGCAGCCGATCCTGATGTCATTATCGCCGTCTATTCGGGGATTACCGAGGAGCAGTACGAGCGGCTGAGCCAGATCGCGCCGACCGTTGCCTATCAGGGAGTGGCCTGGAGCGCGCCATGGCAGGAGGTGACCCGCGCGGTAGGGCAGGCATTGGGACTCCCTGAGGAGGCAGAGACGCTGGTGGCCGAAACCGAGCAGTTCGTGGCCGATACCGTTGCGCAACACGAGGGGTTGGAGGGCACCACGTTTATCGGGCTCAACGATTACGACGGCTCGCTGGCCATCTATGCCGGGCTCGACTCGCGGGTGAAGTTCCTTACCGACCTGGGGCTGATCTATGCGCCAAGTCTTGATGAGCTGGGCGGGGACGACGAGAATTTCTATTTCTCGGTCAGCTATGAAAATGCCGACCAGCTGGTCTCCGATATCCTGGTTTCCTACTACGAGAACCAGGCGGATTCCGATGAATTCTTTGCTGCACCCTATATCGCGCGTCTGCCCCAGACCCAGGCGGGCGCTTATGCGTCAATCGTGGGGGTCGAAGAGGTGGCCGCCGTATCGCCGCCTTCAGCGCTTTCGCTGCGCTGGGGGCTCGAGGATTATGTGGCCGAACTGGCGGCGGCCGCCGAGAAGGCCGAGTAAGACCAACAATAAAGGGGGCCCGGTGGTCCCCTTCGCTTTTTCTCTATGCAGCCAAGCCGCCGGCCATGAACAGGACCATGGCAAAGAGCGCACACAGGCTGGCGCCGGTCAGTGCGGCGACGGACATCGATACCAGTTTTTGCGTCGTCATCTTGTAGGACATGGGTAACTCTCAACGCGACCGGGTTTGGCAGCCCGGCCAGGACATGGAACGGTGCGGACGCGTGCGCCTTCCGCATCATGCTCAATCTAGCCCCCAAACCGGCGTGTGCTCGTGTCGCCAAACATTTCGCACAACGCCGGCGGCATTTCTGCCGCTGCCAACGAAAGCGCCTCAGGAATTACGCCTTCGCGACACCCAGACTATGCGCGGTTAACGGAGCGTTTTGGGGAAATCTCAAATTGTCGGTAAATTTTTGGTTTCGGTTCTCTTCGTGCTGTGGAGAACCGGCAGGCACGATCTGAAAATCCCATAAAAAACAGGGCGTTCCGGAGATCCGGGACGCCCTGTGGGGAAATGCATTCAGCTTGAAAAAATCAGCCGATGACTTCGACCGTGACCCGTGCCGTGCCCGAGTTGATCATGCCGATCTGGCTGGCTGCCTCGTGGGAGAGGTCGATGATGCGTCCACCGGTGAAGGGGCCGCGGTCATTGATGCGGACGACGACGCTTTCGCCATTGTTGCTGTTGGTGACGACCACTTCGGTGCCGAACGGCAGGTAGCGGTGCGCAGCGGTCAATGCGTGCTGGTTGTAGGTTTCGCCGTTGGCGGTTTTTCTGCCGTGGAACTTGCCGCCATACCATGATGCAGTGCCCGACAGGGTCTGCACGATGCCGACCGTGTCCTGTGCGTTGATGGCTGAGGTGGCGAGGGGGAAAGCTCCAAGAGTGAGTGCTGACACCAGCACTGCAGGCTTGATGAAATTCATAAGGGTCCTGACCCGTTGTTGTTTGGCGACGGGAAAGGGTTCTACACGAAGTTGTGACCAGAACGAGGACCGAATCGGTCAAAAAACGGGCAATTGCCGCCCTGCGTCAATTGGCACGGAACCGTTGTTTTTGGGCAACGCCCATAAATCGGGGTGAAAACTGCATGCAAAAACCCGCCCGGAGGGTGCCGGGCGGGTGGCTGAGAGGTACCTGGCCGGATCAGCGGCGGCCGAGATAATAGGACGAGATGTCGTCCGAAAGCATGCCGAGATTGCGGACAGAGCGGTCGATCACGGCGCAGCGGCCATTGAAGTTGGAACTGGTGCAGACCGTGGCGCTGATATTGCCCTCGACGCGAGCCGAGCGGATGCGGTCGTTCCAGAAATTGCCCAGGAACCGCTCGTTGTCATCGCTGGTGGCGCAGAAGCTGCGGCCGGCGTAGTCGTATTCTTCATAAAAGCATACGCGGCCGGAGGGCGCGGGCGTCCCGGGGCGGTTATTGCCGATGGTCACGTTGAAATTGGGCGTGTTGATGGAAAAGCCGATATCGGGCTGGTTGGGTGTGGGTGCCGGAGTGGGCAGCGGCGCGGGAGTGGGACGGCCATCGTTGATCGGGCGCAAATAACGGGCAGAGGCCCAGCCACGGATATTGGTCGCGGTAACCTGGCACCATGTGTTGGAATTGTTGCAGCCGGAAACCTCGACCACCTGATTGGTGGAAAGTGCTGCAATGACCGGATAATTGGTTCCAGGACCGGTGCGCACGTTGAGGGCCGTGGTGGCAAAGGCCTGATAGGCCTGGGCGCCGGTAACCGTCGCCAGCACTCCAGTCACGGCGATGATCGCTGCGGCAGCAAAATTCCTGAAATTCATGTCGCTCTCCCTTCGAGAGATCTGGAGCCTTATGCAAAAAAATTGCAGGCTGGCCAATTGGTTCCATCCGTCCCCGCCGATGTGCGGTTTACCGCAGGGGAGTCAGTCGGTTACAGAGACTACAAATACCACTTGAACCGCGAATGAACGGGGATGTCTGGAAGCGATATGTCTCAAATGCTCCTTGAAAGCGTCAATATCGGCCAACCGGTCGCGCTCGATGCCAGCCGCCCGGACAAGCGCACCGGAATCTGCAAGCGGGCCGTGGAGGGAGCGGTGCGGGTGCATCGGCTGGGCGCCGAGGGCGACGCGGTAATGGACACCAGGCATCATGGCGGTCCGGGGCAGGCGCTCTATCTCTATTCGCTCGAGGATTACGCGTTCTGGGCTGCGCAGGGCGTCGCGATCGGGCCGGGGATGTTTGGCGAGAACCTGACAGTCTCGGGGATCGAGAGCGCCGATTTGTGTATCGGGGACCGGCTGGCGGTCGGGGACGTGGTGCTCGAAGTGACGGCGTCACGCATCCCGTGCGCCACCTTCGCCAAGCGGATGGGCGACCCTGGGTTCGTCAAGAAATTCCGCGATGCAGGCCGGCCCGGAGCGTATCTGCGGGTTATCGCAGAGGGATATGTCGAAGCCGGGCAGCGGGTCGAATTGACGGCGTTCGCGGGGGACAGGGTGACGCTGGGCGAACATTTTGCCCTGGCGTTTACGGCGATGAAAACGCCGCTGTCCCGGGAGATGATCGCGCGGCTGCTGGCGTTGCCGCTCGCCGAGCGCGATCGGGCCGACAATCTCGAACGGCTCGCAGCTCTCTAGAGCCGTTCAGGATTTGAATCCTCGTCTCTAACCCTTTGTTGGACACGCCTAGCGTTCGCCCACGATGCGCTTGTGGCCATCGTCGGTGAGCGCGACGTAAATGAAATGACCCTCGGTCACCTTGGTGCGCAGGGGCAGGTCGCGGGATTTGGTCCAGGCCTCCATGCCGACCTTGATCGATGTGCTTCCGATCCTATCGATCCAGGTATAGACGCAAAACACATCCCCGACCCTGACGGGGGCGATGAAGCTCATGGCTTCGACGGCAACTGTCGCAACGCGGCCGCCCACGTTTTCGACAGCGCAGATCGCACCGGCGATATCCATCTGGCTCATCACCCAGCCGCCGAAAATGTCGCCGGCGGCGTTTGTATCGGCGGGCATGGGCATGGTGCGGATGGTCATGGCGCCGCGCGGTTCTGTGGCATTGTCTTTCATGGTCAAGGTCCTTTCACCGGCCAGCGGCCGACGGCTTCTTCCCAGTGTTTGCGGCAGAGCGAGAGATAAACCGACTTTTCGATGGAGACCTGATCGCCGTCGGTCAGGACGCGCCCATTCATATCCTGACGCACCACCATTGTCGCCTTGGCACCGCAGGTGCAGATGGTGCGGATTTCGCGCATGGTGTCGGCTGTGGCGAGCAGTTCCATGGAGCCGGGGAACAGCTTGCCCTGAAAATCGGTACGCAACCCGTAGCACATGACGGGAATGCCGAGCCGATCGGCGACGCGGGCCAGCTGCCAGACCTGATCGCGGGTCAAAAACTGGGCCTCGTCGACAAGAACGCAATCGACCTTGGATTCCTCTTCATTGTCGCGGATCGACTGATAGAGGTCGTCATCTTCGGCGTAGAGCAGGGCAGGTTCGGCAATGCCGATGCGCGAGCGGATCAGGCCCACTCCGTCTTCGACGTAGAGAGCGGAGGTGTAGAGCAGGGGGCGCATGCCGCGTTCGCGATAATTATGAGCCGCCTGCAGCAGCAGGGTGGACTTGCCCGCATTCATCGCGGCGTAGGAGAAATAGAGCTTGGCCACGGGGCCGTCCCGAAACTGTGAGTGACAGCCGGTTGTAACCCGAGAGGGCCCGATGGCGGACCCACCGGTGATCTCTTCCACAGGAAAAGAAAACGGTCGCCGGGGCGGGCGACCGAAAGGTGGTGCCGAATGGGGTATCGGCGTCGGGCTGACCGGCGGGGTATGCCGGTTGCGAAGACAAACCTATTGGTATCTCATGACGCTGAGATGACGTCGGTGCATGGGTCGTTGGTTCATCTGCTGTTCAGTTGAACCACGGCAAAAAAGAGCCAACATTGACATATCTCAATTCTCGCGGAGTTCATCCCCAATGGCGCGCTATATTCGCTCCTTTCTGTCGCTGATCCCTTTTGTGCTGGCGATGGCGGTGGCCGCGCCGGCGGTGGCGCAGGAACAGTTCAATCCCATTGGTCTGTGGGAGCCCGACAACAAGGAGTCGCGCTACGAATTTACCTATTGCGGGGAGAATGGCGACCGGTTGTGCGCGGAGCTTGTGTGGATCCAGGAGGACAAGCAGGACTCCCGCAACACCAAGTATCTCAACACCTACATGTTCAAGAACGCGCGGCACATCCGGCTCAATGAATGGCAGGGAACGGTGACGCTGGAGGGGTTCAATATCGGCGGCACGGTGACCCAGACCAACGACAACACAATGCGGCTCGAAGCCTGTGCGCTGTTCGTTATCTGCGAAGATATACGGCTCAAGCGGATCCAGTAGCGGGCCTTCGCCGCAGATTGGGGAGCAACTCGACCAGCAGCACTGCGGCAAAGATCATCGCCACGCCGAAATAGCCGATAAATTCCAGCCGCTCGCCGAGAATGAGCGCGCCGCCGAGGGCAGCGAACAGGCTTTCGGCCGAGAGGATGATGGCGGCGTTGGCGGGAGGCACGTGCTGTTGTCCCACGGCCTGCAGGGTGAAGCCTACGGCTGTCGAGAGCGCACCGGCGTAAAGGATTTCGATCCATCCCGATGAAAGGGCGGAGAGTGTCGGGGCTTCGAAAGCGAAGGCGCCCACACTGCCCAGCATCCCCGCGATCAGAAAGCTCATCGACGATATGAAGATGGGACGCGCGGTTTCGCGGGCCAGATAGCCCAGCAGCAGCACGTGCAGGGCCCAGAAGATTGCGCTGCCGATGACCAGCCCGTCGCCGGTGTTGAGGCGGTCGAGACGGGCGCCATTGAGCAGGAACAGACCGATCAGCGCCACGGGCACGCCGAGCCAGACCACCTTGTGGGGCGGTTGGCGGAAAACGAACAGCAGGATGACCGGCACGAACAGCACGTAGAGCCCGGTCAGAAAACCCGAATTGGTGACTGTGGTGAACAGCAATCCATATTGCTGGAAGATGGCACCGCCGAAGAAATTGAGGCTCATGAAGGCGATGAGCGCCCATTGCCGGCCCGTCAGCTTTTGCGGCTGGCGGGCGTTTTCACGTAGGGCGAGGGGGAGTATCAACAGTCCACCGAGCAGAAAACGGGCACCGGTGAAGGTGAGCGGACCCATGGAATCCATGGCCGACTTCTGGGCAATGAAGGCAAAGCCCCAGATGGCGGTGGCTAGAAGCAGGCAGGAAAGCGCAAGCGAACGGGACATAGATCGATTTCATCGGCCAGGGCGCGGGAGGCCGACTGGTAGCCCGTTCGGTTATTTCAGGCAAGCGCCTCTCAGCTTGCTATGTACTCGCGCAAGGCTCCGGCTTCCTGCTCGGCCTCTTCGATCTTGCGCTTGACCACATCGCCGATCGAGATGATGCCGATGAGCTGGCCGTTTTCGACCACGGGCAGGTGACGGAAGCGGCCTTGGGACATGATGTTCATGGCGCTATCGACGGTGTCGGATTTGCGGCAGGTCTTGGGTTCGCGGGTCATCAGCGTCGAAACGGGTTTCGAGCGGAAGCCCTCGGCGCTGCCGGCAAGGTGGCGGACGACGTCACGCTCTGAAATGATGCCTTCGACCTTTCCATTGTCGACGACGACAACGGCGCCGATGTTGTGGCGGGCAAGCGTGGCGATCAGATCGCCGATGCTCGAGTTCGACGATACCGTCACGACGTCGCTGCCCTTGATGGTCAGGATCGATTCAACAAACATGGCCTCTATCTCCTCATCGCGAACGTTCAGCTTGCCTCGTGACGGTCAAACGCGCAAGAGCGCGCAATGGTCGACAAATTGGCGATTGACAACGGTCGCTCCATGGCGAGCCCTGCAACCATCGACCGTTCTCGGCTGTCATGTCTCCGAACCAAAAAAGTGGTGGCCACCTTTTCTGGACACGCTCTAGTATGCCCGGGGACGGCCATATTCATATAGAGAAATGTCATGGGACTTATTTCGGATGCCCTGTCGCGCGTGCAGCCTTCTGCAACCGTGGGGATCACCCAGCTTGCGCGCCAGATGGCGCAGGCGGGCAAGGATGTCATAGCGCTTTCGGCGGGTGAGCCCGATTTCGACACGCCCGAGCATGTACGCAAGGCGGCGATCGCGGCCATCGAGCGCGGTGAAACGCGCTACACCAATGTCGAGGGGATTGCCGAGCTCAAAGAAGCAGTGGCTGCCAAATTCCGGCGCGACAACGGGCTGGAGGTGGCGGCCGAGGATTGTTTCGTTTCGGCGGGCGGCAAGCAGATCATTTTCAATGCCCTTATGGCCACGCTCAATCCCGGCGACGAGGTGGTGGTGCCGGTGCCCTATTGGGTGAGCTATCCCGAAATCGTGCGGCTGGCCGGCGCGGAACCGGTGTTCGCGCAGGCAAGCCAGGAGACCGGGTTCAAGCTGACCCCGCAAGCGCTCGAAGCGGCAATTTCAGACAAGACCAAGTGGCTGATCCTCAATACGCCGTCGAACCCCTCGGGTGCCGCTTACACGGAAGAAGAACTCAAGGGGCTGGCGGCCGTGCTGATGAAGCATCCGCACGTTCATATCCTGACCGACGATATCTATGAGGTGCTGGTTTACGACGGGCGCAGCTTTGCGACGATCGCCCAGGTTGAGCCGGGGCTCATGGGCCGGACGGTGACCATGAACGGGGTGTCGAAGTCTCATGCCATGACGGGCTGGCGTATCGGCTATTGCACGGGCCCCAAGGAGATACTGAAGGCCATGCTCAAGCTGCAGAGCCAGTCGACGACCAACCCGCCCTCGATTTCGCAGTGGGCGGCCGTGGAAGCGCTCAACGGGCCGCAGGACTTTCTTTCCGGCTGGCGCGAAACGTTTCAGCGGCGGCGGGACATGGTGGTGGACCGGCTCAATGGCTGCGAAGGGCTGGAATGCCTGGTGCCGGAGGGAGCGTTTTACGCATTTCCCTCGTGCACGGCGCTGATCGGCAAGACGAGTGCCGGCGGGCGGATGCTGACGACCGATGAGGATTTCGTGATGGCGCTTCTCGAGGAGAATGGTGTTGCGCTGGTCCATGGCTCGGCATTCGGGCTGCAGGGGCATTTCCGTATTTCGTATGCCGCTTCGGACGACGACCTCACCAAGGCTATGGACCGGATCGAGGCGTTCTGCGCAGGGGTGCATTGACCAAAAAAAGAGGCTCCGTCCGAAGACGGAGCCTTGATCGAGGGCCGAAGCCCTAATCTCTCAGTTTACGACCCTGCCGAGGGAGGAGGAGACGGCGCAGGTCGGGTGAGCGAAGGATGTGGGAGGAGGATACATCATTCGCTCGGGTGTCTTAAGCGAGGGGCCCAGGGAGGAGGAGAGGGCGCGTCGCTCATCAACAAGCCGAATATGCGCTGAGCCATTGCCCGCAACAATAAGCAATAGCGCATACCTGCCATGCATTAGGCACGTGTTTGATGGTGATGAAATTGTAGGCAGAAGTGATGAGCGCAAAAGGAAAGAGGCCCCACCGGGGAGGATCGGTGAGGCCTCTGAACTGTCGGCCGAATTCGAGGGAGGAGGATTCGAATTACGGCCTTAGGAGCGGTCAGGAAGGGAGGAGGAGGATCCGTTCCGCTCTTGTCGTCACGACGCAGGGGGCTTTGGGAGGAGGAGGAAAAGCGCGCCGCGTCAGTGACGGTTCGTATATGCCACTCTAATCACGACTTGTGAAGTCGTCTAATGGCATGGCAGCCATGCATTTTGCGCAAAGCCTCGCTAATGCCATGCATAAGCCTTGAGCAGATAAGCAACAGGGCAAAAAAAGAAGCCCCGCTCGAGGGGAGAGCGGGGCCAGGACGAGAAGCAAGCTTCTCGTTAGGAGGGAACATCAAACGCGCCCAAAGGGAGGAGGAAAGACGCGCAATGTCTGGCGGATAGGTAGAGATTAGACGGCACCTCAACAACCCCGTTCCGGTTATGTCAGCCATGCATAACGTGCATGGCTTTGCCTAATCTGCAGGCAATGTGCCTGTTTTCCTTACATAATTTTGTATGCAGGGTTGCGCGGCGCGGACCAAAATTTTTTTGGTGCGAGCGATTTTGCACAATGGTGCGGGGATGGAAGGCGCTTGAATAACGGTGAGGCCGCCAAAACGCTGGTCAATACTGCCAGTCGCGGGCCTTTTCGACGAGGAAATCGCGGAAAACGCCGACTCGCTTGGAGCTCTTGAGCGCCGGGGGGTAGACGAAATAGGTCTCGAACTCGGGCAGATCGACGTCGGTCAGGACCCGTTTGAGGCTGGGCTCTTCTTCGGTGATGTAATCGGGAAGCATGGCAATGCCGATTCCCTGGCGGCAGGCCTGCATCATGCCGTAGATGGCGTTGACCTTGAGCGTGGCGCGGCGCGGTGAATTGTCGGGACGCCCGATGCGCTCGAGGAAATTCACGTCGCCCAGATAGGAGGGGGACGGCTCGCCGAACGTGACGATCTTGTGGGAATCGAGTTCTTCGATCGATTTGGGCGTCCCGTATTCGGCGAGATAGCTCTCGGCGGCGTAGATATGGAAGTGGACGGTGAACAGCTTGCGCTGAATCATTTCCGACTGATTGGGCCGGTGCAGGCGGATGGCCACGTCGGCCTCGCGCATGGCCAGGTCGAGTTCGGCGTCGTTGAGTTTGATCTCAAGCTGGATGGTTGGGTAAAGCGTCACAAACTCATGGATACGTTTGGTCAGCCAGGTTGAGCCAAACCCGACAGTGGTCGTGACAAGCAGCGGGCCGGTGGGGACGTCCTGGCTCTCGGTCATCTGAGCCTGCACGGACTGCAGTTCCCAGGACATGCGGTGCGCAGTGCGGAACAGCTGCTCGCCCACCTCAGTCAGAACGAGGCCGCGGGCGTGGCGGATGAAGAGCTTTAGGCCGAGATCTTCCTCAAGCGCGGAAATCTGCCGGGAAACGGCAGATTGGGACATGCCGAGCTTTTCGGCCGAATGGGTAAAGCTTCCCGATTCGGCAGCGACATGGAATATGCGCAGCTTGTCCCAGTCGAGCATCCCCCATGTCCCCTCTTTGTGGCGCCGTTCGCGGGGGATCCGCGAACGGCGATCAGTCGTTCTGGCCGGCCGCCCGCACTATTCGGCGGCTTCGGCCAATTCATGGGCCGCAAGATAGCGTTCGGCTTCGAGCGCCGCCATGCAGCCCATGCCGGCGGCGGTGACCGCCTGGCGATAGATGTCGTCGGTCACGTCGCCCGCCGCAAAAACACCGGGCACCGAGGTTGCGGTGCTATCGGGTGCGGTGACGATATAGCCGCCGTGCTTCATTTCGAGCTTACCGTTGAAGATTTCGGTGGCAGGAGCGTGACCGATGGCAACGAAAATGCCATCGACTTCAATTTCATGGGTCTGGTCGGTCGTAACGTCGCGCAGGACGGCGCCGCGTACCGAGGGGGGCATGTTGTCGCCCCTGACCTCGTCGAGCACGCTGTTCCAGCGCACCTCGATCTTGGGGTGCTTGAACAGGCGCTGCTGCATGATCTTTTCGGCGCTGAACTGATCGCGGCGGTGCGCAATAATCACCTTGGAGGCGAAATTGGTGAGAAACAGCGCTTCCTCGACAGCGGTGTTGCCGCCGCCGATCACGAGAACCGTCTTGTCGCGGTAGAAAAAGCCGTCGCAGGTGGCGCACGCCGAAACGCCGAACCCCTTGAATTTTTCCTCGGTCGGCAGGCCGAGCCATTTTGCCTGGGCACCGGTGGCGATGACGACGCTGTCGGCGGTATAGGTCTTGCCGCTGTCACCGGTCAGGCGGAAGGGGCGGATATTGAAATCGACGTCGACAATCAGGTCGTTTTCAATCTTCGTGCCCATATGTTCGGCCTGGGCGCGCATCTGTTCGACCAGCCAGGGGCCCTGGATGGGGTCGGCAAAGCCGGGATAATTCTCGACATCGGTGGTGATTGTGAGCTGACCGCCCGGCTGGATGCCGGCGATCATGAGCGGTTCGAGCATGGCGCGGGCGGCATAGATGGCGGCGGTATAGCCGGCCGGGCCCGAGCCGATGATTATAGTCTTGGCGTGCATTGTGTCGTGCCGATCAATTTGCGTTGGAAACAAATATGGCACGGTACCCCGAGGTTACAAGCGCACGTGCCACTTGGCAGGGGAAAACCCGGTATGCTGAGGCGAAATTGCATCAACGGACGGGCGAACCTGCAACCAGGTCCGCCCGGCCGGATCAAATGAAGGCAATCTTGAGGATTTCGTAGCCGCGGGCGCCGCCCGGAGCGGTTACTTCAATCGAATCGCCGACCGATTTGCCGATCAGGGCGCGGGCGATGGGCGAGGAAATCGAGATGCGACCGGCCGAAGCGTCGGCCTCGGCATCGCCCACGATCTGGTAGGTCTTTTCCTCGTCGGTGTCCTCGTCGACTATGGTTACGGTCGCGCCGAACTTGACGGTCGAACCCGAGAGCTTGGAAACGTCGACGACTTCAGCCATGGCCAGCATGGATTCAAGCTCCATGATGCGGCCTTCGTTGTGGCTCTGCTGCTCTTTGGCCGCGTGATATTCGGCGTTCTCGGAAAGGTCGCCATGGGCGCGCGCTTCGGAAATCGCATCGATGATCGTGCGGCGTTCGACGCCGGTGCGGCGTTCAAATTCAGCTTGGAGTGCGGCGTGTCCCGCCACGGTCATGGGGACTTTGTCCATATCGGCCAATCCCTCCTATCAATTACAAAATACGTTGAAGCGCATATCGAAATCCTCGCTGACTTCACGTCAGCGGGTTCGATCTGCGCTTTCGGGAAACTTACCTGCTGGAGGTTGCCCGTACCGGCCATGATGGTCAAGGCCAATCGGTGGGCATTCCCCAGCGCCTCCGTTGTGCACCGGCACATATGGGGCTTTGCGCGGCGGCTGCAAGTATCCCTGGATCGTTCTACCCAAAAGAAAAAGGCGCAAACCCTAGCGGTCTGCGCCCTGTTTCCGTTGCCCGGCCAATGAGCCGGGCTAAGCTCATTTGGCGGATGCCGACCTAGTCGGCGGCGACCAGGTTGCCGGCGGCGGATTTGCCGGTGCGCTTGTCCTTGACGATTTCGTAGGAAATCTTCTGGCCTTCATCGAGACCGGTCATGCCGGAATTCTGAACGGCAGAGATGTGGACGAAAACGTCCGCTCCACCCTCGTCGGGCTGGATGAAACCGTAGCCCTTCTGGGTGTTGAACCATTTGACAGTGCCGGTTGCCATGGCTTTGTCCTTTCACGCGTGCTGTCTAGAGGGGGTTTGCCGCCCCCGGGTATATCGAAGTCTTGGTTCAGGACGTCAGCAGGCGCGAAAGACGCACGGCTAGATCGGTCGGCCGCAATTTCGATCCAGTTTTTTTAGAAGAAATAGCCGAAATATTCAAGCACTTGTGAAAAACCGGTTCGGTAAAAAATTTTCGATGGCCGTAACACTGTTGTTAGAGCAGCAAGGTGGCGCTGCCATACTGACATGTCAGTATTGCATACCTTTATGGTAGAGAAGAGAGCTTGGCTGCCAAGTATATCGGTCCGGGCAGGAAGCGTTCAAGTTGCCGGCGGGCTGTTGGCGAAGGGCAGCGGACGCGATAAGCATCGGCGGCGACGTTCCCAAAGGCTCTCAAGGCATAACCATGACGACCAGACACCATGATTTCCGCTCCGATACAGTGACGCGGCCCGATGCGGGTATGCGTACAGCGATGGCCGAAGCGCCGGTCGGTGACGATGTTTACGGCGAGGACGAGACGGTCGTGGCGCTTGAAGCGCGGGTGGCGGAACTGACGGGCAAGGCCAGGGGCGTGTTCCTGCCCTCGGGCACGCAATCGAATTTGATCGCGCTGATGAGCCATTGCGGCCGCGGGGACGAATATATCGCCGGGCAGGGTGCGCATGCCTACAAATTCGAGGGCGGTGGCGCCGCGGTTCTGGGCTCGATACAGCCCCAGCCCATCGAGAATGCGCCCGATGGCTCGTTACCTCTCGACAAGATCGAAGCGGCAATCAAGCCCGACGACATCCATTTTGCCCCTACGCGGCTGCTGGCGCTTGAGAACACGATCGGCGGGAAGGTGCTGCCACAGAGTTACGTTGCCGATGCCGTGGCACTGGCGCGGCGGCATGGACTTGCGACCCATCTTGACGGCGCGCGTATCGTCAATGCGGCGGTGGCGTCGAACCGGAGCGTCAAGGAGTTGGCCGAGGGGTTCGACAGCGTTTCGGTGTGCCTTTCCAAAGGGTTGGGTGCGCCGGTCGGATCGGTGCTGGTGGGCGATGAGGCTTTGATCGGCAAGGCAAGGCGGCTGCGCAAGATGGTGGGCGGCGGCATGCGGCAGGCGGGCATTATCGCTGCTGCGGGTCTTTATGCGCTCGAGCATAACGTTGCCCGGCTGGCCGATGACCACGCGCGGGCGCGGCGGCTGGCCGAGGGGCTGGCGCGGCACGACGCACTGACTGTCGAAATGCCGCAGACCAACATCATCTTTCTCAATGCCCATGCCTCTGTGGCGAAGGGGTTTGCCGACCATATGGCGGCGCAGGGGATACTGGTCTCAGGCCGTTACGGGCAGCAGCGCTGGGTGACGCACAAGGATGTCGGTGACGACGCCATCGATGCGGCACTGGACGCGGCGGACACATTCTTCGCCAGCCTTTGAATAGAGCTTGCTTTTTGCCGCGCGCGGGCGCATTTCCCCGCGCGCCGGTATTTGCCGGTTTTCCGGATTGCCACACAAATTGACAACGACTTTCCTGTCTTCGGGCGACCTTATCGTCGATCGCCGGGCCCATTACGCCCAGATGCTGGCCGAGGCCGGCGAATTTTCATCCGCTGCCGATCTGATGGAGCAGGCGTTAAGCGACGCGCCGGGCTGGGCGGGGGGCTGGATGATGACGGGGAATTTCCATCTCAAGGCCGACGTGCTGAGCAGTGCGATTGCCGCCTGGCAGCGGGCGGCGGAACACGATCCGTCGGGCGTACTGGGCGCGCAAATGCACCTGGCGGCGCATGGGATCGGTGAAATAGAGCCGCAGGCGCAGGCGGCTTATGTCGAAGCGCTGTTCGATCAGTATGCCGGGCATTTCGAGGAAGCATTGCTGCAAAAGCTCGACTATGTCGTGCCGGGCAGGCTGGCGGAGTTGCTGGGCGATGCGATGGGAGAACTCGGCATCGAGGGGTTCGCGCGCGGCGTCGATCTGGGCTGCGGCACGGGCCTGATGGGTGAGCGGTTGCGCCATGTGGTCTCGCATCTGATCGGCGTGGATATTTCAGCCGCAATGGTGACCGAGACGCGGGGCAAGGCGATCTATGACGGCGTGGAGCATGCGGAACTGCTCGACTTTCTCGGGGCGGAGGGCTGCGTCGCCGACATCGTGACGGCAGCGGACGTCTTTATGTACTGCCCGGCGCTGCCGCCGATTTTCTCATTGGTGGGCAAGGTGTTGCGGCCGGGCGGCATCTTTGCGTTTTCAGTCGAACGTCATGATGGGCAGGACAGCCAATGGCTGCAGGCCTCGCTGCGCTTTGCGCATAATGGCGATGCGATCCGGGCGGCGCTTTCCGATGCCGGGCTGGAGGTGTTGCGGGTGAGTGCGGAGACGATCCGGCGCGACCGCGGTCAGCCCGTTGCGGGACTGCTGTTTATCGCGCGCCGGCCCGAAGGGGTTGATGGGCTCGAAGTTTCCGACATCGATATAGGCACCGAGGTGCCGTTTGCACTCATGAACTGAGCGTGTGTCCCGAGGATCGGTGACCCCCGGGACAGATTTGTCAGACATTGAGGTTACAGGCATTGCGAATGGCGATCTGGACCGGCGACGGCGGCAGGGCCGGATCGAATTCATCCCTGGGCATCAGAGGCGGCTGTGCCATGAAGCGCGGCTGCGTTCCCCGGTGCGGCTGGGCCGCATGCACCATGAACGGGTGGCAGAGATAGACTGTACCCGCCGGCCCGGTTGCCGAAACCTCTTCGCATTCTGCCGTTGACGCATAGCCATCGGCCGAAAGCTGGCGCAGCGTCAAGCCCGCCTCACCAAAGGGGAGCAGTTGTCGGGCGATCGCAGCGTGCGAGCCCTTGCGGATGCGGGTTGGGGCGTCTTGCGGTCCGACGTCGGAAAACAGGAACAGCATCAAGAGCGCCCGGCCTCTGGATTTGACGTTCGCCCGCCAGGACAGGAAGTCGTTGGGGTCGTCCTCTGGCAAGCCGAAGCTTACATCGACGTGCCAGCCATCATCACCCGGCGTTTCGGACGAGGGGAACCGGACGGGAAATGTGCCCAGACCCTGCGGAGCGATCCAGCGTCCTTGGCCAACCAACTGGTCATAGGCGGCGTGGAGGCGGGGCGTGTTGGCCGCCTCCCGAAAGGGCGGGTCATAGTAGCCGCCAAGGCGGACGACGGGCATTGTCCAGCTCGAAGGATCGTCCGGATCGCAGCCGGTGTCGCGCCAGAGAATTGCGCGACCCTGGGCAGCCAGATCTGCGGAAAAGGCGTTCTCGATCTTGACGAAGCCGTCGGTGACAAAGGTATCGATCTGCGCCGGAGTGAGCGCGTCAGGTGTATCAGGCATTTGGGAAGTCCATGAGTTCGCATTGCTGCACGCAGCAGCGTACGGGCCGCCAAGCAGCCCGATCCAATTGCTTCGGCAAGAAGCGCTGATCAGGCGCTCAGGAAGACCGCGAATGTGTTGGACATCATCATCATGGCCGCAAGGATACCGAACTGCCGCGTGGCGTCAACGCCCGATGCTGGCGCGCATCAGATACACCTCGCCAACCTGGAAACGGCGGAACAAGATTTCCGATATGGCATCGTCGTTGAGCAGAGTTTCGCGCCAGACGGTATCGATCATAAGCTCCTGGCCGAGGTTGCGATCAATGTCGATGAAACGATAGGGCTGGAAACTGCGGGCCGCCTCAGGGTGCTCGCCACCGGTCCATTGATAGCCGCCGGATTCGGCATTGGCCCAGAAACCGAGCACCGCCAGTTCGGCTATGGTGTGCGCAGGGGTGGCAATTCCGTCTGAAACTTCAGGATATTGCGCCGGCCAATCGGGTAGCGCGCCACCAACTGCTTCCCATTCAGCGATGTCCTCAAACGAAGCGTAAGGATCGAGACACGGGCGCTGCGAACAATCGTCAGCGGCGGCGTCATCCTCTGAAATGGTGCGGTTGGAAACATCGAGCAGAACCGCTGAATTGTTCATCAGTGGCACGAAGACAAAGCGCCATGCCATATGATCGCCGGCGCCGAATTCTTCGGTCGTTCCGACATTTTTCGCCCCATAGGCATCGATTGCATCGCTGCGGATTTGCGGCCCGAGATTGTAGTGGCGGACTTCGATGAAACTGACCGTGCCCATCTGCTCATCAATCATTTCGCCATAGGCGATGGCTGTACGCGTACGGGTGGATGGAATGGCACTGGTGGCAGTCAGTACGGCCTTTTCGATGGGCCCGACCTGGCCGCCAGGTGAGATGGTTTCAAAATCGAGCCAGAAGGCATTGAGGTCCTGCTCGATGGCTGCGGCATCAGCATGTTCGAAGCCGGCGGCCCCAACGAATTTGGCTATCGCATCATCGAGCTCGTGGGCCACGACAGGGCCGGAGCCTGCAAGAATGCACAGTGCTGAAGCGAGAAGTCTGTTCATTGCGGGTCCCCGTGTGCGCGCACATGTAAGGACTATTCAGCAAGCTCCGGCCTCGGGTCAAGTGTCAGGTCCAGCCGGGGCCCGCGCACCGCAGCGCGCGGGCGGAGGAGGGACTATCGGCTGTCCTGCCAGTAGGCGTAAAGCCGATCTATGTCTGAGGTCGTCAGGATGGGCATGGCGCCTGCAAGCATGGGCTCGGCCCAGTCCCACCAGGCCATTTCGAGCAGTCTGGCAATATGGGTATCGGAGAACCGCTTGCGTATCGGCTTTGCAGGGTTGCCGCCCATGACCGCGTAAGGCTCCACGTCCCTCGTGATCAGCGCGCGGGTGCCGATTACCGCGCCATTGCCGATGGTGATGCCGGGCATAATGATGGCTTCCGAGCCGATCCAGACGTCGGAACCGACGACGGTATCGCCGGCGGGCAGATAGCCATTTGCTGCCCCGGCAAATGCGGGCACTTCGGTCATGAAGTGGAACGGAAAGGTCGATACCCACTCGTTGCGGTGGCCCTGATTGCCCGCCATGATGAAGGCCGCACCTGAGCCGATCGAGCAGAAACTGCCCACGATCAGTTTGTCTGCCTCGGGATCGGGCAAAAGATAGCGGGCGCAATCGTCAAAGCCATGGCCGTGATAATAGCCCGAATAATAGCTGTAACGGCCGAAAACGATGTTGGGATGTGTGACCTGCTCGCTGAGCAGTTTGCCCTTGAAGGGGCTTTCGAAGAAATTTGTCATTTGTGAAAACCTGAAACCGGGCGGTCATGTGCCGCCTCCGTGCCTAGGGAATGGGCGCGCCAAAATACTGACGGCGCCCCGTCCGGCGAACGGTGCTGCATCGCGGCGTGTCAGGCCGGACGGAGCACTCTGGAGGTGGTTCGGTCTGCGGATTTCATGGTCGGGCTTCTAGCAGCACGATCTGTGAAAGAAAAGGGCGCCGAGGCGCCCTTTCTGTTTAGTCCTCAGGCCGCGAAATAGTCTTGCAGCGCTCGTACCGTGAAGTTGCCGCTGCGGTAGGCGAGGATGCCCTGGACGGCGGCCACGGCCCCCGGGATGGTGGTGTAATAGGGCACCTTGCTCATCAGCGCAGCGCGGCGGATGTCGCGGCTGTCGGAAACGGCCTTGGCACCATCGGTGGTGTTGATGACCAGTTGCACCTCACCGTTCTTGATCGCATCGACGATGTGCGGGCGGCCTTCGAGCACCTTGTTGATCTTGGTGCATTCGATCCCCTGTTCGGCCAGGAACCGCTGGGTGCCACCGGTGGCGATGATCTTGAACCCGGCAGTGGCAAGATCGCGGACCGACTCCACAAGAGCTGCCTTGTCGTCATCGCGAACCGACACGAAGACAGTGCCCTCACGCGGTACCTTGACGCTGGCGCCGAGCTGGGATTTGGCGAAGGCCGTGGCGTAATCGGTGTCGAGGCCGATCACTTCGCCGGTCGATTTCATTTCCGGCCCGAGGACCGTATCGACGCCCGGGAAGCGGGCGAAGGGGAAGACGGCTTCCTTGATGCCGATATGCTTGATCTCGCGTTCCTCGAGATTGAACGCCGCGAGCTTTTCGCCGGCCATGATGCGGGCGGCGATCTTGGCGATCGGGTAGCCGATGACCTTGGCGACGAAGGGCACGGTGCGCGAGGCGCGCGGGTTCACTTCAAGGACGTAGAGCGTGCCGTCCTTTAGGGCGAACTGCACGTTCATCAGCCCGCCGACATTGAGGGCGCGGGCCATTTCGGCGGCCTGGCGCTTGAGTTCGGCGATGATTTCGGCGCTGAGCGAATGGGGCGGGAGCGAGCAGGCGCTGTCGCCCGAGTGGATGCCGGCTTCCTCGATGTGTTCCATGATGCCCGCCACGAACACGTCGGTGCCGTCGCACAGGCAGTCGACGTCGATTTCGGTGGCGCCCTGAAGGTAGCTGTCGAACAGCAAGGGGTTGGCGGCGAGGACCGAATTTATCTGGCCGGTCTTGTCGTTGGGGTATTTGTGCCGGATTTCGGGCGGCACGAGCTCGGTCAGGGTGGACTGGACATAGCGCTCGAAATCATCGGCCGATTGGCAGATCACCATGGCGCGGCCGCCCAGAACGTTGGACGGGCGGATAACGAGTGGGAAGCCCAGACCTTCGGCGATTATGCGGGACTGTTCAAGCGAATAGGCGATGCCGTTGCGCGGCTGAGTGAGATCGAGCCGGTTCAAAAGCTTCATGAACTGGTCGCGGTCTTCGGCAAGGTCGATCTTGTCGGGCTGAGTGCCCAGGATCGGGATGCCGGCGCGTTCGATGGCATTGGCCAGCTTGAGCGGTGTCTGGCCGCCGAACTGGACGATGACGCCGTGCAGCGTGCCGTTCTGCTGTTCGGTCTTCAAAATTTCGAGAACGTCTTCCTCGGTCAGCGGCTCGAAATAGAGCCGGTCGGAGGTGTCGTAGTCGGTCGAGACGGTTTCGGGATTGCAGTTGACCATGATGGTCTCATAACCGGCATCAGACAGTGCGAAGGCGGCGTGGCAGCAGCAGTAATCGAACTCGATGCCCTGACCGATCCGGTTCGGGCCGCCGCCGAGAATAACGACCTTTTTCTTGTCGGACGGGTTGGCCTCGTCGGCAACCGCCCCGGCGAAGGGCGTCTCGTAGGTCGAATACATGTAGGCGGTGGGGGAAGCGAATTCGGCAGCGGATGTGTCGATGCGCTTAAAGACGGGCCGGACACCGAGCGCGTGGCGGTGGGCGCGCACGTCCTTGGCGGTCTTGCCTGTAAGTTCGGCCAGGCGCGGATCGGAAAACCCCATGGCCTTGAGGCTGCGCATCTGGCCTTCGGTTTCGGGCAGACCGAATTCGCGCACCTTTGCCTCGGTATCGACGATGGCCTGGAACTGTTCGAGGAACCACGGATCGATGCGGCAGGCCTCGTGGATCATCTGGTGATCGTAGCCGCGCCGCATGGCTTCGGCGACCCAGAGCAGACGGTCGGGCGTGGGGGTGCCCAGGGCGGCCTTGACGGCGTTCTTGTCATCGCCTTCGCCGAGGCCCGGGATGCCGATTTCGTTAAGGCCAGTGAGACCGGTTTCGAGCGAGCGCAGGGCTTTTTGCAGCGATTCCGGGAATGTGCGGCCAATGGCCATCGCTTCGCCGACCGACTTCATCGACGTGGTCAGGCGATTGTCGGCGCCGGGGAATTTTTCGAAAGCAAAGCGCGGGATCTTGGTGACGACGTAATCGATTGTGGGCTCGAAGGAAGCCGGAGTCGCGCCGCCGGTGATGTCATTTTCGAGCTCGTCGAGCGTGTAGCCGACGGCCAGGCGGGCTGCGACCTTGGCGATGGGGAAGCCGGTGGCCTTGGAGGCCAGTGCCGAGGAACGCGAGACGCGCGGGTTCATCTCGATGACGATCATGCGGCCATCGGCAGGGTTGATGGCGAACTGGACGTTCGACCCGCCGGTTTCCACACCGATCTCGCGCAGGACGGCCAGCGAGGCGTCGCGCATGATCTGGTATTCCTTGTCGGTCAGCGTCAGGGCCGGGGCGACGGTGATGGAATCGCCGGTATGGACGCCCATGGGATCGATGTTTTCGATCGAGCAGACGATGATGCAGTTGTCTTTCTTGTCGCGGACAACTTCCATTTCGTATTCTTTCCAGCCGAGGACGGATTCCTCGATCAGGACTTCGTTGGTCGGCGAAGCGTCGATGCCGCTTTCACAGATGGCGAGGTATTCCTCGCGGTTGTAGGCAATGCCACCGCCGGTGCCACCGAGGGTGAAGCTGGGGCGGATGATGGCGGGCAGGCCGATATCTTCAAGGGCCTGGAGGGATTCGATGGTGTTGTGGGCGAGACGCGAGCGGGGGGTGTCGAGCCCGATCTCGGTCATCGCGTCGCGGAACAACTCGCGGTCTTCAGCCTTGTCGATGGCTTCGGCGTTGGCGCCGATCATTTCGACGCCGAACTTTTCAAGCACGCCCATCTTGTTGAGCGAGAGGGCGCAGTTGAGCGCCGTCTGGCCGCCCATCGTGGGGAGCAGCGCGTCGGGGCGCTCCTTTTCGATGATCTTGGCGACGACTTCGGGGGTGATGGGCTCCATATAGGTGGCGTCGGCAACGTCGGGATCGGTCATGATCGTTGCGGGATTGGAGTTCACCAGAATGATGCGATAGCCTTCTTCGCGCAGCGCCTTGCAAGCCTGAGTTCCCGAATAATCGAACTCGCAGGCCTGGCCGATAATGATCGGTCCAGCCCCGATGATGAGGATGGATTTGATGTCTGTGCGTTTGGGCATGTGATACTTCTCGTACGGCAAGCGCGCGACAGGAAAGCTGTCGCGCGTCGGACGGATGTCGGATTCTTTTGGCTAAGCGGTCTCCTTAGAGCAACCTTGTGGTGATTTCCAGCGTTAAGGAGCGGATTCTTTTGCTCCTGATTGTCGCGGGGCGATTTCGCGGCCAATCGGGGTGGCGCAATCAAGCGTTGGCGCTACACTGTCCCCAACCCCACAAGCGCCGTGCGACCCGGTCGCGGCGCATCTTTTTTCAAATCGAAAGCAAGGAGCGCAGCAATGACGCAGCAGAGCTTTATCGAACTTTCCGATGGCAACAGGATTCCGCAGGTCGGGCTCGGGACCTGGAAGCTCGACGGCGCGAACATGCAGGGTGTGGTGGACGCGGCTCTGGCTGCCGGCTACCGGCACTTCGACACGGCCTATGCGTATCGGAACGAGGCTGCGCTGGGCGCTGCGCTCAAGGCATCCGGTGTCGCCGCGGACGAACTGTTCATCACCAGCAAGCTGCCGAGCGGCCGGCATGGGTATGATTCGACACTTCAGACATTCGACGAGACCATGGCCAATCTCGGGGTCGACGTGCTCGATCTCTATCTCATCCACTGGCCGATGCCACAGACAGGCAATTTCGTCGATACGTTCAAGGCGTTCATCAAGCTCAAGGAGGAGGGGCGGATCAGATCGATCGGCGTCTCGAACTTTCACAAGGCGCACCTCGAAAAGCTGATTGCCGAAACCGGCGTTACTCCCGTGGTCGATCAGATCGAGCTTTCTCCGATGTTCCAGCAAAAGGATCTGCGCGGGTTCCTCGACGGCCAGAACATCAGGACCGAGAGCTGGAGCCCTCTTGGCACTGGCGAGGTTCTGGACAATGGCGTGCTCAAGGCCATCGCCGGAAAATACGGCAAGTCGGCGGCGCAGGTGACGATCCGCTGGCACATCCAGAACGGGCTGATCGTCATTCCGAAATCATCGAACCCTGACCGCATCAAACAGAATTTCGAGGTTTTCGATTTCGAACTCGATGCCGATGACATGGCAAAGATCGACGCTCTGGACAGCGCCTCGGGCCGGACGGGCGCAAATCCCGATAACTCCGAGTTTCTGCAGGTCTAGGGTTAGAGCAATTTCAGCGCTTCTTTGAGTCGCTTCCATGCTCTAAGTTCTTGTTTTGTCGCGCTTCCGAACCGGATAGTGGTACCCACTTATCCTGGACGCACTCTAGAGATAGAGCTTGAAGCCCTCGTGGCTCCGGGAAAAGCCGAGGCGCTCGTAAAAGCGATGCGCATCGGTTCTTTTCTTGTTGGAGGTCAGTTGCACCATGGTGCAGCCCCGCGTGCGCGCCTGATCGGTGGCCCAGGTCATCATTTTCTCGCCAATACGCTTGTTGCGGTGGTCGGGCGAGACGTGAACGCCCTCGATACTGCAGCGCCAGGCACCGCGGCGAAAAATGCCGGGCGTGAAGGTCAGCTGGAACGTTCCGACCGCTGTCCCGTCGCTCTCGGCGACCAACAGGAGCTGGTTGGGATCGGTGGAAATGGCCTCAAAGGCTGCCAGATATTCCGGGCCGTGCGCTTCGGCGGGGTCGTCTATGAGATCGAGCACTGTGTCGTGGGCGATCAGCCTGATGATGAAGGAAAGGTCATCGCGCGTAGCGTTGCGAATGGCGAGGTCGGGCATAAACATCTCCCAGATGATGCCCCCATGTTCACGATTCGGCGGGCAGCAGGGAGCCGTCGTTTTGCACACTATATTAACCCTAATGGATGATTACTGCCGGTCGTACAGGGCGTTTGTTGTTCTGCGTTTTGGGGGTTCTCATGAAAAAGACGGTTTCCATTCTCACCATTGCCGGCGGACTGCTGCTGACCAGCTCCATTCAGGCGGCCGACGTGATTTATCCAGATTATGATTTGCCGGTTGCGCCGGTTGCCGGCGGGTTCGACTGGGACGGCTTTTATGCCGGCGTCGGCGTTTCCGGCTCGGTGTGGGGCGGCGGGGCGCGCAGCATTGGCGGCTCGCTGTCGGTTGGCGCCAACGCGACATTCGACAATTTCCTCGTCGGTGTCGAAGGCTCGGCCCACTACGGCTATTCCAATGCCACCAATGACTGGGGATATGTGCTGGGCCTTGAAGGCCGGGCCGGTTATCTGGCTGCGCCGGAGGTTCTGGTTTACCTCTCGGGCGGCGCGGCCTATCTCGATCCCGCACCCTCCGATTGGTACGCCACTGTTGGCGGCGGTGTGGAGTTTGCCGTCACAGACCAGATGTCAGTCGATGTGCAGTACCGTTATCTCTGGGCGAGTACGTCCTCGGCCAATTCGGTTGGCGCTTCGGTTCTCTGGCACTTCTAGGCGAGAGCCGACGGTCGTCGCGATATCGCGCGGCGGCCCGGCGATTCAGGTTTGGGGGCTACATGCGGCGTCGATGATGCGCGCGGTATCGGTGCCGGACGGCAATGTGCCCAGCGTCCGGCCCCAGTTCCCGCCCAGCCGGGTCGCTGTGAACAGTTCGCCGCAATAGGGATCGGTGCGCCGTAGCATCAGGCTGGCCTGAAGGGCGAAGGCCATGGTTTCCACGACTTTTCTGGCAGCGGATTCCTCCACGCCCTCCGAGATCATCGTTTTGATGTCGCCGAGCGTGGCGCTCAGTTCGGTGTTGGCGGGGCGGAGCGAACCGATCTCGGCCAGGAAGGCTTCGGCGGCCTGGGGCACCTTTTTGAGCGTTCGCAGCACGTCGAGGCAGATCACGTTGCCCGAACCCTCCCAGATGGCGTTGAGCGGGGCTTCCCGATAGAGCCATGGCGCGGGGGTGTCTTCGACATAGCCCATGCCGCCAAGGCATTCCATTGCTTCGGTCACGACCACCGGGCAGCGCTTGTTGTTGATGTATTTGGCGAGAGCCACGGCAAGGCGGGCGAAGGCTGCCTCGGCCGGATCGTCCTGAGCGGCGTCGAAGGCCGCGGCCACGCGCATGGCGATCTCGGTGGCCGCCATCCATTCGAGGGCCATGTCCGCGAGCACGGCGCGCATCAGCGGCTGGTCGATCAGATACTTGCCGAAAACGGAGCGGTGCCTGGACCAGTATAGGGCCTCGGCAAGGGCTCGCCGCATAAGACCCGCCGGAGCGGTGGCGGTGTCGAGCCTTGTGTGATGGACCATATCGAGGATCGTGCGGATGCCTCCGCCGGGATCGCCGAGCATTTCGGCCCACGCGCCGCGATATTCTATCTCGGCGGAGGCATTGGAGCGATTGCCCAGCTTGTTCTTGAGCCGCATCAGGTGAACTTCGTTGAGCTCGCCGCCGGGCATGCGGCGGGGCACAACGAAACAGGTGAGGCCTTCGGGCAGGCGGGCCAGAGTGAGGATGGCATCGGACATGGGTGCCGAGCAGAACCATTTATGCCCCACCAGCCTGAAGCCGTCGCCATCGGGCCGGGCGATCGTTGTGTTGGCGCGTACGTCCGAGCCGCCCTGTTTTTCGGTCATCGCCATGCCGATTGTCGCGCCCTGCTTGCCGGCAAGTGGGGCGTCGGCGGGATCGTAGCGGCTGCTGGTGGCAAGATGGGAGAGGCGCCGGCTCAACGGGCCACCCTCTCGCAATATGGGGACCGCGGCATACGTCATCGTCATCGGACAGCAAACGCCCGGTTCGACCTGGGTGGTCAGGTACACCAGCGCCGCGTGAGCAAGGTGTCCTCCGGGGTCGCGGGACGTCCAGGGCAGGGCCGCATAGCCGACCTCGATGCCGAGGGAGAGCAGATCATGATAGGCTTGGGGGTAAATCACCCGGTCGATGCGGCGGCCACCCGCGTCGAACCGCTCGAGAACGGGGGCGGGCCCGGTTGCCAGACGCTGGCCCTTTTCGACCATTTCGGCTCGGCCGATGACCGAGGCATATTCGACGGGCCGGCGCAGGAGCGAGGCAGGCAGGATCGAAAGCGTGTGCCGGAGGACCGGATCCTCGACCCAGAGCGGCAGGCCGTCTCGCGGGGCGGGCTGGTTGAACACGGCAAAAGGATCGGGGACGGACGGATGAGTCATCGTATTCTCCCCCGCTAACAGTCTTTGTTTTGTCGCGCTTCCGAACCGGACAAGTGGTGCCCACCTATCCTGGAAACGCTCTATTACGGCGCGCGCGCGCCACCGCTGTCAAGCCGGGCGATTGCCATCAATAGGGCTGCCTGACGCGGAACGGGAAGGCTATACTGGCCGTTGAAGCGAGAGGCAGCGAGGCACGGACATGAAGTGGCAGGGGCGTAAGCGATCTTCCAATATCGAAGACCGGCGTGGCAGCAGCGGTGGCATGTTCCGCCGCTCGGGAGGCATGGGCGGATCGGGATTTCGCATTCCCACCGGCGGGCGGTCCGGCGGCGGAATGGGGATCGGGGTCATCGTCATTGTCCTGATTATCGGGGTGGCGCTTGGGATTAACCCCATGTCGCTGCTCGATGGCAGCCTGGGGACGGGCACCAGTGGTTCGGGATCGGTGTCGCGCCCACTTCCCTATGCGGGGGAGGACGACCTTGCAGATTTCGTTGCCGTTGTCGTTCAGGACACCGAGGATCTGTGGGCCGAGGTGTTCACCGAAAACGGCATGACTTATGAACCGGCAACAGTCGTGCTGTTCACTGGTACCGATCGGTCGGCCTGCGGGCTGGCTGATGCGCGCACGGGACCGTTCTACTGCCCGGGCGACCAGAACGTTTATATCGACCTCTCGTTCTATGAAACGCTGCGCAGCCAGTTCGGTGCTCCGGGGGATTTCGCGCAGGCTTATGTCATTGCCCATGAGATCGGGCATCACGTGCAGAACCTTGTGGGGGTCCTGCCGGAATATTCACGCGCCATACAGTCGATGAGCGAAGAGGAGGCAAACGCCTATTCGGTGCGGATCGAATTGCAGGCCGATTGCTATGCCGGCATCTGGGCGAGTTATGTCGGCGAGGAAAACCTGCTCGAGAACGGCGACATCGAAGAGGCGATCAATGCCGCCGAGCAGATCGGGGATGACGCCATCCAGCGCCGGACGCAGGGCGTGGTCCTTCCCAAGACCTTTACGCATGGCTCCTCGGCCCAGCGCCAGGAATGGTTCGAGCGCGGGTACAGCACCGGCAATGTCGGGGCGTGCGATACGTTTTCTGGTGGGTTTTAGCTCAGCTTCATCTTGAGAATCAGGATGAGGCAATCGAGGGGTCAGATTCCGGTTACGGTCATAGCACCTTGAACCGGAATCGGATTTCGTTTGTTCGTGGCGCTCCGATTGCGCGACGCCCAACCGGTTTGGCCAAGGCGTTTCTCGCCAGATAGCGATGCAAAAAGTGCGGGCCCCAGGTCCGAAGACTTGAGGCTCGCCTTTGCTTTTGATTCCGGAACGCGGGCCAAGCCGTTGTTCCGGAATCTAGATTTCACTTCAGGTCGATTCTAGAGCGTGATGCGATAGACGCCGAAACCAGCTTCGCTGGTTTCGCCGGTCGGTTCGATCGAGACAGCCGTCACGTCGGCAAGGTGCTGTTCGGCGGCAGGGCCGGTTTCGAAGAGCACAGTTGCCCCGCCGATCTCGGCCAGTGACCAGTTGCTGTCCGCAGCCGGGTCGATGGTGCCCTGTTCGACGATGTAGCGCACGATCAGGTCGCGGTTGGTATCGGGACCCATGAAGATGATCTTGTCGGGGCCGATGCCGGGGAAGCTGCCACCACCGCCAGCGCGGTAGTTGTTGGTGGCAACCACGAACTGGGCTTCGGGGTCGATGGGCTGGCCGTCAAACGTCAGATCGACGATGCGCTGGGCATCGGGGTTTTCCACCGCGCTGCCATCGGAGGCATATTTGGACGGCTGGGAAACGTCGATCTTGTAGCTCACGCCGTCGATCACGTCGAAATTGTAGGACGGGAACGAGGGGTTGATGAGCGGGGCATCGCTCGATCCGGCTTCGACCTGGTTGAAGATGCCGGCGGAGCGTTCGAGCCATTCCCTGACGTCCGCGCCGGTGAGCAGCACGGCCTGGATGGTGTTTGGGTAGAGGTAGAGATCGGCAACGTTGCGGATGGCAACCGGGCCGACGGGGACGTCGGTGTAATAGTCCGGACCGCCACGGCCGCCTGCCTTGAACGGTGCGGCAGCCGAGATGATCGGGATGCCTTCCCATTCGGTGCCGGCCATCATCTGTTCGATATAGGCTTTCTGGGCGATGTTGACGATCTGGACAGACGGATCGTCGGCCACCAGCGCGAAGTATGAGTGCAGCGGAGCGGCGGTTTCACCCACGGCACGGCGGACGTAGTCGAGCGTGGCCTGATGCTCTGTATCGACCGCTTCGGTAACTGTGCCGTCCGACTCAACCGTCGGGGTGACGGCGCCATCGACACGCTGATAGATCGGGCGTGCTTCGGAGGTGTGCGAGAGCACCGACCAGGTGCCGGCATCGTCAACCTCGAGCAGAAGGTCGATAAGGCCCATATGGCTGCCCCAGAAGCCGGCCATGACGGCAGGCGTGCCGTTGAGCGTACCGGCTTCGATATCGACGCCCTCGATGCCCTCATAGTCGGGGCCGGGGAAGACGAGATGCTGATGGCCAGCGAGAACCACATCGATGCCTTCGATGGCACCGAGCTGGAGCGAAACGTTTTCCATCATCGGGGTCGCTTGCCCGCCCGTGATGCCGCCATGGTTCATGGCGACGATGATGTCGGCGCCTTCTTCGCGCATGATGGGCACATAGTGCTCGGCCGTTTCGATGATGTCGCGCGGGGCGACCTTGCCGGTCAGATGCGCGGAATCCCAGGTCATAATCTGGGGCGGGACGAAGCCGATCAGCCCGATGCGGATGGTCTGGGTTTCGCCAGCCCCGTCGGTCAGTTCCTTTTCGACGATGACATAGGGCTCAAACAGCGTGTCGTCGTCGGCGATGTTGTCGGGCAGGGTTTCGCCGCGCACGACGTTGGCGAGAACGACGGGGAATTGCGCACCGGCAATTGCGGCTTCGAGGAATTCGAGGCCGTAGTTGAATTCGTGGTTGCCGATGGTACCGGCGTCGTAGCCCAGCGCATTCATTGCGGCGATGGTGGGGTGGATGTCCTGATCGTCGACGCCGCGCTCGTAGGCCACATAGTCGCCCATCGGGCTGCCCTGGAGCATGTCGCCATTGTCGAGCAGGATCGCGTTACCGGCTTCGGCGCGAATGGTCTCGATGATCGAAGCGGTGCGGGCCATGCCGAGCGTGTTGTCTTCGCGGTCGGCGTAATAGTCGTAGGGCAGCAGGTTGACGTGAATGTCGGTGGTTTCGAGGATGCGCAGATGGGCCTGATTGGCCTGCGCCATCGCTGCAAAGGGATGCATGACGACGGCGACTGCGCCGACCGAAGCCGTGCCTGCAAGAAAGGCGCGGCGGCTGATTGAAAGTTTGTGATGCATGATGTCCCTCCGAAAGGACGCTGGGGTTTTGTGAATCATCGAAAAGCGATGCTAAGCGCGCTCGTCCTCCCCATTTGCCGCAGTTTTCTGACGGCCCGATGACGCGCGCGCAGTCTTTTGTATCGCGCTTCCGAACCGGATAACCGGTAGCCACTTATCCTGGAAGCGCGAATAAGGTCCTCCTTTTTTATCGTTTGGTCAAATTATGACAGTCGTCGTGTGGAAATGTCTCCGGCGGTCTGCTGACAGCGTGTGACACAGAGCCATGCCATGATCCCGGTATTGCAACGCGGAGATCATCAATGACCACAAAGACCTATCACGGTAGCTGCCAGTGCGGGGCAGTGCGGTTCGAGGCCGATATCGACCTGTCGGCGGGCACGGGGAAATGCAACTGCACCAGCTGCCGCAAGCGGCGGTGGTGGAGTGCGAGCGTCAAGCCCGAGGCGTTTCGGGCGCTGGCGGGCGAGGAAACGATGGTTCCCAACCGCGCGGGGACAGCATTGTTCTGTCCGGGATGCGGGATCACGCCGTTCGGGCGCGTGGCGGCTGCCGAGTGGAACGACGGGGAGAGCGTTTCGATCAATGTCGCGTGCCTCGATGACGCGACACCCGAAGAAGTCATCGCGGCGCCCGTCACCTATTATGACGGGCTCAACGACAATTGGTGGGAGGTGCCAAGCGAGACCCGGCACCTCTAAAGGCTATTCGGCGACGGCTTCCATGCCCTTTTGCTCGCGCACCAGATTGATGAAGCGCTTGAAGAGGTAGTGGGCGTCGTGGGGACCGGGGGATGCCTCGGGGTGATACTGGACCGAAAAGATCGGCTTGCCCTCGACGGCGAGGCCGGCGTTCGATCCGTCAAACAGCGAGGTATGGGTTTCGACCACACCGGCGGGCAGGCTATCGCGATCCACGGCAAAGCCATGGTTCATCGAGGTGATCTCGACCTTGCCGGTGGTCAAATCCTTGACCGGGTGGTTGGCGCCATGATGGCCCTGGTGCATTTTCTGGGTCTTGCCGCCGAGAGCGAGGCCCAAAAGCTGGTGGCCAAGGCAGATGCCGAACACCGGCTTGCCGGTTTCCATGACCTTCTGGATCGTGGGCACAGCGTACTCGCCCGTGGCCGCCGGATCACCAGGGCCGTTGGAGAGAAATATGCCATCGGGATTGTGGCTCATGATGTCCTCGACCGTCGCACTGGCCGGAACGACCGTCACGCGAGCGCCCTGGTCGGCGATGCAGCGCAGGATGTTGCGCTTGGCGCCGTAATCGATGGCGACGATGTGAAAGTCGGGGTTTTCGACACGGCCATAGCCCTCGCCCAGCCGCCAGCGGGTCTCGTCCCATTTGTAGGTCTGGGTGGTCGAAACCTCCTTGGCGAGGTCGAGACCTTCGAGGCCCGGGAACTGGTCAAGTTCGACCTTGAGCGCCGCATCGTCGAAATTGCCGTCCGGGGCGTGGGCGATGACGGCGTCGGCCATGCCCTTTTCACGGATCAGTGCCGTCAGCGCCCGGGTATCGAGCCCGGCGATGCCGATGATGCCGCGTTTCTTGAGCCAGGTATCGAGCCGTTCGGCGGCGCGGTAGTTGGACGGGCTGGTGACATCGGCCTTGATGACTGCGCCGCGTATGCCCGAGGCAGCGGCCATGTTGACGGTCTCGATGTCTTCATCATTGGCGCCGACATTGCCGATATGGGGGAAGGTGAAAGTGATGATCTGGCCGGCATATGAGGGGTCGGTCAGGATTTCCTGATAACCGGTCATGGCGGTGTTAAAACACACTTCGCCGGCTGCCGTGCCCACAGCGCCGATGCCTCGACCCTCAAGGCGCGTCCCGTCACGAAGGATGAGGACTGCGGTGGGGGCGGATTCTTTCCAACCGGACACGGGGCTTCTCCATTTTCATGCATTAGAGCCATACGGCTCTATGACTTTGTTTTGTCGCGCTTGGAAGCGCTCCAGTTCAGGCGCGCGGAACCTCCGGCCATGCTCGCCGTTTGGTGGTTCTGCTCCGCCCTATAAATGAATTTGCGCGAACCTATTTGAAGGGCATCGCGCGGTCAACTGAGTCCTTTGGAATTGAAAATATTGAAAATCAAGGACTTAGCCTCAATTGGGCAAGCGATTGGCTTTGCGGACACGCTTGGGCTATAGGAACGGCACCAAAACAGGACAACAAACCACAAGGGAAACCGATCATGCGCGATCAGATCAGTGCTGCCATGAAGGACGCCATGAAGTCGCGCGACGGCCGCCGGACGACGACGCTGCGACTCATCAATGCCGCCATCAAGGACCGCGAAATCGCGGCGCGTGGCGAGGGCAAGGATGGTATCGCGGATGAGGATATCCTCGCCATCCTGCAAAAGATGGTCAAGCAGCGCGAGGAATCGGCGGTTATTTATGGCCAGAACGGGCGGCCTGAACTCGAAGCGCAGGAGCGCGAGGAAATCGAGATCATCAAGGAGTTCCTGCCCAAACCCCTGACCGAAGCCGAGGTCGATGCGGCTATCAAGGGAGCCATTGCCGAAACCGGGGCCGAAGGACTGCGCGACATGGGCAAGGTCGTGGGCGTGCTCAAGGCCAAATATCCCGGTCAAATTGATTTCGGGCAGGCCTCCAAACAGGTCAAGGCGCAATTGGGCGCCTGATCTTTTCCCCGTTAAATATCAGGCGTATGGTTCTCAAGTTGTTTGCGGCTTGAGGGACTATCATGCCTGAAGAAAAGAAATCGTCTCGTTTTCCATCCATACTGACCGGGCTTCGCGGGCTGCTGATGCTGCTCGCAGGAATTTATGCCGTGCTGTTTCCCGGCGCGGCCCTGCTGGTGCTCACGACGTTCGCGGCGGCGCTGTTCGTTGTCGATGGGGTGCTGGGATTGTGGGCCATCACATTCGGTGGCGGCAAGACGGGGAACTTCTGGTTCGACGTGGTGCGCAATGCCCTGTCGATCATCGTGGGTATCCTGATCCTCATTTCACCGCTGCTGGGCACGCTGATTACGGCGGCATTCCTTGTCTATCTTGTCGCGTTTCAGGCGATCTTTGTCGGCGTTATGGAAATCGTCGTAATCGTGCGCGAACGCGAATTATACGCGAAGATCTGGCCGGTTCTGCTCAGTGGCGTCCTCTACGTGCTGTTCGGGCTGTTGCTTGTCTTCTGGCCACTCGAGGCCGCGGTGGCGCTTGTCATGGTCGGCGGCATCCTGATGATGGTCTTTTCTTTCGGCCTTCTGGGGTTGGCCTGGCGCCTTTACAAAGCGGGGCATTGAGCCTGTGAATAGCGGGGGAAAGCGTGTGAGCAGGTGACAAAGCACGAACCAGTGCTTACCTAACAGTCATGCGCTTTTCCGATCACTTTCTGGACGAGATTCGGAACCGCCTGTCGATTACGCAGGTGGTGGGTGAACATGTCGTATGGGACAAGCGCAAATCCCAGCCTGGCAAGGGCGATATGTGGGCGTGCTGCCCGTTCCATGGCGAAAAGAGCCCCAGCTTCCATGCCGATGACCGGCGCGGGCGCTATCATTGTTTCGGGTGCGGGGTCAGCGGGGACCATTTCCGCTTTCTGACTGAAAAGACCGGGATGAGCTTTCCCGAGGCCGTGGAATTGCTGGCCGGTCGGGCCGGTGTCCCGATGCCGGCTCGCGATGAGCAAGCGGAAAAGCGGGCCGAGGCGCGGCGCTCGCTCTATGATGTCATGGAACTGGCGACGACCTATTTCGTCGAGGCTCTAGCCCATAATGTTGGCGCGCGGGCGCGGGGTTATCTCCATGAGCGGGGCGTTTCCGGTGCCATGCAACAGCGGTTCAAGATCGGGTTTGCGCCCGACAGCCGCAACGGGCTGAAAGAATTTCTGGCGGCCAACGGTGTTTCGGGCCGCGAGATGATCGATACGGGGCTGGTGGTGCACGGCGAGGATATTCCGGTGCCCTATGACCGGTTCCGCAACCGGTTGATGTTTCCGATTACCGATTTCCGCGGGCGGGTCATCGCCTTCGGCGGCCGGGCACTGAGCGCCGATGTGGCGGCCAAATATCTCAATTCACCGGAAACCGAGCTCTTTCATAAGCGCCAGACGCTCTATAACGGGCAGGCAGCGCGGCAGGCCGGGTATGACGGAAAGCCGTTGGTCGTTGTCGAGGGCTATCTCGACGTAATCGCCGCCGTTGCGGCGGGGTTCGAGGGCGCCGTGGCGCCGCTGGGGACCGCGCTGACGGAAGATCATCTCAACCTTCTCTGGCGGATGACCGATATTCCGGTGCTGTGCTTTGACGGCGACAGCGCCGGCATGCGGGCGGCCGAGCGTTCCGTCGATATCGCCTTGCCGCTGCTTAAGCCGGGCAAGAGCATCAGGATTGTAACGCTGCCTGGCGGGCTCGATCCGGACGATCTCATCAAGCAGCAGGGCCGGCAGGCCTTTGCCGATCTCATTTCCGGCGGTCGATCGCTGGCCGATGCCGTGTGGGCCATGGAAACGGCAGGGGGCATTCCCGAAGCGCCAGAGCAGCGGGCGGCGCTGGAGTCGCGGTTGCGCGAACGGGCGACGCGGATCGCCGATGTCTCGGTGCGCCGCCATTACAGCCAGGCGTTCGATGAAAAAATATCGTCGCTGTTTATCTCGACGCGCGGGCAGTACAGGGGCGGGGGCCGCAACAACGGATTTGACCAGCGGCGCACGGGTCAGCGCGGCAACCCCAAGATGCTGGTCTCGGACACCTTGCGCAATTCGCGGCTCTTGAAGGGCGGGGCGTCGCCGGGCGTGATCCCGCGCGAAGCAGTGATCCTGATGAGTCTGGTCAATCATCCAGAGCTGGCGCAGGCCAGGCTCGAGGCGCTGGCGGAAATCGAATTCCAGTCCTTGCCGGCTCGTCAGGTGCTTGCGGCGTTTCTCGATCTCGTGACGGTCCATCCCGATCTCGGTCCCAACGGGATACTCGAAGCGCTGATCGCGCGCGGGCACGGCCCCGTGCTGGACAAAATGCGCGGCCAATTGGCGCGGCAGGGCATCTGGCAGGCCGATGCCGATACTGCACAATCGGACGCCGAGACCGGATTAAAACACTCGCTGGCCTTGCATTACAAATCCGTTCAACTAAATAGGGAGCTTAAAGCAGCCGAACTGGCGCTAGGCGAAGACCTGAGCGAAAACGCATTCGAGCGGCTGCGTGACATCCAGAATCAGATTTCCAGTGTCGACGGTACTGAGGCATTGATCGAGGGATTTGGTTCGCTATCCGGGCGTGCGACGCGGAGTCTTTGAAAAAAGATGATTCGTGTCCGTGCGCTTTTGCGTGTATGGAGCGCTCCTACAGCAAATGGATTCGAGCCAGAATCAGGGTTGTTTCGCACCAAAGAAGCGATTTGTTAACCCTGTGATGTCTTTCAATTCCAGTTCCAGTGCGATCATCGGGTGATGACACCAGTGCCGCAAAACCATGGTGCGGCTCAGGAGAGCGAACTATATGGCCACCAAGGCAGCCAACCAGACCAAGACCGAGACCGACAGCAAGCCGGAATCGCAGACCGAAGC
>DDGC01000029.1:121206-132812 GCA_002337455.1 Rhizobiales bacterium UBA1912 | reverse complement strand
GGCGGCCTATACCGGCCGATTACTGTTTAACCGCGTAGGTATGATGAAGTCGACGAGCAAGGGCGCACCCTTTTGCGCTCAATCCCGGCGGTCAAAGCCATCATTGACAAAGGGTGCGGTGGTTGACGTCCGTGAGGGCGACCGCCCTGGTATCCTCTCAGTTGTGATTATTGCCGCACCCGTCGAGATCGCCGGCGAGACGCACGAGCTTGCGTTGCGCTGCGCGAAACCGCCGACGGCACGTTCCACTACGATCTGACGTTCGTCAACGGGGAAAGGAGCGCCGGGAGCCGGTCTAGGACCGAAGGGGATCAGACGCGTACGTCTGTCGCACCTGCATTAGAAGACACTCCCAGTAGCTTCAATATATTCGATTGGAGCCGTCGGTTCAATGGCGGTGCCGATCCGGTGTCTACGCTTCGTGTGCTCATGGCGCAGTCGCCTTTCGCCAACGTCGTTGATCGGCTGTTGGAAACGGGCCGGCTGGCAGTTGATATGGCCGGAAATATCGATGCGCCGCAGGGTGTCCAGGCGTGGGCCGAGCATGACGGCAAGTTCACTCTTGTCGCCGACCAGATCGCCCCGGAAGACGCAATGCCCTTGCTGCTGCACGATGCGTTCCACAGCGGGGCGCGGCCGTTGCTTGGGATGCAGCATGGTCCGAGCTGATGGGGCGGCTCGACTCGCGCTAGCGCCAGTTCTCTAAATCGAAGGGCAAGGCGCGGCAGTTCTTCGACGCCGCACGAGCTCGTGTGAAAGATGCGCAGGAACAGCTCAAAGACCTCGCTTTCAAGAGCTTCACGCATGGCGCGTTTGCGACGGCGTCCGAAACGTTGGGCCATCATGCACCGCCTTTCGAGGCCGGCCGCACTCAATAGACCGTCCGATCGCTGCCGGGCTGCGCGAGATCCATACCGAAGCGGATGATGTTGCGGCCAGCTTGAAATCCCGAGAACGTCCCCCGTCAGTTCGTTGACCGCGACGAGAGCCTCGACGTTGGCAAAACGGATCAGCAGGGCCCACGTGTGTCGATGCCCAGCGCGATTCGTCTACGGTGGGCCGCGTGCCGATAGGCTTCTGGTCAGGAGCGGGGCCGAAGCACAGCGCCGGCATGCCCTCGTCCTTGGTTGTGCCGCCGAGCCATTTTCTCTCGCCCCGTGTGACGACGAGGGGGGCGATCTTCTGCCGGGCCTCTACCAGGCGCCACAGAGCTTCAAGCCGGCTGTCGTCGAGCTTGGCAACGAATTTAAATGGCACTTTGTTGAAGCTCGACCAGGACGAGCCCTCATCTTCGATATTGCGGGCCTCGATAACACCGGCCATGACCAACTCGTGGAGGTCGATGTTCATCAGCGAAACGAGGATATTGCGGAAGCGAAGGGCGTCCATATCAATAGTCCCCCACGCCGGTGATTACTGCGTCGTCGTCAAGAATGAGCTTGGTTCCGCAAGCCACATACGCGCGGAGCTTCTGCTCTAAGCCGTAGGCGCGGCCGACATGAAGGGACTTCTTGATGTCGCGGTGGGCGATGCTCGCGCCTGAAATCGTGCCATCGTCCAACACCAGCAGGCGGTGCTTGCATTGATATTTGTCGCGCTCCGAGTGAACCTCGTCCTCGTCGAGATAGACCCATGCGGATCCATACTCGTTGCGCTCAACCATCACCGTGATGACGTTGCCGTGCTTACCATCGTCCCTGTGCTCCTGGAGCATCTCTTCGGCGATGGCTGAAAGGCGGATCTCCTGCGGCGCTAGGTTCCGCAACTCGTCCATGTCAGCCGCGAGTTTTCCCGCCACTAGCTTGGACACCTTGGCCTCGATTTGCGCCTTGAGGATCTTCGAGACGGTTTCGCCATAGGAGGGAAGGTCCAGCCGATCGACGCGGAGAGCCTCTTCGATCTTTTGCTCAATGAGCTTGCCCGTTTCGCTGTATGAACGCAGCGCGCGATCGACGACTTTGCTGACCAGCTTTTGAACGCGGATATCGATTTCTTTTTCGACAAACGCAGAATCGAGTTTGGCGGCAACGGCGTGGCTGATCGCCTCATCCAGGCTGATTGCGTTAGCCATTGTTACGCCCTCCTTGAGGGTCGGAGTGGTGGTGTACAACGCCTCAATCGCCAAGCCCCCACTGTGCAACAAACTGTTCAACAAGAGAGAAGTTGAGCGCCCGTGTTTCCGGGGCGTTAGGGCAACATTAGAATCCTGCCGCCCCAGCCAGCTTCCCTATCCTGCCCGGCCTAACCCGCTCCCTGGGCGGCCGGCGCCGCGTCGCCGAGAAGATGCGCTGCGCAGTCCGCATCGGTAATCACCACATTGACGTGCCCGGCCGCGACGACGGCCCGCATGATGGCGTGCTTGTGCTGGCCACCCGAGGCGACGATGCGCGTCTGGATTTTCCTGAAATCCTCTAGCTCGGGCGACATGACCTGACGGTTGAGGGGGTGGTCGATCTGCCGCCCCTCGCTATCGACATAGCGTCCGATCACATCACCCACGGCCCCGGCGCTCACCAGATCATGGGGCGTTACCCCTTCGGGCAGCCCATAGCGGACCTGGAGCGAGCGGCCCGAAACATCGCCCACGCTGACCAATCCCACATCGGCATTGCAAATCGCGTCAAGCGCCTTGCGAAAGCTCGCTTGTGAAACGATGGCCTGGCGCGCTTCGGCGCTGTCCATATAGATCGGGGCGACCAGATAATTGCCGGTTGCTCCGAAACGCTCGGCAAAGCTGCGCACGATCTCGAAGGTATTGATCTCGGTGCCGTGGGTCAGCCCGCCCATGATCGAATAGACCTCGAGCTCCTCGAAATTCTGAGGACGGGCCGACATAATGGTCTCGCGCAAGGTGGTGCCCCAGCCCAGTCCGATGGCGTGCGGCTTGCGCGCCTGGATCAGCCGCGTGAGATAATCGGCAGTTGCCTTGCCCAGCACCTTGTGAACGAGAGCCGGCTCGGACGGGGTAGGCACGACGACCGCTGCCTCCAGCCCGAACCTGTTGCACAGCCCCGATTCAAGCTCGGCGCAAAGGCTCAACGGCGAATTGAAATGCACCGACACGAGCCCGGACTCATGGGCCTGGGACAGCATTTCATTGACGCGCCGGCGCGTCAGGTTCAGCCGCTCGGCGATGTTGGCCTGGGTCATGCCTTCGACATGGTAGTACCACGCCGCCTGAACCATGAGCTCCTCACTTTCGTCCTGCATCGTCATCCCTCGTTGTTACATATGTCACGCGACCGTAACATATGTAACGTAACGGTATCGAGCGACCGCAGAGCGGCATGACTTCAATTGCCGCGAACGGTGAGAAATTCAACCCGTTTCATTCTGAAACGGATCGAAACAAGGACGAGGAAGATGAACACGATTTTCAGGGGCGCCGCTCTGACGGCCCTCGCGGGATCGCTCGCCGTTACGGCTTTGCCCGCTCTGGCCCAGGACAAGACGACCATCGAGTGGTGGTACGCCAATGGCGGCCGCATCGAAGAAGTCATTCAGGAAATGATTGCCGACTTCAACACCAGCCAGGACGAATATGAAGTCGTCGGTGTTCGCAAGGGCAATTACGAAGAAACCTTCGCGGCCATGATCGCCGCTTATCGCGTCGGCCAGCACCCAACCATCATCCAGGCCACCGAACGCAGCTTCCTCACGATGCTCTATTCGAACGCCGCGGTTCCGGTGAACCAGTTGATGGCCGAGCAGGGCTATGACACCGACTGGACCGATTTCATTGCCCCGGTCGCAGATTTCTACGTGGTCGATGACGCGCCCGCCGCCCTGCCGTTCAATTCCTCGACCGGCATCATGTGGTTCAACGCCGACCATTTCGAAGCCGCTGGGTTCGACAAGCCCGCCGAAACCTGGGACGAATTTGAAGATCAGCTTTATGCGATCAAGGACCAGGGCATCTCCGAATGCGGCATGGTGCTGAACTCCGACTTCCCCTGGAGCCTGCTCGAAGCCTATTCGACCATCAACGACTATCCCTTCGGCACCGAGGCCAATGGTTTTGACGGGCTGGGCACCGAGTACGTCTATAACACCACCCCCGTGGTCCAGCAGGTCGAGCGCCTCAAGCGCTGGATCGATGACGGCATCATCCAGCTTTCGGGCAATGGTATGTCGCCCTCCCAGCTGTTCAACTCGGGCGCGTGCTCGACTTGGTCGGCATCCACAGCATCCCATGCCGGCGTCGAGGCCGAAGCCCAGTTCAACTGGAGCGCTACACTTCAGCCGCATGAAGCTGGCGTCGAACCGCACAATTCCAACATCGGTGGCGCGGCCCTCTGGGTTCTCCAGGGCAAGGCCGATGAAGAATACGCTGCCGCTGCGGCATTCATCGACTTTGTTGCCCAGCCCGAGACACAGGCCTGGTGGAGCGAGGAAACCGGCTATATCCCGGTGACCAACGCCGCCTACGATCTGATGGCCGACCAGGGCTTTTTCGAGGAATATCCGACCCGCGAAATCGCGCTGCTCCAACTGACCCGCCACGAGCCGACCGATAACTCGCGCGGCATGCGGTTTGGCAATTCCAACCAGTGGTGGGCCGTGCTGCTCGAGGAACTCGAAGCGGTATGGACCGACCAGAAATCCGCACAGGACGCTCTGGACAGCTCGGTTGCCCGCGGCAACGAAATCCTGCGCCAGTTCGAGCAGCTCCATGCCGGCAGCTGACGTTCTCGTCCCAGCAGGGGTGCCGAAAGGCACCCCTCTTTTCGGTGGCCGCCAGTTTATCGAAAGGCTGACGCGGTCCAGCGAAGACGGTCTTAAACGCGCGCATTTCAAGAACCACTGGCTCGCTGCGGCGCTGCTTTCGCCGCAACTGATCATCCTCTTGTTCTTCTTTTTCATTCCCTCCTGGAAGGCGCTCTCGCTCGCCTTCGTTCAGGTCGATCCGTTCGGCGGGAAGTCGCTGTTTGTAGGCTGGCGCAATTTTACAGAGCTGTTCGCCAGCGAATCTTACCGCAACAGCGCATGGCTGACCTTCTGGTTCACCATTGTCCAGAACATCGCGACGCTTGCACTGGCCGGCGCGCTGGCATTCGCCACCGACCACATCATCCGCGGCCGCTTTGCCTACCGCAGCATACTGCTGCTGCCCTACGCGATCGCCCCGGTGATTTCGGGGGCTATCTGGGCCTATCTGTTCAACCCCGCCGTCGGCCCCATCGCCATGGGCCTTCACGCAATGGGTTTGCCCTGGGATCCGAACCTGCGCTCGGGCGATGCGCTGATCCTCATCACCATTTCCGCGGTCTGGAAGCACATCTGCTACGATTACATATTCCTCGTGGCCGCCATGCTGGCCGTGCCGCAATCCCTGCGCGAGGCAGCCGCCATTGACGGCGCCGGCCAGCTCAAGCGGTTCTTCACAATCTCGCTGCCGCTCATCACCCCCACGATCATGTATCTGTTCATCATCAACATGGTCTACGGGCTGTTCGACACCTTCCCGATCATCGATGCGGTGACCAGCGGCGGCCCTGCCGGCTCGACAACGACGCTTGTCTACAAGGTCTATCAGGACGGGTTCGTCATGCTCAATCTGGGCTCGTCTGCCGCCCAGTCGGTCATCCTGATGATCCTCGCCGTCACCTTCACCGTGCTGCAGTTCCGCGCCATGGACAGCAAGGTCAACTATCAGGTTTAGCCATGATCGAGCGTAGTCCCATCCTCACAATCGTCTGCCACATCATCCTGATTGTCGGCGCTATCATCGTCTGCGCGCCGCTCTATTTCGCCTTCGTGGCGGGCTCGCATACCGGGCAGGCCATCCAGCAGATCCCCATGCCAGTCCTGCCGGGCGATATGTTTCTCGAAAACCTGGCGACTGCCTGGGAAACTGCAGATTTCGGCCAGTCCTTCCTCAACACGCTCATCGTCACGAGCGGCATCGTGGTGGGCAAGATCGTCCTGTCGATCCTCGCCGGCTTTGCCATCACCTATTTCCGCTTTCCGTTCCGGTTGACGGCGTTCTGGCTGATTTTCATGTCGCTCATGCTGCCGGTCGAGGTGCGCATTCTGCCCACCTATGAATCGGTAGCCGACGTGGCCGGGCCGATCCGCTGGCTTATGGACATCACCGGCATCTCGTTTCTGATCGAAATGCTGACCGGATACACAATCGATGCTCGCTTCAACTGGAACCTGGTCAATACCTATCCGGGGCTGACCCTGCCGCTGATTGCTTCGGCGACGGCAGTGTTCCTGTTCCGGCAGTTCTTCATGACGGTGCCCGAAGACCTGTGCGAGGCCGCCAAGCTCGACGGCACCACGCCCATGAAGTTCCTGCGCGATATTTTGCTCCCCCTGTCGCTGCCCAACATCGCGGCGCTGGCCATCATCCTCTTTGTCTATGGCTGGAACCAGTATCTCTGGCCGCTGCTGTTCACGACGCAAAAAGACATGATGACGGTAATTATCGCGCTCAAGGGCCTGATGCCCGGACCAAACGATCCGGCGGCGTGGTGGAGCTACGCCATGGCCGCATCGTTTGTCGTCATGCTTCCCCCCACAGTCGTCATTCTCGTTCTTCAGCGCTGGTTCTCCAGAGGGCTCGTGGATTCGGGCAAATAATCAACGCAACAAGGTTTTATCAAAATGACCCAGATCGTAGGCCATCGCGGCGGCCGCAATCTCTGGCCGGAAAATTCCCTGACCGGCTTTCGCAACGTCCTTGGCACTGGCATCGATGCTGTGGAATTCGACGTGCATCTCTCCGATGCTGGTGAACTGCTGGTGATCCACGACGCAACCCTTGACCGCACTGCCGAGGGCTCCGGCCCGGTGCGGCTGGTCACGCCCGAGCAGCGCCGCTCGCTGCGCTTGAAGGACAGCGCGGATACGATCCCGACGCTGGCCGAGGTTCTCGCTGTACTCGGCGAAGGCAATTGCCATCTCCATGTCGAGCTCAAATCCGACGAGAACGGCGCGCCCTATTCCGGCCTGCCGGAACGGGTTGCTGCCACACTGACCCGGTTTGGACTGACCGGCCGGAGTCACATGACGAGTTTCAGCCTCGACGTGTTGGACGCCTGCAGGGCAGCCGCGCCTGCCATCCCGCGGCTTTGCTCGATCAACCACAAATCGGCGCAAGCTCTCGGACTTGAAGAAACGCTCACAGCCGCCGCCGATCGGGCGGAGATCATTGCCGTGGAAAGATCGTTACTTGCCGAGCAGTGGGACGCGGTACTGGCCATCGTGCCGCTCGACCGGCTCGGCGCCTGGGTGCCCAATACCGACGAGGACATCGGGTTCTGGCTCGAACGCCGCACCGGCTACCTGACCTCTGACGATCCAGTACTCGCGCTTGCCATGCGAGACAAGCTTGCCCGTTCCGCCTGAGCACTGCCCGCATTTTTCTGGAGACTTTCGTTGCCTGTATTCAATCGCCGCCATTTTCTCGGCACCGGCCTGGCTGCCGCCGCTGTGTGGCCCAGCCTTGGAAGCGCGCGTGCGCAGACTTTCGATACCGACCCCTTTACGCTCGGCGTGGCGTCGGGTTGCCCGACACCCGACGGCGTCATCATCTGGACGCGGCTGGTCTTTCCGCTCGAAGCAGTGCCGCTTGCCGATCCGTTCGCGCCGCTGCCCGAAATCACCATTTCACCCATGGATGTGGTCTGGGAAGTGGCAGAGGACGAAGCATTCTCACGGCTGGTTCGCTCGGGCATCTACAACGCGGTTCAGGATTGGGGCCATTCGGTGCATGTGGCGGTGACCGGCCTTCAGTCCGACCGCTGGTATTTTTACCGCTTCCGTAGCGGCAACGCCGAAAGCCGTGTCGGACGCACCCGCACCGCGCCCGCCGCCGACGCGGCCAATGATCGGTTTACTTTCGCTTTCGCCTCCTGCCAGCAATATGAGCAGGGCTTTTACAGCGCCTATCGCGACATGGCCGAACGCGACCTCGATCTCGTCGTCCATCTTGGCGACTACATTTACGAAGTCAGCTATGGCGCCCATCTCGTGCGACGGCACAGCGCCGGCTGGCCACCATCGCTTTTGAACGAATACCGGGACCGGCACGCCCAGTACAAGTCCGACCCCGATTTGCAGGCCGCCCACGCCAACTTCCCATGGCTCGCTGTCTGGGACGACCATGAGGTCATCAACAATTACGCCGATAACGACGCGCCCAACGTTGTCGGCGGCGAGAAATTTCTGCGCCAGCGGGCCGCCGCCTATCGGGCCTGGTACGAGCATATGCCCGTTCCTCCCATCGCCGCGCGGGACTTTTCCAACTTCAAGATCTATGGCCGGCATGGCGTTGGGCAGTTGCTCGACATTGCCATGCTCGATACCCGCCAATACCGCTCGGCGCCCCTCGAAGCCGCCGAAGATACGCCCCAGCGCACAATGCTTGGTGACGCGCAGGAAGCCTGGTTCGACGCAACCCTTGATGCCTCGCGCGCCAAATGGACGATCATCGCCCAACAGACGCTGCTCTCGGAGCGAGACACCAAGGCGGGTGACGCAACCGGCTACAATCTCGATGGCTGGGACGGATACCGTTCGGCTCGCACCCGGTTGCTGGATTCGGTGCGTACATCGGGGACTGCCAACCCGCTGGTCATCGGTGGTGACCTGCACGCGTTCTACGCCGCCGACGTCAAAGAGGACTTTGCCAATCCCGCCAGTTCCACCCTCGCCACCGAATTCGTAACCGGCTCGATCACCTCGGACGGGCCGTCCGAAGCGAGCATTGCGACGGCGCTGACCGAAAACCCGCACCTCAAATTCGCCAGCAGCAACGAGCATGGCTACGCCATTCTCTCGCTCTCCCCGCAAAAGGCGCAGGCCGATTTTGTCGCTGTATCCGACCGCAAGGACCCCAGCGCCAGCGCCGCGATCTTTCAGAGCTTTGCCGTTCTGGACGGCATGGCCGGGGTGAACCGTCTATGACCCGGCCGCTCGATCTCGTCATTTTCGATTGCGACGGCGTGCTGATCGACAGCGAGCCGATCGCCAGCCGCACCCTGGCCCGCTCGCTCAGCGCCGCTGGCCTTTCGATGACCGCCGAGGAGGCCCTTCGGACCTTCACGGGGAAATCGGAAGCCGACATGCGCTACTATTTCAAGGCGGCCGGCATCTGCGGCATCGATAGCCTGTTTTCCAACTGGCACGCTGATGTGTACGCAGCCTTCGCTGCGGAATTACGCGCCATGGCCGGGATAGAGCCGCTGCTGCGGGCACTCGATGTGCCCAAATGCGTGGCCTCCAACAGCACCCTGGTGCGGCTGAAAAAGAGCCTCGGGCTGCTCGATCTCTGGGACATCTTTGCGCCCCATATCTTCAGCGCAGAAATGGTGGCGCGGCCCAAACCGGCGCCCGATCTTGTGCTCCACTGCCTCGCCGCGTTCGATGCGCGCCCGGAGCGCTCCATCATGATCGATGACAGCCATCACGGCATCCAGGCGGCCAGTGCGGCTGGGGTCAAAGCCATCGGGTTTGTCGATCCCAACGATCCTCGCCCCGACCGGCGTGAAGTGCTGCTTGCCGCGGGGGCCGCGGGGGTCGCCGTGGGTGCCGAGGACCTTGCCGCAATGATCATCGCCGATCTGGCGCCCTCAACCCTTTAAAGACGGGAACTGCAAAAAAATGTCGAGCATTGCGATCAACGGGGCCCGGAAAGTCTATTCGGGCAATGTCACGGCTCTGCACGGGATCGACCTTGAAGTCGAGCCGGGCGAACTCATGGTTCTCGTCGGGCCTTCAGGCTGCGGAAAATCGACGCTTCTGCGCATGATCGCCGGCCTTGAGACCATCACCAGCGGCACGATCGCCATTGACGGGCGCGTGGTCAACACCGTTGAACCCGCCGCTCGGGATATCGCCATGGTGTTCCAGAACTACGCGCTTTATCCGCACATGTCCGTGCGCGGCAATCTCGAATACGGCCTGAAAAACCGCGGCGTCGGCAGGGACGACCGTCAGGCTCTCGTGGCCGAGGCCGCCCGGATTCTCGAACTCGAACCCTATCTAGATCGCCGCCCCGCAGCGCTTTCGGGCGGACAGCGCCAGCGCGTCGCCATGGGCCGGGCGATCGTCCGCAAGCCCCGCGCGTTCCTCTTCGACGAGCCCTTGTCCAATCTGGATGCCAAGCTGCGCGGCCAGATGCGGGTCGAAATCCGCCGGCTGCAAAAAACACTCGACACGACGGCGATCTACGTCACCCACGACCAACTCGAAGCCATGACGCTGGCCGACCGGCTGGTCGTGATGAACGCGGGCAATATCGAGCAGGTGGGTACGCCCACCGAACTCTACGAGCGCCCCCGCACGACCTTTGTCGCCCGCTTCATCGGTTCGCCGGGCATGAATCTGCTGCAGTCGGTCGCCCTTCTGACACGTGGCGCCCAATTGCCCGACGTGGTGCCGCAATCGGGGTGCATCGTCGGGATACGCCCCGAAGACATCACCCTTGGCGAGGATGCCCGCGCGGCTCTGTCGCTCGAAGGCCGGATCGAAGCCGTTGAAATCCTGGGCAAGGAATCGCTGGTCTATGTTGCCGTGGCCGGGGTCGACGAACTGGTGACGGTGAGGGCGGTCGGGGGCAGATGGCAGCCCGCCGCAAACGTCACGCTCGGCCTGCCCTTCGAGCATCTCCATCTGTTCCACGCACAGACCGGCCAGCGGCTCGCACTGTCCTGAACGGCTATTGGCTCGCCGGCCGGAGCCGGGTTGTTGGGGGTCTGGAGGATTTTCGCGATTCAAAGAAAGGCGGAAATACTCTAGGCTCGCCCCGAACAGGAGTGCCAAATGCAGTTTCTAAAGGTCGATGATGCCGTCCTTCATTATCAGGTGATCGGCGGGCCCGAAAACGGGCCGGTGCTGGTGTTCGCCAATGCGCTCGGCACCGATTTCCGCATCTGGCGCGACGTCATCGTGCGCCTCGTCGGCAAGTTCACGATCCTCACCTATGACAAGCGCGGTCACGGGCTGTCCGAGACCGGCGAGGGGCCCGTCACCATCGCGCGCCACGCCGAAGACCTTGCCGCCATCATGGATCATGTCGGGCTGGGATCGGCAGTCATATGCGGGCTGTCGGTCGGTGGGCTGATCGCCCAGCAGCTCTATATCGACCGCCGCGATCTCGTGTCCGCCCTCATCCTTTGCGATACTGCGGCGAAGCTGGGCAATGCGGAAAGCTGGAACCAGCGCATCGCTACGGTCGAGGCAAACGGAATTGCGGGGTTGAGCGCCAGCGTGATGCCCAACTGGTTCACCGCCGCATTCCGGGCCGGACGCAGCGAAGAACTTGCCGGTTACCGCGCCATGCTCGAACGCCAGTCCCCAACCGGCTACATGGCGACCTGCGCTGCCATCCGCGATGCCGATCTGCGCGAAAAAGCCCGGCAGATCGGCGTTCCGGCAATTTGCATCGTGGGCGATGAGGATGGCTCGACACCTGTCGAAACGGTGGCCGGACTGGCAAAGTCTATTCCGGGTTCGCGGTTCGAAATCATCTCAGGCGCCGGCCACCTTCCATGCGTGGAAACGCCCGAACGATTGGCCGATATCATCCTGGTCTTTATCGGCGGGCTCGAAAATCGAGTCACGCTCAACTGAGCGCGGCCAGAAAAAGTTGCAGA
>DDGC01000029.1:0-120993 GCA_002337455.1 Rhizobiales bacterium UBA1912 | reverse complement strand
CGACCAATAAGGAATTCTGGCGCTGTCAGAAAAAGTTGCAGACTTTTCGGTTCGGCCGGATCACGCTCCGCTCCAATTGCTTTCGATCAATTCAAAACGCCGCCCGCAACCATTTCCAGACGAGCGGCTTTCCAGTTTTGATGGACGCCATAAGACGCGGCAGAAAATGCCCGCAAATCGTCACATTAGCGCCATGCATATCTGTTGGCGTGCGATCATAAAAACCCAGAGCGGAGGATGGGTATGGGCGAGTTCGAATATCGCGGATTTCGCGTCAGGACGGTCTTCGAAAAAGACTGGAAAATCAGGATGTGGCCGCCGCTGCGGCCCGCACAGGCCATGGAGAAGGTCCAGGCCAGCTATTCCGAGGGCGAGGGCGCCTGCCGTCACCGTGCCACTCGGGCCATAGATGCCTTCATGGACAAGCGCCCACGCACCAGGCGGACGACGCCGGACGGACTTACGGAATAACTAGGGTTCCCCCCGGCACGCCAAAGGCCATGGGGTCCTCGTCGGCAAACACATAGGCGCCGGTCTCGATCTTTTCGATCAGCCCGGCGATCCAGTCATGGTTGCATTCGGTATTGTGCGTCCAGAAACCCAGAAGCGCTTCCACATGCGAGGGCAGCGCGTTCACACCACTGAATGACGCGTTATCGCTGGCCTTGCTGACCTCGGTCTTTTGCTCTGCCAGGGTTGCCAGTCGCTTGCGCAACAGCGCGAGCACCGTTGGCCGTGGCAGGGCTGACATCAGCACCAACCCGGCGCACAACATGTCCGGGCGTGGCTGGGGCACTGTGAGGGCCTTTTCCATCATCCGATGGAACTCGGCATCCCCCGCCTCGGTAATCGAATAGTCGGTTCGCCCGGGAGCAGTGCTGGAAGACGGAACTTCGATCTCGTCGAGAAGTCCCTCTTTGGCCAGTTGCCGCAGCGCATGATAGATCGAGCCGGTCTTGGTATTGGCCCACTTGTCGGCGTTCCAGGCTATGAGCTCCTGGCCGATAAGATACCCATGCGCCCGTTGGTGCGCACGTACAAAAGCGAGAACAAGCAGTCGTGTGGCCGACATCAAATACCTCCTCGGCACTTCTTCTTATATGTCCCCGGCGACGTCCCCCGCACCATTAACTAGGGTTAATACGTGTTCATGGTGCTGAACAGTAGCTGAATAGTCAAATCAGCATGCGTTCAAACGGATCAGGGTAATTCTCCACAGACAAATTGAACCGCGCATCTCGCGCTTTGGGGATCTCGAAAATGTCGCTGTCATCTCGTCTTACGCTGCCCGCTGTCGTTGGTGGTCTTGTCATGGTTCTTGCCTCAGGCATCTTTGCGCCGCCTGTCCAGGCGCGCGGCTATCCCGTGGATATCCTTGCCCAGGTCACCGACGTTGCTGCATGGGACCATCTCAATGTCCGCCGCTGGCCGGCATCGTACTCCCGAAAGACCGGCCAACTCGCCCCGCTCACATATGTCTGGGTCGAACGCTGCATCGAGGTCGAGCGGTCCACAGACTGGTGCCTTGTGGAACGTGACACCACCAAGGGCTGGGTGAACTCGAAATACCTGACGCCCGCCGATATCTGATCCTTCTACGCGCGACTAACAAAGACTCTGACCTCCACCCTTGACTTTCCCCACGGCCTGCGGTCCACCCGGACCAGCATTTCGTGGGGATTTTTTATGGTTGCCAATCCTGTGCTGGCGCATTCTGTGCGCGGAAACTTTGTCGAAAACCGCCATCGCGGCGCCATTTGCGTGTCCGATGCCGCGGGAAATATCCTCGCCTCGATTGGCGATGTTGCGGCTGAAGTTTTCCCGCGCTCGGCCATCAAGGCCATGCAGGCGCTGCCGATTTTCGCCACCGGGGCCAATGCTCGCTATGGCCTTGCTGGTCCGGCAATCGCCCTCACCTGCGCCTCGCACAATGGCGAAGTGCCGCACACCGATCTCGCTGCGTCCATGCTTGCGGCCATCGACCTCGACGCGGCCGCGCTTGAATGTGGCGCCCACCCGCCCATCGACCCTGCCGCCCGCAAGGCGTTGTTTGCGCAAGGGGGGAAACCCGGCACCTTGCACAATGCCTGCTCTGGAAAACATTCGGGCATGCTCGCCGTAGCGCGCGCTCTGGGTGAAAATCCCGAGGGCTATTCCACGCGTGAGCATCCGGTCCAGAAGCGCGTCCGGCAGGCGGTCGAAGAGGTGCTCGATCATCCGCTGACCGAAGGCAAATGCGGGACCGACGGGTGCTCTATTCCCACCTGGGCGGCCCCGATCCATACCATTGCCAAAGGCTTTGCCCGCATGGCGACGGGCGAGGGGTTGAGTGCCGAGACCGCTTCAGCGGCGCGCGAAATCTTCGCCGCCGCCACCAGCCATCCCTTTCTGGTCGGAGGCACCGGTTCGTTCGATACCGATGCCATGGCTGCCTTCGATGGCCGCCTGATGCTCAAATTCGGCGCTGACGGTATCTATTGCGGCGCGTTGCCAGAGCAGGGCATCGGTTTTGCGCTCAAATGCGACGATGGCAGCGTCCCCGCCGCAACCGCAATGGTCGCCGCCCTGTTGCTCGAGATTTCCAACCCGACCCCCGAACAGGCAAAGGTTCTGCAATCCCGCGTCCGCCAGCACCAGCGCAACTGGGCCGGCCACGAAATCGGCTACATCGAAGCCACCGAAGCCGCCCGCCTCAAACTCTGACATCCCGACGCTTGCGACGTATCTTACCTCTCCCTTGGGGGAGAGGTCGGCGCGCAGCGACGGGTGAGGGGGCCTTTGCTCAGGCGCCGACGCGCAAGACCTCTCACCGGCCTGTCGCCTACTGTCTCCCTGGAAGGGTGAAGGTTAGTTTTGCTCAACAGCGTTGGAGAGCTGCAGCCTGACCCCCTCGCCCCTCTGGGGAGAGGGTAGGGGTGAGGGGACAGCGCCGCGAACCTTGCGTCATCATTCGCGGCTCAACTACGAAACCCGGTTCCCCTCCACTACGACCTGTGGGAACCGTCCGGTTTCTCCCGCCAGATCGTTAGAGATCATGTCCCACCATGCGCTGCCGATCATCGCATGCTGGCGCGCGCCAATGATCGTGTTGTCCGTAACGCTGGCCGCGCCGGCACCTTCCGCAACGCTCACCGCAATCCCGATATCCACGTCTCGCACCAGATTGCCGCTGATTGTCACATCGCGCAGATACGGCCCCCAGCCGGCGCTTATTCCAGTGCCCGGCACGTTCTCGATAAGGTTGTCGGAAATGACGGCATCGGCCTCCGCCGCAATCCCGTAGGGCGTATCGAGGTCGGGGTTGGTTTCGGACCGCGCGTAGAGATTGCGCACGATATTGCCAGTGCAGACGGCCAGCCGGCCGCCATCGTTGAAATTGGTCATCGAGATGCCCGCCGCCGCGCCATCGATGATGTTGTTGGCGATAACCGAGCCGGTAAACGAAAACTCCGAAAAGACAGCAACTTCCGCGCTCGCAAGACAGGTATTGCCGGTAATCTGGGTGTTGTTGGTGGCGTTGAGCCTGACCGCCGAAAAGGCGCAATCGGAAATGTGGTTGCCCGAGACGATCACCTCATCGGCCCGGAAAATGTTGATCCCGTTGCCGTTCTGCCCGTTTCCGCCATCGGTCCAGTCGATGCCGCTGATCCGGTTGCCCGAAATGATCGTCCCGTCAGCGCCCGCTTCGCCGCGCCAAACCCGCACGCCGCCATTTCCGCAATCGCTGATCGTGTTTCCGTCAACAAAAACCCCTGCCGCATTGTAGATGAACAGCCCCGTGTAGGCGCTGTCGCTCACCCGGCAATTCTCTACCCGTCCCGACGTCCCCATCAGCGTAATGGCGTTGAGCGCCGTGTTGGAAACCACGCAGTCGCGGATCGTCACGTTCTCGCAATCGGCAAAGTGAACGAGCCCGCCATGCCACAATTCGCCGCCCGCGCCGCTGCCATCGATCGACAATCCTGCCAGAACGATATCGGCCTCGCCCTCGGCACCCAGTAAGGGATCGCTGCCCAGATGGACCAGCCGCGTCGATCCCGGCACTCCCGAGAGCATGAACCCGGACGGCAACCGCAAACCCCGGGTCGCGAACTGTCCGGCCGGCAGTTCCAGATGGCCGGTGTCGCGTGCCCCGTCGATCGCCGCCTGCAGCGTCTCGGTCAGGTCCACGCCCGCATCCGGCCGGGGAGCGACCGGCTGACCAAAGGCTGCCCGCATCATAAGCGACCCCGAAAGGACGGGGATAAGTGAAGCTGCGATAAATCTGCGCCGGTCGATTTTCATATTTCCTCCGATTCCGGCAACTAACGGGTAAATTTCACTCAACTCCATACTTTTTACGCGCAATAGTGAATCCTTGCGGTGCGCGCTTTCACACCGCTATAGATTGAGTCCTGCTGTTGAATCGGACCCCGCCCATGCTTGTCGACGACGCCGTTTATCTCGGAACCAGCACCCGGCCGGAGTACCTCCACCTCGGTTTCGGCAACCGCCACGGTCTCATCACGGGCGCCACCGGAACGGGAAAAACCGTTACTCTCCAGATACTTGCCGAAGGGTTCTCCCGCGCTGGGGTCCCCGTATTCTGCGCCGATATCAAGGGCGATGTGGCAGGACTGGCCAAGCCAGGCGAGCCCAAGGACTTCCTCGCCGCACGCGCCGAAAAAATCGGCTTTACCGACTACGCCTTCGAGGGCTTCCCCACCATCTTCTGGGACCTGTTCGGCCGCCAGGGCCACCCGATCCGCACTACGGTTTCCGAGATGGGACCGCTGCTCCTCTCGCGCATGCTCGACCTCAACGCCACCCAGGAAGGCATCCTCAATGCCACCTTCAAGTTGGCCGATGACGAAGGTCTTTTGCTTCTTGATTTCAAGGACTTGCGATCGCTCCTTAGCCACGTCGCCGAGCGCCGCGCCGAGCTTTCCGCCCACTACGGCAACATCTCCACAGCCTCGGTCGGCGCCATCCAGCGCGCCCTACTGGTCCTCGAACAACAGGGCGCCGAGAATTTCTTCGGCGAACCGGCGCTAAAAATTTCCGACCTTATGCGCACCGACACACAAGGCCGCGGCTTCATCTCGATCCTCGCCGCCGACGAACTTATGCGCGCCCCTCGGCTCTATGCTATGTTCCTGCTCTGGCTGCTGTCCGAATTGTTCGAACAGCTTCCCGAAGTGGGCAATCCGGACAAGCCCAAACTGGTGTTCTTTTTCGACGAGGCGCACCTTTTGTTCGATGAGGCGCCTAAAGTGTTGCTCGACAAAATCGAGCAGGTTGTAAAACTCGTACGTTCAAAAGGGGTTGGTGTTTATTTTGTAACGCAGAACCCTGCCGACGTGCCCGAGGGCGTGCTCGCCCAACTGGGCAATCGCATTCAGCACGCCCTGCGCGCCTACACGCCCAAGGAACAGAAAGCGGTAAGGATCGCCGCCGAAACCTTCCGGCCCAATCCCGATTTCGACACCGCCGAAGTCATCACCCAGCTCGGAACCGGCGAGGCGCTGGTGTCGGTGCTGGAAGAAAAAGGCATCCCCTCGGTGGTCGGTCGTACCCTGATCCGTCCGCCGTCCTCCCGCATGGCGCCCATCACGCCGGACGAGAGGGCAACAGTGGTCTCAGGAAGCCCGGTTTCCGGCGTTTACGATACCAGCGTTGATCGCGAATCGGCCTACGAACTGCTTGATGTCCGCGCCGCCAAAGCGCTGCGCGAAGCCGAAATCGCTGCCCACGAGGCCGAGCTGCAAAAGATGGAAGAGGCGCGCACAAAGCAGGCGACTCGCCGTTCGACACGGCAAACTCCCATGGAAGCCGCGCTCACCAGTTTTGCCCGAACCGTCGCCCGCCGCGCCGGGGATTCGTTTGTCCGCAGCGTGCTCGGCACGCTCACGCGGGGGCGCTAACTTATGGCAAAGCTCAGCGCCGTTGCCGTATTCGCCGACACCGGCGTGACCGCCCATCAGGCGCTCTACAGGCAGGCCGGCGCTACCATAGCCCGCAACCAGGCCCACCTCCACTGCATCGCCCGCAATGGCCAATGGCCGCGCACGCTGGTCGAGTCTGCACTGGCCGGCGGTGGCCGCGTCACCGTCGCCACTGGCCCGGTTGCCCGCCGTCTCGACGTGCCGCAAGGCGTGGAAATCGTCGTAGAGGAAACAGAAGCCGCTGCCGCCGCCCGTATCGTGGAGGCCGGACAGGCGCTGATTGGCTTGCCGGGCGGCATCGATACGATCGCCGCCCTCTATTCGGCATGGGTTGCCGCCGGCGGTGCGCAAAGCGAACGCCCGGTCGGCCTACTCAATCAGGGCAGGGCCTATGAAGTGGTGAGGGGGTTCGCCGGCGACGTTGCCGCCATAGGACGCGGCAATATCGATGCCCTCATCCAGATCTCGGAGACCTTCGACGACCTGTGGAACAGGCTTGCGCGTCTCGCCTAGATCTGATCTGGGCGCTGCTCGCGCATCGCCTTGTGGGCGAGAAACGAGACGATGTTTTCACCGCGCCGCTCGACGGGGATGACCCGCGTATCGTCCAGCGCTATCCGGTTGCGGCGTTCCGGCCCAACATAATAGGGTTCGGCGTTCACGTAAGCGCCGGTGCCGGTGCCCAGCCGCGCGGCAATCCGCTCTTCGAGATAGACCGGGCTCATGGGCTTGACGATCACCTCATCAATGCCCGCCTGAACGCATCGGCGTCGCATCTCGCCATCGACCGTCCGGCTCAGGGCGATGATCTGGACATGCCGGGACGCAAGATCGTCGCTGTTGCGGATCGAGAGCGCCACGTCTGCCGCGGTGACCCGTTCAAGGTCGTAATCGGCGACCAGCAGCGCCAGCGGTGCGATGCGCATATAGTCGCCCAGCGCCCGATGGTCGCAAAATTCCCGCACCCGCCAGCGATGTCCCCTGCGCAGCGTCGCGCCGAGGACCGAGGCCAGAGCCGGGCTATTGGACAGAACGGCAATGGTCGGGACAGGCAACACGGGCGGCTCACGGCGTGGAATATCAATGGTTACCCAAGCCTTAACACGCCTGTCTCGCAGCCGGAAGATACCAGTTCCAGTAACCTTAAAGCATATGGCCCGCCTGTGGACAGACGGGCCATATGGCATTGATGCAATGGGATAATTTACGAAGCGGCTTCGTGCAGCTCGGCCACGTATTCCCAGTTCACCAGATTGTCGAACCAGGCTTCGAGATATTTAGGGCGCGCATTGCGGTAGTCGATGTAATAGGAGTGTTCCCACACATCCACACCCAGCAGCGGCGTGCCGCCGTGCACCAGCGGGTTTTCGCCATTCGCGGTCTTGGTAACGGCCAGCTTGCCGTCCTTGAGGGTTAGCCACGCCCAGCCCGAACCGAACTGGCCGGCGCCTGCGGCAAGGAAGTCCTCGCGGAACTTGTCATACCCGCCAAGATCGGAATCGACTGCCGCCTGCAGCTTGCCGGGCAGGGACTTGCCGCCGCCATTGGGTTTCATCCACTTCCAGAAATGGATGTGGTTGAAGTGCTGGCCGGCATTGTTGAACAGCGGCTGATTCTTGCCGAAGCTTTCCTTGACGATCTCTTCGAGGCTCTTGCCCTCGAGGCCCGAGCCTTCGAGCAGCTTGTTGCCATTGGTCACATAGGCCTGGTGGTGCTTGTCGTGATGAAACTCAAGCGTTTCAGCCGACATATACGGGCCAAGTGCGTCGTAGGCATAGGGCAGATCGGGGAGTGAAAAGCTCATCGGAGGGCCTCCTTATAGGGTTCTGAAAATCTCTCGCCGGATAAATTGACTATGAATTTACCAAGCTAATGCTTCTTATATACCGTCGCCATGACACCGGTGCAACGGCTGTGCGGGAAAACTTATGCCAATTGAGTGCATTTGAGCGCAAAGGCATAGGTGATAGCTCTCTCCTTGATCCGCTCGAACCGTCCCGAAGCGCCGCCATGCCCGGCGTCCATGTTGGTGCGCAGGTACAATGCGTTCTCATCGGTCTTGGTTGCACGCAGCTTTGCCACCCATTTGGCCGGCTCCCAATAGGTGACGCGCGGATCCGTCAGCCCCGCCAGCGCCAGGATCGGCGGATAGGTTTTGGCTTCCACATTGTCATAGGGTGAATAGGCCGCGATCCGCTTGTAGTCGTCTTCCGAGGTTATCGGGTTGCCCCATTCGGGCCATTCCGGTGGGGTTAGCGGCAGCGTGTCGTCGAGCATGGTGTTGAGCACATCCACGAACGGCACGATCGCCATGACCCCGGCCCACAGGTCGGGCCGCATATTGGCAATTGCGCCCATCAGCATACCACCCGCGGACCCGCCTTCGGCCACAATCCGCCCTTTGGACGAATAGCCCTTTTCGATCAGCATTTCCGCCGCAGCGATGAAATCGGAAAACGTGTTGGTCTTATGCGCCGCGCGCCCGTTCTTGTACCAGCGATACCCCTTGTCCATCCCACCCCGGATATGGGCGATGGCATAGACGAACCCCCGATCGACAAGCGAAAGCACCGAGACCGAAAACCCCGCTGGAATGGAATGACCATAGGCGCCATACCCATAGAGCAGGGCAGGAGCGCTGCCATCGAGCACCAGCCCTTTGCGGTAAAGCAAAGTGACCGGCACCTCCTCACCATCCGGCGCTTTGGCAAACAGCCGCCGCGTTTCATACAACGCCGGATCGTGCCCCGAGGGAACTTCCTGCTGCTTGCGCAACACGCGCTCGCCGCTCGCAAGATCGAGGTCGAAAACCTGCGCCGGGGTGGTGGGTGAGGAATAGGAAAACCGGATCGTGGCGGTATCGAACTCGTAGCCGGAAATCAGGCCCAGCGAATAAGCTTCCTCGGGAAAGGAAATTGTCTGCTCCCGGCCATCGCGCAAGTCGCGCACTACGATCCGCGGCAAGCCGTCCTTGCGCTCGAGCCGGATCAGATGGTTGGCGATCACTTCGACATCGAGGATCAGCCGCCCCGCCTCGTGGGGCACCAGATCGGCCCAATTGTCCACGCCCGGCGCGCTGACAGGCGCGGTAACGATCTTGAAGTCTTCGGCTTCATCGTCATTGGTCAGGATGTAGAGCGTGCCGCTCCGTTCCTCGACCGAATATTCGGTATTCTCGTGCCGCTTTTCCACGCAGAACGGCGCGCCGCCGTTTTCCGCGTCGATCAGCCAGACTTCCGAGGTCTGATGGTCATGCGCCGAGATGGTGAGGTAACGCCGCGATTGCGTCATGCCCACGCCGACGAAAAACCCAGCATCCTTTTCTTCATAAACAATCGCATCATCGGCCTGGCTGGTCCCCAGCACATGCTCGCGCACCCGGAAGGGGCGATGGTTCTCGTCGAGCTCGACATAATAGAACCGCGATGAATCATTGGCCCAGACAGCGCCGCTGCCCGATTTCTCAATCCGTTCGTCGCGGTCCTTCCCGGTGTCGAGATCGCGGATAAGGATCGTGTAATATTCCGATCCGTTCCGGTCTGCCGCCCAGGCCACCATGGTGTGGCAGGGCGAATGCTCGGCGCCACCGAACCCGAAATAGCCCTCGCCAGCTTCGGCGTTGCAATCGAGCAGTACCGTTTCGCTACCGCCGTCGCGCGGCGTGCGGACGATAAGGGGATACTGATCGCCCTCGCGCGTCCGTGACGCATAGGCAAACGGCCCATCCGGGGTGGGGACAGAACTGTCGTCCTCTTTGATCCGCCCGCGGATTTCCGCATAGATTTTCTCGCGCAGCGCCTCGGTCGGCTTTCCGAATCCGCTTTCATACCAGGCATTTTCCGCTTCGAGATATTTGCGGATATCTTCGGGCAGAACGCCGGGGTCTGCCATGACCTCGCGCCAATTGCCGGCCCGCAGCCAGTTATAGGGGTCGTTGCGGGTCGTCCCGTGCCGCGTGTCCGAATGGGGGCGTTGCGCGGCAACGGGTGGCGCGATGTCGGTCATGGTTTATCCCTGAAATGCTCTAGGCAAAAAAGATTCGAAAATTTCCGGCCACTATTCTTCGGGCTTGAAGTTCAGTGCAAGCCCGTTGGTGCAATAGCGAAGGCCGCTCGGAGCAGGGCCGTCGGGAAAGACGTGCCCGATATGGGCATCGCAATTGGCGCAGCGGATTTCCGTGCGGCGCATGAAATGGCTTCTGTCGTCGATTTCTTTGATCGCATCCTCGGAGACCGGCTGGAAAAAGCTCGGCCAGCCCGATCCGGAATCGTACTTGGTGCCGGAGGTGAAAAGCGGCGCATCACAACACACGCAATGATAGACCCCGTCGCGTTTCTCCACATTGTAGTCGTGGGAAAAGGCGCGCTCTGTGCCATGTTCGCGTGTCACATGGTACTGTTCGGGCGTCAATTTATCGCGCCATTCGCTGTTGGAGATCCTTTGCTTGTCGTTCATCTTGCGTCACTCCTGCCGGTTGTGCACTCGGACTATATCAGTTGGTGCCAATGTGGTTATCACAACTGCGGGGGTCAATATTGCGTTCCCGCCAACCGGTTTTTGTTGAGCTTGTGGCAGGGATGCGTACTGTTTGCGCCAATGATTCCTTTCAACAGCAATTGGGCTGTTGATCGGACGTAAGAACGAAGTTCGGGGGCTCGCTTGGGACCAGGTCTTGATGTGATTGTCGCGCTGATCGCGATCGCTCCATTCGTCGCGGCCGTGTTCGCGCCATGGATCAAGACCTTTGCCGGACCGGCGGCCGGCTGGATACTGGCCATCGTTCCAGCCGCGATTTTTGCCACCTTCATTTCCTTCATCGGCCCCATCGCCGATTTGTCAGTTATCCGCGTCGGCCTCGACTGGATTCCCGCCTACGGCATTTCGTTTTCCTTTTTTGTCGACGGCCTGAGCCTTGTGTTCGGTGTGCTGATCTCTGGTATCGGCACCTTTATCGTCATCTATTCGGGCGGCTATCTGGCCGGACACCCCCATCAGGGACGGTTCTTTTCCTACATCCTGATGTTCATGGGTTCGATGCTCGGCCTGGTTCTGGCCGATAACGTCTTCACCCTGTTCGTCTTCTGGGAACTGACCTCGATCACCTCGTTCCTCCTGATCGGCTTCGATCACTCCCGCCAGGCCGCGCGCCGGGCTGCCATTCAGGCGCTGGTCGTCACCGGCGGTGGCGGGCTTGCGCTGCTGGCGGGGCTAATCCTTTTGACGCTCATCACGGGCCAGAACTCGCTGACCGGCATGCTGGTCACTGCCGGGGCGGCACAGGAAAGCGGGCTGTATCTCATTGCCATGCTGCTGGTCGTGACCGGCGCGTTCGCCAAGTCGGCGCAGGTTCCGCTCCATTTCTGGCTTCCCAACGCCATGGAAGCGCCAACCCCGGTTTCGGCCTATCTGCACTCGGCGACCATGGTGAAGGCTGGCGTCTATCTACTGGCCCGCATGACCCCCATCCTGGGCGATACCGAGCCATGGTTCTGGATCCTGACCCTGTTTGGTGGCGCCACCCTTTTGATGGGCAGCGCACTGGCGGTGCGGCAGACCGATCTAAAGCAGATGCTGGCATACACCACGCTGGGCTCGCTTGGCTTGCTGGTCATGCTCATCGGCTTCGGCACCAAGGAAGCCATACTCGGTGCGCTGCTTTATCTGTGCGCCCATTCGCTGTTCAAGGGCGCGTTGTTCATGATCGCGGGCACCATCGATCACGGCACCGGCACGCGTGACATCACCATGCTCGGCGGCCTGCGCGAGGCCATGCCAATCACGTTTATCGCGGCGGTTCTGGCCGGCTTTTCCATGGCCGGCTTTCCCATCGCCATTGGTTTTCTTGCCAAGGAAGAAATGTATCTGGCGCTGACCTCCGGGGTTTGGCCCGACCTGATGTTCCTCGCCGTGCTCATCGTCGGCAACGCCCTGATGATGGTGGTGGGCCTCCTTATCGCCTTCAAACCGTTCCTGGGCGATCTGCGTCCGACCCCGCACGCGCCCCACGAAGGGCCGCTGAGCCTTTATTCCGGCCCGGTCACTCTGGCCGCGCTCGGAATTTCCGCGGGCTTGTTTACCGACTGGCTAAACCACGCCGTGCTCGATCCGGCGGGCGGAGCGATCTACAATGCCGCCGTCGATGCCCATATCCATCTGGCCTTCGATCTCACCAACCCTGCCGTGTGGGCTTCCATCGTCACATGGGCGCTGGGCGGCGTTCTGTTCTGGAAGGTCGATGCTGTTCGCTCGACATTGCGGCGCACCGGCGAAGCTATCGGCTGGACCTTCGATATCGGTTTTGATGCCTTCATGTTCGGCCTCGTCCGGTTTGCAGATCGCATAACCCGCGTCCTCCATCATGGCCGTCTCGAATGGTATCTGCTTTTGTTGTTTACTGTGCTTGCCGTCGGCATTTTTGCGCCTTTGCTGGCCACCGACAGCCTGCCGCCAGTCCCCGCCTGGCCCGAGCTCAACTTCTATGAGTGGGGCGCCATCGGTATTGCGGCCATCGGGCTCATAGCGGTTATTGTGGCGCGAACCCGCCTTACCGCCATCGTGGCCCTCGGCATCCAGGGCTTTGCGGTCGCCGTTATCTTCATGCTGTTCGGCGCACCGGATCTCAGCTTCACCCAATTCATGGTCGAAACCCTGACGGTCATCATCCTTGCACTCGTCATGACCCGGCTGCACCTCGATGAAGCCGATAGCCGCGACCTGGAAACCGGCTTGCGCGATGGCGTGGTTGCGCTGGCCGTCGGCCTTGGCATCACAATTCTGCTGCTCGTCGTGCTTCAGACCGATCTCGATCTGACGCTGACCGATCTGTTCAGGGCCACGAGTACGCCGATCGCCCATGGCCGAAACGTCGTCAACGTCATCCTCGTCGACTATCGTGCCATTGATACGCTGGGCGAAATTTCGGTGGTCATGGCCGCGGGCCTCGCCATCCTTGCCCTCATCCGTCTGCGGGCCTCGACCAGTGGCACTAGCGGTGCCAGGTCCGGGCGCGGGCGCAAGATCGGGAGTTCACAATGAATACGGTTATCTTCAGAACCGCTGCGCCGGTGCTGACCGCGCTGATGATCGTCTTTTCTGTCTTCGTTCTGCTCCGCGGTCACAATGAGCCGGGAGGCGGTTTTATCGGCGGGCTTATTGGCGCGTCGGGCATCGCCATCTACGGCATCGCTGCTGGTGTCAGTGCTTGCCGTCAGGCGCTGCGCGTCCATCCCATAACGCTGGCCGGATTTGGCGTCGTGCTCGCCTCCATCGCCGGGTTTATTTCGCTCGCCGCTGAAGTGCCCTTCCTGACAGGCTTGTGGTGGATTTTCGAGTTCGAAGGCACCGAAATTGCACTGTCCACCCCGCTTATCTTCGATATCGGGGTCTATGCGGTGGTCGTGGGCGCTGTGGGCACCATGGCGCTGGCGCTAGAGGGCCAGGACGGCGACGAGGGGACGGACTGATGGAAACCGCGCTGGCCGGACTGATCGGCCTGTTTTTCACCGCTGCAGCCTATCTGCTGTTGTCCAAGGCCATCATTCGCATGCTTTTGGGCTTGGCCATTCTGGGCAATGGCGTCAATCTCCTGATCTTCACCATTGGCCGGCTGACCGCTGAGGTTCCGCCCATCGTTCCCGCTGGCGAATATTTCCCGCTCGAGGGATCGGCCAACCCGCTTCCCCAGGCGCTGGTCCTGACCGCTATCGTCATCGGATTTGCCCTGTTCTCGTTCCTGCTTGTGCTGGGCTACCGCGCCTATCAGGAACTCGATGCCGATAACACCGACAACATGCGCGTCGCCGAGCCTGAAAATGCGCCTCGGCCTCCCCTGAGTTACTAGGGTACAGAGATTATAATGGCGACTGCCGGTACATCATACGACCCCCTCGAACTGCCCGCGGCGATGATCGACGTGGCGACGCCTGCTGCCGACTGGATCGTCGTGTGGCCGGTTGCTCTGGCCCTGTTCGGCGCGGGCTTGCTCGTCATGCTGCGCAACCAGCGCCACCTCCAGCTTGCTTTTGCCGCGGCGGTGATCATCGCGATCATGGTCTCCAATATCTACCTGCTGGTGCGCGTGTTCGAGAGCGGCCCTGTCGCCATGACCATGGGCAAATGGCTTCCGCCGTTCGGCATCACGTTTGCCGCTGATATGACCAGCGCGCTCTTTTCCCTTGCAGCATCCATAGCTGCACTGGTCGTGGTTTTTTACGCGCAGATCGAATTGACCGACCGCGGGTACCGCTACGGCTTTTACCCCATGTTGTTGCTGCTCTTGTGCGGCGTCAGCGGTTCGTTCCTGACCGGCGATATCTTCAACCTCTATGTGTGGTTTGAAGTCATGCTGATCGCGTCGTTCGGCATGATGATCCTGGGCGGCCGCAAGCTCCAGCTTGATGGTGCCATCAAATACGGCTTCCTTAATTTCCTCGCGACAACCTTCTTTCTGGTGGCAATCGCCTATCTCTACGGCCTCACGGGCACACTCAACTTCGCCGATCTGGTCGCAAAGGGTGCCGAGCTGCCACTCGGTCCGCTGGTCACGGTCTCTGTGCTGTTTCTTTTCGCCTTCGGGGTGAAGGCGGCGGCGTTTCCAGGCAACGCCTGGCTGCCGGCCTCCTATCATACGCCCGCGGTTTCCGTTTCGGCCATATTCGGCGGCCTGCTCACCAAGGTCGGCGCCTATGCCGCCATTCGGGTACTCGTCATGGCCCTGCCTGAGGGCTACGCGCAAATCCAGACGGTGATTGCTGTTGTCGCGTTCGCCACACTCATCCTGGGCCCGCTGGGTGCCATGGCGCAGACCAATCTGCGCCGCGCCGTGGGTTTTCTGGTCATTGGCGGCATCGGTGCCATTTTTGCAGGGTTTGCTCTCGGAAGCACGCACGGCGTCGGTGGGGCGATCTTTTACGCCTTTCATTCCATGCTCACCATCACGGCCTTCTATCTTCTGGCCGGATTGATCGAGCGGATGAGCGGCACCAGCGACATTCGCAAGATGGGCGGCATCTACGGTGCCAGCGCGCCCATGTCGATCCTCTTCATCATCATGGTGTTCGCCATTTCCGGCATGCCGCCGTTCCTTGGCCTTTGGCCCAAAATCCTCCTCGTGGAAGGAGGCATTCGTGCCGAGAACTGGTGGCTTGTCTTTGCGGTCCTGTTCAACTCCTTCCTCACCGTTATCGCTGCCAGCCGGCTCTGGGCCCACATCTTCTGGCGCAACGGACAGGAGGGCGAGCGCTCCGAGCAGCCCAACGAGGATCTGCGGCCCTTGACCGCCCGCGAAATTGCTCTGGGCCTGGTGCCAACAGCCCTTCTCTTCGCTGTTATTGTGATTTTCGGCCTTTTCCCCGATTGGCTCTTTACCGCCTCGGGCATCGCCGCCCAAGATATGCTTTCGCCCACACGCTATGTCGACGCCGTGTTTGCACAGGTGCCTCAGTCATGAGCTTTGCTTTTCTGGTCACAACACTCGCGCTGGTCTGGGCAGCCGTCACCGGCGGCTTCACCTTGCTCAACCTGTTGCTCGGCGCGTTCATCGGCGGCGTAGCGGTCCTGTTCATCCGTGATCGCGTCGATCGTCCGCACATGATGCGCCGGTTCGCTCGGGTAGTGTCGCTGGCGGCTCTGTTCTTTTACGAACTCGGACTTTCGGCCCTGAGAGTGGCGATCCTCGTTCTCTCGCCACGCATGGAAAAGCGCCTGGCTCCAGGCATCATCGCTTATCCCCTCACGGTGAAAACTGATGCCCAGATCACCCTTCTGGCCAATTTGATTACCCTGACACCCGGTACCCTGAGCGTCGACGTGTCCGATGACCGGACCACGCTCTACATCCACGTGCTGGAAATGCACGACCGCGCGGACGTCATCGCTTCGATCAGGAACGGGTTCGAAGCAAGGATCATCGAGGTGTTTGAATAATGTCGGGCCCCGAATTTCTTCATTTGGCCACCACTGTCTCGCTCGGCGTTCTCACCGCGGCGCTTCTGGTTACCATCTACCGCATCGTGGTCGGCCCCAGCCTGCCTGATCGTGTGTTGGGTCTCGATATGCTGATCGCCGTGGTCATCGGCTACATCGCGGCAATCGCGCTGCGGACGGGCTTCATGCTCTATCTCGATATTGCGATCGCACTTGGGCTCGTCGGGTTCCTGTCCACGGTAGCCTTCGCCCGGTTCATTCTCCAGCGCTGGCAGATCGATGCTGCCGCACGGGAAGATCACCTTGAGGAGAGCAGGAAATGATCGTCGAGGGCCTCTACTACCTGGCCGGCGTTATGGTGATTGTCGGTGCCCTGTTCAGTTTGGTTGCGGCGCTTGGCATTGTGCGGCTACCTGACCTTTATACGCGCATGCATTCTGGCTCCAAGGCCGGTACGGTCGGTTCGGGCCTGACTCTCCTGGCCATAGCGCTGGTCAGCTTTGACAGCGCCGTGATCCTGCGCGCTCTGCTGGGCTTTGTCTTTTTCATGCTGACCGCCCCGATTTCAGCACATCTGTTGGCGCGTGCATCCTATATCGCCGGTTACCGCCCAACAGCACACTTCGTTGTCGATGATCTGGAAAAGTCCGGTGGACTGCCAAGTAAAGAATGATTCACTCTAAATTTCGCCAAGTTGTTGCTCAATGGTTGCAAAACTAGAAAAACAACATTAATTGCGGAGTTATGGGGTGCCCCTGGGATTAGCCCGCCCCGATAAATAGCTCCCATACTCATGAAGGGATTTTCGATGACCGCTCCGGCGAACGCCGAGAACAGGGTCGAGCTGGACCTTGTGGAATATAGTACAGAGATTGTCGCTGCCTATGTCAGCCACAATGCCATCAGCCCGACTGACCTGCCGAAACTGATTTCGGAAGTGCATGCGGCGCTTCGCTCGCTTGGCGCGGAAGAAGCCGCCGCCCCGGTCGAAGAGAAAAAGCCGGCGGTGCCGGTTCGTAAGTCGGTCACGTCCGATTATATTGTGTGCCTTGAAGACGGTAAGAAATTCAAGTCGCTCAAGCGCCATTTGCGCACCCATTATAATCTCTCGCCGGAAGAATACCGCGAGAAATGGGGCCTGCCCGCCGATTACCCGATGGTCGCTCCGTCCTATTCCGCCACGCGCTCCAAGCTGGCCAAGGACAATGGATTGGGCCGCAAGGCCGGCTGAAGTTCCAATAGTCGGAAGTAGCACAAGGGCCGCGTCAGCGGCCCTTTTCGTTTGGCGCCCCCACTTTTTGCATAACAGACACCGGGCACTTATCCCCGCATTGCGTTCTCTCCGATATAGGAATTATATCCTATTTATGAGAGAGTGGTCCTATGACGGTTTGGATATCCACGGCAGCGCGGCTCGAACGCAATCGGTTGTCGGAGACACAACGGCGCGACTGCAAGATTGTCGTTCGCACAGTGTCCGGTGAAACAGGGGTTCGCTATTGCGATTTCTTTGCCTCCTCGCGCATGCGCCTGCACACAGCCGGTGCGCGGCAGCTGGCCATGTATTTGTGCCATGTGCTTTTGGGCATGACCATGACCCAGGTCGGCCAGTTCTTTGGCCGGGATCGCACCACCGTCGCCTACGCCTGCGCGCACGTCGAGGATATGCGCGACGAAGGAGGAGATTATGATCGCCGGCTCGTCGACCTCGAAGAACGGATCGACGCGGCCAGACGCACGCCTTGCGCGCTCGAAATCACCATGCAGGAGGTTTCCCATGCCGGCGCCTGATTTTGGCTCGGCGCCATTGGGGCACCTTGCCCGGAGCCGCAATGGCGAGCCGGCCTTTCTCGACGCCCACCACCTTGAGGCAGCCGGACGTCTGCTGACCCTTTTCGAACGCAGCCGGTTGCGCGCTCGCACTACGATGAACTATGGCCCGCGCGTTGAGACGGGACGGAGTGGGCAAACTGACGATATCGGCGACATGGCCCTGGACGCCCGGCGGCAATTGTCCGAACTCTATGGCGCACTGCCCCGCGACTGTGCAGACGTCGTCATCGATGTTTGTGGCTATGAAAAGGGTTTGCAGGACATCGAGCGCGAGCGGGGGTGGCCCAGACGCAGCGCCAAACTCGTCCTGCGCATCGGGCTTGATGCCTTGGCTGCCCGGTTCGGTTTGACCGCCGGCGCTATCGGCCATGATGCGGCAGACACCCGAAGCTGGCTGGGCGAAGGAGCGAGGCCCGCAGAGTTTGGCTAAACCTGAACGGCGGCCTGCGCGTCCGCGCGCAGGCGCGCAACCATGGCCGCCAGTCCGTTCGAGCGCTGCGTGGAAAGATGCTCGCGCAGACCGATTGAATCCAGAATCGGTAGCGCGTCGGTCGCTGCGATATCGGCTGCGGTGCGGCCCGAATAGAGCGCCAGAACGATGGCCACCAGCCCGCGGACGATCATTGCGTCGGAATCACCCCGAAAGGTTAGCACCGTCCCCGCGTCACTGGGCGCGCTTTCGGTGACCAGCCACACCTGCGATGCGCACCCATGCACCTTGTTGTTGGCGTTGTGCTCGTCATCGGTCAGCGGCGCCAGCCCTTGACCGAGCTCGATGATATAGCGGTACCGATCCTCCCAGTCGTCGAGAAAGGACAGGTTGTCGGCGATTTCGTCAAAAGCGGCTGTCGTATTCATGCCCGCTGTTTATCCCCTGATCCGATCCATTGGAAGGGGGAGACCCATCAATAGGCCCAGTCTGGCCGGGGAGGAGGGAAGGCCGATACGGCTTTTGCCGTTGCCTGTGGTGCGGCGATTTGGGCAAGCACCGTCCGTCCCACTGCACATTCCACGCTCGCGCAGTTCGCGGTCAGTAGCGTTTCGCTGACGGCCTGCGCGCCTCGGCTCGTCAATTGCTCGCCGGCGGCGCGTGCCGAAGCGCCCACATCCATGCCCGCGCTGGGCGCCATGATGAGAAAGGCAGCGGAGAGCCAGAAGGCTGAGCGAACAACAAACATGAAATCAAACCTCGTCGTCCGGGGCATATGGACAGCGTCGAGAGGAGCCTAGAGGTCCAGCGTGAAGCATTTTTGGTAAACTCGCATAAAATTTTATCCGCATTTTATGCAAATGCCATCGGCCTCGACAGCGGCCCGTTAAGCAAGACTCTGTTTACGCTACCCCCAGAAACCTGCCTCGAGCGTTCAACGAATCCGGCCCCAGCACGCCTCGAGCCGTTCGACTTAATGGTGTCTTAGGGCTTGGATGGAAGTGTGGGCCAGCCAAAGGACGCCGTCCCAAAGCAAGGCCGCAGCATATCGCGGCAGTTAAAGTTGAGCATTTCATGCGTAGCCCTTTTGCTGATTTCACCATTGCCCCTCAGTTGTCGACCGGTCCAGCCCGGTCAGGCCAGCGCAATGGTGTTCTGAGCCGCGTCCTGACGCTCAATACGATTTCAATGATGGTTGGCCTTGGGCTGGCGCTGGCTTTGTCCCTCGTCATGCTTTTTGACGGCAATGTTGCACCACTCGTCGCAACGATGGTCGTTTCCGGTCTCATCGCGCTATCGGGCGCCCTGCTTTTGCGTGGTGATCACGAACCCACCGTCGCTGTTCACACGCTGGCGCTCGGGTCCATCGGCGCAATTTTCGCCGCCGGCGACCCCGCCATGATCGATCTCGGCCTTGCCCTTGGGCTCATAGCCGCACTTTACGCCCAGGTTCTGGGCAAGAGCCGCTACCGCGCGCTCGCATGGTCCGTTCCAGCGTTGGTTCTTCTCACCAGCGCATTCGGAGGCGATGCAGGATCGATGACGTTGCAGGGCAACCTGCAGCCCTTCGCGTTCATAACCCTTGCCGCCTTTGCTGCAGTGGCGGCCGTTACCGCCACCCGCCTCGAAATCATCTCGGCCGAATCCCCGATTTCCCAGACGCGCGCCTTCGCCGTTCTCGCCGAGAACATTCTTGGCGCCGTCGTTCGCTACGGTGCGGATGGTGGGCCGGTCTTCATTTCGCGCTCTGCGGGCAATCTGTTGGGATGCCGCACGTTTGAACTCGATGGAGCGGGCCTTTTCGAGCGCGTCCATGTTATGGATCGCCCCGCCTATCGCAAGGCCATCTCGGATGCGGCCAATGGGACACGGGCCAGCACTATCGAATTGCGCCTGCGCCGCGATGATGCCGAACCGGGTGCTGGAGCGCGCTACATCTGGGTCGAGTTTGCGCTCGCTCCTCTGGAAGGCGAGGATGCAACTGGATCTTCCAATGACGTGCTTGCGGTCCTGCGTGACGTTAGCGTGCGTAAGGACGCCGAGCAGGAGGTCGAGGCCGCACGAAAACAGGCCGAAGATGCCTCGGAGGCCAAGTCGCGCTTCCTGGCAACCATCGGCCACGAACTGCGTACGCCCCTCAACGCAATCGTGGGCTTTTCCGACATGATGTCGGAAGGGATCGGCGGTACGTTGTCTCCAACCCACACCGAATATGCGGGCCACATCAGCCGCAGCGGTCATCATCTGCTCGATGTGGTCAATATGCTGCTCGACATGTCCAAGATCGAGGCAGGCAAGTTCGAGGTCCATGCCGAGCTCTTTGCGCCCCAGGCGCTGGTCGAGCCGTGCTTGCAGATGGTTGAAAACCTCGCCCGCGATCGGGCCGTCGCTATCGACGCAGCGGTTCCCGAAAAGCTGCCCCAGATCATGGGCGACGAGCGGGCCTGCCGGCAAATTCTCATAAATCTGCTCTCCAACGCCGTGAAATTCAGCCATGATGGCGGTAGTGTTGCGCTGGCCATGCGGCGTCAGGGCAAAATGCTGGCCATCTCGGTCAGCGATTCGGGCATCGGCATGCGCCCCGAAACAGTCGAGCGTATCGGCGAGCCGTTCCTGCAGGGGCAGGACAGCCTTTCGCGACGGTACGAGGGCACCGGTCTGGGCCTCTCGATCGTCAAGGGGTTGGTCAGCCTGCACGGTGGCCGCCTCGACGTGGTGTCCGAGCAAGGCTTGGGAACCACGATATGCGTGCTCCTGCCGCTCGAAGGCCCACTGGGGGCTGGAAAAAGCTCTGCAACCATCGAACATCTTTACGCGACCAAGCGCGATAGCGACGAAGACAAATGGCTCCAAGACGAAAAAAGAAGCGCAGCAAAATGAACGCCGGTATTGCCCACATCCCCCTTGCCCTCGGCGCAGGTGCCGCCAGCATTGTCGGCCACGCCCTTTCGTGGGGCGCTACGCGGTTTGCCCGTTCACCCATGGCTTCCACCGGCCTTGTGCTGATCTCCGGCCTCACGTTGATGGCGGCAACCAACGCCCTGTTTCTTCAGGATACCCGCCATCCCGCACCGCTGTTTACGTCAGGGTCGGCCAGCGCCACCCAACCTGCCTCGATCGAGCCGGTCGTGGTCGAGCCTGTGGAAATTCCCCAGCGGCCGGTTGCGGAGCCCGCTGCCCCCGTTTCGACCCCCGCCGTCAACCAGCAGGCCGTCACGCCAACCCCCGCGACGTCTGAGCCCACAACGCCCGCCATCGGCAATCAGGACATTGCCGATCTCCAGGAAAAGCTCAAGGCGATGGGCATATTCGACGGTACGGTCGACGGCTATTACGGTCCCAGGACCGCTGACGCCATTCGCGATTTCGAGGCGCGTTTCAATCTTCCGCGTACCGGCGCCGCCACGCCGCAGGTGATCAAGGCCGTCCGGGAAGCCCCGTTGCAAACGTCGCAGGCCGCCCAGCCAGCCCCCGCCCAACCCGTCGCGGCAACGCCGCAGGCCGATGAGGTCGCCCCGCTTCTCGCCCAGATGCAGGAAACGGCTCCGACGGCGCCTGCAACCGTCGAGCGCCAGACTGTAGCCGATATTTCGCCCGACCTGCCGGCCTCCGCAACCGCCGAGCCTAGCGTGCCCGCAGTCCTTAATGGCGATCTGGTCAGCGATATTCAGCGCGGCCTGAGCCGCCTCGGCTTCCTGCAGGGGCCGGTTAACGGCGTTGCTGACGAGGCGACGGCGCGGGCCATTCGTCAGTTCCAGATTTTCAACAACTACCGCCCGACAGGCGAGGTCAGCCCCGTGCTGCGTCAGATGCTGGTCGAGGCCGGGGCTTTCCTGTAACGCTGGCCCATGCAGCAGCTTCGCTCGGACATCTGGTGCGCCGCCTTTGTGCGCCGCCACAACAATAATGGAAATTTCTGCGTCGTCTCGCGTCGTGGCGACGCGATTGCCGGCCAGATATGGATCGAAATCGATCATCTCGATGGCACGGTCTCGCTCTTTACCCCGGCGCCCGGCGCCACGATGGACCCGCCACCCGATCATCGGGTGTTCCAAAAGCGATTCGAGCGCACAGACCCGATTACCATCAAGGACCGCATAGCGCGGGAGATCGAATTCGATCAGGATCTTTGGGTCCTGTCCGTCGATTGCCGCAGCGATGATCTTGGGCTGGATCTGGTCTAGCTCGCCTTGCGCACCGACTTCATCCGGTCGAGTGCTTCGATCGCCTGATCGCCAACGGTTCCCGTTCTCGAAACCTGCTGTGCCTCGGGCGTGCGGCGGCTGGGCTCGGCGAAACGGGCATATTCGGGCCGTGTGAGTTCGGCAGGCCGGACGTCGCCCCGCCAGGCACTCATCATATACACCATGGCCGGAACGCTCACTTCGTCGAAAAGCCGCGCAAAGCTGGCCAGGGTCTTGGAGCGGTCGGCATCGTGGCTGGTTGCGTGAATGAGCACCTTGAGCCCATCATAGGACGTGCATCCGAAGGCCCGCAGCACAACGAACAGCGCAGCGCCGCTCGTGTCATGCGCGATTTCCGCGCAGCGCAGTTCGTCCAGGCCGGTGATCTGGCTGATAAGACGGGTAATCTTGGGCCGACGGTTTTCCGAGAACAGCTTCATCAGCGCCCCGGTAAATTCGTTGGTTGCCACCGAGATCTGCTCGAACGTCCGCATCATCGGGGCTTGCGGCAGGTTGCGCCGTGCATAGGCCTTCAGCACGTTGATTCGACCTTCTTCGGGCAGGTCGAAAAACACGCCTGTCAAAAGCGCCGCGTCGAAATCTTCGCGCTCGGCGAGAATCGCCGCGACCTCGTGGTCCATCTCGGCCGAGCGGGTCAAAGCGTTGAGATAGGCCCCGCGCGGCGCAATCGATACATTGGCGGCCAGCGCGCGGTATACCTTGCGGCTGTTGACCGGAAACAGCCGGGCCAGAATTGCATTGGAGAGGGCAGGGCGCCGGGCAATGGCTGCGATCACATCCGCATTGCCCTTGCCGATAAGCCGCTCCATCACATCGTCGGAAAGCGACGGCGCGCGTTCGAGATGGGCGATGAGACCCGTGCCCAGATGGTCATACACCAGGATTTCAAGCTGGGGCGTGAGGTGTTGCGCACTGGCGAGGATGGCCGCTGCCCTGGCGCGGGCCGTGGGCGCTGCCGTGGGAAACAGGCGCCGGGCCAGGGCTTCGAACTGCTCGGCCTCGGCCGTCAAGGGCTTGCTGCGCCGTGCATAGGCGTCGCATGCGGCCACCAGAAGTGTGTTTGCCCGCTCGACGCCGCCGGTTTCAATCAGCAGCTGAAACGTCTCATATGGCTGAAAGCCGATCATTTGGTCGACTCGTCCCCCGGTCCACTCTCTTGCTTGTTCGTCACTATTGACTGAGATTCGTTAGCGGACTGTTAACCTTGACGAAGTCTTAATGGGACATGTTCGGATCCGGGGCGGCATGGTGCCGGCGGGGCAGGCGGAGGACCGGACGCACCACGAGGCCAATTATGGGTATGCTGGTAAAATTCAGCCCCAAAGACGCACTTTCCGCACCGGCAGCGACCGATGGGCGTGGCGGGCAGGTCATATTGTTCACGGGCGTTCGTTATGAGCGTGGGGCTGGAGGGATCAATCCCGGACCGGCGCCAAAGATCAGGCGAACCCGCAAGGGCTGAAAGACTTTGAAAGACTGGTTGGTTGGCGGCGCTCTTGCAGCCGCGGCATGTTTGTTGCTGTCCGGCTGTGCCCGTCCGACGGGGGATTTCGGCCGCGCCGCGCCCAGCGTGCTCCATGATCGTATCATGCCGACGGTGGGAGACGCGCGTGCCGCAGCCGCCGGCGAGCCGGTTTCCAACTTCAATCGGACCGATCAGGAACGCGAGATGCATGACCGCGTCTGGCGTTTCCTTGTCGCGCCACACGCCCATGACTGGTTCTACGATACAGCGGTCGAATTGCAGCGCACCCGCATTGCCGCCAATCTCGACACCCAATTTATCGCGGATCGTTACTATGCGACCCTGCGCAGCACCCAATACCAGTCCTCGCGTGTCCGCTACCGCAAGGTTGCCGACGATATCGGTATCGATATCGCCACCATCCCCACGACCTTCGCCGCCATCTGCCGGGTCATCGAGGTGGATCGCCAGCGCGCCATTGCCGTTTCCAACGTCACGCTCGCCGCGCCCGATGCGCGGGCGCAGGTCGCGGCCCGCAAATGGGAAAACGACCGGACGATCGACTGGTTCACCCGCGCGCTCACATACCGCTATCAGTCCTATTCGGTGGCGCTCGAGCGCCTTCTCGTCGAAACGCCGCACGAAGAGGGCCGTGTCGTCGACGCCCAGCTTGCGCGCATGCAGCCCTACGTGGCCCGCGCCCAGGCGGGCGACTTCTGTCTCGTGGGCGGGGATGGACTGGTCTTCAAGGACACGGGTATCGCTTCGCGCTACGAGACGACACCGTTCACGCCCGAACCGCTGGTGCGGAAATAGTGCGATAGATTGGCCCACCTGCTGGCACTGATCGGGTTGAGTTCGCTGAAGCTTCGATGACATTTTCTCTTTCTGACGGGTTGTGGGGTGGTGGAAAACACTAGCGCTCAAGGCCCCTCACCCCAGCCCTCTCCCCAGAGGGGCGAGGGGGGCACGCCGTGGTTTCCTCGACGTTGCCGTTTACCTCCAGCATCTCGCTAAGATTAACCCTCGCCCCTCTGGGGAGAGGGTGGCCGGCAGGCCGGTGAGGGGGCCTTGAGCGGTAGCGTTGGAGCAAGGCCCCCTCACCCGTCGCTGCGCGCCGACCTCTCCCCCAAGGGAGAGGTGGTTCCCGGCGCCTGCGACTTTCTTTACCTCTCCCTTGGGGGGAGAGGTCGGATGGAGTAGCCAGACGGGTGAGGGGGCCTTCCTTTTGGGCATGCAAAAACCTCCGGCGGCCAATGGCCTCGGCTTCTGATGGGATGAACGGCATGGGGCGATGAACGCTCCGCACTGTTTTTTTGTTTATATGAAGCGTCCATCGCCCCATGCGCTCGGGATTTTGGGCTGTACGTTCCCTCGCTCAAGGACACGTTCGTCCCTGTCGGTGTTGCGGGCCGAGCTGAGTCCAGCCTCGCTGAAGTGGAACGCTCGCCTCCGGCAGGACGACTCCCGCCGGACCTGAGCCAAACCCGCCAAACGTTCGTCGCGCTTTCGTCCATCAACCGGGTTCGTAAGCGCGAGTATGGGCGAGGGATTAGGTGCGGGGATAAGTTTTTGCGGTCGGGCGCGTGGTCCCTCATCAGGATGGATTTCGGGAATAAACCCCGGAATGACGATGGGGTGGGGCGGTTGAGGAGCGGTGAGGCGCGAAGGGACACCACTTCTGCGCTTCACAATGGCAGCGTTGCGGATCCCCGGGGCGAGCCCGAGGATGACGCGGGGGTAGGGTGAGCTGTGGGGAACAAGTTTCTCGTTCGGTTCACCCCTCACCGTGGCTGTCCCGGACTTGATCCGGGACCCAGCAGCCTCACCGATGCTCAGAACGATGCGGAAAAGCGCATGGGCCCCGGCTTTCGCCGGGGTAGCGATGGGGAGGGTGAAAGGTCGGAGAAGAAATAGTGGTGCCCACTTTTGATCGAAGCGCGCTAGCGGATCGTCGAGCAACTGAGCTGGCCGAGAGCCTCGCGGTAGCGCTCGCGCATGGCGGGGTGCGGCGGCGCGAGGCGGACGACGACCGCGACGTCGTTTCCTTGCGCCTCCACGATCAGCAGCCCCTCGTCGATCTCAAACCGCTGTTCGGCCAGAAGGCGCGTCTGGGCGGGATTGAACAGGCCCATGTCCAGAAGGTCGCCCGATCCCGAACGGTTGGTCGTGGCATAGATCACATGCCCGTCGGCGTTGAACACCGAGACCGACCAGAACGCCAGCGGCAGATCTCCGTTGACGATGCCTGGCCCATCGCCCAGTTCGAGCCTGCACACCCCATAGAGCAGCTCGGGGTCCAGCCCCAGTGGATTGGCTTCGCCGGGCGCCAGATCGTCAAACAGGACGAAGGTTTCAAGCGGGGCAATGGCCTCCAGCCGATGCCAAACATCGCGGACGGCCGCGTCGGGCAGGGTGAGGATCACAACGAGATGGATCAGCCCGCCCAAGACCACCCCACCGAATATCCAGAACAGGACCCGGCTCATTGGCAGGCCACCTTCTCGATGGCCGGCATGGCTTCGATGGCGGTGTTGGCGCCCGAAAAAACCACGGCGTCATAGAGGGTCAGCGCGAGCGTGAACGGTCCCGTGCCCTCGATTTCCAGCCAGTTGCCCGGCCCCATGCTGGCCCCGATGGTCGCATTGAGCCCACCATCGCCCCATCGCGCCACGCGTTCGCTATGCAGTGCCGGAAGCTCGGGCGAAGCGGCGATATTGGCACCCGTCGGATCAGTCGCCACCAGCGTCCAGAAACTGGCGCCCGGCACTTTTCCTGTTACGTGGTACTGGCACCTTGCATCGAGCGGATCGCCCGCATCGTCGGTGGAGGCCGTAAACTGGAGCCCCTCGGCGTAGCCGAGCTGGAGGTGCCCGGTACGCGCAAGATAGGCCCGGCTGTAAGGATCGGGCATCGGCTGTCCCACATCGGGCCACGCGGCCCAGGAACCCACCCGGACCGCGGCGAAAAGCCGACCGTCGGTCAGCGCGTAATAGCTTGTGCCGAACCCCACGGCGAGGGCGACCAAAAGGCCAACCAGCAGTCGGAAAATCAACCCCAAGACGTCACAGACTTTCGCTAGCGCCGGAGACCGGGGCGGCTGCCTGATCGATAGCCCCGCTCCCGCCAATGGCAAGGGATTGGCGCATTTTTTCGGACAGATCAAGCAGCTTGATCGCCGCCGCCGGGGCCAGAGACGGCGCACGTTCGGGCGGCTGCTCGCCATCTTCGCCGTTTTCAGCGTCTGCGATGATGAAGGGACGGGGCTCCATATCCACCCCGAAAATCGGCTTCACCTCGATATTTGTGTGCGCGTAGGTCATGAATTTCTGCCAGCTCATGGCCGGCAGGCTGCCACCGGTCAAATTGTTCATGGCCGTGTAGTTGTCGTTCCCGTACCAGACCGAGGCAACGTAATTGCCGGTATAGCCGACATACCAGGCGTCGCGGTAGGAACTGGTCGTTCCGGTCTTGCCCGCGCTCGGCACCCCCTCGACAAGCGCGCGCCGGCCAGTGCCGCTATAATTGACTGCATTGAGGATGTCGTTCATCGACAGGACGATCTGCTCGTCCAGCAGCCGCACGCGGCTTTCATCGGGATTGGCTTCATAGATGACTTCGCCGCGCAGCGTCGTGATCCGCGTGATCCCGAAACCGGTTGCCCGATAGCCGCCATTGGCGAACACCGCATAGGCCGAAGCCATGTCGAGCGCGCTCACCGATGCCACGCCCAGCGCCAGCGAACGGGTCACCGGAAACTCGTTGCGAATACCCAACCGATGCGCCATCTCGGCAATCGGTTCACGGCCGGTCTGGGTGGAAAGGCGGACGGGCACGCTGTTGATCGAAGCGGCCATGGCCGTGCGGATCGTCGTAGCGCCACGATAGGACCGGCCATAATTCTGCGGACACCAGTTGCCGATGCAGATCGGCGCATCGGAAATCGGGCTTCGTGGCGTGATCCCCAGCATCTCGAACGCGGTGGCATAAACGAACGGCTTGAACGCCGAGCCCGGCTGCCGGTTGGGCGCAACCGCGCGATTGAACTGGCTCTGTCCGTAATCGGTGCCGCCCACCATGGCGCGCACGGCGCCATTGTGCTCCATCACCACCATGGCGCCCTGGCCCACATTGTAGGCGGCGCCCTGTTCGCGCAGCACCGAAATTATGGAGTCTTCGGCGTGAACCTGCAGATCGGGGTCGATGGTGGTCCGCACGACGAACCCGACCTCCGTGCTGTCGCCCACGATGCGCTTGGTTTCCAGAAAGGCCCAGTCGAGAAAGTAATTGGGCGAATTGATCTCGGCAGAGCGGTCGATCGGTTCGGCCGGCCGCCGCCGCGCCGCCGTCACCTGGCCCTCGGTGAAATAGCCGCCATTGACCATGTTCGAGAGCACCACATTGGCCCGTCCACGCGCCGCCGCGATGTCCACATGCGGCGCGAACCGCGTGGGGGCCTTGTAAAGCCCCGCCAGCATCGCCGCCTCGGCCAGATCGATGTCCTGCACGGGCTTGCCGAAGTAATATTCGGCCGCCGCAACCACCCCGAAATTGCCGCCGCCCATATAGGCGCGGTCCAGATAGAGCTTTAAGATTTCGTCCTTGGAGTAATTGGCTTCCAGCCAGAAGGCGAGGAACAGCTCCTTGATCTTGCGCTCCAGCGTGCGCTCGTTGGACAGGAACAAATTTTTGGCCAACTGCTGGGTGATAGAGGAACCGCCCTGTAGGCCTGATTCACCTTCGGCATTGGAGAGCAGGGCCCGCACCGTGCCCCACACGTCGATGCCGAAATGCTCGTAGAACCGCCTGTCCTCGGTGGCCAATGTCGCCTTGATGAGAACGTCGGGAATCTCAGCCAGCGCCACCGAGTCGTCGGACCGGATGCCGCGGCGCCCGATCTCGCTGCCGTACCGGTCCAGAAAGATCACCGAATAGTCTTCGGCCCGGTTGAACTCGCCCGAAGCCGTCGCGTCCATAGCCGAAAGCGCCAGCGCCACCATCAGCACGGCACCCATGGCGCCAAAGCTCAAAGCGTCGGACGCCAGCTCGACGAAAATCCGCCGCAGCCCGCGCACCGAAAAAAGCGAGAAGAAATCCTGAATTCTGGTATAGACGCGGCCGGTCGAGCGCATTCCGTCATAGAGAAACGAATCCAGCCAGGCATCGGCTTCGAGCAGCCGGTTCTTGCCTTTGGAGCGCTTCTGCTTTGTGTAAAACGGATCCTGCACCTTGGGCCTTTTACTGCTCGGGTTGATATGATTGCCCGTCCGGGTGCGCTCGATCCCGAACCGATGCTATTGTATGGCGTTAAGCCCCCATGGGTCATCACAATTTTATGTGGTTTTGCCAACTGGGTTAAAAGTGTGGAGTCTGAATCACTGATGGCGTTCTGGGACGAAAAATCGCTTGAAGCCATGACCACCGAGGAGTGGGAGGCGCTGTGCGACGGTTGCGGAAAATGCTGCCTGCTCAAGCTCGAAGACGAGGACAGCGGCCAGATTTTTCCCGCCAACGTGCGCTGCAAGCTGCTCGATGGAGACACCTGCGGCTGTTCGGATTATCCCAACCGGCAGGCCAAGGTCCCCGACTGCATCAAGCTCACGCCCGAGAAGGTGCGTGAGATCGCCTGGATTCCCAAGAGCTGCGCCTATCGCCGCATCGCCGAGGGCAGGGGGCTCGCCTGGTGGCACCCGCTGGTTTCGGGCGATCCTGAGACTGTCCATGCCGCCGGCATTTCGGTCCGGGGTCGCACCATTGCCGAAGAAAATGCCGATACGTCGGATTGGGAAAGCCACATCGTCGATTGGGTCGATTGGGAGCCGGCGGAATGACTTGCGCCGCACCGCGAATTTAATTATGTACGCTGCACAATATTAAATCTGCGGCGCCTCTGTCGGTTCCGCGCGGGCTTGCGCGTCATCTTTGATGACGCTCATCAACAGGGGACCCTCATGTACGGCTCGATCGAAATCCGCGGCGCGCGCGAAAACAATCTCAAAAACGTCTCCGTCGATATCCCCAAACGCAAGATCACAGTCTTTACCGGCGTTTCGGGCTCGGGCAAATCCTCGCTGGTTTTTGGCACCATCGCTGCTGAATCCCAGCGGTTGATCAACGAAACCTATCCCGCTTTCGTTCAGCAATTCATGCCCCATTACGGCCAGCCCGACGCCGATTCCCTTGCCAACATCTCGGCGGCCATCATCGTCGACCAGCAGCGCCTCGGCGGCAATTCGCGTTCGACCGTCGCAACGGTCACCGACGCAGCCCAGATGCTGCGGGTCATCTTTTCGCGCATCGCCGAACCCCATCTCGGCGCGCCCGGCCTTTATTCCTTCAACGATCCGCGCGGCATGTGCGCCGAATGTGAAGGAATCGGCCAGGTCGCGGCGATGGACATGAGCGCTGTGGTCGACGAGACCAAATCGCTCAACGAAGGGGCCCTGCTGGCCCGGGGCTTCGATGTCGATTCCTGGTGGTGGGCGACCTACGCCCGCTCCGGCCTTTTCGACAATGACAAACCCATCAGGGACTACACCGAAAAGGAACGCGCCGATCTTTTCGAGCTCGACGATGCCCGCAAGATCAAGGTCGACAAGATCAACCTCACCTATCAGGGCCTTATTCCCAAGCTCAAGAAGTCGCTGGGCGACAAGGATCCCGAAAGCCTCCAGCCCCATGTCCGCGCCGAGTATGAGCGCATCTTCACCCGCAAGATCTGCCCTTGCTGTAACGGTGCCCGCCTCAATCAGGGTGCCATCAACAGCCGCATCGAGGGCAAGAACATCGCCGATTGCTCGGCCATGCAGGTTTCGGACCTCGCAAAATTCATCCGGGGACTTGAGGTGCCTTCGGTCGCGCCGATGATCGATGCACTCGCCGCGCGGCTGGAAAACCTCGTGACCATCGGGCTGGGTTATCTCTCGCTCGACCGCGAAAGCGCGACGCTGTCGGGTGGTGAAAGCCAGCGGGTGAAGATGGTCCGCCATCTGGGCTCCGGCCTCACCGACATGCTCTATGTCTTTGACGAACCCAGCGTCGGGCTTCATCCCCACGATGTAGGCCGTCTCGCCGGGCTCATGGAGCAGCTGCGCGACAAGGGCAATACGGTCCTCGTCGTCGAGCACAAGCCCGATATGATCGCCATTGCCGATCACATAGTCGATATGGGACCCCTCGCCGGCTCGAAAGGCGGCGAGGTGGTTTTCGAAGGCGATTTCAACGGCTTGCTCGCCTCGGGCACCCTGACCGGCAATCACATGCGAAAACACCAGCCGATCAAGGCCGATGTCCGCAAGCCCAAGGGCAAGATCGCCGTCGAAAACGCCACTCTCAACAATCTCAAGGACATTTCGGTCGATATCCCGACCGGCGTTCTCACTGTGGTCACCGGCGTTGCCGGTTCGGGCAAATCCTCGCTCATTCAGGGCTGTCTGCCGGCAGCGCATCCGGACACCATCGTCATCGACCAGAACCTGGCGCGCGGGTCGCGGCGCTCCAACACAGCCACCTATACCGGCGTCCTCGATACGGTCCGCAAGGCGTTCGCCAAGGAAAACGGCGTCGAAGCCTCGCTGTTTTCAGCCAATTCAAAGGGGGCATGCCCCGATTGCAACGGGCTGGGCGTCATTTATACCGATCTGGCTCACCTCGACCCCATGGCGACGGTGTGCGAGACCTGCGAGGGCAAGCGCTTCACCGACGAGGTGCTCACCTACACCCTGCGTGGCAAGACCATTTCGGACGTCTATGATTTCGCGATCGCCGATGCCGTGGGCTTTTTCACAGAGCCTGCGGTCGTCAAAATCCTCAAAGGTCTTAACGATGTGGGCTTGGGATATCTGACGCTGGGCCAGCCGCTCTCCACCCTTTCGGGTGGCGAGCGCCAGCGGTTGAAACTGGCAGCTGAGCTGGGCAAGAAGGGACAGACCTACGTGCTGGACGAGCCCACCACCGGCCTGCACATGAACGACGTCGATACCCTGATCGGCCTGTTCGACCGTCTGGTGAACAATGGCTCGACGGTTATCGTCATTGAACACAATCTCGATGTGATCTCCCGCGCCGACTGGGTCGTCGACATCGGCCCGGGCGCCGGTCATGACGGTGGCAAAGTGATTTTCCAGGGCGTTCCCGCCGATCTGGCGAAAGAAAAAAAATCGCTTACGGGCCAGCACCTTGCGACCCGCCAAGCCTGATTTTGCGGCCCTGTACTCGAAAAAAAATCGTGATGAACGCTTTCTGAATATCGAGTTCAGGGCCGGTTCCGGCCACCCTGTCTAAACCTGATCCTGCAAGAGGCAACCGGCGGTACGCAACACCCCGCCCAACTCAATCAGGAGACGGAACAATGTTTAAAAAGATCATCATCGCAGCCACCCTCGCTGCAAGCTTCGGTGCCATCAGCGTTCCCGCCATGGCCAACGACATTTACATCAACCAGTTTGGTTGGGGCCATTCGGCCGGTGGCACCCAGTCGGGCACTGCCAACACCATCGGCATCTTCCAGGATGGCTGGTGGAACACCACAACCAATCACCAGTCCGGCCACGGCAATGTCGCCGCCAGCGGCCAGACCGGCTGGAACAACCAGTCCGAGACCTGGCAGAACGGCAATTTCAACGAAGCTGGCGTCGGTCAGTTCGGGGGCAACCACACGTCCATCCTCACCCAGGACGGCAATGGCAACGTCGCTGCCGGCGTGCAGGTCGGCAATGGATGTGCGGCTTCGGTCGATCAGTCCGGATCGGGCAATGTCGCCGCCTTCGTTCAGGTCTGCCCCTGATATCGCGAACGGCTCACCCAATTCCCCGGCCGGGTAGGACATCTCGCCCACCCGGCACCAAGGAAAGGACGCATCCGATGACCACCAATCGCCGCAAGGCCTATTCGCTTTCCATTCTCGGTACGGTCGTGGCCCTCGCCGCCGTCGGCACAGCCAGCTATGCCCGCTCCACCGATGACGTCGCTGGCGCCACCCGCCCGGTGCCGTGTGAAGTGGTTTCGACCGCTGCCGGTAACGGTCTGGCCCTCGAAGCCATCTACAACGCAGAGGGCCCGGCCAACGGAACCTACCGTCTGTCGGTCAAGACCGTGGGGGGCGCCAACAGCTCCACCATCAACCAGGGCGGCGGCTTTTCCGCGCCCGGTGCAGGGCCTATCAGTCTGAGCCGCGTCTCGGTCGGCAACGCTCCGGCATACGACATCGCGCTGACCGTCGAAGTGGACGGCGTAACCCACACCTGCCTCGATCCGCAGGGCAACTGGGCGTAACGGCGCATTGAGACGCCGCGTTACAAAATAGGGGCTCCGCTGGCGGAGCCTTTTTTTTCTTTCGGTATGACCTTGCGTGGAGACTCCATTCTTTCCCAATCCACCATCCTGTCGCCCCGGCCGCCGGGCCGGGGTGCAGTTCATGCAGTGCTGAGACGAAATCGCCAGCTCTGCCGCTTACTGGGTCCCGGGTCTTCGCCCGGGATGACGCCGGTGGAAAGGCCGGCTTTATGGTCCTCTTGCGCCCTGTAATATCGATTCAGCCTAGCGGACCTGCCGCAGCGTAAGGCCCGAGAGCACGCAATCTCCCCCGACAGCCAATCCACTGTCTCCGGCCTCGATTTCGCACTCGAACGGTGTGGGTACCGATCCGCCGCCGTCGATTTCCTCGATGGTCAGCGATCCTTCGCCCGCTGCATATGTGCCACTTATTGCGGGTTCAGCCGATTCAGCATCGAGAACCACGCCTTGCCAGGCGGCAAACGAGCCGTCATTGCCGAACAGGAACGTCAGGCTGTTGGGGCCGGTGCCTTGTGCGACGAACCGGCCCGGCACAATGCCACCGATATTGGCCGCTGCAGCCGCATCGCCGGCCTCCTGCAGCGTTGCAACCTCGGTTTCAATCGCTTCAAGCTGGTCCGTGCGCTCCGACAGCGTAGCCGTCAGCGTTTCAAGTTGAGCCTGCACCTCGTCGCGCTGGGTCTGGGCATCGGTAATCTGGCTTTCCAGTTCGGTCTGCTGGCCCTCGAGCTCGGCTACGACCGTCTCAAGGCTTTCCCGCTGCTCTTCGAACTGGGCCTGACTGGCCCGCAATTCGGCGAGCTGGCTTTGGGCCGCTGCCTGCGCTTCACGCGCCGCCTGAACTTCGCTTTCCATTTCGGCCGAAGTGCGCGTGGCCGCGGCGGCCTCCTGGGTCAGCTGGGCCGCAGTGTCCCGCAGTTCGGCCTCTTCGCTGCGCGCCGTCTGCAGCCGGCTGCCCACATCGGCCAGTTCTGCAGTGCTTTGGGCAATCCGGTCCTGCACCTCGGAGAACGAGCTTTCGGCTTCGGCCAGATTGGTCTGCAACTCTTCTATCCGGGCCTCGCGCTCGGCCAGAGAGTCGGCAACCGTCTGAAGCTCGGCATTGGCCCCTTCAAGGTCCGCTTGCGCTGCGTCGCGCTCGGCAACGATGCTTTCGCGCTCCTCTGTCAGACTGTTGCGCTCTTCGGTCAGCGTGGCGATTTCGGCTTCGAGTTCTTCGAGCGTGGTTCCCGACTCTTCCATAGTGCGCACATCGGCAGCCAACTGGTCGCGGTCGGACGTCAGCGCATTGATCTCGTTGCGCAGGCCACCTGTGCTGGAGGCTGAAGTGAACCACAAGATCAGAAAGGCGACCCAGCCAAGCACTGCAGCAGCGCCAAGCGCGATCACCAGCGGGTTTGTGGAGCGGGCGGTGGTTTCGGTGTCGTCCATGGCAAGTCCTTTTGGCTCCCTTTTGGGAGCGAATGGGAAAATGAAAATGGCAGGAGCGTCCCGGCATGGCGCGGCCCCTCATATCGAACAACAAGCAACGCGCGGCGCAGGTTCCAATATGACGGGGTTTTCGCGCAGGCCGCCAACCTTAACGCCAGATAAACGCGCCCTTCGAGGTCGGTTCAGCCGGGCTGTTTCATAGTCGTGGTCATGGAGGCGCAACACCGCCGCAACAACCCCAAAGGAGCAGGACCATGGGACGCAACACCAACACCGCAAAGGCCACCGGCCTCGCACTCGTCATCGCACTGGCCGCATTTGCGGCCCCGGCCAACGCCGGTCAGGTCTCGATCAACCTCAACCCAGCCAACGCCGAACAGCAGCAGATGATGCAGGCCGGTCTCGGCTTCTATGCCCTCTATAACGGCATCCAGAACGGTTCGATCACCCAGAACGGCATCAACAACATGGCCGGGCTCACCCAGGGCGGCGGCGGCAATCTCGGCATCGTCCATCAGGAAGGCAACAATCACAACGGCACCCTCAACCAGCAGGGCGGCAACAACAATTACGGCCTGTTCCAGTTCGGCGAGGGCACCAATGCCCATGTCAACCAGTCGGGCGGCCAGACCGGGCTCGGCTTCGTCTTCGGCTGGTGATTTGACCAGCTTTCCAATTTAGGGCGCGGCCCCGCCGGGGCACGCGCCTTTTTCATGCCGTTGATTTATGGCGCCCATGGGCGTAAACGGTCCCGCGCCACGCTGGAGGGGCCGGGACATGCTTGGTGCGACTGCTTACGTCACCGCGTTTTTCACGCTCGTGCTTGCGGGCATGATGCTTGTCCCGATGCTTGTCGATCTCTCCGTCGGCAATCCCGACTGGCAGGCTTTTCTCTTCTCCGCCCTCGCGGCTGGCGTGCCCTCGGGCTTCATGGTGCTTGCCACCCGGCGCGAAATGCCGCCATTCAGCCTTAAATTCGGCTTTCTGCTCGTCAACATGATCTGGGCGGCCACCTCGATCGTCGCCGCTCTGCCGCTGTTCCTCTCGGGCCTTTCCATCGGCTTTACCGATGCCGTGTTCGAAGCGACCTCGGGCATCACCACCACAGGATCGACAATTCTCTCAGGGCTGGACGATATGCCTCCGGGGCTCCTGTTGTGGCGGTCGATGACCCAATGGTTCGGCGGGCTGGGGATCATCGCAATGGGGCTGCTGCTCCTTCCGTTCCTTCGGGTCGGAGGCATGCAGATCTACAAGCTCGAATCCTCGGCTCAGGCCGATTCGCCGTTCGCCCGGTTCACCAAGTTCTCATGGGCCATGGTGGGGCTCTATCTCGCCCTCTCGATCGCCTGTGCCCTGGCCTACTGGTTCGCCGGCATGTCCAGCTTCGATGCCATTAACCACGCGATGACCACGGTTTCCACCGGCGGCTATTCCACCCACGATGCCTCCATGGGCCATTTCGGGCCGCCGGTCCTTATCGTCGGCATCGTTTTCATGATTGCCGGCGCGCTGCCCTTCATCGCAATCCTGCGGGCGGTTACGACCGGGCGGATTTCTGCGGCGTTTGAGGCGCAGGTGCCGGTGTTGCTCTCGATTTTGGCGGTTTTGAGCTTCGCGGTGTTTTTGTCGGGGCTTGTGCATCTGACGACGGACCCCGGCGAACTGGCGGTCCACTCGGCGTTCAATATCGTTTCCGTGGTGACAACCACTGGATTCGCCTCGACCGACTACACCCTTTGGGGACCGTTCGTGAGCGTCGTTTTCCTGCTCGCGACCTTCCTGGGCGGGGCGGCCGGTTCAACGAGCGGGGGTATAAAGACCTACAGGCTGATCATAATTTACCAGTCGCTGCGCAACGGGCTCAAGGAACTGATCTACCCTCACGGCATATTCGTCGTGCGCTACGAAGGCCGCGAAGTGCCCTGGCAGGCCATCAAGTCCGTGCACCATTTCATCGGGGCCTTCCTGGTGCTGCTGTTGGGCGTCACGCTGGTTCTCGGCTTTACCGGTCTCGATGTGCTGACGGCCTTTACCGGCGCGCTGACTGCGCTCACAAACGTCGGTCCCGGCCTTGGCGACATCATCGGCCCGGCGGGCAATTTCTCGTCGCTTGAGCCACTGGCCAAATGGGCGCTGATCTTTGCCATGCTGGCGGGGCGCCTTGAAATCCTTGCGATTCTCGTACTGTTCAGCCCCGCCTTCTGGCGGCGCTGAACCCAATCTCGCAGCTCTTGCTACTTGCCGGTCAACTCGGCAAGAACAGCATCGAGCGAGGCAAAGCTTATGCCCATGCCATCGGTCATGCCGGTTGCCAGCGACGCGTCGCGTTGGCCCTTGGATTCGTAGGTGATTGTCTGTTTGAGCCGCGTACTGTCGCCTTCGGCGTGAAACTCGCTCTCGATCAGCATTTTTCCCATGCCGAAATCATCGTCAAACGACTCGGTCGTCACCAGACGGGCCGGGCGTTCGACCTCGTGAAAAACCCCGTTCAGCCCCATGCTCTCGCCGTCCGGGCCTGACCAGACATAGCGATACGTCCCGCCGGGCCGCGGATCGATGTCACACGTCGAAACCCACCATCCGTCCATGCCTGTCATCCAACGCCGGACAAGATCGGGCTTTGTATAGCAGTCGAAAACCAGATCGGCAGGTGCATCGAACATGCGCTCGATGGTCACTTCGAGGTCGCTTGGTGTTGCAACGGTAAGGGTGGTGGAAAAGCTCATCAGTTCTGTTCCTTTTTGCGGCGCGCCTTCAACTCGTCCAGCAGCGTGTCGAGCCTGGAAAAATTTGCTTCCCAGATCTGACGATAGTTCTCCAGCCAGTCGGTGGCTTCCTTGAGCGCAATGCCTTCGATCTTGACCGGGCGCTTCTGCGCATCGCGGCTGCGCGACACCAGCCCGGCCCGCTCCAGCATCTTGATGTGCTTGGAAATGGCCGGCTGGCTCATATCGAAAGGCGCCGCCAACTCCATCACCGTCGCCTCGCCCTCGATCAGACGTGCCAGAATGGCACGGCGCGTGGGATCGGCCAGAGCGATGAATGTGGCGTCGAGGCGTTCGGATTCCGTCATTTCATAACCAAATAGATTGATAGCTATTTAGTTATATACAAATTGACGTCTGAGTCAATGGCCCGGTGTTCGTCACCCTGGGCTTCGCTGCTATCGGCCATTTCGCTCGAGCCAAGCAACGGCGTGCTCGAGCATTCCTCTTGCATCGACCAGCAAGCTTTCCGCCGAACCGATTTTGCCTCGCCGCCCGCGACCGGCTTCGAGGTAGGAGGTCACGATGGCGGTAAAATAATCGATGCCGTCAAGTTGGGGCGCGACAGCATCCGAAGTGTCGAACTCCTCGCTCATCCGCCATTCCACCCCCTCGGGACCGGCAAAAGGCACCTCCCAGCGCTTGATCCGCTTGTTGGGAATGTCGGCGACGTGCTCGGCATGATGGATCAGGGTCATCGTATCGCGCGGCGCTCCGACCATCAGCACCTTGCCGCCGCCCTCAACCAGTTTTGCCAGGGGCGAAGCGGGTCCGTAGCCATAATCGAGCGGGTGATCGGCGACCAGCCATTCGGCCCGCGCCCCGATGGCCGTCATCGACGCCCCTGGATTGGCGCTGCGCAGAGCGCCGGGCGAGGTCCTGAGAAATTCGGGGAAGACCCCATGGTCCCGAACGGCACGTGAGCGCAACGGATCGAACCCGGCGATCCTGTCCCGCCACGCGCCGGGCACCCGGCCCGTGTCATCGAACAACGCCTCGTATCGTGCATCCCAATCGGTATAGGCCATGAGAGTGCCCATAGGGCCAACGGCCTGCTGGAGTGCTTCGATCAATGTATCGGGGCCATTGATAAGCGCGCCCACGGTGCTCATGGCGGCGTGGACCATAACGATATCGTCGGCGCGAACCCCGATTTCGGACAAATCGGCAACGAGATCGGTGCGGGATAGAAAGTCAGGCATGGGCGCGCTCACGAGAGAGTGAAGATGAGTTTAAGCGCCCGGGCCCGGTGAGCCAACGTGCTTAACACGGTCTTAAGCCACTTCTGGCAGATTCAAGCCGTTGAGTTTGATTCAGTAGTGCAGGTTTTCCTCTCGCTGTCCCGTTGGGGGCGGACAGCGTATCGCCATAAAGGCGTGGCAGGATGGCTTGCGATTGGAAGCGGAAAAGGTCCCTCCATGCGTAGTACCGCCCCCACCGTCGATTTTCCCGTTCTTTCGCGGCGCCGAGCGATGGCGCTTGGACTGGCCGCAGGCGCGGCCCTTGTTCTCCCGCGCCCCGCATTCGCCAATGTGCAGGATTTCGTGTCCTCGGTCTGGCCCGAAGCGTCCTCCCGGGGCGTGTCCCGCGCCATTTTCGAGCAGGCGTTCGCGGGCTTTGCGCCGTCCGACCGCATTATGAGCCTTACGCGCAGCCAGCCCGAAACGGTCAAGACAACCGGCCAGTATGTTGCCGATGCCGTGTCGTCCACACGGGTCTCCAACGGCCAGCGCATGCGTGGCGAGTGGGCCCAGACGTTGGGTGGGGCGCAGCAGCGCTATGGGGTCCAGTCCGAGATCATCCTGGCCATCTGGGGCATGGAAACCAACTACGGCTCCTACATGGGTGGCAACAATGTCATCCATGCATTGGCGACATTGACCTACGGCAATTACCGGCGCGACTTTTTCAAGAACGAGTTGCTGACCGCACTGCAGATCTTGCAGGCCGGGCACGTGGCCGCGCCACAGATGGTGGGGTCCTGGGCGGGGGCGATGGGGCACACCCAGTTCATGCCCTCGAGCTTTGTCGCCTACGCGGTCGATTACAATGGTAATGGCAGACGGGACATCTGGAACTCTGTGCCCGACGCATTGGGCTCGGCGGCCAACTATCTCAAATCGCATGGCTGGCGAAACGGCGAGACCTGGGGCTACGAAGTCCAACTGCCGTCCAATTTCGACTATGGCCGCGCCTGGGATATCGGGCGCCAGACCCTCGGCCAGTGGGAAAGCATGGGCGTTCGGCGCACAGGCGGGCGAACGTTCCCGCGGGCCGGCGATATGGGGCGCATCTTCATGCCGGCTGGCGGCGGCGGCCCGGTTTTCCTGATGCTTGCCAATTTCGACGTCATAAAGCGCTACAACAACTCCAACAATTACGCGCTGGCCGTCGGCCACCTGGCCGACCGTATTCTTGGCGTCGGCCCCTTTGTCCGTTCCTTCCCCGCCAACGAGACCGGACTGACCCGGTCACAGCGTGAGGAGTTGCAAAGCCTCCTCAATCGGCGGGGATACAATGTCGGCACACCCGATGGGGTTATCGGTCCCAAAACGCGTCAGGGGATCATCGCATTCCAGCGCGCAGCGGGCCTCCTGGCCGACGGTCACGCCTCTAGCGGTCTGCTTTCCGCACTGCGCTAGGTCCTTCCAAAGTGAGGACTGGGTAACCATACAACCCAGTGAAACCCCATAGAACACCGGATTCAGGGTAATCTCTCCCATTGACCCGGAGGGCAAGAGGACCGTCCCATGGTTATGGACATATCGACGGGTGAGGAAGGGCGGCTTGCGGCGCTCAACCGGATGACTACCGCTTTGGTTGCTCCGATCGAATCCCTCGACCACATTCTGGAACTCGCCCGCATCAGCATAGCGCCGATGGTGGCGATTTCCATCGTCGACCGGAGCGCCGAGATCGTTCTCGCCGCTTGCGGTGCAAACTACCGGCGGATTGAGCGAAGCCGGTCCATTGCGGCATTGAGCGTGGACATGGGGCAGTCCGTGGTAATCGAGGACGTCGCAGCCGATCCGCGCTGCGCCAATCTCGAGTGCAGCCCCGGTGGAGTCCCTGTCGGCGCCTGCCTCGGCGTGCCGCTGCAAACGGCCGATGGCTATGTCATCGGCACCCTGTTGATGATGGATGGCAGCCCCCGCCGATTTGGCGAGCGCGAGATCGCGATGGCCGACCATCTGGCCCAATTGGTGATGTCCGAACTGGTGTCGCGCCAACCCGACGAGGTCGATTATCTCACCGGCGCCCTGACCCGCAAGACGTTCCGGAGCGAGGTCGATCGCGAATACGCACGGGCACAGCGCTACGACCGGCCAGCGACATTGATTTTTGTCGATATCGACGGATTTCATCGGGTAAATTCGGCGTTCGGTGCCGAAATTGCCGACGAGGTTCTCAAATCGGTCGCCAACCGCGCAGCGGAATGTCTGCGAACGACAGACAGTCTCGGCCGGTTGGGCGGAGAAGAATTCGGTATGCTTTTGCCCGAGACCATGGCCTATGAAGCCAGCCAGTGTGCCGAGCGTCTGCGCGAGGAAGTCGGCGGATTGCGCTTCAGGTATTCCGGCAAAGTCATTTCGGTCACTGCCAGCTTTGGGATTGCCCCGTTCGATCCCCGGCTCGGCTCGCCGACACAGTGGTTCGCTCAGGCGGATATCGCCCTCTACGAGTCAAAAAAGGCTGGCGGCAACTGTGTGAGCTTTGCAGCCTTGCCACAAACCGCAGATCCGGTATCGGACGAGGGCGAAGCGACCCGGCCCCTCGGCATCCACTGAAACGCAGCCTGCGACACAAGCGCACTCACCTTCCGTTTAGATAGAATTTCAGCGGCTGGTTCACCATTCTGCCTTACCCAGCGTTATGATTGCTGTGCTAGGCTGGAATGGAATGCACCAGGAGGTGGCAGGCATGCGCACAAATCTGCGCCGCAACGCCAGGGCGTACGTCCTGAGACACAGGCGGGCCTTCACGCTCGCCGAACTGATTGCCGATGGCATTATCCACGGCGTGGGCCTGCTGGTTGCCATCATTGCCGGCACAGTTTTGATTACCCTGGCGGTGGTTCATGCGACGGGCGCCGAGATCGCCGCCGTGGCGATCTATGTCGGTTCTTTTGTCGCCCTGCTCAGCGCTTCTATGGCCTTCAATCTCTGTCCATTGGGCCCGATCAAGACCTGGCTCGCGCGAATTGATCAGGCCGCTATATTCCTTTTCATTGCAGGGAGTTACACCCCGCTGCTGATCGCTCTCGGCGATGTTCCGATCGCCGATCGGCTGTTGATTTTCGTCTGGGCCACGGCTCTGATCGGCATCGCGCTGAAGCTCTTCGTGCCCCAGCATTTCGGCCGGCTGGCCATTCCGTTCTACCTCGCCATCGGCTGGAGCGGCATCATTGCCTTCCAGGCCCTGGCCGCCGCGCTGCCCGCGACGGCCCTCTGGCTGATCGTCGCGGGCGGCGTGGCATATTCGGCGGGCATTATCTTCCACCTGTGGGAAAAACTGGCCTTCCAGAATGTGCTCTGGCACGCCTTCGTAGTCACCGGCGCCACGCTGCACCTGATCGCAATCTTTGAGGCGATGGTTCTGAGCCGGTTGTAGGGCCGGTGGCTTACGCCACCAGCCCCTTGGTCAATTCCAGCGCCTGCTTTTCAAACAGCCGCCGGTAGATGCCGCCATCGCGGCGGATCAGCGCCATATGGTCGCCTTCCTCGACGATCCGGCCCTTGTCAAAGACCAGGATCCGATCAAGCGCCCGGACCGTCGACAGCCGGTGCGCGATGACCAGCGTGGTGCGGCCGGTCATCAGGCGCTCGATTGCCTGCTGGATCAGCAACTCGCTCTCTGAATCCAGGCTCGATGTCGCTTCGTCCAGGATCAGGATCGGGTTGTTGGCCAGAAACGCCCGCGCAATGGCAACACGCTGGCGTTCGCCGCCCGAAAGCTTGATCCCGCGCTCACCAACCATTGTCTCGTAGCCTTTCGGCAGCGTGACGATGAAGTCATGGGCGTTGGCCATCCTGGCCGCTTCCATCACTTCGGCACGCGTTGCATCGGGACGCGCGTAGGCGATGTTGTCGGCCAGTGTCCTGTGGAACAGGATCGGTTCCTGCTGCACAATGGCGATCTGGTCGCGAAGGCTTGCCTGCGTATGGTCGGCAATGTTCTGCCCGTCGATCAGGATCTGACCGCCATTGATGTCATGCAGGCGCTGGATCAGCTTGACGAAGGTCGTCTTGCCCGAGCCTGAATGTCCAACAAGACCAATGCGTTCGCCCGGTTTGATGGCCACCGAGAAGTCCTTGTAGAGCGGGGTCGCGTGCCCGCCATACTGGAACGTCACGGCCTCGAAATCGACCGCACCGTCGCCGATGCGGATCGGAGTGGCACCGGATTTGTCGGCAACGCCATAGGGCGCGGCGTCAAGCTCGACAAGTTCTTCCATCTCGTTGACCGAGCGCTGCAGATTGCGGAAGTGCATTCCCACATCCTGCAGATAGCCTTGCAGCACGAAGAACGAGGTCAGAACGAAGGTAATGTCGCCAGCGTTCGCCACACCCTGCAACCAGAGCAGGACACCGGTTCCCAGGATCGTGGCACGCAGGACGAGCAGTGCCGTGTCCTGCGTCACGCCGTTGAAATTGTACCGGTTCCAGGTCCGAAGCGTTCGTTTTTGCCACTTGGAGACAACGCCGCCCAGCCGGGCTTCTTCACGCGTTTCCGCGCCAAAACCCTTGACCACGGCGTTACAGCCGATGGCATCGGACAGGGCGCCGCCCACCTTGGTGTCCCAGGCGTTTGAAAGCGTGGCGGCAGGCGAGACGTAAGCCACTGTTATGCCGATGGTTCCGACAATAAAGAACAGCGATCCAAGCCCGATCACCAGCCCCATGATGGGCCAGAACGAGGCCAGCAAGATCGTCGTGCCCACGAGCATGATCGTCGAGGGAAACAGCGCAACGAGCAGCGTGTCGTTCAAAAGATCGAGCGACCACATGCCGCGCGTGATCTTGCGGACTGTGGAGCCCGCGAACGTGTTGGCGTGCCAGTCGGTCGAGAACCGCTGCACACGGTGGAACGTCTCGTTGACCACATCCGCCATCATGAAAAGCGTCAGCCGGATGATGTTGCGGAAGGCGCCGAAGCGCAGGACGACCGCCGTTGCACCAAGGGCGACAAGAATGCCCAGGGCTGAGAACGTCGCCTCCAGCGTTGCTTCATCGCCCACCGAGCCCGAGGCGATAGCCTCGACAAGGCGGCCCGCGAAATAGGGCGTCATCACGTCGGCCAACGTCGCCAGCATGATGAAGCCCAGAATTGCGGCGATCCGCCAGGGCTGACGGCGCCAGTGCCTGACCGTGTAGCCAAGGACGGCCCGATAGGTCGCTCCGTTGATATTGTTCTTTTTGCGAGTCATGATCCCGATACCGGCTGCCGCGAAAAGGTGCAGGCACACCGGTCCTATAAACTTGAAAATGGTATGGCCGAACGACAGACGGATTTGTGGCCGTGTGGCGATCGCTTCGAATGACGGAAAAGTGCGTGGCGGCCTTTAGAGGCGGCGGACGCGGGGCGTGGCTGTCAACCTAACAGCGGCGCTCATAACCCACGGAGGGTGCGGTGGTATTCGTCAATGCAACGCCTCCTTCTAGGTTTGCGCTTAGCAATGCCTTCTTATAAATGCGAAAAAATGTCTCGCCAAGAGCCCGCGGGTAGAAAAATTTACCGCGCGGCGCAAGGGGGGCGAAAAAACCACAGGTCCGTTCAGGCCGGATGGCTCTGCGCATCCCTTTTCTCGGCAGCGATATCGGCGTCCGCGGTTGTGACCGGGCGGACGGCCTTTTTTGCCAATTGCCGCTCTCGCACCCAGATATAAAGGCCCGAGCCGATAACGATAGGCCCGCCGACGAAAAGCCACAGCGTGGGCGGCTGATTGAAGATCAGCCAGCTCGACAGCGTCATCCAGATGATCTGGCTGTAGCCGAACGGTGCCAGCACCGAGGCAGGGGCGTAGCGGTGGGCGATGATCGATATCTGGTGGCCGGTCATGGCCGCAAGTCCAACGCCCGCAAAGATGATCCAGGTGATCGGTCCCTCGGGCCACGTCCAGTTGGTCAACGCAAACGGCAACAGGCAGACGGTGCCAATCAGCCCGGCATAAAGCTGGAGGCTGGTGGTGGTCTCGGTTTCAGTCAGCTTGCGGGTCAGGATGAAATAGAACCCCGCCGACAAGATGCTGCCCAGCGACAGAAAGATCGCCCAATGGAAATTGGCGTCCCAAGGCTGGATAATGATGACGATGCCGACAAACCCCACAAGGATGGCCATCCAGCGCCGCCAACCAACCTGCTCACCCAGGAAAGGCACCGACAGCGCAGTGATCAGCAATGGCATGCCGAACATGATCGAGGATGTGACGGTGAGTGGCAGATAGAGCAGAGCGAAGAAATTGAACGCCGTCATCCCCAAAAGCCCGAAGCCGCGCAGGACTTGCAGGACAGGGCGCTGGGTCCGGAAGCTCGCCAGGCCATGCCGCGGCAGCAGCAGCGCGGCCATGAAGGCGAACTGCACGAAATAACGCCCGAATGCGACCTGGGTGGGCGGCATGCCCGAAAGCGCCATCCATTTCGCAAACGTGTCGCAAAGCGTGAAGAAGATGTACGTGACAAGCGCCAGGCCGATCGCAAACAAGCGGCGGTCCTGATGCCCGACGGTCGAGCTGGACATGGAATACGCCTGGCAGGAACGGGGAGGGGTATGGCCAAGCCTAGCCCAATTGCAACGCTATGCAAGCCCCAAATGCCCAAAGCAGGCGGTGGCAGCCCGCGCATGGAAATAGGGGCGCCGCGTCAACCGTATCGGGGCGCCCTGAAACGAAAATGCCGACCCGAAGGCCGGCATTTTCTTATTCTGGAAGGATGCGGACCGCGCCCAGATCGGCGCTTGAGGCAAAGGCCGCATAGGCCTTGAGCGCCGTGGTCACCTTGCGTTTGCGCGGTGCCTCGGGCTTCCATCCATCGACGCCCTTGGCGTCCATCGCCGCGCGGCGTTGCTGCATTTCTGCGTCGGAAACCATAAGGCTGATGGTGCGATTTGGAATGTCGATCTCGATCCTGTCGCCAGCTTCGACCAGCCCGATTGCGCCGCCTTGGGCCGCTTCGGGCGAAACGTGCCCGATGGAAAGCCCCGATGTCCCGCCCGAGAAGCGGCCATCGGTCAGCAACGCACACGCTTTGCCCAATCCCTTGGATTTGAGGTAGCTGGTCGGGTAGAGCATTTCCTGCATGCCCGGACCGCCCTTGGGGCCTTCATAGCGGATGACGACGACGTCGCCTTCCTTGACCTTGCCGGTCAAAATGCCGGAAACTGCATCGTCCTGGCTGTCGTAAACGACGGCCGAGCCGGTGAATTTGAGGATGGAATCGTCAACGCCCGCGGTTTTGACCACGCAGCCATTGAGCGCGATATTGCCCTTGAGTACCGCGAGACCCCCGTCTTTCGAAAAGGCGTGCTCGGCAGACCGGATCACCCCGTCCTTGCGGTCGAGATCGAGTTCGGCCCAACGGTTTTCGGTCGAAAAAGCCTGCGTCGTGCGCACGCCGCCCGGCGCCGCCATGAAGAACTGGCGCACGCTTTCGGAATTGGTCCGCGAGATGTCCCAGCGGTCCAATGCATCGCCCAGGGTCGCGCTGTGAACTGTGGGCAGTTCCCGATGCAACAGTTCGGCGCGGTCAAGTTGGCCCAGAATGCTCATGATGCCACCAGCCCGGTGGACGTCCTCCATGTGAACGTCCTGCTTGGCGGGGGCGACTTTGCACAGCACCGGAACCTTGCGCGACAGCGTGTCGATGTCGGCCAGGGTGAAATCGACCTCGCCCTCATAGGCGGCGGCCAGAATATGCAGCACGGTGTTGGTCGAACCGCCCATGGCGATATCGAGCGCCATGGCGTTCTCGAAAGCCTGTTTGGTGACGATGGAACGCGGCAAAACGCTTTCGTCGTCCTGCTCGTAGTAGCGGCGCGCCAGATCGACGATCAGATGCCCGGCTTCTAGAAACAGCCGCTTACGGTCGGCGTGGGTCGCCAGTGTCGAGCCGTTCCCCGGCAGCGACAGGCCGAGCGCTTCGGTGAGGCAGTTCATCGAATTGGCAGTGAACATACCCGAGCACGACCCGCAGGTAGGGCAGGCGGCTTCCTCGATGGCGGCGACTTCTTCGTCGGTGTAGCTGTCATCGGCGGCAACCACCATGGCGTCGACCAGATCGAGCGCCTGCAGTTTGTCGCGATGGACGACCTTGCCCGCTTCCATCGGTCCGCCCGAGACGAACACGACGGGAATGTTGAGCCGCATCGCCGCGTTCAGCATGCCCGGGGTGATCTTGTCGCAGTTGGAAATGCACACCATGGCATCCGCGCAGTGTGCGTTGACCATGTATTCCACGCTATCGGCGATCACCTCGCGCGAGGGCAGGGAATAGAGCATCCCGTCATGGCCCATGGCGATGCCGTCATCGACTGCGATGGTGTTGAATTCCTTGGCGACACCGCCAGCCCGCTCGATTTCGCGTGCCACCATCTGCCCCAGATCCTTGAGATGGACGTGGCCCGGCACGAACTGGGTGAAGGAATTGACCACGGCAATAATCGGCTTGCCGAAATCGCCATCCTTCATTCCGGTGGCGCGCCAGAGGCCGCGGGCACCGGCCATGTTGCGGCCATGGGTGGTTGTACGAGAACGATATGCGGGCATGAGGTCACCTGCGAATAAGAGAATTGTTGGCTCTTGGCCCGTTCCGGTCGACGTCTCCTCGGGCGCGCCAGCGGAACCGTTACCTATCTCTAACGCGACGACCCTCAACTGTAAAGACAAACCGTACCGTAACGTACGGTACGGCATAAAATTGCGGTACTCGGTTGCCCGAACGGGCCGGATCGCGCAATAGATCGCCTTTTGGAAGTCTTGCCCTCGGGAGGCCTTATGTCGGTCTGGACAATCTTGCTGGTGATCGTGGTTCTTGCGGTCGTCGTTATTGGCGGCGGCTATGCATGGTGGAAGACGCGCGTAAAAACGCACGCTCCGCAATTTGGCACAAAGCCCGCCATTCCGTCTGCAAAGCCGCAGGGCGCGGTGCCCATGCTCAAGATGCCGACGGCGCGCGGTTGGGTTGGCGGCGCCAAGCCACGGACGGCATCCGGCCTCAAGGTCAGCGTATTCGCAGAAAAGCTCAAACACCCGCGGTGGGTTTATGCACTGCCCAATGGCGACGTGCTGGTCGCCGAATCTGCAACGATCCCCCGCAAGGTCACTGGCTTCATGGATTATGCCATGAACCGGACGATGAAGCGGGCAGGGGCGACCTATCCCAATGCCAACCAGATCACGCTACTGCGCGATGCGGACGGCGATGGCGTGCCGGAAATCCGCGAAGTGTTTCTGAAGGGCCAGCACCAGCCGTTCGGCATGGCCCTGATCGGCTCGACGCTCTATGTGGGCAATTCCAACAGCGTTGTGGCTTTCCCCTATAAGGACGGCCAGACCAGTATTGCGGCTCAGGGCAAGACCATCTTCACGATGAAGGATGGCGGCCACTGGACCCGCAACCTCATCCCCAGCGCCGATGGCACCAAGCTCTATGTTGCCATCGGCTCGCTCTCCAACATTGCCGAGGAAGGCTTTGAAACCGAGGAGGGCCGCGCCTGCATCGTCGAGCTCGATCTGGTGACGGGCGAGAATCGCGAGTTTGCTGGTGGACTGCGCAATCCGGTTGGCATGGCCTGGGAACCGACGGACGGGAAATTGTGGACCGTCGTCAACGAACGCGACGGGTTGGGCGACGAAACGCCTCCCGATTACCTAACCTCGGTCAAGGATGGCGGCTTTTACGGCTGGCCGTATTCGTATTGGGGCAACACGGTCGATGACCGCGTGCAGCCGCAGCGGACCGATCTGGTCGCCAAGGCGACGGCGCCCGATTATGCATTGGGTGGACATACGGCCTCGCTCGGCCTGTGCTGGCATCCGGCCGGCACGCTGCCCGGACTCCCAGCAGGCATGGTGATTGGCCAGCACGGCTCGTGGAACCGCTCGAAGCTCTCGGGCTACAAGGTGATCCTGGTGCCGTTCGATGGCGGAAAACCCTCGGGCGAGCCTATAGAAATCCTCGGCGGGTTTCTTTCAGAGGACGAGAAGTTCTCCAACGGACGCCCGGTCGGGGTCACGGTCGCCAAGGACGGTGCGTTGCTGGTCGCTGACGACGTTGGACACATTGTCTGGCGTGTGACCGCCGCCTAGAGCGTTATCAGGAAAAGTTGCAGACTTTTCCGGTTCGATCACAAGACAAAACAAAGACTAGAGCCCAGGCCGATTCCATCTGACTGGATCAGGCTCTAATCGGTAATAATCCCGAGATCCTGACGCGCTTTGCGCGTCAGGCCGGCTGCGACAAGCTCGTAGGACCGCTTCACATACGCTTCGAGTTCGGGCGCGGACAGGGGCGATCTCTCGGCGGCTGAAACCCATTTGCGCTTGGCGAAGTAAGCCGCCTGGCCTACGCCATCGAGCGTCGTCAGAAGCTCAAAGCTTTCTTCGCTGCATTTGAAGGTAAGAACGGCATTCTCCTCGTCGGCGCTCAACAGAACGAAAACCTTGCCGCCGACCTTGGCCACGTTGGCATCCCACTGGTCGACCAGTGAGGTCCCTGCCAAAGCCGCGACAAAAGCGTCGAACGCCTTCCTGTCGAAGATACCGGCCGGCACCTCAGAGCACCTTGGAAACGGTGAGGAAGCCGTTTCGCTCGCGGTTTGCCGCAGTAATCGATTTCTCCGACCCCATGGCAACGATGTGTCCGTTGCGGGCCACTTCGTCGAGGAGATCCGCCGCCTTGGCGAAATCTGCTTCTGAAGTGGACAACACCTGCTCGCGGCGCTTTTGCCGGTAGGCCTCGGTGACCCCGGTGAGCGTGCGAACCAGCGCCGTATAGCCCTTGGCGTCGGGCAGAAGGTAGGGGTCGAGATCGCCTATGGTTCCGATGATGGAACGAGCAATATCCGATTGCGAAACGCCCTTGCGCAGATAGGCCGGAGCCGCGTCGTAAACGTCGAGCGTGGCAACGAGGTTGGGGTCGCGATACGACCCGAACGCGTAGGTGTCGGCGAGCGGATTGAAGCTGGCGAACCCGCCATACGCGCCGCCCTCGACGCGCACCTTGTCCCAGAGATAGGTGGTGCCGAGATATTTGGTGACCACCGACAGCGCGCCCGACGGCTCATGGCCGAGCGCCTTGAGGTTCACCCCCTTGGCCACGTAGTTGACCTGGGCCGGGATGGTCAGGCCCTCATTGGCGGGATGGGGCAGGGGCGACCAATCGGCGCGGACGAAATCGTGGCGGGGGAGACGCTGGATGAAGGCTTTGAGCTCGTCGGCAAAACCGGGCCAGGCCGAGCCGTCCGTCGTGACGTTGGCGAAGGCCGCATTGGCGTTGATGAGATGGCTGCGAATGGTTTCGAGCGCTGACTGCACAGACGCCCAATCATCCTCGATCTTTTGCGCCAGCTCGCGCAGGAAGAGCAGCTGCGTGATGCCGCCGGTCTGCTCGGACAGCCAGTCTGCCTCATGCAGCGAAGCGCGCAGCCGGGTGAAGACATATTGGTGACCGGCCGGTACGAGCGAGGCTTCGGTGCGGGCCTTGTCTTCGGCGACGATCTGGCGGATGCGGTCACGATTGTCGAGCCGGGCGTCGGTCAGGACGTCGTGGACGATATCGAGCATTTCCGCGGTCTTGTCGGACGTCGCCTTGGCGCGAACGATCAGGAACGCGGCGGCCTCGTCGCTGTCGAGGATCGGCGAATTGAGCCGGGAAATCCCGATGCCACCGGTCGAGCGCCCGATGCGCTGGGTGAGGGCGACGAAATCGGCTTTTGACGTGCCCGTCTGCTTGAGCGCGCGCGAAAACAGCGGCAGGTAAGGCAGGAGATCCCGCGGCAGGGTTTTGAGATCGAAGCCGAGATCGAGATAGACGATGCCGTTGGTGGCGATGTCGTGAACGAGCGTGCGCACGCCCTCGACCGCAACTTCCTCGGTGGGAATGCTCATGCCCTCGCGGGGCAGGTCGGCCACCGTAAGGGTTGGGATCCTGGCCAGATCTTCGGGCTTGTCGGCGGCGTTTTGCAGGGCCTTGAGCCTTTTGGTGGTCTCGATGGCGGCGGTGATGTCGTTGTCGTTCATCGCGGCGCGTGCGGCATCGAGCCGTGCCCGCTCGGCGGCTTCTTCGCGCTCAGCCTGTTCGGGGTCGGGGCGCAGGACCAGCGTGGTGCGGTGGGTGTTATCGAGCAGATTAGCGCGAATGAGACCTTCGATGACCTTTTCGCCCGAGGCGATGCGGGCCTTGAGGCTGGCCAAAGCGGTCTCGAAGCGCAGCCCGTCAAGCGGATCGCCGCCGTAGAGCCAATTGCTCAGGGCACCGAAAAAGTAAGCGATTCCGCGAGGATAGCCGCCAGTGTTCTGCTCGCGCAGCTCGAACTCGAGTGAGTTGAGCGTCGCTTCAATCGTCGCGTCGTCAATGCCGTGCTCAGCGAGGGGGGCGAGAGTGTTGAGGATCAGGGTTTCTATTCTGTCGGCATCATCGCCATCGGCGCCGCGCAGGCCAAAATTGAGGACCGGCTGGGACAACTCGATGGCCGAGGAAATGATCGCTTCGCCCAGCCCGGATTCGATCAACGCCTTGTGCAGCGGGGCTGCGGAATTGCCCACCAGCGCGCGGCGCATGACAGTGCGGGCGAGTTGTTCCTCGATGTCGTCGGTCGGGTCGACCATCCAGTTGAGCGTGACGAACGACGAGCGCTTGTTGGAGTCGTCGGCCGGATAGGTCTTTTCGAACCGGCGCGGTGCATCGAAACGCGTTTGTGGTGTATGTGCTTGTGCCTTCTCGCCTTTTTCAAACCGCGAAAGCACGGCATCGAGCAGTTCGAGCCGCTTTTCGGGGTCATCGTCGCCGTAGAAAATGATCTGGGCGTTGGAGGGCTGATAGTAGCGTTTGTGAAAATCCCTGAACTGTTCGTAGGTGAGATCGGGCATGACCCGCGGATCGCCGCCACTATAGTTGGAGTATACGGTATCGGGGAAAAGTGATTGCAGCGCGTAGGCGTAATTGACCTGATCGGGTGAGGAGAATCCGCCCTTCATTTCGTTAAAGACAACGCCCTTGAAGATCAGGGGGTCATCGGGGTTCTCGGCCTCGTAGTGCCAGCCTTCCTGCTGGAAGGTTTCGCGGGTCAGGAGCGGAAAAAACACAGCATCGAGATAGACTTCGGTCAGATTGTAGAAGTCGGCAAGGTTCTGGCTTGCCACCGGATAGACCGTCTTGTCGGGGAAGGTCATGGCGTTGAGGAACGTGTGCAGCGAGCCCTTGAGCATCTCCACGAACGGCTTTTTGACCGGGAATTTTTCCGACCCGCACAAGACGGAATGCTCGAGAATGTGGGGCAGGCCGGTGGAGTCGTCGGGCGGTGTGGCGAAGGACACGCCGAACACCTTGTTCTCATCGTCGTTGATGAGGGAAAGCACTTCTGCGCCGGTCTTTTTGTGCCGGTAATGGCGCACCAGGGCGTTGACCTCGTCGATCTGGTCTTCGGCGATCAACTCGTAGGCGGGGTGGTGCGACATGGGGGCTCCTCTTGGGCGGGACGTGTGGGTCAATGTAGGAGCGGGCTGCGCCGCTGCCAACCTCCCGCAAACAATGTCGTGAAAATGTATGGACTTGAGCGTTCGGTGCCACCACATTGACCAACAATGAGAAATACACCGGGAGACGGGGCGCATGATACGATTTGGGCTGGCGGCAATGATGGCTGTGGCCGGATTTTCGGCAGCGGCGATGCCCGCATTGGCCCAGACGGCTCCCGAACGCTGCGCCTCGATCGGTCCGGCGAGCGAACGGCTCGCGTGCTATGATTCGATCTTCCGCTCGGGTCAGTTCACCGGCGACAATGGCGCGGTCGATGCCGATCAGGGTCTGTGGACCAGCGGGATCGAGGTGTCCCAGATCGAGGGGACCGAGGTGCCGTTCGCCACGCTCGAATCCGAACAGCTTATCCCCGCCCTGGCCGGTGGCCGCGCGCCGGCGCGCCTGACGGTGTTGTGCATCGATGGGGAAACCACGCTGCAGTTCAGCTTTGCCGGATCGGCGATGGGCACCCCGACGTCCAACAGCGCGGCAATCACCCTGCAATACGACCGCCAGCCGCCCCGGACCCAATCGGTCGATCTGTCCCCCGACCGGCTGGCCATCGGTTTTTTTGAAACCGAAGCGGCACGGCCGGTGATCGACCAGTTGCAACGGACCCAGCGTTTGCTGGTGCGTGCCACGCCGCAATCGCAGCGCTCGGTGACGGTAAGCTTCCAGCTCGAGGGAATCGAGACAGCGCTGCAGCCGGTGCGCGAAGCGTGCGGGTGGTAAGGGCCGCGCGGCGGCCGTCACATTAGTTTGATACAACTAAAGTTTGATTGTGGTGGAACGCGTTGGCCCTTTGTGCGTTTGGTGCGCGAGTAGCCGCGTCGTTTCGCGGCTGCATCCTCACAGACTATTTTCAAAAATTTACAGGAGATTGCTCATGGCTACGCGACTTACAGGACGCGGCGGCGGGGCTCCGATTGCGAAAGTGCTTATGGGAGGCGCGGTTGCCGCTGCCCTCATGCTTTCGACGAGCATGGTCGCCGCACAGGTGACGCCGGTCGAAATCGAAAGCGGAGACAACTCGCTGTTTTCCTCACGCGTTCTGACCACCGGCCTCGACAATCCCTGGGCCATGCGCTGGGGTCCCGATGACATGATCTGGCTCACCGAGCGCACCAGCGGCGAAATCACCCGCGTCGACCCGACAACGGGCGCGCAGCAACTCCTCCTGACGCTTGAAGATGTCTATACCGGCCCGCAGCACGAAGGGCTGCTCGGCATGGCGCTGCATCCCGAACTGCTCGAAGACACCGGCAACGACTACGTCTATATCGGCTATACGATCAACAACGGCACCGCCGAAGACCCTGACCCCTCGGCCCAGATCGTGCGCTACACCTATGACGCCGACCTCCAGCAGCTTGTCGAGCCCGAAATCATCATCGAAGGGCTCCCGGCCTGGAACGATCACAACGCCGGCCGCGTGGTGTTCGGTCCCGATGACAAGCTCTATTATTCGATCGGCGAACAGGGTGCCAATTTTGGCCGCAACTATCAGCGTCCCAACCTCGCCCAGGTCCTGCCGACCCAGGAAGAGGTCGACAGCGAAGACTGGCACACCTATTCGGGCAAGATCCTGCGCCTCGAACTGGATGGCTCGATCCCCGAGGACAACCCCGAGATCGATGGCGTCAAGAGCCATATCCTGAGCTACGGGCACCGTAACCCGCAGGGTATCGGCTTTGGACCGGACGGCACGCTTTATGAAGCCGAACACGGCCCGGCCAGCGATGATGAGTTCAACATCATCCAGCCCGGCGGCAATTACGGCTGGCCCAACGTGGCGGGCTTTATCGACGATCAGGCCTATTTCTACGCCAATTGGAGCGAAGGCCCCGAAGGCGTCGACCGCAACGCCCGCCCGATCCCGGACACGGTTCCCGTGTTTGAGGAGAGCGATTTCGACGGCGACATGATCGATCCCATCGCCACCTATTTCACCGTCGAGGACGATTATCCGATCGGTGAAATCTGCGGCTATATCTGCGATCCGACCTTCGCGCCGTCTTCGATCCTTTACTACGATGCAGGCGAAGACGGGATCGCCGAATGGGACAATTCGGTGCTGATCCCGACCCTCAAGCACGGCACGCTCTACGTGCAGCACCTGACCGAAGACGGACAGGACGCTGACGGGCTGCCCGAAGCCTGGCTGAGCACGCAGAACCGCTATCGCGACGTCATCGTTTCGCCCGATGGCAAGACAGTGTTCATTGCAACCGACGCGTTCGGTTCGGCCGCCCAGAAGTTCGGTGAAGGGCTCAACACCTCGGTGCTGCACAACCCGGGCTCGATCCTGATGTTCACCTATGGTGAAGAAGGCGGCGGGATCGGCGTTGTCGAAGGCAACGATTTCGATGCCAGCCCCCAGGCCGAAGCGGGACCAGAGGAGTTTGAAGACCCCAACACCGGTAAGGACGCTGCTGAAGGCGAAGCCGGCGATGAGGCTGCCGCAGGTGCCGTCACCAGCGACTCCGACGTCACCGAAGTCGCCAATCTGGGCGCACCCAAGTTCGCCGCCAACTGCGCCATGTGCCACGGCGCCGGCGGCCAGGGTGGAGCCGGTGCGGTGCTGGCCGGCAACGAGAGCCTGGCCGACGCCAGCTTCGTTGCCAACACGCTGATCCATGGCTTTGGCTACATGCCCGCTTTCGGCAACCGGCTCAGCGACGAAGACATTGTCCAGATCGGGACCTACATCCGCAATTCGTGGGGCAATGATTTTGGCATCCTGACCACCGAAGAGGTCGAGGCGGCCCGCTAAGGCGCGGTTTTCCCTGCGCTTCCCCTGTGAAAACCGGGGACCGCGAGTGCTGCCACCCAAGCCCGATCGCGCTCCGGTGCGGCGCTGCCAGAATGAGATTTGAAAAGGCGGGAGCGATCCCGCCTTTTTTATTGCTCCGGTGTCGGAACCCGGAAGCCCGCTGCGTCCTTGAGGTGTAACAACAGAGGAGAATTGTCATGGCACATCTGAAAGACAAATTGTCGTCAGCGATGGTCGCCGTGAGCGACATCGAACGTGCTCGGAAATTTTACAGCGAAACGCTCGGTCTCGAACTCATGGAAGACGGGATGGGGGGCGTGCTGGTGTACAAGACCGGCAGCACACACCTGCTCGTTTATCCCTCCGATTTCGCCGGAACCAACAAGGCAAATGCAGTGGTCTTCGATTGCGGCGGCGATGTCGAGGCGATAGTCGCCGACCTGCGCGCCAAGGGCGTGACCTTCGAGCACTATCCCGACATGGGCGTCGATTTCAAAGACGGCATCCACAGCTCTGACGGGTTCAAGATGGTCTGGTTCAAGGATCCGGACGGGAATATTCTGCACTTGAACAGTGCTTGAGGAAGAGGAGCAGAGGGGGCGGGACGGCTGGTTCCGACCCCATTGTGGACGTTCCTCGCTTCAAAAGGGGCTCTAAAAAGCTGCCGCGTCTTCCTCACACTCGCTCTGCTTTACTCAATGCGTTGCGTCGCGCCTCAATGCATGGTTGCCCAGTTGTGCGCTTAATACGGCCCGCTAAACGGTATCCTAATACCGCAGTTCATGCTGTCAGGACATGTCAGCAGGGGTGTAATAACAACTATTGTTCCGGACAGCGTTGTCACTAGATTCGAGAGGGAAAACGCAATGGCTCTAGAATATATCAATCCTGAAGGTATGCATCAGAACCCGGTCTTCTCGCAGGGGATCGTCGTTCCGTCGGGCGCTCGAATACTGCATGTTGGAGGCCAGAACGCTGTTGATGCCGAGGGAGTTATTGTTGGCAAAGGCGATATCGGCAAACAGACTGAACAGGCGCTCGCCAACATGTTGATGGTCATAGATGCCGCTGGCGGTAAGCTTGAGAACCTGATCAAGGTGACGCTAGTCATTCAGCAAGGTATCGACATTCGTCCCGGCTTTGCCGAATGGCTAAAGGTCTGGGGGCCACGCCTCAACCCGCCAACAGTAACGGCCTTGATGGTAGTTGGCCTCGCCAATCCCGATTACCTGATCGAAATCGAAGCTCAGGTCCTGCTGTCATGAGCCCCGCCCTTCGTCCCCTGCGTAAACGAGAAGACATGCCCGACTTTGTGCGGGAAGCCCTCGAAAAACGTGGCCTACGCGACAAATACGACGCACGTCCGCCCTACCAACGCAACGACTACTTGCTCTGGATCAACAAGGTAAAAAAGGAAGAGACAAAGAAAAGGCACCTCGCTCAGATGCTCGAAGAGCTCGAAGCCGGTGGGGTGTATATGGGCATGAAATGGAACGGCTGAGAGAGGACAAATAAGAGCACTCGGGTTGAAAATGCTCCGGGTTGTGAAGCGACAGAATGTCTGCATTTCTTGGCTATGTGCAGGAAGCAGCCTGACTGCTTTCCACCCCATTGCAGAAGCGCCGACCATACAGCGGCGTAAAGGGAAGGGGCGGGCGTTTCGCCCGCCCCTCCGCAAGTGTCGTCTGAGGCTAGTGCGGTTGCCGCCTAGTGCCCCTTCACCTTCCGGATCTCGCCCGACTTGATCTTGGCGAAGTACTGATTGACCTCGCGTTTGACCACCGGCATCAGAAGGTACAGCCCGATGATGTTGGGCAGCGCCATGGCAAAGATCATCGAATCCGAGAAGTCGATGACCGGACCAAGGCTCATCGAGGCGCCGATGACGACGAAGACGCAGAAGATGAGCTTGAAGACGTTTTCCTTGGTCTTGCCCTCACCGAACAGATAGGTCCACGATTTCAGGCCGTAATAGGACCAGCTCAGCATCGTCGAGAAGGCGAACAGCAAGACGGCCAGCGCCAGGATGTAAGGGAAGAAGCTGAACTGCGCGCCGAAGGCGGCCGAGGTCAGGTCCACACCCGTCAGCCCGGTATCGAGCGCGCCGGTGAAGATGATGACCAGAGCGGTCATCGTGCAGATCACAACGGTATCGATGAACGGTTCGAGCAGCGATACGATGCCTTCGGTAGCGGGTTCCTTGGTGCGCACCGCCGAGTGGGCGATGGCCGCCGAGCCGATGCCCGCTTCGTTGGAGAACGCGGCGCGGCGGAAACCCTGGATCAGGGCGCCGATGGCACCGCCGGCCACACCTTCGGGCGAGAACGCGCCGCCGATGATCTGGGAGAAAGCCCAGCCGATGCTGCCGAAATTCATCAAGATGATGATGAGCGCCGTGCCCACATAGAGGACGCCCATGAACGGCACGACCTTTTCGGTGACCCGGGCAATCGACTTGATACCGCCGATGATGACCGCGCCGACGATGACCGCCATGACGAGCCCGAACAGCCAGCCAAAACCGGCCAGCGGGCTCATATCATTGCCACCGGTGATGTTGACGAGCTGCTGGAAGGACTGGTTGGCCTGGAACATATTGCCGCCGCCCAGCGCCCCGCCGATGCAGCAGATGGCGAAGAATATGGCGAAGAACCGGCCCAGTCCGGCCATGCCGCGCTCGGCGAGGCCCTTGGACAGATAGTACATCGGGCCGCCCGAGACGCGCCCGTCGGGCAGCTCGTTGCGGTATTTGACGCCCAGCGTACACTCGGTGAACTTGGACGCCATGCCCAACAGGCCGGCCAGGATCATCCAGAAGGTCGCGCCCGGACCGCCGACCGCTATGGCGACGCCCACCCCGGCGATGTTGCCAAGCCCCACCGTTCCCGACAGCGCGGTGGCCAGCGCCTGGAAGTGGGAAACCTCGCCCGCGTCCTTTGGATCGGAATAATCGCCGCGCACAAGTTCGATGGCGTGACCGAACACCCGGAACTGGATGAACCCGAAATAGACAGTGAAGACGGTCGCCGCAATGACCAGCCACCCCACGATGAGGGGGAAGTCGACGCCCGCGATGGGCACCGAATAGAAGATGACGCTGACGACAGCGTTGGAGATGGGTGAAATGGCATCGTTGACCATCATGTCGATGGTCCGGGTCGTTTCCTCGATGACCTCCTGGGTCTCGACGGCGGCTTCAGCGGCCTCCTCGGTTGCCTCCTGCCCGAAGGCGGGGATGGCGAACAGTGGCAGCAGCAGCGCCAGTGCCAAAAGCAGTTTTCTCATTTTATCTATCCCCTTGAACCTTCGCTCCGTGCCGTTTTGCCGTCGGCGCGGGCGAAGTGTTGACTTGTTGCGACCCCTTACGGAACCACGGTGACCGGCACCGTGGCGACCTGAACGAGCGCCATGGTCAACCCGCCCAGGAGGCGGTCGGTGAGCTTGCGAGAGCCCTGTCGGCCGACAAAGATCTGCTTTGCGCCCGACGACTGTGCGATCTCCGCGATGATCTCGCCGGCGTGGCCGTATCGCACCTCGTGGGTGGTGGTGATGCCCATGGCGCTGTACTTGGCGGCGACAGGCTCGACGACCTTGGCGGCGCGAACGAGTTCTTCCTCACGCCGCTTGTGGCGCTCGGCCAGCTCTTCCTGACTCAGGAAACTGTAGGGTGACCACTCGAGCACCAGCACCAGATGCAGCGTGGCACCCGACGTTTTGGCAAGACCGGCCGCAAGATCAGCGGCGCGCCCCGAAGCTTCGGTCCCGTCAAAGCCCACTATATAGATGTCCGACATCCATTTTCCCCTCAACTCGCCAGCACGTGTGCAGACCGGATGAAGGGGGCTTTCGCGCCGAAATCGGGCGCCATCTGGCTTATCAAAATCCGCAACAGCCCGGCATACCGTTTGGTCCCCTTAACGGGATGTTAAGCGCAAATTGTCGCAGGAGTCTCGCTTTAATGGCCTGCCGGCCGGTTGAGGGGCGTCGGGCTGCTGCTGCGGAGAGGGTTTTCCACAGCGTGACGCCGCCCGTTACGCGGGTAGAGGTGCTGATCGCCGGGGCTTTGGCGCGATAAAGATCGCTTCGAGCAGCGAGAGCAGCGCGATGCCCGCGAGCATGATCCCCATGGTCAAAACGATGCGCTGGAACACCACCTCGAAGGCCGAATTGGCGCCGGTGATCGAAGAGAGGATCATCACCAGGGCAACCGAGCAGACATACTGGTAAAATTGCGGCCGGTTGCGGCCCCAGCTCATGCCCTCGATCAGGAAATAGGTGATGGCCGCCAGCAGCAAAACCAGAACCGGGAACTGCGGCACGAGATAATAGATGGCCAGCCCGCCCGTCGCCACCACGCCGCCGACGACAGTGCCCAAGCCGCGATCGAAAACCTGCTCGACCCGCCCGCCATGGTCGGGCTCGCCACAAACAAAGATCATCATGATCGGGACGATCAGCAAGGTCATGTCGCCAATGGCAAATGTCGCGACCAGCGTGGAGAAATAGACCACCACCCGGATGGCAAGCTCGGCAAAGGGGGACTCCGAATCGAGAGGAGTGGGATTTTCCACGTGAATTCGTCGGGTTGTCGGGGGGAAAAGAATGTTGGCGATAGTTGCGGCGACGCCGACCAGAATGCCGCCCATGACCATGGCGTCGCGGATGCCGGCAAGGGCATAGTCGCTGTAGATCGCCGACACCGACATCATTGCCGGAAAAACGGTGAGCAACATGCCGCCGCGAGAGCCGCGAAACAGCATGAGGGCCAGGCCAACGACCGCAAGCAGGCCGTTGACCAGGAGAAACAGAAACGGTTCGTTGACGGTCATCGCGGCAATCCAGCTAAAGACGACAGCAACGACGGGCAGGATGATCGGCCCGGCAAAAACACGGGCGTTCAGCCCCCCACGCTGGTTGGACACCATGCTCATGCCGATGGCGACCGGCAGCATGACCATGGTGATGCCCAGCGGCTCGGACATGACCGTGCAGATCACCACGACCAGCGCGGTGCGCAGCGCCAGATAGGGATCTTCGAGCGGATCGACGCGGGGGAGCTGTTCCATGTATCGAAAGCCTCAGTTGAAGCCGGAGAACATGCCGCGCAGGCCGACAAGCGACCGGGCGACGGCGGGTATGAAACCATCCTCGGGGACGATCAGCGCGCCCGCTTCCGAACCGAGCCGCACATTGGCGGGCAGGGCGTCGGGATCGTCAATGACGATGCGCACCGGGATCTTGCGGGCCGGGGGAAACCAGCGGCTGTCGGTGGACGACTGGGCGAGCCCGTTGCTGGACACGCGGCCATTGCTGATGCCCCAGGCAATGCTCTCCACCGTGCCTTCGAACTGGCGGCCGGGGGCGGCCTGGAAAATCACCACTGCGCGGTCGCCGGGGGCGACATTGACCAGCTGGTTCTCGCGATAATCGACGATGACCGTGTCGCGGCCCTCGCTGACAAAGGTCATGACGGGCGAACCGGCGCCCACGAACTGGCCGGGGGTGAGGGAAAGATTTGTGACGTAACCGTCGGCGGGCGCGCGGACCGTCGTGTTTTCCAGCCCGAAACGCGCCTTTTCCAGACCCGCCTGCGCGGCGCGCACATTGGGATTGGTGTCATCGAGCGGACCGGCCGAGGCGGTGACGCGTTCGAGTTCGGCGCGCGCAGCAGTCACGTTGAGCTCGGCGGTATCGAAATTGGCCTGGACCTGGGAAAGCTGGGCGGTACTGGTGAGATCGCGCTCGAACAATTGTTCGGTGCGATCAAGGGTTTCCTGCGCGTTGGCGAGGGCGATCTCGGCCTGTTCGGCTTTGGCGCGGGCCGCGGGAATAGCGGCGCCGGCCGAAGAAATCGAGGCCGAGGTCTGGTCGAGTTGGGCCGTGGCCTGGGCGACGTCCATGACAAAAGTTGTTTCATCGATATGGAACAGCGGCTGGCCCGCGATCACCTCGGAGTTGTCGCTGACCAGAACTTCGGAAACCGGACCGGAAACGCGGGCGGCAATCTGGGTGACATCGCCAACCAGCGATCCGCCGCCCGAATAGGGCGCGTGGTGATCGGAAAGCGGATACCAGGCAATGCAGGCGCCAAGCGCGACCAGAAGGCCGAGCCCGACTATGCGGGCCTTGCTGCGGCTGGGCGGCGGGGCCGACGGTTCGGCTGGCGTATCGGTCTCCTCGGGCGCTGCAGTTGCCTCGCGCGCTGCCTCGGAGCGGAGCGGTTCGACAGAACCGGTGCCAGTGGAACGGAGTTCGTCATCGTTGAGTGGAGCTGCCTGCGCCATTGTTCTATCCTGGTCGTGCAATGATTGGCTGCTATCTAAGCCGTGCAATTTAGCTTTGCAATAGAGTATCTTTGTTTTAGAGGTATATCAGCATGGAAGAAAACGCATGACTGATGACATCGACGCCCTGGTCAGTGACCTGACCGACGAAATGAGCCGCGCCTACCGGGCCTATTCGGCTGCGGCAGGACTGAACCTCTCGGACATGATGGCGATTGGCTATGTGCGGACCCATCCGGGGGAGGCGACACCCTCGGCCGTAGCCCGGCATCTGGGCATGTCGAGCGGCGCAACTGCCATCATGCTCAACAGGCTCGAGGCTGACGGTTATATCGCGCGCGGACAGCACCCGACCGACAGGCGGGTGACGCTTCTGACGCTGGGACCAGCGACGGAAGAGGAGCGGTTCAGGCCCTTTTCGCGCGGCCCCCAGCCGCTGCATGCAGTGGTGCTCGGCCAGTATTCTGGCGAGGAACTCGATGCGGTGAAGCGCTTTCTCGGCGACATGCTGGCCGGTCTGAGGGAGCGCACGGACGCGCTGTCGACCAAAGGCGGTGGCAAGGACTGAGGGCGCGCGTTGCGCTACCGCTCAAGGCCCCCTCACCGGCCTGCCGGCCACCCTCTCCCCCGAGGGGCGAGGGTTAAGTTGGCCGAAATGCAGGAGATAAGCGGCAGCGCTGAGGAGAGTTGCAGGGTGGCTCCCTCGCCCCTTTGGGGTGAGGTCGGGACTTGCAAAGCATGGCCGGGGTGAGGGGGGCCTTTTGCAATCGCCTCGTCCGACTGACCGCTTGCCGATGCCGGGGCAACCTGCGCACTATCGGGCTGTTGAATCGAGAAGAGGTGCGCCCCTGTGATTGTAAACGCCGATTGGCCCGATATTGCCTTTGAGCCCTGGAAAGACACTGGCGCGGCACTTCATCTTTACAGCCAGATCGTTGGAAAATACCGGCTGGCGCATACGCCCTGGGTCAATCATTCCTGGCACGCCACGCTCTATGTCAGCCCGCGCGGGCTGACCACCGGCACGGTATGCGACGGTGGGGGCGGCGCGGCCGAGATCGTTTTCGACTTCCATCAGCATGCGGTTGTCGGGACAGCGGCGGACGGACGGAGCGCGCAATTTGCGCTCGAGCCCATGTCGGTGGCGGGATTCGCGCAAAAGTTCACTAAACTGCTGCAGGACATTGGTGCAACAGTGCAATTTGATGGGAGGCCCAACGAAATCGCCGATGCGCTGCCCTTTGCCGAGGATGTTGCGGAAAGGCCCTATGATGCCGACGCGGTCCGCCGCTTTCATGGGGCGCTGGTGCAAATCGAGAGAGTGTTCGGGACCTTCCGCACGGGCTTTCTGGGCAAGGTCAGCCCGGTCCATCTGTTCTGGGGCAGTTTCGATATGGCGGTAACGCGGTTTTCCGGGCGCGGCGCGCCGCCGCATCCGGGCGGTATTCCGGCCCTGCCAGACGATGTGACGCGCGAGGCCTATAGCCACGAGGTTTCATCGGCCGGGTTTTGGCCGGGCGGCGGTGGGATCGACTACCCAGCGTTCTATTCTTATGCCTACCCAACGCCCGACGCGTTTGCCAAGGCGCCCGTGCGGCCCGAAGCTGCGTTTTTCCATGAGGCGCTGGGCGAGTTCATTCTGCCCTATGACGCGGTGCGCGAGGCGGACGACCCCGACGCAACGCTGCTGGCGTTCTTGCAGAGCACCTATGATGCGGCGGCCAGCCTGGGCAATTGGGACCGGGCGGCGTTGGAATGCAGTACCGGTGTGCCGCTCCGGCCCCGCGCGGTTTGAAAAGGAATTTTGAGATGAGCGCATTTACCATCGAGCGCGAAGAGGGCGAGACCAAGGGGCGCTATGTGATCCGTATCGACGGGCACGAGGCGGAAATGACCTATACCAAGGTCGGGCTCCATCAGCGCATTATCGACCACACAGGCATGCCAGAAGCATTGCGCGGACGCGGGGTGGGTGAGGCGCTGGTGCAGCGTGGCGTCGAGGATGCGCGGGCCGAGGGCATCAAGATCATCCCGCTGTGCCCCTTCGCCAAGGCGCAGATCGAACGGCACCCAGAATGGCAGGATGTGCTCAGGGGTTAGAGCCGTTCAGGTTTTAACGGCACCGCTTGTCGTTCTCTTCGCCGGGAAAGCGCTATAAAATCGGTTCCGAATGAATCTTGAGCGCCCTGGGCAAAATAGCCGCATTGTCCTTTGCCGGGCTTGGTGTAAAAGCGCGGGAACACGAAAAGCCTGAGGGTGGCGAGGGCATGGGCCTTGCGCGCGACATCGGCGGAGAGATCGTAAAGGCGCTGGCCGTGCTGGCGCTGGTGTTTCTCGCGTTCGCGCATCAGCCTGTCGCCATTCAGGCGGCCGATGACGGGCTTTCCTATTCGGTTGCCGATCTTTCGTTCTGCGGTGGCGCGCCCGACGACGGGAGCGGCGGCCATTCGCCCTGCCACGCCTGCCGGGCCGGTATCGCCGACTTGCCGCCGGCGCCATGCGTTGCCGAGCCGGCTTATACCCGGTTTGCGCTGGCAGAATTCAGGGTCGCCGACGATCTGGTGGTCGCCCAGCACCCGTTCTCCATCCGCAACTCGCGAGCGCCGCCAGCATTGGCCTGATTGAACTTTCTTTCTTTCAGACCCAATTTTTATGCTGGAGATCAATCATGATCCGCACCGTTTCCCGCGTGGCGCTTGCCGCTGCATCTGTAATTGCCATTGCTTCGCCAGCCCTGGCGCATATGACCTTCGAGACCGCGCAATCGGCGCCCGGTGAAGAGTTCCGTGGCGTGCTGGTTCTGCCCCATGGCTGCGACGGCGCCCCGACCGATACGGTTCGCGTCACGCTGCCCCAGGGCTTTGTTGACGTGAGCGCCGAGGCCAAGGATGGCTGGACGCTCGAAACACCGGGCACCGACGGACAGGTCGGCCAGATCGTCTGGTCGGGCGGCGCGGTGCCCGACGACGGGCACGAGACTTTCGCCTTTACCGGGACCTTCGCCGGCGATCTGCCGGAAACCGATATCGTCTTTGCCGTCGAGCAGATGTGCGGCGATGTCGCGCTGGGCTGGGAGCCGGCAGTGAGCCTGGGTGACGCGCCGGCCGATCATGGTCATCACGGCGGTGACACCATTACCGTGGGCGACCTGGAGCTGACCGGGGCCTTTGCCCGCGCCACGCTGCCCAACGCCCCCGTGGCTGGCGGCTATGTGACAGTCACCAACACCGGCGAGGACGCCGACCGGCTGGTTTCGGCGCAATCGTCGTTTTCGCCGGACGTGCAGATCCACGAAATGGCCGTGGTCAACGACGTCATGCAGATGCGGCAACTGCCCGAAGGACTGGAGATTCCGGCCGGTGAGACGGTGACGCTGGCACCCGGCGGGCTGCACATGATGTTCATGAACATTTCCGCGCCGTTCGTAGAAGGCGAGACCGTGCCGGTGACCCTGGTTTTTGAAAAGGCCGGTGAAGTCGAGATCGCGCTGGCGGTACAGGCGTTCGGGGCCTCGGGCATGGATCACTCCGCCCATGAGGGGCACTGAGGCCATGGCCAATTCGACACTTGGAACCGTGCGCGTTGTGCTCTGGACGCTGGTCGTCGTGGCGGCGGCCGGGGCAGGCGTGCTGCTCTATTCGACACAGATGCGGCCCGGACCGTCCACCCAACTGGCCGCAGCGCCGGAGGGGCAGTATGGCGCCGGGGATTACCAGCTCGTCGACCACACCGGGGCGCCGGTCGATCAATCGGTGTTTACCGGAAAACCCTCGATGGTGTTTTTCGGGTTTACCCATTGCCCGGACGTGTGCCCGACCACGCTGGCGGACATGCAGCACTGGTATGCCGAACTGGGCGATGACGCGGACGGGGTGAACGCCTTTTTCGTTTCCGTCGATCCAGAGCGCGACACGCCCGAGGTGCTGGGCGAATATGTGGGCTGGGTTTCCGAACGGATCACCGGGATCACCGGCGAGCCCGAAGAGATCGACAAGGCCGTCAAAGCCTGGGGCGTGTTTGCCGAAAAGGCGCCGCTCGAGGGCGGTGGCTATAACGTAAACCACACGGCCTCGGTGTTCCTGATCGACAGCGCGGGACAACTGTTCGGCACAATCGCCTATGAGGAAAGCGCCGAGACGGCGGTGGGCAAGCTGCGCCGATTGGTCAGCGAAGGCTGATATTCGGAGTATTGCCCTGTCACCCCGGGCCTTCGCCCGGGATGACGGCGGTGGGTGGAGATTGCCGGGCAGGGCCCTTTATGCCGGAGCGAGGAACATCGAATAGGCGGGGTTTTCGCTTTCGTCCCAATGGGCATAGCCGAGCCTATCGAGATAGGTTTCGAACGCGTCGCGCTCGGCGGGCGGGACCTGGATGCCGGTGAGGATGCGGCCATAGTCCGAGCCGTGATTGCGGTAGTGGAACAGGGAGATGTTCCAGTCGGGCGCCAGCCCTTCGAGGAATTTGAGCAGCGCGCCGGGGCGCTCGGGAAATTCGAAGCGGTAGAGCAGTTCGTTCTGCAGCCCCTCGACGCGGCCACCGACCATGTAGCGGATGTGAAGCTTGGCGACTTCGTTATCGGTGAGATCGAGGACGGTGTGGCCGTGATCGCGCAGCAGGGCGATGATTTCGGCCTTTTCCGCCTCGCCGCGCTTCAAGCCGATGCCGACGAAAATGTTTGCCGAGGCGCCCGGCGCTATACGGTAATTGAATTCGGTGATGGCGCGGTCGCCCAGCAGGCGAATGAAGGCGCGATAGGCGCCGGGACGCTCGGGGATTGTGACGGCCAGAACCGCTTCGGCGCGCTCGCCCAGCTCGGCCCGTTCGGCGACGTGGCGCAGGCGGTCGAAATTGATGTTGGCGCCCGAGCAGATGGCGATGGCGGCGCCTGGGGTTTGCAGCGTTGGGGCGTGCTTGCGCAGGCCGGCCAGCGAGACGGCGCCCGCCGGTTCGGCGATGGCGCGGGTGTGCTCGAAGATATCCTTGATGGCGGCGCAGATTTCGTCGGTCGAGACGGTGATGATCTCGTCGAGCGTGTCTTTGAGGATGTCGAATGTGTGGTCCCCCGCCTGCTTGACGGCAACGCCATCGGCAAAGATGCCCACTTCGTTGAGCGGCACGGGGCGGCCGGCGGTGAGTGCGGCCTTCATCGAGGCGGCGTCTTCGGGTTCAACGCCAATCAGCTTGATGTCGGAGCGCAGGAATTTGGCGTAGGCTGCGACCCCGGCGGCAAGTCCGCCGCCGCCGATGGGCAGGTAAATCGCCGCGATCGGGCCGCCATGCTGGCGCAGGATTTCCACCCCGATGGTGCCTTGCCCGGCGATGACGTGCGGGTCGTCATAGGGGTGAACGAAGGTGAGGTTTTCGGTGTCGCATAGCGTCAGCGCATGGATGCGGGAATCGTCGAAGGTATCGCCATGGATCACCACTTCGCCGCCCAGCCGCTTGACCGCCTCGACTTTGATCGAGGGGGTAGTGGTGGGCATGACGATGACCGAACGGGTGCCCATGCGGGTGGCCGAGTAGGCAAGCCCCTGCGCATGATTGCCGGCCGAAGCGCAAATGACGCCCTTTGCACGCTCGGCCTCGGTGAGCGAGGCGAGCTTGTTGTAGGCGCCGCGCAGCTTGAAGGAAAAGACCGGCTGGAGGTCTTCGCGCTTGATATAGACCGGGCGGGAGAGTTTGTCGGAGAGCGGACCCATCTTTTCGAGCGGGGTTTCGACCGCTAAATCATAGACCGAGGAGGACAGGATGGAGCGGATGATCTCTTGCATGGGAAAGCCTTCGCGCGGGGTATGCCCCGACATAGCGCCGATGGGCGCGCGTGTCACTTGAGTGAAACGGGAAAGCGCTAGGGTGCGGCAATGAGAATTTTCCGAAATCTGCTGATTGCCACTGCGCTGCTGGCGCCGGGCGTTGCGTCCGGGCAGGGCGCGGGCGTTGATCTCTCCACGGTGACTGTGCGCGATGCGGCGGGGGAACGGGCGGCGCTGGCCGATCTGGTGGCGGGGCCGACGATCCTGCATTTCTGGGCGACATGGTGTCTGCCGTGCCTTGAGGAATTGCCCCAGCTCGACGCGTTCGCCGAGGGGCTGGAGCCGGGGGAGCTGGTGGTGGTTTCGGTGGATACTGCGGGCTATGAGCGGATCGCCGATTATCTCAGCGATCTGGGCGTGGCGCTGGACAGCCATCAGCAGGTCGAGGGCAATGTGGGAAGCGTGCTGGGGATATTGGGCTATCCGAGCACTGTTGTGGTCGACGAGACGCGCGCGGTTATCTGGCGCCAGCAGGGGTCGGTGGATTGGGCGGACGCCGATATCGCAGAGGAGATCGGCGCCCTGATTGCTCAGTGATTGTGCCCGGCGTGGCTGTGCTGGGTGGCAGTGGCGGATTCGATTTCGACCTCGAGGTCGAGATGGAAGCCGTCAAATTCCAGTTCGAGGTCGAAATGCTCGCCTTCGACCAGCGCGGCGGTGAGGCCGGTGAGCGCGATGGCGAGACCGTTGGGGGCGAAGACCATATCGGCGCCGGCCGGGATCGGCAGGGCGGGGATAGCGGTGTAGGTCAATTCGCCGGCGGTGTTTTCAAGCCCGACGATTTCGATTGAGGCGGCGATTTCGGTTTCCGCGCCGATAAGGGTCACGAGGTCGGCCGAGGTGTTTTCGATATCGACATAGACCAGAGCGTTCGAGGCGTCAGTGGCGTTGGCCCAGGCATGGATGGCGCGAATGCCGTTGGCTTCGGCGAGGTGCTCGTCGTGCTCGCCATCTTCATGCTCGTGCTCTTCGTGCTCATGCTCTTCGTGATGCTCGTCGGCATGGTCTTCCTGCGCGAACGCCGGTGTGGCCAGAAGGGCAAGGGAAAACAGGGCGGCGCGGATCATGCTTGGGCTCCAGTGCATATGTTATATCTTAACTGCGCAGATCGGTAACAACGGGACGTGACAGAGCGATGAACGCGGGCAGGAGGGCCAGGATGACCGTGAGGCTGACGAAGGCCGCGACCAGATGGAATTCGGGCCAGCCAAGCGTAGCGTTGACAAGTATGTCGGTGCGTTCGGTGACGACCCGCGAGATGATCGCCGAGGCTGCATAGCCTACGGCAACGCCGCCGATGGCGCCGAGGACGATCAGCGTGGCCGCATACGACCAGACGACAGAAAAGACGAAGCGCGCGGGGGCGCCAAGCGCCCGGAGCAGGGCGAGGCGGCGGGCGAACAGGCGCGTGAGAATAACGAGACCGGTCAAAACGCCGGCGGTGACGAGGATCTGGGTGACGACCGCCATGACGCTCATCACCTGGCGCACGTCGCCCATCAGGGAATGCAGGCTGGCCAGCACCGCGCCGGGGAAGAATGCCATGGTTTCCGCTGTGGTGAACTGCGCGCGCAGGGCGTAATTGGCGTAAAGCTGTTCGGCGGAAACCAGAATGGCCGGGGTGCCGGGGAAATAATCGGGGTCGAAGGGTGGGCCGAGCTGGCCGGCGTCTTGCGGGGCGTGGCCATTGGCAAGGCCGTGGATTTCCCAGACCGCTTCGACCGGCACGATGATGGCGCGATCCCACGGGCTGCCGGTGGGCTGCATGCGGCCGGAAACGGTGTACTCGAAGTTGCCATGCGCATCGTCCTCGGCGGCGTCCCCCACACCGTGGGCGGGGGAGAAGCTGTCGCCAATTGAAAGCTCGACGCGCGAACCGATGACCGCATCGGTGTGGGCGGCAAAGATTTCGCCCTCGGCCAGCGTATCGGACATGTGGGTGACGAACTGGGCAGTCGAGCCAACCACGGGGTAGGACGCAAAGCTGTCGCCATAGGCGATGGGGGCGGCAAGCGACACGTCGGGCGCGTTGGCGACGCTGTCATAGATGTCGCCCGACAACAGCGGTACGTCGGAGGGCTGGAGATAGACAGCGGCGAACAGCAGGGTGATTTCGCTGCCCGGGGCGGCGACGACCAGATCGAACGGATCGGCGGCACGGGCCGTGCCCTGACGCAAACCGCGCTCCTGGGCGATCAGCCCGACCCCGATGCCCACCGAAATGGCGATCAGGGCGATGAACAGCACATTGGTCCACCGGAAGCGCCAGAGCATGGCGCGGACCAGCGAAAAGGGGCGAAATCCCACAAGAACCAGCCCGCCGACGATGATGGCGGGCAACAGCAGCACGATGAGGACGGTGACGTCCTGCCAGAGCACCGGCATCCACTCGATGGCGCGAAACAGGGGGGCGAGGGGGTTCATAGGTCCTGCACCTGATTGATTTCGTCGGACGCGATACGGCCATCGATGATTTCGATGACCCGATCCATGCGGGTGTAAACTGCAGGGTCGTGGCTGACGGCGATCAGGGTCTTGCCCTCGTCGCGGGCCAGGGTGACCAGATCGTTTATCAGCGCGTCGGCAGTCTTGCGGTCGAGGCTGGCGGTGGGTTCATCGGCGAGGATGATCTCGGGATTGGCGGCAAGGGCACGGGCGATGGCCACGCGCTGGCGCTCACCGCCCGAAAAGCTCTCGACGGTGCGCGCGCCATGGGTGATGCCGAGGCGGGTGAGGACAGATTGCGCCGTTTCGGCGATGCCCGATTGCCGGGCACGCGAGGCATAGGCGCCGGGCAGGGCGGCGTTGGCGACGGCGGAGAGTTCCTCGAACAGCAGGAAGTCCTGAAACACCATGCCGACGTGGTGGCGGCGGAATTTGGCGCGCGCCTCGGCCGAAAGCGGCATCAGATCCGTCTTGTCCCAGGTGACGGCGCCGCTGGCGTTTTCGGCAAGACCGGCAAGGGTGAAAAGGAACGTCGATTTTCCCGCGCCCGAGGGGCCGCGCACACCAAGGCATGTGCCGGGCGCAAGCGAGAAATCGGGAACCGCAAGAAGGGTCCGGCCCGAGGGTGCTTTGACCTCGAGGTCGGTAACGAAAAGGCCAAGGCTCATGAGGTCAGGTCGGTTCGGATACGGAGAAGGGGCGGGCGGGCAGGGGCGATTTTGTGGGGCGCTGGAGCCGGCGCACGCGCTTGGCGGGACCGGCCAGTCCTGCTTCCCGGCCTTCGCCCGGAAAGCGGGGCGGATGGATCGGCACGAATGTATCGGCCAACGCCGGCATGTCGGTCAGCCAGCCCGAGGGCGTGCTCCGCGCTGGATGCGCGCGACGCATATCAGGCGCGTTCCTGCACGGCATCGACCAGCCGCACGCGGGAAACAAAGCCCAGTTCGGGATCGGTGTAAGTGCCGAGTTCGAGCGTGCCGCGGGTGATGATCTTGACGTTGAAGGGAATGGTATCGACGACGCGCTGGGCATAGACGGCCAGAATGTCGTTGGGCCAATCGGCCTCCGACGAGCAGAACGGGCAGACCGCCATGGGGATGTTGGTCAAAACGTAGAAATTGGAATCCGCCTTGAGCGGGGGCGCCATGAAGCCTTCGATGGCTACGCGCACGCCCTCGTTCTGCTGGGCGAAGGGCGTGAAGCTCATGTCTTTTTCGTAGAGCTCACGCAGGCGCACCTGCGGCTCCGCCGCGATGGCGCGGGTTACGATGAAAGGGGCAGCGATGACGGCGCCGGAGGCAGTGGCAAAAAATCCGCGTCGATTCATGACTCAAATTCCTTATGCCGGAGTGCGGAAGTACTGGTTCAGTACAGCTTTTAGCAGGTCGCGCGCTACGCTGTGTGACAGTCCAATGAAAAAGGGGCCGGAAACCCGGCCCCTCCGAAACTTGTGATCGGGACCGATTATTCAGCGGCGCCGAAAACAGCGTGGTTCATGACGTGGAAGATCATTTCCTGATCCATCGTGCCACCGAACAGGTGCGCCCAGGGGCCAGTGGCCCAAAGGGCAACGTCGACGCCGGAGTGTGTTTCCGAACCCATCGGCAGAAGAGCCTGCTGCAGGTAGTCGGGGTCCATGGCTTCTTCCTGGGTCAGGTCAGGACGCGAACCCGAGTAGGTGCCATCTGTCTGCTCAACCAGAACCGAACCGGCGCCGTTGGCATAGGTCACGACAGTGTAGGGCTTGCCATCGGCAGCGGTGACGGGCTCACCGGAATGCTCGACCTGGCCGGAAGCGATGTCCATGCACACGCCGGTGATCGGCGTGCCACGGCCGCAATAGCCGTTGAAGTTGATGACGTGTTCGTGGTCGGCGGTGACGATGATCAGGGTGTTCTCCAGATCAACCATTTCCTGGGCCGCAGCAACGGCTTCGGCAAAGGCGACGCCATCGGTGAAGGCGCGGTGAGCGTTGCCACCGTGGTTGGCGTGGTCGACGCGACCAGCTTCAACCATCAGGTAGAAGCCTTCTTCGTTGCCCTGCAGGGCTTCGATGGCGGCAGTGGTCATGTCGGCGAGCGAAGGTTCGCCTTCGGGGCGATCATACTCGTAGTTCATGTCCGAATTGGTGAACAGGCCAAGGACAGGAGCCGACATGTCGGCAGAAGCGAGCTGTTCGGAGTTGTAAACCACCTGGGCGCCGATTTCAGTGGCGCGGTCGATGAGGTTTACGCCGTCGGTACGGTTGCCGGTGCCGACTTCGATTTCGGTGCCTTCGGGAGCGAACGCGCGGGCGCCGCCACCAAATGCAACGTCGATCACGCCGGCTTCCATCTGGTCAACGAGCTGGGTTGCGATATCGACGCAACCTTCAGGGGCTTCGCTTTCCCAGTTGCGGTTGGCGGTCTTGGCATAGACCGCAGCGCCAGTGGCGTGGGTGATGCGGGCGGTCGAAACGACGCCAACCGACTTGCCAGCGTCCGAAGCGAGTTCGGAGAACAGGGTCAGCGGGGCTTCGGTCGAGCAATCTTCATGGATGACGGTGTCGGCCATGTTGATTGTGTTGAAGACCTGCTTGACGCCGGTGTTCATCGCGCCGGCGGTCGGTGCGGAGTCCGGGGTCTGGGCGTTGATGTTGTAGGTCTTGATGATCGCAGAGTTGGGATACAGATCGTAGGGAAGATTGTGCTCTTCGCCCAGCAGACCCATTTCCTGGCCCTGGAAGACGCGGATGCCGTAGTTGGTGCCAACGCCCATACCGTCAGCGACGAACAGGATGACGTTCATGGCCTGGTTGGTGTTGGGCTGGGCGGCGACGCGCTCGGCGAGCAGATCCTGGCCGGCGGTGAAATATTCGCTCTGAGCCTGGGCAAGATCCTGGGCGAGAGCAGTGGATGCGCAGAGCGCGATGGAAAGTGCAGACACTAGCGTCCGACGAAACATGGTTGCCTCCATGGGGTTTCGATCGGTGCGGACGCTATTTGTCTTGTGTGACGGTCAGGTCAACCGGAGATGACGGTTGCGTGACGGTGGAAAAGTTCCGTTCCGGAAGATTATTTTCCGGTCATTTGCTCGCGGCGCAGCTCGGCGACTTCAGCGCGCAGGGCGCGGACTTCGGCCAGAACCAGCTCGGTTTCGCCGCGCAGTTCCTGACGCTGGGTGTTGGCCTCGGAATCGTGCTCTTCCTGCATGGCCGAGACGATGACACCGATGAACAGGTTGAGCACCGTAAAGGCGGTGGCGCCGATGAAGGGCACAAAGAATATCCAGGCCGTCGGATGCACTTCCATAACCGGGCGCACGATGCCCATGGACCAGCTTTCCAGCGTCATCACCTGAAACAGCGTATAGAATGAAGCGGGGATCGAGCCGAACCATTCGGGGAAGGTTGCGCCGTAGAGTTTGGTCGCCATGACGGCAAAGACGTAAAACACCAGCATGAGCAGAACGAAGATCGAGGCGATGCCGGGCAGCGAGGCGACAAGCCCGCCGATGACCTTGCGCAGCGAGGGAACGACCGAAATCAGCCGCAGCACCCGCAGGATGCGCAGGGCCCGCAGCACGGTGAATGGGCCGGAGGCGGGAATCAGCGCAATGGCGACGATGGTGAAATCAAAGATCGACCACGGATCGGCAAAGAACTTGAGCCGGTGCGCATAAAGCCGCAGCGCGATCTCGACAACGAAGATCGCCAGAATGATCGAATCGAGCGCGATCAGCGCCGGGCCGATGGCGGCCATGACCTCCGGGGATGTTTCCAGCCCCAGCGTGATCGCGTTGACGATGATCACGGCGATGATGAACTGCTCCCAGCGGCGGGAGGAGAGCAGCAGTGCAAGCTGGCCACGCATCTTGGTCAAACGATCCTGAAGTGATTTCCGGCGCGAGAAGCCAAATCGGATTTGAGGGAGGCGGTCAAGGGGCCAGCGCCCTACCCATGATGCGCTTGTGAGTCCTTGGGGGCTTCGGCGCGGTCGGTGAGGGTGTAGTCGCGCAGGATCTGGGCGACGCGGAGGCGGTAGCCGGCGAAGACGCCGCTGCGGCCTTCGGCCTGTCCGGCCCGGTGGACGGCGCTGGTGCGCCAGCGGCGAACGGCATCCTCATCGGTGAAGAATGAGAGGGAAAGGACCTTGCTGGGGTCCGAAAGGCTCTGGAAGCGTTCGACGGAGACAAAGCCCTCGATCTGTTTGAGGCGGGGCAACAGGTCGGCGGCGATGTCGAGATAGCGCTGGCGCTCGCCTTCGGCGGGGATTACTTCGAAGATGACGGCGATCATGGGAGAGTGACCTTTTTGAGGAAGGTGCGATCCTCGCGCAGCAGGAATTTTTCGGTCTGCGCGAAGGCGTAGTTCTCGCGGCCCAGGGGATCGGCGGCCAGTCGTTCGCGATAGGCCTCGTAGGCGGCGAGGCTTTCGAGGTTGTAAATGCCATAGGCGAGGGTGGTTGAGCCCTCATGCGGGGCATAATAGCCGACGAGATCGGCGCCGCAGCGCGGAATGGCTTCGGCCCAGTTGCGGGCGTAGTGGACAAAGGCGTCCTTTTTGGTCGGATCGATGTGATAGCGGATGACGCAGGTGAGCATGGCGGCTCCTTTCGGTTGGCGATCAACCTAGTCGATTGCGTGTTGCAAATGGTTCGACTATCATCGAACTATGAAAGACGGACCTGACATTGCCTATGTCGCCAGCCTGATCGGGGAACCGGTGCGGGCCAATATGCTGACCGCGCTGATGGCCGGGAGGGCTTTGACGGCGAGCGAACTGGCCCATGAGGCCGGGATAACGCTGCAGACGGCGAGCTCGCATCTGGGCAAGCTCGAACAGGGCGGATTGCTGCGGCAGCGCAAGCAGGGGCGGCACAAATATTTCTCGCTGGCCTCGGGCGAAGTGGCCGCAACGCTGGAAGCGCTGATGGGGCTGGCGGTGAGCGCGGGACATCTGCGCACCCGGCCCGGGCCAAAGGACGCCGCTCTGCGCGAGGCGCGGGTTTGCTACAATCATCTGGCCGGTGAAATGGGCACGCGGCTGTTCGGCGGACTGGTCGGGCGCGGGCTATTGGTCACTCAGGACGAGGACGTGCGATTGAGCGCGGCGGGGGACGAATTCGTCAGGGCGTTCGGGATCGATCTCGACGCGCTGACCGCCAAGCGGGCGCCGGTTTGCAAGCAATGCCTCGACTGGAGCGAGCGGCGCTCGCATCTGGCCGGGAGCCTCGGACGGGCGCTGCTCGACCGTTTCGAGGCGCTGGGCTGGGCGACACGAGATGGCAAAAGTCGGGTGGTGACTTTCAGCGCGAAGGGCAGGGCCGGGTTTGAAGGGCTTTTGGCGGGTTAGGCACGATCATCGCGTAGCCTTGCCAAACCCACCACGGTCACCCCGGCCCTGAGCCTGGGATGACGGCGGTGGGGAGGGCTGGCGTTGTCATACTTTTCCCCGCCAATGCCGTTCCACTCAATCCGAGACCCTAGTTCCCCGCGGCGCCCTCGACCGCCTGGCCGGTTTCGGGCAGGGCCCAGGCGATGACAGCGTCCGATACGGGGGTTTCCATGAAGTGGTGACCGCCCGGTGCAACGACCAGAAATTGCCGGCCCGCGACTTCATAGACGATGGGCGTTGTCTGCCCGCCGCCGGGCAGGGTGTCCTGCCAGACGGTTTCGCCGGTCTCGATATCGATGGCCCGGATCAGATCGTCTGTGGTGGCGGCGATAAAGATCAGCCCACCCGCTGTGACGATCGGGCCGCCATTGTTGGGCGTGCCGATATCGAGCGGCAGCATCGAGGGGATGCCCCACGGGCCATTCTTGCGGGCGCTGCCGAAAGGCTTGTCCCAAAGGGTCTCGCCGGTTTCCAGATCGATGGCCCGGATGCCGCCATAGGGCGGCTCGCTGCACAGAAGGCCCGTCCACTGACGCCAGCCGGCATTGACCGCTATGGCGTAGGGCGAGCCGAGCTGTGGCCCGGCCTCGCCACCCGCACCGCGCTCCCATTCGGGCTCGAAGATGGCGCGCACGCCCATCTCGTCGGCCTCTTCACGCGGGATCAGGCGGTTGTAATTGGGCATGTTGTTGTAATTGGCGATCATGATGCCGCGGTCTTCATCCACGGCCAGCGATCCCCAATCCTGCCCGCCATTATAGCCCGGATACTGTATCCAGCGCTGATCGGAGGTGGGCGGGGTGTACATGCCCTCGTAATGGGCCTGCTGGAACTGGATGCGGCACCAGAGCTGATCGAGCGGGGTCATGCCCCACATGTCCTTTTCTTCCAACGGCTCGAAGGCGAGCGTGTGGTAAGTCGAAAAGGGCTGGGTGGGCGAGAGGTATTCCGGCTCGACCCCGCCCTGGGGCACTTCGCGCTCCTCTGGGGCAAAGAGCGGTTCGCCAGTCTCGCGGTCGAGGACGTAGATGTCGCCCTGTTTCGACGAGACGATAATGGCGGGGACAGTACCCTCGCCGCTTGGGAAATCGACCAGCGCAGGCTGGGAGCCCAGATCGTAGTCCCAGACGTCATTGCGCACCGTCTGGAAATGCCAGACGTCATCGCCGGTCGTCACGTCGACAGCCACGATCGATGTGGCGTATTCGTTTTCCAGATCCGAGCGGTTCGAGCCGTAATAATCGACAGCCGAATTGCCGAGTGGCAGATAGACAAGGCCCAGTTCCTCGTCGGCTGCAGCGATGGTCCACATGTTGGGCGTGCCGCGCGAATAGGTTTCGCCTTCGGCCGGAGCCGTGCGGCTGTCGGGATTGCCCAGATCCCAGGCCCAGGCGAGTTCGCCCGTCACGGCATCATAACCGCGCACGACGCCCGAGGGCGCGTCTTCGGCCTGGCCGTCATTGACCTGAGCTCCGACCACGGCGACGCCGCGCACGATGGTCGGGGGCGATGTGATGGCGTACCAGCCCGGTACAGTGTCGCCGAGACCGTCTTCGAGATAGACCTCTCCCGCCATGCCGAAATCAGGGCAGGGCTGTCCGGTGCGGGTATCGACGGCGATCAGGCGCGCGTCCAGCGTGCCCCACAGAACGCGGGTGGCGCAGATCGTGTCCGGATCGGCGTCGGGCACTTCGAAATAGGCGGCGCCCCTGCACGTCGCGCCATAGGGAATGGCGTCGGTGGGGACGTCCGGATCGTAGCGCCATTCCTCCAGCCCCGTCGCGGCATCGATGGCGACCATGATGCCCATGGCCGTGCAGTGGTAGAGGTCGTCGCCGATCTTGAGCGGGGTGTTTTCGGGCGAATAGCTGGCAGCGTCGCCGCCCTCGCCTTCAGGCAGATCGCCTGAATTGTATTCCCAGACGCGGGTCAGTTCACCGACATTGCCGGGGGTGATCTGATCGAGCGGCGAATAGCGCGTGCCGTGATAATTGCCGCCATAGGCCGGCCAGTTTTCGCCGACCTCCATCATGGCGAGCGGAGCGCGGGCTTCGACGCCGGTAGGGTTGGTTGGTCCGGAGGCTTGCTCGGCTTGCGCAGAGGGGGCGGCTGCAGGTTGTGCGGCGTCTTCAGCCGGTGCAGCTTGGTCGGGCTCGACGGCCGGCGACTGGCCCTCGGGAACCTCGCCGGGTTCGTCTGGCAGCACTTCGGTCACTGGCGCTTCGGGTTCTTCGAGCGGGGCGGCGTCATCGGCCGCAGGCGCGTCCTGCGCGATGGCCGTGCCGTTCTGGGAAAGCGTCAGGACGGTGAGCGAGGTGGCCAGGGCCAAGCCGCCCGCTATGGCTGCGGCGGCAGTGCTCGCGGGGCGGGCGAAGCGCCCGCGTAGCGCGGGAATAGCGGCAAGAACGAGGATGAGCACTACCGTTGGCGCCACAAGGCGCGGAACTTGTGCCCAGCCATCGAAACCGGTCTCCCAGAGTGCCCAGACGACGGTGCCCGCGAAGGTCACGAGATAGACCCACACGGCGAGCATGGAGCGTCGGAACAGGAAGAACGCGGTGAGAACGAGCCCGATGCCCGCCAGAACGTAATACCAGGACCCACCGAGCGCCGCGAGCCACACGCCGCCGGCCAGGATGGGAATTCCGAAGATTGCGATTACAACCCCGATGGCGATGGCGGCCCAAAAGCCGAAGCCGCGGTGCGCGCTGTGCGTGTCCGGCATTATGCCCTCCAGGAAAGATTATGTCTTGGAGGGCACAACTGAGTGTGTGGCGGGAAGTTCCTTAAAAGAACACGTTTTTGCCCATGTTGGGTTGGGCTGTTCAGGTTGCGGGGCCCACGGTTTGGCCGCGCACCGGTTCGCCGCGCGCGATGGGCTGGCCATCGGCTTCATAGTTCTCGAATTGAGCGGGAAGTCCTTCGCCATCCATGAGATCGGGCGTGGTCTGGAGGTGGAAATGCAGATGGGGTTCGGAGGTGTTGCCCGAATTGCCGCACAGGCCGAGCACATCGCCCGAGGAAACATCCTGGCCCTGCTGCACGCGGATCGAATTTTGCTGCAGATGGGCGAGGAAGGCGAATTCGCCTTCTGCCAGCGCCAGGATCACGTGATTGCCCGCCGCGTTTTCGGCATCGGTCTCACCGATCGGTTGATCGGGCAAATCGTTGACCATGGCGATCACCTGGCCATCGGCGGGCGCGAGGATTTCGCGGCCCCAGCAATGATAGCTTTCCAGGAGCTCGGGATCGCCGGAATAGGACTGGCCGTCCTCTTCGACCACGAAATCATAGGCGAAGCGCTGGGCAGAACTGGCGGCGTGGTAATTGTCGGCGATGTCGCGTCCGCCCCAAAAGACATGCCATTCACCCGCAAAGGGCAGGCGCAGATCGGATTTGGTTTCATAATCGAGATAGGTTGAAGGGGCGGCTTCGGGCTGGGGCTGGATGAGAAAGCCGCCGATCATGCCATCGGGATCAAATGCGAACTGCATGATGATGGGCGTGTCGATGGAAGACCATTCACCGATGCGGGTATAGACTTCGAAGTCGTCCTCAGCGGTGGTGCTCTCGTCAAGGATTGCGGTTTCGTCGCCCAATTGGTCCGAGACCTGTTGGTGGAAGGCCGAAAAGTCGTCCAGCGAACCCAGTCCCTCCTGCATCTGTGGCGTCATGTCCGCCCAGATCGTTTCGATGTCGCCGGCAAGGAACGCTTCGGCCCGTTCGCGGCCCATATCGAGCGCGTCCTGCGCGAATGCGGGAAGGGTGAAAGAACAGAAAAGGGCAGTGAGCAGGGGGCGGTTCATGGGTGAACTCCGTTTCGTGTGTCTTCCCGAATAGTCCGCGTCGTTGGCGAAATCTTACGCGGGTCCAACGCGGTCGGCGGGCAAGGGTTTCGCGAAACTTCAGCGAACTTATCCCCGCGTCACGCCGCCCGGTTAGTGTTGTGGCACGGTGAGATTACTGCGACGACGATTGGTCGTGCGGCCGAAGCGGAAAAGTCTTCAACTTTTCCTGGCCGCACTCAGAGCAACGGCCCCTCCACGGTGCTCCGGGACCGCAGGATCTCGCCGTACCTTTTCAAATACAGCGATGGATCGGGCGATGAGCGGAACGGTGGAGCCGGACTGGGATGCCGTGCGAGCGGAATATGAAGACAGCGATACGCCCCTTGCGCAGATCGCTGCCGCGCACGGGCTGACGCTCAACCAGCTCAACACCCGCCACCGCAAGGAGCATTGGGTGCTGCGCAAGCCCGGAACCGGAAGACAGCGGCGCCAGAGCTTATTGGCCCGCATGCTGGGGCTGATCGAAGCCCAGATTACCCAACTCGAACGCAAACTCTGTGAGGAACCCATGAGTGCAACCGAAATGCGCATGCTTGAATCGATGACCAAGGCGCTCGACAAGATCACGGCGCTTGAGGCGGCCGAAAAGAAGGTGGTGAAAAAGCGGGTCCGCATGGACCCCGAACTCGAAGCCATTCGCGAGCGCCTGATCGACCGGATTTCAAAGCTTGAAACCGAAGACTGAGCTTCCCCCGCTGACCAAGGCGCGCAAGGCGGAGATGATGCAGCGCGCCGCAGTGCTCGAAGCCTCCGATCTTGAAAATTTCAAGATCTGCTGGGACCTTTGGGGCCACCCGATGCAACGGGCACCCGAGGGCGACTGGACGACCTGGCTGATGCTGGGCGGGCGCGGCGCGGGCAAGACACGAGCCGGGGCCGAATGGGTGCGCGAACTGGTTTCTGGCGCGCGGCCGGTTTCGCCCATCGCGCTGGTGGGGGAAACCATGGCCGAGGCGCGGGCCATTATGGTCGAGGGCGTGTCGGGGATCGTTTCGGTGTATCCGGTTTCCGAGCGGCCAAGGCTGGACAAGGCGCGCGGCGTTGTCGTCTGGCCCAACGGGGCGGAAGCTTGGCTGATGCCGGCCAACGATCCCGAGCGGTTTCGCGGGCCGCAATTTGCCGCCGCATGGTGTGACGAGGTGGCCAAATGGCCCAAGGCCGAGGCGGCATGGGACATGCTGCAATTCGGTCTGCGGATCGGGGTGCGGCCGCGCCAAATGGTGACGACGACGCCCAAACCGACCCGGCTTTTAAAGCGGCTGATGGCCGATCCCAATAGTGTGGTGACGCGCATGTCCACCAGGGCCAATGAGGACAATCTGGCCCCGGCTTTTCTCGCAGCCATTGTGGCGCGCTACAATGAGACAGTGCTCGGGCGCCAGGAGCTCGACGGTCAGATGGTCGAGGAAATGCCCGGCGCGCTGTGGAACCGCAGCCAGATCGAGGCGGGGCGGATTGCTGACGTGCCGGGGTTGACCCGGATCGTCGTGGCAGTCGATCCGCCGGTGACCGGGGGCAAGAATTCGGACGCCTGCGGGATCATCGTCGCGGGGCGGTGCGGGGAGAGTGCTGTGGTTTTGGCCGACCGGACGGTGCAGGGTGTGACCCCCGTCGGCTGGGCGCGGGTGGCGATCACCGCGTTCCATGAATTTGACGCCGACACGATCCTCGCCGAGGTGAACCAGGGCGGCGATCTGGTGAAAAATCTGATGCATCAGGTCGATGCCAGCGTGCCGGTGCTCGAAGCGCGGGCCAACAGGGGCAAATGGGTGCGCGCCGAACCGGTCGCGGCGCTTTATGCGCAGGGGCGGGTGAAGCATGCGGGCATGTTCGCAGAGCTTGAAGACGAATTGTGCGCCTTTGGGCCGGACGGGCTGGCCGAGGGGCATTCGCCCGATCGGCTGGATGCGCTGGTGTGGGCGGTGACGGAGTTGTTGCTGCGCGATGGGCCGGTGCCAAGGGTGCGGGTTTGATTTTTAAAGGGACTTATCCCCGCGTGACGCTGGCGGGGTAGAGTTCTGCCATGATGGAGATGCTGCGGCGATCTCCTGAGTTTTCTGAAAAAAGGATGAGACGATGGCCGATTGGCTGGGGCGCCTTGTGGGCGGGCGATCGCGTGCGGGTGATGAACAGAAATCGGTGGCGCCGCAGACGCTGTTTCAGCTGGCGCCGCTGGGGGTTGGCAGGAGCCGCAAGAAGGGGTTTGCAGCGCTGGCCAATGAGGGGTTCGCGAAAAATCCGATTGTCTATCGCTGCGTGCGCATGGTGGCGGAAAATGCGGCGCGGGTGCCGCTGGAGGTGCGGGATGGCGACAAGGTTCTGACCGACCATCCACTGCTGGCGCTTCTGGGGCGGCCCAATCCGCGCCAGGACGGCACGGCGCTGCTTGAGAGCGTTTTTTCCTATCTCCAGCTCGCAGGCAACGCCTATCTCGATGCGGCAATCGTCGAGGGGGAGGTCAAGGGGCTTTACGGCCTGCGGCCCGACCGCATGGCGGTGATCGCGGGCAAGGATGGCTGGCCGATCGGCTATGCCTATACGGCGGGCGGGCGGACCCACAAGCTGATGCTCGATACAGGGCCGGTGGGGCGGGTGCTGCATCTGAGCCTGTTTGATCCTCTGGACGATCATTACGGGCAGGCGCCCTTGCAAGCGGCTCAGGGCAGTCTGGAAACGCACAATGCGGCGACCGCCTGGAACCGGGCGCTGCTGGAAAACGCGGCGCGGCCCTCCGGCGCGCTGGTTTACAACGCGGCAGCGGGGAACTTGACCGAGGACCAGTACCAAAGGCTCAAATCCGAGCTCGAGGAAGGGTTCGCCGGGGCGATCAATGCCGGGCGGCCCATGGTGCTAGAGGGCGGGCTGGACTGGAAGGCGATGGCGCTGACCCCGGCGGAAATGGACTTTCTCGACGCCAAGAACGCGGCGGCGCGCGAGATCGCGCTGGCCTTCGGCGTGCCGCCCATGCTGCTGGGGATTCCGGGGGACAATACCTACGCCAACTATGCCGAGGCCAGCCGGGCGCTGTGGCGGCAGACGGTCATTCCGCTGGTGCGGGCCGTGGTGGGATCGCTGACCCATTGGCTGTCGCCGGGCTTTGGCGGGGTGGAACTTGTGCCCGATTTCGACGGGGTCGAAGCGCTGGCGGCCGATCGGGCGATGGACTGGGAGCGGGTGGGGAATGCGACATTCCTCAGCGACGAGGAGAAGCGGGAGCTGTTGGGGTTCGGGCCAAAGGCTTAGGCGGGCGAGAAGCCCTGAGCGTCAGAAAGGAACGGAAATGGACGAGATCATTTCGACGGTGCTCGCCAAGGGCGATCTGGCGCATGTGGCGCTGTTTTTGTGGGCGGGTGGGGCGAGTGTGGCGGTGTTTACGCTGCTCAAGGAGCTTTCGGCGGCCAACCGGCGGTTCAACACTTTCGTGACCGAAATCGCCCACCTCAACAAACTGTTCAGGGACAAGGACTGATGGGGACAAAAAAGACGGCCAAGACCAATTCGGGCGAGGCAACGCAGGTGTTTCGGCAGTTTGCCTGGAACCTGGCGGGAACGCTGGCCAAACGACCGGCCAAAGCGGCGAGGGGCAAGCCGGAGGCGGCCAGATGAGCGTTGCCATAGACGCCGATGGGCGGTTTTCGGGCTATGCGTCGGTGTTCGGACGGATCGACGGGGGCGGGGACATCGTGATGCCCGGCGCGTTTCGCGACACGCTGAAATCGCGGGGCGCCGACCGGGTGCGGCTGTTGTTTCAGCACGATCCAAAGGAGCCGGTGGGGCTCTGGGACGAGATCGTCGAGGATCGGTTCGGGCTAAAAACGGGCGGCTGGGCGCGGCGAGTGCCGAGGAGCTTCTGGCCACCATGGCTGATGAGTTCGGCGTGCCGGTGGAGAAAATCGATACGCGCGTGCCGCTGGTGCATGGGCTGGGGGTCGAGGCGGTGACCAGTTTGCGCGAGGCATCGGCCGGGCTGGTCGAAGCGCTGGGGCTGTCGGTGCGCGACGGGGAGACGGGGATCGTCTGGCGGGCTGGCGACACGCGGGCGGTGAGCCAATTGGCGCGGGACGAGCTTGCGGCGGGCGAGGGGGCCATCGTTTCGCGCAAGCGCGGGGACTGGGCCGAGCGGGCCGGGCGGCTGACGTTGAGTTATTCCGACAGGGATCGCGACTACCAGACGGCGACGGCGCTGGCGGTGGCGCCCAGGGGCGAGCGCTATGCGGGGGCGGAAACGGGGCTGGTGCTCGATCCGGCCGATGCGGGGGCGGTGGCCGAGGCCTTGTTGCGCGCCATGCGTCGGGGCGAGGATGGGCTGGACTTTGCGCTGCCGCCTTCGATGCTGGCGCTGGAGGCGGGCGATATGGTGGCGGTCGAGGGGCAGGCGGATGGGCCGTTCGTGATCGGTTCGGTGCGCGATGGGGCTGTCCGGCAGGTCGCGGCATCGGCCCATGGGGGAACGATAAACGGGGTGACGAGCGCGCCCGAGCGGCGGACGCCGCAGGTGAGCCCGCCGATTGCCGTGACGCCGGTCATCACCATTGCGCATCTGCCGGCGGCAGACGGCGGAACCGAACTTGTGGCGGCGGCCATGTCCGACCCCTGGCCGGGGCCGATCAGCCTGCGCGATACCGAAACGGGAGCCGAGCTGGCGCGGCTCACGGGGGGCGGAACGCTCGGGGCGCTGGAGCAGCCTTTGGTGGCGGGGCCGACCGGGATGTGGGACCGGGCGGGTGAAATCGTTGTGGCGCTACATGGCGGGCATCTGGCTTCGGCTGAGCGTCAGGCGGTGCTGGCGGCGAGCAATCGGTTGGCAGTGGAAACCGATGGCGGGCATTGGGAGCTGGTCGGGTTTGAAAACGCCGAGCTGGTGGACGTTTCGACCTATCGGCTGCGCGGGCTGTTGCGCGGGCAGGACGGAACGCGGGTTGATGCTGCGGCGGCGGGCAATCGGGTGATGATTGTGAACAGCACTTGCGTCCGGCTGGCCGTGCCGCAGAGCGCGCTTGGCGATACGCGGACGCTGCTCGCTTATGCCGGGCCGCGCGATGCCGAGGGCGCGGCGCTGGGGGTTGATGTGGATATCGGGACGGCGTTGCCGCTGGCGCCGGTGCATTTGCGGGCCGTTCGGGACGCCAGCGGAGACATTGTTTTGAGCTGGATGCGGCGGGGCCGGGTGGGCGGCAATGGCTGGACCTATGGCGACATCCCGCTCGATGTGACGCCCGAGCGGTATCGGGTTTCCATCCACATATTCGGCGCGCTGGTTCGCGTCGAAGAGGTGGGCACGCCGGGTTGGGTCTATTCGGAAGCGCAACAGACCGTCGATTTCGGAGGATCGTCGTCCGATTTCACCTTCACAATTCAACAGGTCAGTCCGGTGCTGGGCGCCGGGCTTGCCGCACAGGGAGTTTACCCATGAGTTCGACGGCGCGGCTCGACCTGCCGCTGATCGCCTCCGAGCAGGCGCAAAAGCACGTGACCCACAATGAGGCTCTGCTGTTGCTCGATGCGCTGGTGCAGATCCGGCTTGAGGGGCTGGCGGTGATTGATCCGCCGGCCGAGCCCGGAGCGGGCGATACCTACGGCATCGGGGCGGCGGCGACTGGCGCGTGGGAGGGCCATGGCGGGGAGGTCGCGGCCTGGAGCGACGGCGGGTGGCGCTTTGCCCAACCGGCCGAGGGCTGGCTGGGCTGGGACATCGGCGGCGCGCAGCCGGCGATGTTTCGGGCCGGAAGCTGGGTACCGTTGTTCAACGGCGTGGCGGGGCTGGGGATCGGAACGAACCCCGACGCGACCAACCGGCTGGCCGTGCGCTCCGAAGCGGCGCTGTTCACCGCGATCCCCGATGGGGAGGGCGGCAATGGCAATGTGCGGCTAACGCTCAACAAGGAGGGCGAAGCTGACAGCGCCACGCTGATCTTCCAATCGGGCTGGTCGGGGCGCGCCGAGGTGGGGCTGGCGGGGAGCGACGATTTTACCTTCAAGGTCAGCGACGACGGGGCGGCCTTCAAAACTGCGATGAGCCTTGAGGCCGCGACCGGGTTCGTGCGGTTTGCGAGCTTTGCCGGGTGCGCGGTGAGCTTTCCCACGATTGCCGCAGGGGTGCTGACGGCTGAAACCGGCTATGTGGTGCCGGCGCCCGAAAGCGGGACGACCGACGATGTCGATACGATTGCCGGCGGGTTCGACGGGGCGGTGCTGATCGTGACGGGGACGGCAGGGAACGTTCTGACCTTCCGCGACGGGACCGGCAATCTCAAGCTGGGCAATGACCGCGTTCTCGACGCCTTCGAGGACGCCCTGATGCTGGTCAGGCGCGGCAGCGACTGGATCGAACTGTCGTTTTCCGACAATAGCTGATTTTTGCAGGGCAGTGCCAAGGATCGCAGGCCTCGCCGTTTACTGGATCCCGGATCAAGTCCGGGATGACGGTTGTGGGCGTGGCAGTGTTGGCAATGAAGGCAACGGCAGTGGTTCCGGCCACGCCTGTCCGCTCCTCCGTCGTCATCCCGGGCGAAGACCCGGGATCCAGTAACCGACAGCGCTGCCATTCCATCGCGAACACCGAGTGTACTGGGCCCCGGCTCAGCCTGTCCCCGCGGAAGCGGGGAGCCGGGGTGACGGGTGTGGGAAGGGATCCCTCGCGTACAACTCTTTGATTCAATAGGGAGAACGATCATGCCGGCTTCGCGCTGGACGCTTTGCCTTGCCAAGATTTTGGAGCACGAGGGCGGTTATGCCGACCATCCGTCCGATCCGGGCGGGGCGACCAATATGGGGATCACCCACAAGACGCTGGCCCGTTGGCGTGGCATCGACCCGTGGTGGGACCTGCCGAAAGCCGAAGTGAAGGCGCTTCCGCGCGCCGAGGCGTCGACCATTTACAAGGCGCTCTATTGGGAGCGCTGCAGGGCGGGGGCGCTTCCGGCAGGTGTCGATCTGGCGGTGTTCGACTACGCGGTCAATTCCGGGCCCGACCGCGCGGTCCGGGTGCTGCAGGCGCTGGTTGGCGTGGTGCAGGACGGGTTCATCGGGCCGTTGACGCTCGCGGCGGTGCAAATGCGCGATCCTCGAGCCCTTGTCGAAGCGCTGTGCGACCAGCGCATGGGGTTCCTGCAACGGCTTGCCACATGGGCCAGTTTCGGGCGCGGCTGGACCCGCCGCGTCACTGATATTCGCGCGACGGCACTGGCGGCCATCGCGCTGCAACCGCCTTTCCAAACCACAAAGGATATCAATGATATGAACGTTTTTGACGGCTACAAGACCTATATCGTGGGTGCGCTGATGCTGGTTGTCGGTATCGCTCAGAGTTTCGGTTTCGATATTCCGATGCTCGGGGACTATTCCGGGCCGCAGATGGTGATGGAGGCGCTTGCCGTGATCTTCCTGCGGCGCGGACTGAAAACCGATCTGGGCAAGGTCTAAGCACCCGGCCAGTTGGGGCGCGGCAATGGCGCGCGCGCCCCGCTGCCACATTTTGGCCCAACCATTCATTTGCAGTTCAGCAAAGTGGCGGTAATAGTCGGGGCATGAAAAACGCTTTCACGTCCCGACTCACATCGCTGGCCCTGGCTTTAAGCCTTTCTCTCCCTCTGGGCGCCTTGCCCGTTGCGGCGCAGGAAGTGTGCTGGGACAATTCGACCATCCAGTCAGCGCTTGCCGAAGGGCGCATCCAGCCGGTGGCGGCGGTGCTGTCGCGCGAGGGGATCGACCCTTCGACCGAAGTGCTGAGCGTCAAGGTCTGCGAGCAGAGCGGGGCGCTGGTCTATGTGCTTGCGGTGCTCGAAACCTCGGGACAGGCACGCAATCTGACGTTGAATGCACAATAGAGCGTGTCCAGATAAGGTGGACGTCACTTTATCGGTTCGGACGGGCGATAAAACAAAGACCTAGACCAAACGCAGGCGGGGCGGGACCATGCGGATTCTTGTTGTCGAAGACGACGAAAACCTCAACAGGCAGATTTGCGAAGCGCTGACCGACGCCGGTTATGTCTGCGACAGCGCCACCGATGGCGAGGAAGGGCACTTTCTCGGCGATACGGAGCCCTATGACGCCGTGGTGCTCGATATCGGGCTGCCGCGAATGGACGGGATTTCGGTGCTCGAAGCCTGGCGGCGCGAAAACCGCATGATGCCGGTGCTGTTGCTGACGGCGCGCGACCGCTGGAGCGACAAGGTGCAGGGCATCGATGCTGGCGCCGACGACTATGTGGCCAAGCCGTTCCATATGGAAGAAGTGCTGGCGCGGTTGCGCGCGCTGGTGCGCCGGGCGGCGGGCCATGCGTCCAACGAGATTACTGCAGGCAACGTGCGGCTCGACACCAAGGCGGGCCGGGTGACCGTGGACGGACAGGCCATCAAGCTCACCAGCCATGAATTCCGGCTTTTGTCGTATCTCATGATGCACAAGGGCAAGGTCATCTCGCGCACCGAATTGACTGAGCACCTTTACGATCAGGATTTCGACCGCGATTCCAATACGATCGAGGTGTTTGTTGGCAGATTGCGCAAGAAGTTGCCTGAGGAACTGATCCAGACGATCCGCGGGCTCGGCTACCAGATCCTGGCAGACTGAGTTGTGTCCGGCTTTCTGCGAAATCCAGACACGGCTCGATTTCTCCTGGACCTGCTCCCATGAATAAGGGCTCGATTGCTTTTCGGCTGTTCTGGCTTTCGGCGGGTTGGCTGATCGTCGCGCTGGTCGCGACGGCGTTTCTTTTGACCGAACTCTATTCCGAAGCCCTCGACAGGGATCTGACCGAGAGCCTCGACCTGCAGATTTCGTCGCTGGTCGGGCAGACTCTCGAGCTCGACTCGGCAGCGTCCAATGACATCGGGCTGGCCGACACGCGGTTTTCGCGTCCCACATCCGGCTGGTACTGGCAGATCCGCAACGAGGCGGGAACGCTGGTCAATTTTTCCCCCTCCATGGTTGGCACCGTGCTGCCCGATCTGGACGGCGCCTTCAATGCATCCGGAACCCGCTCGGGCATGATTGCCGACGACTATGGCGACCAGACGCTGCGAGCCGTGGAGCGCTGGGTGACGCTGGAGGACCTTGGGCGCTACCTGATAACCGTGACGGGTAACTACTCGGACGTCGAAGTCCGCGCCGCCGCGTTTCGCGGGCAGGCGATCATCGTCCTGGCCGTCGTGGCGCTGATCCTTGCGACAATGAGCGGCATGATCGCGCGCTTTGCGTTGCGGCCGATCGGACGGTTGCGCGAGGCTATCGAGGCAGTGCGCGAAGGCGACAAGCCCAGCGTCGAAGGCACATTTCCGCAGGAAATCGCGCCGCTGGCCGACGAACTCAACGAACTCCTGCGCTCCAACACCCAGATCATCGAACGCTCGCGCGCCCAGGTGGGCAATCTCGCCCACGGTCTGAAAACGCCGCTCGCCGTGCTGCGCAACGAGGCCGATGGGAAAAGGACCGCGCTGGCCAGGGCGGTGCTGCACGAGACAGACAATATGAGCCGCATCGTCTCTACCTATCTCGACAAGGCCCGGCTGGCGGCGCGATCCAGCGTGGTGGGCAAGAGGGCCGATACGCGGGCCGTCCTCGAACGGCTCGGGCGCGTGATGGGCAAGCTCAACAAGCAATGCGACGTCGCTATAGACCTGCCACCCAACGTGCCCTGGTTCCGAGGCGACGAGGGCGATCTCGAAGAAATGGCCGGCAACCTCCTGGACAATGGCTGCAAATGGGCAGGTTCGGAAGTTCGACTTTCGGCGCGTGAAGCCAGTGTTTCAGGGAACCGGAGCGTCGAGATCGTCGTTGAAGACAATGGACCGGGTCTGACCGAGGCCGAGGCCGAGCAAGTGTTGCGCCGCGGGGTCAGGCTCGATGAAAAAACGCCGGGGAGTGGGCTGGGACTCGATATCGTCAAGGAACTCGTCGATATCTATGGGGGAGATTTGACACTGACACGCTCGGATCTGGGTGGCCTTCGGGCAACACTTCGGCTTCCCGCTGCGCGCCAGGCGCGGCAACAGACTTGAACCCGCGGCGGCAAACCGCAATTTGGCCGTATTGGCTGAGATAGACATTAAGGGCCGAATGGGGCCGCTACGAAAGGTATTGCGCAATGAAAATGTTGAGGGCGATTACGCTTGTTTCGCTGGCTCTGGTGGTTGCCGGTTGTACGCGTACGGCAAATTTCCAGACGACCCAGCCGGTGATGCCGCAGCCGACGGTCCTGACCAACCCAACCCCTGATGTGGTGACCCCGACCGACTCGACGCCCATCCAGCAGGCGCGTCTTGAGCCAGGCAGCTACGAATATATCGATGGCGCCATTCTCGGTCAGCTGACGCCGGCCCAGCGCTCGGCAGCCAACGACGCGCAGTTCTATGCCCTGCAGTTCGGGCGCCCCGGTGCTCCACGCACATGGTCTTCGGGCGGCGCAACCGGACAGGTTTCCGTCGGCCCCTACGTGCGGGTCAACAATCTCGATTGCCGCGAATTTTCGCACCGCGTAACCGTGAGCGGGCAGACCTACACACGATCCGGCCAGGCCTGCCGCGAGGTCGACGGCGCCTGGGGCGTTACTGCCTAAGGGTTTTCCTCATCCGAGTGAAAACGATTGACGGGTGTCGCCGCTGGCGGCACCCTTTTTTTAACGCCTTGAAAGGTTTTTTTAGCCCGTTGCCGATAGGGTTGGCGTTCGGTCCCTCACTTTGCGCACCGGTTACAGGATTTCATGGCTCTTCCCGATACATTTCCCGGCGTAAAGGACCAGCCGCTTGGCGGCACGGGCGTTAAGCGTGGCGCCGATTCGGGCAAGGACGCATTTCTCGAAGCGCTGGCCGGCGTTCTGGTCGATCCCCCGGTCCATCACGGATTTGCCGGTGCCATCGAACGCGAGACGGCCGGCAAGATCTGGACCTGGATGGCGCGCGACATCGCGGGCGATGAGGCTGCCCGGCTGGCTGACGCTGTCGATTCAGGCGCTGACGCAGCGGCCGCCTTCGACCTGCTGCTTCCCGAAATTCTCGAACGGCTCAAGGCCAACGCGGCCGCCGAAAAGGACGACCGCGAACTCGAGCGCCGCAACTCGATCCAGATGGGTGGCGAGGAGGCGCGCCAGCGCCTTGCACCGGTCATCATGGCCATGCGCCGGCGCCCGCTTCTCGTTCAGGCGGGGAAATTCGGCGTCGCTGTCGGTTCGATTTCCGATGAGGCGGCGCTGGTTACGGCACTGCAGTCCATTTCCATCACCAATCCCTTGACCCGCGCGCTCTGGATGCAGGCGATGGTGGGGCACATGGCCAACCCCAGCCGCGTAATGGCGGCGGCAGTGGCCATCGCCGGCGGCAACACCGAAACGCGGATCACCAATGCCGGTTATGGCGCGCTGGTCGAGGCGGTTCTGAGCCACGCGCAAAGCCAGATCGGCAGATTGGCCAGCCAGCCCAATCTGTTCTCCGACATCGATTTTTCATGCAAGGCGATCGACCGGTTTCACAGGCTGATGCGCGCCATAAATTACAATCTGGAAATCGAGCGGCGCTCGCTGTGGGGGACGATCATGACCGACCTTACCGCGCGGTTGTCCGAGCGGCTCGAGCGGCCGATGAAGGAAATCACCATCAACGTCACCCAGGCGTTGCGGCGCCCGCGCGATGGCAACGACAAGGTCGACCCCGATCAGGTGCTGGCCGCGCTCAATGGGCTCTATCTGCTGATAGCGGTCAGGAAATCGCGCGATTCTCTCGCCGTTAACGCTCTGCTCGATCAGGCATGGGCCGATACGGGGCAGACTGTCGAGGTGCTCGTGGGCCGGGCGCTCGACATGTATCGCGCCCAGCCTGCCGATCCGGCAGCGCGTGAGCGGCTGGACGCCGGGATCAAGATGGCCGAGATCCGCTTCAACCCCGAGTATGCCGATATTTTGCGCCGGGCCCGTGATGGCGCCGAGCGCCGGACCGCGCAGGGCTAGAGCATTTCAGCGTTTCTTCGAATCGCTTCAATTGCTCTAAGTCTTAGTTTTGTCGCGCTTCCGAACCGGATAAGTGGTACCCACTTATCCTGGAAGCACTCTAGCTCACGGACTGTCCGAGCCGCGCTGAAATGGTTGTCAGCCCGTCGCGGAGATAGACAATGTCGCCGGCGTTCATCGTCAGGTGCTTGAGCAGCGCACGAACCTTTCCACCCTCATCGGCCAGGACCACGCCGACCGCATCGAGCGGCGAGCGGTGGTCTGTGTTGGCAAACACCAGACATCCCGGATCGAACCGGCGCTGTTCGCCGGGGATGAGAAGCCACTGCACCTGGTCGGCGCCGAAGCGATGCTCGAGATAGAGCGGGATGCCTTCGGGTACATGGGCAGGGAACGGCGCGGCGTCATTGGTTTTCTGCAGAATTCGCGGCACGACACAGCGCTCGGCGCAGAGCGCTGGCGCCAGAGCCGGGTCGAGGCGCTGGGTAATGATCTCTCCCACCACATCGAGTGGGCCGAGCGGTCCGGTCAGGGGTGTAGCGATAGCGGCTGCGGGGCGCCGCCAGCCATGCGCCACCGGAGGCGCGACCACGCTCGACGCGCCGGGCGCAACAAAGGCGGCAATATGCTGGTCGGGCCGTGAGACAAGCAGGGGGCCGTCGGGAGTGTCGAAAATGGGATCGATGCGCGGATCGTCGACTGGGCGATCCTCGCCATCGAGAGCCGTTTCGAGCGCCGCCTTGCCATGGGAAATGCACCCGCCCAGGCTCAGATAGCCTGCAACGCTGCCAGTGAGAACGACGCCGTGGAGATCGCCATCGGCCACGAGCGTCTGGGTTTTTCGATCCCAGGCGACCGGGCCGGAGGCCTTGAGCCAAAGGTCGAGATCGGGCTGCCAGCCGCCCGACACGATGAGGCGGTCGCAGGCAATTGCTTCTTCGTCCGGCGTCCCGTTTTCCGCATTGGCCAGATGGACGGCAAGCCCGTTGCGCCGGGCGGGTGCTACCGAACCGATAGCCATGCCCCAGCCCAGCCGGTAGCCATAGGCCTTGCAGAATTCGATGAACCGGGTTTGCGGATCGATCCGGGGGTCGCTGGCGCGGATTATCGATTTGCCGCTGGCCGCCCCGAGCAGCGCCATGCGGTAACCCACATTGGTTACAGAATGGATGTGGGCGCTGCCGCCGGGCCATATGTTGTAGCGGGCCGCCAAACGCCATGCGGCGCTGGCTTCGTCCACGCCAGCCAGCCTGTTGCCCGAAAAGACTGGCATGCGGCCAACCATTCCTGTGGCCAGAACGATGGTGTCGGCCCTTATCGACAGGCGTTCGGGCTGGGGGAGGGCACCGGATCTGAGAACGCGGATCGCCTCGACCGTTGAACTGGCAATGTCGAAGGCCACTGTGCCCAGAGACAGGGTGATGAGCCCGGACTCTCCGATCTGGCTGGCCAGCTCGCTGATCGTATCCTCGGGGACCGGCTCGCCTTCGGCCTTGCCGAAAAACACCGATAGGCCGCCAAGCGTCGCTTCCTTTTCGACAAGGCAGACGCGCAGGCCCTTGCGGGCGGCGGCAAGCGCCGCCGACAGCCCGGCAACGCCGCCCCCGACAATCGCGACATCGGCGGTGATGCGTCGGGTCGCCTCGGTATCGATCCAGCCGCCCGGCTCGGCCGATCCAGACTTGTAAACGAGCCCGAGCGTATCCTTGCGGCGCGGCAGGAAACGCGCAGCCAGCGTTTTGGTGACCGCAGGGCGAGGTCCGACGGAGATGAAGGTGGCGCCATCGACAGCGGGACAGATCGCCATGGGCATGGCGAGATCGGGACGGTTCTCGTTGCCTTCCAGAACGATGGGCGGCGCGGTGTACTCGTCCAGCGCTATGACATTGCCGGCGTAGCGACCGGCGATGTGAACGCCGTTTGCCAGAAGCGCGGACAGAACGGTGTCGCCTTCAAAGCCGTGCAGCGTCCGCCCGTTGAGACGGAAACGCACGGGACGGGTGCGATCGATGACCGGGTGGGCAAATTCCGGCGGCAGTTTTCCGGCCAGGCGATTGCTCCCGCTCATTGTGCACCCCCGGCCACGAGCCCGGGATGGAAGTCGGCCACCTCACGTCGCGGCTGGCGCAAATCGGCGCCATGGGCCGCCGCCCATTCGGCTTCCAATCCACTGGCGCGTTCCGCAATGATCCCGGCGATCAGTGGTGCCAGGATCAGATCGAGCGTGCCAAGTCCTGCCACGATGAACATTTTGTCCCGCCGCGTGGGGCCGAGCACCGGGGCACCATCGTGGGAAAAAAGCCGCGTAAGGCTGGTCTGGGCCGCGAGACGGGGCGCGGGGTCCAGGGCCAGACAATCGGCAATGCGGGCCAGCGCCCTTCCATCGTCATTGCGGGCCGCGGCGCGGACGACGCCATCGCCCGATTGGGCGAAGACAGTTCCCGTGTCGAGATCGAAGCCGGCCCGGTAGCGCGTATGGCGCTGAGGGGCGGTTTCGATGCCGGCCCAGTGCTCGATGCGCGCGAATGTTGCGATTTCATCGGCGTCGACCCATTGGAGGATGGCCTCGTCATCGGCCAGGATCACCTGATCGATGGAGGTCGCTCCGAACCGCGCACTGCCGTCGCGCCGGATTTTCAGCCCCTCCATCGAATTGAGCACGGCGACATTGGACGCCGACAGCCAGGAGGGCGCCGCGCCAAGGAGTGCGGAGGCATCGATCGACCGGACATCGCGCAGTCCCATGAAAGTGCCGCTGGTGTCTTTTTCCATCGGATCGACAGGATAGCGGAAACCTTCGGCAAGATGGCGCATATGGCCCAGGGCCAACACAGCCTCGGCGGATCGGGCCAGAACGCGCATGTCTATCCGCTCGCCGATGGTCGGCACAATGCGCGACAGGCGCCGCAGCGCCGGTTTGGCGTGAGCCATCAAAATGGACCAGGTTTCCGGCCGCGTGACCGGGGCGAAGGAAAGCGAGGGCAGGGGACGCAGGGCGTGAGGATTGGGTGGCGGGCTGAGCAGCACAATTGCTCGTGAATGGTCAGACGCCAAAAGCCCTGCTAGAAGCCACGCGAAGGGGGAGGCGCCGACCACGGCAATGGTTTTGGCTTGCTCGGTCATCTCAATCCCGTCCGGCCCCCTACGCTGCGGGTCAGTCCCGATCAAGGTGCGGCAAAGCGCGCCCCAATCGCCGACTGCAATCTGCGCGAGTTTGGCCTATAGAAACGGCATCTCATTGGTTTTCAAGGGTTAGTCTCACACTTGTTCTGGATTTTAGCGATATTGCTGGTTCTGGTGTGCCTTGGCGCACTGGCATGGGCACTCCGCAAGGCACCGCGCACCACGGCCGCTGGCGAGAGCCCCGATGCGGCGCGCACCTTTTTTCGCCATCAGCTCGATGGAATCGATCGCGATCTGGAAGCGGGACGGCTTTCGGCCGATGAAGCGACGGCGGCAAGAGCGGAACTGGCGCGCGAAGTTATCCTTCATGAAAAGGAAGCTGCGGGAAAAAAAGGCGCCATTAGCGGCAGAACGGTCATGCTGACGGCCTTGCCGGTCGTCGCGGCAGCTAGCCTCGGGCTTTACGCCTGGATTGGGCGGGCCGACCTGCCGGCGTTGCCGTTGGCCGGTCGCGAAGTGCCGGCCCAGATATCGGCCAGCGATATCGAGGCGGCCGTGGCGACCGTTGAAGCACAGATGGAGCAAACCCCCGACGATTTGCGCGGCTGGTTGGTTCTGGCGCCGATCTACATGGAACAGGGGCGTTTTGCCGAAGCGGCCAATGCCTGGCGGCGCGTCCTGTCGCTTGAGCCGCCTACGGCGGACAGGGAAACCAACCTCGCCGAAGCGTTGATTTTGGGCAATGACGGGGTGGCCGACGACGAAGCGATGGCGCTCTTGCGCAGCGCGGTCGAGGCGGATCCGGTTCATGTGCGCTCGCGCTTCTATCTGGCTGGCCAGTTGACCCAGTCGGGTGAATATGAAGAGGCCGTGGCGCTATGGGAAGAATTGCTCGGTCTTGCGACCGGCGAAGAAGCCTGGATCGATACGGCGCGTTCGGGTCTTGTGGCCGCCCAGGCAGGGCTCGAGAGCGGCACGCTGGGCGATAGTGAGCCTGATGCGACGATGGACGTGATGATCCGCGGCATGGTCGACGGGTTGGCCGCGCGGCTCTATGACGAAGGCGGCAGCGCAGCCGAGTGGATACAGCTCGTGCGCTCGCGTATCAAACTTGACGGCGAGGACGCAGCGCGCGCCGACCTCGAACGCGGTCTTGCCGCACTTTCGGGGCAGGACAGGCTGGCGCTCGAAGATTTCGGTCGCGAAACGGGATTGATGGAGTAAGGCAATGGCCTGGAAACGCAAACAGAAACGCCTCGGTGTCATTGCCGGCCTCGGCGTCATTCTCGCCCTGGCGGCGGGATTGATCCTGACCGCATTGCGCGACCAGATCGTGTTCTTTTACTCGCCCACCGAGATTGCCGAAGCCGGAGTGTCACCCGGGACTCCAATCCGGCTGGGAGGGCTTGTGCTCGAGGGCAGCTGGCAACAGGATGGCGAAAACAATGTGTTCGTCGTCCATGACGGGGCCGGAGAGATGACCGCCCGATACACCGGCATCCTGCCGGACCTGTTCCGCGAGGGGCAGGGGGTGGTGGCTGAAGGCAGCGTGCAGGCCGACGGCTCGTTCCTGGCGACCAATGTGCTCGCCAAGCACGACGAAACCTACATGCCCCGTGAAGTCGCCGACTCGCTGCGCGAGCAAGGCGTCTGGCAGGGCGAGGAAGGATAGCGCAGCGTGACGATCGAACTGGGACATTTCGCCTTCGTTCTGGCCTTCGTTCTGGCCATCGTGCAGGCCGGGGCCGGATTTGCCTTCTGGCGGGGCAGCGAGTTGGCGCAGCGGTTCGTTTCGCAGGCAGCGATATTGCAGTTCGCGCTTGTCGGGTTGGCCTTTGCTGCGCTGCTTTCGGCCTTTGCCGTTGACGATTTCTCGGTGAGGCTGGTCGTCGAACACTCCCATTCGCTCCAGCCCATGCTCTATAAGATCACCAGCACCTGGGGGAACCACGAAGGCTCCATGCTGCTGTTTGTCTTCACGCTTACCTTGTTTGGGGCGGCGGTGGCGGCGTTTGGGCGCAATCTGCCCGACGAGCTCAAGACGCTGGTGCTTTCCAATCAGGGATTAATGGTCGCCGCGTTTTCAGGGTTCGTGCTGTTCACCTCAAATCCCTTCTGGCGGCTCGATCCGGCGCCCTTTAATGGCACCGAGCTCAATCCCGTGCTTCAGGATATCGGCCTCGCCATCCATCCCCCGCTGCTGTACCTCGGCTATGTCGGGTTTTCGATCTGCTTTTCCTTTGCCGTAGCGGCGCTGGTTTCCGGGCGGATCGATGCAGCCTGGGCACGCTGGGTGCGGCCCTGGACGCTGGCCAGCTGGTCGTTCCTGACGCTGGGGATCGCCATGGGCTCGTACTGGGCCTATTACGAATTGGGCTGGGGCGGCTGGTGGTTTTGGGACCCCGTGGAAAACGCCAGCTTCATGCCCTGGCTGGCCGGCACGGCGCTGCTCCATTCAGCCATCGTCATGGAAAAGCGCAATGCGCTGAAAATCTGGACGATCTTTCTGGCCATCATCACCTTCTCGCTGAGCCTGCTCGGTACGTTTCTCGTGCGTTCGGGTATTTTGACCTCGGTGCATTCGTTCGCGTCGGACCCCACGCGCGGCGTCATCATTCTGGCGATGCTGGCGGCCTTCATCGGCGGTGCGTTCACGCTGTTTGCGCTGCGCGCCTCGACGCTGCGCCATGGCGGGCTTTTTGCGCCGATCAGCCGCGAGGGCGCGCTGATTTTGAACAATCTGTTCCTCTCGGCGGCGACAGCGGGCGTTCTGATCGGAACACTCTATCCGCTGGTTCTCGAAGCGCTGACCGGGGCGCGCATCACGGTTGGTGCGCCCTTCTTCGATCTGACCTTTGGGGCGCTGATGGTGCCGCTGTTGCTGCTGATCCCGTTCGGGCCGTTCCTGGCCTGGAAGCGGGGTGATCTGGTTGCAGTGGGTCAAAGGCTCTTTGCAGCGATCATCGTAACGCTGGTGCTCACTCTTCTGATTTTCGGGCTGATGGGTTTTCCGGTTTCGCTGGCGCCTATCGGGCTGGGCATCGGCATCTGGGTTATCGTCGGCGCGATTGCCGAACTGGCCGAACGCGCCGCCATCGGCAGGGTCAGATGGGCGCAAAGCTGGCAGCGGCTCAAGGGCTTGCCCAAGACCGCATGGTCCACCACCATTGCCCATGCCGGCGTCGGCGTTTCGGTGATCGGTATCGTGTGCGCGACGGCTTTCCAGACCGAGAACGTCACATCGATGCAGGCCGGGGAAACTGCCGATATCGCCGGATATTCGATCACCTATCAGGGCGAGGTTCATTTTGAAGGCCCCAATTTCACCGCCGACCGGGGCACCTTCCTGATCGATGCACCATGGGGCCGTGACCGGCAATTGACCTCCGAACGCCGCGTTTATGCGGTGAGCGGTACGCCGACCACTGAGGCGGGCATTGCGACGTACGGGTTCAGCCAGATGTATGTGCAGTTCGGCGAGCGCTTCGGCGCCGACGGGCGGGTCGTGCGCCTCTGGCACAAGCCGTTCGTGCTGCTGATCTGGCTGGGCGCCGTCCTGATGGCCGGAGCGGGGTTCCTATCGCTCACCGACCGGCGCATGCGGATCGGCGCGCCCGCCAAGGCGAAGACAAAGCCCGCGGGAGCAGCCCAGTGAAGCGATTGATGTTTGTGCTGGCCACGCTGCTGGCTCTGATGCTGCCGATGACGGCGGGCGCCGTGCAGCCTGACGAAGTGCTGGACAATCCCGTACTCGAACAGCGGGCCCGGTCGATTTCGGGCAATCTGCGCTGCCTTGTGTGCCAGAACCAGTCCATCGACGATTCCGACGCCGAACTGGCCCGCGACCTGCGTCTACTGGTGCGCGAGAGGCTCGTGGCGGGCGATACAGACACCGAAGTCTATGACTTCGTGGTGGCGCGCTACGGCGAGTTCGTGTTGCTCAATCCGGTGTTTGCCGGACACACGATCTTTCTGTGGGTCGCAACGCCCATACTCCTTGCAGGCGGGCTGATCGTCCTGGCCATCTGGGCCGTCCGCCGCCGCAAAACCGTGACCGGCAAGTCCGGCCTGTCATCGGACGAGGAAAAGGCGCTCGAAAGATTGCGCAAGAACTAGGTTTCCCACACCGCGGAAACCCAAACCTCAAGCGCGCTTGTTCTCGCTCGCGGGCTCTGCCATCAAAAGGCAGGGAGCCTGCCATATGAATTTCGAGATCGCGCAATTGTTGCCGGACGGCCTTTCCATATGGATCGCGCTCACACTGATTGCCGTCAGCTTTATCACATCGATGATAACCGCCATGTTCTCGCTGGGTGGTGGCATTGCCATGCTCGCGGCGCTCGGGCTGGTATTCCCGCCAGCGGTGGTCATCCCCGTACACGGGTTAGTCCAGCTTGGCTCGAACGGCGGTCGTGCCATCGTCCAGCGCGCCCATATCCAGTGGCATCTCATGCTGTGGTTCGGGGCAGGAAGCGTGCTCGGCATTGTTTTGGGCGGAAGCCTGGCGGTATCGATCCCTGAGGCCCTGTTTCAGGCGGTGATCGGGCTGTTCATCCTCTATTGCGTATGGGTGCCTCAACCGCGTGTGACCGGACGCGGGCCAATTGCCGATTTCGCGGCGGGCACTGTCATCGGTGGCGTGGGAATGTTCGTGGGGGCGGTCGGGCCGCTGGTGGCCAACTTTTTGCGCAAGCTCGACGACCGCAGGCAGTTGATCGCCACTCAGGCGAGCCTGATGACGCTCAACAACATTGCCAAGGCCGTCACCTTCACATTTTTCGGCTTTGCGTTTGCCACATACCTGCCCTTGGTCCTGGCCATGATCCTGACCGGTTTTCTTGGGACCGTCTTGGGAAGCCGCATCCTGGACAGGGTGTCGGAGAAGACGTTTCGCAGGGGCTTTAGGTTCATTCTGACCTTGATGGCACTTGAAATGTTGCGGCAGGCTGTGTGGGGTTAGGCCACAATTCGGCCCGGTCCATTACCAAGATTTAATCTGCATGCAACTGTGCGGAAAGCCCACGCGTATTACATAGACGCCAACAGCAGAGACGAACTGCCTGTAACAGAGAGGATCTTTCCAATATGTCCAACATGTTTTCTACGCCGAAGCGCAAGTGGATCGCCGCATCTGCCATGGCGATGATTGTCGCAGCGGGTACACTTGGCGCCGGATTCGTCAACACCCAGCCAGCCATTGCCCAGCAGGTCGGCACCGACGTGGGCTCGCCTCCCATGACCGGGTTTGCAGATCTGGTGGAGTCGGTTTCGCCGGCCGTGGTCTCGGTACAGGTTCGCTCCGAAGTTCCCGTTCAGCAGGTCCAGCGTGGCCCCAATTTCCAGTTCGAATTCCCCGACCTGCCCGAAGATCATCCGCTGCGCCGCTTCTTTGACCAGTTCGAAGAACCTTTTGGCGCGCCAAACCCCGAGCGCCCGAACCGCCCGCGCGATTTCATGCAGGCCGTGGGATCGGGCTTTATCATTTCGGCTGACGGCTACATCGTGACCAACAACCACGTTGTTCAGGACGCAAGCGAAGTCACCGTCCTCCTCGAGGACGACACCGAACTGGCCGCCGACATCATCGGCACCGATCCGCGCACCGACCTGGCCCTGCTCAAGGTTCGTGAAGAGCGCAGCGATCTGCCCTTCGTTGAATTTGCGACCGACGAAGCCCGGGTGGGCGACTGGGTGGTTGCCGTGGGCAATCCGTTTGGCCTCGGTGGCACGGTGACGGCGGGTATCGTTTCGGCTCGTGGCCGCGACATCAACGCCTCCTACTACGACGATTTCCTCCAGATCGACGCTGCGGTGAACCGCGGCAATTCGGGTGGTCCTTCGTTCAATACCCAGGGCGAAGTGGTCGGCGTCAACACCGCCATCTTCTCGCCGTCGGGCGGCAATGTGGGCATCGCGTTCGCCATTCCGGCAACGCTTGCCCAGAGCGTGATTTCCCAGCTCCAGGATACCGGCTTTGTGACGCGCGGCTTCCTTGGCGTTTCGCTCCAGGATCTCAATGACGATCTCGCCGATGCGCTCGGCCTTGCCAATTCCAACGGTGCGCTGGTGACCCAGCCTATCGAAGGCGCCCCGGCAGCCGCCGCTGGTGTTGAATCCGGCGACGTCATCGTCTCGGTCAACGGCGAGGGCGTGAGCTCGGCGCGCGAACTGTCGCGGGTGATCTCTCAGCAGTCGCCCGGCTCCGATGTCGAACTCGGCGTTATCCGTAGCGGCGACGAACTCGACATCACAGTGACGCTCGACCGCCTCGAGGAAGATGAAGAAGCCGCTCCTTCGCCCCAGGAACCCGAGGAAGAAGTCGCTCCTGAATCGACAAGCTCGTCGATCGGCGTGACGGTGATCCCCAATGAGGGCGGAGAGGGCCTTGTGGTCGAATCCATCGAAGCCGATAGTGGCGCCGCCTCGCGCGGCCTGATGCCCGGCGACGTGATCGAGCAGGCGAACGGCGGTGCCGTATCCACGCCCGAGGACTTCGAGGCGGCCATCGATGCGGCGCGCAGCGAAGGCAAGTCGGCGGTATCGCTCCGTGTTTCCCGCGACGGCGTCGTCCGCTTCGTAGGCGTCCCGCTCGATATCGAAGAGTAACAACCTTTGGGATCGGCCTTTCGGGGCCGGTCCCTTTTATTTCCGGGGGCGTGCAGTGAAGATATTGCTTATCGAAGACGACCGCGAAGCGGCGTCCTATCTCATTCAGGCCCTCGATGAATGCGGCCATGTCACCCATCATGCCAGCGATGGCGAGACCGGTTTTGCTATGGCCTCGGGCATGGAATACGACGTCCTGATTGTCGACCGCATGCTGCCCCGCCGCGATGGCCTTTCGATCATCGAGTCCCTTCGAGCCGAGGAAGACAAGACCCCCGTCCTGATCCTTTCAGCGCTCGGCGAGGTTGATGACCGCGTTACGGGATTGCGGGCCGGCGGGGATGACTATCTGGTCAAGCCCTACGCCTTTTCCGAACTTCTGGCCCGCATCGAAGTGATGGCGCGCCGCTCTGCCCCGAGCGAGGCGGCAACCTCCTACCAGGTGGGCGATCTGACCCTCGACCGGCTGTCGCGCAAGGTCGAGCGGGCAGCGGAAACCATAGTTCTTCAGCCGCGCGAATTCCGCCTGCTCGAATACCTCATGAAAAACGCGGGCCGGGTCGTCACCCGGACCATGCTGCTCGAAAACGTCTGGGACTATCACTTCGACCCCCAGACCAACGTCATCGACGTGCACATGTCGCGCCTGCGTGGCAAGGTTGACAAGGGTCATCAGCGCCAACTGCTGCAGACCGTGCGCGGCGCGGGATATATGATCCGTGACTGACGCGGCGCCGAGGCCCTTCCGGTTGCGCTCTCTGTGGCGGACCACCACGGTCCGGCTCACGGCGATGTTCATCGCGATCTTCGTGGGCTTTGCCATCGTGCTTTTGGGGCTCATTGCCTATCAAAGCGCGATCCAGATCCAGCGCGAGCAATTGCGCGACGTCCAACGCGAAATTGTCCAGATACGGCTTCTCTCCAGCCAGTCGGGCGTGCGCGCTGTGGCTTTTGCCGTTCAGAAGCTGGCCGACCGTCCGGGGCCGGGCATCTATTATCTCGGCGACCCGACAGGTGTGATGATCGCCGGCAACGTGACCGATTTTCCAGCGGTCGTCCTGACCGAGCCGGGACGTTACGAACTCAACTATGAACGCGGCCGCGAGATCTTTGGCGGGCCCGAAGACGCTGTGCCGACCAGCGGGACGGCCATGGTGGAATCGCTCGAGCTGCCCAACGGATTGCGGTTGGTCATCGGCCGGGACGTTGGCGAGCGGCGCGGGTTCAACGCCATTATCCTGCGCACGTTCTTCGGCGGCGTCATCGGCATTATCGTGCTTTCGGTTCTGGCCGGGGGCCTGACTGCGCGCTACGTGCTTCGGCGAATCGACGCCATTACCGGCACATCCAACAAGATCATGTCGGGCAATCTGTCCGAGCGCGTTCCGGTGACGGGCCGTAATGATGAATTCGACGCGGTTGCCACCAGCCTCAACGCCATGCTCGAACGCATCGAGCGGCTGATGGTGGGGCTCAAGGAAGTCACCGACAATGTCGCCCATGACCTCAAGACCCCGCTCACTCGCCTGCGCAACAAGGCCGAGGCGGCGCTGCGCAATCCAGATCCCGAGGCGCGGCGCGTGGCGCTCGAAACCACCATCGCCGAATCCGACCAGCTCATTCGCACCTTCAACGCCCTGCTGCTTATTGCCCGGGCCGAAGCGGGTACCTCGACCGGGGCATTCTCCAATATCGATCTGAGCGAAGTGGTCGCCGACGTGGCCGAACTCTACACCCCGGTCGCCGAAGATGCCGGCATGGCACTGGACGCCGCGATCGAGCCAGGAATCGAACTCGATGCAAACCGCGAACTCATCGGTCAAGCCCTTGTAAATCTTGTCGAAAACGCCATAAAATACGGCCAGAACACCGAAGGCGGTAGCATAAGTCTTGCTGCACGGCGGGAAGCGGGGAGGATCGTCATTGAAGTCGCTGACAAAGGACCCGGCATTCCCGAGGCGGACCGCTCGCGCGTTTTCGAGCGCTTCGCGCGGCTCGAAGCCAGCCGCACCGAGCCAGGAGCCGGGCTGGGCCTCGCGCTGGTTTCGGCTGTCGTGCGCCTGCACAGGGGCGATATCCGCTTCGAGGACAACGCGCCCGGCGCAAGGGCCATCATCACCTTTCCCGCGCCATAGGGCGGTATTGTCATGAGTGCGCTGGGACCGGCCCTGCGCGCGTTGGGCGCTAGATCAGATGCGGCCCTGCCCCAAGACTTGACCGATGTTCTGGCCGACAACGAGCGCGCCGCGTTCGATGGCGCCGTGGGCACCTTGGGCCCGATCTTTGCCACGGCGCCGTATCTGCAGGACCTTGCTGTCCGGCATGCCCAATGGTTTGCCGGGGCGCTGCAGACTGAGCCTGAGACGGCCTTTTCGGCACTGATCGACGATATGCGGGACGCCGGGGCGTGCGACGACGAGGCCGAATTGGCCCGGCGTTTGCGGGTCGGCAAGGCGCGCGGCGCGCTGCTGTCGGCGGTTGCCGAGATCGGTGGGGTATGGACGTCGCGGGATACCACCCGCTGCATGTCCGATATCGCCGACGCGGCGCTCGAAGCGGCGCTCGACTTCCTGATGGCCGAGGCTGGCCGCGAGGGCAAGCTGGCCCAGCCAGCCGAACAGGCCCGTGCCGCCAATTCCGGGCTGGCGATCTTTGCGCTCGGCAAGCATGGCGGACAGGAACTCAATTATTCCTCCGACATTGACATCGTGGCGTTCTACGACCCCATGGTGGCCGTGTTGCCTGGGGATGCTGACCACAACAAATTCTACGTCCGGATCATCCGTCGGCTGGTCTCGATCATGCAGGACCGCACCGCCGATGGGTATGTGTTCCGCACCGACGTGCGGCTACGCCCTGATCCGGGATCAACCCCGGTGGCCATCTCGTTCGATGCGGCGCTGAGCTATTATGAATCGCGCGGCCAGAACTGGGAGCGGGCGGCCTGGATCAAGGCGCGGCCATGTGCCGGCGATATCGGGGTGGGCAATCAGTTCCTCAAGGAACTCGCACCCTTCATCTGGCGCAAGCATCTCGACTTCGCGATGATCGCCGACATTCAGGCGATGAAACGCCAGATCAACATTCACCGCAAGGTCGGGGAACAGCGCGTGCTCGGCCACAACGTCAAGCTGGGGCGCGGCGGCATCCGCGAGATCGAGTTTTTCGTCCAGACCCAGCAATTGATTGCCGGGGGGCGCGACCCCCATCTTCGGGTGCGGCCTACAGTCAAGGCGCTGGCGGCGCTGGTCGAAGGCAAATGGATCAGCGCCGAGGCCGCAACTGATCTGGAGGAAACTTATTGGTTCCTGCGGGCGGTCGAAAACCGCCTCCAGATGCTGCGCGACGAGCAAACCCATGTGATGCCCGAAACCGAAGAGGGCGTAGCCGAGATCGCGCTGCTCATGGGCTGCGAGAACCGCGAGACGTTCGAAGCCGACTATCGCGCCGCATTGGCGCGGGTGTCCGATTATTACGCCGAACTGTTTTCCGAGGGTGAAAGCCTTTCAGGGGATTTGGGCAATCTGGTCTTCACCGGCTCGGACGATGACCCCGATACGCTGGAAACCCTTACAAATCTGGGGTTTTCCGATCCTGCATCGGTCTCCGCTACAATCCGCAAATGGCATTATGGCGGCTATGCCGCGACCCGCGCTTCTAAGGCGCGCGAGCATCTGACCGAACTGATCCCCGGCCTGCTCAAGACGTTTGCCGACAGCGGCAATCCCGATATCGCCTTTACGCGGTTCAACGACTTTTTGACCCGCCTGCCGGCCGGCGTTCAGATGTTTGCGCTGCTGCGCAATCATGCCCAGTTGCGCCAGTTGCTGCTCGATTTCATGTCCTCGGCCCCGCGGCTGGCCGAAGCCGTGATCCATCGCGCCCATGTGGTGGACGGGTTGATCGATCCGTCCTTTGCGGGCGATGTCGCGACCTCGGAAACGCTGGTCGCCAGCGTCGACGCCTTTCTTGCCGAGGCGCGCAGTTTCGAAGATCTGATCGACCGGGCCCGCATCATCGGCCAGGAACAGAAATTCCTCATTGCCGCCGGTCTCGTGGGCGGGGCGCTTTCGGCCCAACAGGCAGGGCGCCAGTTTACGGCGTTGGCCGAAACGCTGCTGGCTCGCCTGTTCGCCGCTGTGCGTGAAAATTTTGCGCAGCGGCACGGCACGATCCCCGGTGCGCGGGTGGGATTGCTCGGTTTCGGCAAGATGGCCAGCCGCGAGATGACGCTGACCTCCGACCTCGATTTCATAATGCTCTACGATGTGCCCGAGGGCACGACTGGCTCTGATGGCGAGCGAGAGCTGGATGTTGCCACCTATTTCACCCGCCTCACCCAAAGGCTGGTTGCCGCCATTTCGGCGCCGACCGCAGAGGGCGTGCTCTACGAGGCCGACATGCGGCTGCGCCCGTCGGGCAACTCCGGCCCGCTGGCGACAAGCCTGAAGCGCTTCCGCACCTATCAGGCCGATGAGGCCTGGACCTGGGAGCATCTGGCGCTGACCCGCGCGCGGGTGGCGATCAGCGACCCGGGTCTGGCCGAAGCGGTTGATGACGAGATCGACCGGATATTGGCTCTGCCGCGCGACCGGGCGAAGATCGTCGGCGACGTGCTCGACATGCGCGCCCTGATGGCAAAGGAGCGCCCGCCGCGCCACCCGTTCGACCTCAAACTGCATGATGGCGGGCTGGTCGATCTCGAATTTATCGCCCAGACGGCGCAGTTGCTCGAAGGGGCAAAGCTTGAAGTGCCGCAGGCGCCGCCTGCCAAAGTGCTGCTGCGGCTGGCCGAAACGGCCATACTGCCGCAAGGCGAGCGCCTCGCTGAAATCCACGCGACGTACACGGCGATCCTGCAATTGATGAGTGCCTGCCTTGTCGATCCGCTTAAGGACGAGGGCTGGACGCCGGCCTTCCGCGAATTGGTGGCCCGCCGCGCTAACTACCCGGACTTTTCGAGGCTTGAAGCCGATATCGGTGCGATGCGCGCCGAAGTCAGTGAGGCGGCAGTGGAATTTTACGAGAGGATGCGGGGCTAGAGCATTTCCGCTTGTCCTGGAAACACTCTAAGCCGCTTTCGCAGCGGCAATCGGGGTCGGCAACTGATCTTCAGTTGCTGACGCCATGGGCAGGGAAATTGCCACGGTGGTCCCGATCCCCTCAAGCGAGTCGATAGCCAGCCGCCCGCCGCTCTGCTCGGCCACGGCGCGGGCCATGGCGATGCCAAGCCCGATGCCGTTATGGTCGCGCGCGAAGGCGGCGTCAGGGAGGACGAAAGGTTGGGAGAGTTTGCCCATCTGCTCTTCGCTCATCCCGATACCCGTGTCGGTGACCTCCAGCACGACGCCATTGTCCGCCGGCCAGGCGGCGACCCGGATCATGCCGCCCGCGGGCGTGAATCGCAGGGCGTTTTCAACGAGGTTGGCCAGCATGCGGTCGAGATAGTGCCGGTCGGCTGAAAGCCACCCCCGGGTGCGCCGCGCGACGTCGAGCCGGACCCCTGCCTTGGCGGCGCGACCCGCAAAGCGGATCGAACAGCCTGAAAGCAGGTCGTCGATGGCGACGGTTTCTTTTTTCAGCGTCTTGCGGCCACCTTCGAGTTCGGCAAATTCTAGGATTTCCGCAAAGGAGTCGAGTAGCTTTTCACCGGCGCATTTGATGTCGGCGACGTAGGAATTGTATTTCGCGTCACCCAGCGGTCCGAAGGTTTCGAGCGCAATCATGTCGGCAAAGCCGATAATGTGATTAAGCGGCGTGCGAATTTCGTGAGAGAGGTGGGCCAGAAAGCTGGTCTTGGCTCGGCTCGAGGCCTCGGCCCTGATCTTTTCCTCATGATAGCGCCGGGCCAGAAGGCGCTGCTCTTCCCGGATCGAACCCAGAAGGCGATCAGCCGCCTTGCGTTCGGTGATGTCGGTTACGATGGTCACGAACCCGCCCGAGGGGCAGGGGCGTTCGTCCAGCATGATCACCGAGCCGTCGTCGCGCGTCACCTCGACGACACGCTGGCGCTCGGTGTCGAGCACCGGCCGGGCGGAAATCTCGCCCGCAATCGTTTCACTGATCAGAGAATAGGGGATGCCCGGGGCCGTTGTTGTCCGGTCGAGCCGCAACAGGCGTGCGAAGGCGGGGTTGGTGCACACCAGGAGCCCGTCTTCCGACCAATGCGCCAGCCCGTACGGTACAGCCTCGATGGCCGGGAGCAGCGATGTGCCGCGCCGGGACGCCTTGCGGGCCGAATGGCCGATCAGGGCGGCGCCGAACAGCAAGGCCGCAAGGATCCATCCATGGCGCCAGGCGATGTTTTCGAGGATGGACAGCCTTGGGACAAACACCGTCACGTCACCGGCGTTGTCGGCCAGCGATGCAGTCGCCTGAATGTATTGATCGGCAGGCAACGAAAACGCTGCGTCGATCCTGGCGATTTCAGGCGCTGAGCTGAACAGCACATCGCCGGCTTCCGTGAGAACTGCAACGTGTGTGCTGTCGGAAAGCGCGGGTGGAATTGCGGGCGTCGCAGAGAGCGAGGCAGACAGTGATCCGGGTTCGATCTGCGCTGCAGCAAGGGCGGCGACCAGTTGAACGCGGTCCTCAAGCTCGGCCTGGGACCGGACGATGTCGTTGCCGACGAAAAAGCCGGCCGAAACCACGGTGGCGACAAGAGTGAGCAGGACAGGGGCGGGCAGGTTGCTGGCCGAAAGGATGCGCTGGAAAAGGCTGCTGGCGCCGCCCCCGAATCCCTTATCGCTGACGCCGGATGTCTCCGCCGAACCCATGCCCGATCAACCGCGTTCCAGCGGCTGCCCCAACCAATTTCCTTGATGCTAAGACTTTGAATCGGTTGAATGACTCTTGTCCATAGGCATTTTTTGCCGGTATTTGCGCCGGCGAAAATTGTCGAGTCGGCAGAGTCACTTAGGCCTGAGAAAAATATTTCCACTTTGTTAAGGGTTGCCGTGCGCCGGCCAAATGTCATCGAAGGGACATGCGACTCGTCCCCAAGACTGCTATTCTGCCGGGCTGCCCGACGGACTCTTTTCGGTGTCGGATTCGCGGAGGCGGAAACGTCCTTGCGGCAGAGCTAGTGCTTGACGAATTTCCGAATTGAATTTATCAAGTGTTTGCTTGCTAAATTAATATCCTCCGTTTCCGTTCGCGCATGTGGGAAGGTGCGAGCGGCGATGCCGGGTTCTCTTCCCTATTGGTTGTCCGATGTTCCGCTGGTTCGAAAAACTGCTCAATCCCTATCCGCCCCAGGCACCCTCGCAACCGCCGAGGACGCTGCTGGCCTTCTGCCTGCACTATATGGACGGCGTAAAGCTACCGCTGATTGCCATGGCGGTGCTCTCGACGCTGGTCGCGCTGGCTGAAATTGCCCTGTTCGGGTTTTTGGGCAACGTCATCGACTGGCTTGCGGAGGCCGACAAGGAGACCTTCCTGGCCGATGAGGGCCCGATGCTGTTCTGGATGAGCCTGTTCGTGCTGCTGGTCGTGCCGACGTTGGTGTTGATCTCGAACCTGATTATCCACCAGACGCTGCTGGGCAATTTCCCCCAGCGTATCCGTTGGATGGCGCACCGCTACCTCATCCGTCAGTCGATGAGCTATTTTCAGGACGAATTTGCCGGTCGCATCGCCACGAAAGTGATGCAGACGGCGCTGGCCGTCCGCGAAACGGTGATGAAACTGCTCGACGTCCTCAACTACGTCATCGTGTATTTCATCGGCGCCGTCGTTTTGGCGGCCATGAACAATATCTGGCTGGCGCTGCCCTTCATTGCCTGGGTTGTCGCCTACGTCCTTTTGCTGCGCCATTACGTGCCCAAGCTCGGCAAGATTTCCGAGCTTCAGGCCGATGCGCGTTCGATGATGACGGGTCGGATCGTCGACAGCTACACCAACATTGCGACGGTGAAACTGTTCTCGCACTCGAGCCGCGAAGAGACCTACGCCAAGCAGGCGATGGACGAGTTTCTCCAGACCGTCCACGGCCAGATGCGCTATGTGACGATCCTCAATCAGGCCATCACCATTCTCAATGGGTTGCTGCTGTTTGCCGTGGGCTTTGTCGGCATCTGGCTGTGGCTCGACGATTTGGTCAGCGCTGGCGCCGTTGCGGCGGCTGCCGCCATCGTTTTGCGGTTCCAGGGCATGAGCCAATGGATCATGTGGGAAATGTCGGCACTGTTCGAAAACATCGGCACAGTGCGCGACGGCATCAATTCGCTCTCGCTGCCCGCCATCGTTGCCGACGAACCCGATGCGCCCAGACTGGAACGCGTGAAGGGCGATATCGTTTTCAGGGACGTGGCCTTCAACTATGGCAAGAAGGGCGACGAAGGCACATCCAAGGTGATCGAGGGTCTTAACCTGCACATCCGTGCCGGCGAAAAGATTGGGCTTGTCGGGCGCTCGGGTGCGGGCAAATCGACAATCGTCAATCTGTTGCTGCGCTTTTACGACCGCCAGAGCGGGCACGTGTTCATCGACGGAACGGACGTTGCGTCGGTGGCCCAAGATTCGTTGCGCGCCAATATCGGCGTTGTGACCCAGGACACATCGCTCCTGCACCGCTCGGTGGCCGATAACATCAAGTATGGCCGCCCCGATGCCACCGACGAGGACATGATCGCCGCCGCACGGCAGGCCGAGGCGCATGATTTCATCCTGACGCTGGTCGATGCCAAGGGCCGCAAGGGATACGACGCTCATGTGGGCGAGCGCGGCGTCAAGCTTTCGGGCGGCCAGCGCCAACGCATCGCCATTGCGCGCGTTCTGCTCAAGGATGCGCCGATCCTGGTGCTCGATGAAGCTACGTCGGCTCTTGATTCCGAAGTTGAGGCGGCAATCCAGAGCCAGCTCGATATGCTCATGGAAGGCAAGACGGTCATCGCCATTGCGCACCGGCTTTCGACCATCGCTGCCATGGATCGGCTTATCATCCTCGAAGAGGGCAGGGTCGTGGAACAAGGCACCCATGCCGAGCTTGTGGAAACAGGGGGCACTTATGCCCGCCTCTGGGCGCGCCAATCGGGCGGTTTCATCGACGCGGATGCCGAGGAGGTCGCCGCGCAATAGTGCAGAACACGGGAAGGCTGGCGGCGGCAGGGATTGTGTCTAAGATATATCTTGACATAATCTCTTGCTGGCACCATTTATCAGAACATGACGCAAGAAACCCTGAGCCTTCCCGCCCGCATCTCAAAAATTTTCGAAACATGGATCAAACCCTTCGAGCACAAGGGGAACATCCAGCCGCCCGACACCATCTGGGCGTTTCTCTGGTACTATATCCGCCAGGCCAGGGCGCCCTACCTCGCAGTCCTGCTGTTTACCGGGCTCACCTCGCTGTTCGAGGCGTTGTTCTTTTTCTACATGGGCCGGCTTATCGATTTGCTCGAAAGCACCGATGCGGCTGGCGGCTGGGGAGGGCTCATCGTCGCCCACGGCACCGAGCTTTCAATGATGCTGGTGGTGGTTGTCGTGGGCCGCTTTGCGGCGCCGGTGCTGCAGGCACTGGTCGAAGAACAGACCATCGGCCGCGGGTTCAACACAATGGTGCGCTGGCAGACCTATGCCTATGTGTCGCGCCAGTCGATCCGGTTCTTCAACGATGATTTCGCGGGACGGCTGGTCACCAAGGTGTCCCAGGCCGCTCAATCGCTCAACGATTTCGTCTCGAGCGTTATCCAGATCGGCTGGGCGCTGACCATTTTTGCGGGCACCACCATTTTCCTTTTCGCCCAACTCGATTGGCGTATGGCGGCGCTTGTCGTGATCTGGATCGCGACAATACTTTTGATGGCCAGGTACTACGTGCCGCGCATGCGTAGCCGCGCCGCCGAGAACGCCGAAAATGCTTCGGTGCTCAACGGCCGGATCACCGACAGCTTTGCCAATGTCCAGACCCTGCGCCTGTTCGGAAATGCGGAGGACAACGACACCTACGTGAAACGAGGTTTCGAGCGCTTCCTCGATTCCGCAACCCGGCTGGCGCGTCTTGTCACGGGTATGCGGGCGTCGATGGGCCTGCTCAGCACCGTGATGATTATTGCCTTCGGGCTGCTGGCCATCCAGCTTTGGACAACAAATGCCATTACGGTCGGCGCCATCGCCTTTACGCTGAGCCTGGTGTTGCGTCTCAACATGATGCAGGGCCGTTTGATGGGCCAGCTCAACGGCATGATGCGCCATTTCGGTGTCGCCCAGAACGCCATGGAAACCATCGCCCGGCCCCTCGAATTGACCGACGCTCCCGATGCGGAGCCGATCAAGGTCACAAATGCCGCTATCAAATTCGAGAACGTCAAATTCCATTATGGCCGTGAAAAGGGGATCATCGAGGGCGTCGACCTCAATGTTCGCGCGGGCGAAAAGATCGGGCTGGTTGGCCATTCGGGTGCCGGCAAGTCGACGCTCGTCAATCTGTTGCTACGCTTCTACGATCTCGAGAGCGGCCGCATCCTGATCGACGGTCAGGACATCTCGAAAGTCACCCAGGAATCGCTGCGAGCCAATATCGGGGTTGTTACCCAGGACACGGCGCTCCTGCACCGCTCGGTCAAAGCCAACATCCTGTTCGGCAAGGCCGGCGCGAGTGAACAAGAGATGATCGCCGCTGCCAAAAGCGCCGAAGCCCATGATTTTATCTTGGAGCTCAAGGACAACCGTGGCCGGACGGATTATGACGCGCAGGTGGGTGAACGCGGGGTCAAGCTTTCGGGCGGCCAGCGCCAGCGCGTCGCCATCGCCCGCGTCTTGCTCAAGGATGCCCCCATTCTCGTGCTCGACGAGGCAACTTCCGCTCTCGACAGCGAGGTTGAGGCGGCAATTCAGAGCCAGCTCGATATGCTCATGGACGGCAAGACGGTCATCGCCATTGCGCACCGGCTTTCGACTATCGCTGCCATGGATCGGCTTATCATCCTCGACCACGGGCGCATTGTCGAAGAGGGCACCCACGACGCGTTGTTGGCACGGGGCGGGCACTATGCCCGGCTCTGGGAGCGCCAGTCCGGAGGGTTCCTCGATCTCAAGGACGAGGAAGCCGCAGAATAGGCAGCTTCACGCCGCGCGCATCCGCGGGCCGATCAGCCTGTTCATATCCAGCGGCGCGTCTGTGCCAGAAACGTTTCATAGTCTGCGCCGAACTTGCCGGTGAGATAGGCTTCTTCTCGCTGCACTACCACCCGGTCGAGGACGAACCACAAGACGGGCAGCGCTATCAGTGTCCATTCCAGTGCAAACAGCAGGCCGATCCCGGTAAAGGCTCAACAGAAAGCCCACATACATCGGGTTGCGTGTGAACCTGTAGGGGCCGTGCGCGACGATCGCCGTCGTGGGTTTGAAAGGCTCGGGATTGGTGCCGGCGGCTTTAAACAGCCTAAAGGCCCAGATGTCGAGCGTCAGCCCGGCGGCAAGGAGCGCCGCTCCCGACAGTGCCTGCATCGAAAGCAGCGTCGGAGCCGCCAGAAACCGGATAGGCACGACGAATTCGAGAATAATTGCCAGAACCAGAAACCCCACCGGATAGGTCGGGGGCAGATGCGGAAGGCCGGGATTGTCGCGTTCGATATCGTTCATCATCGCCTCCAGTCCGTGTTGGAGATTTCCATTTCATCCCGACCCTGAACTAAAGTAGAAGGCGATACCACACCTGCCAAGAACCCAATCGCGTTAGGAGGAGAGACGCCATGGCCCAGGAAAGTGCGATGTCCCGAGAGGTAATCGATTACAAATCGCTCGATCTTGGCGGCCGTTTTTCGCTTTCTGCGCCCGAGCGCGGCTGGTCGGGCGAGATAACGTTACCCGGCGATGTGCATACCGCCTTGCTTGAAGCCGCTGAGATCCCCGACCCTTATTTCGGCCAGAACGAAGATGCCGTCGCCTGGGTTTACAAAACCTCTTGGACCGTCGAGCGGCACTTCGATGTGCCCGCGGATATGGCTGAAGGTTATCTGACGCTCACCCTGTCCGAGGTCGATTGCATAGCGACCGTGCTCCTCAATGGCGAGGCGATTGCGCAAACCCAGAACCAGTTCATCCGTTACGATCTCGACGTCACGGGCAAGATAAGGGCAGGGGAAAACACCTTGACTATCGCTTTCGCCGCGGTGCCCGAAGTGGCTCAATCACGGGCCGATGCCCATCCCTTCGCCATTCCCTATGCGGCCATGAACCAGAAGGTTGCCCACCTCAATTTCGTGCGCAAGACGGCCTGTCATGCAGGATGGGACTGGGGAATCTGCCTGATGCCGATCGGTGTTTATGGCCGCATGGAGCTGCGCCGTTCTGCATTGGCCCGCACCGAAAGCGTCCAGATCGACCAGCTCCATGAGAATGGAAAGGTGAATCTGGTTCTCAAAACCAGAGTCCATGCCTTTGATTCCGGTACGGTTTCTCTCACTCACATAATCGACGGCCAAACCGTCGGTGGCGACATCGAGGTGGAAAAGGGCGAGAACCTTATCGAGCACTCGATCACCATCGATAGTCCAAATCTTTGGTGGCCTGTCGGGCAGGGCGGCCAACCACTTTACGATCTCGTCACCGATCTCGATGGTGAAACAACCAGCCAAAAGATCGGGTTGCGCAAACTCGAATGGATCGTCGAAAAGGACGAGATCGACCACAGCTTCAAATGCCGCATCAATGGCCGCGACATCACAATGATGGGCGCCAACTGGATACCCGCAGACGCCATCCCCTCGCGCATCACGCCAGAAATGGTCGAAGACCTGCTGCAAAGTGCCAAAGCAGCAAACTACAATATGCTGCGCGTCTGGGGCGGCGGGCAATATGAACCCGACTGGTTCTACGATCTGTGCGACGAGTTGGGACTGCTCGTCTGGCATGACTTCATGTTTTCCTGCATGCCCTATCCCTCAGACCGCGCGTTCCTTGCCGACGTTCAGACCGAAATCACCCAGCAGGTCCGTCGGCTGTCTCACCACGCCTCCATAGCGCTTTGGTGCGGCGATAACGAAGTGATCGGCTCGCTCAACTGGTATCCGGAAACCAAAGCCAATCGCGATAGACACCTCGCCAATTACGACAGGCTCTCCAACCTGCTTGCGGAGATCGTCGAGGATGAGGACCCGCAGCGCCGTTTCTGGCCCTCTTCGCCCTCGCTGGGCTATATGGATTTCGCCGATGGCTGGCACATCGATACGCGCGGTGACATGCATTTCTGGGACGTGTGGCATTCGGCAAAGCCCTTCGAGCACTACCGCACCGTGCAGCCGCGCTTTGCCTCCGAGTTCGGCTTCCAGTCGTTCACTTCGATCAATGTCATCGAGACCTTCACCGAGGCCGCAGACCGCAATCCGTCCTCGCCCGTGATGGAAACCCATCAGCGCAATGACGGCGGCAATGCCCGCATCCTTGAAACCATGTGCCGCTATTTTCGCTTCCCCAAAGGGTTCGAGGAAATGGTGTTCCTCTCGCAAGTCCAGCAGGGCCTTGCCATCAAGACGGCGATTGAATTCTGGCGCTCGACCAAGCCGCGCTGCATGGGGATGCTTTATTGGCAGATCAACGACACATGGCCGGTGGCAAGCTGGTCGAGCCTCGACTATGGCGGCCAGTGGAAACTGCTCCACTATCTGGCCAAACGCTTCTTTGCACCCATCAATATCGTCGCGGTGCCTGAGGGCGACGATATCGTCATCAGGGGCATGAACGACGGTCCGGCACCGGCCGAAATCACGCTCGATGTGTTTGCCGTCGATATGGAAGGCACTGCCAAGCTCTTGCATAGACTCGAGGTTTCGCTCGGACTTGAATCAGCGTCTGAACTGGTTCGTGTAGCGCGCGAAGCCGTCGCGGACGGACAGTTTCTGATGCTTGAATGGCGCGATGGAGACGGCATGCCGATTGGCGGCAATGATTTCTTTCCGCGCGCCCACAAATATTACGCCCTGCCTGCAGCAACGGTCAGCGCCACCTGGGCGCAAGGCAAAAACGGCCCCGAACTCACCCTGCAATCGGATAGCTGTGCTTTCTTTGTCACGGCGCAGGTCGAACCTGCGGGATATTTCTCGGACAATTGTTTCACCCTCTTGCCCGGTCGCCCGGCAACCCTTAGCTTCTCGCCTCGCAGGGGTGCGGCGCCGGGCCTGGACGATCTCCAAAACAGCTTGCGGATCAGCCATTTGGCGGAAACATATTGAGCATACGGAGATCACGGGATGAAACGTTCCCGCGTCAATGAAATCATTTCCGAAGCGGACGAATTTATCCGCTCTTTCGGCTATATCCTGCCCCACTTCGCGTACTTGACGCCGTCCGAAATGAGGGACAAGCGCGGCGATATCGCCAACATCATCAAATCGGGTCTGGGCTGGGACGTGACCGATTACGGGCAGGGCGATTTCGACGCGCTGGGCCTGTTCCTGTTCACCGCCCGCAATGGTGATGCTGCCGACCTCGGCAAGGGGCGGGGTATGCTGTACGCCGAAAAGATCATGATCTCGCGTCAGGATCAGATTTCGCCCATGCACCGCCACACCATAAAAGCTGAGGACATTATCAATCGTGGCGGCGCCACGCTTGCCCTGCAACTCTACAATGACGACGGGACCGGCGAGGGTATCGATACCTCTGGCGAGGTCGAGGTGTTTACCGACGGGGTTCGCCGTGTCCTGCCGGCCGGTGGCATTCTCGAGCTGTCGCCGGGCGAAAGCGTGACATTGCTGCCCGGCAATTGGCATAAGTTCTGGGGCGAGGGCGGGGACGTGCTGATCGGCGAGGTCTCGACCGTCAACGACGACCGCACCGACAATACCTTCCTCGATCCTATCGGGCGGTTTTCCGAGATCGAGGAAGACGTCGCCCCCATTCACCTGCTGGTGTCGGACTACCCGAAATGGTTCGGGGCAGGGGGCGACTCAGGTTACTGAGCCAGACCCTCGGTCCAGGTCGCAAGGCCGTCGCGATCGAGGTAATCGATCCGTACAGTACGATTGCCGTTCGCATCTTCGCCGAACGTTACCGACGAGAGCGATCCCGCCGGCGCATTTTCGCTGCGTGGCGACATGGCGAATACACCTTCCGACCACGGCTCCAGCGGAAACTGCATGGGTTCGGGGCCAAGTTCCGCGACAAGTCCATCGACTTCCTCGCTAATCGTCAGCGGGCCGAAATAGGCGTTCCCGTAAACCCCGGAATAGGACGAGAGGTCGGTATTTTCCGGCGCATCAGCGGGCGCCGGCAGCCCGGCAAGATCACCGGCCGGGACCATGTATCCCGCCATCAACCCGTTGAAACCGGCGTACCAGTCCCGTGATGCTTCACCGAACTGGTAGTGGTCCATGAAATCGGCGGCGATGGCCTCTGCTGCGCCCACCGGGCCGGCATTGGTCAGAACCACGATGCCCAGATCGTCGCCCGGCAGCATCACGAACCGCGCCGCCGCGCCCAGAACAAAGGCGCCTGAATGGGAAAGCGTAACGCGGCCGGTTGGGGTAACGCCGACATTGAAACCATACCCGTAGGTATCGGTCCGGCCACCGGCCATGGGGCTGGGGGAACTGACAATCTGCGGCTGGATCGCGGGCAACAGATCGCCCGGCCCAAACAGCTCGATGTCGTCGCTCACACCACCGGTGAGAATGAGGTTGAGCCATTTTGCCATGTCGAGAACGCTCGACGACAACCCGCCCGCCGGAGCCTGCGGGTCGGGATTGCGCTCGAACAGGGCCAGCGGTTCGCCCGTTTCCATGGCGTGGATGAGGGCGCGGTTTTCCGCTGCCATATAGTCCGCGTTGCGGTAGCTGGTGCTGGTCATCCCGAGCGGCTCGAAGAGATAGGCGTCCGCCAGGTCTTCCCAAGCCATCCCCGCTGCTGCGGCAACGGCTTCCGCGCCAATCGTCGTGCCGAAATTGGCATAGGCATAATCACGCCGGAAGCGGTTCATCTGGTGCGCGACAAGGCGCGCGATCACTGTGTCGCGGTCAAAGCCCAGATCTTCGAGATCGTCCCCGGCCGCGTGCGGCAACCCGGTGCGGTGGGCAAAAAAATCGCCGATCGTTGCGTGGTCCCTTATGTAGGGGTCGCTCAGTTGCAACGCGGGGAGGTGATCGTTTGCCACATCGTCCCAGCCAATCTGACCCTTTGCCACGGCAATCGCCGCGACACTCGCCGTAACCGATTTTGAAAGCGAGGCCGCCACGAACACCGTGTCGGGCGTGATCGGCTCACCGGTTTCAATATTCCGAACCCCAAAACCCTCGGCGTAAACCACCTCGCCATCATGCACGACAGCAACGGCAATTCCCGGCACGTTGGAGCGCTCCATGGTTTCTTCGATCTGGGCCGGTAGCGCTGCGAGGGCCGCATCGAGCCGGCCTGCTTCGATCTCGACCACATCCGCCCCCGGAAAGGGACCGGGCAGCAGCGTTTGCGCCGAAGCAGGCGCCGAAATCACAAATGCAGCGAAGGTGAAACGGCAAAGAGAAACAATGTGCATGGGAACCAATGGATCAATTGAAATGCCGGTGAGCCTAGAGGTTGAGGGATTGAGAAACCATTGCATGACAGATGCCAAATTGCGCGGTCTCCCCGGGATCTGAAATTCTTGTGATCGAACCATCTTGTTGTGGGCAAGTTTGAACTCAACAGTGCGCCATTATCCAATCTGTCCATGACAACCGGAGGTTTGCCCATGTCACCCAAAATTCTGATTGCCCTGTTGTGTTCGACCACTCTTGTATCGCCTGCGCTGGCGCAAACCCATGAGACGGAAGCCGGTACCGTCAGGCTCGATCCGGTGGTTGAGGGGCTGCAGTTTCCGTGGGGCTTGGTCTTCCTGCCAGATGACAGCATGCTGGTGACCGAACGGCCGGGCAATCTGCGTCACGTCTCTGCAGATGGGACGATTTCTGACCCCATCGCCGGTGTCCCCGAGGTGGTCTTCGCGGGGCAGGGCGGCCTGCTCGACGTTGCGCTCGATCCCGCGTTCGAGACCAATCGCTACGTCTATATGAGTTTCGCGGAAGCCGGCGATGAGCGTGGCACCAATTCAACGGCGGTGGCGCGTGGGGTTCTGAGCGAGGACATGTCGCAGCTTTCCGATGTTGAAATTATCTTCTCCCAGCAACCCAAATTGCCCTCCAATCTGCATTTCGGCTCGCGGCTGACCTTCGATAATGATGGCTATCTGTTCATCACGACGGGCGAGCGGTCCGCCGCCGAGTTCCGCGTTCAGGCACAGGACCTCGATTCCCATCTCGGCAAGGTCATCCGCATAATGCCTGACGGATCGGTGCCCGAGGATAACCCTTTCACTGGCACCGAGGGTGCGTTGCCCGAAATCTGGAGCTATGGCCATCGCAACGTGCAGGGCGCGGCGCTCCATCCCGAGACTGGCGAGCTCTGGGTGGCAGAGCACGGGCCGCGCGGTGGCGATGAGCTCAACAAGATCGTCGCGAGCGGCAATTTCGGCTGGCCGCTCCTGACCGACGGCACCGAATATTCCGGCCGGCCGATCGACCCGCCGGCCGAACTGCCGGACGATTTGGTCGAGGCCGAACGGACATGGGTGCCATCCCCTGCGCCGTCCGGACTTGCCTTTTACACCGGCGATCTGTTTCCCGACTGGCAGGGCGATGCGTTTATGGGCGCCCTGGCCGGCACCGACCTTATCCGCATCGATCTCGAGGGCGAGGAGGTCGTTGGCGATGAGTTCCTGTTCGGTGACGGCTTCCCCCATCGCATTCGCGACGTTGTTCAAGGCCCCGATGGCGCCCTCTATCTGGTGACCGACGCCGACCGGGGACAGATTCTGCGGTTGAGCCCGGCCCAGTGATCGGCTAATCAGGCCGGGCACCGGGGGAACCGGTGCCCGGGCCACGCCAACCGCCCGGAGCGGGATCGAACTCGCACAGGGTGAGAGGCACCCTTGCTGGTCCCGCGCATTTGGGGACCAGTTATGTTCACCAGAACCCTTCTCGCGGCAGCGCTTTGTGGCGCTGCCTTCATTTCGTCCGCGCCGGCTCAGGAATTCACCTTCCGGCTGCATCAATTCTTGCCCATGACCGACAGCGTGCCGCGCGAAGGGCTCATCCCTTGGGCCGAGACTGTAGAGGAACAATCGGAGGGGAGGATAAAGATCGAGTACTATCCCTCGATGATCCTCGGCGGTGCGCCCGCCAACCTGTTCGATCAGGCCCAGGACGGCGTCGTCGATCTGATCTGGACGGTGCTGGGATACACTCCGGGGCGTTTTCCAAAGTCCGAAGTGTTCGAGATGCCGTTTCTCGTCACCAATGCCGAGGACACCTCGCGTGCCTTCCAGCGCTTTGTCGAGGACAACGCCATGGACGAGTTTGCCGGCGTAAAACTGATCGCCGTGCACACGCACGGGCCGGGGGTATTTCATTCCAGCAGTCCGATTGAAACGCTTGAGGACCTTGCCGGCCTCAAGGTGCGCGGCGGGTCGCGGGTCATTTCGGCCATGCTGACCGATCTGGGTGCCGAAGCCATCGGCATGCCCGTGCCGCAGGTGCCCGAGAGCCTGTCGCGCGGGGTGATCGACGCGGCAACCATTCCCTGGCAGGTCACGATGGCGCTGCGCACCAGCGAGATCGTTTCCCACCACACCGAGTTCTCCGGCGATCACGGGCTTTACACCCAGACCTTCGGGTTCGTCATGAACCGCGACAGCTACGAAAGCCTGCCCGACGATCTCAAAGCGGTGATCGATGCCAATTCCGGGGTGGAATGGGCGGGCCGGTTCGGGGCGGCCAACGATGCCGACGATATCGTTGCCAGAGAACAGGCGCTGGCCGACGGCAATGCCATCATTACCCTCGACACCGAGGAAACGGCGCGGTGGCGGGCGGCGGCACAGGTGACTATCGACAACTGGTTTGCCGAAACCGCAGCGAACGGCATTGACGGCGAGGCGCTCTATGCGCGGGCGATCGAGCTGGTCGCTCAAGAGACGCAATAGGTCTGGAGCAAATGTGGCGGTGGCGCGTTGTCCTGTTATAAGCTGGCAGCGCCGCCGGCATAATCCATTTGATTTGTTCGATAACGAGGTCTCCACCCCGTGCCTAAACTTTCCGACAAGCCGCTCCTTGAGGTGCGGACTGCCAAAATTCGCGACATCCCCGCCATCATCAAGCTGACCCAGAGGGTCTATCCCGAGGAGGGGCCGTACCTTCCCGGCACGATCCGCGGGCAGATCAACGCCTTTCCCGAAGGCCAGTTCGTTGCCGTCTATGACGGGCAGATCGTGGGCTATGCCGCGACGCTGCAATTGGCAGAAAAGCAGATTTTCAAGCAGCATACCTGGGAGAACATCACGGGGGCCGGCTATGGCAGCCTGCACAATGGAAAGGGCGAATGGCTCTATGGCGTCGAAGTGTGTGTCGACCCCGGCCGCCAGCGCAACCGTATCGGACGGCGGCTTTACGAGGCCCGTCAGCGGCTCTGCGAAGAGCTCTGGCTCAAGGGCATCGCCTTTGGTGGACGCCTGCCGGGCTATCGCCGCAACAAGAAAGATTACCCGCGCGCCAGCCAGTATTTCCAGGCCGTGGTGGACCGCGAAGTGCGCGATCCGGTGGCCAGCTTTCAGATGAAACTCGGCTTTGAGCCGGAGCTGCTGCTGCGCAATTATCATCCTGACGACAAGGCTTCGGGCGGGCACGCGGCGCTCATGGTGTGGCGCAATCCGCGCTATGACGAAGAGGACGAGGCCCGACCTGCCCATCGGCGCAGCCGCGAAACGGTTCGCGTGACCACGGTGCAGCTCGAAGCGCGGCGCTTTGCCGACGCTGACGCGTTTTTCACGCACATGGAGTATTTCGCCGACGTGGCCGCCGACTACGCGTCGGACTTCGTGGTTTTTCCCGAACTGTTCACGCTGATGCTGCTGTCGAGCGAACCCGAGCAGCCGCCGCATGAGGCTATTCTGCGGCTGACAGAATACACGCCGCAATTTATCGAGCGCATGCAGCAGTTGGCGCTCAAATACAACATCAACATCATCGGTGGCACCCACCCCACGATCACCGAGGATGAAGACATCCAGAACGTTTGCTACGTTTTCCTGCGCGATGGCACCGTCCACGCCCAGGAAAAGATGCACCCGACGCCCGACGAGCGCGACTATTGGGGCATCGTCGGTGGCGATTCCGTGGACGTCATCGACACCGATTGCGGGCCGATCGGGGTGATGATCTGCTACGACAGCGAATTTCCCGAAGTCGCCCGGCGTCTTGCCGATCAGGGCGCGCGGATCATGTTCGTGCCCTATTGCACCGACACCCGGCAGGGCCATCTGCGGGTCAAATACTGCTGCCAGGCGCGCACCATCGAGAACCAGTGCTACGTCGTGACATCGGGGATTACCGGCAACCTTGCCAATGTGGACAATCTCGATATCAACTACGCCCATTCCTCGATCTTCACCCCTTCGGACATGCCGTTCGCGCGTGACGGGATAGCGGCGGAAGCCAGCGAGAATGTCGAAATGGTGGTCGTTGCCGATCTCAACCTGTCGACCCTGCAATGGGCCCGCTCGCAAGGGGCAGTGAGAAACCTCCGCGACCGGCGTTTTGATCTGTACCGCATCCGCTGGAAGGATGGGGGATAAGCTTATGCTTATTAGGGGTAGGCGTATGTTGCTGCCTTCTCGGGGGTTGGATGTTGCCGATGGTGTTTCAGCACTACCGCTCAAGACCCCTCACCCCAGCCCTCTCCCCAGAGGGGCGAGGGAGCCCCGCGGCGGCTTCCCCGGTGCTGGAGCTTATATCCGCGCTTCGGCAAGCTTAACC
>DDGC01000017.1 GCA_002337455.1 Rhizobiales bacterium UBA1912 | reverse complement strand
GGGAGAGTAGGTCGCCGCCAGGTCTAGCAAACACACCAAACCCCTTCTCTCAACAAACACAACAAAAAGCCCCCGACGCAGAAATGCGCGGGGGCTTTTTGCGTTCAGGACTAGCAATCTTCAAGGATGACGGGCGCGCCTCCCCGATCAAAGTCCGCGACAGGCTCAACGATCGATCCTCCGGGGCAGCGCAAAGTAAGCCAGGGCAGAAGTAAGTCCCCGGGGCAGGCTGACGCAAGGGCTGGAAAACACGCCAGTCATCATTCTCAATACACATCCAGCCTCCGGGAGCAGATATGCCCCGGTGGTGTGCTTGCAGGCCCCAGACGCAGATGGCGCAGACATCCTGATCTTGTGGTGTGGCGGGCTTGTGAAATGGACCGGATCAAACCGTCCGGTCAGAAAAACGGTTGGCAAGCAAAAACAACAGCGCAACGACGACCGCAAGCGCTGTCATGAAGAGCCAGAGCACAAAGCCTCCAAGCCAGTAAAGCAAGCTCCCGCCAACAAGCGGGGCAAGCGCGAAGCCGAAGACGCTGAAGGAAAAGGCGCCAAAATAGCTGCCCTTCATTTCGGGCACGGCCAGGCGATCGATGATGATGTTCATTGTGGGAAACAGAATGGCTTCCCCGAGGCTGAGAATGAACATTGCAAACAGGAGTGCAAAGGGCGGCTCGACGGGCGTCAGGGCGAAGCCGAGAAAGCCGGCAGCGAACAGAGCCACACCAATCATGGCCCGCAGGAAGGGTGAGATCCTAGCCGTCAGCTTGAGCAACGGAAACTGGAAGACCACGATAGTGGCGGCGTTGGTGCCGATCAGGAAGGCATAGAGGGTCGCGATATCGGTGACGGATTGCTGTTGAAGGTATTGCACGAGGCCGGCATCGATCTGGCCGTAGGCAATCGAAGCAAGCAGGCCAGCGAAAACAAAGAGCAGGAAGGCATTGTCGCGCCTAAGGACGTTCAGCACGTCCCCAACTGAAAAGTTGGCGGCCATGGCGGAGCCTTTCAACGGGCGCTCGGTGTTGAAGACGACAGCGGCGGCTGCGAGATAGAGGCCGTAGACCGCTCCGAGCAGGAGGAAGGTGGTTTGCTCGCCGGTGAGCCCGGCGGCCGCGCCAAGCATGGGCCCGAGTGCGGCGCCGACATTGAGCGCGAAATAGCGCACATGCAGCGCCATGTCCTTGACGTCGCGGTCTTCGAGCATGTCGGTCATAAGGGCACGGCCGGGATCTTCAACCATCGGGCGCGCGAGGGACTGAAGCAGCGTCCCGGCAAACAGCATGACAAGGCTGTCAGCGGTTCCCAGAATGATCATGGCAATGACCGAGAGAACGAGGCCGGCCAGCATGATCTTGCGGCGGCCGAGCTTGTCGGACAAATAGCCTACATAAAAGCCGAATACGACGCCCGCAGCCGTGGCCAGAGCCAGGAAAAGTCCGACCTCGAACTCGTTGAGGCCGAACTTCCGGTACAGAAGGATAGCCAGAAATGGCCAGATCATGAACAGTACGAACCGGCCGGCGAATGTCGAGAGGATCACAAGCCAGACAGTGAGATTGAACTGGCGAACAGCGGCGAGCATCTTGGAGGGCCCTTTAGTCTTGCGAATCGCGTCGGCGACGCGAGAGCGGCACGGTAGTGCTGTTGGCAATGGCGGCAAACCCGATTAATGCGGGTGGTCGATGCGCGCCCACCCAAGGAAAGACACCATGGCCAGCTTTCATTCGTACGATCCGGCGCAGGGACATGGGCTTCCCCATGACCCGATCAAGGCCATCATTGCGCCACGTCCCATCGGCTGGGTGTCCTCGCTCGACGAGGACGGCCGCGCCAATCTCGCGCCCTACAGCTTCTTCAACATCTTCTGTTCGGCGCCGCCGATCCTGATTTTCGGCAGCGAAGGGCGCAAGGATTCGGTCAGCAACATCGAAGCGACCGGGGAGTTCGTCTACAATCTGGCGACCCGGCGGCAGGCCGAGGCCATGAACATCAGTTCGGGCGCCTTCAGCGCGGGCGTCGATGAATTTGCGGAGGCAGGATTGGAAAAGCTTGCGTCCGAGATGGTCGGGCCGCCGCGGGTGGGCGGCGCGCCGGCGAGCCTTGAATGCAAGCTGCTCGAAATCAAGGAGCTTGTCGATCTGGAGGGAAATCGCTTGGCGCGCGAACTTGTGATCGGGCAGGTGGTGCGGGTTCACATCGATACCGACTACCTCGCCGACGGGCTGTTCGACATTGAAAAAGCAGGGACAATTGCCCGGTGCGGCTATCGTGGCGACTATGCGGAAGTGAGTTCGGTCTTTGAGATGCTACGCCCGGTGATCGAGCGGTAAGACTTCCTTAAGCGCTGTGGCCGAGCTTGCCCTTATCCCGTCCAAAATTGGTCGTTATCGTGCGGCAGGACAGCCAACAGACATAATTTTCTTCAAATCATCACGGCCGCAATGAGAGTTTCACGTCGCCATTTTATGGGCACCGCCGGTGCGTTTGCGCTTGCAAGCGGCTTGCTGCCGGGCTCGGCACAGGCCGTGTCCCTCATGGATCCGTTCAACCTGCCAACGGCGGTCGATGGCGGGGTCATGAAGATGGGGGATGGCATCGCCTATGCTGGCGGACCGCGCGGCAAGCTGGATGTATATGTGCAGCAAAACCCACGCGGCAACGCGCCAGTCGTTATGTTCATCTATGGCGGCGGTTGGAGCCGGGGAGAGCGCTGGGAGTATGATTTCGTCGGCCGCGCGCTGGCATCGCGAGGCTTTGTAACGGTCATCGCCGATTACCGGCTGGTGCCGGAAGTGACCTATCCGGCGTTTCTCTATGACATCGCGGTTGCGGCCAAATGGGTCGAGGACAATATTGCGACCTTTGGTGGCAATCCCGACAAGCTGTTTCTGGCCGGGCACTCGGCCGGGGCGTACAACGCTGTGATGCTGGGGCTCGATCCCACCTTTCTGCGCGAAGCGGGATCGACCCTCAAGGTTCGTGGCGTCGCTGGACTTGCGGGCCCCTACGATTTCTATCCCTTCGAATTCAACGAAGTGCGGGAAGCGTTCGGCTATGCGCCGAACCCCGAAGGCACGCAGCCTGTGCGACTGGTGACCCCTGCGTCACCGCCAATGTTTCTTGCCGCCGGCAACCTCGATCTGATCGTCAAGACCGACAACACAACGGCCCTTGCCGGAAAGTTGCGCGAAAACAACGTGCCGGTCGACGAGCGTTATTACGATGGGATCGGGCACATGGAAATCGTCACGGCCCTTGGCGCGATGCTGCGCTGGCGCGCGCCGGTGCTCGACGATGTCGTGAATTTCTTCTCCAGCCTTGGCGCCCTCGACGCGTAAATCCATCAAACCGGTTTAAGCATGAAACCATGTGGGCCCTAAAGACGTATCAAGGGGCATGGATCGTAGAACGCGTGCCCTGGTCTGGGCGGGAGCACTGACAGTGGGGGCAATTTCAGGGCTTTTCGGATTTGCCAATGGCTTCTCGCCTGCCGGCATTTTCAATGCGCTGGTTCCCAAGGATGGCGATGTTGCAATCGAGCGCAATGTGGCGTTCGGCACCGATCCGCGTCAAAAGCTCGACATCTATCGGCCAGCCAATGACGAAACCGGGCTCCCCGTCATCTATTTCGGCTATGGTGGCGGCTGGGAAGCCGGCGACAAGGATGAATACAGCTTTGTGGGCCGGGCATTCGCCGCGCGAGGATATGTGACGGTGATTGCCGACTATCGGTTGGTGCCCGACGTGGTGTATCCCGATTTTATCACCGACAACGCTCTGGCTGTCCAATGGACCGCCGAAACGATCGGGAGCTATGGCGGCGATCCGAACCGGATGGTTCTCATGGGCCATTCGGCGGGCGCCTACAACATCATGATGCTGGCTCTCGATCCTCAATTCGGGGTCGATCTCACCAAAATCAGGGCCGTTGTGGGGCTGTCGGGGCCTTACGATTTCTACCCCTTCGATGTGTCGCAGTCGCAGAACGCGTTTGGCGATTTCCCGCACCCTGAACGAACCCAGCCGGTCAATCTTGTTTCGGAGGGGTTGCCGCCGGTGTTTCTGGGGCATGGGGAAGATGATGAGACGGTTTATCTGCGCAACTCGGTGGCGCTGGCCGAACGGATGACCGCGAGCGGAACGGATGTCTCGCTCAAGGTCTATGACGGGGGCAATCACGCCGATACCCTTGTGTCGTTGGCGAGGCCGCTGCGTTGGCGCTATTCAGTGCTCGATGACGTGTTGGCGTTTCTCGAACGGCATATCAACGGTTGAGAAAGCGCTCCAGCCGCTCGAGGCCCACGGCAATCTTTTCCGGCTTTGCGGCAAAGCACCAGCGCAGCCAGCCCTCACCTTCAGGCCCGAAGGCGCTGCCGGGCGCCAGGCCCAGCCCGTAATCGGTGACAAGGGTTGTGGCCGTCGCCATATCGTCGGGTGCGCCGTCGATGCGGAAGAAGGCGTACATGGCGCCATCTGCGTCCGGGATTTCGATGCGGCCCATGCGGGCAAGACCATCCAGCAAAGTGCTGCGAGACGCTGTAAGGCCCGACTTGAGCGCGGCGATCGTCTCCTCACCCCTGGGGTCGGTCAGCGCTGCCAGGCCACCCTTCTGGATAAAGGACGGAGCACAGGAGGTGTTGTATTCGATGACTTTTGGAACGTCGGCCATCATGGCCCGGGGCAGGGTCAGCCAGCCCAACCGCCAGCCGGTCATGCGCCAGGATTTGGAAAAGGAATTGACGCGGATGATGCGGTCGTCGGGTTCGGCGTGCCTGAGCATCGATGGCGCGGCGTTGCTGCCGTCAAAGATCAGGCGTTCGTAAACTTCGTCGGACAAGACCCAGATACCCTGCTTGCGGCAGTGATCGAGGATGATTTTCTGCGTGTCCTGGTCGATGGTGAACCCGGTGGGATTGTTGGGTGCGTTGACGATTACCATGCGCGTGTCAGGCGTGAGCGCATCGAGCAGCCTGTCGAGGTCCAGCGACCACTTGCCGTCTGCAACGCTCAGCGGGAAGCGGACGATCTCGGCTCCCAGAAGCCGGGGCGCTTCGGCGATGTTGGGCCAGATCGGGGTGATGACCACCACCTTGTCTCCGGGTGAGACAATGAGCTGGTTGGCAATCATCAATGCCGAGACGCCCGAGCCGGTGATGGCGATCTGCTCGGGGCTGGTGGATATGGCTTGCAGCCTGCTTTCATAGGCAGCGACGGCCTCGCGCAGCTGAGGGAGGCCAAGATTGTGGACATAGAAGGTTTCGCCGTCGGCCAGTGCGTTTTGCGCGGCCTCACGGATGAATTGCGGGGTTACCTCGTCACCCTCACCGAACCAGAAGGCGGCGATGTCGGTCCGGCCCATGCCGGCATTGGCGATGTCGCGAATGCGCGAGGAGGACAGGGCCGAAACCTGGGGGCGGGCAGTAGCGGACATGGGCGGTCTCTCGCTCAGGCGTTGGGCTGACGGCGGGCACCGATGACGGTGGCCGCGACAACGCCAATGGCCACGATGCCGATGATTATGGTGGCCAGCGCGTTGACGTCGGGCGACACGCCGAGGCGGATTTTGGAGAAAATCACCATGGGTAGAGTGGACGACCCCGGCCCGGAAACGAAGCTGGCGATGACCAGATCATCCAATGAGAGCGTAAAGGCCAGGAGCCAGCCCGAGATCAGCGCGGGGGCGATGATGGGAAGGGTGATGTCGAAGAACACGCGCAATGGCGTGGCGCCCAGGTCCATTGCCGCTTCATCGAGCGAGCGGTCCATATCCACGAGGCGCGAGCGCACGACGACTGTGACATAGGCCATGCAGAAGGTGGAGTGGGCGATGGTGATTGTCGTAAAGCCGCGACCGCCGGGCCAGCCGAGCAGGGCATCCATGGATACGAACAAAAGCAGGGCCGAAAGGCCGGTGATGACTTCGGGCATGACCAGAGGCGCCGAGACCATGCCGGTCAGCGCCGTCTTGCCGCGGAACTTTCCGAGCCGGGTGAGCGCGATACCGGCCAGCGTGCCGAGCACAGTGGCGATACTGGCGCTCACAGCGGCGATCTGGAGGCTCAACAGCCCGGCGGCCACAACCTGGGAATCATTGAAAAGCGCCGCGTACCAACGCAGGGAAAAGCCGGTCCAGACCGTAACCAGCCGGCTTTCGTTGAACGAAAAAACCACGAGCGAGACGATGGGCGCATAGAGAAATGCAAAGCCGATGATCGCCATGATTGTGGTGAAATATCCGCGTCTCATGCGTCCTTCTCCACAACGGCATTCTGGGCACGGCTCAGCAGCATGATCGGAACGACGAGTATCACCAGCATGACGATGGCCACGGCGGAGGCCACGGGCCAATCGCGGTTGGCGAAGAACTCGTCCCAGAGTACGCGGCCGATCATCAACGTATCGGCGCCACCCAGCAGCGAGGGAATGACGAATTCGCCGATAGCCGGAATGAACACCAGCATGGAGCCGGCAATGACGCCGGGCATGGACAGCGGGAGCGTTACGGTCAGAAACGTCATCAGGGGCTGAGCGCCCAGATCGGCCGATGCCTCGATCAGGCTCTGATCGAGCTTAACCAAGGCCGTATAGATCGGAAGAATCATGAAAGGCAGGTAGGTATAAACGATGCCCACAAACACCGCGCCTTCGGTCTGGAGCATGGTGATCGGTTCATCGATGATGCCGAGGCTGATCAGCGCGTTGTTGATGATGCCGTTGCGGCCCAGAAAGCCCATCCATGCATAGACGCGCAAAAGAAACGACGTCCAGAAAGGCAGGATGACCAGCATGAGCAATAGATTGCGGTACTTGTCATCGGACCGCGCGATGAACCATGCCATGGGGTAGGCCAGGACCAGCGAGATAGCCGTCGAGATCGCTGCGATGCGCACCGAATTGATATAGGCGTTGGCATAAAGCGCGTCCTGCAGGATGAACAGGAAGTTCGAGAAATGGAGCGTGATGGACAGGGATCCATCGGCACCCCAGTCGAACATGGGCAGATAGGGCGGCTGACCCAGTGCGAAGGCGCTTAGGGCGATCTTGAAGACCACGAGCAGCGGGATCAGGAAGAATACCGCCAGCCAAAGAGTGGGCGCGAGGATGAGGGCGGTTCGCCCCGAAATGCCAAGCCGGTACAGTGCATTGGTGATGAAGGCCCATGCCCTGCGCCGTGGAGAGATTCCTCCCGCGCTCATGAGGTCAGCACCGCCCCGGCGTCTGCCTCCCACGAGATGAACACCTTTTCATCCCAGCTGATGGACTCGGGATCGTAGCGCGAGACGTTTGTCTGGGAGACGTGGATGCGCTTGCCGCTGTCGAGCACGATGCGGAAGACGCTCATATCGCCGAGATAGGCCACGTCTTCGACCAAACCGTGGGTGATGTTGGCATCGCCTGCGGGGCGCTCACGTGACAGCACCATTTTTTCAGGGCGGATGGCGTACCAGAGCGTTTGTTCGGGGGCGCAGTCGACGCCGTGGGACACATAGATGTCACAGCCCGCCTCGGCCGAGGAATCAACACGGATGTGGTCGTCCTCGTCTTCGGTGACGACACCTTCGAACATGTTGACCGACCCGACGAACCCGGCCACGAAGCGGGAGTTGGGGAACTCGTAGATTTCCTGGGGTTCACCGATCTGGGCGATCTTGCCGTCGTTCATCACCCCGATGCGGGTCGAGAGCGTCATGGCTTCTTCCTGATCGTGGGTGACCACGATGAAGGTCACGCCGAGGCTTTCCTGGATCTTGACCAGTTCGTACTGTGTTTCCTCGCGCAGCTTCTTGTCGAGCGCGCCCAGAGGTTCATCGAGCAGGAGCAGTTTGGGGCGCTTGGCCAGCGACCGGGCAAGGGCGACGCGCTGACGCTGGCCGCCGGAAAGCTGATGCGGCTTGCGCCTGGCAAAGGGCTCAAGGCGGGTGAGCTTTAAAAGCTCTGCAACTCGATCCGAAATGTCGGACCGCGCCATGCCTTCGCGCTTGAGGCCGTAGGCGATGTTGCTTTCGACGGTCATATGCGGAAAGAGCGCATAGGACTGAAACATCATGTTGATCGGGCGCTGGTAGGGGGCAACGTTGGCCATGTCCTGACCGTCGATCTCGATGGTGCCCGTGGTGATCGATTCGAACCCGGCGAGCATGCGCAAAAGCGTCGACTTGCCCGAGCCCGATCCGCCGAGCAGGCAGAAGAGCTCGCCCTTGTAGATGTCGAGGGACACGTCGTCGACGGCATAAACGTCGCCGAAAGTCTTGGTGACGTTGCGAATGCGCACAAACGGCTTGGCGCCCGCATCACGCCAGGGGCGTGCATCGGCGGCGATTTGAGGCTTTTTCAACAGTGGATTCCCCACCCCCGGAGTCTTTGGTCGCGCTTCCGAACCGGATAAGTGGTGCCCGCTTATCCTGGAAGCACTCTAGAAGAATTGGCAGGGCACCATAATGCGCCCTGCCATGCAACACTGGTCGCTTAGACGCCGGTCTTGATCCGGGTCCAGGCGCGGGTCAAGAGCCGATCATATGAGGGCGAGCGAGCCTTGAGCGGGAAGAGGTTGGCCATGACCTCCTCGGTCGGATAGATCGCCGGGTCCCCGAGGACTTCGGGGTCAACGAACTCATCGGCCGCCGCGTTGGGATTGGCGTACCAGACATAGTTGGTGATGTCGGCGGAGATCTGCGGTTCGAGGATGAAGTTGATGAAGGCGTGCGCGGCATCGGGGTTCGGTGCGTCGGCGGGAACGGCCATCATATCGAACCAGATCGAAGCGCCCTCTTCGGGGATGACGTAAGCGATTTCAACGCCTTGGCCGGCTTCGGCGGCGCGATCGGCGGCGATGAAGATGTCACCCGAATAGCCCACGGCCAGACAGATTTCGCCGTTGGCGAGATCGGAAATGTACTGGGAGGAATGGAACGAGCGGATATGGGGGCGGATCGAGCCGATCAGTTGCTCGGCCTGTTCGAGGTCCTCGGGGGCTTCGGAGTTGGGATCGAGGCCGAGATAGTTGAGCGCTGCGGCGACCATTTCGACCGGGGCGTCGAGGACCGAGATGCCGCAATCGGCAAGCTGGGCGGCGGTTTCGGGGTCAAAGAGCAGGTCCCAGCTTTCGAGCGGGCCGTCTTCGCCGAGCCGTTCGGTGATCATGCCGACGTTGTAGCCGATGCCGGTGGTGCCCCACATGTAGGGGACGGCATACTCGGCGCCGGGATCGTGGGCCTCGACGATGGCCATGATGGCGGGGTCGAGGTTTTCGATGTTGGGGAGCTTGGACTTGTCGAGCGTCTGGAACAGGCCGATGGGGATCTGGCGCTCGAGGAAAAAGCCTGACGGAACAACGACATCGTAGCCTGAAGAGCCCGCCAGGAGGCGGGCTTCGACGATTTCGTTGGAGTCGAAAACGTCGTAATTGGTGGCGATGGAGGTTTCGGCGGTGAACTTTTCGAGCGTGTCTTCGGCGATGTAGTCAGACCAGTTGTAGATGTTGACGGTCTGGGCTTGCGCAACGGCGGCGGTGGCCATCAGGGTGGCGGTAACACTGAGGAAAATCAATGGCTTGTGCATAGTGACGGAGGTCCCTTTCGATTAAGAAAAAGAGATGGTGACGATGTCGTGCGACTGCTCCGGAGTTACCTCTTGGCGGCGTCAACCACACGGCACTCCCTTCGCCGCTTCACCAATCGGAGACGAGGAGCAAGCTCCGCGCCCTGGCCCGACCGCTAGGCATAAAAAGGTCGATTTCCGCATTACAGGCAAGCGCGATCCCTGCAAAGCGAAATTATGAGCAATGGGCGTTTCGGGCACCATAATTTTGGCTGGTCCGCATCATGGGGTCAACAATGGCGGCAAAAGCTATGGACTTGAGCGTTCGGGACCCAAACAATTGCACAATATTGACACCTTGATGACAGGCATGAAAAAGCCCCCGCGACGCATGTGGTCGCGGGGGCTGAAAATCGTACGCCGGCGCCCAGTTTAGTCGGCTTCGTTGGCCGGCTTGGCGTTGAGCTGTCCGTATTTTTCCTCACCGATCGAAGCGAACAGGTCGAGCTCGGTTTCGAGGAAGTCGGTGTGGCCCTCTTCATCTGCCAGCAGCTCTTCGAAGAGGCGCTGGGTGACGTAGTCGCCGAGGTCGTTGCAGAGCTTGCGGCTCTCGCGATAGGACGCGATGGCATCGAGTTCGCCGGCCAGATCGGCTTCGAGCACTTCCTTGATGTTCTGGCCGATGCGCAGCGGCGCTACGCGCTGCAGGTTGGGATGGCCCTCAAGGAAGATGATGCGGTCGATGAGCTTGTCGGCGTGGTGCATCTCCTCAATGGATTCGGCCCGTTCCTTTTCGGCGAGGCGCTTGAAGCCCCAATCGTCGAGCAGGCGGTAGTGAACCCAATACTGGTTGATGGCTCCCAGTTCGAGAAAGAGCGCTTCGTTAAGCCGCTCGATGATCTTTGCGTCGCCTTTCACTGTCACCTCCTTGGCGCGTTGACTTGCGCAGGGTTTTCATTCTGGACCTAACGTCTACCAGATTGGAGGCGTTCCCGGCCAGTTTGAGGTGATAAGTTTCGGTGACCTTCCCGATAATGTCCACAATGTTCGGCACGCAGCCACAACATTGTCCGCGCTTGCCCAGCTCGCGATAGATGTGAGCGGGCACGACGAGCTGCCAAGGATCTTCGTCGAGAATGTCGACGACGATGTCCTCAATGTCGGTTGTCGATATCAGATTGCACTGGCAGACAAGCATGGCGAACGCGAACGAATGGATGCACCTAGGGTTTCGTGTCCCATACATACGGTCTTAAAGGTGATTGTCAACGTCAGCTTTGGTCGCAGGTGTGCAAAATCGCGTTCACTCCTGCGTGTCGTCGGGTGCCTTCGGCGTTTCGGGCCTGTCCTTGTTCCAGGCGATAAAGAAGATATAGACGGCATAGGCACCAAGGCCGCCAAAGATCAGCGCCCAGCCGAAATTGCCGTGATAGATGTCGACCGCGGCGATTGCCGCCGGGATGACGACCATGAGCACGCGGCGCCACAGGGGGCGGAACCAGGGGTGGTCGGCGTCATTGTTCATAGCTGTTTCCTGTTCAAACACCCAAATTGGGTCTCTTATCCCTCAGGGTGGAGATAACGCCAAAGCGTTTCGGCGCGGCTGGCGGTTTCATGGAGCATGCAACTTGCATGGGCAATGGAGCGCATGGAGCCATTGCCCCACTTGTCATACTCGAAGCCGCAGGTGTGCTCGCGATATGTAAGCCAGGACCGCTGGGCCTGTTGCAGCGTCGTGAACAGATCGGCGTCGAGGTTTTCCCGAAGGGACGTATAGTTGGCGTTGAGCTGGCTGTCCCACCAGTCGGTTTCCCGCGCCGTGCACTCGACCATGCCGACCGTAGTATAGCCGCCCTCCTCGGTGTCCATGCACGTGTTGGAGGCGGCGCCCGCACAATCGGTCTGGCTGCGCACCTGCTGGGGGTTTTCAGCGGCGAGCTTGGGGTCCGACAGGTCTGCAATGCAGGCCGTCATCAGCTCGGCATCGGCGGTGGTAAAGGTCATCGTATCCTGCGCGGCGGCGGGCAGGGCGATCAGCAGGGATGCGGCAATGGCCAGCGCTCTCATTGATGGTCCTTTCAATTCTCGCTTTTCGGTTCTGAACCTGAAAGGCGTTCTAGTGCGGCGTGATGCGGGCGACGAGCCAGCGGGCGTTGGAAAAATATTCGCGGTGGAGCAGGAGGCCGACCGTGCCGACAGTGACAATGATGGCGAGCCAACTGGAAACGAACCACGCCACCATGGGAATGGCGAAATAATAAGACCGGATGCCGGAATTGAAGCGCTGGGCCGCCATAGCGTTGATGCGGGCGATCGTCCTGATTTCTTCGGCCGGAGCGGGCTTGGTGTGATCGAACGCGCCGATCAGGATGCAGAAATGGTTGAACTGGCGCAGTGAGAGGGTGAAGGCGAGAAACGCGTAAACGAACAGGAACAGCAAGACCACATTGTGCATCTGCAGATCGAATTCTGTGTAAGCCGGCCCGAAACTGATGGTCGAGAGCGCGGGCAAAAATTCGTGCAACTGGCCGATGACGGTAAACAGCGCCAGGATCAACAGCGCGGTGGTCGAGGCGAAAAACGAGACCGAACTCATGATATTGCCCGACAGGATGGCATCGAGCGGGGTGTCGCGGCGCGAGGCCTGGGTGACCCAGTTGAAGCGCTGTTCGTTCATCAGTGCCGACAGGGAGGGCCGGCTGCGATCCAACATGGATGAGGCAAAGCCGTAAAAATAGAGCGCCAGGAGCGGAAGCATGGACGCAAAAAGCGCAAAGCCGTTTATCTGCTCCAAATCATCACTCCCATGCCTTTTGGCTGAACGATAGCGTTTGTGCCGCGCCGTGGCGACAGCAAATCATCGCAACCTGACTCAAGCCTTGATCCACTGGAGTTAACTTTGGGGTGGCCCTGGGGGGCGCGGGAAAAGTCTGGGGACATGTTTGTGGCGCTGAGTGTACTGGACCCCGGCTCGGGGGCCGGGGTGACGCCGGTGGGTGGGGTTGGACGCTCTGCGCCGAATTCCAGGGGCCGTCTTCTCCCTCTTTCTTCCTCGGCTTGCGCTGCTGGACCCCGGCTTTCGCCGGGGCAGCGAAGGGGAGCGCAGGCGCATCAATCGTTGCGGTGGCCCAAACGCTGGAGCAGGAACACGACAAAAAGGGCGGTGGTGGCGAGGGCAATGGCGGCAGCGAGGAGAGGCGAGAGCGGGGCGGGGGCAACCTGGGTCATTTCTCCGATCCAGAAGGCCGGCACCATGCCGGCGAGGTAGCGCCATGGTGGGGCAATCAGGACGGCGAGGGGGGCGAGCAGGGCGATATTGATGAGCTTGGTGAGGGCCAGCCCTTCCACCTTGTTGCCGGCAAAGGCGAGAAGGAACAGGGCCGTCAAGACAGCATGGCCGGCGGCGATGGCGGCCATGAGGGCCGTTGTGACCCAAGGGAGCGTGGGCAGCACAACCAGACCGATGCCGGTTGAAATGATAAAGGTGAGCAGGGCGGTTACGGTCAGCCGGTAGGACAGAAAACCGGTGCGTCCGACCGGGGTGGTTTCGAGTGCCATCAGAACCGCATCGTCCCGGTCTTCGAGTAGCAGGAAGCCGGTGACCCAGCCCAACATGGAGCCGGCCATGAGTACCGCCATGGCGCCAAGCATGCGGGCCATGCCCGAGAACCCGAACGCATCGAGGGCCGCGGCGTCGGCGAGCGGGCCGAAGGCTATGAGGAGCGGGACGGGCAGCAGGCTCATGACGACACCGAGCATCAGCATGGGGTCACGCGACACATTGAGCGCATCGGCATGCAGCAGCGTTGCCATGGTTTTTGGAGAGAGAACGCTCATTTTCTGCCCAGTTCGGATTGAAGAGCGTGATGGGCGAACAAGAGCGCGGCGGCAGCAGCAATGGAAGCGCAGGCCAGCATGAGAACGAGTTCAAGGGTACCGGCTGTGCCATAGCCCAGCGCCACCAGCGTGAGCCGGAACTGTATCACCGGCGGGTAGGCCAGCAGCGCCATGGGGAGAGGGTCGAGGAGCGCCAATCCAGCGGGGATAATCACCGGGGCGAGGAACAGGGCCGAGCCAAGCAGATAGCCGTTGACGGTTTTGAAGCGCAGCGCGATGGGCACCCCGATGCCGATATAAAACACTGAGGTGAGCGCGACGCCGGCCAGGAGCAGCGGCCAGTTTACCGGGCCGGATTTGGCCAGCCCCAACACAACGACCGCGGCCAGGGCCAAGGCCGTGAGGGTGAGCGTCTTGGCCGCCAGATAGGCGCGGGCCGAAACCGGGGAGATGGCCAGCGCGGCGCGAACCCCCTCGCCTTTTTCCAGCAGCACGAGCCCGCCGAGAAAGAAAAATCCCAATGCCGAAGGGTCGGAAAAGATCAGCAGTCCGACCGCCCAATCGGGGACGTATGGGCCGGCGAAAACGAGGAAGGCGCCATAGAGCACGATGACCGTGCCATAGGCCGCGTGAATGCCGTAGCGGTATTGCAGCCGCAGATCGTGAAGGAGAAGCGTGGGGAGCGCGCTCATTGACCGCCGCCCGCCACCGAGACGAAAATATCGTCGAGGCTGGCCTCGCGCGTGTGGAGCGAAACGATGTCGCCGGTTTGCAGCAGGTCCTGGAATGCCTGGTTGGTTGCCAGCCCCTCCATGGCGAAAATCTCGGTTGTGAGCGCGCCGTTCGAGCGGGCGGTGGCCACCAGTTCGGGCTTGCCGAAGCGCACCATGAGTTCGGCGGGGCTGCCCTCGAGCGCTATCTTGCCATCGACCAGAAAGCCGACGGTGTCGCAGATTTCGGCGGCTTCGCTCATGTTGTGAGTGGTGAGGAACACCGTCTTGCCGCGGGCGCGAAGGTCCGAGATCAGACGGCGGGTTGTGCGGGCGCGGGCCGGGTCCTGCCCGGTGGTCGGTTCGTCCAGAAACAGCAATGAGGGATCATTGAGCAGGGAGCGGGCGAGATTGAGCCGCATCTTCATGCCCTTGGAGAAGGTTTCGACCCGTTGATCGGCGGCGTCGCGCAGATCGACCATATCGAGCACCGCATCGGGCGCGAGCGGGGCATCGGCATAGAGCGCGGCGAAAAGGGCAAGATTTTCGCGCGCGGTGAGCCGGCCGTAGAGCGCGGGCAATTCAAAACTCACCCCGATGCGTTCGTAAAAGCCGCGCCCCGACCGGGCCGGCGCTTCGCCGAACACCTGCGCCGTGCCGCCATACCCGGCCAGCAGGCCCATGAGGATTTTCTGGGTTGTCGACTTGCCGGCGCCCGAGGGGCCAAGCAGGCCATAGACCGACGCCTCGGGGACGGTGAACGAGACGCCGTCAAGGGCTGGGGCCGGGGCGCCTTTATAGGTGAAGGTGAGCCCCGAGACCGAAATCATGGCGCGGCGGCCATGAGTTTTTGCACGAAGACTTCGCGCAGCAGCGCGCAGCTTGCCGAAAACTGGCCGGGGCTGAACAGGGATTTCTGCAGCACCAGACTGACCAGAAGGGTGAGGATGGCGGCGATGTCGTGCGGCTCGACTGGTCCGATCAGGCCTTCGGCCTTGAGGCCGGCGCAGAAATCCTCGATGAAGCGGAGGTCCTTTTCCTCCTCGTGGGCCAGGCGCTCAGGGGGAGTCTTGCGCAGGAGGGCTGCGAAATCGTCGGGCACGGCCACGACGGCGACCAGGGGATCGGACATGAGCTTTTCGACGAGCCGATCGAAGAACCGCCCGGCCCGGTCGGCGAGCGGGCCATCGCATTGGGCAAAGAAGGCGAGGATGTCGGCCTTGTGCATCTGGTCGCGCTGGTCGGCGATGGCCAGAAACAGCGCTTCCTTGTGCTCGAAGAATTTGTAGAAGGTGCCCTTGGCCACCCCGACATCGCGGCACACGTCGTCGACGCGCATGCCGCGCAGACCAAACTGGGAGAAATGGGCAAGGCCGGCAGCGAGAAGCTGGGTTCGGATCAGCTCTTTATCGGCGGGGGTGAAATGACGAGGCATGCCGGGCCGCTGTGACGTATTTCGTCGTTTGGTCATAGCATGGGAAGGGCGGAGCGGCAAGATTGCTCCTCGCCGCCCGCGAGCATTTGTATTGGCGCGTTTCCGAACCGCAAAAGTGGTATCCACTTTTGCTGGAAACGCTCCGTCAGCCGACGGTGCGCGGGTAAAGGCGGTGGAGCTCTTCGATGCCGGCCATGACGTCGGGCGACAGGGTGAGATCGGCGGCGGCGATGTCGGATTTGAGCTGGTCGAGCGCGGTGGCGCCGATGATCACCGCGCCCATGAACGGACGGGTGAGGCACCAGGCAATCGCCATCTGGCAGACATCGAGGCCGTGCTGTCCGGCTAGCGTCAAATAGGCCTTGGTCGCGGTTTCGGATCGGGGGTTGAGCCGCCACATGGCACCCAGCGCGCCGCGCGTTCCAGCCGGCATCCTGCCGTCATTGTATTTGCCGCTGAGCAGCCCGGCCGCAAGCGGGGAATAGGCGAGCAGGTCGATGTCCTCGAAGGCGCAGATCTCGGCGAGGTCGTGATCGAAATGGCGGCGCAGGAGATTGTATTCGTTCTGGATGGTCGCCATGCGCGGCAGGCCGCGGGCTTCGGCGATCTTGAGATACTCGGACGTGCCCCAGCTCGTTTCGTTGGAGAGGCCAACGGCGCGGATCTTGCCGGCCTTGACCTGTGCATCGAGGGCTTCGAGCACTTCGGCCATGTTGTCCGTTATGGCCCGGCGGTCCTGGCCATAGGGATCGAAGGTCCAGGATTTGGAGAAATTGTAGTGGTTCCGGTTGGGCCAGTGGAGCTGGTAGAGGTCGATGTAATCGGTCTTGAGGCGCTTGAGGCTGGCTTCGAGGGCGAGGACGATCTCTTTGGCGTCCATGGGGCGCCCATCGCGGATCCAGTCATTGCCCGGGCCGGTGATTTTCGAGGCGAGCACCCAGTCTTCGCGGCGGCCATTGGCGGCGAACCAGTTGCCGATGATGGTTTCGGTCGACCCTTGGGTTTCGGCGCGGCCGGGGGTGGAATAGAGCTCGGCGGTGTCCATGAAGTTTACGCCGTTATCGAGCGCGTAATCGATCTGCGCGTGGCCCTCGGCCTCGGTGTTCTGTTCGCCCCAGGTCATGGTGCCGAGACAGATTCGGCTCACGGAAATGCCGGTGCGGCCAAGCGTGCGCTGTTGCATAACGGTTCCTTGTAAGATCGGTCGGCGGGCGCCCCGGACGTGAGACCGCGAAGCAGACTCTTACCCCCGCCAGCGCCCGGGTGCAAATGCGCCGTTTGTTTGCTTCATTTTGCCAAAGAAACCGCGACCTCGGCGAGTTTTTCACCGATCATCGCGGGAGGCGTTTGCACGGACATATGGGCTCGGGGGTAACGTCGCACAAGCGTACGCGGCGCGGTGGGCGGACCGGGTTCAAAAAAATGTCGCATAAGCGATCACGAGGGGTATGCAAACGCAATTTGCACCCCTATATAGGCGGCGTCCAAGCGGTTCGCCCGACGCACCGCACACATCCGGACATCATTGGCGCGGGGTGGAGCAGCCCGGTAGCTCGTCAGGCTCATAACCTGAAGGTCGCAGGTTCAAATCCTGCCCCCGCAACCAACAAAAAGCCCGCTAAACCAACCGGTTAGCGGGCTTTTGTTTTGGCCGAACATCTGCTTTCGCGTCGACCAATCGTCACCGGGGCGTCACGGCGTCCGATTTCGCAACCCGAATTACCTTCGGGCCGGGCTTTCGGCTGCGCCGGAACCACGCCTTCGGCGGGCCGCCAACAATGCGTGATGAAACCGGGTTTGTTTCGCCAAAGCTGTGTCACCAACGCCCGCTCGGGGTGTTAGATTTTAGCGTACTTCCAGAAGCGGCCCTTGCCCTCGGCAATCCATTCCATCGCTTCATCAATGAGCTTGTTGCGAGTAGCATCAGTTTTGGCGTCCCCGATCCAGAGGTTGTACTCTTTCTGGTACGCTGCCGATTTACCGTCGAAAATTTCTTTGACCTTTGGACTGACCTCTAGCCGCTCAGCAAACGCCGCAGGAATCGTCACGACTTTTGGTGTTTTCTTTTCCCGCGTCGGGAGCTTGATGCCCCGCTCATTGAGCGACATTGCCTCCTTGATCCAAGCAGTGAGGTCTGCATCAGACGGCAGATCACTCACGTCTGTCATTTTGCCCATGAATCGCTTTGCAGCAGGAAGATCCGCGTTGGCCTTTAGGCGTGGATCGCCCATCAATGCGTCTTTGTAGAATGTGAACGAACAGTGCTTGTTGTATGCTGCAAAGATACACAGCACATCGCCCCCATATTCAAAATGAGGGATACCCCATTTTATGTCCTCAGTAACGTCAGGGCAGGTTGCCCGAATGAGCTTTTTCAGGTGCGCAAAGACCGGGCGCGCAAACGGCTCCGCAGTTTCCGCATAGGCGTCGAACTCGGGGTTGTGTTGTGATTTTCCCATCGTCTTCTTCTCGCTGAGGGTCAGGAACAGCTCTCAAGGCACTCCAGTGTGGACGTCAGACCTTCCTGGCCGGCATATGATACAACGGTCGTAACAGGCGACCACTCCAAAAAATCCGTGAACGTAACGTCCCAGGTTGCTCTTGGTCGGTCGGGATTCAGTGCGCCAGCCTCGTCGCCCGAATGCGGAATGAAAAGGGCAGCGCCTACATCGTTCGAGGTCGCGAATGCGGTGGTGACGCAGACTGTTCGATACCCAAAGCCAGCGCCGCACGAAGTCGGCTCGCTTGCACGCAGAAACGGCGGAAATCACGTTGCTACGACCGCCCTGATCGATGCGCCTTCAGTTCGAGCCAGGCGAGCACTGCCACCACAACTGCTTGCGCGAGAATGAAAATAACACCGAGAGCGTTCGGGGCGATGATGCCTGACAACAGTGCGAGGCTGGCCACAACCCAAAGCACATTCCCGACAATGATCATCCAGATGGCGAAAGAGCTTTCTCTCCACCAAACTCCCGTTGCAGCCATGAACAGACCAATTGGGACGAGGAGCACCCCCGCATAAAACAGCAGGGATTGGGGAATGCCGGTCAGACAGGCGATCATGCCCGTCGCAACCAACAGGGCGGCCCCCATCAAGAGACATGTGGCTGCGTCAATCAAAAGAATGCTTTTCATCGACAGTGAGGATTGAGTGGTCGGCATAGCGGGCTTTCTTTCACATTTGATCCGATTGGGCGTTCGCTCGCTATTTGATCAACTGTGGCGCCGCAGTCGATTACTTGGCAGGTAGTTGTTCTCGACGGTGCGGCAACGCTAGCATTCCCTCATGAGTGCAATCGCATATGACACAGCTGGTACGTTGCTACGGGAGTGGCGGCAGCGCCGGTCGCTGAGCCAATTGGCTCTGGCCAACGAGGCCGAGGTTTCGCAACGGCACTTAAGCTTCATTGAATCGGGCCGCAGCGCGCCCAGCCGATCCATGATCATACGCCTGGCAGATCAACTCGCCATTCCATTGAGAGAGCGCAACGCGCTGTTGGCGGCAGCAGGATTTGCGCCAGTCTATGCTTCTCGCGACGTCGACGATCCCGAACTGAAATCCGGTAGTGAGGCGGTCGACCTTATCCTGCGTGGGCACGAGCCCTATCCCGCAATTGCAGTGGACCGGCATTGGAACCTTCTTCATGCCAACCGTGCGGTTCCGCAACTCTTGTGTGGAGCCGATGACGAACTGCTGAAGCCACCGTAAACATCCTGCGACTGGCCTTGCATCCAGGTGGCATCGCCCCGCGAATTGAGAACTTTGAGGAATGGCGAGAGCATCTCTTGCGCCGCCTCTCTCGCGAGATCGACAACACAGCGGACTCGACACTGATCAAACTCAAAGACGAGCTGAGATCCTATCCGAGCCGCCGATCTGGCGAAACTAGTCGCCACGAAACGCCAAGTCTGGGTGGCATTGCCGTTCCGCTTCGCTTGTCGAGTGAAAACGGGACCCTTTCACTGATTAGCACGACGACGATTTTTGGAACCGCGCTTGATGTGGGTTTGTCTGAACTCACGATCGAGTCGTTCTTTCCGGCAGATCAAGAAACGGCGGACTTACTGAAGCGCAGTTATTCGGATCCCGAATGAGTAGCCAAGAAAGTTTCCGCGAGGCGGCTTCGGTCGATCGAAGGTTACCTTACCCTTTCATCATTACCTGAAACGTAATTGATCGCAGTTCTGCTGCACCCTAGTCATGGATACTGTAAGCGCGGCTAAAAACCGCCATTCGGGCAACACAAGCAACATCCAGAGAGGTGCGACCCCATGCAGAAGACACATTTTCGACCAATTTTCCAACACGCCTTCACCATCGTATTTACCACCGCGCTGGTTGCCAGCCTTCTCGTTGCAATGACTGCAAGAGCTGAGGAAGTACAAACAATGAAAGTCCGCGACCTTTATCCACTGATCACCACACCGCAACTGCGGGAAGTGCGCGATTTCTACGTTGAACATTTTGGATTTGACGTCGCTTTCGAGGCAAGCTGGTTCGTTTATCTGACCGGTCCTGCCGAAGATGGCACCCGGGGCGCCACATTGGCGTTCATGCATCCCGATCATCCGTCCAATCCTCCGGGACCGGAGAATTTTAACGGCGAAGGCATGATCTTGACTGTCGAGGTGTCGGACGCCGTGAACACCTTCGAGCGCTTCGAAGCCGCAGGCGCACCGATTATCCATCCGCTAACAGATGAAGATTGGGGGCAGCGCCGTTTTATGACCCGCGATCCTGCAGGGGTGCTCGTTGATGTCGTCGAGCAGATCGATCCGGAGGCAGGGTTCTGGGATCAGTACATGGTCCAATGAATGGCCGTGGTCACCATTGCAATCAATGTACGACGCGCCAGTGGTGAGACGAAGTTCAGAAGAACCTACTTCTGAAAAATTCTCGTCACGACAAAGTCAGTTTGAAGTGAGCAAGCCTATCCGTCGGGCGCGCAAGCCGGCTTCAAGGGAATCGCTGGTGCCAAACTTGGCGCAGACTGCTGAAACGGCTCGTAAGATGTCGGTCCGATCGGAACGGTATCGATCGGCGATCCAATCTATGGAATGGCCTTCAAAGAGATAGGAAAGGAGGTCGCACTCAATCTGACCCAACGTCAGATCTACACTTGCTTCGGGTAAGCCGAGTTCATCGATCCTGTGCAGCAGCGCCACGGACACTGCCCGCGCTGTTGCGCGAACGCTCGGGTCGCGGACATCGAGATCTTGTGCCATCGAAGAAAGTGCGTGAACTTTGCCATCCGCCCGGTGAACCGGCATGACGAACCCATTGCAAACTCGAAAATCCGTCGCCTCATCCAGCATCCGGCGCACAGCAGGAAGTGGGATAGCCCCAGATCCGAACAGATCACTCCAGAAAAACGGCAAATGACGTGCCTTGGTTTCGCGCACGAGGGGGTCAATCGCAGCATAATTGCGAGCACCGTAGTGAAGCATCCATCCGATAGGCGCACGTAAAACCTGATGGTGGGAAATTTGAAATCTCCGCCCAGAACCAGCATCTTCAAGGATTCCGGTAAAAAACTGCGTCAGCCCTATGCGGGCAAGTGCAGCTGCCGCTATCTCAAGGGCGTCTTCTGCGCTGCCAGCAGCTTCGATCGAAATCACTGTGTCCAGATCAGCGTTTGTGTGGCAATTGGAACTGGTGTCCAGGTTCGACACCTTTGTAGATGCTTCCCAAAAACCAGCAGCCTTCAACATCGCAAGGCGATTAGTCGCATCAAGGTCCAACACCGCGGCGAGCCGATGTATCATCTCGCGCGTCGGCGTGGAGCGACCTGTTTCGAGGAAACTGATATGACGCGTCGAAACCTCCGCATCCAGCGATAGCGCGAGCTGCGACAATCCTCGCCCGCGTCTATGTGCGGCCAGGACCTGTCCAAAGGATTCAGATTGGTCAGTCAAAGTCACCGTCGCATTGCCAATCTTTTCAGCCAATAATGTTTACAAGTCGGTCGGACTCCGGGTGCTGACAACAGAAAATCAGCGGGGATGCTCAGCAACGTCACGTTGAATGAATTGTTCGGCGAAATAAAGAGGCCGATGCAGGTTTTAAATGCCGGCTTAAACGTCACACGCTTCAGCAACCCACTTCCGAGCGAGCTCCCAGTGGTCCTTCCACGGCTCCCAGCCGGGCGCGCCCTCATCCTGGCGCTGACTTCATGCTGTTCCAGAGTTTGTGCGCGCAACATATCGGCAATTGCGAAATCTCCGCGATGTAGTGGCTGAGGAGGACGATCGGGAGGGGCCCGCCGAGCAGCAACGACTGTTGGCGTACATCACAAAAGAGTCTTCGTGGGCCAGCAGTGATGGCCGCCAATAGGCCCGTCGAAAGGGCTCCAAGAAGAGCTTAATCAGCGAGAAATGTTGGCTCCACTTCGCGAGGCGGACGATTGAGGCAAACGCAATCACCCGCCTCGCGATAAAACCAGGGCCCAGGGGCCGTCTTATGGGTCCATCAAAAGATGAAAGACCTTAGGAGAGATCGCGGAACCTTGAGGTCACTATTGAAACATGCCGCTTGGTACTTCGCCGTTCAGAAATGGCTCGATGAAACCCATCAACATGTCAGTCTGGCCAATAACGGCGGTATGTGACGTGGCCGGCATGATCGCAAGGCGCGAGGCTGGAAGTGGTACTCCCATGTCACCCATCACACCGCCGCCCAACAGACGGAACATCGCAACCATGTGTTCAAGCGTCGCAATATCGGCGTCACCCGTGATAATCAGAACCGGTGTTTCCATCGCGGCAACATCATCGCCCCATGCCATCGGTTCGAACTCGAGCGCAATCAGTCTCTCCACGTGCGCGCGATAGCCTTCGGGATTTGGGGCAAGTTTGCGCCACTCATCCTCGAACGGGGTTCCAACAAACATCTCCGGTACCAGTTGCGGCAGAAAGGCGATATGGTCGGGCTGCATGCCTTCCATGTCATACGCCACCGATGCCACGATCAACTGATCCACCCGTTCGGGATGCCGGATTGCCAATTGCAGTCCAGCTGTGCCGCCCATCGAGTAGCCGAAAATATCCGCCTTCTCGATACCGACGGCTTCCATAAACCCAGCCACATCGTCCGCTAGATTTTGATATGTGACCGGCCGGTCGATATCGTTCGTCCGCCCGTGCCCCTGAAACTCCAATGCGTATACGCGGTGGGTCTGGGCAAGCCTCGGAATGATTTCACCCATTGTCTGGATGTTCATATATGCGCCGTGGAGGACGATTAACGGATCGCCTTCGCCGGAGACTTCGTAGTACATCTGCATACCATTGACCTCGACGCGGTCTCCTGTTGGCTCAGACTGAGCGAGCGCAGGACTACCGATGAGCAGAAGTGCTGTGAGAAGTGTTTTGCGAAACATTTTGAAACCTCTTTCGTTATGCGGGGCACTCAGCAAAAGCAGTCACGCCCGCAATTGTGCCCTGTTCTAATTCGCTTCAACGTGACGCTTGAAGTTGTCGAGGATAGATTGCCAGCCATCACGCTGCTCCTCGATTGTGGATTCTGTCTCTGCATCGAAGATCACGCGCAGTCGGGTGCCGTCCCCATCAGGGATAAACTCGACCCGGCCCGCGCGGTCGCCGAAGGTGTACTCGATCAGCTCATGGATCTTCATCGTCTTGTACGTTCCGGTAAAATCGAAACCCATGCTGCCGTCCCTGGCCTCCATGCGCGACATGAACGTGCCGCCTTCGCGCAGGTCGACAGTCGCCTCCGGACAATGCCAGTCCTCCGAGGCGGCATTCCATTGCTTGATGTCTTCGGGCGTCGTGTAGGCGCGCCACGCCTTTTCAACGGGCCCCGCGACTCTGGTTTCAACGGTAATTTCTTGTATAGACATGGTTGTCCTCCTTAGTAGACAGTATATTTCTTTGGACTGTGCGCTCGTAACTCTTCTAGAGAACGCAGATCAATTACGTGGAAGGTAATCGTCGCAGGACCCGGCACCGCGATGCTTTGATCCGTCGATGTTGGTAATGAACTGTTCCGAATACCTTCGGTGGGGGGGCAACTTCCCCGTTTCGTAATGGTTTTTTACGATCTCGGATTCGAGCCAATCGGTGATGAAATGTGAGTTGGCGTGAATATCGATCATCTCGACGTGCCCACTCTTGCTGGTGAACTTGTGCGCTACACCTGCTGGAACCACGACGACCTGACCGGCCTTAGCCTCGATCTCCTCGGCCCCGACAACAAACGACACGATCCCGTTCCTGAGAATGAACGTCTCCGTGTAAGGATGGCGGTGAAGCTTCGGACCTTCGCCGACGGAATTCAAAGAATTGAAGATGATCGACACGCCGGAGCCGATCGACCGGCCTTCAATCTCACCGTTCCAAGCCGTTGGATGGCCTTGAGTATCTCGTATCTGCATATGTCACCTCCAGGTCAGATTCCTGGTGTAGCGTCAAAAATGAAATTGGTGTAGTATCAGAAATGTAATGCAGTATTCCGAAAACTTCCGGCTTCATTGGGATGACTTACGGCTGATTCTGGCGATAGCGCAGGTCGGCTCTTTCGCCGCGGCCGCAGAAAAGCTGGGTGTCAGCACCCCCACCGTCTTCAGAAAAGCCAAGGCACTTGAGCAGCGTTTGGGCACGCTGGTTTTTCGCCGTGATAACGCCGGCGTTACCCTCACGGCGGCCGGACGCGAAGCTGCCGGGCTCGCTGCACGGTTTGCTGACGAGATCGCTTCGCTGGAAGCGCGTATCGGCAACGCCGATACCGAAACGTCCGGCACTATCCGCTTTGCAACGGTTGATACTCTTGTGGCCGGGCCACTGATGCCAGTGCTCGCAGAGTTTCGAAAAGCCTTTCCGCAGATCTTGCTCGATGTCCGTTCCAGTGTCGGTATGGCAAATTTGCGCCAGCGCGAAGTGGACGCTGCCCTCAGAGCCGGTGGCGAACCGGACGGTGATCTGGTGGGTCGGCGCCTGTGCAAGATCGCCGTTGGCGTCTATCGCGCGCACAAATCGGCGCCGATTGCTGAAACTGCGATCGCGGACCAGGATTGGATCGTGCCGAATGGGGAACTTGCCCACCTGGCTTCTGCCGCTTGGCTCAAACAAGAGGGTTTTTCGGACAGGGCCGTTATGCAGGCCAACAGCCTGTTCACACTTGGCGCGGCGGTGGCGAGCGGCGTCGGCCTCGGTATTCTTCCGTGCTATTTCGCCGACAGCGATCCGCGCCTTTGCCGAATTGGAGCCCCAATAGACGCGCTTGCAAGCGACCTTTGGTTTCTCACACACGCCGAACTTCGATATACCGCCAGAATGCGCGCCCTGTCAGATCATCTCGCCCGTCAGTTCAAATCCTTGCAGCCGCTTTTTGAAGGCCAACATATTCCCTGAGGATATCTTCACCAATCACTTGCGCAACTGCTCAACTATAAGATCCGCCACAATTCTTACCGACGGCAGGAGACCCCGACGAGATGGCATGATTAGACTGGTAGCAATCTCGCCTGCCGTCCAATCAGTTGCGACACGAACAAGGGCGCCGGACCGAACATGTTCTGCGCACATGAATGGCGGCAGCGATGCGATACCTAAATCCGCCAGCGCGGCGGCTAGAATGGCTGTCCCTTCGTTGGTGATATAGCGCGGAGTGAGAACAACGGTCCGGGTGCGGCCCTCAACGTTGCTTAATGTCCAGCCGGTTTCATCCTGTTTGGTGAAAATGCCGTCGAGGCCAGCGATGTCATCCGGGTCGGTTGGGCTTCTGCCCTTCAGATACGAAGGAGAAGCAACCAGCCAGAAATACTCGGTGCCGAGTCGTCGCTGCACCAGATCGGAATCGGGTAGTGGCACGAAATGCGCGCGCAGCGCGATATCATAGCCCTCTTGCACCACATCCACGAAACGATCACTGGCATGCAGCTCAATGCGTATTTTTGGATAGGCGGTGGCGATGCGTGGCAAAAGAGATGCAAGCTGTGTCTGCACGGTGGGGATCGCCGCTGTGATGCGCACCAGGCCGCTGGGTTCCGCCAACCTTCCCTTAATGAGATCTTCAGCCGCCCCTGCCTCGGTGACCATCGCGACGGCATGTCGATAGAGTTCGCGTCCCAGCTCGGTCACGGTGAAGCTGCGCGATGTTCGCTGGATCAGACGGACACCGGCACGACGTTCCAGTTCTGCAACGCGCTTGCTCAATGTTTGTTTGGGAGTGCCGAGGACCTTGCTCGCGGCTGTAAACCCGCCGTGATCAATCACTTGCATAAACATCTGAAGGTCGTTGAGATTGAGCATCGCATTGTCTCTGTTTGAAGACGATATGTCGACTTTACCTCATCTATCCGCGTAGCGTCCATATGCATAGCTTCTGTTCGGTCACTGCTTTTGGTGACGCAATGGAGAAAAGATGTGCGCTACGAAGGAAAGAAAGCCGTTATCATCGGCGGAACCCACGGGATGGGGCTGGCAACCGCGAAACAGCTGGTCGATGGCGGCGCCAGCGTCCTGATTACCGGCCGCAATCCCTTGAATATCGAGAGCGCCCAGGAAACCTTGGGCGGTCGGGTTCAAGCCATTTGTTCTGATGCTTCCGACATGAGCGACGTCACATTGCTCAGCGCGATCGTTGGCCAGCGCCTGGGCCGGATCGATTTCCTGCACGTCAATGTCGGGATCGCCGAGCTGGAGCCGTTCGACGAAGTCACCGAGGCTTCATACGACCGCCAGTTCGCGGTCAACACCAAAGGCGCATTCTTCACCGTCCAGCGCCTGTCGCCGATCATAGGTGACGGAGGCTCGATCGTCATGACCTCTTCGGTCGCCGATGAAGGCGCAGAGCCAGGCATGAGCGTCTACAGCGCAACCAAGGCCGCGCTCGTTTCCTTCGCCTCCGGCTTCGCTGTCGAACTCCTTTCGCGCAATATCCGCGTCAATGTCGTTAGCCCTGGCTTCATCGATACGCCGACCAAGGGTGTGAAGGGCCTTTCCGATGAGGAACGCAAGGCATTCAAAGAGATCGGCGATCAGGTCACGCCAATGCGGCGCAACGGCACCGCCGAAGAGGTGGCGCGCGCTGTGCTCTTCCTTGCTTTCGAAGCGACGTTCACCACCGGGGCCAAGCTCGCCGTTGATGGCGGTCTTGGACAGAAAATCAGCGCCGCGGCGTGAGTGCCGCACAATTTTGATCGACACTGCTGTGCCTGGCTGACGCCGGCATGGCGAACCGAAGGCTGGACAATGTCGGTAAACTCACTCGGGGACGGTTTCACTCCACGCGCAAAGACCGGCGCGCGCAAATGGTGGGGTCTTGCGATCCTCGCGCTGCCCTGTCTGCTTTATTCCATGGACCTGACAGTCCTGAACCTCGCGGTCCCGCAGATCACAGCGGACCTTCGGCCCTCGGGCGCGCAGCTTCTGTGGATCGTCGATATCTACGGCTTTCTGCTGGCCGGGGCGCTTATCACGATGGGCGCGCTTGGCGACCGGATCGGCCGACGGCGGTTGCTGATGATCGGCGCGATCGCTTTCGGCCTGGCGTCACTCCTTGCTGCCTTCTCGACGACGGCGGGCATGCTCATCACCTCGCGCGCGCTGCTCGGCCTCGCGGCGGCAACGCTAGCGCCATCCACACTGTCGTTGATCCGGACCATGTTCGACGATGAGCGCCAGCGCAGTTTCGCAATCGGCATCTGGATGGCCAGCTTCTCGGTCGGCGGGGCGCTTGGACCGCTCGTCGGGGGGTTGCTGCTGGAGCATTTCTGGTGGGGGTCGGTCTTCCTGATTGCAATCCCGGTAATGGTCCTGCTTCTTCTTCTTGGTCCCTTGGTGCTGCCCGAGCATCGCGATCCATCGGGCGACCGCATCGACCTAATCAGCGTTCTGCTGTCCATCGCCGCCATGCTGACGCTCGTCTTCGGCCTAAAGCACATTGCCGTGGGCGATCTGTCCAGCCTCTCGATTGGCGCGCTGATCGTGGGCCTTACGCTGACATGGGTCTTTGTCGCCCGCCAGAGCAGGTTGGCTGCACCGCTTCTCGACTTCGATCTCTTCCGTAGGCCCGGCCTCTTGACCGCGCTCATCGTTAATCTCACGGGCTTCTTCCTCGCTTTCGGGACGCTGCTGTTTCTTACCCAGTACCTGCAATTGGTCCTTGGCATGGGCACGTTCGAGGCCGGAGTGTGGACGCTCTTCTCGGCAGCGGGCTTCGTGGCCGGATCGCTGGTGGCACCCCTGCTTCTGCGCTGGATAGCGGCGCCCCGCGTCGTCGTTTCAAGCCTGGCGACCGCGGCAGCGGGCTTCGCGCTGCTTGCAACATCCCTGTGGTGGCACAATTTCGCATTGCTGATGGTGGCGACCTTCCTGTTCTCGATCGGGCTCGCGCCGGTGTTCGCCCTGTCGGCAGACCTGATCGTCGGCGCGGCGCCCGAGCGGAAGGCCGGCTCCACCGCAGCGATTGCCGAGTCCAGTTCGGAGTTGGGGGGTGCCCTCGGGATTGCCATTATCGGCAGTGTCATCGCGGCAGTCTATACGTCCCGAGCGCTAGCTCTTGTGCCGAAGGAGGCACTTGAGCTTGCCCCGGCTCTACTGGATGGGATCAGTAACGCGTTTCCTCAACTTGCCGCTTTTCCCGCTGGGCAGGCGGAGGTGATCCGCACAGCGGCCATCCAGGCATATGTCGATGCGTTTGCCTCGGTCGCGGTGCTGAGCGCGCTGATTGCATTGATCGTCGCCATCGCGGCCCGCCGGTCGCTTCGCATCTCTGGATAAAGCGATCCCACCAGAGAGATCGGCGAATGGGTCGATCGTGCGACTGGAGCGAAGCGAGATGGTTTAAAAATTTGAAAGCAAGAATCGGGTCGGCGAAGGCTCTCTGTCTATCTATTCATGGTGTCGAAACTTGCTACGATTCGAGGCAATATGAACATCGTCCCAACTGATGAATGTACCGATGATCGATGGCAAAGAATTCTTGAACGTGACAAATCAAAGGACGGTCAGTTCTGGTATTCGGTGGCGACGACAGGAGTTTACTGCCGTCCCTCTTGTCCATCCCGCCACGCGCTGCGCAAGAATGTCTCAATTCACGACACGCTGGAAGACGCTCGGGCAACGGGAGCGCGGGGCTGCAAGCGGTGTAATCCCGACGGTTGTTCAACCGACACCGAAAATGCGGCGATAATCGAACAAGCCTGCCGCATGATCGGAGCCTCAGAGGTCGCGCCAACCCTAAGGGAACTTGCGGACCGCGCAGAACTTAGCCCGAGCTATTTCCACCGCCTGTTCAAGACTGTGACAGGCGTAACTCCCAAGGGCTACGCGGCGTCGTATCGGGCCGAGCGCATGCGTACTGAACTCGCTGAAGCCGGAACGGTCACCGAGGCGATTTATGCCGCAGGGTTCGGATCGAGCAGCCGGTTCTACGATCAGTCCAGCAAGCGCCTTGGAATGACCCCCAGCCAGTATAAAGCTGGAGGCGCCGACGAAGTCTTGCACTTCGCCGTCGGCGAGTGCTCGTTAAACGCTATCCTTGTGGCGATGAGCGAACGAGGCGTTGCGGCCATTCTGTTAGGCGACGAGCCTGACTCGCTCGTGCGCATGCTTCAAGACCAGTTTCCACGCGCAGAGCTTGTCGGAGGTGATACCGATTTCGAAGCCTATGTCTCACAGGTGGTTGGCCTCGTAGAGTCGCCCGGTTCAGCGTTCGACTTACCACTCGACATTCGTGGCACTGCCTTCCAACAGCGTGTCTGGCGCGCGCTTCGCGAGATACCTATGGGCGATACTGCATCCTATTCCGACGTTGCCCAGGCAATCGGATCACCGACCTCGGTCCGTGCGGTCGCGGCTGCGTGCGGCGCCAACCGCCATGCGATTGCCATTCCGTGTCACCGCGTCGTGCGCAGCGACGGATCGCTTTCCGGATATCGTTGGGGCGTGGAGCGCAAACGCGCATTGCTTCGGCACGAGGCCACTTCATGAAAGCGGTGGCCAATACGGAGAAACGATCGATGAAACTGGTTGGCGGTGCTGCCGGCACTCCCCACGGGCCCCGAATGCGATGCAGTAGTGGGCATGTACGAGGACGCTGATCGTTTCTGTAGCCGCGTCGTGATGGCGCGCCACAGCTCTTTGTGCGGACGATTGACGGCGAAGATTGTCGAACCTGCTAGAGCGGCACCACTTCCGCGCGAGATTGCATGCATTCGAAGATGACCCGCATCATGAAGACTGACTCAGCGGCTCTTTCAGAAACAGGTGTGCACTAAGGAAAACAACATGATCACTCTCTATGACTATCTCCCATCGCAAAACGCCTGGAAGGTCCGCCAACTCTTCAAGCTTCTCGACCAGTCATATCAGCAGGAGTTCGTCAGCATATTCGAAGGCGAGGGCCACAGCGATGCATATCGCGCCATCAATCCGTGGGGCGCTGTACCGGCCATCCGGTTGGAAGACGGTCGCGTATTGTCGGAATCAAATGCAATCCTCTGGTATCTGAGCGAAGGCAGCCCCTACCGCCCGGTCGATAGATTTGAGGCAGCAAAGGTCATGCAATGGTTGTCGTTCGAGGCAGACTATGTGCAGACCAGCGTTGGCAGCCTTCGTTATTGGGCGCTGACGGATAAATTGGATACCCGATCGCCCGAACTTATTGCCGGCAAACGCGCCATTGCCGAGCGGGCACTCGCGATACTCGATGACGAATTGAAATCGCGGCCGTTCATTGCAGGCGAGTCGATGACGATCGCGGACATTTCTCTTTTCGCTTATGCACATCGCGCGAACGAAGCGGATATTGCGACGAACGCGCTGCCTTCGTTCCTCGCCTGGACCGATCGAATTCGAGCCCATCGGGACTTTCTCGCCGAGATGCATCCCTATTCGATCGATCCGCATTCAAGCGGCGAGCTTTGATTGCAACATGCGAACGCCCGCGATTTTCGGCCCACGCAGCGCGAGGTGCGTACCCTCGTTGCCGCTTATCCGCTGGCGCTCGTAACGTCCTGAGATGGGGGCACGCCGCCGCTTCCTCTGATCGCCGAGGGAGATACTGATGATATCCGTCATTTTTGGGACATTTCGGTAGAGGCGATCCACAACTGGACATCCTCGCCATGTCGTCGCTTTCATTGATCTCTTTCCTTGGGCCGCACACCTGAACCTCGCCGTTTTGGCTAACGGATCGGACGCAAGCCCCGGGATGGAATTTCGCGGCGGCGTGTTCAAATCCTGCCCCCGCAACCATCGTTACCCTGCATTGTCGGGCCAGATGGTGAGATCAATGGATCTGATAGCAACCCCGTGTACCTCGATGCTTGACCCCTCCGCGCATTGACCGATGCGCAGCCATCGCCCGTTTTTACCGAAACACTTGACAATATAAAATTGTGATCACAATATGAGATCAAGAATTAGAACCGTGTGCCGGGTGGTGTTGTCCGGCTGGGAGCACGGCGAGGCCCAACATTTGTCGCTGACGCATCGGGAGGATGATATGCACAGCTTGAAAACCAAACGTCTCGTAACCCTTTTTTCCACGGCCGCGGTGGCCGCGCTGCTTGCCGGAGCCCCGGCAATTGCTGCCGACGACATCAATGTCCGGTTCAGCTGGAAGCTCAAGGGTGAGTACGGATTTTTCTATCATGGGCAGGAAGAGGGTGTTTATGAGGAGCGCGATCTCAACGTAACCTTCGGCGAAGGTGCTGGTGCGCAGGCTGCGCTCGGTGCGCTCTTGCAGGGCCAGGAAGACGTCGTCGTTCTGCCCGGCATTTTCGCCATCTCGGCTATCCAGCAGGGTATGCCGGTCAAGCTGGTCGCTCTCTATCAGCCCGCCGCGCCGATTGTCCTGATTTCTCACGAGGACAATCCGGTCACAGTGCCCGCCGATCTGGAAGGGAAGTCCGTTGCCCATGCGGTGGGTGAAACCGGCACCTCCTATCTCGATGCGTTCTGTTTGATGAACGATATCGACTGCGGATCGGTCAACAAGGTCCAGATGGACGCCGGCTCGCGTGTTCCCCAGTTCATGCAGAGACAGGTGGATGTGGTCAGCGTCTATCAAACCAATGACCTTCCCGTTCTCGTGGATCGGGTTGGCTACGATTTCCCAACCCTCGATCTTGCGGAGTATGGGCTGTCGGTGCCCGGGCTCGCCGCCGTGGTGAGCGATGAGGCTCTGGAAAACAATGCCGATGCATTGCGGCGCTTCATCGAGGCGACAAATGAGGCGATCGAGTTGACCAACGCCGATCCCGACGCCGCTACGCAGACTTTGATGTCCGTCTGGTCGGGCGGGCCGTCCGAATCGGTTCAGCGCGAGCAGATCGTGGCCACTTCGGATTCAATTGTTCAGGTTGAAGGCCATCCCTTTGGCTGGATCGAGGAATCGGCCATCGCCGACGCGTTGGCGCTTATCTCCAGCACGGATAATGTTGGAGAATTGAAACCCTTGGACACTTTCTATTCCAACGCGCTTCTGACGGAGTAGCATGGCATGGCTAGGGTTTCAGGTTTTTCAGGGAGTGTGGCGGTGCAGACCGAGCGGGAAAAAAACACGTTAAGGGCCAAGCGCAAGTTCAGGTTGCAGCAGTTAACCGAGCGGTTTTCCGCTCTGTTCCTCGCCTTCACCCTGCTTGCAATCTGGCAGATTGCAGTTCCTCTCTCAGGTCTGTCCGAATTCATACTGCCCACGCCTCTGGCGATTGCGAACCGCATCGCCAATGAACTGCCTCTCCTGGCCAGTCACGGTTACATCACACTTTTCGAAGTGTTGGCAGGCTTCGGAATGGGGGTTGCCATTGGCATCCCCCTCTCCCTGCTGATCTTTTATTCGCGCGCCTTTGAAAAGGCGGTCTATCCGCTACTGGTCGCACTTCAGACCATTCCAAAGGTTGCGCTGGCCCCCATCCTGGTTCTGTATCTGGGCTATGGCTGGGCGCCGAAAATCACCCTTGCCTTCCTGATTGCCCTTTTCCCCATCGTCATTTCGACAGTGGTGGGACTGCAGTCACTCGACAAAAACCTCGTCAATCTCGTGCGGTCGATGGGCGCCAATGAAATGCAGACCTTTTTCAAGGTCCGCCTGCCTGCCGCCCTGCCCAATATTTTCGGCGGGTTCAAGGTCGCGATTTCGCTGTCGGTGATCGGTGCGGTGATCGGTGAATATGTCGCTGCCGAGCGGGGGTTGGGTTACCTCCAGCTACAGGCCAACTCGCTGTTCGATACGACGCTGAACTTTGCCAGTGTCGTTGCGATTTCGGCCCTTGGCGTGAGCCTCTATTTCATCCTCGATTTTATCGAGAGCAAGGTCGCCTATAAGCGGGATTCGGCAAAATGATCTGCAACGACTTTCAAAAATCCTTTATTCAAGTTGAGAACGGGAGCATCCAATGAGCGCAGTTTCGCCCACAATCGGTGCCGAGGTCGATATCGCGCAGCTCACCAAGGTTTATCATACCCGTGAGAGCGAGGATGTCCTGGCGCTCGATGCCATCGATCTCAAGATTGAACGCGGGAGCTTCGTTGCGGTGGTGGGGCCGAGCGGTTGCGGCAAGAGCACACTGCTCTCTCTCCTGGCGGGACTGACCCCGATATCGGATGGTCAGATCACCATCGACAGCGAGCGCGTGATCAAGCCCCATTCCAAGATCGGTGTGGTGTTCCAGTCCGATCTGCTGCTCTACTGGCGGACGGTTGTCGAAAACATCCTGCTGCCCATCGAAATCAAGGGACTGGATGTCAAGAAATACACCGCCAAGGCGGAAGAACTTCTCAACCAGGTCGGGCTTGCCGGGTTCGGCAAAAAATACCCGTCCGAGCTTTCGGGTGGCATGCGTCAGCGCGTTGCGATCTGCCGCGCGCTTATCCAGGAGCCGGGCCTATTGCTCATGGATGAACCTTTCGGTGCCCTGGATGCGCTGACCCGCGAGCAGATGATCATGGATCTCCAGACCATGTGGGCGCGTCTTGGCAATACCGTTCTGTTCATCACCCACGGTATCGATGAAGCTGTGTTTCTTGCAGACCGGGTGATCGTCATGTCCCCGCGGCCCGGCCGGATCGACCTTGATCTCAAGATCGACATGCCGCGCCCGCGCCAATGGAGCCGCGTGCACGAGGATCCCACATTCCACGGATATGTGCGCCAGATTCGTGAAATCTTCGAGGCCAAGGGCATTCTCGTCGCCCATTAGGGCAGCGCCCCAACTATTCGAACATTTTTTCAGCGGCCACCTCACGGGTGGCCGCGTAGGATGAACATGCCCAAGTTCCAGGGGGCTTGATATGCAGATAGCCATTTTACGCGAGCCCGAACGCGAACCTCGCGTTGCCGCGACGCC
>DDGC01000001.1:22926-213772 GCA_002337455.1 Rhizobiales bacterium UBA1912 | reverse complement strand
TCGACTTCGAGACCGACCATGGTCAGCGTGTCGATGATTTCGGCATTGGAGGCGGTGGTCTCGAGGTGATCCTTGAGCCAGGACAGCGTGAACTTCATTTGTCTTCTACCTTAAAATCCTGCTCAAAAACTCAGCTCGACAATCCACCGAACAGCGTCGGCAGATCGAGCGGCCGGAAGCCGTAATGGTCGATCCAGCGCTTGTCGGCATCGAAAAAGGCGCGCAGATCGGCCATGCCGTATTTGAGCATGGCGAGCCGGTCGATCCCCATGCCCCAGGCAAAGCCCTGATAGACTTCCGGATCCAGGCCGCCAGCCCGGATCACATTGGGGTGCACCATGCCGCAGCCCAGGATTTCCAGCCAGTCATCGCCTTGCCCGATCTTGACCTCGTTGCCCGAGCGGTCGCATTGCACGTCCACTTCCATACTCGGCTCGGTAAAGGGGAAAAAGCTCGGACGGAACCGCGTCTTGACGCTCTCCACCTCGAAAAACGCCTTGAGGAATTCTTCGAGCACCCAGCGCAATTGCCCGATATGGCTCGATTTATCGATCACCAGCCCCTCCACCTGATGGAACATAGGGGTGTGGGTCTGGTCGCTGTCGTTGCGATAGGTCCGGCCGGGCGTGACGATGCGGATCGGCGGTTCACCCAGTTCCATCGAGCGGATCTGCACCGGCGAGGTATGGGTGCGCAAAAGCTTGCGCTCGCCATTCGCATCGGGCTCGAAAAAGAAGGTGTCGTGCATCTCCCGCGCCGGATGGCCCTCGGGAAAATTGAGCGCCGTGAAATTGTAGTAATCGGTCTCGACGTCCGGGCCCTCGGCAATCGCGAACCCCATGTCGGAAAAGATCGCGGTTATCTCGTCGATCACCTGGCTTACCGGATGGACGCGCCCAATGGCCGTGGGGGCCGGGCGCAGCGGCAGGGTCACGTCGAGCTTTTCGGTGGCCAGTCGCTTTTCCAGCGCCGCTGCCGCCAGCGCCTCGCGCCGGGCCTCGATTGCGGCGCCGATTTCAGTTTTGAGCCCGTTTATCGCAGGGCCCTTCTCCTTGCGTTCGTCGGGGGTCATCTTGCCCAAAGTGGCAAGCAGCGCCGAGATCGATCCTTTTTTGCCCAGTGTCGAAACGCGTAACGCCTCGAGCGCGGCTTCGTCCTGCGCATCGGCAATGGCGGCGTGGATCGATTGGCTGAGGTCGGCGATCTCGTCGGACATGATTTTCTCTAACATGGGAAACTCTTTTGCGGGCGAAGCGGTAGCAAACGAAAAAGCCCCGCGCCACCCCTAAAGGTAGCGCAAGGCTTTGAATTTCGGGCCTCAGCAAATGGAGCGTTGTCAGAAAAAGTGGTTTGCACTTTTCCGGTTCGACAGCGCGACCTCCATGAAGGCTGTAAACGCTTCTGCCAGAATTTAGGCGGAGATGCGCTCGTGTGTGGTCGCTTCGACGTCGCCCAGATAGGCGAGGGCTTCCTTGGCCTTGACGACCAGCGCTTCGAAAGCTGCCGGTTCACGCACTGCCAGATCGGCCAGGACCTTGCGGTCCACAGCAACCTCAGCCTTGCTGAGGCCGTCGATAAATCGACCGTAGGTCAGGCCATGGCTACGCACGGCGGCGTTGATGCGCTGGATCCACAGGGCGCGGAAATTGCGCTTTTTCTGCTTGCGGTCGCGATAGGCGTACTGACCGGCCTTCTCGACGGCCTGTACGGCAGAGCGGTAATTGGTGGAACGGCGACCATAATAGCCTTTGGCGGCCTTGATCACCTTCTTGTGGCGGGCGTGGGCGGTGACGCCTCTTTTTACGCGGGACATATCTTAATTCCTCAAATCTGACTGTCGGAGCGTTGTCAGGAAAAGTGGTCTTCCCGGTTTTCCGGTTCGACAACGCGACAAAACAAGGGCAGCCGCTTACCGGTCGTACGGCATGTACTTCTTGACAATCTTGGTATCGGGCTCGGAGAGCGTCGATGTACCGCGATTGGAGCGGATGTACTTTGCGTTGTGGCTGATAAGGCGGTGGCGCTTGCCGGCGGGGCCAGCCATAACCTTGCCGGTTGCCGTCACCTTGAAGCGCTTCTTGGCGCCAGACTTGGTCTTCATCTTGGGCATTTTGCGGGTCCTTTTTGGTCTCTTGGATGTCCGGTTTCCCGAACGTCCGCTTTCATGAGCTGCCACGGCATGCCTTTTGGCCGGACGGCTCGTTCAATACATCTCTGCGGCGGGCCCAGAGGACCAACCGGAGACGCGGCGTTATAGGGAGATTGGCCGCCAAGCGCAAGACCCATCTGCCGGAAGAGCCCCGCGCCACTTTTCCATCTTCCAAACCGCCCCGGTTTGGGTAAAGTCGCGCCCATGATCGAAATCACCCGCCGCCGATTCCTCACCCTTTCCGCATCCGGCGGCGCCGCCTTTGTTCTGGCCGCCTGCTCGTCGGGTGCCGTCATCATGACAACCGAGCGGGCAACCCCGGTCTCCTCGGTCTCGATTGCCGAGGCCACGATCAAGCTCAACGCGATGCGCGCCGAGCGCAACCTGCCGCTGCTCAGCCACAACGTCACCCTGCAAAAGGTCGCCGAAGAGCAGGCGCGGCTGATGGCCGAAAATTCGGTCGTGGCTCACACCGCGGCCCCCGAACAGACCCTGCACACCCGCCTGCGCCGCATGGGGTTTGGTGGCGGTGCTGGCGAAAACCTCGCCGGTGGCTCCCCCAATCTCGATGCGACAATCGCCGGCTGGCTCAAGTCGCCCTCGCACCACAGGACGATGGTCAACCCCGATTACGTCCAGTTCGGTATCGCCATAGAGCGTGGCCCGGCCACAACCTACAACACCTACGGCACCTATTGGGCCTTGCTCATGGGTGTCCGTTCGCCCGCCGGCCGCCCCTGATCCGCTCCCCATTCTAAAGGCTTGCCCCGGCCCGCCAATCGCGCCAGAGTCCGGCCAAATCTTATAGAATCGCGAAGGCGCATCCGCGCCCCGGGGAGCCCTTATGCATCTCGTCCTCGTCGACGGCTCGTCCTTCATCTTCCGCGCCTATCACGCGCTGCCGCCCTTGACGCGCAAGTCCGATGGCCTGCCGGTCGGCGCCGTCTCGGGCTTTTGCAACATGATCTACAAGCTCACCGAGGACTTGAAGGGCGAAAACGAGCCCACCCATTTCGCGGTGATCTTCGATCATTCCGGCAAGAGCTTCCGCAACGATCTCTACGATCAGTACAAGGCCCACCGCCCCGAGGCGCCTGAGGATCTGATCCCCCAGTTCCCCTTGACCCGCGCCGCCACCCGCGCCTTCTGCCTGCCCTCCATCGAGCAGGAAAACTACGAGGCTGACGACATCATCGCGACCTACGCCTGCCAGTTCCGCGACGCGGGCGGCAAGGTCACCATTGTCTCCTCCGACAAGGATATGATGCAGCTTGTCGGCCCCAATGTTTCAATGCTCGATACCATCGCCCGCCCCGGCCAGCCGCCCCTGCGCTGGATCGGCCCCGACGAGGTGGTCAAGAAATTCGGCGTCACCCCCGACAAGGTTGTCGACGTCCAGGCCCTGTGCGGCGATCCGGTCGATAACGTTCCCGGCATTCCCGGCATCGGCATCAAGACAGCAGCGCTGCTCATCAACGAATTTGGCGACGTCGAAACCCTTCTGGCCCGCGCCTCGGAGATCAAGCAGCAAAAGCGCCGCGAATCGATCATCGAAAACGCCGAGATGGCCCGCATCTCGCGAAAACTGGTCGAGCTCGATTGCAACACGCCCGTCGATCTCCCCTTCGATGCCCTGGCCCGTGAGCCGCTCGAGGCCAAAACGCTGATCCCGTTCCTAAAGGCCATGGAGTTCACCTCCATCACCCGCCGCATCGCCGCGCTGCTCGAGGTCGACCCCGACGATTTCGAGCCCGATCCCGAACTGGCGGTCAAGGGCGCCTCGATCCCCGGCGCCGTCGACGTCTCCGATGGCCCCGCCCCCGCCTCGGGCGCCAACGGCCCCGACGCCCACGCCGAAAAGGTGCTCGAAACCATCAGGGCCATCCCCTGCAATCACGATGATTACGAGATCGTCCGCGACGAGACAGCCCTCGCCGCCTGGATCCAGGACATCGTCGCCACCGGCCATGTGGCCGTCGATACCGAAACCACCGGGCTGGACAATCAGGCCGCCGATCTTGTCGGCATTTGCCTCTCCACCCGCCCCGGCAAGGCGTGCTACGTCCCGCTCGCCCACACGACCGGCGAAAACGATATGTTCGGCGGCGGCCGCGCCGAAGGCCAGATGGATATGCGCGTAGCGCTCGACATGCTGCGCCCGGTTTTTGAGGACCCCGCGATCCTCAAGATCGGCCAGAACGTCAAATACGATCTGGGCATCTTCGCCCGCTATGCCATCACCATGGCCCCCATCGACGATACGCTGTTGATGAGCTACGCGCTGGATGGCGCCCGCAACAACGGCATGGACGCGCTGGCCCAGCGCTGGCTCGATCACACCTGCATCAAGTTCACCGACCTTGCCGGCACCGGCAAGAACCAGTTGACCTTCGACAAGCTCGAAATCGAGCCCGCCGCGAAATACGCCGCCGAAGATGCCGATATCACCCTGCGCCTCTGGCATATTCTAAAGCCCCGCCTCGTCGCCCAGGGCGTCACCACGGTTTACGAAACCCTCGACCGCCCCTTGACCCCGGTCCTCGCCCGCATGGAAGCGCGCGGCGTGTCGGTCGATCGCCAGATCCTCTCGCGCCTGTCGGGCGATTTCGCCCAGCGCGCCGCGGCGCTTGAAGAAACCGCCCACGCGCTGGCCAATGAAAGGTTCAATCTCGGCTCCCCCAAACAATTGGGCGATATCCTCTTCGGCCGCATGGGCCTCGAAGGCGGCACGAAAACCAAGACCGGCGCCTGGGCCACTGGCGCCTCCGTGCTCGACGATCTCGCCGCGCAAGGGGTGCCCCTCGCCCAGACCATTTTGGACTGGCGCGGCGTCACCAAATTGCGCTCGACCTACACCGATGCGCTGCCCGGCTATATCAATGAGCGTACCAGCCGCGTCCACACCTCATACAATCAGGCGTCCGTCGCCACCGGGCGCCTGTCGTCAAACGAGCCGAACCTGCAAAACATCCCCATCCGCACCGAGGATGGCCGCAAGATCCGCACCGCCTTTGTCGCTGCGCCGGGCAATCTGTTGATTTCCGCCGATTATTCCCAGATCGAGCTGCGCGTTCTCGCCCACATCGCCGATATCGATGCGCTCAAGGATGCCTTTGAGGAAGGTCTGGACATTCACGCCATGACCGCAAGTGAAATGTTCAACGTGCCGATCAAGGACATGGACCCCATGGTCCGCCGCCGCGCCAAGGCCATCAATTTCGGCATCATCTACGGCATTTCCGCCTTCGGCCTCGCCAACCAGCTCGGCATCCCCCGGTCCGAGGCGGGGGAATACATAAAGACCTATTTCGCCCGCTTCCCCGGCATTCAGGATTACATGGCCGAACAGCGCCGCATCGTCAAAGCGCAAGGGTACGTATCGACCATTTTCGGCCGCAAAATCCCGTTCGAAAACGTAAACACCAAAAACCACTCCGAGCGCGCCTTCATCGAACGCGCCTCCATCAACGCCCCCATCCAGGGCTCGGCGGCAGATATCATCCGCCGCGCCATGATCCGCATGGAACGCATCCTGACCGAGGAAAGTGTGCCCGCCGATATGCTCTTGCAGGTCCACGACGAACTGATCTTCGAGGCTCCGGCAGACAAGGCCGAACAGGCCATCCCGATCATCAAGCGGGTGATGGAAGGGGCAGCGGAACCGGCGTTGAGGTTGTCAGTGCCGTTGCAGGTGGATGCGAAAGCGGCGGAGAATTGGGAGGCGGCGCATTAGGGTGACCTACGATCAGCCCAAATTCCTGTCCTTGATGCTCGAGGAGCATGGTGGTGGCGAAAAGTACTACCCATGTTCAGTTCATCGCGACCCTGAAAGCTCAGATTACAACAAGATCGTCGTTTTCGGCAACCAAACCGATCGGCTGCGCTCTCTGAACCTCGCTTGGGCCCAACCGAATATAAGGTCACGGCCAGAGACGGGCTTCGAGCAGTATTTCGCTCAAGGTACAGTTGGGGCGTACACAGGAGGAAATGCGGTCGATGCTGAATTCCCTGAGGCTATCTTTCCTGTCGCGGAAATTTCAATAAACAACATCACCATTACTCATCATTTCGAAAATGATGGGCAACTATGTGAGCTGTCGCTTTGGCCACTTCCTCAGTCGTGGCCCCAATTACATCGGACTTTCCATTGGGATGGGCGCGTAGAGGGGCGGGCAAACAAACGCAGCGAATGGCGTGCATTGCCGGGTGCGCTGAAGCTTCGACTTGCAGCAAAGCGCATGATAGCGGCACGAGATCGGGAGCGAGAGGAGCAATTTTTTGTTCCGGTAATTCACCTAAAACCAAAATCAGGCGTGGTGATGTCTGATAGCGAATTTGAGGAGGAATGCGAGCGGTCGTGGAGATACATCAAGCCAGCCGCATCGCTTTATTTTCGCACTGACCTGTCTCTAGTTGCTAAGCAAACTAGCGCAACTTTTGGGCTGTCAACCAGAGCTTGGCCTAGAACATTTGCTGCCCAACGCCGTGATGATGAATTTCATCACCTAGTCACTCAGATTGCTCCAGCAAAATTCATCCAATCTGCTGTAAAAAGCCTCACAATTCGGCAGGTGAAACCGCAAGAGTTTCACGCAGCAGTACTGAGGCACATCGAGGGCTTGAATGCTCCCACGCTGGAGGCCTCAATACTGGCCTATTTTGGTTCGATCGAGATCGCACTGAACGCCATAGAGACATTTCTAGGGCTAGATAGAAACTTGCTGGCAAAGGAGGAAACGACCCTACTTAAGAAACGCCTGAAGGGCGCCGTTCGTGCATCCACCGGCTTTTGGAGCGGACTTGAAACGTGGCAACGACAAATAATGGGGCATATTCTTCAGCCTCCATACGTCAGATTGCTCGATCGCATTGAGAAGGTTTTTTCCTCGTTTGACAGTCGAACTCCAGAGCATGATAAAAGTATAATAAGTTTAGCAAGTGAGGCGGTGAGATACAGAAACAAGATCACTCATGGTGAAATTCAGTACGCTTATGAGGAGATAGTAAAAAACAAGATAATTTCGCGGTGGATGTCGGAGAAAATGTTGTATCTTATGTGCGAAATGAACAATATTACGCCGGAACATTCAGAATTAGATTATGCAATAGGCGCGTTTAATGGGGAGAGTATTGAATTTTCGCAGTTCTAGTCGAATTTAAATGACGAGTTCTATGCACCACTTCCTCACCGCCCAAGCCCCCATCTACGACACCGCCTTCGCCGAACTCCGCGCCGGCCAAAAGCGTACCCATTGGATGTGGTTCATCTTCCCCCAAATCGCCGGGCTCGGCATGAGCGCCATGAGCCAGCGCTATGCGCTTGGCTCCCTTGACGAAGCCCGCGCCTATCTCGCGCACCAAACCCTCGGCCCGCGCCTTGTTGAATGCACAGGCGCCGTGCTGACCCACCCCGAAAAAACCGCCAACGCCATTTTCGGCCATCCCGACGATCTGAAATTCCGCTCCTCAATGACCCTTTTCGCCCGCGCCGCCCCGGACCACCCCGAATTCCGGCAGGCGCTGGCCATCTTCTTTGATGGCGTCGAAGACCCCGAAACCCTCCACCGCATCTAGCGCGTTGCCGGCTGCCGCTTCGGCCGCATATCCATCCCGCTGACCGTCCGCATCGCGCGCCAGTCCTCGCCCAGTTTGGGGACCACCGAAAACGACCCGTCGGTTTCGAGCACCACGGCTTCGACATTCCCCAGCGAGCCATGCCCCGCCGCGCGGGCCGCCGCCAGCACTTCCTCGCGCGTCACCCGCTCGCGTTTGAGATGCCGCTCGAAATACTGTCCCTTGAAATACAAAAGGCTCGGCTCGCCCTTCACGATCCCCTGCACACGCTCCGAGCGCACCGATAAAAACGTCACCCCATATTGTAGCGCACACAACAAAACGAACGCCAAAAGCCCTTCCGAGAGCGAAACGTCCTGGCTCAAAAGCGCCGATGACAGGGTCGAACCCAGCGCCACGGTAATCACCAGGTCAAACGCGTTCATTTTCGATAAGGTGCGCTTGCCTGTGGTCCGCAGGATCACCACCAGCCCCGCATAAGCCAGCACCCCGATTACCACCAGCCGCCCCAGATCGTCCCATCCATCAAAAAACATCGCCGCCTCCTTGCGCCTGCACAACGCCAATGCCCCCCGGCGCCTCCCGTTCCCTCGTTCTCGGCTCTCTCTGCCACTCGCCCACCCCTCGCTGCCCCGGCGAAAGCCGGGGCCCATGTGCCTGTCCACTGCGCTGGAGCATCGGCAACCCTGCTGGGTCCCGGATCAGGTCCGGGACAGCGAAGGAGAGTGTGAAAGCGTACGAGAAACGCTAACCCCTTCGCCTCCACCCCCATTGTCATTCCGGGATTTATTCCCGGAATCCATCATGATGAGCGTCCACCCCACAAACCGGACAAACTTATCCCCGCCCTCGCCACCTCCTCGATACTCCCTCTCACGAACCCGCTTATATGGACGCAAGCGCAACGAACGTTTGGCGGGAGGTTGGCAGGAAAAGTGGAGACCGGTTTCCGGTTCGCCAACCGACCTGCCAGCTAGTGTCGGTTCGGGTTCCTTGCGGGTCGCTGCAGGGAAGGCCCAAAGCGGACAGAGGCCGGACGAGGAGCCAGGCGTTCCACGTCGTACCGGGGAAACCCGGAGGGGCACCGGTAGTTTGGAGGACGCGGGAGGTTGGCAGAAAAAGTGGCACCCACTTTTTTCGGTTCGACCAACCGACCCACTAAAGACCGACAAACCCCAGCCCGAGATGCCGCCATAAGCCAAAAACCCCGGATGCGTGGGGCGATGATCGCTTCATAACTACAAAATACCATGCGGAGCGCTCATCGCCCCATGCCCGTCTATCCCCATAAGCCGAGGTCATCGACCGTCGGAGGTTTTCGCATGTCCGAAAAAGAAAGGCCCCCCTCACCGGCCCGCCGGCCACCCTCTCCCCCGAGGGGGAGGTGAACCGTGGCGCTTGCGACGTAACTTACCTCTCCCTCAGGGGGAGAGGTCGGCGCGAAGCGACGGGTGAGGGGGCCTTTCTTCACGTCTCCAATCCGTTACCAGGCGGAGAAAACGCCACTTCTGCCCCTTGCAAACCCCACGCACCCCACCCATCCTCGCGCCAACGCCCACCGGACCGCCCCAATGACCCCCATCGAACCGCTCACCCCCGAAACCTTCGCCCCCTATGGCACCGCGCTGGGCTTTGCCACCCGCCACACGCCCGACACGGCATTCTTCTCCCCCGCCTCCGATTTCTGGCACGAGCACGGCTTTGCCTCCGGCGAGGCGCAAACCGAAATCCTCTGGGTGGTCTATCGCAACCCCGATCCGGCCATCGCCCGGCTCGAGGCCCACACCGCCACCGAGCAGGCCCTGATCCCCTTGACCGGCCCCATCGTCCACATCGTCGCCCGGTCGACCCCCGATGGCGCGCCCGACCCGCAAACGGCAAAAGCCTTCGCCATTGCGCCGGGGCAGGGGATCGTCATGGCCCAAAACTGCTGGCACGCCACCCGCGCCTTTTCTGGCGACGTCACCTGCGCCATGCTCACCCGTGCGTCCACCACCAAAGACCTCGTTTCCCACCTCACCGCCGGCGCCCCGCTCGCCGAAAGCCGCTACGCCGACATCGTCCTGTCGATCGAAAATGGCTCAAAGCGATAAGTCCAATTTATCGCTATCGATCAAAAACTAAAATTCGACTCATCGCCCATCAACGCGCTTAACTGAACCCATCAGATCTGGTGATCGCTTTGCCGCGCACCGCAGATGGGAACAGCCCTTGCATGGATGATGCCACGACCCTCCAGCGTTTCGATACCGGCGCCGCCCTGCGCGCCGCCTGCCGCGCCGGAACATGGGACCGCCCGACTTCGGGACTGGCACAGGGCTTCCAGCAGGGCAACATCGTCATCCTGCCCCGCGCCCTGGCCGATGATTTCCTGCGCTATTGCACCCGCAACCCCAAGCCTGCCCCCATCCTCGGCGTCTCCGAGCCCGGCGATCCGTCCCTCCCCGCCCTCGGCGCCGATATCGACATCCGCACCGACGTCCCCCGCTATCGCGTCTTCCGCAATGGCGAACCCGCCGAGACGGTGACCGATTTGGGCGCCCTCTGGCAGGACGATTTCGTGACCTTCGTCCTCGGCTGCTCGTTCTCCTTCGAAACCGCCCTCCTGCGCGCCGCCATCCCCGTCCGCCACATCGACGCCGGCCGCAACGTGCCCATGTACACAACCACCATCGCCACCCAGCCCGCCGGCTCCTTCGGCGGCCCCATGGTCGTCTCCATGCGCCCCTTCACCCCTGCCGATGCCATCCGCGCTATCGTCCTCTCGTCCTACCTGCCCCAAGCCCACGGCGCCCCCGTCCACCTCGGCGACCCCTCAGCCATCGGCATCAAGGACATCGCCACCCCCGATTTCGGCGACGCCCCCGATATTCGCGAAGGCGACGTGCCGGTCTTCTGGGCCTGCGGCGTCACCCCCCAATCGGCCATCCGCCACGCAAGGCCCGAGATCGCCATAACCCACGAACCCGGGCACATGCTCGTCACCGATCTCAGGGCCGATATCGGCTGAGACCGGACAACCTCAAAGACCGCACAAGCGGCACCAAACCAACACAACAAAGGGAACTGAAAATGAAAGCGCTGAAACCTCTCCTCCTCGCATCCATCGCCCTGGCCCCCACCACGGCCCTCGCCCAGGACCTCCCTGAAACCACGATCAACGTGGTCGGCAGCTGGTCCAACCTGCCGCTCTACCAGCAGTTCGAGCGCAGCTTCTGGGAAGAAACCGTCCCCGAGGCCTCGGGCGGAGCGATTACCGTCAACATGACCACCTTCGATCAGATGGGCGTTGCCGGCGCCGACGTCTTCCGCATGCTCGGCGATGGCGTGTTCGAGATCGGCATGACGGTTGGCGATTACACAGTCGCCGATGCCCCCGAGCTCGAAGGCCTCGACGTTCCGCTGCTCGCCATCGACGCAGAGACGGCCCGCGCAATGACCGAAGCGGCCAAGCCCATGGTTGCCGAGATCATGGAAAACCGCTTCAATTCCCACATGCTGGCCATCGCCCCCTATCCCCCGCAGATCGTCTTCTGCAACGCCGAAGTGAACGGCCTTGCCGATCTCGAAGGCAAGAAGATCCGTGGCTCGGGCCGCATGACTTCGCTGTTCCTCGAGGCACTGGGCGCCGAAGGCATCACCATGGCGTTCTCGGAAGTCCCCGGTGCGCTTGAACGCGGCGTCATCGATTGCGCGGTCACCGGCGCGGGCTCGGGCTATGCCTCGGGCTGGTACGAATCCTCGACCCATCTGGTCAACCTGCCGCTCGGTGGGTGGGACCCGGTCATCACCGCAGTCAATCTCGACGCCTGGAATGCGCTTGATCCCGCTGTCCAGACCTTCCTTGAAACCGAGATCGCCACCGGGTTCGAAGAGCCCGCATGGGCCGATGCCGGTGGTGCGCTGGATCGTGACATCGCCTGTTTGACAGGCGGCGAATGCGAAGCGGGCGCTTCAGCATCCATGACGCTGGTCGAACTCTCCGATGAAGACAAGGCCCAGGCCCTGGCCGTGCTAGAAGAAACCATCCTGCCCGATTGGGCAGAGCGGGCCGGTGGCGAGTGGGCCACCCGCTGGAACGAGACAGTGGGCGAAGCCCTCAACGTCTCGATCGCTCAGTAAACGAGGAAAGTGAGGGCGATCAAATGCCAGATAACGGGTCCATGTCGGCAGGCGTGATGCGTCTTGCCGCAATAATGAAAACGCTCAACCGCTGGATCGCGCTGATCTGCGGTGTGGTCCTGCTGGTCGCGGTCGCCCTCATCCTTCTCGAGGTCCTGGGCCGCCGCGTCTCGCTGTTCAGGATCGGCGGCGCCGATGAGCTTTCCGGCTATGTCATGGCCGGCATCGCAACCTGGGGCTTTGCCTATGCCCTTGTCGAGCGCGCCCATGTGCGCATCGATCTCGTCTATGCCAAGCTGCCCGCCCCCGGGCGGGCAATCTTTGACATCCTCGCCTTGGCCAGCGTCCTGTTCGTCGCCGCGCTGGTCTCGTTTTACGCCTTTGACGTCCTCTCCAAATCGATCGAACGCGGGTCACGGTCCAACACGCCTCTGGGCATCGAGTTGTGGATACCGCAGATCGTCTGGTTCACCGGCTGGGCGTGGCTCACCGTAACATCGGCCACACTGCTCGGCTGCACGCTGATACTTACCCTCGGGCGTCAATGGGGCCTTATCAATGAACTTTCCGGCATCGTGTCCGAGACGGGAGAGGCTTCATGATCTGGTACGTCGCCATCGGCCTTGCCGTCCTTCTTGCCCTGTCGATCCCGGTCGGCGCCGCGCTGTTCCTTCTCGGCTTTGGCCTCGATGCCTTCTTTGCGCCCCTGCCGCTTATTCGCGGTCTCGGCCAGATGGTCTATTCCTCCTCCGACAGCTTCCTCCTGATCGCCATCCCGCTCTTTGTGCTGCTGGGTGAAATCCTTGTCCGGGCCGGTATTGCCGAGCGCACCTATGCAACGCTCGATGCGTGGTTTTCATGGCTGCCCGGCGGGCTTGTTCATGCCAATATCGGCACCGCGACGATGTTTTCGGCAACCTCGGGCTCTTCGGTCGCAACCGCGGCGACAGTTGCGACCGTTGCCATGCCGCAGGCCAAAAAGCAGGGTTATGACCAGCGGCTCTTTGCCGGGGCCATCGCGGCAGGCGGCGCGCTGGGTATCTTGCTGCCCCCTTCGATCAATCTGATCGTTTACGGCTTTCTCACCCAGACCTCAGTGCCCCAGCTTTTCATGGCCGGCATCGTGCCGGGCCTCTTGATGGCGCTTGGCTTTATGGCCATCACCGCCATCATCTGTTTGATCAAACCTGAACTCGGCGGACCCAGCCGGCATTTCACATGGCGCGAACGGTTCGCCGGCCTGCCGCACCTCATTCCAGTGTTTCTGGTTTTCGCAGTCATCATCGGCTCGATCTATACTGGCTGGGCTACGCCCACCGAGGCTGCGGCCGTCGGTGTTGCCATGGCCATGGTCATCGCCGCTTTCTATGGCGCGCTGACCATTGCCAACATGCGCGAGGCGCTGCTGGGCACCATCCGCACTACGTCGATGGTGATGTTTGTGATCGTGGGCGCCTATTTCCTCAACTATGCCCTCGGCGCGACTGGCCTTGGCCGTCAGCTCACCGCCTTCCTCGAAGGCATGGGGCTCGGGCCCTACGGTATGCTGCTCGTCATCATCCTCATGTACATCGTCCTGGGCTTTTTCATCGAAACCCTGGCACTGATGATTGCGACGATCCCCATCGTCGTGCCGATTATCGTGGAGATGGGCTTCGACAAGGTCTGGTTCGGCATTCTTTTGATCGTCCTGATTGAAATGGCCCTGATTACTCCCCCCGTCGGTCTCAACCTTTATGTTGTGCAAGGCGCTCGCAAGGAGGGGAGGCTCGGCGATGTCATGGTGGGCGCCATCCCGTTCGTTTTCGTGATGCTCGTGATGATTGCCCTGCTTGTGGCCTTCCCCGCCATCGCCCTCGTATTCGCTCCGGCCTGATCGGCCCAAGACTTTCCAAAGGCGTTACCATGCCCAATACACTGACCTTCGCCGTGGCCGGGTCCGAGCCTGCTACCATCACCATCGAGCGCGCCATCATTGCCGGCTGGACCGGCCGCAACGCCGATGCCGTCAATCATCACATCGCAGAACTCCAAGCCATCGGCGTCCCGCCGCCAAGCACTGTGCCGCTGTTCTATCGCATCGCGGCAGACCTCATTACCACCGATGAGGTGATGGAAACGGTCGATGCCACCGGCTCGGGTGAGGCCGAACCGGTGGTGATCGACGATGGTAAGCGGCTTTATATCGGGCTTGGCTCTGACCACACTGACCGTCAGCTGGAAACCCACTCGGTGGCCCTCTCCAAGCAGATCTGCGCCAAGCCCGTGGCCCCCACTCTATGGGCCTTCGATGAGGCCGCGCCCCATCTCGATCAAATCGCCATACGCTCGTTCATCCGCGACGATGAAAACGAGGCCTGGACGCCCTATCAGGAGGGCACGCTCGCTTCGATCCGCCCATTGGCCGAGCTGATCGATGCGTCACCCGCCGCCGCCACCGCGCGGCTACAGCCCGGCACCGCAATGATGTGCGGCACTTTCGCTGTCCTTTCCGGCGGCGTGCGTCCGGCCCGCTTCTTCCGCATGGAAATGACCGATCCCGTGCTGGGCCGCACCATCGAACACTGCTACGAGACAAAGACCCTGCCAGTCATTTCGTAGGAAGCCCGCCATGACCGACATCTCCCCGCTCCGCAACAATGCCGGCCATATCGCCTTCCGCGCCGAGGATCGCGCCCGGCGCTCTATCGACACCGCCATGAGCGTGGAGCCGGACGTCCTGCGCACCATATTCACCCGGTTCGATGCCGGCCGGATCATGGCCGAAGCCAAGGCGCTCGACGCTGATGCGGGCTGCCAGGCAGGTCCGTTGGCTGGACTCATGGTGTCGATCAAGGATCTGTTCGATGAAATGGGGCAGGTGACCTCGGCTGGCTCGGCTATTCTCAAAGATGCAGAACCGGCAAGCCGCGATGCCGAGGCCGTCGATCGTTTGCGCGCTGCCGGGGCCATCGGGTGCGGACGCACAACGATGTCGGAATTCGCCTATTCGGGCGTCGGGCTCAACCCTCATTTCGGCAACCCCGGAAACGTCTTCGACCCTGCCCGGATTTCCGGCGGATCGACCTCGGGCGGCGCGCTGTCGGTTGCTCTGGGCATTGCCGATGTCGCGCTCGGGTCCGATACCGGCGGTTCGGTTCGCATTCCCGCCGCGCTCAACGGACTGTGCGGGTTCAAACCCAGCCAGTCCGCAGTGCCGCTCGATGGCGCATTCCCGCTCTCGCAAAGCTATGACAGCATCGGCCCGCTCGCCCGTACCATTGCCCAGTGCAGCGCAGTCCATGCCGTGCTCTCAGCCAGCGCCCAATCTCCGCAAAGCCGCGAAAACCTGCGCGTCGGTGTGGCAGGTGGCGTCTTGACCGAAGGGCTCGACACGCAGGTGGCCGCAGACGTCCAGCGCGCCATCGAAATACTCGCCGCTGCCGGATTTGCGCTGACCGATATCGACCTGCCCATGCTTGAGGGGTTTGGGAACGTCAACCGCGTCATCGTCGCCTCGGAAGCTCATCGCGTTCACGCCGGCCGTCTGGCCCGCATGGAGACCGAAGGCGATCCGCACGTCCTGCGCCGTATCCGCGCCGCTGAAGGCTTTGCGCCCCATGATGAGTCAGACGCCCGTGCCCAGCGGGCATCTGCAATCGCCGCGTTTTCGGCCCAGGCAGAAAAGTACGACGTGTTCATCGCGCCCACATTGCCCACCGTCGCGCCCCTTATCGCCGATGTCGAGACCGATTTCGACCGCCTTAACGGCTTGATGCTGCGCAACCCTTCGGCGATCAATTTCCTCGATGGTTGCGCCGCCACGGTGCCGATGCACGCCGGTCAGCCTCTGGCCACCGGTCTGATGATTTTTGCCCCCGGCGGAAACGACTGGACGGTTCTGGGCTTCGCCGAACGCATCGAAGCCCTTCTGGCGTCATGACCGATTGGGGCCTTTGGGTCGAATTTTTCATCCGGGTCGCGACGACAGGCTTTGTCGTCATCTTCATCGCCTGGTCAGCCGCGAGACTCGGTCCGGCCATCGGCGGCGTCCTTGCCGGCCTGCCGATCGTTCTGGCCCCCGGTTTTTTCTTTCTGGTGCGCGATCAGGACCCGCTCTTCGTTTCGGACATGGCCGCTGGAGCGCTCTTTTCGATGGTTGCGACTCAGGCGTTCCTGTTTGCCTATATCTGGTCGTCCCCCAAGGCTGGCCCTGTCGGAGCAACGGCGCTGGCCATCGCGGCGTGGTTCATTTTCGCTGTGCCGTTCTCGCTTGTGTCCCACCATCTCGTTCTGGGCGTCCTGACCTTTGTTGCCGTAACGCTCCTTACGCGGCTGGTCGGGCGGCGCCTGGTTCTGCCGCTCGCTCCAATTGCAACCCCAACTCGCTGGGCGGCCCTGATTGTTCGCGGCATTGCTGCGGGCATCCTTGTGGGCGTCGTGACGCTGCTCTCGCCCATGCTCGGCCCCGCCCTGGCCGGCGCTCTGTTGGGCTTTCCCATCGGCTTTTGCGTGATCCTGCTATCCTTGAACCTCGATCATGGCAGCACAATCGCGGGCCGCACCGCTTATGCGGGCCTCTTGGGAGTGGTAAGCCTTGCGGCCTTCAGTTGCGTGCTTTCGGTCGCGCTGATGGTGGTTGCGCCATGGCCCGCCTATCTTTGCGCGCTTACCGCATCGTTTGGGCTGACGGCTCTGATGGCGCAATTGACGCGCCAGCTTGCGCAGGGCGCCAAGTTGCGGCCATTGTGAACCGCAGCTGCGCGTTCTCGAAACGGGATGTCCATGGTTGATTTCAAGGGGCTGGAAACCTTCGTCTGGGTCGTTTCGCTCGGCAGCTTTCGCGGCGCGGCGCAAAAGCTCAACACCACACAGCCCGCCATTTCCCACCGTATCGCCCAGCTCGAAGAGGAGATCGGCGCCAAGCTCCTGACGCGGGAAACCCGCAACATCACGCCCACGGCGCCGGGTCGGCAATTGCTCGCGTACGCTGAAAAGATGATCGCCATGCGCGCTGAAATGCTGGCCTCCCTGCGCGACGCGTCGGCCATTCGCGGCGTTATCCGTCTTGGGGTGGCCGAAACCATTGTCCACACCTGGCTGCCCCACTTCATCAAGGAAGTCAGCCGCACCTATCCCCATTTGTCGGTGGAAATAGAGGTCGATATTTCACCCTCGCTGCGCACCCGGCTTCTGGCTCAGGAAATCGATATCGCCTTCCTGCTCGGCCCATTGAGCGCGCCTTTGCTGCGCAACAGGCTGCTGTGCGAATATCCTTTGGGCTTTATCGCCAGCCCGGCACTCAACGTGCCCAACCCGGCCAGTGTCTATGATCTTGCCGAGTTCCCGCTCATTACCTTCGCGCGCAAGACCCAGCCCTATGAGTTGGTCAAATCGCTGTTCAACCGCCCCGATCTTCCAACGATCAAGCTGCACGCCAGCGCCTCGATGGCCACCGTCGTCCATCTGGCGCTCGAGGGCATCGGGGTCGCGGTCATCCCCTACGAACTTGTCGAAGCAGATCTCAACGCCGGCAGGCTCGAACTCATCAAGACCGACATCGTCATGCCGCAACTGACCTTTTGCGCAAGCTGGCTCGAATCCCCCGATACGCTGGCCACCGAACTCGTCGTCGATATCGCCAGCCGCGTCACCGCCAACCGCACGGCGTTCGCTCCAAGCTGATCACGGCCACGCCGCGAACGACCCGGCCATCTTGATCTGGCTGCGCGTAAATTCGGCCCGATACTGGCGCGGGGATCGCCCGGTGAGCCGCTTGAAAAAGCGCGAAAAATACGCCGGATCCTCAAAGCCGAGCATCGCTGCGATTTCGGATATATGCATGCCTGACGTCTCGATCATCTGGCGCGCCTCGGCCATCAGCCGGCCATGGATAAGAGCCAACGGGGCTTGGCCAGTCGCGCGCTGGACGGCACTGTTGAGCCGGTCGGTGGAAACGCCGAGATAGCGCGCGTAGTCCGCGACGCTCCAGTGGCTGCGCATCTGCTGGTCGACGAGATGGAGAAAATTGGCCACCACCGTGCGGGGGGCCGGTTGCGGGTCGTTGGGCGCCAGATCGGAACTGCGCCACAAAAGGATCGATACGATCGCCAACTGGTGGCGCACCATTTCCTGAGACCCGGCCGGACCTTCGCGCAATTCGTCCTCGATGACGCCGATCAGCGTCGCGAGACGGTTGGCCACATTGCGTTCGATCCGCGTTCCCAGCTGCGGCCGGGTCGAAATCCGGCGCAGATTGTCCCCGATATTGCCCGGCAATGCGACCTGGCTCAGCGCCGCATCGCTTATTGCCAGCCACGCACCCCGCGAACCGGCATGAAGCGTGAGCACAGCCGGCTGTCCTGTGGGCACCCAGACCAGCGATGGTGCCTGAAGTCCTGTATCGTCATCGCGGTGCCGTATGCTTCCCGTGCCGGCAACCAGAACGAAAACCCGGTTGCGGCGTCCATGCAGCGTCCATTGCGTTGTATCGAGTGTCGAAGCGATGCTCTGACTCTCGACTTCCTGCGCCAGGTCGAGCCGGACGCGCACCGGCATATTTTGAGCAGCTACAGCCATTACCTCTCCCAAATCCCGTTAAAAGTACAAGTTTCTCCCCAAAAAGTCTATTCTTGTGACCATCATTTCTGCGATAGCGTCATGCCAGCGCCGGGGAGGAACTTGCGTTCCCGAAAAGGCGCGTGCCCAAGAAGGGCGAGAGGAGGATTTCCATGACATTGTTTTCCCGCAGGGTTGTCCTGCGTTCGATTGGCGTTGCCGCAACGCTTATGGCCAGCGTCAGTGCCTTTGCCGTTTCCGCGCAGGAGCGCACTTCGGTCAAGATCGGCTATGCAGTTTCCAAGACCGGCGCCAATGCCGGTGGCGCCGGCATCACGACTATTCCCAATTACGATCTGTGGGTTCATGACGTGAACTCGGCCGGGGGGCTCGAAATGCCCGATGGCAGCCGCCTGCCCATCGAAGTGATCGAATATGACGATCGTTCGTCTTCCGAAGAAGTGGTGCGCGCCGTCGAGCGCCTCGCCACCCAGGACGAGGTCGATTTCATGCTCGTGCCCTGGGGCACAGGCTTCAACCTCGCCGTCGCGCCGCTATTTGACCGCTTCGGCTATCCTCAGCTCGCCGTTTCGGCCGTGACCGACCGCGCGCCCGAATTCGTCGAACGCTGGGACCGCAGCTTCTGGCTGCTTGGCGGTGGCGGTGACTACACTGACGCTCTGGCCGACATTCTCGTTGAGCAGCGCGATGCCGGTGTTATCAACAATGACGTTGCCGTCATTTCCGTGGCCGACGGTTTCGGCATCGATCTCATCACCGCGGCCCGTGAATCCTTCGCCGAAGCCGGGCTCAACATTGTCTATGACGTCACCTACCCGGTCGGCACCACGGACTTTACGCCCATGATCAACGAATCCGCTGGGTCCGGCGCCGACACGTTCGTCGCATTTTCCTATCCGCCCGATACCTTCGCCCTGACCCAGCAGGCCCAGGTCGCCCAGTTCAATCCCAATGTGCTCTATCTTGGCGTCGGCACCGGCTTTCCCGCCTATGGTCTCAACAACGGCCCCAATGCTGAAGGCATCATGAGCCTTGGCGGTATCGACGTCACCAACGAAGCGGTGATGGACTATCGTCAGCGTCACGAGGAATTTGTGGGGCAGGCGCCCGACTGGTGGGGTAGCGTGATAACCTATGCCAGCCTGCAGATGCTTCAGGAGGCCATCAAGCGCCACGGCCTGGATCGCGACGCGGTATCCGAAGAGCTTTCGACCGGAACGTTCGAAACCGTTCTGGGCGAGACGACGCTCGAAAACAACCAGCTTCGCACCCTGTGGTTCGGCGGCCAGTGGCAGGACGGCAATTTCGTCGCCGTGGCGCCGTCCGATCGTGAGGGCGCGGTCGAGCCAATCCTGCCCAAGGCGCCTTGGCTGCCGGTCAACAACTAAAGCGCTCGGAAGCGCGACAAAACAAAATCGTGGGGGATTTTCGCCGTTCAACGACTTCAAAGGTCCGGGGCGAAAAAGCGGAAACACTTCAGGCCGATCTTTCAACCCTGCAACCGGGCCAAAGCCCGGTTGCCACCCGGCAACAGCCCGGGACAGGTGACTTTCGATGTTGACAACGCTCATCGCCGGACTTGTGCTCGGCGGGACCTATGCGCTGGTCGCAATGGGTCTGACTCTCCAATACGGCATCTCGCGCATCATGAACCTTGCCTATGGCGAGACGATCATTTTTGCCGCCTTTGCCGCGTTCTTTCTGTTTTCCAACTTTGCCATCAATCCCATCCTGGGACTTGTCATCGTTCTGCCCGCCGCCTTCATTTTCGGCTATGTGATCTATGGCGCAATGATGCAGCCACTGGTCAAGCGCTCAGCCAAAACCGGTACGCTCGAAGTGGATTCGATCCTAGCGACCTTCGGGCTGCTTTTCGTGATCCAGGGCGTGATGCTCGTGGTCTTCGGGTCGAACTACACGAGCTACAATTACCTCAATTTCGGCGTGAACGTTCTCGGCGCCAATATCGCCGCCAACCGCCTGCTTGCGTTCGGACTGGCAGTTGCTATCGGCGGCACGCTGTATTTCCTTCTCACCCGCACCCGCTGGGGCACCACCATCCGTGCCATTGCGGTCGCGCCAAACTCGGCGCCGCTGGTGGGGATCGATGTCAACCGCACTGCGCGCTTCGCCTTTGCATTGGGCACCATGCTGGCCGCTTCGGGCGGAGTTATGATCTCCATGTACCAGACGTTCACTGCCTCGATGGGGGTGGTCTTCACAATGAAGGCGCTGGTCATCGTCATTATGGGCGGGCTGGGCAATCTTATGGGCGCGCTCGTCGCCGGACTGCTGCTCGGCATCGTTGAAACGCTCGTTGCCACCTATGTCGATCCGGGTCTTACGCTTGCGTCGACCTACCTCATCTTCCTCGCCATCTTGCTCTGGAAGCCCTCGGGCCTGTTCGGAAAGGCAGCCGGACGATGAAAAAGACAATCGCTCTTGTTCTGATCGCTCTCGCTCTGGCTGCCCTTGCTTGGTTGCCGACCCAGCTTGGCGCTTACGGTGTTGGCCTGCTGCTCGGCATGACGGGATATGTGGTCCTCGCCAGTGCCTGGGCCCTTTTTTCCGGTCCCACGCGCTATGTATCGCTCGCTACGGTCGCCTTTTTCGGCATCGGTGCCTATACCGTAGCCGTGCTCAGCGAAACCCTGCCTTACCCGCTCGTTCTGGTCGTTGCAGCTTTGATCGGCCTTGTGGTTGCGCTGATCGTTGGCCTCGCCACCCTGCGCCTGGCGGGCGTCTATTTCGTGATCTTTACCTTCGGTCTGGCCGAGCTGATCCGCCAGCTCGTCACCTGGTATGAGGTCAACGTGACCGGCACGCTCGGCCGCTACATCTTTCTGCCCATCAGTTCCGAACAGATCTACTGGCAACTTTTGGGTTTGGCGGCCATCACCATTGGTATCGGCTGGTGGATCTCGCGCTCCCGCATCGGTCTGGCCCTCAAGGTCATCGGCGACGATGAAACGGTGGCTGCCCATACGGGCATCAACATTGCCGGGGTCAAGCTCGCGCTGTTCGCGGTCAGCGCCACCATCATCACACTGGTCGGGGCCATTCAGGCTCCACGCTGGACCTATGTGGAGCCCTCCATCGTTTTCAACCCCACAATCTCGTTCCTCACCCTCATCATGGCCCTGCTCGGCGGCGCCAACCGGCTTTGGGGCCCGATGCTCGGCGCCATTCCGCTGTTCCTGTTGTTCGAATGGCTCAGCGCCAATTTCCCCAGCCACTATTCGATCATTTTGGGCCTGATGTTCATCGCCATCGTCTTCATCGTCCCGCGCGGTGTGCTGGCCCTGTTTGAAGATCTCTGGAAACGCGCCCGTGCTATGCGCAAGCGGGAAGGCGCAGCGCAAAAGGAGGCGGTTCAGTGACCCAGCTTGTCGAAATAACCGGCCTCAAAAAGCAGTTCGGCGGCCTCACCGCCGTCAACGAAGTCAGCTTCTCGGTCGCCCAAGGCGAGATCGCCGCCTTGCTCGGGCCCAATGGCTCCGGCAAGACAACGGTGCTCAACATGATCTCGGGCGCCCTTTCGCCCACATCGGGAAAGATCGCGCTAGCGGGCGATACGATTTCGGGGCTTTCTCCGCATCGCATTGCGCACAAGGGGGTCGCGCGCACCTTCCAGCTCGTCAAGATTCTGCCTTCGCTGACCGTGGCCGAAAACGTGATCGCCGCACTGGCGTTCAAACCCGATCCCCTGTGGGGCAGCGCGGCGCGCGAGCGGGCCGAAGAGCTGCTGGTTCAGGCCGGCTTGGGCGGGCGTGGTGGCGAGTATGCAAGCGATCTGACCTATATCGATCAAAAGCGCATGGAACTGGCCAGGGCGCTTGCCGCCGAACCGCGCCTGCTGCTGCTCGACGAATGGCTCTCGGGCCTCAACCCAACAGAACTGCGCGTCGGCATCGATCTCATCGTCTCGCTGCGCGAGCGCGGCATGACCATATTGCTTGTCGAACACATCATGGAAGCGGTGCGTGCGCTTTGCAGCAGGGCTGTCGTGATGAATGTCGGCAAAAAGATCGCCGACGGCCCCACAGCGGACGTTCTCGCCGACGAGGCGGTGATCTCGGCTTATCTGGGAGAAGGCCATGCTTGAGACCAAAAACCTCTCCTTGCGCTACGGCCGCCATCTAGCGCTAAACGACATCTCGATTTCGATTGCCGAGGGCGAGACCGTTGTGATCCTGGGCGCCAATGGCGCGGGCAAATCCTCCCTGCTCAAGGCAATCGCCGGTCTGGTGAAAGCGGAACCAAATTCGAGCATTGCCCTGGATGGCAAATCGATCCTCGGCACGCCCTCACATGCTATTCCCGAGGCCGGCATTGCGCTGGTGCCCGAGGGGAGGGGCGTGTTCGGCGATCTAACGGTCGAGGAAAACCTGACCCTTGGCGCCAACCCCAAACGCGCCCGCGCCAGCGAAGCCGAGCGTCACGCGCTGATCTTTGAGCTTTTTCCTCGCCTTTCCGAGCGCAAGAACCAGATGGTGCGCACTATGTCGGGCGGCGAACAACAGATGGTGGCGATCGGCCGGGCCCTGATGAGCAACCCCAGATTTCTCATGCTGGACGAGCCCAGCCTCGGCCTCGCGCCTATCGTCGTGACCGAACTGTTTTCGGCGCTGCGCAAGGTGCAGCAGACAGGCGTCGGCCTGCTGCTGGTCGAACAGAACGTATCGATTTCGCTTTCGATTTCCGATCGCGGCTACCTCATGGAAGCCGGGCGGATCGTAGGCGAGAACACCGCCGAGGCGCTCAAGACCGACGCCGCGGTGCAAAAGGCATTCCTTGGCGGCACAGCCGCCTGATTGAACAAGGAGAAGAACCATGGACCAGCTCGGCCTGCTCATTGCCAACGAAGACCACGAGGCCACCGGGGGAGCAGTCTTTGAACGTCTCAACCCCATTTCAGGCGAGGTCGCGACGCGCGCCGCCGCCGCAACAGTCGAGGACGCGCGCCGGGCAGCCGATGCCGCAGCTGCGGCGTTCCCTGAATGGTCGAAGACCATGCCCAAGGAACGGCGCAAGATACTTCTTAAGGCTGCCGATCTGCTCGAGGAAAAAGGTCCCAAATTCGTGGAGGCCATGGGCGCCGAGATCGGCGCGACGGCTGGTTGGGCAATGTTTAACGTGATGCTGGCCGCCGACATGCTGCGCGAGGCCGCTAGCCTTGTCACCCAGATCAAGGGCGAGATCGTACCCTCCAACCGCCCCGGCAGTCTTGCCATGGCGGTGCGTCAGCCGGCTGGTGTGGTGCTGGCTATGGCGCCCTGGAATGCGCCCGTCATTCTCGGCGTGCGCTCGCTGGCCACCCCTCTGGCCTGCGGCAACACGGTGGTTATGAAAACCTCCGAGCTTTGCCCGCGCACCCATCGCCTCATCGTGGAAACGTTGCTGGAGGCCGGATTGCCCAAGGGTGCCCTCAATGCCGTCTCCAACGCGCCCGACGATGCTGCCGAAATCGTTGAAGCGCTGATCGCTCATCCCGCTGTGCGCCGCGTCAATTTCACCGGCTCGACCCGCGTTGGTCGTATCATCGGGGAAACAGCAGGCAGGCATCTCAAGCCCGCCCTGCTCGAATTGGGTGGCAAGGCGCCGTTCATCGTCCTCGACGATGCCGATCTCGATGAAGCCGTCGCCGCTGCCGCCTTTGGTGCCTATATGAATCAGGGGCAGATCTGCATGTCCACCGAACGCCTCGTGGTCATGGACAGCGTGGCCGACGCCTTCGTTGCCAAGCTGGCGGACAAGGCGCGTACGCTCGTCGCCGGCGATCCGCGCAAGGGCGATACACCGCTTGGCTCTGTGGTCGATGCCAGCGCCGCCCAGCGCCTCGAGCAGCTCATCAAGGACGCAACGGGCAAAGGTGCGATCCTCGCTGCCGGCGGGCGTATCGAAGGCACCATCATGGACGCAACCCTGCTCGACAAGGTCTCGCCCTCAATGCGCATCTATGGCGAGGAGTCGTTTGGCCCGGTCGTGACCGTCGTTCGCGTCGGCAGCATCGATGAAGCCGTCCGGGTTGCCAACGACACCGAATACGGGCTGTCTTCTGCCGTGTTCGGCCAGGATACCAACCGCGCCCTGGCGGTGGCCCGCCGCATCGAAAGCGGCATCTGTCACGTCAACGGCCCAACGGTCCACGATGAAGCCCAGATGCCCTTTGGCGGCGTCAAGGCATCGGGCTATGGCCGGTTCGGCGGCAATTGGGGTATAGCCGAGTTCACCGAGCTGCGCTGGGTGACGGTGCAGGACGGCCACATCCACTATCCCATCTGATTATGGGACTGCTTGAGGGAAAGGTCTGCGTCGTCACTGGCGGCGCAGGCAGCATTGGCCACGCAACCGCCAGGCTCATGCTCGAGGAGGGGGCAAAGCTGGTCCTCTCCGATCTTTCGGTCGAGGGGCTGGAGCGGGCGATGGTCGATCTGCCGGCCGGCGAGATTGCTCTCGTGCCTGCCGACGTCTCCGACGCCGCCAGCGTCAGGTCACTGGCTGACGCGGCGAAGGAACGCTTCGGCCATGTCGACGTGGTTTTTTCCAACGCCGGTAATTTCGGCGCCGTTGCGCCCATCGAGAGCTATCCCGAAGATGTGTTCGACGCCGTTCACGCGGTTCATGTGCGCGGCGCGTTTCTGGTCGCCAAATATTTCACCCCGCTCATGGGGCAGGGCGGCAGCATCGTCATCAATTCGAGCGTAGCTGCAACGCGAGGCGACCCGGGCGTTTACGCCTATATCACCGCCAAACACGCTCAAGTGGGGTTGATGCGCTGCCTTGCCAAGGAGCTCGCGCCGCGCGGCATCCGCGTCAACACCATCCACCCCGGACCCATAGACAACGACTTCCAGCACAATGTCGAAAAAGGGCTGGGTGAGGAGATCGGTCGCGACGGTACGGAATTTTTCAACGAGATGATCCCCATGGGCCGCCATGGTAGCCCCGAGGAAATTGCAAAATCGGTACTCTACCTCGCCTCAAACCTGTCAAGCTTTACAACGGGCGCCATGCTCATGGCCGATGGGGGCATGAGCGCCTGAAAAAAAGGCGCCGGTGGGCGCCTTTTCATTACCGGAACAGAGAGTTCACATAGTCGGCGCCGATGCCGACCTTGTCATAGTGGGTCCGGCACATCTCGATATAGTTGTGAACGTCGAAATACCCGTTGGGCTCGCCGTCTTCATCGAGCCAGATCAGCGGACCGGTGACGGTGAAGAACACTTTCATCGGCTCTTCGTGCTCATACGCGACCAGAGTGTGGCCCTCACCCGGTGTTTCATAAACGAAGTCGCCCTTGGTCGCCGTCCAGTCATGTTCGAGATATCCCCATTTGCCCGACAGCGTCAGAGCGAACACCTCATGGGGGTGATAGTGCCGGTTGACGAGGCCGGCCTCCTTGGCCATCAGGATATCGCACCACTTGTTCTGGGTCGGTGAAATCCACAGGGGGCGCGAGGAGACCGTTTCCGTGAATGGCACGTAATAGCGTTCGTCCTCGGTGGGCGCATTTTCCAGGTAGACCTCGGGCAGCGCATCGGGCTGGAATACCTTGGTGATCGGCTTTAGGTCTTTCCAGAATTCAGTCTTGGCAAGTTCAGGCATATGTCTCCTCCAGGTGTGAGGCCTGTTTCAGTTACGGATGGTGATATCGAGCAGCGCCAGCGTGCGCTTTTGCGAAACGTGATCGATCGCGCCGGCCAGCTCCGTTTCCAGCGCGTCGGCATTCTCGACCCTGCGCGCATAAGCCCGGCTGGCCTCGGCCACCTTGATGAAATCGGGGATCGGCGAAAGGGCCGTCAGCGGCATCTGATTGGTCTTTGACGCGTACCCGTCGGGATAGATGTCGAGCACCGAATGGCGCACTGCGGCCCATTCGGCATTGTTCATGATGATGACCAGCAGGGGCAGTTCCAGCGCTTCGGCGATCTGGTGGCAAGCAACCGGGTTGGCGAACATGTAGGATCCATCGCCCATGGTCGCGACCACAAGCTGCTCGCGATCGGCCAATTGCATCCCGAGAGCCGCCGGGAACGACCAGCCCAGCCCGCCCGCATGCGGTTCCTGATACCAGGCGCGATGATGGTCCAGCGTCATTGCAGGCATGGGGCATCCACGTTCCGACAGGAGTACGGCCTCGCGTCCGGCCAGCGCCTGCGACACTTTCAATGCCACATAGTCGGCCGTCATCGTGCCTTCGCGGCCGATCTCTGCGCGCTCGATGGCTGCTTTGCGCGTCGCAGTGTTGCGATCGATGATTCCAGCCCGGCGTGCGTCCACGGCTTCGCCGGGTTCGACAGTGTCCATCGCCGCAGCCAGCGCCAGAATTCCATTCGCCAGTTCGCAGGCCATCGAGATGTCCGAGCGGAAATTGCGGATCGGCATGCGCGCCTTGAGCGGGTCGGGGCCGATATGAACCACTGTCGCATCGTCGCGCGCTGTGTGCGCCTGTTGCGACCACGGGGCTAGCGAGTCGAGCACAATCACCAGATCAGCGCGCTCCAGCAGCCCTTTGGGATCAATCCCTGAATACATCGGATGGTTAGTGGAAATCGCAATCTGCACAGCCCAATAGTGACAGACCGGAATAGCCCAGCGCTCGGCCAGGTCGCCAAGCGCCGCGAACGCCTCGGCGCTCCCGGCGCCATGCTGGGCGATGATGATTGGGAACTCGGCCTTTGCCAGCTTTTCGGCCACAAGCCCGATCTGGGTCGGGTCGGCGCCGATCCGTGCCGGCTGCATGCTCAAAGGCCCGGAGATGTCATCTGGTTGATAGGGTTCGCACAGCACCTCGCGCGGAAGTGCGGTATAGACCGGCCCCTTGGGCGTGGAATTGGCGATGGCATAGGCCCGATCCACCAGCGCGCCGGCCTGCTCGGGAAACCGCAACTCATAATCCCATTTGACAGCCTCGCGGACCAGCCCGGCCTGATCGCGCATTTCCTGCCCCCAACCGATGGGAACGGTGCGGGCGCCGAACCGCCCGGCTTCGGTAACTGGTGTCCGGCCGGAAAACAGCATGACGGGAATATTTTCGACCGCCGCATTGATGGCCCCTGTCGCGCAGTTTGCCAGCCCCACATTGGTGTGGGCCATCACTGCCTGGACGCGCCCGGTCGCAAGGTAATAGCCATGTGCCATACCCATAGCGGCGCTTTCATGGGGCATGACCAGCGCCTCTGGCAGCGGCACGTCCTTGGCCGAGGCTTCAGCCAGCCCCTCGATAATCGGCGGAAAATCCGTGCCCGAATTTGCGAAGATATAGTCGACACCGACAGCCTTGAGCCGTGCGAGCAGGGCTCCGCCTGCCGTAAGTGTAAGCCGCTTTTGCTGGTTCATACTAAACTGCTATATATGAAATATTATTACGCTAATAAAGCATGTCGATTGTCGGAGCTCTCGTCAATCGCAAATTAGATGTCACAGGCTTTGCGATCACGAAGTGCCCGGAAAGCATTGAGAAAATCAGATTTTTTTGCTTGAAATATTGAAGCGAATTCCGGAATTCATAACTCATGGGTCATGATCGAGTGAAAGAAAGTTATTTTACAATCCGGATCAGTGTGATCTAAATATGAAATATCCGATACATCAGATGTCGGTTCACACGTCCCGCTGGAGAGGGACCAGGAGGAGATCATGATGACATTTTCGTTTCCCCGCGCGGCGTTGAGCGCTGGCGCTCTGCTCGTTTCCACGGCACTTGCCGGCCCCGCTTTCGGTCAAGCAGAGTTTACGTTCACCTTGCACCATTTTCTGGGGCCGGGCGCCCCGGCCCAAACTCAGATGCTCGAGCCCTGGGCCGAGCGCATCGAGGAGGCCTCGGACGGCCGCGTGGACATCGAAATCTACCCGTCCATGTCGCTTGGCGGCACACCCGCCGAACTGATCCGCCAGGCCCGCGACGGCGTGGTCGATCTGGTCTGGACCCTCAACGGCTATTCACCGGGGCTTTTCCCGCGCACCGAAGTGTTCGAACTGCCCAACATTCACACCAACGACCCTGTAGCGACCAATCTCGCCATAGCTGACATGTTCGACGAATACTTCGCCGAGGAACATGTGGGCGTTCAGGTGCTATTCCAGCACGTCCATGCCGGGCAGGCCGTTCACATGGCGTCCAGGGAAGTGCGCTCGCCCGACGATCTGGCTGGCACGACCCTGCGCATCCCGACGCGGACCGGTGCGTGGGTTGTCGAAGCGCTGGGCGCCAATCCCGTCTCGATGCCCGTGCCCGATTTCCCCCAGGCCCTGTCGCGTGGCGTCGTTGATGGCGGCCTCATTCCGTGGGAGATCATTCCCGCCTTGCAGCTCCAGGATCTGACCGATTACCAGATCGAACTGGCCGACAAGGGCCGTCTGGGCGCAAGCGTCTTCCAGGTCTCGATGAATCTCGACCGCTGGAATTCGTTGCCAGAGGATATTCAGCAGATATTCCTCGACAATTCCGATGAGGACTGGCTGCGCGAAGTGGGGCAGATCTGGCGTGACATCGACGAAGCGGGCATAGCCATCGCCGTCGAGGCAGGCAATGAACACATCACGCTCTCCGAAGAGGAAAGCGCGGTCTTTGTCGACGCCATTGAGCCGGTCGTTGCGCGCTGGGTGGACGAAGTCGGCGGGCAGGGGTCAATCGATGCCCAGGCGATTGTCGATGCCGCTCGGGCCGCGGTCGCTGCTCACGCCGAATAAGGAAGCGACAATGGCAACGACGCCGAAACGACAAATTGCGGTCCGGGTCATTCGCGATCTTGCCCGCTATTGGGCCCTGCTTGGCGGGCTCGTCATCCTCGGCGTCGTTGCCGTCAATGTTTATAGCGTGGCACAGATCATGCTGTTCGATCGCCCCTTTCCGGGGGTTTATGAGATCGTGCAGGTGGGTACTGCGGTGGGGATGTTCATGTTCCTGCCCTACTGCCAGGTCACTGGCGCCAACGTGACAGCAGACATCTTTACTGCCGGAATGGGCCGCCGGGCCATCGTGGCGCTGGCTGGGCTCGGCGCACTCTGCGCCGTTGCCTTTGCCGCCATCCTGCTGTGGCGCATGAGTTTCGGGCTCATCGACCAGATGACCTATCGCGAAACCACGGCGATCTATCAGTTCCCTCTCTGGTACGCCTTCTTGCCCATCCTTGTTTCGCTGGCATTGCTGGCGTTGGCGGGCGTGGCGAACCTCATTCAGGCCAGCTGCGGCATCATTCCCGAAGAAGCCGAGTCGGCCTGAAGGCTCTGCAACCCGATCGGATACCTCCCATGACTTCACAATTGTTGGTCGGATTGACAGGGCTGGCCGTCCTGATCGGCATGATCGCCATCCGCATTCCCATAGGTTACGCCATGGCGGCGGTCGGGATGGGTGGCGTTCTGATTCTCTCAGGCCCGGCCATCCTGCTATCCCAGCTCAAGACGCTGGCTTACGGCACCTTCTCGAACTACGACCTCTCGGTCGTTCCCCTGTTCATCCTGATGGGCCATATCGCCACAAAGGCGCAATTGTCTCAGAGCTTGTTCCGGGCCGCCAATGCCTGGTTCGGTCGGTTGCGCGGCGGCGTGGCAATGGCGGCCATCGCCGCCTGTGCCGGCTTTGGGGCCGTCTGCGGCTCCTCGCTCGCAACCGCCTCGACAATGGGCAAGGTGGCGCTGCCCGAATTGCGGCGCTACAAATATTCCCCCGCCCTCGCCACCGGAACGCTGGCCGCTGGCGGCGTGCTCGGCATCCTTATTCCCCCCTCGGTGGTTCTCGTCGTTTACGCGGTAATCGTCGAGGCCAACATCGTCACCATGTTTTCGGCGGCGCTGGTCCCCGGCGTCATGGCTGTCGTCTTTTTCATGATCGTCATCGCTATCTACACTTGGCTTGTGCCTGAAGCCGGCCCGCGTGGCGGGCAGGTCAGTCGTGACGAACTGATAAAGGCCACCATCGGCGTCCTGCCGGTCGTTATCGTTTTCGGCCTCGTCATCGGCGGCATCTATGCGGGGCTGTTCACCCCCACACCGGCCGCCTCGATAGGTGTTTTCCTGGTCCTCGCCTATGGCGTGGTCCGGCGTCTGGTCGGTTGGCGTGATGTTTTTGATTCCATACTCGAAACGGCCAAGACCGCCGGCATGATCTATCTGATCGTCCTCGGCGCCGAACTGCTCAAGATCTTCATGTCGCGCGGCGGGGTGCCCCAGGCAGCGGCCGATATGATGCTCAATTCGGGGCTGGAGCCAATGATGATCCTCATCCTGCTCCTCGTGGCACTGATCGTTCTGGGCTGCCTTATGGATTCGCTCTCGATGATCTTGTTGGCCATGCCGTTTTTCTGGCCGGTCGTCGCCCAGCTCGATTTCGGCATGAGCCTTGATGACACCAAGGTCTGGTTCGGCATTCTGGCCCTGATCGTTGTCGAGCTTGGCCTGATAACGCCACCGGTGGGCATGAATGTCTTTGTCATCAATTCCATGGCCCGCGACATCCCCATGTGGGAAACCTTCAAGGGCGCGCTGCCGTTTTTCGCCGCCGAAATTGTGCGGGTTGCACTTTTGCTGGCATTTCCGACCATAGTGTTGTTCTTTCCCAAACTTCTCGGGTAGGCGGCAACGGGGTTCGGTTTGGCCACGCAACTCAACAATTCGGTTTCCAAGGCGTTTGACATCCTGCGCCTTCTCGGACGCGGGCGGCAGCGCATTTCGGCGGCCGATCTGGTACGCGAACTCGGCATGAACGCCATAACCGCCCATCGTTTCCTCAAGACACTCGAGGCCGAAGGGGCGCTGGTGCAGGTCAGCAAGGGCAGCTTCCGCCTTGGCTACATGCTGGTCGATCTTGGCGATCGTGCCCTCGAACAGGACAGGCTCGGGCAGCTTCTTCAACCGTTGCTCGAGGACATCACGCGCGACCTCAAGGAAGCCTCGATGGCCACCATCTATCAGACGGGAATGGTCGTCTGTGTCGCCCGGGCCATGCCGCAGCGCTCGCTTTCGGTCGATATCAGGGTGGGCGACAGGCTGGAGGCCTATTGCACGGCGCATGGCAAGATGTGGCTGGCCCATGTTTCGCCGCGCGAACGGGAGAAATATCTTTCAGCGCTCAAATTCGAGGCATTTACCAACCGCACCATCACCGCCCGCGGCGAACTCGAAAGCGAAATCGATCTCTCGCGTGATCGCGGCTTTTCTTACAATATGGGCGAGCGTGAGGACGGCATCACTGCCATTGCGGTGCCGGTGCTGACCTCTGGCGGACGCATGGTGGCGGGTTTGTCCATGTTCGGCCCCACCTCACGCATCGATCGCGACACCCTCGATAGCGCCATCGACCGTCTCAAATCGGCGGCGTCTGAAGCCTCGGTGCTGCTCTATGGCAAAGGCGTCGCTGAATAGTCCCGCTTAGCGCGACCACCCCAGGCGCCGACCGATGTTGACGGCGCTTGATCGCACCAGTTCCTTGAGGTCAGGATCGGCCTGCTCAACCTTCTGGTCGGGAACCACAATGGAAATGGTGGCCCTGCACACTCCAGCCGTATCGAGGATCGGCGCCGCTATGCAGGCAATCGAATAGGCAGATTCACCAGCCTGTATCGAGAGCCCGGCATCGAGTGCCTGGCGTGATGTCGCGGTAAGAATTTCGATGTCGGTTTCCGCGCGTCCAGTGGGAGAAGGGCGGCTTGCGTGCGAGAAAATCGAGCGCCGCTCATCTTCGGACAAATGCCCGACCAGCAATCGCCCCGACGCCGACCAGTTGAGCGGCGTACGGCTGCCCACCTGGGAAGCAACCTGAAAATGGTCGGGCCCATCCACCATGCCCAGCACCACCATGAAATCACCGTCCCGCCCGCAGATCTGCACGGTCTCGCCAGAGGCGAGCGCAAGATCGCTCATTTCATGGTTGGCGGCAGTCAGAAGATCGACATGGCGGGCATAAGTCAGCCCGTAGTGATAGAGCCGATGCCCGAACCACAACCGTCCATCCTCGAACCGGTCCAGCATATCCTTTTCGACGAGATCCTCGACCAGTGTATAAACCGTCGAGAGCGGCGCGCCGACAGCGCGGGCGATCTCATAGGCCGTCGCGGGCGCGTCATTGCTCTGGAGAAAATCGAGCACCTGCAGGATGCGGTCGAGCGCGCTCGTTCGCGTGCGTTTGACCTTCACCGCGTCCTCGGACGTCTCCAATGTGCTCATTCAGCGATCCTCCCGTGAGTGCCGCGCCGGGGTCAGTTTGCATTATTATCCCCGGCGCGCAAATGATTGACCTCAATCGGGCCAGTTGAGGATGGCCCGTTCCTGGGCCAACATGCGCAGCCGCAAATCGGAAACGATCGGCGTATTGGATTTGCGCGCCGCATCGAGTTCCTCGGTCAGCCGTTCGGCCACGATAACCTCCTCGTCCGGGTGCAGATTGCACGGATCGAGATAGAAGTAATTGTGCTCGACCTCGTGGTCACGCACGATCACCGGCCGGTCCCCCTGCGCCATCCGGTCGGCCAGATCCCAGGCCGAAATATTGGCGCCCTGAGGATCGATCAGAACCTTGAGCCGGTCGAGTGGATTGTCGGTGGGGTCGGGATCGATGATGGCGGTAATGCCATCGCGTCCCTCAAGGGTCGTCTGCCACAGATCGAGCGCCTTTTGTTCGCGGGCGCGGATGCCGGCATGGTCGCGTGTTTCCCAGGCTTGGAGCGCCGCGATAACGCCTGCCACGCCTTCCTTGCCCACCTTCATGCCCCGGCCCACGCCGCGGTTCTGAAGATAACAGGCTGCAACAAAGTCCTTTTTGCCCGCCACGATCCCCGAAGTCGGCCCACCCAAAAACTTGTGCCCGGAGTAAAGAACGAGGTCAGTCCCCGCCTTGAGAAACTTTTCAAGATCGTATTCGGACGCCGCATCCACGATCACCGGCACGCCTTTTTCATGAGCGACTTCGCAGAAGGTTTCGAGCGGGATTTGTCCGTAATCGACAACGTGGTGGGAGATCACATAGACCGCCGCCGCCGTCTTTTCGCTGATTGCTCCGGCCAATTGATACGCATGCGCGCTGGTGGCCTGACCCACCGGCACGACCCTGGCGCCCGAAAGCCGGATGCCCTGTTCGACCGGCGCGCCATAAGAGGCCATGTGCCCCGTCTGGATGACGATTTCGTCCTTGAGCCCACTCGCATCGGGTAACCGCTCGATAGCAGCCAGATCCTTGCCCGTCATGGCGGCGGCGCAGGCCAGCGTGATGGCCGCCGAGCACGAGGCCGTCACGCACCCTGCTTCCGCGCCTGTCAACCGCGCAATGGTGCGTGAAGCGATGCGTTGCAGATCGGACATCTCGGTCCATTGGGACAGGATTGCGGCAACGGTTTCAACGGCGTGCGGCACGACAATCGATGCCCCCAGCGACGTCATGGTCCCCGAGCAGTTGATGACGGGGCGCAGGCCAAGTGTTTCGCGGATATCGGTCATTGGACTACTCAAATGTCTATGGCGACGATGGCTTCGATTTCCACCGTGATCGCGTTGGGGAGCGAGGAAAAGCCGACCGCTGATCGCGCATGGATGCCCTTTTCGGCAAACACGGCGTTTAACAGGTCCGAACAGCCATTGATGACCTGTGGATGCTCGGTGAAATCGGGAGTGGCATTGACCATGCCCAGAACCTTGATGATACGGCGGACCCGCCCGAGATCGCCCAGCGCATCTTCCATCACCGCAATCAAATTGAGCCCGGTCAGCTTGGCATGCTCATAGGCCTCGTCCGTCGAAACGTCCGCACCCACCTTGCCCTCGTGCCGACGGCCGTCGGGATAGGTCGGGCCCTGGCCCGAGAGATAGAGCATATTGCCTTCGATCACATGAGTGACGAAGTTGGCGATCGGCGGCGCGGCCGGGGGCAGGGTGAGCCCCAGCGCGGCGAGCCGGTCATAGGGGCTTTGATCCGTGCGCTTTTTCGCCTCGGAGATAGTCATAGGAAACTCCAGTTAGAGTGCGATCAGGACCCGGAGGGCCGCGTAGCGAAAAGTTGCAGACTTTCCGGTTCGATCGCACGACAAAACAAAAAAGACCTGGAGCCCCGGCCCGATGCAATCGGGCTGGGGTTCTAGGACGCCAGCGCCAATTCGTGATGGCGGGTACAGGCAACGTGATGGTCGCCGCCGAGATGGTCGGCGGGCGGGACGATTTGTGCGCACGCCTCGATGGCGTGCGGGCAGCGGGTGCGAAAAACGCACCCTGAGGGCGGATTGATCGGACTTGGAATGTCTCCGGCCAGGGGCACATGCTCCCGGCGCCGCGTCGGGTCGGGGATCGGTGCGGTGGCCAGCAACGCTTTGGTATAGGGATGGCGCGGATTGGCATAGACCAGGCGCGACGGGCCGCGCTCCACGACGCGCCCCAGATACATCACCACCACTTCATCGCAGAGATACTCGACGACCGAGAGGTCATGGGCAATGAACAGCAAAGTGAGGCCCAGCCGTTTCTGCAGGTCGCTCAAAAGGTTGAGAACCTGGGCCTGAACCGAAACGTCGAGCGCCGAAACCGGTTCGTCGGCGACCACGAACTCGGGCTCAACAGCCAACGCACGCGCAATCCCGATGCGCTGGCGCTGCCCGCCGGAAAATTCATGCGGAAAGCGCCTGGCATGCTCGGGCGCCAGGCCAACGAGCGTTAAAAGCTCAGCCACGCGATCCTTGCGCCTTTGTCCCTTGGGATAGCTGCATGCATCGAGCGCTTCCCCAAGGATCGCCTCGACGCGCATACGCGGATTGAGCGAGGAAAACGGATCCTGAAAAATGATCTGCATGCGCTGGCGATAGGCGCGCATCTCCCGCTCGGACAGCGCAAAAATGTCGGTGCCGTCAAATATCGCCTTGCCGCCGGTGGGCTCGATCAGCCGCAACAGGGTGCGGCCGGCCGTTGTCTTGCCAGACCCCGATTCTCCCACCAGCCCAACGGTCGTGCCGCGCTTGATGGTAAAGCTCACATCCTCGACAGCATGGACCGTTCTGCCGCCCCGGCCGGAAAACCGTTTGACCAGCCCCTCAATGGCCAGCAGCGGGGCCGTGGTTTCTGTCACAACGCTCATATCTCGGCACTCCTCAGGCAACGCGCCAGCCGATTGGCTCCGGCGCTTTCGAGCTGGGGCGGAATGGTGGTGCAGGCCGAAATTGCGTATCGGCATCGCGGCTCAAAGGCGCAACCCGGCGGCAGGGCCGTAATGGGCGGAACCGAGCCGGGAATGGAATAGAGCGCCTTACGCTCCCCATCGGGGTCGAGATCGCGCTCAGCATTGGGCGTGCAGGCCAAAAGCCCCTCGGTATAGGGATGCTTTTGTTTTTGAAACAGCGGGATGACCGGCGCCTGTTCGACAACGCGCCCGGCATACATCACCACCACCTCGTGGGCGATTTCGGCAACCACGCCCAGATTGTGCGTAATGAATAGGATCGACATGCCGAACTGCGCCTGCAGCCGGCGCAACAGGTCGAGAATCTGCGCCTGGATGGTGACATCGAGCGCGGTTGTCGGTTCATCGGCTATCAGAAGTGATGGATTGCAGGCCAGCGCCATGGCGATCATCACCCGCTGGCGCATGCCGCCCGACATCTGATGCGGATAGTCGTCGAGCCGGTTGGCCGCATCGGGGATTTCCACGTGCCCGAGCATCTCCAGTGCCCGTTTGCGCGTCTCCCCGCGGCCGATATTTTCATGCAGCGCAATCATTTCCCCGATCTGGTCACCGACGGTATAGAGCGGGTTAAGGCTGGTCATCGGTTCCTGAAAGATCATGGCGATCTCCCGGCCGCGCAGCTTGCGGAACCCGCGCTGCGAGGTTTTGGCCAAATCGTGGACCTGACCTTTCGAATCCCGGAACAGCACCTCTCCACTTTCGATCGCTCCGGGCCGCGACAAGAGCCCTATGATCGAAAGCGAGGTTACCGATTTGCCCGACCCCGACTCGCCCACCACGGCCAGCGTCTGGCCGCGTTTGAGGTCGAACGTCACCCCGTCCACGGCCTTGGCGGTCAACCGTTTGGTCTTGAACCACGTGCGCAGATCGCGCACCGAAAGGATGGTATCGGGGGCGAGTTCTCTCATAGCGCCCACCCGCAATGGGGGCAGTTGGCAAGCTGGGCACCCGGCGCCGGCTGATAGCGATGGGCCGTGATGGGATTTGCGCCGAGGATGGCATGACGCGGTTCGAAAATTTCATGCAGCACAGATGTGATGCCCTTGGAATCCTTGACCTCTATGTCGCTCTTTTCGAGATCGAAGATCGTGAACTCCGCCGGCTTGCCCTTGGCCAGAAGGTCGGTGTGGTCGCGCCCGATCGCCTTGCGCGGGGCAATCGTTGACGCGTGAATTACGTCCTCGAACCCCATGCCCAGCGACAGCAGCTTGGACATTGTCGTACCCATGTCCCAGACTGCGCCATCCATCGAGCGGTTGTGCAGATCGGTCGAAATGGTCTGGGGCAGCATGTTCTTTTCAAGCGCCGCCTTGGCGACCTCGAACGAGAACGAAGCGCCGCCATGGCCAACGTCAAGCACCACGCCGCGCGCCGCAGCGTCCTCGACAAGCGCGTAAAGGTCCTCATCCTCAAGGATCGACCCACCGACCTTGCCGTTGAAACAATGGGTGACGATGTCGCCTTCAGTCAGGAGCGTAAGAATATCATCGTAAAGCGGGGGCGGTTCGCCCACATGCACCATGATAGGCAGCTTGAGCACGCGCCCGAGTTTCTTGGCCAGCTTGACCGGCACCAGATCCCAGCCCCCTGAAATGACCGCGCTGGCCCGAACCTTAAGTCCCACGATCACGTCGCGATTGGCTTCCACGGTGGCTGCGATCCTGTCGATATCGATTGAGCGCATGTCCTGAAGCTCGGTCACCCGGTTGCAGGCAACCAGACCGATCGAACCGATATTGAGAAACGCATAGACGTTCTCGATCGCCGGCTCGATCATCAATTCGCGCAGGCCGTGAAAATTGGCCTCGCCCGCCGAGCCGGCATCAACCATCGTGGTCACTCCATGCCGCGCGCCGCACTGCTCGGGCCGGAGCGAAACGTCAGTTCCGCCATACCAGATGTGGGTATGGATATCGGTCCAGCCGGCCGAGAGATAGCTGCCCCTGGCGTCAAGAATGTCAGCATCGTCGGGAACGGCAATTGCGGTTCCGGTTTCGATGATCTTCCCGTCAGTGCCGACAAGAATGTCGAGTGCCGACGAAGCGATACCGGTAAAGCCGATCGGCTTTGCGTTGCGGATCAGGAGCGGTTTTTCGGCGGGAGGAAACTGATTGCCGATCATTTAGATGTCCTTTGCAAGACGGGGGTCGAGAAGGTCGCGCAGGCCGTCGCCCAGAAGCTGGAGCGCCAAAACGGTAATGACGATTGCGAGACCAGGATAAAGCAGCAGCCAGCTTGCCGAATTCATGAACTGGCGGCCAGCCGAAATCATCGTCCCCCACGTAGGGATATCGGGCGAAATCCCAACCCCGAGAAACGACAATCCCGCTTCGGCCAGAATGGCCTGCGCGAAAATGAAGGTGCCTTGCACCAGAAGGGGCGAGGTGACATTGCGCAGAACGTGCCGCACGAGAATGATGGGGGTTGGTACGGCCAGTGCGCGCGCCGCCTCCACATAAGGCAACTCGCGGATCACCAGCGTCGAGGCGCGTACAACGCGCGCCATGCGGGGTGCATAAACAATCCCCAGCGCAAGCACCACATTGAACGCCGAAGCCCCCAGTGCCGCCACCAGCGCGATGGCCAGAAGAATGTCGGGAAACGCCATCATGGCATCGATTACCCGCGACACAGGCGCGTCGGCCTTGCGGAAGAAACCTGCGACCAGCCCGAGCACGATGCCGATCAGAGAGGAGACGATCACCACCGAAAAAGCGACCGATAGCGAGGTCTGCCCGGCATAAAGCACCCGCGTGAGGATATCGCGGCCCAATTCGTCCGTGCCCAGCCAGAACTGGCTGCTGGGAGCCGTCAGCCGGTTGACGATGGACAATTGGCTCGGGCTGTGCGGCGTAAGCAGCGGCGCAAAGATCGCGGCAAGTACCACCAGCGTTATGACGACCAGTCCGGCCGCGGCGGTCGGACGCGCCAGAAGGCGAACCAGCAGGTTGGGCGATCTATCCTGTGCGGAGGAAGCGAGCGCAGCCATCAGTACCTCACACGCGGATCGACCAGCAGATAGAGCATGTCGATAGCAAAATTGACGAGGACGTAGAGACCGGCGACGATCAGCAGCGCCCCCTGGATAACCGGATAGTCGCGCCGCAGCACCGCCGAAACGATCAGATTGCCTACGCCGGGCAACGCAAACACCGTCTCGGTGACGATAGCCCCCGAAATCAGCAGCGCTGCCGTTAGCCCGACCACAGTGAGAATGGGGATCAGCGCATTCTTGAGTGCATGGCGGACCACGACCCGCCATTCGCTCATGCCCTTGGATCGCGCCGTGCGAACATAATCATCGTTGAGCACGTCGAGCATCGAAGCGCGGGTAAAGCGCATGATCAGCGCCGAAGATACGATGCCCAGCGTCGTGGCAGGCAAGACGAGGTGATAGAGCCTCTCCCCGAGCGTAGAATAGGGGCCGCCATAGCCCGATGTCGGAAACCACCCAAGGCTCACGGCAAAGGTCTGGATGAAAATCAAGCCCAGCCAGAAACTGGGAACCGACGCGGCGAACATGGCGAGCGAGGTCATGGCCTGATCGAACCAGGAGCCGCGCCAATAGGCCGAGGCGACCCCGATGGGCAGGGCGATCACCGTGGCGATGGCCAGCGAGAAGATGGTGAGAAAAAAGGTCGGCTCTGCCCGCAGCCACAATGCAGTGGTCACCGGCTGGCCAAGAAAGATCGACTGGCCGAGATCGCCGCGAAAAATTCCGCCGATATAGGAGATGAATTGCTCAAGGATCGTTCCATCGAGCCCCAGCCGTTGGCGCAGCGCCTCGACATCGGCGGCGGTGGCGTCGGGACCGAGCATCACGGCAGCCGGGTCGCCAGGTGTCACCCGGACGATGATAAAGACAATGGTCACGACGATGGCCATCACAATTGCCATGCCGATCAATCTGTTGAGCGCAGCGCCAAGCATGTGTCGACTTTCCAAAAAAGACGCGAAGGGAAGGATGGCCATGCCGGAAAGGACTGGCAATGGGACATCGCTGGCTATCCCTCCCTTCGAGATCTCCTTCGGGCGCCGCCATTGTCCGGAGGACAGGCAAAGACGGCGCCCTTAGGAGGATTGCTTATTCTTCGAGCCAGGCATTCCAGAAATAGGGCCATGGCGCGGGGTTCATGCCTTCAAGTGCAGGCGATTGGGCTGCAACAGCATTGAAATTGCCGACCTTGAAGGCTGGCACTTCCTCATAGATCGCTTCCTGGACAGCGGCCCAGAGCCCCACGCGGGCGTCGGGATCGGCCTCGGCGTTAAAGGCGCCAAGCGCAGCGTGCTTGGCATCCGATACCCACCAGCCGGGCGAGGAATCCGACATGATGCCGGTCAGCGACGGTTCGGGCAGGAAGGGCGAGTGGGTAATATAGATGTCCCACAGCGCCGGGTCCGTCCGCCGCTGGGTCAACGTTGCCCATTCCACAACGTCGAGTTGCACGTCGAAACCGGCGGCTTCGAGATAGGCTTCGGCAACTTGGGCCATCGTGTAATGGAATTCATACTGACGCGAGGTCAGGATGCGCAGCGGTGATCCGTCATAGGACGAGTCTGCGAGCAACTGGCTGGCCATTTCCGTATCGCCCATCGGCTTGTACGGCTCGGTGCCGGCTTCGGTGTGCCAGACATAGCCCTCTGGATACATTGCCCCATCGGCCGTGAAGAAATCTTCGGAGCCGAACGCTGCAAGCAGCATGTCTTGAGGAGCGAGGGCGGCCTGAATGGCCTTGCGCACCGCGATGTCGGAATTGACGCCCTCGGCGGTGTTCATGACGAACACCGGCCAGCCGAACGGCGCCAGCATTACCGGTTCGGTATTGCCCGAAGCGATGCGGTCATAGGCTTCCACGGCAATGGAATCTACGTAGTCGAACTGGCCGGCAACCGCGCCCTCGATGCGCGTATTGGGATCGGGGACCGGCACGAAGCGGATTTCGTCGAGATACTGGTTGCGCCCGCCGCCATAGCCATTGGCGTCTTCGTCGCGCGATGCGTAGTCGTCGAAGCGGGTAAGCTGGATATATTGATCCGGGCGGCGCTCGGCCAATTGATAAGGCCCGGTGCCGACGAAATCTTCCATGACATCTTCGCCGGCTATTTCCGACGGGATGACGATGGCCGCGGAATTGTTGAGCGACAGCAGGGACAGAAGCGGTGCATAGGGCCCGCTCAGCGTGATCTGAACGGTGTGATCGTCCACGGCCTCGACGCTTTGGACCGTTTCAGCAGTCTGCATGCCGCGGCTGGCGATGCGCAGCCAGCGTTCGAGCGAGGCGACAACATCCTCGGCGGTCATGTCCGAGCCGTCGTGGAAGGTCACGCCTTCGCGCAACGCGATGGTGTAAACCGTTCCGTCTTCGGAAATCTCGGGCATGTCCGCTGCTAGCAGCGGCGCCACGGCCCAGTTGGCGTCGAACGTATAGAGCGTTTCGAACATATGCTGGGTGATGATGCCGACAAGATCGGCGGTTGATGTCATGGGATCGAGAGTGGGCGGTTCACCAATGGTTGCGACGTCGATCGCGCCGCCCTGGGTTTGCGCCAAGGCAAAACTTGGCAATGAAATGCCTGCCAGGGCAGCGATGGCCGCTGCCTTGAGAAAAGTCTTCATAACGATGCTCCCTTTGTTCAATGATACATAGTTATGTAATACATATCATTGTTCTGTCATGAGAGCAGAGCGATGCCCTTTCGTCAAGTCTGCACAGATGTCGGGCAATGTAACGGCTGGGAGCGGCGTTACTGCATTACGTATTTACAAATGAATATATATTGATATGTAGGGGCAAACGAGTTTACGGAAATTTTGCATTCGATGACCAACCAGCACGGCCGTTCAACCCACACGCACGATCACTCCGGCCACGGCCATGATCACCACAGCCATGCGCCACAAGTGGGCGAAAACAACGAGCGCGTGGTTCTGGTGGGCTTCGCGCTGACTGCCAGCTTCATGGTGGCCGAATTCATTGGCGGCATTCTCTCGGGGTCGTTGGCGCTGGTTGCCGACGCCGGGCACATGCTGACCGACGCGGCGGCCTTGGCTCTCGCCTGGGCAGCCTTCAGGTTTGGCCGCAAGCTCTCGGATTCAAAGCGCACTTTCGGCTATATGCGTCTTGAAGTGCTCGCCGGGTTCGTCAATGCAATCACGCTCTTTGCGTTGGTTGCATGGATCACCTACGAAGCTATCCAGCGCCTGTTTGCGCCTCACCCTGTTCTGGCCGGCCCCATGTTCCTGGTCGCTGTTTTGGGTCTGGTGGTCAACATCGCCGTGTTTTTCATGCTCCGACAGGGCGATACCGACCACGTTAATATTCGCGGCGCCCTGCTGCACGTTCTGGGCGACCTGCTGGGCTCGGTCGCGGCAATCGTTGCAGCGGTCGTGATCTATCTAACGGGCTGGACACCGATCGATCCGATCCTGTCGGTGCTGCTTTCTGCTGTGATCCTGCGCGCCGCCTGGGCCCTGTTGCGCAATGCCGTACAGATCCTGATGGAAGGAACCCCAGGCAATATCGAGATCGATGCCCTTCGCAAACATATCCTCGATACAGTACCCGATATCGAGGACGTCTCTCACGTCCATGTCTGGTCGATCACCTCGGGCAAGCCCGCAGCGACCATGGAAGTCTCGCTCAAGACCGGAGCCGATTACCGGACAGTATCGGAGCGGGTGAAAAAGACCCTCGCCCAGCGTTACGCTATCGGTCACGCCACAGTGGAAATCGATTGGGCAAATCACCCCAGGGATTGCCCGCTGTCAGAGCACGCTCACGGCCATTAGCCGTCCGGGTGGCCCCGAACGGCCTTTTGGTCAGAGTGTCTCGGACCAGTAGAGCCGGGTCGGGTTGTCGACCACCAGCCGCTTCAGGCTCTCGGGCGTCGGCGCGATGATCTTGAGCAGATCGACCAGCTCCCCGTCATCGGGCATGTTGGTCTTGATATTGGGATGCGGCCAATCGGTGCCCCACAGCACGCGATTGGGGAACTTCTCGACCAGCAGCCGGCCATATTCCGCGGCGTCATGGAACGGCGGACCGGATCGTGACAGGCGCTCGGAGCCGCAAACCTTGACCCAGAAACGCTCGTCTTCCATCAGCTCCAATAGCAGCTGGAACGCCTGCTGTCCGACCCCGGCGCTGGCATCGATGCGGCCCATGTGATCGATCACCGTGACGATATCGAGGCTCTTGAGAAAGGGCGCCAGATCTTCGAGCCAATGGGAATCGAAGTGGACAACGATGTGCCAGCCGAACGGCCTGATCTTTGCAACGATCTCACGCACGGCGTCCTGGTCGGCGGCCTCCCCCAGATGCGCAACGAAATTGAACCGCACGCCGCGCACTCCGGCTTCGTGGAGGGCCTGAAGGTCCGCCCCGGTCACATCGCGCTCCACCATGGCAATGCCACGGTAATTGCCATTGCCGGCCTCCAGCGCATCGACCATCGCCCTGTTGTCGGTCCCATGGCAGCTGGCCTGCACGACCACCGAGCGGGAAAGGCCAAGATGGCGGTGGAGCGCAAACAGCTTTTCCTTGGGGGCGTCCTCGGGACGATAGGTGGCGGAACTGGAATAGGGAAACACCTCTCCAGGGCCGAAAACGTGGCAATGGGCATCGCACGCACCGTCCGGCAAAACCAGATCGGGCGTCTTGGGAGACGGATGGGGAGGCAAGGACATGAATAGGTGTCTCTTAGTTGGGTTGAACTTCAATGGCGGGACGTGGCGTTGCGGTGACCATGCGGAAGACCGAAAGCCCGATCATGCCCAGCCCCGCCAACCGCGCGACGAGCGTTACCGCATCGGTCGCGTCGACCGGGGTCGGCCAGCACACAAGCAACGTGCCCGCCACGAGCACGCCGCGTTCCAGCCAGGAGATGGGGCGAACCATCCAACCGGCAAAGGCTATGGTTATGGAAATCACCGAGAAAGCGGCAAACAATATGCCGAGCACGATCTGCAGCGGCGTACCGATCATCAGGATGCCGGGCATAGTGACGAAAAGGAACGGCACGAGGAGTTTGACGAAACCGAGCCGGATCGATTCCACAGCCGTCTCATTGGCACCGGCACCGGAAATCGAGGCGGCTGCGTATGCAGCCAGCGCGACCGGCGGCGTGATGGCCGAGACCAGCCCGAAATAGAAGATGAACATATGCGCCGAGATTGGCGGCAGCCCAAGCCGCGTCAGCGCCGGCGCCACCAGAACCGCCAGCAGCAGATAGGCCGCCGAAGTCGGCAGGCCCATGCCCAGAACAAACGAGGCGAGGGCCGTCAGCAGCAGGATCGCCCAGATATTGCCCGCGCCCACTTCCACGATCAGGCTCGAGAGCATCAGCCCCATGCCGGTCAGGTTGAGGACGCCAATGACGATGCCGGCCGCGGCAACGGCCGCCACGATGGGCAGGGTTGCGAAAAGTGTGTTGCGGCAAACCACCAGAAGCCCGGTCAGCCCGATCCGCGTCTCCTTGCGCCACGGGGTGATCAGCAGGGCAAAGCCGATGCAGTAAACGGCGGCCCGCGTCGGGGTCATGCCCATGAACAAGAGCGCGATGATGCCGATGAGCGGCAGCAGCAGATAGCCGCGGGTCTTGAGCGTTTCGATGAGAAATTTCATCCCGCCCGTGGTGTCGCGGGCCAGATCGAGCTTGCCCGCTTCCAGCCGCACGGCGATCAGCAGCGCCAGGACATAGAGGAGCCCCGGCACCAGCGCCGCAAGCGCAATTGTCGAATAGGGAACACCGATGATCTCAGCCATCAGAAAGGCGGCGGCACCCATGACCGGCGGCAGGATCTGCCCGGCCGACGACGCTGCGGCTTCAATGGCCCCGGCCAGTTTGGCCGAATAGCCGACACGTTTCATGAGCGGGATCGTAAAGGTGCCGGTCGTTACCACATTGGCGACGGCGCTGCCGTTGATCGTCCCGACCAACGTGCTCGATACCGCGGCCGAAAGCCCCGGCCCGCCCTGGATGCGGCCGGTAATGCCGCGGGCAACGTCAACGAACACCTCGCCGGTCCCGATCTGCATGAGCAGCGTGCCGAGCAGGGCAAAGAGGAATATGTACTCCACCGCCACGCCCATCGGCGCGCCGTAAAAACCTTCGGTGGACAGGAACAATGTCGATGCCAGACGGGCAAGATCATAGCCGCCATGACCGTATTTGCCGGGGATGAGATAGCCGAAATAGGCATAGAGCAATGCCGTGACGGAAAGGATGAGCAGCGCCCAGCCGAGCGTCTTGCGCACCAGAATGAGGGTGATGACCACAAGCGCGATAAACATCCACTCGTCGATCTGGGTAGACAGCGCGCCGCGCATGACGATGTCGAAATAGGAGTGCCAGAGATAGATCCCTGGCACCAGGGCGATGATCGCCAAAAGATAGAAGATCACACGCGTCGGGACGAACCGTGTCTCCAGACTTACGGCAAAGAGGCCCGCCATTGCCACCATGGCATAAAACATCGAGCGCAAAACGAGAGCGGTGATGCCCCCGAAATAGGCGCCCCAGATGACGATGGCAGTCACGCCGACGGCGAGGATGGTGTAGAGGAAGGAGGCGATGATCGCCTCCTTCTCGGTTCCATGCTCGTTGGGCAGCGCAATCTTGCTGTAGAGTTGGGACAGGAACGACATGATCAAGGCTTTCCGTTACTGGGCCTGTTCGTCGAAATAGAGCTGAGCGCCCTGATGCAGGCCGATGGGGGTGTTCACGGCCGTCTCGACCTGGATTTTGGCCGCTTCGGGATGGACCTGGGCCAACTCATCGAGATTGTCGAACAGCGCCTTGGTGATGGCATAGACCTGATCGTCGGTTGCAAACTGGCTGGTAAAGATCGTTGCCGGATCGTTGATCACCATGACCGGCTCATCTTGACCGTCATAGGTGCCCGCGGGCATCTCGTAGGTCTGGTAGAACGGATATTCGGCCAGCATCGGCGCGACGGTTTCCGCATCGATCGAAAGCAGGACCATGTCGCGCTGCGCACCCAGATCGATAAGCGCGGCGGTCGGAGCGCCGGCCAGGACCACAGTTGCGTCCACCTGACCGTTCATCAGCGCTGCCGTGCCCTCGGTATAGGAGAGGAACTGGGCGTTGGCCGGATCAAAAACGCCATAGGTTTCCATGAGACGCTGGACCAGAACTGCCGAATTGGAACCCGGAGGGCCGAGGTTAATGCGCTTTCCCGAAAGCTCTTCCATGGTGGTGATGCCGGTGTCGCTGGTGGTCGCGATCTGCAGCACGGCGGGGTAGAGATAAGCCATCGCTGCAACAGGCAGGGCTTCCTCGAACGGGCCCTGGCCGACGCTGGCTTCATAAAGCGTCGAGGACGACGAGAACCCGAAGGTCATCTGGTCGGCGGCGACGCGGCGGATGTTTTCAACCGAAGCGCCGGTCACTTCGGCGCGTGCCGTGGCGTTGTCCATATGCTGGTTGAGCACTTCGGCCATACCGGCGCCGATGATGTAGAACAGGCCACCTGTGCCGCCGGTTCCGATGGAGACGCGCTCCTGGGCCACAGCCGGCGTGGCCAGAAGGCCAATCGCCAGGCCCGCGCCGGCGAGCAGTTGTTTCAAGTTCATCGTGGAACCTCCCATAGTGATGAATGATGGGCCGTCAGGCCGCATGTTCTGGCCGCTTGGCGCGGCCGTTCGTGTCCAGAGAGCGGAAGCTGGCAAAGCTGGCATCCACGATCTGGTTGACCGCGGTATTGCGGTCGTTTCCGTCCACCGCGCCGTCTGAAAGGCGGGTGACACGTTCGGGATTGATCAGGGCGTAATAGAGCGCCCCAAGCAGGAAATGGCTTCGCCAGACCAGACCTTCGCGCTCGGCACCGGGCAGGCAATCGGCGATCGCGTCGAGAAAGGCCCGGCTCGTCGTATCGAAGGCGCCGGCAATAATGGCGCGCGCGTCCTCATTGCCTTCGGCTGAAAGCACAGCGCGCATGCGCGTGAACTCGACCCCGCCGCCGTCGAAATCCGAGGATGAAGAAAAGGCCGGCAGCACATAGGCGCGAAGGATCGCCATAAGGCGTTCCTCGGGGTCGTGGATGCGGCGGGCTTCGCCGAGCAATTCCATACGCCGATTGTTCATCGGTTCGGTATGGCGCTGATAGATTTCCCTCACCAGCGCGGCCTTGGACCCGAAATGATAGGTCAGGCTTCCCACATTGGCTCCGGCTGCCTTGGCGATCTCGCGCAGCGATACTGCGTTGTAGCCGTTCGATGAAAACAGCGTGACAGCAGCACTCAACAGCGCTTCGCGCACATTGCCTCGAGACAAATGAACCTCCCAGTTCTGACGTTCACACGCCTTTCTTGTACAGTTGTACAAATTCCTTGTGCGAGTCAACAAAAAACTGTCGCTACCGAATTTCCCGGTATAAGCTCTCGCGCTTGCAGATGGCCGGTTTTGCGGGCACAGCTGCACAACACGCCGGATCGGGAGGGATGGCGATGCGCGTAGATTATCTTGGGCTTGAGGCGTTCGTCGCGGTGGCTGAACTGGGCAGCTTTTCCCGCGCCGCCCAACGGCTCAATCTCACCCAGACCGCGCTGAGCCACCGCATCCGAAAGATCGAAGAGGATCTGGGGACGCGGCTTCTCGTTCGCACATCGAGGGAGGTTTCGTTGACCATGGCCGGTCAGGCCCTGTTGCCGCAAGTGCGCGGGCGGCTCGAAACGCTGGCCGAACTCTACGGGGCCGTGCGCGACAGCGGCAGGGAGGCCATGCGCAAAGTGGTGTTCGCATCGGTTCCAACCATCGCCGGCTATTATCTGGCCGGCCTGATGCGAACCTTTTCCGAGGCCAATCAGGGCCTCAGTATCATTCTGCTCGATCAGCCGGCTGCCGCGGTCGTCAGCACCGTGCAGCGCGGCGAGGCCGAGTTCGGCATCACCATCACCGGCGCCACTCCTTGGGATGTGCAAACCGAGTATCTGTGCACCGAGCCCTATGTTCTTTTGGTCAACCGCCATCACAAGCTGGCAGAGCGCAAGACGGTGCGGCGCGAAGACCTGCTCGGCGAACCGCTGGTTCGCATCCGCACCCAATCGACCAACCGCCAGCTGATCGAGGAATCGTTGGGCAACGTCAGCCGCCAACTCGATTGGCGGTTCGAGGTTCAGAACGCGGCCACGGCCATGAACCTTGTCGCCGCCGGAACCGCCATCACTGTCCTGCCGCGCTTGACCATGTATCAGGCGCCCCACCAACTGGTGGGTCTGAGCTTCGAGGACGTCGATCTCTCGCGCGCCGTCGTTGCCGTCACACGGCGCGCCGTGCCGTTATCGGAAGCGGCCGAGAGCCTGCTGGCCATGATCCGCCAACGGCTCTCCGAAATCTGACGCGCCTTCAGGTGTGGGCGTGCGGTGGATGGGCCCGCCGGATGACCGGCGAGATCACCTGATCGGAAATCGGAAAATCCCAGATTGCTGCCCCACCCGTCTTGCGGAAATCTTCGATCAGGTCGGGAAGGGTGGCGAGATCGGTAATCGTTTGCCCGCCAATGCCGAAACCCCTGGCGATTGAGGCGAAGTCGGGCCGCCCGAACACAGCGCCGTCATCGGAAAGCCCTTCGGCGCGAAGTTTGTGAATTTCCGAGCCATAGGCCCCATCATTGAGAATGCAGATGAGGATATTGAGGCCGTGCCGCGCAATGGTTTCGATCTCCTGGATGTGCATCATCAGGCTGCCGTCGCCATCAAACAGCACAACCGTATCGTTGGGGCGCGCAGCAGCCACCCCCATGGCAAACGAGATGCCGTTGCCGATCGCTCCGAACTCGCGAATGGTCAGGAACCGGTGCTGCGGGCGCGAGGGCATCTGCGCAAAGAAATACGAACAATGGCCCGATGAGTTGACCATCTCCCAGTCGCTGGGCAGGTGGGTTTCAAGAGCATCGACGACCGCGCGGGGATCGAGAACCCCATCCTCAATCGCGAACTCGTCGGAATCGGCCGGCGTTTCTCGGATGAGCCGCGCCGTTTCCTCCGTACGCCACTGGCGCCCGCGCATTTCGATCGCCTCGGCCAGAGCTTCCACCCCCAGCCGTGCATCGGCGCGGACATGACTGTGCGCCGCCACCCGCCCCTGGCTCACGGCAATCGGCTCGACGTCGATCTGGAGCACATGGGCATTGCCGAACAGCTTGCCGCCGTCGGCATTGTGGTGGGCCAGTATAGTGCCCACGGCAATGACGAGGTCGGCCTCTTCCATCAGCTTGCGACCGATTTCGGTCGAAAAGCCGCCGGCAACGCCAAAACAATAAGGATCGTCGTGAAACAGCCCGCGCGCCGGCAGGGTCGTCGCCAGCAGCCCGTCGCATTTCTCGGCAAGTCGCCTGCACGCCCCGCCCGCACCGGCCACGACTGCTCCCATGCCGGCCATCACCACGATTTTCCTGCTTTTGCCTACCGCCATAGCGGCGCGAGCGATGTCGTCCGGATGCGGTGGCACGGGCCCGACGTCGGGCACCAATTGAGCGGAGGGAGCCGGGAGAGCGACGTCACCGGGCCAGTCGCGATCCTGCAGATCGAAGGGAATACCCAGTACGACCGGCTTTTGGGTCATCCGCGCTTCCAGGAACGCATCCCGAATGGCTTCGGGCATCCGTGGAATGTGGTGCAGCGAGTGGTAGGTGGCGCCTGTCGCGCGAATGAACGGCGCCTGGTCGATGCCTTGATTGTACCATCCCGATTTCAGCGGCGCTTCCCCGGCAAATATGACAAGCGGCAGATTGGCCCGCACGGCGGCGGGCAGGGCCGTCATCAGTTGGGTCAACCCCGGTCCGCACGTCACTGTGGCAACGCCCGTCTTACCGCTCTTGCGCGCGTACGCCATGGCCGCGGCCACGGCGCAATGTTCATGGCGGACATAAATCATGCGCGTGCCAAGCCCGGCCAGCGCCGTCCCCCAATTCATGTTCGCATCGCCCAGCAAGGCAAAGCAGGTATCGACCTGCTCCTGCGCGAAAGCCCTTGCGAGAACTTCATAGGTCTTGGGGGTGCTCATCGATTGCTCACTCTGGCTTGGGCGTAAACAGGGCTCGGGTCTGCGCGCCGCGCCAGGCAGCGTTCCGTCCCGAAAGGTTTGGTGTTGCATGGGGGAGGCGGACGCGTTCCCGCCTCTCCCGGTTCAGCGCGTGGCGTTACCGATCATCTGAAGGGCCACGGGAAGTTGGTAAAGGCTTGCAGCGCGCCGCCCGGGAAGTCGCGGCCCAGAATATAGGCCAGGGCGAGGATGAACCCGATGCCGCCTACCGAAAGCAGGATGGTCTTTGTCCAGCTCACACGGGCCCGGACCCGGAAAAACAGGGGCAGGAAGAACGCAAGCCCGATGATGAACCCGAACAGTCCCGTAAGGACGAGCAGCCCGAGGAACCAGCCAAGCGTCCGCCACAACCCATGTGGTGCGCTGCCGTCATCCTGGCCCAGTTCGTAGTCGATGAACACGTCATCGCTCTCGGGCTTGAGCCGCATCCGGATGAGAAGCGCAATGCTGGCCAAAAGCGTGACCGAACCGACCACCAGCGGGAAAATCTTGTCGCCCAGGCGTGAAATCGACCAGGCGTCGGCCACGGCGACGGCCAGGTATGCGGTGATCGCCAGCAGGAAGATCAGAGGCGCCCGCTTGGTACCGGTCGGTGTTTCGAGGTTCTCTCGGATGTTCTTGGACTGCCTGATCCCGATAAAGATCGAGGCCAGGGTGATCACCAGGAGGGTGATGGTGATCGGCGTGAAGATATACTCAAACCCGGTTTCCAGATCGCGCCGGAACCGCGCACCGGCAATCTGGATCGCCGAGTTGGTAAAGTTCTCGGCCTGATGGGCCAGAACGAAACCGATCAGGAAGGCCGGACGCGAATAGTCGAACCGGCGCAGGAGAATGCCCAGAACGCCGATAACGACCAGCGTAATCAGATCGCCGATCGATTGTTGCGCCTGAAACGCAGCGAATGTGATGATGAGCAGGAGGAACGGGGCAAGCAGCGTGAAGCGGATCGTGGTCAGTCGTGCGATCTGGCGCGAAGCGACAATGCACAGCGCCGTGCCCATAACGTTGGCAATGGCGAGCGACCACACGATCGTATAGGTGATGTTGAGGTCCTGGCGCACCATGTGCGGACCGGGCGAAAGCCCCAGAAGCGCCAGTCCCCCAAGGAAGACCGCCATCGAACCGGAACCGGGAATGCCGAACATCAGCGTGGGAACCAGCCCGCCGCCTTCCTTGGCGTTGTTGGAGGATTCCGGCGCAATGACGCCGCGAATATCGCCCTTGCCGAAATTCTCGCGATTTTTCGAGCTCTGGACGGCATGGCCATAGGCAATCCAGTCGACAACCGAACCGCCGAGCCCGGGGATCACCCCGATCAACACCCCGATGGTCGCCGTCCGCAGTGAAAGCCAGCGATTGATCCACCAGTCATGCAGCCCCGCCATCCAGCCCGCGCCAAGCGTTCCCGACTTCGAAATGGCTCTGTCCTGCCGCAGCAGCGAAACGATTTCGGGAATGGCGTAGATGCCCAGCCCGACGATCACCAATTGGAGCCCGTCGACGAGATAGGGGATGTCGTATGTCGTCATGCGCAGGCTGCCGCCTGCGCCCGCGGCGCCGATTGTTCCCGCCATCAGCCCCAGCCCGCCTGCAACGACGCCCTTGAGGGGCACACGGCCGGCAAGAATGGCAACCATGGACATGCCGAGAAACGTCATCATCATCATTTCGGGCAGCCCGAAGCTCAAGACGATGGGCCGGGCGATGAAGATGAAAAACGTAAGGATCAGCGCGCCGAACAGCCCGCCAAACAGCGACGATACGAAAGCGGCCGATAGCGCCCTTGTCGCCTCACCCTTTTTTGCCAGTGGAAACCCGTCAAGAACCGTGGCCTGGGATGCCGACGAGCCCGGGATCCCCATGAGCACCGATGAAAACGTGTCGGAGGTGGGAATGACCGCGACCAGCCCTACCATCAGCGCCAGACCCGATACCGGGTCCATGCCGTAAACGAAGGGAAGCACCAGCGAAAGCCCGGCAATGCCGCCCAGACCGGGAAGCACTCCGACCGAAAGGCCCAAAAGAACGCCCGCCAGCATGAACATGAGCTGCTGGGGCTGAAGAACGAGAGCGAGCGCATCGCCAAGCTGGGGCAACGCGGTTGAGAACATTTCCATGGCGGCCTCTTGTCGTCGCGGCTATGCGAGGGCAAACGGGCTCCCGGGTATCCCCGGAAGCCCAGTGACTTATTCCATGGTCACGCCATAGTCCTCGGCGAGCCAGTCGAGCACATATTGCTTGGCTTCTTCGGGCACCGAGATCGCCGCTTCATAAGCGCCATGGCCGGCAGTGCGCGTGAGCTGCGGATAGACACCGAGTTCGGCTTCTGCCAGTTCGGCGAAGTCTTCACGGGCCGTCATTTCTTCAAAGGCGGCATAGTACATTTCGACCACCTCGTCGGACGCTGTGCCGGGCAGGAACACCATCTTCTGGGCGGCAAAGCCGGCAACGAAGAAGGCCTTCCACGCGTCCCAGGCCACGCCCGATGTTTCGCAGGCCGCCGTCGCCTCGCAGACTTCCTTGAAGCTGGGAAGATCAGGAAAGGTCGGGTCGCGGACGATATTGCCGGCGTCATCGAGGGCGCCAAAGGTAAACGCTGGCACGGCAAGCCCCTGCTCGATGAGCGGTTCGACGCTCTGGATATAGGCCGAAGAGGTTTGATAATCGATGTTGGCTTCGCCACGCTCGAACATCAGCCGTCCATCGCCCCGCCCTTCGACGCCGAACACCGGCTCCACATCGAGCCCGAGCATCTTGAACGAGAGAAGGGGCACGAGGTCGAGCGTCGTCGCGCCTTGCGAGCCGTAGATATAGAACTCGTCCTGCAGGTCGTCGAAATCGCCATCGAAACGCTCGCCCAGATCGGGCGGCAGATAGACGACGCCACCGGTGCCCGAGGCAAGGACCGGCTGCCAGTCGCGATATTCATAACGCACGCGCGGATCGCCCAGGAGGTATGGGAACTGGGTTGAACCCGACGAGCCAAAGATCAGCGTGCCGTCATTGGTTGTCTGTTCCTGGAACCAGTTGGCGCCAGCCGTCGATCCCGCGCCGGGACGATAGCGAACCACGGTCGTGGGGTTGCCCGGCAAATGTTCGCGCAGCAGCGGTGCAAAGAAGTTGGCCCAGGCAGCCGAGCCCCCCGATTCAGCGAACGGGATGACGAACTCGACGGTCTTTCCCGAAAGATCCTGAGCGGTGGCGGGCAGGGCGATCGTCGCCATCAGGCCAATCGCGAGAGCGCTCAGGGCCTTGCGGCCCAGTGTGTGTGCTTTCATATCTTCCTCCCGGTGCCCGGCCGCGGGGCGGGGCACGTATCGATCTGAAATTCTGCACATCCCGGGCTGTGCCCGGAAGACAGGTCCATCCTCCTCGGCGGACTGCGTCAGACTGCCACGGGTCCATTCATTATAAAATTTCTTTGATCTCATGGATCAATGAATAGAATTCATCTGCCGATTGCATACGCCTGCATCAGCCGGGGTGTTGCCGCTCCCCTGAAAATCCCGCCGATGTCCTGGCTGACAGCGGTAAGGCGCCCCGCCGCCCAGGGCGCTGAAACCTCGATCCTGTGGCCCTTTGCCCTGAGAGCACCTATGGCCTCTTCCCCGAAAGCGGGTTCGACCAACAGGTGCCCGCGCTTGAACTGGCGCGGATAAAAGGAGGCCTGCAGATGCCCTGTATGAAACAGCGGGGCGTCGATTGCTTCCTGCATATTCATCCCGTGATCGGCCAACCGCAAAAAAAAGCTCAATTGCCACTGGTCCTGCTGGTCTCCGCCGGGCGTGCCAAACGCCACGCGCCGCCCATCGGGCGCCAGTGCCATCGAGGGCGTAAGCGTGGTGCGCGGCCGACGGCCCGGCGCCAGGGACGTCGGCAGTCCCTCGGCAAGCCAGAACATCTGGGCGCGACTGTTGAGCGGCATGCCCAGTCCCGGGATGATCGGCGAAGATTGCAGCCAGCCGCCCGACGGCGTCGCCGAAATCATGTTTCCCCAGCGATCGACGATATCGAAGTGAACGGTATCGCCCCGGCGAGAGGTCAGGTGGGCCATGGTCGGCTCCCCCACCCCAGGGCCCTCACCGGCAATTGTGGCCATGCTGCTGCGCTCGATGGCCGCGCGCGCCAGCGCTTGATGCCCATCGATGTGTCCGGGGCGCATGTCGAGCGATGCGGTGGACCCGATCTGCGCCCGCCGCTGCGCTGCGTAGTCTTTCGAGATCAGCGTGGAAAGCGGAATATCGAAATGGTCAGGGTCGCCGTAATAGGCCTCCCGATCCGCGAACGTCAGTTTGAGCGCTTCGGTGACCCAATGCACAAATTCCGGCCCGCGGGGATCGGCGTCGGCGATTCCGGTGCCCTCGAGCATGTTGAGCGCCTGCAGCAGCGCCGGCCCCTGCGTCCATGGCCCGCACTTCCAGATGGACCATTGGCCATAGGTTCCGGCAATCGCCGGCTCGAAACTGGCTTGCCAACCGGCCATGTCCTGCGCCGTGAGTACGCCCTTGCGCCGCTCTCCGGTCGCGTCCATCACACAGGCATCGTCCAGATAGGTCTCGATCGCCTCGGCGATAAACCCGCGGTAAAAGCAAGCCCGCGCCGCTTCGATCCGTTCGCTCCGGTCCGTGACGGAGGCCGTTTCCGCCAAAAGGCGGGACCAGGTGCTAGCAAGGTCGGGATTGGCGAAGCGCTCGCCCGCCTTGGGCGCTGCCCCGCCCGGCAACCAGACTGCTGCCGAGCTCGGCCACTCGTTACGGAAGAAATCAGCGATGCCCGCGATCGAACTGGCCACCTGCGGCAACATCGGGTGGCCGTTTCCGGCGTACCCTATGGCGGGGGCGAGGACATCCTCCAGCCCCATCGTGCCATAGTCGCGCAGCAATAGCATAAGCGCATCGAACGCCCCCGGGACGACTGTGGCCAGCAGCCCCGATCCCGGAACGAGTTCAAGTCCCTCGGACCGGTAATGCGCGATGGTCGCCCCCGCCGGCGCAGTGCCCTGGCCGCAAACGGCAGTAGGCCGGTCGTCCCCCCGTGGCCAGATCATCCCCACAAGATCGCCCAACGGACCGTTGAGGTGCGGCTCGACCACATGGAGCACGAACGCCGTGGCAACGGCGGCGTCATAGGCATTGCCGCCCTTTTCGAGTATCGACATTCCGGTGGCCGATGCGATCCAGTGCGTCGAAGCCACCATGCCGAAGGTCCCGGAAAGTTCGGGTCGGGTGGTAAAGCTCATATTTCCTCCTCCGGCACCGCCGATTGCGCCGCTGGGCAGCGTTTCGCAGTGTGGCTCAGATAGAGCATGCCGGCCGCGATCGGGCAAACCGGCCGGTCAAAGGTCCCCGGCGGGCGTGGAATTCTAGATCTTGCCCAAAGCCGCAAGCACCTCGTCCACCGAGTCCGACTTCACCGGCAGATCGCCCAGAAGTCGCTCCCATTTTGCAGTGGCCCGCGCCATGTCGTCGGGCAGGCCCAGTTCGGCCACCATATTGGCCGCTTCCACCATCTCGGCGGCCCGGCGACGCCCATGGACCGTCATGCGATCCATCGTATAGGCGCGCTTTTTCTGCCAGTCGATATTGGGGTCGCTGGCCTCGAGCGAAGCGAGGACTTCATCTTCGACGTCACCCAGCCGCGCCGCCAGAAAGCACTCAGCCACAACGGCTTCCATGCCCTTTATCATTACTGAACGGGTGAGCTTGATGGCCGATGCCTGACCGACGCGATCTCCCACGACGCGCGGCGTCATTCCCATCTCTGCAAGAATGGCTGCTGCCTGTTCAGCTTTTGGACCGGCCAGCAAAACCGGCGTCTTTTCCTTTTTGGGATGAACCGGCGCCATGATGGCCATGTCGATATAGTCGGTGCCGCCCGGCTCCAGAGCGCTCGCGGCGCGCGCCTTGGTCTGGGGCGAACATGAGTTGCCGTCGATATAGAGCGTACCCGCGCGTAGATATTGCGCAGTGTCTTTTGCCGCATCGAGCGCCCGGTCCGCATAGACGAGGCTGACCACGATGTCCGCGTCGGCATAGGCGTCCCGCGGCGTGTTGCAACAGGCAACGGCGTCACGACCGCACCGATCGATGATCGCTTTGCGTTCGCCCGCCACATCGATCTTTTCGTCGAATGCGCCAAGTGAGTGCAGCGTTTCCCGGTTCCACCCCGACGCAAAGGCCGATGCCGCTTCACCGAACCCGCGCAACGCAAGGGCAAACTTGCCGTCCGTGCTGGTCATGCTTCCTCCTGTTTCGATAGCCATAGTCAATAGCTGTTGGGGGTTCTGTTTCCTGGATTACCCATAGCTTGTCGACATCGATAGATGCGCACTCCTGTCCTTTGTGCAATTGATTATAGCGCAAGCTTATAGGATGGACTTTGAAATCAATTTGTCTGAACCCGGTCTCCTCCACTACGGTATGGCGGTGTTTGAGCCCAATCCCGTGCGCCTTGGAGATGCTTTGTCCGAGCCTTGCTACGATATCGCCCACCTGGGCCACGTTGAACTCCTGAGCAATCGCTTCGAGGAGAGCCTGGATTTCTTCACGCGGGTCTACGGGCTCAAGGAAAGCGGGCGCCAAGGAGACAGTGTCTACCTGCGCGCCTGGGACGACTATGAATTCCACACCCTCAAGCTGACGCGCTCGGAAACCACGGGCATCGGCCATGCCGCCTATCGCGCGTCGTCCGAAGCGGCGCTCATGCGGCGCGTGGGGGCCATAAAAGCCAGCCGGTTCAAGTCGCTCGGCTGGGTCCAAGGCGATCTTGGGCACGGCAAGGCTTTCAGGTTCGAGGATCCGTTCGGGCACGTCTTTGAGATATACTGGGATACGAAGGTCTATGAGCCTGCGCCAGAGGACGCCTCGGCGCTCAAGAATCTTGCCAGCCGGTATCACGCCCAGGGCGCATCACCGCGCCGGCTCGACCATGTCAATCTGTTGGCAGAAGACGTCACCGAATTCCGTGCTTTCATGGAAACCTGTCTGGGCAGTCGCGTCACCGAGATGATTGCGCTCGACAATGGCAGGCTGGGCGGTTGCTGGTTCACCGTCAACAACAAGACCTATGACCTCGCCTGCACCGAAGAACACGGCGGTGGGCAGGGGCGTTTCCATCACGTCACCTACGCCACCGACCAGCGCGAGGACATTCTGCGCGCTGCCGACATCTTCCTCGAAAATGGCGTGCATATCGAAACAGGCCCCCACAAGCACGCCATCCAGGGCACCTTTTTCCTCTATGTCTGGGAGCCCGCGGGCAATCGGGTGGAACTGGCCAATGCCGGTGCCCGCCTGATCCTCGCGCCCGACTGGAAGCCCGTGGTCTGGACGGAAACCGACCGCAAGAAGGGACAGGCCTGGGGCCTCAAGACAATCGAAACGTTCCACACGCATGGCACGCCGCCCGTCGAAAAAGATCAATAGCGCCCAGACGCTCCAAGACCCAAAGGACAGACCCTAAATGGCAAACAAGACAGCTCTTATCGTATCCGCGCATTCGGCAGACTTCGTCTGGCGATGCGGTGGCGCCATCGCTCTGCATGCCTCGCTCGGCTATGACGTCACCGTCGTGTGCCTGTCCTATGGCGAACGCGGCGAGAGCGCCAAGCTCTGGAAAAAAGAAGGCATGACCCTTGACGTGGTCAAGTCCGAGCGCCGCCGCGAAGCGGAAAACGCCGCCAGGGCGCTCGATGTCCACGACATCGAATTCTTCGATCTTGGCGATTATCCGCTGGAGATGACCCGCGAAGCCAAGGATCGCCTTGTCGGGGTCATGCGCAAGGTCCAGCCGTCTTTCATGATGACCCATTCCAAATACGATCCCTACAACACCGACCATATGTACTTGTCGCAGTGGACGCTCGAATGCCGCGCCATCGCGCAGGCCTGGGGCCACAATCCGGGCGAAAAGGTTCTCGGCGCGCCGCAGGTCTATTTGTTCGAGCCGCACCAGACCGAACAGATGGAATGGAAGCCCGATACCTTCCTCGACATCACTCCAGTCTGGGACAAGAAATGGGCGGCCATCCAGTGCATGGAAGGCCAGGAACACCTGTGGCACTTTTATGAAAACGTCGCCCAGAACCGCGCCAATCATTTTGCGCGCAATTCTGGCGGACAGTCCGGCGGCCGGGCGGCAAAATACGCCGAAGGCTTCCAGTCCATCTACCCGCGCACTGTGGATGAACTCTGATGGGGGTCGTGGTTCAGAACATCGAGCGGGCCGATCCCGCAATCGTTGCCGGACTTGCCGAATGCGGCGTTGCGACGGTGCATGAAGCCCAAGGGCGCAAGGGGCTCCTGGCTGCTTACATGCGGCCCATCTATACCGGCGCGCGGCTGGCCGCTTCCGCCGTCACCATTTCGGCCCCGCCCTGCGACAACTGGATGGTCCATGTGGCCATCGAACAACTCAAGGATGGTGACATCCTTGTCCTCGCCCCCACCTCGCCATCGGACGCCGGCTATTTTGGCGATCTTCTGGCCACCTCGGCTCTCGCGCGCGGCTGCAAGGGCCTCATCATCGACGCAGGGGTCCGTGACGTCGCCGATCTCACGACGATGAATTTCCCGGTCTGGTCCAGGGCGATCTTTGCGCAAGGGACAGTCAAGGAAACCCTGGGCTCGGTCAATGTGCCCATCGTCTGCGCGGGTGAGATGGTCAATCCCGGCGATATCATCGTCGCCGATGATGACGGGGTGTGCGTCGTGCGGCGCGAAGAAGCGACGCAGGTGCTCGAAGCATCGCGCCAGCGCGTCGAAAACGAAGAGGCAAAGCGCAAGCGCCTCGCCGCCGGCGAACTCGGCCTCGATATCTACGGCATGCGCGAAAGGCTCAAGGAAAAGGGCCTCAAATATGTCTGAACCAACTGCGGTCGGGGACAAAATCGATGGTACGCGCGTCATGTGGATGCGCGGCGGCACCTCCAAGGGTGGGTACTTTCTTGCCCAGGACCTGCCGTCCGACACCGCCGAACGCGATGGGTTGCTTCTGAGGATCATGGGCTCGCCCGATCCGCGCCAGATCGACGGGATGGGCGGCGCCAATCCGCTGACCTCCAAGGTCGCTGTGGTCAAACCCTCCGAACGCGAGGGGGTCGATGTGGACTATCTGTTCCTGCAGGTCTTCGTCGACAAACCTATAGTCACCGACGGCCAGAACTGCGGCAATATCCTTGCCGGCGTCGGGCCGTTCGCCATCGAGCGTGGTCTGATCGCAGCGCGCGACGGCGTCACCGACGTCCGCATCTTCATGGAAAACACCGGTCAGGTCGCAACCGCCAGCGTCCAGACCCCCAACGGTGTCGTCGATTATGCGGGCAGCGCCCGTATCGATGGCGTCCCCGGAACCGCAGCGCCCATGCCCATCGTTTTCGAGGACACCGCCGGCTCGACCTGTGGCGCCCTCCTGCCCACCGGCAATGCTGTGGACACCGTCAACGCCGTCGAGGTCACCATGATTGACAACGGCATGCCCTGCGTCATCCTCGATGCTGCCGATTTCGGCATCACCGGCACCGAATCTCCATCCGAACTCGAGGCTAATGAAACGCTCAGGTCCCGCCTCGAAGACATCAGGCTGGCAGTCGGTCCGATGATGAATTTGGGCGATGTTGCCGCCAAGTCGGTTCCCAAGATGACCTTGGTCAGCCCCGCGCAGAACGGCGGCGCCATTTCCACGCGTAGCTTCATTCCCCATCGCTGCCACGATGCCATCGGCGTTCTGGCCGCGGTCAGCGTTGCCAGCGCGTGCCTGCTCCCAGAAGGGCCGGCCGCACGATACGCGCAGATCGCGGGGGGAGATGAGAAATCGATGTCTGTTGAACACCCGACCGGCGAGTTCACCGTTGTCGCCAAGCTCGATCCAAATGGCGATCTGCTGTCAGCAGGCGTCCTGCGCACCGCCCGCAAGCTGGTCGACGGCCTCGTTTTCTAACGTAACGGTTTAGCGGCTCTTGAACTCGGCCCGGACCAGATCCAGAAAATCGTTCTGCATCCGGGTTGGCTTCCAGTTGGCGCGCACTGTCAGCCCGATGGCGCGCCGGCTCTCCGCGATGCTCAGCGGCAACGCGGTCATAAGCCCGTTGCCGATTTCGCTTTCGGCCTGCAATCGTGAGACTGCACCCAGATAAGGGCCCTTGTGCAGCAGTTCGCGCATCAGGATCATCGAGCTGGTTTCAACCATTGTAGCCGGCAGATAGGCACCCGATTTGAGAATATGCGCGTCGAACTGGTCGCGGGCAGGCGTGCCGGGGATGGCCACAACCCATGGAAACGCCAGCGCCTGGGCGAAATCGGGCGCATCGATGCGGGTTAAGGGGTGCTGCGGCCCCGCAACGATCACCAATTCGTCGTCGAAAAGATGCTCCTGGATCACGTCATCGACCGGCGCCGGGGACCGCAAGGCCCCGAACAGCAAATCGATTTCCGCCCGGCGCAATCCGGCCAGCAGCGTCTCATAAGGCCCTTCGACAATTCTGAAATGCATCTGCGGGTGCCGGGCCTGAAAATTTGCGATGGTCCCCGGCAAGACGTAGGAGCGCGAAAGCGGCATGCCGCCGATGGTGATCGAAAGCGTGCCATGCCCAACCGCTTCGGCAATCTCCATCTCGGCCTGCGCCAACTCGGCAAAGGCCAGTTGTGCCGCCTGGGCCAGCAATTGGCCCGAGCGCGTGGGGATTGAACCGAACTGGGTGCGTTGAAACAACGTTCGGCCCACTTCCTCCTCGAGCTGGGTAATCGCGCGATGAATTGTCGGCTGCGCGATCCCCATATTGCGCGCCGCTATGGAAAAATTTTCGGCATGGGCCATCTCGACCAGCGCCTTGAGCCGCGCCGTGCTGGCCGTCAACCTCGGCAGTGTGCCAAGCGCGCCCGCCGCTGTATCGAGCAGCGCCATTGCCCGCTCGACGCGCGAAGCGAGAATGCGGCCCGTGGCATTGACGAAGACGCCGTTCAGATTGCGGTCGAACAACGGGACGCCGAAATGGGCCTCGAGCTTTTTGAGCGCCTGGGTCACCGCCGGCTGGGATATACTGCACATTTGTGCGGCCCTGGTGATCGAGCCCGTCTGGGCAACGGCCAGCACAAGTCGCAAATGGCGCAGGTTGAGCGCGTGTGGTGCCATGTACCTCTCGACCAGATCATCTGCGGCGGGGCGACGTTAGGTCCGTTGCCGGCTCATTGCCAGTCTTTGCGATGGTTTACGGCAGCTGGGTTGAAATATTTTCCCGAAAGTTTCAACCCTCGACGATAGCAAGGCTGCTCGTTCCGCTCAGCGCGGAATAATCGACTATCGAAGGCACCCTCGCCGCGAAAACACTCCCGTTGGCAACATGTTGACCATGCCAGGACAGGCGAAATCCTTTATATGAACACTTCGCCCTCATTCGCCACCTAGCGCGGATGGCGGGGACGCAAGACAGACGCTGGAGCGGCGGAACGACACCGATGGAAGTAAAAGTCAAAAACGTGCGCAAGGAATTCGAGCGGTTCCCCGCCCTTTACGATGTCTCCCTCGACATCAAATCGGGCGAGCTTATTGCGCTGCTCGGCCCATCCGGCTCGGGCAAGACCACGCTGTTGCGGCTGATCGCCGGGCTCGATTTTCCCACCGAAGGCGCAATCTATTTCGGCGATGAGGACGCCTCGCTCAAATCCGTCCAGGAGCGCAATGTTGGGTTTGTCTTCCAGCATTATGCCCTGTTCCGCCACATGAGCGTCCTCGACAATGTCGGCTTCGGGCTCAAGGTGCGAAAGGGCAGCGAGCGTCCGTCGAAAAGCGAGATCGAAAAGCGGGCTCGTGACCTGCTCGAATTCGTCCAGCTCCAAGGGCTCGAAAAGCGATACCCCAACCAGCTTTCGGGCGGACAGCGTCAGCGCGTGGCTCTGGCACGTGCGCTGGCCATCGAACCCAAAGTCCTGCTCCTCGATGAACCCTTCGGCGCGCTCGATGCCCAGGTGCGCAAGGAGTTGCGCCGCTGGTTGCGTGAAGTCCATGATTCCACCGGCCACACGACCGTCTTCGTCACCCACGATCAGGAAGAAGCACTCGAACTGGCCGACCGCGTCGTCGTCATGAGCCAGGGCAAGATCGAACAGATCGGTAAGCCCGATGAGGTCTACGACACGCCCAATTCCCCGACGGTATTTTCCTTTATCGGGGAATCCTCGAAACTCCGCGTTACCATCGAACGCGGCCAGCTCTATTTCGCCGATCGTCCGCTGGGCCTTGATTCACGCGGTATCGCTGACGGGCGGGGGCATTTGTTTTTCCGCCCTCACGATGTCGAAATCGTATCAGGCGAAGAAACCGCCATCGCCGGAACCGTGGTGTCCAGTCGTCGCACGGCGGGCACGCGTCAGGTCGAACTCGAAGTGGGCGGCGCCCAGCAGCGCGTCGAAATCGAAATTCCCGCCGATCACCCCGAGACGGCCGACTCCCGCATTGCCTTCAGGCCAAAGCGCTGGAGCGTATTTGCTGCCTGACGGAACGTCAGGGGAAACGCGACAAAACAAAGACTTAGAGCAGTTGAGGCGCTTCAAGGAAGCGCTGAAATGCTCTAGCGCGCTGTCCCGCCACCCCATTCCAGAAGCGCCTTGAGAACGATGGTCAGCACCGCCAGCATGGCCAGCAGCGTTGCGGCGGCAAAAGCGCCAGTGACGTTGAAATCATTGAACAGCAATGAAATCTGCAGCGGCAGTGTGTTGGTCTGGCCCCTGATGGCGCCGGAAACCACCGAGACGGCCCCGAACTCCCCCATCACCCGCGCATTACACAGGATCGCTCCGTAAAGCAGCGCCCAGCGGATATTGGGCAGGGTAACGAACCAGAACATCTGCCGCCCGTTCGCCCCAAGCGAAAGCGCCGCTTCCTCGTCCGCCGTGCCCTGCTGTTGCATCAATGGGATCAGCTCGCGCGCCACATAGGGCGCGGTGACGAACAGGCTCACGAGAAAGATCGCGAACACTGTAAACATGATCGGAAACCCGGCCGCGATCAGAGTTGGCCCCAGCAACCCCTGCCCGCCATAAAGAAACAGGTAGGTGACACCGGCAACGATCGGGCTGACCGAAAACGGCAGCTCGACAATGGTAATCAGCAGGCTCCGCCCCACGAACCGATGCCGGGTCACCAGCCAGGCCACCGCAATGCCAAAGCCCATATTGATCGGCACGACGACAAGCGCCGTCAGCATGGTCAGCCACACAGCATGCAGCGTATTGGGTTCGAGCACGTTGGCCAGATATGTGCCCCAGCCTTCACGGAACGCAAAGGCGAAAATCAGGGCCAGTGGAACCACAAGCACCAGCGCGGCCGTAACCAGCGCCGCACCGATCAGGACACGCTCTCCAGAACTGCGCTGCCGCTTCTTCGCCGCCGCTATCGCACTCATCGCGAACCCTCCGCATAGCGCATCTGCCAGGCCTGCAGCCCGTTGGTCGCCAGAAGCGTCGCAAATGAAGCCACCAGCAACACGCTCGCCAGCGCGGCGGCGGCGGGATAATTGTATTCATCGAGCCGGATATAGATCAGCAGCGACACGATTTCGGTCATGCCCGGAATATTGCCTGCGATAAACACCACAGCGCCGAATTCCCCCAGCGAGCGGGCAAAGCTGAGCACGGTCCCGGTGAGAAACGCCGGCAGGATGGCCGGCCAGATCACCCGCGCAAAAACCTGAATATTGGACGCCCCAAGGCTCCTCGCCGCTTCCTCGAACTCGCCCTCGAACTCTTCGAGCACCGGCTGCACCGAGCGCACCACAAACGGCAGGCTGGTGAACGCCATAGCGATGACAATACCGATCTGGGTGTAGTTGACCTGCAACCCCATCGGTTCGAGCAGCCCGCCATACCAGCCATTGGGCGCAAAAAGCGTCACCAGCATCAACCCGGCCACCGCCGTCGGCAGCGCAAAGGGCAGGTCGATCAGCGCATCGAGCGCCCGCCGTCCAGGAAACCGGTAGCGCACCAGAACCCACGCCAGCAACAGCCCGATCACCGCATCAATGACTGCCGCCAGCGCAGCCGATGAAAAGGTGATCCAATAGGCCGAAAGAGCGCGCGACGAGGTCGTCACGCGAATGAACTCATCGAATCCCAGGCTGGCCGTCTTGAGAAACATCGCGGCCAGCGGCAAAACGATGATGACCGTCGCGTAGGTCAGCGTGATGCCCAGCGACAGCCCGAAGCCCGGCAGGATCGATTTTCTGTGCAGTCTCTGCGCCAGGCCCAACCTATCGCTCCAAATCGTCAGAAGCGGCGTGACTGAAACAATCACGCCGCCAAAAATTGCAGATGCCGATCTCTTACTGGTTCAAAAACACCTGGTCGAGCAATCCGCCCTCGGCGAAGTGCTCTTCGGACGCCCGATCCCAACCGCCGAACTCGTCCTCGACGGTCACCAGCCGGACTTCAGGGAAATTGTCCGCATATTCGGCAACCACCGCTTCGTCATGAACGCGGTTGAAGTTCTGTGCCAGGATTTCCTGGCCCTGTGTTGAATAGAGAAATTCGAGATAGGCCTGCGCAATCTCGCGTGAACCCCGTGCCTCGGCAACGCGATCGACCACCGCGACAGGGAATTCTGCCAGAAGCGACACGCTGGGCACCACGACTTCGTAGTCGGAACCCTGTTGCGCGGCAATGGCCAGCGCTTCGGCCTCGAAGGTAATCAGCACGTCACCCAGACGCCGTTCGACGAAGGCGGTCGTCGCGCCGCGCCCGCCGGTTTCAAACACCGGAACATTGCCGAAAAAGCTGGTGAGAAATTCTGCCACCTGCGCGTCGTCGCCACCGAACGCGTCATTGGCGAAGGCGCGCGCCGCCAGATACGTGTAGCGCGCATTGCCCGACGTCTTGGGATTGGGCAAGATCACCGCAACATCGTCGCGCACCAGATCGTCCCAATCCTCGATGCCCTTGGGGTTGCCCGCGCGCACCAGAAAGGCCGGCAGAGAATAATAGGGCGATGCGTTGTTGGGAAACGCCGCTTGCCAGTCCTCGGCCACAAACCCGTTCTGGGCCAGAACGTTGATGTCGGTCACCTGGTTGAAGGTCACGACGTCCGCCTGCAGCCCTTCGAGAATGGCCCGCGCCTGCGTCGAAGACCCGGCGTGGGACTGGTTGACGGTCAATTGTGTGCCCGTCTGCTCGGCATAATAGGGAATGAAGGCCTCGTTGATCGACGCATAAAGCTCGCGCGCGATATCGTAGGAGACGTTGAGAATATCGGTGGACTGGGCTGCTGCGGGGGTAGCGGCAAGGGCAAGGGCCAGCGTCAGAACAATTTTTTTCACGAATGCCTCCGTGCGTTTAAACCTGACGCCATACTAAGGATCGGGCTTTGCGCCCTCGACGGGGCTATGTGAATGCGCGATCTAAAAAGCGCCCGAGAGCAAGGAATTTATTCCGATCTCCAGTCGGGATGCGGAACCGCGCCGGGGCCCTTGGTGAATATCGCCTGCCGCTATCGGTCAGCGCGGCGTCCCGCCACTGGCGCCAGCAAAAAGCCGATGACCAGAAAAGGCACGAGGCCTGCAAAAACCGTGCGCAAGCCAAACGACTCCGCCACAAAGCCGAAAAGCGCCGGAACGCCGAACGTGGCGATTAGCGCCACCATCGAGAGCGCAGCCATGTTTTCGGCGGTCGAACGGCCGGGGAGTTTTGCAACGACAGCGACACCGATCGGGGCGTTCAGGGCAACCCCGGCCCCAAGCATGGCAAGCGCGACACCGGCCTGCAGCGGCCCGGAACCCGTGAGCAGCACACCGATGCCCAGCGCGCACAAGACCGCGCTGCCGCGCACCAGTGTGGCGCCCGAATAGCGCATGCGCAGGCTGTCACCGACCATGCGGGTTATCCCCATGCCAATGGTGAAGGCGGCGAAAATAAAGCCCGCCGTCGCAGCATCGGTGCCGATCACCTCCTGCATGTAAAAGATCGACCAGTCGTAGATCGTGCCCTCGGTCAAGCCGATCCCCACGGTCATCGCAAAGATCAAAAGGATGGCCCTGTTGGGCATGGCAAACCGCGGCCGCTTCGCCAATGGCTCGCGCCGTGCCATGGCGTCATGCGGCGCGATCGCCACAAACACTGCAATGAAAATCAATGTGGCAAGACTGATGATCACCTGATGCCAGAACGGCGCGGCGCCGAGCCCGGCGAGACCACCGGCGGCGAGCGATCCGGCAAAAAGCCCCACCGACCAGAAGCCATGGCTGCGCGAAAGGACTGACGTGCCGGTGCGCCGCTCGATGCCGATGGCCACCATGTTCTGAGCGACCTCCAGCACCGTGCGGATAAAGCTGTAGAGCGCAAATAGAACTCCGATGGCCAGCCCGGGCACCAGCGCGAACAGCGGCATCAGCAAGGCGTTTGCCGCCAGCATGGCGGGTGCCGCGACATGGGGGCCCAGCCGGTCATTGAGCCGGCCGGCCACCGGCAGTGCCAGCACCGTACCGACCGGCAATCCCAGCAGGGCCAGTCCGAGCTGTGCCTTGTCGAGTCCGGCAGCCCCGACGATTTCGGGCAAGCGGGTAAACAGCGTTATGTGCATCAGCGCGTTGGAAAAAAACAGCAGCGCTGGCGCCAGAAGGGCGGGCATGGAAAAACTCGATTTAAAGCTTGAAATTATGGGGCCCGGACCGGCGAGACGAGGGCCAGCTCGCCCGCCCGGTGGCAGGCCACCGGCTGGTCCGGCCCACGGCCCTCGAGCTTTGGCACCGCCGAACGGCACAAAGCCACCGCATAGGGGCAGCGGTTGGCAAACGCGCAACCGGTTTCACTCGCCCCGCCCGAGGGCGCGTGACCGTCGATACGCCCGGTCGCCGTCGCAAGCCCGCGCCGCGCCTTGCCCGGAATGGCGGCGAGCAGCGCCTCGGTATAGGGATGTCGCGGAGCCTGGAAAATTTGCGCCGTGCGGCCGATCTCGACGATGCGCCCCGCATACATCACCGCAACGCGATCGGAGATGTTGGCGATGACGCCCAGGTCGTGCGACACGAACAGATAGGTCAGCCCGTGCTGGCGCTGCAGGCGTTTCATCAGATTGATGATCTGGGTCTGGACCGATACGTCGAGCGCCGACACCGCCTCGTCGGCAATCACCAATTGAGGGTCCGAAGCGAGAGCCCGCGCTATGGCGACGCGCTGGCGCTGGCCGCCCGAAAAAGCATGCGGATAACGGCCCGCATAGTCGGGGCTCAATCCCACCTCGAGAAGCAGGGCTTCGACTTTCGCGTCCATTTCCGCGCCGGTCATTTTCGTATTGACCTCGAGCACCTCGGCAATGATATCGCGGACGCGCAAGCGCGGATTGAGCGATCCGGTCGGGTCCTGAAACACCATGCGGATATCGTTGCGCATCTTGCCTGCAATGGCGCCGCGCGCCGAAAGGACGTCGATGGGCGCCGCATCCGCTCCGGCCCGGAACGTCACCGTCCCGCGATCGGCCTTGTGAATGCCGATCAGCGTCTGCGCCAGCGTGGACTTTCCGCATCCGCTTTCCCCCACCAGCCCAAGGGTCTCGCCCCGATCGATCGTCAGGCTCACATCTTCCACCGCCCGGACATGGCCCACAACGCGCTCGAGAAAGCCGGCGCGGATGGGAAAGGCTTTCGAGATGTGACCGACGGCGAGGAGTGGTATCGCGCTGTCGGGTTTGACCTCGGTGGGGGTCTCAAGGACGACGTCCGTCGGCTTGATTTCACGGGTTGCAAACGCGTTCGCGGCGCCGTCATAGGCATGACAGGCTACTTTGTGAAATGGCTCGACGCAGCTGTATTGCGGCATCTCCAGATCGCAAACGCCGGGGATCACCTGACCGCATCGCGTGTGAAACGGGCAACCGGTGGGCCGGTTGGCCGGGGTGGGCACCATGCCGCGAATGGCCTGCAGCGGGGCCGTATAGTCTCCATCCAACCGCGGCATCGAATTGAGAAGGCCGCGCGTGTACGGGTGCTGGGGGTTGCCCAGAACCTCGTCGACCGGGCCCTGTTCGACGATCTTGCCCAGATACATCACCGCCACCTCATCGGCGATTTCTTCGACAACGCCGAGATCGTGCGTGATGAACAGGACCGACATGTCGTTGTCGGACTGCAGACGGCGCAACAGGTCCAGGATGTTAGCCTGGGTGGTGACGTCGAGCGCGGTGGTCGGCTCGTCGGCAATCAACAGCTTGGGCCGGGTCACCAGCGCCATGGCGATCATGGCGCGTTGGCGTTGGCCGCCCGAAAGCTGGAAGGTATAACGGTCGAATTTTTCCTCGGGGTCGGGCATGCCGACCTGACGCAGCGTTTCGATGCCGATCTTGCGCGCCTCGGCCTTGCCGATCTTGCCATGCAGCGTCAGCCCTTCGCTGATCTGGTTGCCGATCGTATAGAGAGGCGAAAGAAAGCTCATCGGCTCCTGATGGATCATGGCAATTTCGCCGCCTCGAATGGCGCGCAGCCTTTTGTCGTTTTCGGCCAGCGCTGCAATATCGGTCGGGCCGTCCGCGCCATCGAGCACGATCTTGCCCGACGCGATAAAGCCCGGCTGTTCGATAACCCGTAGCAGCGCCTTGGCTGTCACCGATTTGCCGCAGCCGCTTTCGCCGACAAGGCACAGCGTCTTGCCGCGCGGAATGTCGAGAGAAATCCCGTCGACGACGCGGATGGTGTGCTTGTGCAGCGCAAAATCGACAGAGAGATTGTCGATGGCGATGAGGGGTTTGAAGCCGGACATGAGCGGGCCTAGTTCTGGTAGGGGTCGGCGGCGTCGCGCAGGCCGTCACCGAGGAAGTTGAGCGAAAGCACGGCGATGATCACCGCGGCGCCGGGCAGCATGAGCCACGGCGCACCGGCAATGGTGCGCACGTTCTGGGCCTCCTGGAGCAGCACGCCCCAGCTGACGATGGGCTGGCGCAGCCCGATGCCGATATAGCTGAGCGCGGTTTCGGCCAGGATCATTGATGGGATGGCCAGCGTCACGACGGCAATGATGTGGCTCATGAAGCTGGGCAGCATGTGGCGGAACAGGATACGCAACGTCGAAGCGCCGTCGAGCCGCGCCGCCTTGACGAAATCGTCCCCCCGCATCGAGAGAAACCGCCCGCGCACCACGCGGGCCAGCCCGGTCCAGCCGATGATCGAGAGGATTATGGTGATCATGAAATAGACCTGCAGCGGTGGCGTATCGAGCGGGATGGCCGCGGCAAGCCCGATCCACAGCGGGATCGAAGGGACCGACTGGATAAACTCGATCAGCCTCTGGATGACATTGTCCGTGACCCCGCCGAAATAGCCCGAAATGCCGCCGATCAGGATGCCGAAAAACAGGCTCAGCCCCACCCCGATCAAACCGATGGTCATTGAGATGCGGGCGCCGTGGATGGTTCGTGTCAGGATATCGCGCCCCAGCCGATCCGCACCCACAAGATAGAACGGGGCGTCCTTTTCAAGCGTGCCGAACAGGTGGATGTCGGTCGGGATCAGGCCAAACAGCCGATAGGGCTCACCCGAAACGAACATTCCGACCGCGTGGATCTCCTCCTCGCTGGTCTCAAAGACGCGGCGGCCGGAATCATAGTCGAGAACGGAATTATAGGCTTTGACATGGGGCCGAAAGACAACGCCCTCTTCGGTGTCGAGCAGGAAATGGATCGGCTGGGGCGGGGCATAGGTGTATCGCGGATTGTAAACTTCCGGCCCGGTGGGTGAGAAAAAGTCCGGCGCCGCGGCGATGATATAGAGCAGGATCACCACCACTCCGCCCGCCACACCGAGCTTGTGACGTGAGAATTTGCGCCAGATCAGCGACCATTGGCCCTCATAGGCCGTACGGTCGATGGCGGCGCTGCTGGCATCGACATCCGCCTCGATGGCGGTGTCGGGAAGGGCGCGGTCCTGGCCGAAAGGAAGCGTGCTCATGTCTTCTATCCTTGGGCGTAGCGGATGCGGGGATCGAGCCATGCCAGCAGCAGGTCAGAGACCAGCGTGCCGATGACCCCGAGCACTGAAAGCATCAGGATGAAACTGGCCGCCATGTGCATGTCCTGGGTCTTGAGCGCATCGAGCAAAAGCGGCCCGGTGGTTTGCAGGCCCAGGACGATCGAGACGATCGTCGAGCCGGAAACCAGATCGACAAAGATGTCGTTCATGCCCGAAACGAAGGGATTGAGCGCCTGGCGGACCGGGTATTTTATCAGCAGCCGGGTTTCCCCCATCCCCTTGGAGCGCGCCGCCATCACATAGGGCTTGGGCAACTCGTCGATCAGATTGGCGCGAATGGTGCGGATCACGCTTGCGGTGCCTGCCGTGCCCAGCACCACCATGGGAATCCACAAATGGCCCAGAAGGTCGAGTACGCGGTCGATCGACCACGGCGCTTCGATATATTGCGGCGAAAACAGCCCACCCACCGCCTGTCCGAAGTGGGCGTAAGCGACATACATCAGAACCAGCGCGAGAAGAAAATTGGGCACCGCTACGCCGAAAAAGCCCAGCGTCGTGAACACGTAATCCTGAAGGGAATAACGCCGGACGGCCGAATAGATCCCAATGGGGATCGCCACGATCCAGATAAAGACCAGCGAGGCCAGCGACAGGATGGTCGTCAAGCCCAGCCGCTGCCAGATGAGGTTGGAAACCGGCATCTGCCAGGAGAACGAATAGCCGAAATCGCCACGCGTGACGATGTCGGTGATCCAGCGCCAGTATTGGGTCAGCAGCGGCTGGTCCAGACCATAGGCCGAGCGCAGGGCCTCGATCTCGGCCCCCGTCATGTAGTCGCCCTTCTTGGCAGCCTCTATGGCCATGCGGTCCACGAAATCGCCCGGCGGCAGGGCGATCACGAAGAACGAAATGAGCGAAACCGCGATCAGCGTCGGGATGATGTAGACGATGCGGCGCAAAACGAAGCGGAGCATGGGCCGGTCTTTCTCAAAATTGAGATGGAGCGGCCCGGAAAGGGCCGCTCCACAGAGATGAATGTGCTCTTAGTCTTCGCGGTAGAAGAAGGCTTCGAAGTTCGCAGGTGCCGGGCCGGGGTAGTACCAACCCTCAATCAGCGGCTGCGGCACGTTGTGGATGTTGTTGTCCACCGAGCGGTAGAACCCGCCGGGGGTCGCGATGCCGATGGCGAGGAATTCTTCGGCCAGCAGGTCGTTGAATTCGTTCATCAGTGCGGTCTGCTCGTCACCCACTGTGGTCGGGATCATCGCGCGCAGTTCGTAAAGGCGGGCGATGTTGGCCGGCGGTTCGACTGGCTCGGTGCCTTCAGGAACGTCGAGGGTCACGCCCAGGCGCTCCTGGTCCCAGGCACGCCAATTGTCCCAATTGCCCCACTGGGTGGTCCCGCCGTCATTGATCAGGCGCGAGGCGTTGAGCAGGGGAAGCTGGCCGCACCCGTTCTCGCCAACCCAGACCACAGCATCACGTTCCGGATCGTTGACATAGGTGCCGTGCAGATCGTCGGCACGGTAGTCCATGGTCACGTCGACCCCGGCTTCGCGCCAGGTGCGCTCGACGAGCTGGAACACATCGACCGAGTCCGGCTTGAAATCGGCATTGATGCCCACGCGGAACGAGAAGGGCTCGCCATCGGGACCAAGGCGCATGCCGTCCGCGCCGCGCTCGGGCAGGATCCTGTCGAGGTACGCGTTGGCCGTGTCCATGTCGAACTCGGTGTACTGGGTGGCCAGTTTCTCATTGTAGAAGGGCGAGTTCGGCAGCGGGGCCGCCTGGAACGGTTCGCCTTGTCCGAGATAGACGACGTCGATGATTTCCGGGCGGTTGATGGCGTGCGAAAGGCCGGCGCGAAAATCAAGGTTTTGGAAGACTTCAGCCTTGGTTTCGTCGGGGTGGTTCATCGAGAACCAGACGATGGCCGTATTGAAGTCGCAGGTGTCGGCAGAAACGAGACGATAATCGCCCTGTTCCTGACCGTCGACGAACACAGCGCGGTTCTGCGGGATCGAGACGTTGCGGCCCGACATCGAAACGTCGCCTTGGAGGGCGGCGAGCAGATCGACTTCGGCATCCTGGCTCAGCGTCCATGTGTGGGCGTCGAGATAGGGGAGCTGCTGGCACTCGGAATCGATCTTGAAGTAATAGGGATTGCGAACGAACGAAAAGCGCTGCTTGTCGGCATAAGGTTCGGTCGGAATCCAGGCCATGACCGAAGGGCGGTCCGGATCGTTGAACTGGGCAGCGTCGTCATACGAGCCGACATTGGCACGCCACCAGGCGGTGTAGTCGGTCTCGCCCGCTTCCTCCATCATCTCGGCAACGCCCTCGGGGTTGAGGTCGATGTCGAACTGGGAAACATAGTGCTCTGGGAACATCACGACGCGCTGGCCGTAAGGCGTGGCAAGCTGCTGGAGCAGCAGGCCGTAGGGCTGCGACCAGCTCATTTCCACTGTGTAGTCGTCGATGACCGTAAGGGTCATCGGCTCGCCATTGACCACGAAGATATCGCGCGGACCGCGCGGATTGATCTTTGCGTTGGTCTCGACGTTTTCCCACCAATAGCGGATATCGTCGGCGGTGAAATCTTCACCGTCGGACCATTTCATGCCTTCGCGCAGACGAAAGGTGTACGTGGTGGCGTCGTCGGACACTTCCCAGCTTTCGGCAACGCCGGGGACGACTTCGGAACCGTCGACGCTCCAGCGAACCAGCGGCTCGTAGCCGTAATGGCGCATCTCGGCGATGCGGCCACCGCCCCAGCGATCCTGGAACTCGCCGCCGTAAACGCCGATTTCATCGGCAGGTTCGATAACCAGCGGATTGACCGGGAGACGCTCACCCACGGTCGGAAGGTCACCCGCTGCAACCTGATCGGCAAGTTGAGGGGCTTCGGCATAGGCCGAGCACTGCGCGGCCGGTGTATCCTGTGCCAGTGCCGGAACCACCGGAACTGCCGTCAAAGCGGTGGCGGCGAGATAGCCCGCCATAATGGCTATAGTCGGTTTCTTGATCATGAATCCTAACCCTTGATTGACCCGTTGCGTGGACGCGGGGGCGCCGGCGGCTTAACTCTGGCCCGGCATTCACCCCATGAAGGACGGATGCGGTTTAGCGCTGCGAGTTTGCGCAAGAGTGACGAAATCTTGAAAACGATTTCAAAAATATGCTACGGCGAGCATCGTGGATCACGCCGGACCCTTGCATGGTTGTGTGAAGCTGTTGCGATGGCGGGGTGCTCAAATGATTACCATCAAGGATGTGGCACGCGAGGCGCAGGTCTCGATCGCCACTGTCTCGCGGGTTCTTAACGCCTACCCCCATGTGCGGCCCGAGGTTCGCGAGCGGGTGCAAAAGGCGATTGCCGAATTGGGCTATTCGCCCAATCGGTTGGCCACCAGTTTTAGAACGCAACAATCGCGGGTGGTTGGCGTGTTCCTGCGCCAGCAGCGCACGCCGTTTTCAAGCGCACTGGCCTACGCCATCGAAAGCGCCATCTTCGAAGCGGGTTACCGCGCCCTTCTGTGCTCGACAAACGGCGACCCTGACCGCGAGGAGACCTATGTTGAATCCATGATCGAGCTGCGCCGAAGGCGTTGTCATTCGCCCCACGGGATCGGCAGCCCGAACCGCGCGGCACGTGGCCCGGCTCCGGGAGGCCGGAATCTCTATAGTCTTTGCTGACATGAAGCCGCCGATGACCCAGGTCAGCGCTGTGGTTTGTGACAATTATTCCGGCGGCTACGAAGGCATGCGGCACCTGCTGAGCCTGGGGCATCGCAAGATCGGCATTATCGCCGGATCGCGCGCCCAGGCCGGCGGCGCCAAGGGCAATGGCAATGTGGGCAGCGAACGGATGCGCGGCATCATGCGCGCCGCTCAGGATCTGGCTGAAGGCGTCGAGCTCGTGTTTTCCGGACCGTTCGATGAGGCAACGCTTGAGGAAGGCGCGCGCCAGGCCGAGCATATTTTCGATCGCTACCCCGATGCCACGGCCCTGTTCGGCACCACAGATGTCCTGGCGATCGGCGCCATGCAGACCGCCCATCGTCGCGGCATGGCCGTTCCGGGCGAAATCTCCATCCTCGGCTATGACGGCATTATGGAATCAGGGATTACCTTTCCCAGCCTCTCCACAGTGCGCCAGCCGATCCACGAAATGGGGACGCTGGCCGCCCAGACGCTCCTGCACCACATCCGCAATCCGCGGGCCTCAGCCCAACAGATCGTCTTGGAAAATTCGGTGCTCGTCCGTCATTCTACAGGGCCAGTCCCGGCGGCAGGATGAAAAATCTGTCATCTTCTTGAAATCGTTTTCAAGAATTTCGTTACAGCCATGCCATCTGGCCGACCTAAGCAGTCGGCGTTCCCTGCGACTCAACGAGAAACTTCAAAATGGCTTATGATGCGCGTTCCGCCGTTCCGGCGCTGCCCACCCCGTCCGACCTCGCGCTTGCCCGCCAGCTTGCGCCGCGCATCCGGTTTGCCCGCAACGAGCCGTTCTTTCCCTCAAAAGTCGGCGTGACGGTGCTTGACGCTCCCCGGCAATCGCCCTCCGCGCCCCTCGCCATAACGTTCGAGCCGGGCGTCGCCAAGGTGGTCGAATATGCGATCTGGTGGGATTGGGACATCCAGCATCTCTACGAACTCGAGCACGTCTGGCTCAAGCTCGATGACAAAGACGCCATCGTCGGCGTTGACGCCAGTGCCCATGGCAAGCTCTATCCGATGGTTTTGGCCGATGGCGCGCTGCCGCTCGAAGACGGGCGCGTGACCCTCTATTCCGAACCCGGCAAGCACGCCTTCCACGCCAGCGCCGATCCCATTCTTGAGCGCCGCGATTGGCTGACGGCCAGTTGCACCTCGATGACCAGCGCGGGGCATGTTCTAATCAACGACATGTTCAAAGAGGCGTTTTCAACGCTGACCGCCGAGGACCATCGGGCCGTGCGCCGGCATCTCCAGAACAGCGCCTTCATGCCCGCTTTCGATTTCAGCGCCGCCTTCGATCTTTCCACGGTCGATCATATCTCCTGGCCCGATCTGCACGCCTTTATCTGCCAGCGCGTGCCACAGGTGCTCGCCCAGGTGCGCGCCGATCAGCCGCTCATCAAGGCCGTGCTGCTCGATAGCGGCGACACCCTGGTCGACGAAGCGACCGAAATCCGCGATGCGGACGATCACGTCGTGGAGGCCGATCTCATTCCTGGCGCAATGGAAATGGTCGAGACGCTGGCCCGCGAAGGCTATCGCATCGCGCTGGTCGCCGACGGCCGGGTGAAAAGTTTTGCCAACATTCTAGGCGGCCACGGGGTTTCGGCTCACTTCGAAGCCGAAATCATCTCCGAGGCTCAAGGTTGCGAAAAGCCCGCCGCCCAGATGTTTCTCGCCGCGCTCGCGGCGCTGGGGCTGGAACCCGCCGATGCGGAGGCAACCGTCATGGTCGGCAATCATCTGGGCCGCGACGTCAAGGGCGCCAACGAGCTGGGGATCATCTCGATCTGGCAAAACTGGTCCCCCCGCCGCCACAAGACCCCGCTCGATGCCAGCGAGTTGCCTGCCTATACCATTTTTTCTCCCGGCGAACTCCCCACGCTCCTTGCGGAAATCGAATGCGCCATGGGCCGAAGCGCTCGCAATCCGGTCATGGCCGATCCTGCGATGCGCATCGGACAAGTGGAAGACCACTTGTCCGGTTCAAAAAGCGGTACGGGTGCCCGGTAACCGGCCCTACAGGTCCATACGTCGCAAATGCGCGGCCGCTTCCGTCAATTGGAACAGGGCCGCCTTCGTTTCCGGCCAGTCGCGGGTTTTCAGGCCGCAGTCAGGATTGATCCAGAGCCGGTCGGCAGGAACCGTCTCCAGGGCTTTCTCGAGCAAGTTCAACATTTCTGCCTTGGCCGGCACGCGGGGAGAGTGGATGTCCCACACACCCGGGCCGATGGCGTTGGGATACATGAAAGTGCCGAAGGCTTCGAGCAGGTCCATGTCCGAGCGCGAGGTTTCGATCGAGATCACGTCGGCGTCGAGCGCGGCGATAGCGTCCATGATGTCGTTGAACTCGGCGTAACACATATGGGTATGAATCTGGGTGGCATCGCCAACGCCCGCCGCCGAGAGGCGAAAGCAGTCGATCGCCCAATCGAGATAGCCGGCCCGCTCGGCCCGGCGCAGCGGCAGGCCCTCGCGTAGCGCCGGCTCATCGATCTGGATCATGCCCACGCCTGCTCGTTCGAGGTCGAGAACCTCGTCGCGAATGGCGAGCGCAATCTGGCGGCAGGTGTCCGAACGCGGCTGGTCGTCGCGCACAAAACTCCATTGCAGGATGGTGACTGGACCGGTCAGCATGCCCTTCATGGGCCTTTGGGTAAGCGATTGCGCATAGGCCGACCATTCGACCGTCATCGGTCGGGGGCGGGCGACATCGCCATAGATCACAGGCGGCTTGACGCAGCGCGAGCCATAGGACTGAACCCAGCCGTTTTTTGTAAAGGCGAAGCCATCGAGTTGTTCCCCGAAATACTCAACCATGTCGTTGCGCTCGAATTCGCCGTGAACGAGAACGTCGAGGCCCAGCTCCTCCTGAATGGCAACGCACTCGGTTATCTTGTCCTTGAGGAAGGCAACATAGGCCGCCTCGTCGAGGTCGCCACGCTTACGGGCGGCGCGGGCCTGGCGCAAATCGCTCGTCTGGGGAAACGAGCCGATGGTGGTTGTGGGAAAGGCTGGAAGGCCAAAGCGTTCGGCTTGAATTCTGGCTCGGGCCGGAAACGGGCTTTTGCGGGCCAGATGATCGGGCGTTACAGCCTGTGCGCGGCCCCTGACGGCGCCGTCATGTACGCGCGGGGATGATGTGCGGTCCGCGAGAGCCTGCCTGCTTGCCGCAAACGCCTCGCGGACCGCCCCCTCGCCACGCTGGATGGCAAGGGTCAGGGCCTGGACCTCAGCGAGCTTTTGCTTCGAAAAGGCGAGCCAGGATTTGAGGTCTGCATCGAGTGCGGTCTCGTGCTCGAGATCGAAAGGCGTGTGCAGCAATGAGCAAGAGGGTGCGACCTGGAGCCGGTCCGGGCCGATCAGATCCCAGGCACGACGCACGAACGTGAATTTATGGTCGAGATCGGCCCGCCAGACGTTACGGCCGTCGATAACGCCGAGCGAGAGGGTGATGGCGGATTCGCGCAACCTGGCCAGGACCGGCTCGAACTGGAGCGGCGCCCGGACCAGGTCCACATGCAGCCCCGAAACGGGCAGTGCGGCAGCAAGGTCGAGATTGTCGCCAAGCGCGCCGAAATAGGTGGCGAGCATGATCTTGGGGGCGACAGGCGCAAGGGTCTCATAGGTTAGCGTAAGGGCGGATTTCTGCTTCTCGGTGAGGTCGAGGACAAAGACCGGCTCGTCGATCTGCACCCAGTCGGCGCCGATAGCCCTCAGCGTCGCAAGGATTTCTGCATAGACCGGCAGAACGTCGTCGATCAGATCGAGCGGCGAGAAATCGCCCTTGGCTTTGCCCAGCGAGAGAAACGTGACCGGGCCGAGCAGGACAGGGCGGGTGTCGATGCCCAGGGCTTTGGCCTCGCGATAGTCATCGATGATCTTGGCAGATGAGAGCGCGAAGCGCTGGCCGGGCGTAAATTCAGGGACGATATAGTGATAGTTGGTGTCGAACCACTTGGTCATCTCCATGGCCGGCGCGGCATCGGTGCCGCGGGCGCAGGCGAAGTAGAGGTCGAGCGGGTCTCCGTCACGCAGATATGCGAAGCGTTCGGGGATGGCGCCCAGCGCGATGGCTGTGTCGAGCACATGATCGTAGAGCGTGAAATCGTTGGATGGGATAATTTCGATCCCGGCCTCTTTTTGGAGATGCCAATGGCGCGCCCGCAGTTCGCGCGCAGTGGCCAGAAGGTCGGATTTGGGTAAAGCGCCTTTCCAGAAGGATTCGAGCGCTGCCTTGAGTTCGCGATGCGCGCCGATGCGCGGGAAGCCGAGATTGGCTGAAAGGGTCATGGTATGCCTCGTGCGATGACGACCGCGCGCCCGCTTGGGAGCGGCGCGGTGAAAAACCGATGATGAATGGAGAGAGCGCCTGCGATCAGGCGGTGCACATTCGGTTATCGCGATCAGAGGTCAGCGGCAGGAACACTGCGTCGATCATTGTATTGTCCTCTTACCGATCCACCCGATCGGGAAACGTGTGGGAACGATGATCCGCGGTAGGTCTCCTGGCTTGCAGCTTACCGGTTCGCCTGGCCTTCCCGGAACAATCCAGTGGCCCTTCAGGCGTCCCATCGCCGCTTACAGTTGCGGGGGCAGCTCCGGACTTGAAGCGCAAACCGCTTCTACCGGATTCCCTGTTATCCCCTCGCGGGGACCGTGGACATCACCACACTGCCCACCGCGGCGTGCAATGTCAATAATGATATAAAGAAATCTTTATATCATCGACGCTAGGTGTCTGTTTCCCGACCTTACGCACATCCGGGCCAAAAGTGTCGGGCGGCAGATATTGCCGATTGCATGCCGCCACGAATCTGCCACACTACATCTTGCGTTTCGCGGTTCCCTCTATCGCAAGATCGAGGGCTAAGACGGGAAATCCGGTGCAAGGCCGGTGCTGCCCCCGCAACTGTAAGTGAGGAGTTCCTTACCCGTTCACCACTGGCCCCCAGGGCTGGGAAGGTTGGGTAAAGAGCGTTGATCCACGAGCCAGGAGACCTGCCGCGTCACGAGAACTGTTTTTCAACGGGCGGGGTGTCTCGTTGGGTTCGTGTGACACGGCAGGACGATTCCGTTCCCGATCAGCCGTGCCTGCGCGCGCCTCGTGCCCCTGCTCTCAACTGCATCCGGGGTGCCGATGTCTCAAGTCCTTTCTGTCGATCAAACCGATCTCCTGCCCGCGCGTTCGAGCCAGAGCGCCGAGCCGGGTTACAGCCTCATCAAGCGCAATGGCGCGCTCAGCCCCTTCGATGCCTCCAAGATTTCGGTCGCGTTGACCAAGGCATTCATCGCCGTCGAAGGCAATTCGGCCACCGCTTCGCGCCGCATTCACGAGATCGTCGAAGGACTGACCGCAGAAATCGTATCCGCTCTGACGCGGCGGTCTTCGGAAGGACGAACCTTCCACATCGAGGACGTCCAGGACCAGGTGGAATTGGCGCTGATGCGATCCGAGCACCACAAGGTGGCGCGCGCCTATGTGCTGTATCGCGAAAGGCGCGCCGCCGAGCGGGCCGAGGAAGCGGCGAAAAAACCCAAACTCGTCACACCCGAACCCGGCCTTACCATGCGCGATGCCGAAGGCAATTCGGTGCCGCTCGATTTCGCGCGTCTCGAAACTGTGGTTGCCGAAGCATGTGACGGGCTTCTGGGAGCCTCCCCAGCAGCAATTCTCGAGGAAGCCCGCCGCAATCTTTATGACGGGATCGCGCTCGATGAACTCGCTCTCGCACCTATCCTTGCCGCACGGACGCTGATCGAGAGCGAGCCCGGCTATGCGCAGGTGAGCGCCCGGCTGCTGCTCGACAAGCTCCGTCATGAGGCGCTGAGCTTTGTCTTTGGCCGTCCCGAGATGGCTACCCAGGCCGATATGGCCACCCGGTATGCCCAATATTTCCCGGCCTATGTCAAAGCCGGCATCAAAGCCGATATGCTCGACCCCGAGCTTGAGCGGTTCGATCTCGAAAGGATTGCCCAGGCCATTCGGCCCGAACGCGACATGCAGTTCCAATATCTGGGTCTGCAGACGCTCTATGATCGCTACTTCCTGCATGTTTCGGGCACGCGCTACGAGCTGCCGCAGGCGTTCTTCATGCGCGTCGCCATGGGGTTGGCCATTCGCGAGACCGAGCGGGAGGAGCGGGCGATAGAATTTTACAATCTGCTGTCGCGCTTCGATTTCATGGCGTCCACTCCGACGCTGTTCAATGCCGGTACGCGGCGCCCGCAGCTTTCATCGTGCTTCCTGACCACAATTGGCGACGATCTTGATGCAATCTTCAAAGGCGTCAGGGACAACGCCCTGCTTGCCAAATATTCGGGCGGATTGGGCAATGACTGGACGCCGGTCCGCGGATTGGGCGCCCATATCAAGGGTACCAATGGCGAAAGCCAGGGCGTGGTGCCGTTTTTGAAGGTCGCCAACGATACGGCCATCGCCGTCAATCAGGGTGGCAAGCGCAAGGGAGCGGTTTGCGCCTATCTCGAAACCTGGCACATCGACATCGAGGAATTTCTCGATCTGCGTAAGAACACCGGCGACGACCGCCGTCGCACCCATGACATGAATACCGCCAATTGGGTGCCGGACCTGTTCATGCAACGCGTGCAGGAGGATGGCCCCTGGATGCTGTTTTCGCCCGACGAGGTGCCCGATCTCCACGACCTCTATGGCAAGGCGTTCAAGGCGGCCTACGAACACGCCGAGGCAGATGCCGAAGCGGGGCGTATCCGCGTTTACAAGAAGGTTCGGGCAGTCGATCTGTGGCGCAAGATGCTCTCGATGCTGTTCGAAACCGGCCATCCCTGGATCACCTTCAAGGATCCGTGCAATCTGCGTTCGCCGCAGCAGCACGTCGGTGTGGTCCATTCCTCGAACCTGTGCACCGAAATCACCCTCAACACGTCTGCTGACGAAGTGGCAGTGTGCAATCTGGGTTCGGTGAACCTGGTTGCGCATGTGACCGAGACGGGGCTGGACCACGAGAGGCTTGCAGCGACCGTCAAGACGGCGATGCGCATGCTCGATAATGTCGTGGACATCAATTTCTACACGATCCCCGAGGCGCGGCGCTCCAATCTCAAGCATCGCCCGGTCGGTCTGGGCCTCATGGGTTTTCAGGATGCGCTCCAGATGCAATCCATCGCCTATGCGTCAGACGCTGCGGTCGAGTTCGCCGATCTCTCGATGGAATCCATTGCGTTCAACGCCATCTGGGCCTCGACCGAGCTGGCCGAGGAGAGGGGCCGCTATCAAAGCTTTGAGGGTTCCCTGTGGTCCAGGGGTATCCTGCCTATCGACTCCGTCGAGCACGTTGCGGATGCCCGCGGCAGTGTGGACATGGATCGCACCCAGCGCCTCGATTGGGCAGCGCTGCGTGCGCGGGTGACGCAAATTGGCATGCGCAATTCCAATTGCCTGGCGATCGCCCCGACCGCAACGATTTCCAACATCTGCGGCGTCAGCCAGTCCATCGAGCCCGCCTATCAGAACCTCTACGTCAAGACCAATATGAGCGGCGATTTTACGGTTGTGAATGCGCTTCTGGTCAAGGCGCTCAAGGAGCGCGGCCTCTGGGACGAGGTGATGATCTCCGACCTCAAATATTTCGACGGCAGCGTGGGACAGATCGACCGAGTCCCCGCCGACCTCAAGGCGGTGTTCGCGACTGCTTTCGAGGTCGAGCCGCGCTGGCTGATTTCGGCGGCCTCGCGGCGCCAGAAATGGATCGATCAGGCCCAATCGCTCAATCTCTACATAGCCAACCCGTCGGGCAAGGCGCTTGATGCCACCTATCGGCTGGCCTGGGAGATGGGGCTGAAAACCACCTATTACCTGCGGGCCCGCGCCGCGACCAGCGTCGAAAAATCCACGCTCAAGGGCACCGATGGTAAGCTCAATGCCGTGTCACCGGGTGCGGTCAATTCAATCGAGGCAATGCGGGCACGGGCCGAGGCAGAAACGGGCGTCAATGCCTGCGCCATCGACGATCCCGAATGCGAAGCCTGCCAGTAAAGAAAAGGGAGATGACCACTATGTCCACACTTGCATGGGAAGACACTCCCAATCCCGCGCCCGCAGTCAGCCCCAACGCCGAGGCGTCCGATGCCACGGGGCTTGGCCAGATCGAGCGCGGCGCGGCCCGCGTATCGGTGTCCGACAAGGCGATGATAAACGCGCGCGCCGACGTCAACCAGCTCTTGCCGCTCAAATACAAATGGGCCTGGGAGAAATATCTCTCGGGCTGCGCCAACCACTGGATGCCGACCGAGATCTCTATGCAGGCCGACATCGCACTCTGGAAGTCGAGGGACGGGCTGACCGAGAAAGAGCGGCGCATGCTCAAACGCAATCTCGGGTTTTTCGCCGCTTCGGAAAGCCTTGTCGCCAACAATATCGTTCTGGCCATCTACCGCCATCTGACCAATCCCGAATGCCGGCAATATCTCCTGCGCCAGTCGTTCGAGGAGGCGGTGCACACCCATACTTTCCAGTACATCGTGGAAAGCCTGGGGCTGGACGAGGGCGAGCTTTTCAACATGTATCGCGAGGTACCCTCGATCACCGACAAGGCGGCCTGGGCGCTCAAGCATACCCAGTCGCTGGACGACCCGAACTTTGCCACCGGCACCACAGAGGCCGACCAGCATTTCCTGCGTGATCTGGTTGCCTTCTACGTGATCTTTGAGGGTATGTGGTTCTATACAGGCTTTGCGCAAATCCTGTCGCTGGGGCGGCGCAACAAGATGGTGGGTATCGCCGAGCAGTATCAATACATTCTGCGCGACGAGAGCATCCATCTCAATTTCGGGATCGACGTCATCAACCAGATCAAGATCGAGAACCCGCATCTGTGGACGGGCGCGTTCCAGAACGAGGTGCGCGACATGATCCGGACGGCTGCCGAACTCGAGGCCGCCTACGGCAGCGATACCATGCCCACCGGGTTCCTTGGGCTCAACGCGACGCTGTGCGAGCAATATATGCACTTCATCGCTAACCGCCGCTGCGCCCAGTTGGGGCTGGAGGCAGTGTTCGGGCAGACGGAAAACCCTTTCCCCTGGATGAGCGAAGTGATGGACCTCAAGAAAGAGAAGAATTTCTTTGAAAGCCGGGTCATCGAATACCAGTCATCCGGCGCGCTGAGCTGGGACTGAACAATGCAGCGGTTGCGGCGGTGCCGCAGCCGCCTTTTCTGCCGGCATGACGGCCCCCGCCCGCGTCTCCAGCCCCGCCTTCCCGTTGCGTTTCCGATCCCACCCTTGACACGCTTTCGACAATTCGATAGCTAATACGCATAACTAATACGTATTAGCGCATGGAGGAGGCGCTGTTATGGCAACCAAGCGCCTGACTCAGAAGGACATTGCCAGGCTCGCCGGGGTCAGTCAGGCCACGGTTTCTCTGGTACTCAATGGCAGTGCCGATGACACGCGCCGCATTCCCGAGCAGACGCGGGTGCGCATCCAGGACGTGATTGCCAGAACCGGCTACGTTGCCGATCCTGTTGCGCGCCGCATGGTCAAGGGCCGCAACGATATCCTTGGCGTGTTCACCTATGAGCCGGCGTTTCCCTCGGCCCAGGCAGATTTCTTTGCCCCCTTCCTCTTCGGCATCGAGGAAGCCGCCCATCAGTGTGGCTACGATTTGCTTTTGATGACCGCCGCCGCTCGCGGCACCGATGGTCGCAAGAAGATTTTCGACGAGACCAACCGGCTGCGGCTTGCCGATGGATGTCTCGTTCTCGGGCGCAATTTCGATCGCGAGGAACTGGCGCAACTGGTTGAGGGCGACTTTCCCTTCGTTGCCGTCGGGCGCCGTGACGATGTGGGCAGCCCTGTTCCCTATGTGGGCGCCGACTACGCCGCCGCAACCGGCGAGCTCGTCGCGCAGGCACAGGCTCATGGCCATCGCGCCTTTGCCTATGTTGGTCCCTCCGAAGGTGCGGAATCGACCGTCGATCGTTGGAGAGGGTTTTCCAATGCGCTGCAGCCGTCTGCCCTGGCAGTGCATTGGCCCGAGGTCGACAGTGACCCCCAGGAGCTTTTGCAGGCCGTCCGCGATGCCGGCGCAACTGTGGCCTTTTTTACCGAACTGGCCGACGCTATCCCCTTCAGACGCCTCGCCATTGCCGAAGGGCTGTCGGTTCCCGGCGATATGTCGGTCGTTGTGCTCGGCAGTCACCTCCGGCCGGGCGAGACCGGCACGGCCTTTACCACCTACGCCATCCCCCGCGAGGAGATGGGCCGGCGCGCGACGCTCGCGCTGGTTGATCGGCTCGAGGGCAGGGCTGGCCTCGAACAGACGCTACTTTCCTGTGAACGGGTCGAAGGCGAAACGCTCGGGCCCCCAAAGACCAATGAGTGAGTTGTGAAAGACTATTCGACAGATATCGCGATTATCGGCGCTGGCGTTGGGGGTGTCGCTGCGGCGCTGGCCGCGCTGCGTTCCGGCCGCTCCGTTGTTCTCACCGAAGAGTACGACTGGATCGGCGGCCAGTTGACCAGCCAGGCCGTCCCGTCCGACGAGCATTCCTGGATCGAGCAGTTTGGCGGCAGCCGTACCTATCGCAATCTGCGCACGGCCATTCGCCGGTTCTATCGCGATTACTATCCGCTGACCGAAGCGGCGCGGGGCTGGGACGATCTCAACCCCGGCGCGGGTTGGGTTAGCCGCATGTGTGTCGAACCGCGAGTGCCGCTTGCGATCATGGAAGCCTGGCTCACTCCCTATATCGGCGCGGGAAAGCTCAAGCTTTTTAAACCCTGCAAACCGGTCGCCGCGGAAATGGACGGCGACAGGGTGCGCGCGGTGACGCTTCGGCACCTCCAGAGCGGCGAAAAATTCACGGTTTCCGCTCGCTACGTTATCGACGCCACCGAACTGGGTGATTTGCTTCCACTGACTGGCACCGACTATGTGACGGGCTTTGAAAGCCAGGGCGAGACAGGAGAGCCTTCAGCGCCCTCGATCGCCCAGCCCGATAACCAGCAGGCCATCTCGATCTGCTTTGCCATCGATAACCTCGAAGGCAATCAAATCATCGATAAGCCCGCGAATTACGACGAATGGCTGTCCGTGCAGCCCGATTTCTGGGGTGGCCCGCTGATCGGCTTCAAGGCACCCCACCCGCGCACGCTCGAGATCACCGAGCGCAGTTTTACGCCCAATCCGGACGACGATCCGCTGGAAGTCGATGCCGACCAGCGCCGCAATGCTGGCGACGCCAACCTCTGGACCTTCCGCCGCATTGCTGCGCGCCGCAACTTCACTCCCGGCGCCTATGCCTCCGACATCTGCCTCGTCAACTGGCCGATGATCGACTATTTCGAGGCGCCGATCATCGATTGCACCGAGGAGGAGTATGCCCACCGTCTCAAGCGGGCCGCCGAACTCTCCTATTCGGTCTTTTACTGGCTGCAGACCGAAGCGCCGCGCGTCGATGGCGGCCACGGCTTTCCCGGCCTGCGCTTGCGCGGCGACGTCACCGGCACAGACCATGGCCTTGCCATGGCCCCCTATATCCGTGAAAGCCGCCGCATCAAGGCGGTAACGACCGTTGTGGAACAGGACCTTTCCCACGCCGTGCGCGGCGAGGCGGGCGCGGTCCACTATCGCGACAGCGTTGGCACCGGCATGTACCGGATCGACCTGCACCCTTCGACGGGTGGGGATAATTATATCGACGTGCCCTCGTGCCCCTTTGAAATCCCGCTCGGCGCGCTGTTGCCGCGCGAGCGCTCGAACCTGCTGCCGGCCGGCAAGACGATCGGAACGACCCACATCACCAATGGCTGCTACCGGCTGCATCCGGTCGAATGGAACATCGGGGAGGTGGCCGGGCTCCTGGCCGCCCACTGCCTTGAAACCGACACCACACCACACGCCGTCCAGGCCGACGATCGCCTGCTCGAGGTATTTCAGGACCGGCTGCATCGTGAAGGCGTGGAAATACGCTGGCCGGACATCCGGGGGTACTGACCCGGCCATTTGCGTCATCGCTACCTAGAGGAGGAAACTGCAATGACATCCAAGACAATACTCAAATCGGCAACCGCCCTGAGCGGCCTGGTTCTGCCCTTTGTCGCAGGAGCGGCGCTGGCCCAGGATCAAGTCGACCTGCGCATGACCATCTGGAGCGCCAACGAGGCGCATCTGGCAATGTTCAATGAGATCGCCGACGGCTTCACCCAAACCCATCCCAACGTTTCGGTCACCTTCGACTCGTTGCCATTCGATAGCTACACGACGACCCTTACCACCCAGATCGCGGGCGGCAATGCGCCGGACCTGGCCTGGATCCTCGAAACGACGGCCGCCGACTTCGTCAATTCCGGCGCGCTGGCACCGCTGTCCGAGACCTTTGCCGATACCGAAGGCTACGATATCGAAGACGTTTCCGAACAGGCCACTGCACTCTGGCGTGCCGATGGCGAACTTTACGCCTATCCGTTTTCAACGTCGCCGTTTGCGATGTTCGTCAACAACGACCTCATCGCGGCAGCAGGCGTGCAGACCCCTGCAGAATTGATCGCGGCGGGTAACTGGAATTGGGAAAACGCGATCGAAACTGCCGCGGCTGTCGCTGACAACGGTGCCAACGGGCTGATCGTACGCGATTTCAACTATCAGATATGGCAGAACCTTGCCTCAATCTGGCGCGGCTGGGGTGCTTCGCCCTGGAGCGCTGATGGCAATACCTGCGCCTTTACCGATACCGAAATGGTCGGCGCCATGACCTTCGTCCACGATGCGATTTTCGACAAGGGTGCGATGCCCGAACCCGGGGAGAGCGTCGATTTCTTTGCGGGCGACGCGGCAATGACCATAACCCAGATCTCGCGCGCCTCGCTTTTGCCCCAGGGCGACGACGCCTTCGCATGGGACCTCGTCCCGCTCCCTGCGGGGCCGGAGGGCGAATATGCAGTGATCGGGCAGGCGGGCATCGGCGTGTTTTCCATGGCCGAGAATGCTGAAACGGCCGTGCAGTTTCTTGCTTATATGTCTAACCCGGAAAACAGCGCTAAGCTTGCCCAGTTCTTCCCGCCGGCACGCCAGAGCCTGCTCAACGCCGAAACGCTGGGTGAAACCAATCCACTGCTTTCGCCCGAGCAACTCGAAAACGTCGTCATCGCCGGCATCTCGAATGGTCAGGTGCTGCCCGGCCACGAGGGCTTTGCCGAAATCCAGCAGGTCGTCCGGGCCGAGCTCGATGCCCTTTGGCAGGCAGATGCTGACGTCGCCGGCGTGATGACTTCGGTCTGCGACCGCATAGCGCCCCTGCTCTAGAAAGCGTTAGGGAACCTGAAAACTATGACTGTCGCGGCTCAAACCTCGAGCGAAAAGGTCCGCAAACGGCCGTTCTGGACGATGGAACGCCGCGACAGTCTCGCGGGCTATGTGTTCATTGCCCCCCAGCTGATCGGGATCGCGATCTTTGTGCTGATCCCGCTCGGGCTGGTCTTTTGGTATTCGCTGCACGAATGGAACGTGCTGGCCCAGACCTTCCGGTTCCAGGGACTGGACAATTACCGGGCCCTGTTCGCCGATCCCGGCTTGCCCCAGGTGCTCGGCGCAACGGCCCTGTTTTCACTGGGGCTGGTCGTCTTGAATATGGCGCTCGCGCTGCTGCTCGCCGTTCTTTTGGATCAGAAACTCAAAGCCATCGCGGTCTATCGGACGCTGTTTTTCTCGCCCGTCGTCGTCTCTCTGGTGGCCTGGACGATCGTCTGGAGCTTCCTGCTTCAAAACAATGGCGGCATCAACGCCGTGCTCGCGCTCTTTGGTATCGATGGCCCCAACTGGCTGCGCGGCTCCACCACAGCGATGATTTCGGTCATCGTCGTGCAGGTGTTCAAAAATGTGGGGCTCAACATGATCCTTTTCCTTGCCGCGCTCCAGGGCGTGCCGAGGGAACTCTACGAGGCCGCCCGCGTCGATGGCACGCCGGCCTGGGCGCAGTTCACGCGCATCACCATGCCCATGATCAGCCCGACAATTCTTCTCACATCGATCATCACCATCGTGGGCTCGCTTCAGGTCTTTGCCCAGATCGCAGTCCTGACCCAGGGTGGGCCTGGCATGTCCACCACCGTGCTCGTTTACTACCTCTACCAGCAGGCCTTCCAGTTCCACAAATTCGGTTATGGCGCGACGCTTTCGATCCTTCTGTTCGCGATTGTGGCCGTCCTGACCTTCGTCCAGTGGCAGATGCGCCGGAGGATCGTCTTTTATGAAAACTGACCTCTCCCCGCGCATGAAGGTGCTCGTTTACGGGCTGATGACGGTCCTGCTCATCCCCTTCGTTTTTCCGACCTGGTGGATGGTGACGTCTTCGATCAAGCCCATTTCGGACATCTTTGCCTTTCCGCCCGAAATCATCCCCTCGCGCGTCGATCTTTCGACCTACGCCCGGGTGTTCGAACTGCAGCCTTTCGCGCAGCAATACTGGAACTCGGCTTACATTGCCGCGCTGGTGACCGCCGGAACGATGCTGTTCTCTTCAATGGCGGGCTATGCCTTCGCGCGCATCCGTTTTCCCTTCGCCAACGCCTTGTTCATGGTGGTTCTCGTGGGGCTGCTCATTCCCGCGGAAGTCACCATCGTGCCGCTCTTTCAGATATTTCTGGGCTGGGACATGATAAACACCCATTGGCCGCTGGTCCTCGTGCCGATCTTTGGCGCGCCCTCGGTCTTTGCCACCTTCGTTATGCGCCAGTTCTTTATCGCGCTGCCCAAAGAGCTTGAAGAGGCAGCGCGCGTCGATGGGCTGGGCCGGTTCAAGATTTTCTGGACCATCGCCCTGCCGCTCGCGCGCCCGGCTTTGGGAGCGGTCGCGATCTTCACGTTCCTGCACTCCTGGAACCTCTATCTCGAACCGATAGTGTTCCTGTCCTCGCCGGACCTGTTCACGCTCCCCCAGGCGCTGACCCAGTTCACCGACGCCTATGGCGGCGCGATGTGGAACGTCCAGCTCGCGGCGGCCACCATGACCGCAATTCCTGTTCTCATTGTTTTCATTATCGCCCAGCGCCAGTTCGTCGAAGGGCTGGCTCACACCGGGCTCAAGGGTTGACCATGGCTTCCGTATCACTTTCCGGCATCACCAAATCTTACGGCAGGGTCCCGGTTATCCACGGCGTGGACATATCGATCGCCGATGGCGAGTTTGTCGTGCTTGTCGGCCCATCGGGGTGCGGGAAGTCCACATTGCTGCGCATGCTCGCCGGGCTTGAAACGATCACCGGCGGCACCATCGAGATCGGCGACACAGTGGTCAACGATCTCGAACCCAAGCAACGCGACATCGCCATGGTGTTCCAGAACTACGCGCTCTATCCGCACATGACAGTGGCTGCGAATATGGGATTTTCACTCCAGCATCGGGGCACCGAAAAGGAAGAAATCGCCAGCCGGGTCGAGTGGGCCGCCGGCATTCTCGGGCTTACCCAATACCTGGGGCGCTACCCGCGCGAGCTTTCGGGCGGCCAGCGCCAGCGCGTTGCCATGGGCCGCGCCATTGTGCGCGATCCAAAAGTTTTCCTGTTCGACGAGCCACTCTCCAATCTTGACGCCAAGCTGCGCGTCGTGATGCGCAGCGAGATCAAGGCGCTGCACCAGCGCCTCAAGACAACCACCGTCTATGTGACCCACGATCAGGTGGAGGCCATGACCATGGCCGACAAGATCGTCGTCCTCAATGGCGGCCATATCGAGCAGATCGGCGCTCCGCTTGAGCTTTACGACAGGCCTGCAAACCAGTTCGTGGCCGGATTTATCGGTTCGCCATCGATGAATTTCATTCCGGGCGCCGTCGGCCCGGATGGATTTTCCGCCGAGGGTGTCATGCTCCCCTTGCCGCACGGCACAAAAACCAGCGGCCAAAGGGCGCTCTATGGCATCCGGCCCGAGCACTTCGCCCTGTCGGCTGACGGTCTGCCGGCCGAAATTGTCGTGGTCGAGCCGATGGGCTCCGAGACCCAGGTGACCATGATGCTCGGCGCCACGCAGGTCATTGGCGTGTTTCGCGAACGGGTAACCGCCGCGCCCGGCGCAACGATCACCGTGGCGCCCGACATAGCCGCCATCCATCTCTTTGACGCCGAAACCGGTGCCAGAATGAACTAGAGGGAACTTCGCGGCCATCCCTTTTTGCCGCTCGCCGGCCCATGGACGCCATTCCCATTTCCAGCGGCAGTGACCGTCAGGCGCGGTCGAGCCGGCTTCTGATCGCAGCGCGGAGGACCGGGAGCACCTCTGCATCGAACCAGGGATTGCGTTTCCGCCACCCGGTACTGCGCCAGGATGGGTGAGCTCATCACTTCACGCCCCACACCGTGTGGCTCTAGACCCGCGTATTCATGCGATAGCCGGGAGCGTAAGAGAGACGCACGGCAGTTACCGGCACCTGTCCGTCCCAGGTAATGCGATCAACCACGAAGACCGCTGCGCCATCATCCGCTTCGAGCAGTTCGGCCAGTTTACTGTCGGCGTTCAGGGCTGAAAAGGCGATGTCGCCGCCGGTATAGGGTGCGTTCTGGATCAGCCATTCATTGGCGCTAACGGCCGCGAAGTCCATCTCCTCGACGCCCGGCACGGCGGCCGGGTTGATCCACCGGTCTTCATGCAGCAGCGGATGGTTGTCGGCGAAATGCATGCTGGTGACATGCAGCATGGCGGTGTCCCGCTCGAGTCCAAGCCGGCTGGTAATGCGCGCGGGCGCCGGTTGCATGTCTTGCGACAGCAGGCCGTAGCTCCACTCGGCGTTCCGCTGCTCCACCTCCAGACGTATGATAGGAATATCGATAACCACCCGGCTGATGGGGTGCAGCGCCACGCGCGTGCCGGCCCTGCGCTTGCGGTCTACCAGTCCCGCTTCCGCCAGTTCGCGCATGGCCCTGTTCACGGTGGTGCGGGCACAACCGAACTCGGCGGCGAGATCGGCCTCGTTGGGAATGAGGCTGCCCGGCGGCCATATGCGTTCATTGATCCTGCGCAGCAGTTCAAGGTGAATGCCGCGCCAGGAAATGGTGTCGAGATCGGTCATAGTCGGTCCTTGAGGGCTGCCATGGTCTGCCGGTAGCGGGTAGAAATGGCATCACGCTGGAGATGACGCCCTTCGTGCACGACGTGGCGTCCGGCCGACCATACGTCGCCGATCATCCGGTCGTCACCAGCGAAGATGAAGCTGTCCAGAAGCGCGTCGCCCTTGCGGCCGTCGAGGTCGATTGCCTTGGTGTCGAGGGCGACGAGGTCTGCCCAGTTTCCCGCCGCGATGACGCCGGACCGGCGCTGCGCGGCCTGCGCGCCGCCCCGCACGGCGCCGGCGTAAAGGACACGTCCGGTCGAGGCGGTATCGGTTGCGAGCACGGCGCGGAGCCGGACGCGCAGCCGCTGGGAATATTCGAGCGTGCGCAGTTCCTCGGAGAGGGCGATACGGATGTTGGAGTCCGAGCCGATGCCGAAGCGGCCACCGGCATCGAGATAGCGAGCGCCGTTGAAAATGCCGTCGCCAAGGCTCGATTCGGTTATCGGGCAAAGGCCCGCCACTGCTCCCGTCCGGGCCAGCCGGATGGTTTCGTCATCGCTCATCTGGGTGCAGTGGATAAGGCACCAGCTTTCATCGACGCCGTAATTGTCGAGAAGCCAATCCACGGGCCGCTGCCCATAAGCGCCCAGCACCTCATCGACCTCGTCAACCTGCTCGGCCAGGTGCATGTGCAGCGGCTGGCCAGCGGCAAGCCCGACGGCTGCGGCAAGACCATCCCGGTTCACTGCACGAAGCGAATGTGGCGCGACGCCGATGCCCGCGTCGGCGGGCAGGGCAGCCATGATGGCGGTCGCCCTGGTATGGAGCGCGGCAAAACGGTCAACGTCATTGCCGAAGCGAACCTGGCCCGGCGCAAGCGACGCACCCATGCACCCCGCCTGCTGATAGAGCACCGGCAGCAACGTCAGCCCGATCCCCGAAACATCCGCAGCGGCGGCGACGCGGGCCGACAGTTCGCCAATGTCGGCATAGGGCGTTCCATCTGCCTGATGGTGGACATAATGGAATTCTGCGACGGCGGCATAGCCCGCCTCCAGCATCTCCATCTGCACGAAGGTGGAAATGGCTTGGATATCGTCCGGGGTCAGGGCTTCGAGGAACCGGAACATCAATTGCCGCCACGTCCAGAAGGTGTCGCGGCCATGGGGACCGCGTCGCTCGGTCATCCCGGCCATGGCGCGCTGGAAGGCATGGGAATGGAGATTGACCGGCGCAGGCATGAGGGCACCGACGCATTGGTCTGCCGCCATTGCTGCTGTGTCCGCCTGGACGGACGCAATCTGCCCGTCCGGCGCGACTTGTACCCGAACATTGTCTGCCCAACCCTCGGCAAGCAGCGCCTGTTCCGCCCAGATTGTTTGCACCGTCAAACCCCATTGACAGATTAATATGTGCATACATAATAGCGATAACCACGATTTAAGCAAGGCGCATATCGATGTCGCGACTGCTCACCAACGCTAGACTGGCGACGATGGAACCGCGTTCGGCGCCCTATGGCTTCATCGACGACGGTATCGTTGCTCTTGAGGGGGAGGCCATCGCATGGTGCGGTCCAGCGGCAGACTTGCCGGCCGGGTTTGCGGGTTTCGAACGCACGGACCTTGAGGGACGGCTGGTGACGCCGGGCCTTCTCGACTGCCACACCCATGTGGTGTTCGGCGGTGACCGTGCCCGCGAATTCGAGATGCGGCTGCAGGGCGCGAGCTATGAGCAGATCGCAAGCGAGGGCGGCGGCATCAATTCGAGCGTGGCCGCAACGCGCGCTGCCACGGAAACGCAATTGCTGGCTTCTGCCCTCAGGCGCGTCGACACGCTGATCGCCGAAGGTGTTACCACCATCGAGATCAAGTCCGGCTATGGCCTCACCATCACCGACGAAATCAAGATGCTGCGCGTTGCCCGCCAGATTGGGCGCGAACGGCCTGTTCGTGTCACCACCAGCTTTCTTGCCGCCCATGCCGTGCCGCCCGAATACAAAGGGCAGCCGGATGCCTATCTTGATGATGTCGTGTTGCCGGGCCTCGACGCTGCCCATGCCGAGGGGTTGGTTGATGCTGTCGATGGGTTTTGCGAGGGCATTGCGTTTTCGCCTGCCCAGATCGAGCGGCTCTTCGATAGGGCGGACGGCCTCGGTCTCCCGGTCAAGCTGCATGCCGAGCAGTTGTCCAATCTCGGTGGCGCGGCACTCACGGCGCGCCACAAGGGCCTCTCGGCAGACCATCTCGAATATCTCGACGATGCCGGCGTTAAGGCAATGGCGACTTCCGGAACCGTCGCCGTGCTGCTGCCGGGCGCTTTTTATGCACTGCGCGAGACGCAACTGCCGCCGGTAGATCCGCTGCGCCACGCTGGTGTGCCCATGGCCGTGGCGACCGACTGTAATCCCGGCACCTCGCCGCTGACCTCCCTGCTGCTTGCAATGAACATGGCATGCACCCTGTTTCGCCTCACGCCCGAAGAGGCCTTGGCCGGGACGACGCGTCACGCTGCCCGGGCGCTCGGGCTCACCGACACCGGCATCATTCGCGCCGGACTGCGGGCCGATCTGGCCATCTGGGACGTCACTCATCCTGCTGAACTCGCCTACCGCATCGGTTTCAACCCGCTCTATCGCCGCATCTTTGCCGGAGACTTTTCGTCATGATCCTCACCCCTGGCGCTGCCACCTTGACGCAGCTTGAAGCTATCTATCGCTCCGATGGCGCCATCACACTGGACCGGGCAGCAAGGCCGGCTGTGGAGGCCGCCGCACAACGCGTTGCCGCGGCTGCGGCAGGCGAGGATGCGATCTACGGCGTCAATACCGGCTTCGGTAAGCTGGCCAGTGTCCGCATCGAGGCCAAAGATACTGCACGCCTGCAGCGCAACCTCATCCTCTCCCATTGCTGCGGTGTGGGAGAGCAAACCCCCGCCAGCGTCGTGCGGTTGATGATGGCGCTCAAGCTCCTGTCGCTTGGGCGGGGCGCTTCAGGCGTTCGCTGGGCCGTGGTTGCCCAGATCGAAGCTTTCTTCGCCAAGGCCATAGTGCCCGTGGTGCCGGCTCAGGGCTCGGTCGGCGCATCGGGGGATCTGGCGCCGCTGGCCCACATGACCGCCGCGATGATTGGCGAGGGTGAAGTGGAGTTCGAGGGCCGGACTATGCCCGCCGCCGAGGCGCTGGAGTATGCCGGCCTGGCACCGCTTGTCCTTGGCCCCAAGGAAGGGCTGGCGCTGATCAATGGCACCCAGTTCTCTGCCGCGTTTGCCCTCGCAGCGCTCTTTGAGGCCTGGGCCAATGCGCGTGCCGCGGTGGTGACCGGTGCCCTGTCGACGGACGCCATCATGGGCTCGACTGCGCCTTTCGAAGAAGAAATCCATACCCTGCGTGGCCATCGCGGACAGATCGAAGTGGCCGCGGCCTTGCGCTACCTCATGGCCGGATCGGCCATCCGCGAAAGCCATCTCGAAGGCGACAAGCGCGTTCAGGATCCCTACTGCATCCGCTGTCAGCCGCAGGTGACGGGCGCCTGTGTGGACCTGCTCCGTCAGGCCGCCATGACGCTTGAGATCGAAGCCAATGCGGTAACCGACAACCCTTTGGTGCTGGCTTCAACCGGCGCAATCGTCTCTGGCGGCAATTTCCACGCCGAACCGGTAGCCTTTGCCGCCGACCAGATCGCTCTGGCGATTGCCGAGATCGGCGCTATCGCCCAGCGCCGCGTTGCGCTGATGGTCGATCCGACGCTTTCGTTTGACCTGCCCCCATTCCTCACACCCGATCCGGGGCTGAATTCGGGCTACATGATCGCCGAAGTGACCTCAGCGGCACTGATGAGCGAAAACAAGCATCTGGCCAACCCCTGTTCCACCGACTCCACGCCGACCAGTGCCAACCAGGAAGATCATGTGTCCATGGCCGCTCACGGTGCGCGCCGGCTGATGCGGATGAACGCCAATCTCAGCCAAATTCTGGGCATCGAACTGCTCTGCGCCGCGCAGGGTGTCGAGTTTCGCGTCGCCAACACGTCCAGCGCTCCGCTTGAAGCGGTCATTGCGCGGCTGCGGCAGGATTGCGCCGCGCTCGACGAAGACCGGTACCTGGCTGGTGATCTGGCCACTGCGGCGCGGCTCGTTAGCGATAGTTCCATCGCGCGTGCGGCCGGGCTGGGCGAGCACCTGATTCTGGGAACTGCATGATGGAGCCCTTCTCCCTCACGCGCGGCGAAAGCTGCCTCGTGCTCGCTATGCCCCATACCGGCACATGGCTTCCTGCCGAAGTCCGGGATGCGCTCAATGACAGGGGCCGGCAGCTCGCTGACACGGACTGGCATCTGGACAGGCTATATGCCGATCTCGCGCCCGGGGCCAGCGTGGTCCAGGCCAATTTTCATCGCTATGTGATCGATGCCAATCGTGATCCTGACGGTACAAGCCTTTATCCCGGCCAGAACACCACTGCCCTTTGCCCGGTAACCGACTTCGATGGTTGCCCCATATATGAGACGGGCAGGGAACCCGACGCAGCCGAAATCGAGCGCCGCCGCCTTGCCTGTCACGCCCCCTACCACGCGGCCCTCGCCGCCGAGCTGGAGCGCGTGCGGGCAAAACACGGCGTGGCCGTTCTTTATGACTGCCATTCCATCCGCTCGCTCATTCCCTATCTCTTCGAAGGTGTTCTGCCCGATTTCAACATCGGCACTGACGATGGTGTCACGTGCGCCCCAGCACTGGAGCGTGCAGTCGTGGACATCTGCGGGAATGCCCAGGGCTACTCCAGCGTCCTCAACGGTCGCTTCCGCGGTGGCTGGACCACACGCCACTATGCGCGGCCGGATCGGGGCATTCATACCATCCAGATGGAATTGGCCCAGTCGACACATCTGGAGGCCGAGGCCATGCCTTTCGCCTACAGCCCGGCCAGGGCCGCCCGCCTGCGCCCCCATCTCAAGTCCATCCTCGAAACCCTTGTCGCGCGTGCGCGCGCCCTCGAAACGGAGGCATGACCATGTCCCAGTCCCGCCGCAATGCCCGCGACATCTATCCAGCGACCGGCACCGAAATCACAGCCAAGTCATGGCTCACCGAAGCACCCATGCGCATGCTGATGAACAATCTGCATCCCGATGTGGCCGAGAACCCGCATGAGCTGGTGGTCTATGGCGGCATAGGGCGCGCCGCTCGCACCTGGGAGGATTTCGACCGCATCGTTGCCGCGCTTAAGGTCCTTGACGAGGATGAGACGCTGCTCGTCCAGTCCGGCAAGCCCGTTGGTGTGTTTCGCACCCACAAGGACGCCCCGCGCGTCCTCATTGCCAACTCCAATCTCGTGCCTCACTGGGCCAATTGGGACCATTTCCATGAGCTCGATCGCAAGGGGCTGATGATGTATGGCCAGATGACTGCCGGTTCGTGGATTTACATCGGCACCCAGGGCATCGTGCAGGGCACGTTCGAGACTTTTGCGGAAGCCGGGCGCCAGCATTATGGCGGCGACCTCAAAGGACGCTGGATCCTGACGGGCGGCCTTGGCGGCATGGGTGGCGCCCAGCCGCTGGCCGCCGTCATGGCTGGTGCAAGCTGCCTCGCTGTTGAATGCGACAGCACCCGCATCGATTTCCGCCTGCGCACCCGCTATCTCGACGAGCGCGCCGAAACGCTGGATGAGGCCCTTGAAAAGATCGGCCGCTGGACGGCGGCAGGCGAAGCCAAATCCGTTGGGCTGCTCGGTAACGCCGCCGACGTCTTTCCCGAACTGGTGCGGCGCGGCATTCGTCCCGACATCGTCACCGACCAAACCTCGGCCCATGACCCGGTCAATGGCTACCTGCCCAGCGGCTGGACCATGGATCAGTGGCGCTCCAAACGTGAAAGCGATCCCAAGTCAGTCGAGCGTGCCGCGCGGGCTTCGATGAAAACCCATGTCGCTGCCATGGTCGATTTCTGGAACCAGGGCGTGCCGACGCTCGACTACGGCAATAACATCCGCCAGGTTGCGCGCGACGAGGGGCTGGAAAACGCCTTCGCCTTCCCCGGTTTCGTACCGGCTTATATCCGGCCGCTGTTCTGCCGCGGTATCGGGCCGTTCCGTTGGTGCGCGCTGTCGGGTGACCCCGAGGACATTTACAAGACCGATGCCGCAATGAAGCGGCTGTTCCCCGAGAACACGCATCTCCATAGCTGGCTGGACATGGCGCGCGACCGTATCGCCTTTCAGGGCTTGCCGGCACGCATCTGCTGGATCGGTCTGGGCGATCGGCATCGGGCTGGATTGATGTTTAACGAAATGGTCGCCACCGGCGAACTCCAGGCGCCCATCGTCATTGGCCGCGATCACCTCGATTCCGGCTCGGTGGCTTCGCCCAATCGCGAGACCGAGGCCATGCAGGACGGCTCAGATGCCGTATCCGATTGGCCGCTGCTCAATGCCCTGCTCAATACAGCAAGCGGCGCCACCTGGGTGTCCTTGCATCATGGCGGCGGCGTCGGCATGGGCTTCTCCCAGCACGCCGGCATGGTCATCGTCGCCGACGGAACGGAGGACGCCGCGCGCCGGATCGAGCGCGTGCTCTGGAACGACCCCGCCACCGGTGTAATGCGCCACGCCGATGCCGGCTACGACCTCGCCAAGGACTGGGCGCGAGAACAGGGGCTCAACCTGCCCGCCATCCTTTGAGATTTTCGGGCCGTTTCAGGAAAGACGGTTTCGTGCGCTTACGGCGGCATTCCGCATGTTGCGCGCGAACAGGCTGACATCGATATCGGTTGCAATAAAACGCGCTCCGATGTCGCGGCATTCCCGCTGAAAGTCGGTGTCCAGGGTGAGAATGCCGGCGGCTTTCCCGGAGGCCACGATTTTTTCCAGCGCTGACACCACCACCTTCTTCACCTCGGGCGCCCCAGCCTGGCCGATGAAGCCAAGGTCGGCGGCGAGATCCGAAGGCCCGATGAACACGCCGTCCAGTCCTTCGACGGCGAGGATATCGTCCAGCGCATCGAGACCTTTCCGGTTTTCGACCTGCGCCAGCAGGCAGATTTCGTCTCGCGCGGACGTCAGGTAGTCACCGATCGCCGCGAAGTCAGACGCACGCGCCAGTGCCGAGCCTACTCCGCGCCCCCCTTGCGGCGGATACGTTACGGCATCGACCAGAGCTTGTGCCTGCTCGGCGCTTTCCACCATCGGGATCAGAAGGCTTTGTGCGCCCGCATCCAGCAGCTGCTTGATCAGCCAGGTTTCACCGATTGGCGGGCGAACAACGGCGTGGGTATCGCGCGCCGCAATCACCTGTAGCTGCGCCACGATCGACCGCAGATCGTTGGGTGCGTGTTCGCCATCGATCAGAAGCCAGTCGAAACCGGCGCCTGCGCTGATTTCTGCAACGTAAGGATCCGCCAGGCCCAGCCAGCATCCCAATTGAAGCTCGCCCTTGGCGATGGCGTGTTTGAATGGATTTCGAGGTGCGGGCATCGGGTTTCCTTAGGCGAAAGAGATGGCGACGTCGCCGAAGGCGCCGAAATCGGCGTTGATCCGGCTACCGGGAGGGCATTCAACCGGGCGGATGAAGCTGCCCGACAGGATGATCTGGCCTGGCGCAATGCTCTGGCCGTATTGCGCCATGCGTCGGGCGAGCCAGACCACGCTCTCAACGGGATCGTTCAGCACACCCGCCCCGAGACCGGTTTCTTCGACCTCACCGCCCCTTAAAGTGATCGCTCCGATCCAGCGCATGTCGAACGCGTCTACTGCATGCCGCTGCGGACCCAATACGACGCCAGCGTTTGCGGCATTGTCGCTGATCGTATCATGGACGGTGCGGGTCTTGCCCGTCTCTGCATCCTTGCGGACGATCCGTGTATCGAGGATCTCAATCGAGGGCGCGACATAGTCGGTGGCAGCCAGTACGTCGGCTCGGGTCACATTCGCACCGCCGATGGGAAATTTCATCACAAAGGCAATTTCGGCTTCGATCCGCGGCTGGATGAACCGCCCGGCAGGCACAACCGCACCGTGTTCGAACACCATGTCGTCGAACAGGATCCCGCTGTCGGGAATGTCGATGTTGAGCGCATACTGCATGGCCTTCGAGGTAAGCCCTATTTTCCAGCCCACGACCTTGCGGCCCTGTGCGGTCTTGGCCTGGCAGATGGCATTCTGGATAGCATAGGCATCGTCCATCCCGATTTCGGGATGGCGCCTGCTCAGCAGGCCGATCTGCGCGCCGGTCCGCTCCGCATTCAGCAGATCGGCCGCCGCGCGCGCGTGATCTTCGGGCGTCATGCCATTTCATCCTCTATGGTGTTGCGCAGCGTGCCGATGCCGCTGACCTCGACCTCGACCACATCGCCGGGTTTTAGAAATTGCGGTGGGTCCAGCCGCGCGCCCGATCCGGTCGGCGTGCCGGTGACAATAATATCGCCGGGCTCAAGCGTCATGAAGGTCGAGATGTATTCGATCTCGCGCCGGATCGGATGCATCATGCGCGACAGGACGTCGTCCTGCCGCACCGTGCCGTTCACACGGGTGACGATGCGCGCATCATCGAGTTGCGAGGCATTGGTGAACGGGATGAGCCAGGGCCCGATGGATCCGGACTTGTCCCAGTTCTTGCCTTGCGTGACGTTGAATTTCGCATGGCGCACCCAGTCGCGGATCGTTCCCTCGTTGCACAGGGTCAGCGCGGCGATGTGGTCATAGGCGTCGGCCTGGGAGATGCGCCGGCCAGCCTTGCCGATGACGATCGCAACCTCGCCCTCGTAGTCAAGCTGAGAACTTTCCGGCGGCCGGATCAGTGGGCGGTCATGGCCGGTAAACCCGCTCGCGAAGCGTGGAAACAGAGACATGAATTTGGGCTGTTCGCTGCCGTCCTTGTATTCGGCGTTGCGGTCGGGAAAATTGACACCAACGCACAGAATCCGCGAGGCGTTGGGCAGCACCATTTCGTAGGTGACATCGCGATGGCTGGCGGCCTTGTCACCGGCTGACTGCTGCAACGCGTCCAACCCACCGGCCCGCACCGCATCCAGAAGCGTCGGCCACTGCGGAAACGCCTCGTTCAGCGGTATCATTCCATCATCGGTGACCGCCCCGAAATAGGTCTGGCCGCCGGTCGAATATGTTGCGAATCTCATTTGATCTGTCCCCATACGTCTTTGATAACAGCCGCCGCCATCATCACGTCATCGCGCGTCGTATCGAACTGCCCAACCTGAAACCGGATGATCTTGCGCCCCTTGAAACTGCCTTGCGTCAGATAGATGCGGCCGTCGTCATTGAGAGCGTCGACCAACCGTTGCTGGTCGCCATCGTCCCCCGGACAGCGGAAGGAGAAAAGGCTCAGGATGGGCTCCGTGACGATCTCGAACCCGTCCAACTCGCGTATCGCGTCACAGACTTCTGCTGCCCATGCGACGTGGTTGCGTATGCGGGCCCGCAACCCGTCGAGCCCGTAGGACCGGATCAGGAACCAGATCTTCAACGCACGGAAGCGCCGCCCCAGGGGGATCGTCCACTCCGAGTAGTTCGTCACCGCCTGGCCGGTGGTCTTGAGATACTCAGGCTCGATCTTGAGCGTGTTGAGCTGCGGGGTCGCGTCGCGAAGGAACTGGATCGAACAATCGAACTGGGCACCCAGCCACTTGTGCGGGTTGAAGACAATGCTGTCGAAGCCGTCCACATCGCTCCAGTACTGGGCGTGGAATTCCGGGCAGATCATTGCCGCCCCGGCCCAGGCGGCATCCAGATGTGTGTAGAGGTCGTAGACCTTGGCGACATCGAGAATGGGTCCAAGCACGTCGGTGGACCCCACTCCGGTTCCGCCGGTAATCGCGATGATCCCGGCGGGGATGTGGCCCGCCGCGCGGTCAGCGGCAATCGCGGCCTCCAAAGCCGCCACATCCATGGCGTGATGGGGTCCCGTCGTGCCGATCTTGACCAGATTGGCTTGCCCGATGCCGGCCACCCAACAGGCCCGGTCGATCGAAGAATGCACCTGATCCGAACAGTAAATCCGCAGATGGCCTTTCTCGGACAATCCGTCGCGATTTCCGCTATAGCCCGTCGCCCGCTCGCGCATCGTCAGAACGGCGGACAAGGTGGCCGAAGACGCGCTGTCTTGAATAACGCCGGTGTACGTCTCGGCCAGCCCCAGTGCCTGGCGCAGCCAGTCGACCATGACGCCTTCCATCTCGGTCGCTGCGGGTGAGGTCTGCCACAGCATGCACTGCGCCGCGACGGTATTGGCCAGTTGTTCCGCGAGCATCGAGGGTGGGGAGGCGTTTGAGGGAAAATAGGCAAAGAAGCGGGGGTGCTGCCAATGCGTCATGCCGGGCATCACGATCGCATCGAAGTCGTTCAGGATTGCCGCCATATCTTCGCCGTGGGCCGGAGGGCTCGACGGCAGTTGCGCCGCTATCTCGCCGGGCTTGGTCTGCGCACGCACAGGGCGGTCTTGAAGGCCGGTGTGATAGGCGGCGCCCCAATCTGCGATCTGTTTGCTCCAGCTGGCAAATTCATCCCATTTCATCACTTACTCCCTGGCATCAATGCCGCCAATGCAGATGTATTTGATCTCGAGAAAATCATCGAGGCCGTGGCGCGAGCCTTCGCGTCCCAACCCCGACATCTTCACACCGCCAAAAGGCGCCTCGGCGGTGGAAATCAATCCGGTGTTCACGCCCACCATGCCGAAATCCAAGGCCTCGGACACGCGCCAGACGCGGGCCTGGTCACGGCTGTAAAAATAGGACGCCAGCCCAAATTCGGTGTCATTGGCGGCGGCCACCACCTCTGCTTCGGTCTGGAACCGGAAGAGGGGTGCGACGGGACCGAAGGTCTCCTCGGTGGCTATGGCCATATCTGATGTAACGCCCGTGAGGATCGTTGGCTCGTAGAAGGTGCCGCCCAGGGCGTGAGGCTTCCCGCCAAGGGCGACTTCCGCCCCCTTGGTCGTCGCATCCGACACATGCTCGGATACCTTTGCGACCGCCGCATAGTCGATCAGCGGGCCGAAGACGATGCCCTCGTCAAAGCCGTTGCCCGTGGGCAGGCTTCCAACTTTCGCGGCCAGCTTCTGTGCAAAGACATCGTAGACGCCCGCCTGTACGTAAATCCGGTTGGCACAAACGCAGGTCTGGCCGTTGTTGCGGAACTTTGCGATCACGGCGCCCTCGACGGCGGCATCCAGATCGGCGTCATCGAACACGATAAACGGCGCGTTGCCGCCAAGCTCCAGCCCCAGCTTTTTGATCGTGGGCGCGCATTGTGCATAAAGCTGTGCGCCAACGCCGGTCGAACCCGTAAAGGTCAACTTGCGCACGATCGGGCTGTCGGTCATGGCCCTGCCGATTTCGCGGGCAGAACCGGTGACCACCGAGAACAGCCCCGCGGGCAGCCCGGCCTCTTCGGCGAGAACGGCCAGCGCGATGGCGGAGTATGGCGTCTGCGCGGCGGGTTTAAGGACCATCGCGCAGCCTGCGGCGAGGGCCGGTCCTGCCTTGCGGGTGATCATCGCGTTCGGGAAATTCCACGGCGTGATCGCCGCAACCACGCCAACTGGTTGCTTGACCGACAGGATACGCTTGTCGGGCGCGTGGCCCGGCGTAATATCGCCATAGGCGCGGCGGGCTTCCTCGGCGAACCATTCGATGAACGACGCCCCATAGGCAATCTCGCCAGCGGCTTCGGCAACAGGTTTGCCCTGTTCGGCGGTCAGGATGCGCGCCAGATCGGACTGGTTTTCCATCACCAGGTCGAACCAGCGACGCAGCACGCCACTGCGCTCTTTCGCCGTGCGGGCAGCCCATGCTTTCTGGGCCACCTGCGCGGCCGCGATCGCTTCATGGGTCTCGGCCGCCCCAAGGTTGGGGACACGGCCAATGATCTCTCCGGTGGCCGGATTGGTCACTTCGATGCCGGCGCCATCCGCCTCGATCCAGCGGCCACCGACGGGCACCGCCTGCCGCAGCAGCGCCGGGTTCTGCAGGGCGAGGTCCATCATGGCGCGATGATCGGGCTGGCTTTGATTGCGGAGTCTTTCAGGTCCACGCCTACGAAGGTCGTTCCGTGCTTGAACCAGCTTTCCGGCGCTGGGGCCCCCCAAAGGGTCTGGCGTTGCGGGTCCGTCAGATCCCATTTGATAGGCTCGAGATCCGGGTCGACGGTCTGATAGTCCGAACAATAGATCTCGATCCGGTGCCCGTCGGGGTCGAGGATATAAAGGAAGAAGGCGTTGGAAATCCCGTGCCGCCCCGGTCCGCGCTCGATGTTCTTCACATAGCCCGACGTCGCCATCAGATCGAGCAGGTCGATGATGTTCAGCGGCGTCGGTACCCAGAACGCCACATGGTGCATCCGCGGGCCTGTGCCGTTGGTGAAGGCCATGTCATGCACGCCGCCCTTGCGGTGCATCCACGCGGCCCAGAGCTTCTTGCTCTCTTCATCCTCGGTGTATTCCGTCACCCGAAAGCCGAAATCGCTGTAGAAGGCGACCGAGGCGTCCACATCGTGGCTAAAGCAGTTGAAGTGGTCGATCCGCAGCGGCTTCACCCCGCGATAGAGTGCATATTTCTGATGGATCGGCTCCAGCCGGTCCATCTGGTGATAGAATTCCAGCGGAATGCCCATGTTGTCGGAGGTGAGCAGGGTGCGGCCCTGATAGGCACGCTGGACCCACTCGGTCGGGCGGCCCTTTCCCTTGAAATAGACGTCTGCCCGGTCAAGGTCGGCATCGTCGAAGGTCTTGAACCCCATAACCTCGACAGTGCCGGGTTGGTCCGATTGCTGCAGAATCACACTATGATGCCCGCGTTCTTCCATCGCGCGCAGATAGACACAGCGGTCATCTTCGTTAGTGACCTGCAGGCCGAGGATTTGGGTGTAGAACCTTTTCGACGCGGCCAAGTCCTTTACATTCAGACAGACATGGCTCAGGCGGATAGTGTTGAAGTCTGGGTACAGATTGGGGGCGGGAACGGGCATTGGACTCTCCTCGGATCCGGAATTCGGGTCATCTCATGGGCAATGTCGACCAATGAGTTTGGTCGATGGCGGGAACGGTTTCCTCCGTCAGCCTGCCCCCAGTTTGGTGATCTTGTGCTGGCCGGTCGCAAAGCCGATGTGCTTTTGCTCCATGTAGAATTCGAACGACCAATCGCCGCCGTCGCGCCCGATACCGCTGGCCTTGACGCCGCCAAATGGCGTGGGCAGGTGGCGGACGTTCTCCGAATTCACCCAGATCATCCCAGCCTCCAGCTTGTCGGTGAAGCGCAGGGCGCGGGTAAGGTCGTTGGTCCAGACATAGCCTGTAAGGCCGTAAGGAACGTCATTGGCGATCTGCAGAGCGTCTTCCTCGGTCGAGAAGGGAATGGCGGTGAGGACCGGGCCAAAGATCTCTTCCTGCGCGATGCGCATCCGGCTGTTGGCTCCGGTGAACAACGTGGGCCGCACGAAATAGCCCTCATCGCCCACCTTCACGCCGCCAGCGGCAATGGTCGCGCCGTCTGCTTTTGCGATGTCGAAATAGCTTGTGACCTTGTTGTAATGCTCTTCGGTGACCAGCGGGCCGATCTCGGTCTCGGGGTCTAGTGGGTGGCCCACCTTGATCCGGTTCACGCGCGCGACGAGCTTGGCTTCGAACTCTTCGCGGATCGTTTCCTGCACCAGCAGGCGCGACGACGATGTACAGCGCTCACCGTTGATCGAGTAAATCATGAAGATTACCGCATCGAGCGCGCGATCCAGATCAGCGTCGTCAAAGACGATAACCGGGTTCTTTCCACCCAGCTCAAGGTGGTTGCGCTTGAGTGTGTCGGCGCCCTGTTTGGTGATCAGGCTTCCCGTGCGGCTTTCGCCGACGAAGGCGATTGCCTTGATGAGCGGATGTTCGCAGAGCGCCTTGCCCGCACCTTCGCCAAAGCCGTTGACGGTATTGAGCACACCGGGCGGCAGACCTGCTTCCTCGGCAATTTCAACCAAGAGGCGCGCCGTCAAAGGGGATGCCTCGGCGGGCTTGTGGACCACCGTGCACCCGGCGGCGAGCGCGGGCGCGATCTTCCAGGTGGATAGCATGAAAGGCGTATTCCACGGGGTGATAACGCCCACCGGGCCAATCGGGACGCGGGTGGTGACGTTCATCAACGTCGGGGATTTCAGGTGGCGGCCGTCGCGGGCCTGTACCACCTGATCGGCGAAATAGCGGAAGTTCTCCGCGCCGCGCAACGCGGCCTTGGACATGAATTTGTACGCTTGGCCGGTATCCCAGCATTCGCAGAGTGCGATTTCCTCGGCACGCGCCTCAATCCCTTCGGCCACCCTGATAAGGATTTTCTTGCGTTCCAGCGCAGGCATGTCGCGCCACACGACGAAAGCCTTGTGCGCAGCTTTGGCGGCGGCATCTATATCGTCGGCTGTGCCGTGGGCCACGTCGCAGATAATGCTCTTGTCCACCGGAGAGATCGTCTGAAACCGTCCTGCTCCGCCAGCCGCGTCCACACCGCCGATCCGGTTCTGGATGCCCGTCTTGCGGAAACGCTCCAGATAGCCGTTCAGGCTGGCAATATTGTCGTCGAGCACGCTCATGCGATGTCCTCCAAATGGTCGCGGACATTCCCGAATTTCAGGGAAAGGTCGGCATTGATGTCCCGCATCTCTGCGGAGAGAGCGATGGACCGGGTCCGCATCGCCGGCGCCGTGAAATCTTTGAGTGCCGCAAAGACACGGGTGAGGGCGTCTTTTTTAACGTCATCCGGACGGCCCTCGCGCAAGCGGATGGACAGGTCGATGAACCCATGCCTGGGGTTTCCATCGGCCATCGCGACGTGATCGACGCAGACCGCCCGAACGCGAATACCTGCTGTCGGGAAGGTCGCGATCTCGGCAGCCTCTGCGCGGATGGCCTGGCACAAGGCACCCATGTCCACCTCACCTTCGAGGTTGGCCGAATACTCGATATGGAAATGCGGCATGTCAGTTCCTTAACATGTTAATTATTGACGAGTTAAATAATTTAGTGCTGTCTTGTCAAGACCGGGTTCACAGTGCACTTGCCGATCAAGAAGCTTCCGAGGTCCCCATGACGTCCAGACTCCCTTCCACGACCCGCTCGCTTCCCATCGCTTTGATCCGCGCCCGTGAGGGTGTGATGGCGCCTATCCGCGACATGCTGGCTGAAACGGGGATCACCGAGCAGCAATGGCGTGTCTTGCGGGTATTGGCCGAACATGGCCGGCTCGACACCAAGACGTTGGCCGACCGCTCCAGCCTTCTGTTTCCCAGTCTCACGCGGATCGCGGCAACCCTGCGCGACAAGGGCCTGATCACCCAGACCCGCGACGACGTTGACCGGCGGCGCCAATTCATCGAAATCACGGCCCAGGGCCAAAGGATCATCGACGACCGAATGGATGAGGCGGCGCGCATCGTCGAGGGGTTCAAGGCTACGCTGGGCGAAGACAAATATGAAACGCTGCTGGACTTGTTGGCGCTTCTCGATCCCGGCTCCACGGACTAGCCCGCGACGCGGCCATCGGCGCGCCACCCGTCGAAGATCTCCAGTGCCTTGTCTGCAAATTCTGCGTCGTTGATGTGGCAATCGACGCGGTGAAGGGTCACATTCGGCGGGCACGCGGCCTCAAGTGCGTGCAGGAACCCGGTTAGCCCCGCCATGTCGTGCAGTTCGGCGCCTTCTCTGTCCCATTCGCCCAGGCCGCGCTCGGGAAGCAGCAGTGCAGTGGGCCCCTTGGCAACTGCAAGTTGCCGCGCGTGGGCATGCGCAACCTCTATTCTTTCGTCCGCGTTCAGGATGATGTTCAGCAATAGCCGGTTATGTGGTCTTTTCTGATGGTTTGCCCATTTCTCGGGGACCGGCTCCCAGCCAACGATATCGACAAGATCGTAACAGCCCGGCGCGACAAGCTGCGGCGTTGCGTTGAGCCCGGCGGCCGTCAACCGGCTTTCTCCCGCCGTCACGCTTGATCCGTTGATGTGATTGCCAAGCTCCTGGGTGCAGAAGTCGAACACGCAGGCAAACGCGCCCTGTGCTGCGAGGGTTTCGAATGCCCGGCCGCCCATGCCTGTGGCGTGAAAGACAACGACCTCGTAGCCGCGCTCCTCCAGCGCGGGCTTCAGCGTCACCATGTATTTCAGCGCCGATGTTCCCAGCGAAGTCATCCCGATAAGCGGTTTGCCAAAATCGGGTGGAATGACGGCTTTAGCAGCGCCTAAAACGGCGCCCGCCGCCTGGCTGAGCGTCGCCTTGCAGACCGAGTTCATCCCGAAAAGCCCGCCGGCCCACAGGATCATCTGCGTATCTGCGGCCATCCTTGCGCCCGGTAGCAGCGGTGAATAGGCCACGGTCGACACGATATATTTGGGCACGCCCAGCGGCAGAGCCGTCGTCACGTCCAGTGCCAGGTCGGTGCCCATGGTGCCGCCGAGCACGATCACACCGTCGAACTTGCCCTCGAGATAGAGCCGCGCTGTCAAGCGCGAAGCCCCCGCGGCCATGATTTGCATGGCATCGTTTTCTTCGCCCGACGCGATCGCAGCTGCAATGGAACTTCCACCTTCCTCCGCCACGTCATGCTTGGAATAGTCGGCCGGCTGCTGCGGGTCACCCAGAACGGACACGTCCATCGTCAGCACCTTGCCGCCCTGATCCCGGATCACACCCGCGAGAAAGCTCAGCTCGTCATTCTTTGTGTCATAGGTGCCGATCACCAGTATGGTCTTGGCGCTCATAGCCTGATCCAGGCGGTCTTGAGGTTGATGTACTTCTCGATCGCATGCAGTGACTTGTCGACCCCGTTCCCCGACTGGCAGACGCCACCCAGCGGAACGGTTCCATCGGCGCCGCCATAGGTGTTTACGTGCATGACACCTGTCCGTACGTCCCGGACCATCCGGTGCGCGCGCCCGAGGTTCGATGTCCAGACGCCGCCTGCCAGGCCGTAAACTGTGGCATTGGCAATCCTCACGGCTTCGACGTCAGTGCGGAACGAAGTGACGCCAAGGACCGGGCCAAAAACTTCTTTTTGCGCCAGGGTCGCTTCGGGCGTCACGTCCGTCACGATGGTTGGAGCCATGTAATAGCCGCCGCTCTCTTGCAGGATGCGCGTCCCGCCGGTGACGATCTGGCCGCCTTCAGCCTGTGCCGTTTCAACGAACTGCAAATTCTGCGTCAGCTGCGCCTCGGAGTTCACCGCACCGATCTGCGTGTCGGTCTTCAGCGGGTCACCGACGCGCATGGCCTCGGCTGCCCTGGTTACTGCGGCGACGAATTCGTCGTGGATCGATGCCTCGACCAGCAGCCGGGAGCCTGCAACGCAGACCTGGCCCGCATTGCGGAATATTCCGGCTGCAGTCACCTTGGCGGCCTCTGCCAGGTTGGGCGCGTCGGCAAAAACAATATTGGGCGATTTTCCGCCCAGTTCCAGATAAACGCGCTTCATGTTCGAGCGGGCCGAATACTCCATCAACCGTCGCCCCGTGCCGCCTGACCCGGTGAAAACCAGCACGTCCACGTCCATCGAGAGGCCCATCGCTTCGCCCACGACTGCCCCTTCGCCCGTCACCGCGTTGAGGACGCCCGGTGGTAGCCCCGCCTCGAGCGCCAGATCGGCCATCCGCATGAGGGACAAGGACGCCGTCTCGGCAGGCTTCAAGATCACCGAATTGCCCATCGCCAGGGCGGGACCGAGCTTCCACGCACCGATCATCATCGGGAAGTTCCACGGAATGATCGCCCCCACCACCCCGACGGGTTCCTTGTGAATCAACCCCAGAACGTCCGATTGGGTCGGCGCGATTTCCCCGTAGATCTTGTCCAGCGCCTCGGCATAATAGCGGATCGTCGCGGCAGCAGAGGCGGGTTCCGCCTTGATCGCCATACCGATCTCGGTCCCGTTGTCGCGCACGCCGAGCACGGCAAGTTCCAGCGCGTTGGCCTCAATCAGATCGGCCCATTTCATCAGGACTTTCTTGCGGGCGGACGGCGGTTGCCCGGCCCAGCGTCGATCCTCGAACGCAGCCCTTGCCGCGGCGATCGCTGCCTCCATGTCTGCCGCCGTGCCCCGTGCTGCTGTCGTCAGGACCTTCCCGTCAATCGGTGAAATGATGTCCATCGTGGCCCCGTCGGAGGCCGCAACATGCCGCCCGTCGATCAGGTGGGAGAACGCCTGCACAGGCTGCGCCCGCAGGGCGTCGATCTTGCCTTGTTCAAGCATTTTCATTTCCCCTTAAACGGATCGCATTTCGAACCGATGTTTCTAAATAAAAGTTGCCTTGTTAAATATATTGTGTCAAACGTTTTTTGGAAACCCAACGAAATGAGGTGGTCTCGATGTCCACTGTCACTAAGGCGCTGGCGTTCTTGTCCTGTTTCTCGCCCACCAGGCCAGAGATCGGCCTGTCACAGCTGTGCCGCCTTGCAGGACGGGACAAGGCGACGACCTATCGGCACATGCAAGCTCTTGAGGCCGCTGGTTTTGTTGAGCAGAATCCGGCGACCAGACACTATCGCCTTGGCCCGGCCGTCATGCAGCTGGCGCAGGTACGCGAAGCCACGGTGCCGCGAAAAGAAGGGGCGCTTGCTGCACTGGCAATGCTCGCCCGGACAACAGGCGAAACGGCGCATGCCACGGTCTTGTCCGGTTCAACCCTCTATGCGCTGGCCTCTTGCGAATCCCCCGAGCACGGCACGCGGGCAATCGTCGACATCAGCACTTTCCCGCTGCACGCGACCGCGTCGGGCGTCTGCGTATTGGCTTTTGGGCCGGAAGCCCTTTTTGAGGTTGCGGCGGCAAATCTAGAGAGGTTCACGTCAGCCACCCCAGTCACGCGGGAAGATTTGGCTGCCGTGATCGCCGCCATCCGGGAAACCGGATTTGGCCGCGCCAATCAGAGCTTCGAAGCAGAAATTCATGCCATTTCCGCACCGGTGTTCGACCATTCCGGCCCGGTCGCGGGGGCCGTTTCAGTAGCCAGCGTGGCATCGCGTTTCACGCCGGAACTGGAACACAAAATCAAGACCAATCTGGCCGCCGCCAGTCGTGAAATTACCCGCAACTGGGGCGGCACCCTACCGGCCAATGTCGAAGCCGCCTGGGCCAGGTCTCTGTCACAAACGCCCGCACTGGAATCCGTATCGTGAAAGACTCAAATTTTCTCAAGGAGTACAACGGTCGCCTGATGTGGCACCCGATGACATCGCCGCAAGACAGTATCGACCAGCCGCCCAGGATCATCACCGGATCGGATGGCGTCACCATTACCGACATCGACGGACACACGGTCGTCGACGCTGTCGGGGGCCTGTGGAACGTGAACCTTGGGTATTCCTGTCAGCCGGTCAAAGATGCGATTGCGGCTCAACTCGACAAGCTGCCCTATTATTCGACATTCCGTGGCACCAGCAACGACGTGGCGATTGAGCTATCTTATGAACTAGGCGAGTTTTTCGCGCCCGACGGCCTATCCCGCACATTCTTTACATCCGGCGGGTCAGACAGCGTGGAAACTGCGCTGCGCCTCGCCCGCCAATATCACAAGCTGCGCGGCGAAGCGGGTCGCACCAAGTTCCTCAGCCTCAAGAAGGGCTATCACGGCACACATATCGGCGGCGCGTCGGTGAACGGCAATGCGAACTTCCGCAATGCCTATGAGCCGCTTCTGCCCGGCTGCTACCACATCCCCGCGCCCTATACTTACCGCAACCCGTTCAACGAGACGGACCCCGAGAGGCTGGCCCAACTCTGCGCCGCCGCCCTTGAGGATGAAATCGCGTTCCAGGGGGCCAACACTATTGCCGCCATGATCATGGAGCCGATCCTCGGGGCTGGTGGCGTCATCCCGCCTCACAAGTCCTTTGCCCCCATGGTTCAGGAGATATGTAACCGCAACGGCATCCTGTTGATCGCCGATGAGGTGATCACCGCCTATGGCCGCACGGGTGCATGGTCCGGAGCGCGGCTCTGGGGCGTCCAGCCAGACATGATGTGCACGGCCAAGGCCATCACCAACGGCTATTTCCCCTTTGGTGCGGTAATGCTGGGCGACAGGATGATCGAAATGTTCGAGAACAACCCTGCCGCCAGGATCGGCCATGGATATACCTATTCCGGTCACCCGGTGGGCGCCGCCGCTGCCTTGGCTTGCCTCGCCGAAACCAGGCGCCTGAACGTCGTTGAGAACGCAGCCGCGCGCGGCACCCAGCTCTATCAAGGCTGCCTCAAACTTCTGGAAAAATACGACATCATCGGCGACGTGCGGGGCGGCTACGGCCTGATGACTGCTATCGAAATGGTTAGCGACCGCGCAACCAGAAAGCCCATCGACGCCATCACCGCCACGACGGTCCACGAAGTTGCCTATCAGAGCGGCGCCATGGTCCGTATCTCCGGCCCCAACCTTATCCTGTCGCCCCCGCTTGTACTCACCGAGCGGGACGCAGACACCATCCTGTCGGCGCTCGACGCTGGTTTTGCAGCCGTCTGAGAGGGCAAAATGTCAGAAGATTATGTCGCCCTTCTGGGCACCAAGGGCGGTCCGGCGATCCGGCCCGGGTCGTCGATGCCGACGGCGAACCTGCTTTGCCTCAACGGCCAGCAGATCGTGGTGGATTGTGGTCTGGGCGTGACCCGCGGGCTTGTCGAGCAGGGAATGCAACTGAAAGATCTGTCGCTGATCTTTGTCAGTCATATGCATTCGGATCACTACCTCGAACTCGGGCCGCTCCTGCACACCGCCTGGACCGCAGGACTCAAGACCGATGTGGACGTCTACGGCCCCGCAGGACTCGACGCCTACTGGGATAGCTTTCTCGCCTCAATGAAGGCCGATGTCGACCTGCGGATCGAGGACGAGGGCAGGCCCGACTTGCGGAACCTCGTCGCAGTCCACGTCCTCGATGAGGGCGCGGTCATGGCCCGGGGCGGTGTTTCGGTCACGGCGATCCGCACCAAACACCCGCCGCTGGACGATTGTTTCGCCTTCTCGTTCAGGACCGACCGGACCCATGTCGTGTTCTCCGGCGATACCGCTCCCATCGAAGCGCTCGAAGACTTTGCCCGGGGCGCCGATCTGTTGATCCACGAAGCCATGCTCGAAGCCGCCCTGCCGGCACTTATGGCGCGCGTGGGCAATGGCTCGGACAAGCTCATGACGCATTGGCTTCGCTCGCACACCTTCGCACATGACGCGGCCAGGATTGCCACCAAGGCCGGCGTCAGGCGCCTTGCCCTGTCGCACCTGATCCCCTCGGACGATCCGAACTACGGCGTCAAGGACTGGCAGGATGCCGTCGCGGGCAATTGGGACGGCCCCCTTATCGTCGGCCATGACGGCATACGGATCGGCCTGTGACGGCGCAGTACAGCCCGTTCCCGTCCTTCAACATCATCTGCGGCGCCCTTGCGGACACCTGAGGCCGTGAAACTGATTGAAAAAGTATCCGCAATGCTGACACTGGAGTCAGTTCCGACTTTCTGCGTTTATTGTGCATGGCACCGGATAAGCTCGACCGTTACAGAAAGAAACGCGATTTTTCGCGGACCGGTGAGCCGTTCGGCGCAGAGGGGCAGGACACGTTTCGCTTCGTCGTTCACAAGCATCATGCCACGGCCGACCATTATGATCTCCGGCTCGAACTCAATGGTGTGCTCAAGAGTTGGGCTGTTCCCAAGGGGCCCTCGCTCAACCCTGCAGACAAGAGGCTCGCAGTCGCGACCGAAGACCACCCCATCGATTATATCGACTTCGAGGGTTTGATCCCCGCCGGGGAATACGGCGGCGGACCCATGATCGTCTGGGATACGGGAACCTGGGCACCGATGGGCGATCCCGAAACTGACATCGCCAAGGGCGCCTTCAAGTTCCGCCTCGCAGGGCAAAAACTCAACGGCGGGTGGATGCTCACGCGGCTCAAGGGCCGCCCCGAGGACAAGGACAAGACGAACTGGCTGCTCTTCAAGGAGCATGACCAGTCCATGGACACCGAAGGCGACATCCTGACCGAGCGCCCCGAAAGCGTTAAGTCGGGCCGCCGCATCGAAGACCTGCTGCCGCCGCCCGCTGCCCCGAAACGCCGCCGCACCCTCAAGCCCGGCAAACTCAAGGGCGCACTTCAAGCGGCGATGCCGCAAAAGCTCTCGCTGCAATTGGCAACAGCCGCCGCTGCGCCGCCACAAAGCACCAGGACGGCGCACTGGCTGCACGAAATCAAATTCGACGGCTATCGCAGCCTTGCCTATATCGAGGCGGGCAACACCCGGATAGCGACGCGCGGTGGGCTCGATTGGACGCGTCGCTATGGCGATCTGCCCGAAATGCTCTCGGCGCTCCCCTGCCACAATGCGGTAATCGATGGCGAAATCGTCGTGCTCGACGACGCCGGGGTCAGCCGGTTCGGTCTCTTGCAAGCGGCCCTTGCCGACGGGCGCCCCGGCAATCTCGTCTTTTATGCTTTCGATGTGCTCTATCTTGACGGCTGGGACCTGCGCAGCGTGGCGCTCAACGACCGCAAGGCGCTGCTCGAACAGTTGCTGACGGGCGCGAGCCCGGCCCTCCAATTCAGCGATCATGTGGCCAAGGACGGCGAGGCCCTGTTCGAGAAAGCGACTGATCTCGGCCTCGAGGGCATCGTGTCCAAGCGGGCGGACAGCGCGTACACGGGCGGCCGCGCCAGCACCTGGATCAAGGTCAAGGCGCCCCAGACCGGTGACTTCGTGATCGCCGGTTATACGCCATCACCTCAAGCCGGCGGCATCGGAGCGATAGCGGCGGCCGAATGGGTAGGCGACGATCTGGTCTATCGCGGCAAGGTTGGAACGGGCTTTGACGCCGCCGGCATGGCCGACCTGCTCGACCGTCTGCGCGCACTCGAAAGCGGAGACAGGATCGAGGGTGCCCCCCGCGAGGTCGTGGCCGTCAAACCGGTGCTCACCGCGCGCATCCAGTATGGCGCAATGACCTCCGACGGTAAGCTGCGCCATGCCGTGTTCAAGGGGCTGCGGGAAGCCAGTCTATCGCACCAGCCACCGGCACCGCGCAAACGCATTGTGACGGATGCGGACCTGGCTGGCATCTGGGTCACCAATCCCACCCGCCGTCTGTTTGGCAGGAGCGGCCCCACCAAGCTCGACATCGCCGTTTATTATGCCGGGATCGGCGATTTCATGCTGCCGCACCTGTTCGGGCGCCCGGTTTCGCTGTTCCGGTGCCCCACCGGCAAATCGGCTGATTGCTTTTTTCAGCGTCATCCCTTCACCGGCATGCCTGCAACGCTCACCAGTGTCGAAACTGCCAATTCCGAGGGCGAAAAGCAGACATTTATTGCCGTGAGTGACACCCGCGCCTATCTGGCACTGGCCCAGTTCGGGGCCGTCGAATTTCATGCCTGGGGCACCCATGTCGACCATCTCGATCGCCCCGATCGCATCATATTCGACCTCGACCCCGGAGAGGGCGTGACCTGGCGCGACGTCGTCAACGCGGCTGTGCATCTGCGCGGCGAACTCGAGGCGATGGGCCTAGTGCCGTTCGTCAAGACATCGGGCGGCAAGGGGGTTCACATCGTGGTTCCCATCACGCGCAAACTGGGCTGGAAACAAGCGCATGCCGCCAGCGCGCGCGTCGCGGCGGCACTCGCCCAGACCGGGCGCGACACCTTCGTCACTGTAATGGGTGCGGAAAACCGCAAGGGCCGCATCTTCATCGATTACCATCGCAACGCCCGCAGCGCGACGGCCGTCGCGGCATACTCGCTGCGCGCCCGCACGCACCTGCCCGTCTCTACGCCCCTTTATTGGCACGATCTGGAGTCTATCGACTCTCCGCAGGACCTCAATTACTCTACGCTTCCGAGATTATTAACGATGTCCGGCGACCCGTGGGCAGACATTAACGAGTCCTCGCGGAATTTGCCGGCATGATTATTCGAGATCGTGCCAAGAGTATTTCGAGTAGGAGGCGACTATGGCTCCACGGGCCAGTTGGAAAGGGCACCTGCGTCTGAGTCTGGTGTCGTGCGCGGTAAAGATGTTCCCCGCGACAAGCACTTCGGACAGGATCAGCTTCAATCAGCTTCACAAGGACACCCACAACCGGATCAACATGAAGCCGGTCGATCCTGAACTGGGGCTGGTGGAGCGTAGCGATCTGGTCAAGGGCTACGAGTATGAGCCCAAGCAGTACGTGATCATCGACGAAGACGATCTTGCGGCCGTGCGCATCGAGTCCAATCACACCCTCAATATCGAGGCTTTCGTGAACGAAGACGAGATTGACGCCCTCTATCAGGACGCGCCTTATTACCTGGCGCCCGATGGGGCCATGGCCGAAGAGACATTCATCGTGCTGCGCGAGGCTATGCGCCGCAGTGGCCGTGTCGCGATCGCCCGGTTGGTTCTTTCGAGCCGCGAGCGGATCGTCACCATCGGCGCGCGCGAGAACGGCATGTTCATCACCACGCTGCGCAATCCCAACGAGGTGCGCGGCACCACTGAGTATTTCTCCAATATCCCCGCCGGCGAACCGGAAACCGAAATGCTCGAACTGGCTGAAAAGCTGATCGAGCAAAAGGTAACCGAGTTTGATCCCAAGGCCTATGAGGACCGCTACGAAGTCGCCCTCATGTCCATGATCAAGGAAAAGCTCAAAGGGCACAAACCCATCGTCGCTGCTGCGCCCGATCGCGGCAACGTCATCAATCTGATGGACGCGCTCAAAGCCAGCCTCGGCGAGGCCAAGCCCGCAGCCCGCAGCAAGGGCAAGACAGCAGCGGGCAAGTCGGCCCCTGCCGCAAAGGAATCGCCCGCCAAAACTTCGCTCAAGGCGGCGCTTGAGGCGAGCAAGACAACAAGGTCCAAGGCGGCGCCGAGAAAGAAGGCATAGGTCCGCATGGATCTCAGTGGCACGAGCATAGGCATCGTCGGAGCGCTCAAGGCGTTTCCGCTCCGCGCGGCAGCTCGCCGCGTAGCCGAGCGCGGCGCCCGCATGCACCGCGGTCTGCCGCGCGGCACCACAATGGCCGTTTTTTGCCGCAGCCTGTTGTCGCGGCAGGGTGCGGCGGAAATCGAGGATCGCGTTGCCGCTGCGCGCTCCGCAATCGGCGACGTCCGCAGCGAAAACGGGCTCATGCGCCACATGGGCGTTTTTGCTGCACAGCCCAACGGCCCACTCACCCGCCGCTCGATACTGGACCAGTCAGGGCTCTCGGAATCCAATTTCGACATGCTCGCGCTGTTTGACACTTTCGAGCACGACAGAGAGCTGTTTTCCTTTCGGGACCTCATCCTGGCCAAAAAATATGCCGGCCTTGTCGCCTCGGGTGCCGGCTGGCACGACATCGCCCGCGCCGTGCACGCCGTGGGCCCGGTCGGCTCGCTCACCGCGCTGACCCTCGCGGCTCGGGGCGACCGGATACTGGCGCTGGACGATCACTCCCTGGCCGAACTCGACGGCCAGAGACTGCTCGATCTGCCCCCCGACACCGATGAAGCCGAAGACTGTTTCAGTCACGCCGAAGCCGCCGAACACGCCGGGCTGTTTGCCGAAGCGGCGACGCTCTATGCCCATTGCGCCGCCATCGACGCAAGCGATGCCACTGCGCCCTTCAACCAGGGCAACTGCCTGCGGGAAGTCGATGACTTGAACGGTGCGGCCTTGGCCTATGCCACCGCCCTCAAACGCGATCCGGCCCTTGTGGAATCATGGTTCAACTGCGCCGGCGTATTGCGCGAGCTCGGTCGGAACACTGTTGCCCGAGATCACCTCACGCGGGCCATCGCAATCGATCCGGCCTATGCCGATGCTATCTACAATCTCGCCGCGCTCGATTACGAGATGGGCGATCTGCCGGCGGCAGCCGCCAGCTGGCGGCGCTATCTCGAACTCGATACCGATACCGATTGGGCGCGGCGGGCCCGTGCCGGACTTGCCGTCGTTGCACAAGCCCAGAGCCAGGCCGGATGACCACCCAGTTCCTGTTTGACGGTCCTGAGGATGCGCGTGCAACCGTTCTCCTGGCGCATGGCGCCGGTGCGCCCATGGACTCCGCCGCCATGAATGCAGTGACCAAGTCCCTTGTAGAAGAAAAGCTAAGGGTTGCCCGTTTCGAATTTGGGTATATGGCCGCCCGACGAACCGAGGCGGGCCGAAAGCCCCCACCTCGCGCCGAGCGCGTCATGCCCGAATTTCTGGCTGCCGTCGACGATCTGGGTTCCACGTCGGGCCCGCTCATCATTGGCGGCAAGTCGATGGGCGGGCGCGTAGCCAGCATGGTGGCCGACGAGCTGTTCGCGGCGGGCCGGATTGCCGGGCTCGTTTGTCTTGGCTATCCATTCCACCCGCCCGGCAAACCTGAACAATTGCGCACTGCGCATCTCGAGCAGCTCCGTACGCCGACCCTGATTTTCCAGGGCACGCGCGACCCGTTCGGCGTCCTTGCCGAAGTCTCGGGCTATACGCTGTCGCCCGCCATAGAAGTCGTCTGGCTCGAAGATGGGGATCACGACCTCAAGCCGCGCAAATCAATTTCGGGGCTGTCGGCGTCAGATCACCTCAAGGCGATCGGCACAGCCACACAAGCCTGGGCGCTCCGTCTCGCCCCGTGAAAATCGCCACCTTCAACATCAACGGCATCAACAGGCGGCTGCCCAATCTCATGGACTGGCTGGCCGACAACGCGCCGGACGTCGTTTGCCTGCAGGAGCTCAAGGCCAGCCAGCGCCAGTTTCCCGCCCGGGCACTTGAAGATGCCGGCTACGGGGCGGTTTGGAAGGGAGAATCGACCTGGAACGGCGTCGCCATCCTGGCGCGGGACGCCGAGCCGGTGCTCACCCGCGATACACTTCCGGGCGATGCCGACGATAAGCAGGCCCGCTATATCGAGGCTGCCGTCAACGGCATTCTGATCGGTTGCCTTTATGCGCCCAACGGCAATCCGCGCCCCGGCCCGAAGTTCGACTACAAGCTCAAATGGACCCAGCGCCTGTTGGACCACGCGCACGATTTGTGGGCGACCGGCCTGCCGGTGGTGCTCGCAGGCGACTACAACATCGTACCCGAACCACGCGACATATATGAAACGACATCCTACAAGGACAACGCGCTTGTGACATCGGAGGCCCGGGACCTGTTCAGGCGCCTTGTCGCGCAAGGCTGGTCGGACGCCATCCGCCAGAAGTTCGGCGAGGAGACCGTCTATACGTTCTGGGACTACATGCGAAACCGCTGGCCCCGCAACGCCGGCCTTCGCCTCGACCACCTCCTTCTGAGCCACCCTCTCATCGGCAAACTCAAGTCCGCAGGCGTCGACAAGTCAGTGCGCGGCAAAGACGGCGCCAGCGACCACGCCCCCGTGTGGATCAAGGTTTAGTGTCTCAATCCGCCGCCAGCGCTTCGAGCCAGTTCAGCTCATCGGTCGTAAGTGGAATGCCTTGGGCATCCGATGCTTTGCGCCTTGCAAACCGATGCTGGCCCGGAAAGCGCGTAACGCCCGCTGACATCATCTCGCTGATCAGGGCCTCGGTGCGGACACCGAACGGCGCTGCTCCGGCGAGTGCGGCGTTAATCAGGATGATCAACTGGCCGGTGTGCGGCGTCGCGGCGCCGGGGTGGCCGGACCAGTCAAACTCGAACGAGTAGTTTCCCCCCGTAAGAGCGGCTGACAACAGCTCGATCATCATCGAGATGGACGAGCCTTTGTGGCCTCCGAACGGGAGGAGAGCGCCGCCGTTGAGAATTTCGTTTGGGTCGGTGGTCGGATTGCCGTTGCGATCCACGCCTGAACCGGGCGGCAGTTGGCGACCCTGGCTGGCAGCGATCTGGACATCGCCATTTGCCATCGACGATGTCGCCATGTCGAAAACGATGGGTTCACCGGAACGGGTCGGCGCAGCAAAGGCGATGGGGTTAGTGCCAAAGACCGCGCTCTGCCCGCCATGAGGCACGGTGCAGGCAAAGGAATTGACCGTGGAAAGCGCGATAAGACCCTGCTCTGCGAAAGGCTCGAGGTCGGGCCAGAGGGCGCTCAGATGGTGGGAATTGCGGATGGCCAGCAGGGCGATGCCGTTGGTGCGGGTCTTTTCGATGAGCAGATCGCGGGCCAGCGCCAGCGCGGGTTGAGCAAAGCCATTTTGCGCGTCGGCGCGCAGGAAGCCTGCCGCTGCGTCTTCGAGAACAGGTTCGGCCGTACCGTCCACCCAGCCTGTGGCGAGGCTGTCGGCATAACCTTTCATTCTGAAGATGCCGTGGCTTTTCGCGCCGTCGCGTTCGCAGCGTGCGCAATTGTCGGCGAGGATGGCGGCTGTTTGCCTGCTTGTCCCGAAACGAACAAAAATCGCCTCAAGGAGCGCCACCAGGTCTGCGAAAGTAATATGGGACTGGGCCATTACGTGCTCCGGGCCGGCCAGGTGTCGCCGACACGATAACCACCGGGCCAGGGATCGGACGGATCGAGCATCAGCTGCTTGGTTTCGGTGACCCAGCCGCGCCCCGAAATCGAGGGGATGATGGCGGGAGTGCCAGAAAGGTCGGCCGTACCCTCTATCCGGCAGTTGAACTGGCTGCCGATAATCGAGATGCCGGCGAAATCTTCCCCCACAGCAAGTTGGCCCCTGGCATGAAGCACGGCCATGCGTGCCGAACAGCCGGTGCCGGTCGGTGAGCGGTCAAGCTTGCCCGGTTCGATAGCCACAGTGTTACGGCCCGTTTTGATACCGTCCCTGACTTCGATTGGGGCGGTGAACTGGCAAAATGAGATGTGGGACCAGTCGGGATTGGTGGGGTGGGAAAAGCCCAGTTGTTCGGTCGCCGCGCGCGTTATCTTCATACCGGCCGCTGCGAGGTCTTTCGCCTCGTCGGGGCTGAGAGAGAAGCCGACCGACTGCGCATCGACAAGCACGAAGCTGTCGCCGCCATAGGCGGTATCGACGGTCAGTGTCCCCAAGCCCTCGACTTCAATCGTTGCGTCAAGCCGCTGGGCGAAGCTGGGGTGGTTGGTAACGCGGATCGAAACGGCCTTGCCGTCCTTGCAAGTGGCGACCACATCGACCAACCCGCCCGGCGCTTCAAGCGTGAAGCGGGTTTCGGGTTCTTTCATCTCGATGATGCCGGTATCGAGAAGCACGGTCGAGACACATATAGAATTCGAGCCCGACATGGGCGGGGTGTGGATGGGCTCCATGATGATCCAGCCCATCGCGGCCCTGGGGTCCTTGGGCGGCACGAGCAGATTGACGTGACGGAAGACGCCGCCGCGCGGCTCGTTGAGGACGAAGTTGCGCAGCGTGTCATCCTGCGCGATCCAGCGCGCCTGTTCCCAGATGGTGTCGCCCGGCGGTGGTGCGACGCCGCCAACGATCACGTCGCCGATTTCACCCTCTGCGTGGCAGCCAACGATATGGACGAGTTTGGATGTACGCATATTTTCAGGCCTCCAGCCATTTGGGCAGGCGTTGAGGAGCGGTTCCGGTCAGCGCGGCGGCGACACAATCGGCGAGGCTGCCCAGCCGGACGGCACGCCCGGAAAGACCGGGGCCGTAATGTGCATACTTGCCGGAGTCCGTGAGAACCGTTTTTGCCGCAGGCGGGAAAACCGGTTCAGAGATCGAGCACCAGCAAAGATCCGAAACGGTGGTGACGCCGCTTTGATCGAGGCGCGCAAGCGTCCCGTCGCCGGCAATCCTGGCCTTCGTTTCCGGACCGACGGTGAGAATGACTGTGACTGCATCAAGGATTGGACGACCGCCAAGAGCATCGGCAAGGGCACGGCATTCGGCGAGTGAGGCATGCGGGCTGCCGATGGCGACAAGGTCGATCTGTTCGGGGCCCGCGTTGAGTTTTTTCCAGGTGGACGCCATGAGCGCTTGATCGATCACGGCACGCGGCGTATCCGGATCGGCAGCATTGGCGGCCTCGGGAGTAACGTCCTCTATGTGCAGCATCGGGGCAGCCGATGTCGTCCCGAACGCCGCGCACAAGGCCTTGAGATCGTCGCGGCCGGGATGGGCCGGACCAAGGCCGCGGAGCAGGGGGATACGATCTGGCGCAAGGAGGCCGGCGATATAGCCGATCAACGGCCAGAACGCCCCATCGATCCGGTCCGGAAGCGCAACGTCGATCACCAGTTTCGCCCTGCGGTGTGCGTCGAGATAAACGCCCGATAGCGGCGCGCGGCCGGTCAATGCGATGCAGAGATCAAGGAAATCGGGGTGCTTTGCAGTACGCGCGCCCAACACCGAATTGGCAAAGATCACAGCGTTGGATTCCGACCACCCGATCGCCTCGCCGGTGCCGGGCGCGGTGTCGAGGAGGTAGGGCGCGCAGGTAAAGGTCGACCGGCAACCCATCTGCACGTAAGCGTCTGCCAGTTTGGCGGCCGGGGATCCGAAAACGTCGGGCACCCCCTGAATTTGCCAGTGTTCGTGGTCGACGGAAATGGCATTCATCGTCGTGGGGATGACGACCTGCCCGCCCATCTCCGCCATGGTCTGGGCGAATGTCAGGTTCGCAGGGCTGGCGTAAATGCATCCGTCGATATGGGCCTGGGTCACGTCGATGAGCTGTTCAGCGCCCTGCTGGGCCGCCATGGCACACAGGATCCGCATGGCCTGCGCCGTCGCAGGCCCATCGCGGCCCTTGAGCATGGCCCTGTCGTCGTCGCTCAAAGCGAGAGCCGAGACCTGCGGGGGCAACAGAGGGATCGGCTGATTATCGGCGGTGAGACTGTCTTCGGCAATCGCGACATTTTCTGCCGCCGCCAGCTTGGCGAATGCATCAGGAGTGGCGCGGAGCACTGGCAGGGTATGGCCAAAAATCTGGGCGACGAGCGCGCCGAGTGTCAAAACGTCCTCGGGATCGGTGAAGATCAGGGCAGCCGGCGCGCGATTGTTCAGTGCGAGATCGAGCAGCACGCCCGAACCAGTGCACGATCCGCGAGACGAAGGCATGAGGAGTATCTTGCCGGTCACCGTCTGCCCGTGCAGGGGGTGGTGAACGTCGATGATTTTTCCCGTCGCCGGGTCAACGCCGCCCCAAAAGCTCAGCGCTTCGGGGCTGGCAAGGACGGGCCCACTCGCCGTCCCGCCGAGTATGGTGCGGGCCGAAAAGCGTTCGGTCATTTCGAGAAGACAGTGTGGTCGCGGTGAGGATGCGCCATTTGGGAAGGCTCCGGGAGCGGTAGAGAGGGGCAGGGCACAAGCGTCCGCCCCTCCGCATTGAGTGCCGTTGCTAGATCCTTTCACCGTTTCACGGAAACGGCGCAACGATCTAAATCTTGGTTTGTCGCGCTTCCGAGCTGGATAAGTGGTGCCCACTTATCCAGGAAACGCTCTAGAGAACTGACTTGAGAAAGTCTGCGGTTTCCGCCCGTTCGGGGTTTTCAAAGAGCTGGCTGGGCGAACCGATCTCGTGAATCAGCCCATCCTTGAAAAACGCAACGCGGTTGGAAACCTCGCGGGCAAAGGCCATTTCGTGGGTTACGACGATCATGGTCATCCCCTCATTGGCCAGGAGCCGCATTGTGTCGAGCACCTCTCCAACAAGCTGGGGATCGAGAGCCGAGGTGACCTCGTCGAACAGCATGTATTTTGGCTCCATGGCGAGCGCCCTTGCAATGGCCATGCGTTGCTGCTGGCCCCCTGAAAGTTTGCTCGGATAGACCTTGAGTTTGTCGCCCAACCCGACATGATTGAGCTGCTTGATGGCGATTTCGTCGGCCTCGGCCTTGGACTTCCCAAGCACTTTGCGCAGTGCGAGCGTTGTATTTTCGAGCACTGTCAAATGGGGGAACGCGTTCCATTGCTGGAACACGATGCCGATGTTCCGGCGCAGCTTGTTGAGATCGGTGCCCTTGGCGTGGACCTCGACGCCATCGACGGTGATTTTCCCCGAGTCGATCGGTTCAAGCCCGTTGATGCACATGAGCATTGTCGATTTGCCCGACCCCGAGCCACCGATCACCGAGACCACTTCGCCTTTATCGACCGTCATCGAGACGCCCTTGAGGACCTCGAAGGTGTCGAAGGATTTTCTGACGTTATCAATTTCAATCATTTTCGCGCCATTTCTTTTCGAGGTGAGCGCCGAGGCGAGAGACCGGGAAGCTCACAATGAAGTAGATCAGACCCGCGATCGCCAGAATAAGCAGCGCTTCGTGGGGTTTGCGTGTGATGATGATCTGGCTCGAACGCAGCAGCTCGATAACGCCGATTGCATATACGAGCGCGGTGTCCTTCATGACGCCGAGGGTCAGGCCGATCCAGGAGGGGAGCATGACGCGCGTCCCGAGCGGCAAGACGATATAGCGCATGTCCTGGCCCCAACTCATGCCCAGCGACCGTGCGGCGCGCCGCGTGGTGGTTGGCACCGATTGGATGCCGCCACGCACGATCTCGGTACAGAAGGCCGAGGTGTAGGCAGCCAGAACGACGCAGCCCACAACGAACGGGTTCATGCCCCAGCCGGCAATCGACTGAAAGGAGTTGAACAGGATGAACTGGATGAGCAGCGGCACCGAACGCAATATGTCGAGCACGGCGCCCATCGGGTGGTTCACATACCAGGGCGATTGTGCGCGGATCACGCCGAAAACGATCCCCATGAGCGTCCCGCCGAGCATGGCCCAGAAGGTGATGGCGAGGGTAAGCCCCGCGCCCGTCATCATGAAAGTCAGATCGCCAAGTGTGATGGAAGTTCCAAGCATTGTCTGGTCCTCCCCCTAATACCTGAACAGCCGCCAGGCGATCAGCCTGGCACCGCCGGTTACGATCTTGGCGATGACGTAGTAGATGGCAGCCGCGAGCGCGAAGAACTCGAAGGTCCTGAATGTGCGCGCGTTCAGTTCCTGGGTGACACCCGTCAGATCGATATTCAGTCCAACAAAAATGCCGATGGACGTCATCAGGATCGCCCAGACCATCTGGTTGGTCATGGGGTGGAAAACGGCCCGGAACATCTGCGGCAGAACGATCAGCCGGAAAGCGTCGAAGGCGCCAAACCCCAGCGACCGGGCGGCGCGGGTCTGAGTGGGCGGTACTGCGCGGAGGCCGCCGCGAAACGTCTCTGCGAGATAACCGGCATTGTTGAAGGCGATGCCGACAAGAACGGCCCAATAGGAGTCCAGATAGAAGATGTTGATGCCGAGCGCGCGGAAATCGACCCCGAACAGGCTCGCAACGCCCTGAAGCACGGCGGGCACCCCGAAATAGATCATATAGACCTGAAACAGCGCAGGCGTGTTGCGGGCGACCTCGATCCAGGTGCTTGCAAACAGGCGCAGGGATCTGCTTTGGGACCCCTTGGCCAGCGCCAGGGGCACGCCAATCAGAATGCCGATAATCATCGAAAGCACAGCGATCTGCAGCGTGATCAGCGCGCCGTCGATCATCTCGGGCAAGGCACGAAAGGCCTGGCTCCAATGGAAGGTATAGTTGATGTCGAACATCGGAACGGTTCCCCGGTTTCGATCAGGCCCGCTCTACGCGCACCGCGAAAGCAAGATCGCAGGCACCCGATAGGGCGCCTGCGACGGGGAAGGGCTTAGTAGTAAACGCCCGGAACCGTAAGGTCGGGGGCTGTGGCGCCGCCGCCAACCCACTTCTCGAACAGTTCTTCATAGCGGCCTGTACGAATCTGCTGGTGCACGAACAGGTTGAGGTAGTTCAGAAGGCCATATTCCTGGCGCAGCGCGATCAGGCCGACATAGTCGACGAGGTAGGGCGCATCGCCCTTGATCGCGAAGCCATCGAAATTGCCTTCGTTCACAGTCGACGCGGCAACCGTACCGGTGACGACAGTGGCATCGATCTGGCCCTGATTGAGAGCAAGAAACACGTCCGCCTGGCTCTGGAAGGTGCGGAACGATCCGCCGGCATCCCACTCGTTGAAGTCTTCTTCAAGCGCGATGGCTTCAAACACGCCAGCGACCGAACCCAAATTCATGCCGGCAAGGTCTTCATAGCTCTCGATGCCCGTGTCTTCGCGCGTCAGAACGACGTTGTTGAAGGCAAAATAGGGGATGGAGAAGCCGATAGTCTTGGCGCGCTCCAGCGTATCGGAGGTCGAGGCAACGCCGACATCGGCGCGTCCGGAAATGAGCGCGGGGATACGGTCGGGGAAGGGCGTTTCGACGATTTCGGCCGTAACGCCAAGGGCGGCTGCAAGATCGTTGCATGTGTCGACGTCAAAGCCGACCGGCTCGTTGTTGTCGTCGCGCGAGCCCATGGGCGGGAAGTCGAGCGTCACGGCACAGCGCAAAGTGCCTGAAGCAATGATGTCATCTAGCTTGTCGGCAAAAGCCGGGGTAGCCGCAGCAAGGCCGAGCGTTACTGACGCTGCCGCAATCAAGGCAGGAAATTTCATGTTGATCCCTCTCTTTGGTGCAGTTTTGATGCTTCTGGTCGCGTGTCCACTCCAATGCGCGGAGCGTTTTATTGACGCGCGCCATTCCCTCTTCCGGCCCACTGCAGGCCGGTTTCATATTACGTTTGCATAATTGTATCCAATCTACAATATACTAATTGTGGGAGATTCACCGGGTCGTGTTCGTGCCGTATTGATGTGATGCGAAGGTGAATTGGCGGAAAATCGAGAGGCCATAAATTGGCTACTGCATTGAAATTGAAAGCATTCGATCTTGGCAAGCAGGCGTCGGCAGGCGACGTCATCTACGATGCGTTGCGGGATGCGATCATTCGCGGGGAGATCGAGGAGGGTGAGCCGCTTCGCCAGGATACGATTGCGCAGATGTTCAATGTTTCGCGCATTCCGGTTCGCGAAGCCATGCAGAGGCTCGAGGCGCAGGGGCTCGTTTTGTCCGAGCGCTACAAGGGCGTGGTCGTTGCCTCGCTCAGTCACGACCAGATTACCGAGATCTTCCAGTTCCGGGCGCTTGTCGAGCCGACGGTAATTGAACTGGCTGTCCCTCTGATGAGTGAGGAGTCCCTCAAGGCAGCGCAGCACTATTGCGACGCTTTCGCAGCGGAAACCGATCCCTTGCGCTGGGGCGATCTCAACCGCGATTTCCACACGGCGCTATACAAGGACTCCGACAAGAAGTTCTTTCTCACAATGATCGACAAGACCAACGACCTCGTCGAGCGCTACGTGCGGCTGGTGTTGTATCTTACCCAGGGCATGCGCTCTGCCATCGAGGAGCACCAGGCCATCCTGGATGCGTGCAAGGCGCGCAAGCCTGAGCTTGCTGCCGAATTGACCCGCCAGCATATCGATCAGGCCGGCAAGGCGCTTGTAGGCTATCTGCGCGATCATCATCGCTAGCGGCGTCCGCGCCCTACGTAACATTCGCGATAGACGGTTGCCCTGCATGCCGATCTCCGGCACGCTGATGCAGGTGAAAATGCGGGGAGAACCAAGATGCGTAGTCTCAAACTGGCGGCGGGCATTCTTTTCGCTACGACCGCCATCGTCGGAGTGGCTCAGGCCGAGACGTTCAGATGGTCGGCGACAACCGATCCATCGACGATGGACCCCCACGCCGCCAATCTGGCGCCGGTGACCTCGTTCCTCAACAATATCTACGAAGGGCTCATCAGGCGCGGCAAGGACATGGCGCTCGAGCCGTCGCTCGCCACAGGCTGGGAACCGCTCGAAGGCGAGGATGGCTGGCGCTTCAACCTGCGTGAAGGCGTGACATTCCACGACGGCTCGCCCTTTACCGCTGACGACGTGCTTTTTTCCTACGAGCGCGGCATTTCCGAGCAGTCAGATGTCCGGTCCTGGTTCGCGCCGGTGTCCGAGGTGAGGGTGGTCGATGATTTCACCGTCGATATCGTACTGGACGCGCCGAACCCCATCTTTCCCGATTCCATTGCCAACTGGATGATGATGGACCGTGACTGGGCCGCGGCCAATGGTTCAACCGAGCCGGCACGGGACGCAGTGACCGCTGCAACGCTGGAAGCCAACGGCACCGGACCGTTCATGCTCGAAGCGCGTGAACCTGGCGTGCGAACGACGTTGGTCCCCAACCCAGACTGGTGGGATACACCAGAACACAACATTACCGAGGCAGTCTTTACGCCCATCACCAGCGCCGCCACGGCGATCGCCGCACTGGTGTCAGATGAAATCGACATGCTCGCATCCGTCCCGGTGCAGGACGTCGACCGTCTGCGTGACAGCGACGAGATCACGGTGTTCGAAGGGCTGGAAGCCCGCGTCATCATGGTCGGGTTCGGCCATGACAAGGACACGCTTTACGGTGGGGACGGCGGCGTTGAGGGCAATCCGTTCCAGAATGTCCTGGTGCGCGAAGCCGTCGCTCACGCAATCGATGTCGACGCTATCGATCAGGTGCTGATGGGCGGGCTCGCCGAACCGGCCAGCCAGCTTCAGCCTGCCGGGCTTTCGGGCTATTCCGAGGAACATGCCGAGCGGCCGGCCTATGATCTGGACCTGGCTGCAGAGCTTTTGAGCGAGGCCGGTTATCCCGACGGGTTCAGCTTCAATTTCAAATGCACCAATGATCGCTACCTCAACGATTCCGACGTCTGCCAGGCAATCGTAGCCATGTTGGCCCAGATCGGCCTCGAGGCTCAGCTCGAGACCATGCCGGTTGCCGGGTACTGGACCGAATTGCGCGAGGGCAATTACGATATGTACCTGCTCGGCTGGTCACCCGGAACCTTTGATGCCGAGCACCCTATTCGCTTTCTGGCGCATACCCCGACAGACACATTGGGCACGTGGAATTTCGGCGGCTATTCCAACGCACGCATCGATGAGTTGCTGCCCATGGTGCAGTCCGAACTCGATGCGACGACCCGTCAGGCCATGCTCGACGAGATCGCGGGTATCCTCCAGGAAGAGGTTGCCTATGTGCCGCTCTATGAAGAGCCATTGATCTGGGCGGCTCGCCCCGGAATTTCCGTAGTCCAGCGCCCCGACAATTTCTTCATGCTGCGCTGGGTGACCATCGACCGTTAAGGCTGAGGACCCAAGGTGCCTACGTTCGGGCAAGAATATGGGAGCTGGCAAAGCTCTCGACACGCAGGATGTGGTCAATAACGATAGACCGCATGCGATGAACATTGGCCAGTGAGGCGGCCTCGGCCGCATCGGCCTGGTTTGCTTGTAACGCTTCGATCAATGGTCGAAAGTCGCGCCGGAAATCAATCGGCGTCTGCGAATAGTGGCGCCGCGCCGCCACCACTCTGTCCAACCGTTCAGTGACCTGTTGCGTCAATGAAATCGCATAGGAGTTGTTCGATGCGAGCCGGATGGTGCGCAGAATTTCGCCGCTGGCCAAGAGTACCCGGTGTTCATCCTCTTCGTTCTGCGGAGCATGGGCTGGAAATGCGGTTTCGGACAGCTCGATCAACCGTCCATAAACCTCGGCAATACGCCCGCAGCTCATACGCGCCAGTCGCGGCGAAATCGCCTCGGACAGATCATAGAGTTCGATGACATCCTTCACTGTGATTCCGTCGATCCGGTACCCCTTGTTTGGTGCCGACGTCACCCAGTTCCCCGCGACCAACCGCTCCATCGCAGCGCGGATTGCCGATAGGCCGAGCCCGGTATGGGTCATGAGTTGCTGGGTCGAGAGCAGTTCGCCCGGCGACAATATGCAGTCGATAATGTCTGCCTTGAGCAGAAGAAAAGCTTTGTCGGCCAACGTCTTGGATGAAGCTGCCTGCGCCCGCGCGTTGAGGGCAGTGGGAACGCTGTAGCCGGAGTGATTGTCCATTGGAGCGGAAAAGTCCTTTTGCTGCATCGTCGCAATTAGCAAAACGCCGCCGGATTGAAAAGAGGCGGCATTGCCGCGGGTGCCCCTTGAGGACATAGTAACATTTTACTGTTGCAATTAAATAGCGCAATGATATGTCAAAGGCGAACCGCAAAGAGGAGACCTAGGGTGACGGCTTTTTCCAGCCCCGCAGCCATCGATCAAGAGCGCAACTACCGTTGGAGCCGTGCGCGCCAGTTCATGGAAGAAAACGATCTCGATGCGCTTCTGATCTTCGGGTCCGACCGTAGCGATCGCTATGATGCGGGGCAGTACCTGACCTTTGATCGGCGCTACCAGCATTTGATTTTTCCCCGCGAGGGTGAGCCAGTAATGATCGCTTTCGCGGCGCAGGTTGCAACGCAGAACATGGTCGCACGCGAGCGCGGGCACGAGAGTTGGATCGCCGATATCCGTACCGGAGCAGTCACCCAGCTTGGGCCGCAAGTCATAAAAGAAAAGGGCCTGGCCAGAGGTCGGATCGGTGTGATCGGTGCGGGCTGGGGCGGCCCCTTTTTCCGGTACGGCTGGGTTCCCAAGGATGCTTGGGAGGCGGTGCAGGCAGGGCTTCCTGACGCGACGCTTGTTCCGGTAACGCAGGAGTACGGGCTGGTCATGGCGCAAAAGAGCAAGGCCGACCTGGCCCATCTGCGTCGGGCCTCGGAGGCAGGCGATGTCGCCATCCGCGCAATGATGGACGTCGCACGGCCCGGCGCGAGCGAAACCGAGATATACGCAGCCGGCTACGCAGCTCAGCTCAAACTCGGGATGCGCGTTACGTGGATGCTCTTCCAGACCGGCTATGAAAATCCATCCTGGGGTGAGCCCACTTGGCTCATCAGAGGTCACGCGCCGCGCGTCCTTCAAGCCGACGACATGGTGGGCGCGGAGATATTCCCCAATTTCGCAGAGCTCAATACCCACGTGAATATGAGCTTCACGTTGGGGAAGGTTCCCGACCAGACGCGACGGTGCCACGACATCGCCCGCGAAAGCTACGAAATCGGGTTGAGCATGCTGCGACCCGGTGCCAGTTTCCGGGAAATCTTCGAAGCGATGGAAGAGCCCACGCGGCGCAATGGCGCCTGGCACCTGACTCCGCAGATCGCTGCACTTAATCCTCTGCTTGGTGGCGGCCCGTCCGCTGATGGAATTCGCGACCAATTACCCGACATGGCCGCAAAATATCCTTTTGTTGAAGGTGGCGAGCGAATGCCCTTCGACTACGAAATCAGCGAAGGGATGTCGTTCTCACTCCAGCCCGACTGCCGGTTCGGCCGTCATTGGTCTCTTATCGGCGGCGTGGTTGCGGTGACCGCAGACGGCGCGCAAGCCTACAATACGCTATCCACAAAGATGAATCACATCGGGTGAGCAGCAGAGCAAGGACGCATGTCTTGCAACCCCTGGCAGTTGAGGGACTGCCATCAAAGGCCATGGCGCTGCACGGTGCCCTGGTTGGCTTCGACATCAAAGAGAGGACCATCATGACCATCCATCGATTGAAACTTTCATTGGCCAGCGCGAGCATTCTGATTCTGGCCTCTTTGGCTGGAACGCCGGCGTTGTCCCAGTCCGACTTGCCGGACGGAGTCAGTGCCCTGCTCGACGCCGCAGAGGCCGAAGGCACGGTTTCGATTTTCGTAAGCTCAGACGCCCGCACAGCCGAAGACGAAGCGCGACTGGAAGATGGCATTCTCAATGACTTGGGGATCGGCATCGATATTCGGCTGGTCAGCGGCGCTCCCGATCCCGTTTACATTCAGCAATTGGTGCAACAGCACAATGCTGGGGTTGAGGTTCCCGTCGATCTGTTTGTAACGGTCCCCACCCTGCTCGGCATCCTCAACGACGCGGGCGCCATCGCTGCGACCGATTGGGTCGCCCTTGACGCGAAGCACGACGAGATAGCGCAACAGGTACACGGCCTGTTCGTTGCTGAATTTGCTCGCCCCATTTTTTACAATACCGACCTTCTCGATCCTGACGACGTGCCGACCAGCCTTGATGAGCTGCTGTCCGAAGAATGGACAGGCAAGATTGTGACTGCCGCTTTACCAGACGTTTTTTCGCCCTGGGCCATGGGCCTCGGCCAGGAAGCGACACTCGACATGGTCGAAACCCTGTTTTCGGACCTGCGTGTTGGCATTGCGCCCGCTCCTACCGCCATCCGGACACTTGTCGAGAGCGGCGAGTACCCGATCGGTTTCGGCATCCGCATTTCCGCCGATCAGGTCGCGAACAACTCGCCGGTCGCCTACGTGCCGATCAAGGCGCCACTGGTGCCGCGCTTCGCTGGAGTTCTTGAACACTCAAATCACAAGAATGCGGCGACCGTTGTTGCATGGTGGCTATCCCAGACTGAGGGCGGCCAGGCACTGTCGGCCGAAGTGCTCGATTGGCCCCGCCACACGATGCCAGGAACCGACCTCTACGAGATGTCGGTCCTGACCGACGGAGTCTATTCGGCTCCGGCCGGTTGGTGGATGAATGAGGGTGTTGAGGCGGGCAATGCCATCGCCCGGCTTCTTCAGGATCTTTAGCTCGAACTGGGTGACAGGTCGAAAGCATTTCCGCCTGTCACCCCAAGGAAACACCATGCCCCAATCGACAGGCCCGGCGTCCATGATCACGGCACGCCGGAGTGACCCACTCAACACGGTGGTAATGGTGCTCGCTATCACTGCGGTCGTATTGCTGCTGCTGCCCATCGCCGGTTTGATCCTGAGCAGTTTCCTTTCTGACGAAACGAAGACGTTCGGGTTGGCCAATTATCAGTCGATCATCGGCTCGCGCAAATTTGCGACAGTCATTGCCAACACCGCCGTTCTGGCCGTCGGCAGCCTTGCCGTAATGTTCGTGATCGCCATTCCGCTCGCTTGGCTATACGCGCGCACAAATTTTCGCTGGCGCGGCGCCATCCTGGTGGCTGCAACCAGCCAGATCGCTGTTCCCGGCTTTCTTGTCGCTCTGGGCTATATCTTCTTGCTCAATCCCTCCAACGGTCTCGTCAATCTTTGGTGGCAGGAGGTGAGCGGCCAAGGCGCTCTGGTAAACATCTACTCGATGCCTTGGATCATAGTCTTGCAGGGCCTCACCATGGTTGGCCCGGCCTTCTATTTTCTCGCCCCCGCGTTTTCCAGCGTAGATGGGGCGATGGAGGAGGCGGCGAGTGCTCATGGAATCAGCAAGTCCGACGCCCTGTTCAGGATTTTGCTTCCGATGACTGCTCCCGCTTTGATCAGCACTGGCCTGTTTTTCCTCGTTATCTCCGTCGAAACCTTCGACTATGCCGGCATGCTGGGCATGCAGGCGCGCATCGATGTGATCGCCACATGGATATATCAATACACTCAATCTGCCATGACCTTGCCCCAATATGGGCATGCCTCGGCCATAGGGACGATGACGGCAGCGGTCCTGTTGGCGCTAATTGTTGTGCAAATTCTGGTCTTTAAACGCAGCGCAGACGCCGGAACGATTGGTGGCCGGGCTCGTGTTGCTTCGGTACGGCTGGGCTCGAAGGCCCAGATTGCCTCGACTATCGGCTTGGCGATCTACGCGTTTTTGGGCATCGGCCTGCCGTTCCTGATGTTGGTTTGGACAGCACTGCTTCCGGTCCCACAGCCACCAAGCCTGGATGCAATATCAAAGCTGTCGCTGGCCGGTTTCGGATCGCAGTTCTGGGCTGAACTGGCAAACGTCGGGACGACGACGGTGTTCATCACACTTTTCGTCCCCACATGCGTGTTGCTGTTCACCATTTCAATGTCATGGGTATCGGGCCGCATGCCCGCCATGGGCAGGACAATCGATCTCGTCACGATAGTCAGCCTGGCTGTGCCCTCGATCGTTATTGCCGTCGTGTTCAATATCGGCGGACTGACAGTGCATCGCTATGTGCCCATATTCGGAACTGTCTGGCTGCTGGTCATCGCGATCGGCACAAGATATGTCGCAACGGCGCACAGAATCACCGAAAATGCGTTCCGGCAACTGAACCCCGAGATGGCCGAATATGCTCGCACGGCGGGGATCACATCCAGCCGGACCTTGGTGTCCATAGCGATCCCTGCAGCGCAAACCGGGTTGGTCTTCGCCTGGTTCTGGGTCGCTCTTCTGACGCTGCGCGAGCTGCCGATCACGCTGATCATGAGCAACTACGACCTACAAACGCTGGCCTCGCGTATCTTCCTTTACAACAGCTCAGGTCAGACCCAGCAGTCTGCCGCGCTTTCGCTGGCGCTCTTCGCCATCGTCGCTGTTTTTCTCGCTGGCTTCCTCTACCTCACGCGGCGCCCGGTCGCCCGCTAATGAACGGTCCAACACATCCATGACTGCTATTACCCTGGCGAAAATCGAGAAAAGATTTGGCGGCCCACGCGGTGTTCTCGTGCTCAACGACCTCGACCTGGCGGTAAAGGAAGGAGAGTCCTACGTTCTGCTCGGACAGTCAGGTTGCGGCAAGACAACTACGCTTCGCATGATGGCGGGCCTGGAAGTGCCCACCGGCGGCGAAATGGGTTTCAGCGGAACCCCTGTTTATTCGCAACGCGAGCGACTCTGGCTTCCCCCTGAACGCCGCCCCATCGGCATGGTGTTCCAGTCCTATGCCCTCTGGCCAACCATGACGGTCAGGCAAAATGTCCGCTTCACCCTTGAGCGCGGGCGAACACGGCTATCGCGCCCCGAAGCGGACACGCGCACCAGGGACACACTTGAGATGATGCAGATCGGTCATTTGGCCGATCGTCGCATTACCCAACTGTCAGGAGGACAACAGCAGCGCGTCGCGCTTGCGCGGGCCATCGCCCAGCGGCCCAGTGTACTGCTGATGGACGAACCCCTGTCCAATCTGGATCCGCAGTTGCGCTCCGACGTCCGTGGCGAAATCCGCCGCCTCTGCAAATCCTTGGGAACGACGGCGGTGATCGTTACCCATGACCGGGACGACGCGCTTGGCCTCGCCGATCGGGTTGGAGTGATGGAAGGCGGCAAGATCCTGCAGCAGGCGGCGCCATCGGAAGTGATGGGCGCCCCGAGCTCGCTGTTCATCGCCCGATTGTTCGGAGAGATGAACACATTGGAGGGCCAGGTCGCTTCGCTCAAGGGTGAAGATGCCGTTGTTGCTTGCACGGGTGGTGGCCGGTTTTCCGTGAAACGGGCGGCATGGATGAAAGAGGGGCAATTGGTCGTCCTCGGCGCCCGCCCGGCAAGCCAGTTCTTCGCGTCCGAAGGCGTGCCGGGAACGATCGTCGAGAGCCATCTGGAAGCTCAAATGCATCGCAACAAGGTCGATGTTGGGGACGCAGTGATGACGATCTACCACGAAGGCGATGCATTGCCGGTTGGCGAACGCGTTAACATCGCAACCAAGCCTCAAGGCTGGATGCCGTTTCGGGCCCGTTGATCGCGGGCCGCTATTTGTAGGTGTAGCCGAAAGACAGGTCGAACGCTGTTTCGGACAGCGGGTGGTTCTGGACAACAGCGTTCTTGAGCCACAACCGCCCATGAACTTGCGTGGACGCGAAGTCCGCTTCATGCTCGAAATGGGCCCGATTGGCCCACAGGCCGCCCAGAAGCTCGGCGCCGGTAAATTCGATCGGGGCCTTTATTCGCACAGCGTCGAAGGCAAAATTGCCGTAGCTGGTGATGGCCGAGAAGTCCCCGCCAGCATCGAGGTGCGCGCCATCGAAACGGGCAATGCCGCGAAACTCGGCGCCCGAAAAAACAGCGGGCCCGGCAAAGCGGCTGCCATCGAAGCGGGCATCGTTGAGAAACATGGAGCGGGTGAAATCGGTCGCGTCATCGAACCTCACCCCGGTGAACCAGCTCAACCCCTCCAGCCGTGCGCCGCTGAAATCGACTGGCGCGCGAAAGCGCGTTCCGCTCAGATCGAACCCAGACAGCACGCATCCGGAAAGATCGAGCGGGTCGGTGATATCGAGGTCGCGAAGATCATGGGCTTCGCCGTGGCGCCATGGCGTGAGCAGGCGTTCGCGGATATCGGCGGCGGATGTCATGCTGCCTCCTCGCGACGCGCCTCCATCTGGCGCACGACGTCTTCCGCCCACGGCAACGCCAAATCCTCGGGCATATCGCTGCCCGAGGCGTCGTGGGTGATGCGCTCGCCGACCTGTTGCGCGCCGGCCGAGGTCATCAACTCTTCGAGGCGCTTGCCACCGAAGTTATAGGTTTCGGGATATTCGCTATCGCCCATGCCGAACACCGCGAAGGTGATAGACGAGAGATCGGGCTGCGCGTCGGCCATCCTTTCGCCGAACGGGATGGCCGAAGCGGGCAAGTCCCCATCGCCATATGTCGAGGTGACGAGAATGTAGAAATTGTCGGCGTCGAACGCGTCGGGTGCGAAATCGCTCAAATTGGTCACCTCCACCTCGTGGTCGGCAAGGTGAGCGGCGATGTCTTCGGCCAACATTTCGGCATTGCCGGTTTCGGTTCCGTAGAGAATGGCGATCTTCATCACTGCATTCCTTTCTGGCGTGCAAGGTCGAGCATCTGGTTGCGGCCGCGAATCTTGATGCGGCAGCGGTCGGCTGGGCAGTCGGTGCGCTCGGCGGCATCGATGCGCTGCCAGCCGTGATAATCGGTGGCGTGGGGTACAAGCTGAGCAAGGCCATCGCGGCCGGGCCGCGCTGACCGGACGGAAGCCAGGTCAGCGGCAATGCGGGCGGCGACGGCCTGGGCGTCGGCGCGATTTTCGGGAATGGTGCCGCGAGGCCCGCGACGGAACCAGCCGGTTGCATAAAGACCGGGCTCGATAAACCCATCTTCGGAAGCTTCGGGCGAGGGGACATCCTCACTGCCGGCAAAGCCGATGGCGGTCAAAAGACTGTCGCACGGCAAGACAAGCGTTTCTCCCGAACCGTCAGTCGCCGTGAAATGCGCCTCTTGAAGCTGTTGCTCGCCGGTCAGCCTGGCTGGTGTCCAGCCAAAGCGGAAGGTAATGGTTTTTTGCGCATCCTGGGGATCATGGCCGTCTATGGCGGCAAGTGCCTCGACGACTTTTCCCTCTCCGGCGGCCGAGATGACCTTTATGCGGGCATCGGTCAGCTTGGCGAGCTCGCGCAGCATGACGGGATCGAATTTCGCCACACCAGCCGGGGAACGGCCGATGATGTCGATGCTCTCCACACTGGCGTTGCGAAAGCCATTAAGATGGTGGCCGCCCAGATCGGAGCCTTCGAATTCGCCATCGACCTTCGCAAGGATGCGGACCAGATCGATGGCGACATTGCCATTACCGATAATGACCGCCTTGCGGCCCAGGCCGATCGCGTCATTTTCAGAGTCGGGATGGTCGTTCCAATACCGGGTAATGCGTCCCGCGCCGATCACGCCGGGAAGGTCCTCGCCTTCGATACCCAAGGCGCGATCCTGCGACAGGCCGGTGGCCAGGACCACAGCGTCATATTGCGCGCGCAGATCTGCGAGTGCGATGTCGCGCCCCAGGGCGACATTGCCAAAAAAGCCCACGCCGCTGCGCTCGAAGAGACGTTCGAACTGACGTGTCACGGCCTTGGTGCCCTGATGGTCCGGGGCAACACCATATCGGATCAAGCCGTAAGGGACCGGCAGGCGGTCGATGATATCGATGCGGGCCTCAGGCAGCGCCTTGCCGAGAGCTTGTGCCGTGTAACAGCCCGACGGGCCGGCGCCGACGATGGCGATGGACGGCATCATGCACCCCCATCCGGCCAGCGCGCCCATGGGTGGGGCTTGCCGGTCAGATCAACGTAAACCGATTTCTGGGCCATATAGGCGCGGATGCCGTCCCTGCCTTTTTCGCGTCCAGTGCCGGAATCCTTTTCGCCGCCAAAGGGTGTCGAGACGGAAAACTGCTTGTAGGTGTTGACCCAGACGGTTCCGCTGGTAATGGCGCGGGCAATGCGCCAGGCCTTGGGGAAATCGCGGGTCCAGACGCCACAGGCCAGCCCGTAATCATTGTCGTTGGATTGGGCGATCAATTCGGCTTCGTCATCGAACGGCAGCACGCACAGGACCGGACCGAATATCTCCTGACGGCAGATTTCTGCGTCGTTGGTCACGCCGGCGAGTATGGTGGGCAGATAATAGGCGCCCTTGGCGTACTGATCGCCCTGGGGTATCGCGCCGCCGCAAAGGATCTCGGCACCAGCCTCGACCGCCGCCGCCACTTGATTGGCCACAGCGTCGCGGTGATCGAAATGAACGAGCGGGGCCACTTGCGTGCGCTCGTCGAATGGGTCGCCAACCACCAGCGCGTTGGTCGCCTCGACAAGGCGCGCAACAAAACTGTCGTAGATCGAGCGCTCAACGAACAGGCGCGAGCCGGCGATGCAGCTTTGGCCACTCGACGAAAAAACGCCAAACAGAACGCCGGCGATCGCCAGGTCGATATCGGCATCTGCAAAGACGATGGTGGGGGACTTGCCGCCGAGTTCGAGCGAAATCGGCATCAGCTTTTCCGCCGCCTGCCGCGCCAGCATACGGCCCGTCGCGGTGCCGCCGGTAAAGCTGACCCGCGAAATCGCCCGATGCTCGACCAGCAGATTGCCCACCTCGCGGCCAGCGCCCGGGAGAACCGAGAACAGTCCTTTGGGCAGACAGGCCGCCTCGATGATGCGCGCCAGTTCAAGCGAAACCAGCGGCGACCATGAGGCAGGCTTGAGCAGCACTGCATTGCCCGCTGCAAGTGCGGGCGCCACCTTCTGGGCGTCCGACGCAATCGGGGAGTTCCACGGCGTGATCGCCGCGACAAGTCCCAGCGGCTCGTGGATCGAGAGGGAAAGATAGTCGCCGCGCGGCGCCGTCAGCGCATCATCGAGGCTTTCCAGAGCGCCCGCATAATAGCGGAACGTACCCGCGGCCGATGCAACAAGCGCCGTCGTCTCCCGCAGCGTCTTGCCGGTGTCGCGCGTCTGGATATGGGCAATGCGCGCCGCGTTGTTTTCTATGCCTTCGGCAATGCGGTAGAGGTAGCGGGCGCGTTCATGGGGCTTGAGATTGCGCCAGGCCGGATCGGCCTGCGCCCGAAGCGCCCGCTCTATGGCCCGCTCGCCATCGGCCCGGCTTGCACCGTTGATGACACGGTTGACCGATCCGTCGGCCGAAAAGACCGAGGCGATCTCCGCGCCGGTGCCCTTTTCCCAGCTTCCGCCGATGAAAAGCTCGGCGGGCGGCAGTTCGAAATGGGTCATATGGCCTGCTCCCGACAGCGGTTGAAGATTTCGCGTGCGACTGAATAGACGGTGGTGACCGAGGTCTTGGGATTGTCCGGGGACGGCTTGCCTTCGATCCTTACAGTGAATTCGGCGGCTGCCGAGCGGACGCTGTATTCGTGTACATTGCCGCTTACGCCGGGGTCGGCAACAAGGCGCACCCCGGTCTTTTCGAACCCCAGCCCGGCAAGCGCCAGGGTCGCAGCGACATTGGCGTTCTTGGGGTATTGAATGGCTGCCTCGCGCGCATTCCCGGAAAAAATGACGGTTTCGACCGCGAGCGCATCGAGGTCGTGCATCTTATCGGCGGGGGTGCCTTTCCAGGCTCCTGGAGGCTTGCGACCGGTATAGCTCACGGCCTCTATCCCTGATGGCTTGAGGGCCGAGAGGACATCGATGCCGCCAATGGCGCCGGCGGGCAGGATGAACCGGGTGGATCCGGCGCGCGCCGCGTCCAGCACCTCTTCGTGCAAGGGCTGATCGGCCAGCGAGCCGATCGAGACGATGACCGTCTCGATCCCGGCGCGCAGCACGGCGGTCGCGTGCTGGCGGACGCCCTCATGGCCGGCACATTCGACGACGAGATCAGGCATGGCGTCAATCAACGCCCCCGTCTCTGCAACAACCTGCCCCTGGCCGTCGAAATCCCTGGCCAGCCGTGCCCGCGTTTCGCCCACATGGTCGGGCGTGCAAAGCACTGTGACCTTGGAGGGCTTCGCGCCTTCGTTGGCGAGTACGCCCATCAGGGTGTGGGCAATGTTGCCGTAGCCGATCAATCCCAGATGCATGCCGATCAAACCTTGTTGCCGGCAGCACCCGCCGGAGGGCCTGAAAAGCTCTCGGCAAACGGACCGATGGCGATCATGTCCACTTCGATAAGCTGGGGGCCTTCGGCGGCCAGCGCGGCATCAAGGACACCAGCAAACTCGGAAACGGCGCCAACCTTGTGGTGCGGCATGCCGATTGCAGCGCAATGGGTGGCAAAATCGGGGGTGTGCAGGGCCGAATAGTAATGACGGCTATCGTACTGGGCGTCCTGGATGTTGCGGATGACGCCATAGGCCTGGTCGTTCATCAGCACGTAAACGAGCGGCGCTTTCTCCTCGACTGCGGTGATCATTTCGGCGATCCCGAGCTGGGTGCCTCCGTCGCCGAGCAGCGTGATCGCCTTGGCGGATTTGGACGCTATTGCCGCGCCGATGCCCATGGCAACGCCCTGGCCGATGCCGCCGCCCAGCGCATGCACGCCGTGACAGGGCTCGGCGATCTTGACGTAACGGTTGCCGAACGTTGAGTTCGAGATCGTTACGTCGCGCACCCAGGGATGCCCGCCCGGCGTCACCCGCTCGAGCAGAGCGTCGGCGATGGTGCTGTAGGGGCCCATGGCCGCGCGCATCGTGCCCTCCCCGCGGGCGCGGGTGTTGGCAATGTCGAAGACGAGGTTGGGATCGACCGAGAGCTTCTCCGGCAGGCGGTCGAGCAGGCGTTGCAGCGTGTCGGCTGCATCGCCGTGAACGAAAAGATCCACGGGATAGTTGCGGCCGCCCTGATAAGCGTCGGCATCGATCTGGATAAGGGGACGCGGCAAACGCATAGTGTTGTTGAGCGTCTCGTTGCCGCGCAGCCTCGAGCCGACAACGATCATCAGATCGATGGTTTCGTACAGCGCCTGGCTCTCGGGCGCCATATTGAAGGCACCCAGATTGGCCGGATTGTCCTCCGATACCGTGGCGCGGCCATTTGTGGAGGTGACCGCTGCAAAGCCGCGTTCCACGAGTTCAGTGGCTTGCCTGCTTGCGTTGCGGGCGCCCCCACCCAACCAGATCATCGGACGCCGCGCGCCGGTAACGAGCTGGGCCAGCTCGTCGATGACGGCATCGCTGGCCAGTGGGTTCTGCGGCGAAAGGGCAAAAGCGCGCGTCGAAGGCGGCGCTGCCATACGCTGGACGTCAACGGGGATTTCAAGGCTCACCGGGCCCGTGGGCGCGCTGATGGCGGCGTTGATGGCGGCGGTCAGCGTTCCAATGGCGCTCTTTGCGTCCCACAGCCGATAATAGGCCTTGGAAATGCCCTTGAGCATGTCGGGCTGGCGCGGAACATCGTGGATCGGCGCCCTGTCGCGGTCCATGAACTGGGTATCGACGGTTGCCGTGATGTGAAGCAGTGACGTGCCGGCGGTCAACGCTTCAACCTGCGCGCCGGCGGCATTGCCCGCTGCGGTACCCGTCGAAGTCATCACAACGCCAAGTTTGCCCGAAACGCGGGCGTAGGCATCGGCCATGTTCATGGCGCCGGCCTCGCCGCGCGCCGGAACAAAACGCACGCGGCCCTGACGCGCCAGCGCATCCAGGATCGGCATGTTGTGGATGGAGATAACCCCGAAGATCACCTCGACGCCGATGTCGGCGAGATAGGCGGCAATGAAATCACCGACGGTCTCGTGGCGTGTGACTTGTTCCAGTTTCATAATGGCTTCCATTGACTGGTATCAGATGTGACGGGCGAGACCGCCCGAAACATCGAGTTGCGCGCCTGTGATGTAGCTGGCGGCATGTGAGCCCAAAAAGGCGATTGCGGCTGCGGCTTCGCTTGGGTCGCCCAGGCGCCCGAGCGGGATGCCCTTCTTGCGGGCCAGATTGCCGTACCACTCCTCCCGGCTCATCGACTGGTCCTCGCGTTCGGCGAAACGGCGCGTCCATTGGCCAGAGCCAACCAGGCCGAGCAGAACGGAATTGACGCGCACCTCGGGTGCCAACTCGAGACTGAGAGATTTGAGCAGGTTCTGCACCCCGGCACGGGCCGATGAGGTGCAGACCATGTGCGGCTCGGGCTGATAGGCCAGCAGCGAATTGACAGCGACGATGGCCCCTTTGGACTCCCGGAGCATGGGCACGAAAGCGCGGATTGGATAGATCTGGCTGAACATCTTGAGTTCGTACTCGGCCCGCCATGCCTCGTCTGTGGTTTCCTCAAACGTCGAGATGCGGCCCTGTCCGGCATTGTTGACCAGAAGATCGCATCGTCCAAAGCTGGCTCCGACATCCGCCGCGAATGCGTTGACGGCATCGGAATCGAGCACCGAGAAAGCGCGGGAAATTATCCGATCGGCGCCGTGATCGCGCGCCAGCACCGAGACGACGTCCTTGAGGCGTCCTTCACCGCGGGCGCACAGTGCGACGCGGGCGCCCTGAGAGAGCAGGAGCTCGACAGTGGAAAGGCCGATGCCCGACGATCCGCCGGTCACCACCGCCACCCGTCCTTCGTAAGGCAGCGTCATGGCTGGTTTCCTTTAAGCTCGGGAAAGCCGGGGTCCGGGCGGCCCTGCATGACGGCGCGCTGGGCGCTGGTCGGAGGGCCGGCGGTCATCCACTGATCCATCTTCTCTGGCACGTCGCGCGGCCAAACCTGAGCTTCGTGCGTGTGCTCGTCGATCTGCTGGATTTCCGAGGTGAATTCGATCACGAACCCCGACGGAGAGACATAGTAAGCGAAAGGATTGTCGCCCGGCCCATGGCGTCCCGGTCCCCAGGTGGGATGCAGACCCTTTTCCTTCATACGGCCGATGGAGCGCATGAATTCGTTGATCGAGGGCAACTCGAATGCAACGTGATTGACCGATGCGTAGTGGCCGCGCACAAGCGCGATGGAGTGATGGTCGGTGGCGCAGCGCAGAAAGACCATCTGGTCCGCCGAATAGTCGGAAACGCGGAAACCGAGCACGTCCACGTACCATTGTTCCACGCCGTCCATGTCGCCGCTGTTGAGCACGACATGGCTGACCTTGCGCGGACGGGCCCACTCTTCCTTGGCCTCTGCGGTTTCCGCGCCGGTGCGAAAGCGCAGGCGGCGCAGGTCGGGATCGAGCACTTCAAAGCCGTATCCGCCGGCAAAATCGTCGAACTCGGCAGGCTCGCCCAGGGCCGTCGCACCCTTGGCAACAACCTGGCGATGGAGCGCGTCCATCGAGGCTCGGTCGGGCATCGAGAAATGCACGTATTCGATGCCGTACACCGGACCATCCTTGAGGCCGTACACAAACGGCTCATCGCCGGTGCCCCGGAAATAGACGGCGCCGTCCTCTTCCCTAGCGATGGTCAGGCCCCAGTTGTTTTCATAAAAGCCCTTGGTGGCGGTAATGCCCGGCGCACGCATGACGATGCCACGCAGGGCACCAACGCGAATCGGTTCGCTCATCTGACGTCTCCCAATTGTGCAGTGTCGCCCTCAGGAAGGGCATTTCCGATCGTTGAAACGAGAACTGCCGCCAGCGCGGCGGGCGCCTGGCGGTGTATGGCGTGGCCGGCATGGGGCACGAGAACGTATTCGCCGCGCACTCTCGCACCGAGCGCGTCGAACGCGGCCTGCGACTGGGCCGGTGGCGTGACGACATCATCAGCGCCGACGATGACCGAAGTGCGCGCTCGAACGCCGGTGCAGTCGGCGGCAAGATCGCCCGACGCCAGCATGCGGACCGCCTGTCCGTAGCCTGGCATTGTGACCTTCTCCATGTCCGAGCGCACCGCAGAAACGATGGCAGGATTGCGCTCAGGCGCATAGACGAGACGGGGAGCGCGCGCAGCGGCAAATTCCTGCGCGCCCAGCGCTTCCAGGTCACCCAAGCGCTGGGCATCTTTTTCGGAAAGTGCTCCACCCCTGGGCGTGCCACGTCCCTGAGCGCACGACGCAAGCGTGAGACTGGCGACACGCTCGGGGTATCGGGTGGCGAAAGCAGCACCCATGAGGGTGCCCAGCGAATGTCCGAGAATGTGGACCCGGCCGAGGCCAAGGCTGTCGCAGAAAGAAGCGAGCGCTGCGGCGTAGTCCTCGGCCAGGGGCCATTCGGCCTCCAGCGGCTCGCTCTTTCCGTAGCCGGGCGCGTTCCAGCAGATAACGCGCAGATCGGTGGGCAGGTAGGCCAGAAGATCATCGAACGTGGAGGCCATCGACCCGATGCCATGCAGGCAGACCAGAACGTCGCCGCTGCCGGGTCGCTCCTGCCATTCTATAGCGCTGGTGAGGATGGGGTTCATGGTCATCAGGAAAAACAGAAGCCGTGGTTGACGGGCAGAACCTGCCCGGTGAGGGTGATCGCATCATTTGAGACGAGGAAAGCCGCCACGCCCGCGGCCTCGCCGGTTCCCTGCGGACCGGGTACGGCGCGGCCTTCGGAATACAGAAGGTGGCGCGCCTCGGGCACGTATTCGGTGCTTTCGGTCTGCAAAATGCCCGGCGCAATGCAGGCCACTCCAATACCGTCCGGGCCCAGTTCGCGTGCCAGCGAGCGGGTCATGGCCATCACGGCGCCCTTTGAGGCCGTATAGGAAAGAAGCCGCGGGGCGCCCCAAAGCGCGGTGTCGGACGCCACGTTGACGATACGCCCGCTGCCCGAAGCCCGCAGCAGGTCGGCGCAGGCGCGCGTGATGAGCCAGGTGCCGCGCACATTGACCGTCATGACGCGGTCCCACAGCGCAAGCTCGATGTCTTCAAAGCCCATGCCACCCACATTTGTCGCAACGGCAGCATTGTTGACCAGGCCATGCAGATGGCCCTCGCGGGCTGAAATATTTTCGGCCAGGGCGGCAATGCTGTCGGGATCGGCAAGGTCGAGCGGAAGGAAGCGCGCCTGTGCGCCATTTTCGGTCAGCGCCGCACACGTCGCCTGACCGCCCGCGGCGTCTACGTCGGCCAGCACAAGGTTCGCCCCCTGCGCGGCGACGGCCTCCGCGACGGCACGGCCCAGCCCGCGTGAAACGCCGGTAACGAGAACGGTGCGGCCCTGGAGCATCATTGGGCCGCCACCTGCGCCAGTTCGGCTTCAACCTGCTCCTTGGCGGCGCGCGTCAGAATCTGGCGGATCCGGCTGACGCCAAGATCGTGCTGGTAGAGCATTTCGCGCTTCCGGGCATCGTCTGGCATGCCTTCGAGCATGACGCGATCCTGCTCGAGCACGTTCCAATGACGCTCCTCGAGCTCGGCGCGATAGAGGAAGCGCCAGGATTCGCGGGCGATACCCTCGACTTTGCGCATGCGCCAGAAAAAGACCTTGCAGCTATGTTCGTCGATGGGGGTTACGAAACCCACGATACGCATATTGCCGCCGGGACCTGCTGCCGGAGGATAGGGGATGTCGAGGAAGCAATAGCTGTTGCCGGGATGAACTGCGAACTCGGCCCAATCGAAATTGTCGCCGACCTGACCGACACGCGTCACGTGAAAGCCATGCTCGGTCTTGTCGAGCTTCATCAGGTCCTGTTTGGAGCCGTAAGCCAGCGTGAAGCTCTCGGAGTGCAGATAGCACCCGTGCATCGGGTCGGCGAGGTTGTCGAGGGCATAGCGGTAGTTGGTTTCCCAGATGGCCGTGCACAAGAACCCCGCCCAGGCGTTGTCGGCGAATTCGGGCGGTAGAACCAGTTCTGGCGGCTCAGGCTGGTTGACCGAAGGCATATAGACAAAGACAGCGTCATTGGCCTCGCGCACATGGAAATTGTTCAGCGCCTTCCGCCCCTCAAGCGCGCATTCGGGCATGGCAGGAACACGGACCACGACGCCATCGCCGTCGACAACCACCCCGTGATAGCGGCAGCCAATATTGCCTTCGTGGATTTCGCCGTAAGACAAGGGAGCGCCACGGTGAGGGCAGAAATCGTCAACTGCGTTGATCTTCCCGTCCTTGCCGCGCCAGAGCACGATTTTCTGGCCCAGGAGCTTGGCGCCATAGGGACGGGAGGCTTTGACCTCGACCGACTTGGCCACCGGATACCACTGGCCCTGTAAACCGGAATTGACCCGGGATTCGATGAGCGCCTTCTTGTCGACGACTGTCATGTGTTCGCTCCAGACTGTGAGGGAGTTCCAAAGCGGGAGGGACCGACGGCCCCTCCCCGGGGCTTGTTAGCCGGCGACCTTGTTTTTCGCAGGCCGCGAGATTTTGGAAACCGGGTGATCCTCGGGATATGTCGGGGTCACCGGCTTGGGATTGCCGATCATCACGCACATCAGGGCTTCTTCGATGCCCTCATTGCGCAGGCCGCGATAAAGACCTGCAGGCACCGAGATGATGTCGCGCTCGGCCAGGACGGTTTCGACAAGCTCGCCCTTGTGCTCGATAAAGAGGCGGATCTTGTTCCCCTTGAGGATGAAGAACACTTCCTCGGCGTCACGGTGAATGTGGAGCGGACCCTCGCAGCCGGCAGGCAGCACCATCGTGGAGAAGGTGAAGTTTTCGGCCGGAACCACGTTCTCGTCGTCGGTGATGCCGGTTGCGCCGGTGCCGATGTAGCGCATCTGGGCACGACGGTAGATAGGATCGTAATCGGCTTGGAATTTCAGGGCATCCCAATCGATCGTCCGGGTTTCGTACCGGGCGACGCGACTTTCAATCCATTCGGAAAGCGACTTGCCTTCGGGAATCATCACGTCATCGGGCTCGATCGACGGGAATTTCTTTGGCGCTACAGACATCAATGTCTCCTGTGCTGACGGTTCGGAAAGGTTTGAAGGAAAAAGCGGGTGAGGCCCGGGGGTGCGCAGCGAGCCGAGCGGGCACGGGCTGGCGCAAGCCATTCCGTCAATCCCTTTTCACGCGTCTCTCTGACGATCGAAAACATCGAACGAACCCCTTTTCCGTGCCATACTGTTCAAATATACACGTTGTGTTCATAATTACGCATAAGCTAATCTCTGTCAAGCGGCGCGCATTGCCCGTGCACCGGCTATGGATTATGAAAAAGGAAAAGACGTATGGGTGGAGTTGCCCGGGTGACCGACGATATGACCGAGATCGAAGCCGAAAGCGCACAGGGCCCGTCCTATTCTGTGCCCCCCGTTCACCGCGCTTTTCGGCTGCTCCGGCACATCGCCGCGGGCGGGCGCTGCCGCAATGCGGCAGCCACGGCCCGCGAGTTGGGCATCAACAGAACGACGCTGATACGCCTCTTGCACACGCTCGAAGAGGAGGGAATCATCGAATCCGATGATGACGGCGCGAGCTGGCAGTTGGGCGTGGGGATGATTTCCCTCGCTGCGGATGCGCTCAAGTCCCGCGACGTGACGCGGGTTGCGCAGCCCGTTATGGCAAGGCTTGCCAGCGAGCTGCACCTGTCCATCCATCTGGGCGTGCTTGACGGACGCGACGTCGTCTATATGTTGCGCGAAACACCCAATTCGCACCTGATCAGCAATATTCGCGAGGGATCGCGCCTGCCGGCCCACGCCACCACCATCGGTCGTATCCTCCTGGCCTATATGCCGGAAAAACAACTGCTCGACCTCTACAGGGACGCCGACCTCGAGGCCCATACCGCCAAGACGTCGACCACATTGACCCAGCTCATCATGCAGATCGGTGAAGACCGCAAGCACGGCATCGCCTGGAGCAAGGGCAATTTCGAACCGGGAATCGGCTCCTGTGCGGCCGCAATTTTCGACCATCGCGCTCGTCCCATAGCCGGTATCAACGTTACGGGACCCGAAGAGCAGTTCAGCGCCTACAGCAACAATGCCCAGCATATCGAGGGCGCCATCAAGGCAGCTGCCGCGGAAATTTCCAGGGGCCTGGGCTACCAGGGTTAGCCCCGCGAACCTTCAATAAAATCCAGTCGATAGCGCGCGTCCGGCACTCTCCATAGTGCCGGCGTTGCTGCTTTTACGAGCACGACCGTCCACAGGTCGCCTTGACTTCGCTGTGGCGATGCGTAATTATGAACACTAAGTTGATATTTGAACACATCGGACGCAGAGGGGAACCGCATGGATGTTTTCAAGGACCGGCTCTCGCAGAGGGCCAAGGACACCACGCGTGCGGAACTGGCGCACCAGTCCCTTGGCCGTGACCTGACGGGAAGCGAAAAGGCCTTGGCGGTCGCGCTGATGGACATCATGGCGGCCCCGCAACACGACTACGCGCAGATCGCCGCCGAAATGACCAAGCGCGGCATCACGGCCCCGGCCTCGGGCCGGACCGACTGGGACACGGCGCTCCTCGAAAAGGAGTTGAGCACTCTCAACAAAAATCTGGACGAGGCATATGCGGAAAACGGCTATGGCGCTTGAGTTCCGCGGGGTCGAAAAGCAGTTCGGAAACGACAAGTCCGGCACCGAGGTCCTGACTGCGGTCAAGGACATCAACTTTACGGTCAAGCGCGGAGAGTTCGTGTCTGTGGTTGGCCCCTCGGGCTGCGGCAAGAGCACGATTCTAAGCATGACGGCCGGGCTCTATAAGCCCACCAAAGGCGAGGTGCTGGTGAGCGGGGAGACAGTTGTCGGCCCCAACTCGCACGTAGGTTTCATGCTCCAGAAAGACCTGCTGCTGCCCTGGCGTTCCATCGTCAAGAACGTGGAATTCGGGCTCGAGGCCAGGGGCGTTCCGGCCCGAGCGCGCCGCGAGCGCGCCATGGCCGAACTCGAACGCTGTCACCTCAAAGGCTTCGAGAACCATTATCCCTACCAGTTGTCGGGAGGAATGCGGCAGCGCGCTGCCCTGGCCCGCACTTTGGCGATCGACCCCGACATCATCCTGCTAGATGAGCCATTCTCCGCTCTCGACGCCCAGACCAAGCTGCTGATCCAGAACAGCTTTGCCAAGACCATCCAGGATGCGGGCATCACCACGCTGCTGATTACCCACGACCTGTCGGAAGCCGTCATCATGTCCGACAGGGTGTTGGTCTTGTCCGAGCGGCCCGGCACCATCATTCACGAGCTTTCTGTCGATATCCCCGACAGAGGACAACCCCTGGCCCGGCGGCAGGTGCCGCAGGTCCACGGTTATGCTGCGCAGATTTTCGATCTGCTCAAACTCAATGAGCGAGCCGCCTGAGGGGGTGGACGCAAAATAAAAGGAAGGACCATCAATGAACCGCGCCTCACTTTCGCTGCTGCTGGCCGGCAGCATCGCCCTTTCGGCAAGTGCCGTCCAAGGGCAGGAGAGCCTGACCTACCTCTTCCCGGCACCGGACTTTCTCCCCGCCTTCGCGCCCTTCCAGCTGGCGCTCCACAAAGGCTACTACGAGGAAGAAGGGCTCGACGTCGAGTTCCGCGTCGGCCAGGGCGGTGCGGACGTCGCCACCCAGATCGCCGTCGGCAATGTGGACATGGGCGGCGGCATGGGCGACACGGCCATGATCGTGCGCCCCAACGGGCTTGAAGTGCGCGGTGTCGCGCTGCTCGGTGGCAAGGGGCTGACCCACATCGCCTGGCGCAACGACAGCGGCATCGAAAGCGTCGCCGATCTCGAAGGCGAGTCCATCGCCGTGATCAGCTTTCAGGACACCGCCTATTACAACCTGCTTGCCGTGCTGGCCGGCGAGGGCATTGGCCGTCCCGATGCCGACATTCAGGCGCTCGGTTCAGGCGGGCTTATCCAGGCCATGATCGCCGACGGCGTGCAGGCCATGTCGGGCGTGCCCGAATGGATCGTGAGCATCCAGGATGCCGGCGTGGACCTGACAGTCATGCCTGTGAGCGATCTGTTCCCGGCGCAGCCGCAGGCCATCATTGCGTCCGATCAGTTCATCGCGGAACACCCCGAACAGGCCGCAGGCTTCGTGCGTGCGACGCTGCGTGCAATCGAGGACATCGTTGCCGATCCCGCGGTCGCCGCGCAGGAATATGTGGGCTTTGTGGACCAGCATGCCGAGAACGTCGAGCAGATCGAGCGCGTCATGCGGTTCTACGTCGAGAGCGTCTATGCCGAGATGGATGGGCTGCCGCGCGGCGCGTTCAACGAGGAGCAACTCCTCGAAATCCAGGATTTCTATATGGCCAACGACATCATCACCGAAGCGGTGCCGATCGAGGACGTCTATACCAATCAGTTCGTGACCGAATAGCAGACCCTGCGCTGTCGCGGCCTTGCCATCGGCAGGGCCGCGGCCTTCGGGCGCGATGCGCCCATCCTCACCTGTTTCAAGGGCAGTAAAAATGAGTTCCACCGCCGTTGACGCCCCCGTATCAAGCGCGCGCCCCGCTTTCATGCAGCCGCATGTACTGATTGGGCTGGCCATTCTGGCCGTCGTGCTGCTGATCTGGGAATTTTTGCCGCCCGCGATTGGCGTGCCCCGCTTCATCATCCCAACAATCAGCGACATGGTCGCAGAACTGGGCCGGATGTACCGGCGTGAAGACCTGATCGCCAACATCGCATCGACGGCCCTCTATACGGTGCTCGGCTTTGCCATCGGCTCGCTGCTCGGCGCCGTGATGGGGTATCTTCTGGGGTTGTCGAGCTTCTGGGAAAAGGTGCTCTCCCCCTACATTCTGGCCCTCCAGATCGCGCCAAAGGTGGCGTTTGCGCCGCTGTTCATCATGTGGTTCGGCTACAATGCAACGCCAAAACTTCTGGTGACGGTGCTGATCGTCTTCTTCCCGGTGCTGGTCAATGTGCTGGCGGCCATGAAGACCGTCGATCGCGACATGGTCAATCTGGCCCGCGCCTACAATCTGAGCCGGTGGCAGATCTTCCTCAAGGTCGAGTTCCCCTCGACCCTCCCCAACCTTCTCGCAGGGCTGCGGATCTCTTCGACCTTGGCGGTGATCGGGGTTACCGTCGGCGAACTGGTGGGCGGCAATACGGGGCTGGGTTTCCTGATCGCTTATGGCGGCGGGCAGGCCAATGCAGCAATGGTGTTCAACGCCATCATCCTGCTCACCCTTATCGGCATCGCGCTCTACAGCGTCCTGGCCTGGGCCGAGGAGCGTCTGCTCCACTACATTCCCACTTCGCACACCTCGTGAACGGGCGGCCAGCCGCCAAAGCATCAAGAAGACCAAGACAATGGATCAATTTGAAATTGCCATCTGTGGTGGCGGCGTAGGCGGTCTGGCCGGCGCGCTGGCGCTGATCAAAGCCGGGCACAAGGTAACGGTATTTGAACGCGCCGAACAGTTTCTGCGCATCGGCGCCGACGTCAATCTGACGCCCAATGCTGTCAAGGCACTGGACGGGCTCGGGATCGGGGAGGCGTTGCGCAAAACCGCAGCCCGTCCTGCCTACCGCATCAGCCGCACCTGGGACACCGGCGAAGAAACCTCGCGCCTGCCCATGAGCAAAGCGGCAGAGGAAAAATACGGAGCCCCCCAACTTACCATCCACCGTGGCGACTTGTTGCAGGCGATGGAAGCCGCGATCGACCCGGCCGCCATTCGGCTCGGACACCAGGTGGTTTCGGTCGAAACCGGGGGCGAACGGCCGGCTGTCGTATTCGCAGACGGAAAAGCCGAGAGCTTTGATCTGGTCATCGGCGCCGATGGCATTCATTCGGCCGTCCGCACGAGCCTGTTCGGAGCCGACGCCCCGGAATTTACCGGCCTTGTCTCCTATCGCGCCGTCATCGAGAGCAAGGACGTGGACGTCCCCAATCTCGATTGTTTCACCAAGTGGTGGGGCGCGACCCCGGACATGCAGGTCGTCACCTTCCCGCTGTTGCGCGGTGAAGAGCTTTTCATCTTCGCCACCACCTCGCAGCCCGAATGGACGGCTGAAAGCTGGACAATGCCGGGCGATGTTGAAGAACTGCGGGCCATCTACGCAGGCTTCCATCCTGAAGTGCAGCAAATCCTTGCCGCTTGCACCAGCGTAACCAAATCGGCGCTTTACGTGCGCCAGCCATTCACAAACTGGAGCCGCGGCGGTGTGACGATCCTCGGGGACGCCGCACATCCCATGGTGCCGTTCATGGCCCAGGGCGCCTGCATGGCCATCGAGGACGCGATCGTCCTCACGAGATCGCTGCAGGGCGCGTCCCTGGCCGAAATTCCGCTGCGGCTCAATGTTTACGAGCAATTGCGCAAGCCCCGCACCAGCCAGGTCCAGGAAGGCTCCCGGGCCAACAACTGGCTCAAGGGCCAGGGCAACGCAGACTGGGTTTACGGTTACGATGCCTGGGGGCTGGCCATTCCAGCGGCCTGACCTGACCTCGAACTGAACAAAGAAAAAGGCCCGGTGCATGACCGGGCCTTTTTTGTTGACCTCAGATGGTCGCTGGACGGGCGCTTTCGTGCCAGGGGATCAGGACCCTGCGCAACGATCCGACAAGGAAATAGAGCGCGAACCCGATCAGTGCCAGCACGATCACCACGGCAAACAGGCTGCCGACCTGGAGTTCTTGCAGCTTGATGGTGGCCAGATACCCCAGCCCCCGCGAGCCGGCCATGAACTCGGCAACGACGGCACCGATGATCGACAGCACTATGGCCATTTCCATGCCGGTCAGGATGTAGGGAAGCGAACTGGGCAGCACCAGCTTGGTGAACCGGCGGTCGCGCGTCGCCTTGCCCACTTCGAACAATTCGACCAGCCCCCGGTCGACCGAGCGCGCGCCGAGATAGGTGTTGGCAAACACCGGGAAGAACGCGAGCACGGCCGAGACAATCACCTTGGATTCCAGCCCGAACCCGAACCAGAGGATAAAGAGCGGGATCAGGGCCACCTTCGGGGTCACCTGCAGTGCAATGACGAACGGCTTGAAAATCGTATCGAGCATCGCGTTGCGCCCAAGCAGCATGCCCAGCGTTACGCCAGCAATACAGGCAAAGACAAAACCGCCCAGACATTCAAGCAGGGTAACGTAGAGATGCGGCCAGATCTCGCCGCTGGCGAACAATCCGAACAGCGCGACGAAGACCTCTTCGGGAGGCGGAAGAACCAGTGTCGAGACCTCGAACGCCTCGACATAGAACTTCCAGATGGCAAAAAAGCCGATAACGGCAGCGGCCTGAATGAGATAGCGTTGCGATCTAGGCATGGTCTGGGTCCTGCAGCTTGGCGCGGATTTCGTTGACCAGCGCATTGTATCGGTCCGAACCAACCAATGCGGTGCGCGGGCGCGGCAGATCGATATCGACGATATGGGTCACCCGACCCGGACGCGGCGACATGACGAACACTCGGTCGGCGAGGTGAACAGCTTCAGCGATCGAATGGGTGATCAACAACGCCGTGAAACGCTGATTGAGCCAGATTTCCTCGGTGTCGCCAGTGATCTTTTCCCGCGTCAGGGCGTCCAGAGCGCCGAACGGCTCGTCCAGCAGCAAAAGGTCAGGTTCGGGAAACAGGGCGCGGGCCACCGAGGCGCGCTGCCGCATGCCCCCTGAAAGTTCAGCCGGCTTGGATTTGATGAATGCCTCGAGCCCGACCAGCCGGGCCAGTTGCAAGGCGCGATCCCGGTCTGCCGCGGATGCTTTGCGGCGCATCGTGGCGGGCAGCATGATATTGTTGAGCACCGAACTCCAGGGCAGCAGACGGTGCTCCTGAAAGGCCACCGAGCTTTGGCCCGCTTGGCCATTTGCCCATGTGATGGTCCCGGCGGTGGGTTTGTCCAGCCCGGCCAGCAGCCGCAAAAGCGTGGATTTTCCACATCCCGAAGGGCCAACGATGGCGACGAATTCACCCTTCCCGACGGTCATGTCGATGCCATCGAGGGCCGTAACGCCGCTAGGCCCCGACCCGAAGACACGCCGCACCCCATCGATTGCGAGGAGCGACGGCCGCTCCCCGGCGACGACTGGCGTCACCGGAGACTTTGCCAGAGGCTCAGCCGGCATTGGCTGCGTCCCAGATGGCGTTTGTGTAAAGATCCAGGTCGGTTTCCGATTGAAGCGAACCGGCCGCACGCAGCAGGGCTTCGCCCTCGTCCCATTGTTCGGGATCGTTGCGCAGGGCGTTCTCGGCGCCATTGGCAACCCAAAGATCGCGATTACCCTTGAGATCGGCTATTGCCACCTCGGTATCGTCCGAGCCGGGAATATCGAACTGGGAGCGCATGGATTCGATGACCGGCCCGAGATCGTCGCCGCGTTCGACCATATCCTGGATGGCGCGATACGCTCCGCGCATAAACGCGGTCAACTCGTCGGCCCGGTTGGTCAGTGTATCGTCATTGACCACATAAACCTGGCCCGGAATGCCGTCGCGCAATGGCTCGATGGTGATCGGCAGACCTTCGGCCTGCAGACGGGTTGCCGTGCTGACATTACCGAAAAATCCGTCGAGGCGGCCCGCCTCGATCATACCGTACCCGGCAGGGGTGTCGGCAATGCGCTCGCGGCGCACTTCGGCCGGGTCGATGCCGTTGCGGCGCAGCATGAGATCGAGTGTCGCTTCCATCGATCCGCCCAGTGATGCCATGCCGAGCGTGCGCCCGACGTAGTCTTGCGGGTCAACGATGGGCGCAGCCTCCGGCGAGATCATAAAGAAGGGCGACGTCTGCGCGATCGTGGCGATGGCAACCACGGGAGCCGACTGCTCGACGCGTGCGATCATGTAGTTGGCGCCGCCCGTGCGGGACACGTCGACCTGCTGGGCAGCGACGAGCTGGATGGTCTGGGCGGCTCCACGCCCGCCCTCGACGTGAACATCAAGTCCCTCTTCGGCGAAATATCCGCCCGATTGACCGTACATTATTGCCGAAAAGGCCAGCGAAAAGCCCTGTGGCGTGAGAAAGACCATGCGGCCGGTTTCCTGGGCGAAAACCTGGCCAAGTCCCATCCCGAGCCCCAAAGAGCCGGTGGTGAGCGCGGCAGCGCTCTGCAAGAATTGACGACGCTTCAATATTCCTACCCCTTAGTTGTTTCATATATGAAACACGTGTTTCTACAAGGAAACGATATGAGGCTTGTCATGGGACTGTCAAGTTTACCTGCCGCCAGTTTCCACGCTTGTGACACTCTGATGCCGGGTGACGGTTCAACTCTCCACCGCCGCTCTGCCAGCAGGCAGGCCTCCGGGGTGCGCCCACCCAAAACAAGTGTCTGAAATATAGTCCTTCGTGGAGGCACGCTTGCCGCTATATGCGCCTGGGATCGACGCCGGTCGCCCGGCAAGGGCTACGACCAATTGACTAGACGCCGGACAGCGCGGGCCGGCCGATTTCTTCGGTCGTGGCGAGCAGTCCGGCCAGCAAATCGGCCTCTTCAGCCTCGCCACGATTGAGCAGCCCGAAGCCCACGACGGAAACGGCCGCAACAATATCGCCGTTTTCGTCGCGCACCGGCGCTGCCATGCTGTCCAGTCCGTTTTCGTAGATCGAGCGGCCCTTGACGTAGCCCCGGTCGCGATCCTCGCCCAATTGGGTAGCCAGTTCCGAAATGGTGCGCGCCGTTGTCCGCGTGAAAGCGGGCAATTCCGCATCGCTGCCAAACAGGGCAGCAAGCGTTTCCTCGGTGCTGTCCATCAACAGCGCCCGACCCAGCGTGGTCGCGTGTACAGGCAGGCGGGCGCCGACCTGAACATTGCCGGTCATCGCATCCGGCGCGGCAAAGCGCATGAGATAGACGACATGAGGGCCGTCCCGGCGCGCCAGGTGTACCGAACCCCCGGTGCGGTCCCGCAGCCGCCGCAGCGGCATTTCGGCCCTGTCGATGACGTCCATGGAAGAGAGCAGGGCATAGCCGAGCGAAAGCACCGGCGTGCCCAGATCGTATCGTTCGTCTTCGCTGCTCTTTTTGAGAAACCCCAGGCTCTCAAGCGTATAGACGAGACGGAACGCGGTGGCGCGTGGCAGGCCCAGCAGCGCGGTAATTTCAGACAGGCTCAGGCGCGGCCGGTCGCGGCGAAAGAGCGAAAGAACGGCCAGACCACGGTGCAGTGCAGGAACGACGTAATTGGGATTGGGGAGGCTGCCGTCTTCCCGGCTCAAAGGCAGAATGTGAGAGGCCCCCGCAGGGTCGATCCTGTTGTCGTCCATTCCTTGCCCCTCAGTGTTGCCCCAAGCTCGCGAGCATCCTACCCCGCCCCTGTAGCAAAGCCCAAAGGGCAAACAAAACCGTTTTTGTCAGTTTTTGACGAAGCCGAGTACCTTGATGGCTGCTCGCCCGCCATGGTGCCAGAACAGCGAGCTTTCACAAAATCGATTTGCGGCGCTCCATGGTGGTGGGGCGGTGAAGAGCTCGCCTGCCTTCGCCCCGGCGCGTTCGCCAACGGCATGCGCAGACCGAGCGCAATTAACACGCCAAATCACAAGATCCTTTCCACGCTCGCTACAACGCCGGGCTGAAATCGGTATGCGCAGAAGATCAACAAAACCACGGGCATGCTCGCGTGCCGGTTTTTTGTTCCATTTTTACCTCCGATGCCGAGAGAGTGGGGCGTCATTCCAATGACGGGTTCGATCAAGGGCCTGCTCGTCCGCGCCTCCTGTATTGGTCAGTTCGATCTGGTATATACGGCGGGCGCTTACGACTATTTGCCTGACGGGCTGGCCGTTTTGCTCACGAAACGGATGCTTGAACTGGTGAAACCGGGCGGAGAGTTTCTCTTTGCCAATTTCAGCACCGAGGTCATCCCCGCCGGCTACATGGAAACGTTTATGAACTGGAGTCTCATCTTCAGGGACGAAGCCCAAATGCGAAAGATCGCGCGCGCGGCGCTGGGCGATGGCGACGAGATGGATATCTTTTTCGGTGAAAACCGCCACATCGTCTACGCCAGGATCCGGTGTGGCGATAGGCCGGATTGTCGATGCCCCAGCCAAACAGCCGCCGACTTTAAGACCCGCGCCGTCAGCGGGTTGGGCTTCAGACGCATCCTAACCGCCTCAACCCTCTCATGCGCTTGCAGGATTTGAACAAACATCGGCGATGACACAGGCCATTGACACGATCCAATTAATTGATAAAGTCAATTAATTGGATCGATCATCAGCCGTAAAGTATATAGATATTCCACATATAGAATGATTAAATCAAATAAATTGGGCGCCGACGCGGAGCGTTTTGCCAAAGGATTTTCGTAGGCGATGAAACTCAAAATTGACCACCATCCCGACCCAATGATCGGCATGATGCCAATGTTCTACGCCTTGGATGCAGGGCTGTTCGAGAAGCGCGGCATCGAACCCGAATTTGTTCAGCGGACCAAAGTTCAGGCGATTGAGGACATGCGCGCGGGTCGAATGGATTTGTCGTTTTCAGGTCCGACACTAACGATCATGGCGCGGGAGCGGTTTGGCCTAAACACAAAGTTCGTTTCCGCTGCTGCTCTGCGTGGGGCCTACAATGGCCGCCAGGCCGACTTTAACAATATCGTCGCGGCACATGGCGTAGAAATCACCCAACCAAGCGACTTCGAGGGAAAGCGGCTGGGTGTGTTTGCGCTTGATGGCGGAATTACCCACTCGGGACCACTTTATCTATTTAACAAGCACGGGGTTGATGCGGCGACTATCCAATGGCGGACTATGCCCTTCCACCGGATGGCTGACGCCATGTCCGCCGGGGAGATCGACATCGCCGTCAATGTCGAGCCGTTCGTCACAATGATGACCAGGCGGGGGCTGGGCCGGACGGTCGACGATGTCTTTGGTTGCGGCTCTCTGGCCATGGCAACGACAGGAAACCCATCGCTGGTGTCCAATTGGTGGGCCGTTCGCGAGACCTTCGATGCCAACCCGGCACTGTTTGTTGAAACCAACGCGGTCCTCAACGAAGCCATAAATCAAATCTGCGCCGATCCGGAGGCCGGATTGGATGCAATGTCCCGCCAAACCGGGCAGAAACTCGAACTCTTGCGCGAGATCGGACTGCGCACGAGTTTCCTTCATGCCTGCGCCATGGACGCTCCCGAAATCAGAGAGATGTACGAGCGATGGGCTCGGGTACTCAGGGGTGCGGGGCTGCTCGAGAGGGACGTGGACAGTAGCGTATTTTTCTAGACCTGCCCGGGAGGGAACGGGCGGATAATCAACCAGGAGGGATGAAATGTTTCGCAAGACCATAGTACTGGCCACCGCGCTCAGCGGAGCCATGATGCATATGCCTGTTTCAATGGCGGCCGACGAGTTGCAAGACGCCACACTCTATATAGGTTGGCGTGCCGAAGCCGAGTTCGGAGGGTTTTTTCAGGCACTGGCCACCGGCCTGTATGAAGAGCACGGTCTCAATGTCGAGATTCAACTCGGCAATCCGCAAAGCAATCCTGCTCAACAACTGATTGCCGGCAAGGTGGATTTTGCGGTCGGTAGCAGTGGGACCGCCCTCAACGCCGCTCGGGAAGAGGCGCCGATTACGGCCGTGGCAGCGATGTTTCAGAAGGACCCGCGAATAATGGTGGGCCATCCCAATCAGGGCTATCAGAGCCTTGAGGATATGGTGGGGCGCACAGCCTATGTCGGGGCCCTCGGAATGGCGACTTTCTGGCCATACCTTCGCCAGGAGTTCGGTTTCAGCGATGAGGACGTGAAGCCTTATGCCTTCTCGATTGCTCCGTTCGTCGCCGACGAATCCGCCATCCAGCAAGGTTACGCCACCAATGAACCACACGCGGTTCGCATGGCGGGCATAGAAGATCCGGTCTCATTTCTGCTGCACGACTACGGCTACCGGCCATATGCTGTAAACATCATGGCCCGGCAAGACGACATCGCAAACCGCCCTGACTTCGTGCAGGCTTTCGTCAATGCTTCGATCGAAGGCTGGCAGGAGTATCTGCATGGTGATGCGTCGTCAGGCAATGCGTTGATTAAGGAACGCAACCCGGACATGGAGGACGAGGTGCTTGACTTCGCACTCGAAACAATCCGCGAGGGTGGTTTCGTGGATGCTGAAGATGCCGCGGAACTCGGCATCGGAGCCATGACCGATGAGCGCTGGCGAGAGTACTACGATACCATGGTATCGGTCGGGGTTCTGCCCGATGACGTCGACCTGTCCAGAGCTTACACCCTGCAGTTCGTGAACAACGGGGTGGGTCTTCAGTGAGTGAATTGCCCACCACTGCTGAAGCCACCGTGCGATTGCGCGGTATCTCGAAAACCTTCAGCAACGGCACCACCGCGGTGTCCCGGTTGGACCTCGACCTGGAACCGGGCAGCTTTGTGAGCCTGCTCGGTCCGTCGGGCTGCGGAAAGAGCACGGTCCTGCGCATGATCGCTGGGTTGATTGAGCCCAGCGAAGGAACGGTGTCGGGGAGTCGCGAGGTCGGCCGCATCGGCTTTGTCTTTCAAGAACCTACCCTGATGCCCTGGGGGTCCGCCCTTGCCAATATCCGGTTGCCTCTCGACCTGGCCGGAGTCGCTTCGTCAGAGGCAAATATGCGAGCCAGGGATGCGCTGGCACAGGTGGGGCTTGAAGGTTTTGCGGACGCCTATCCGCGTGAACTTTCCGGAGGGATGAAGATGCGCGTGTCACTGGCACGCGCGCTTACCACCGAACCCGATATCCTCCTGCTTGACGAGCCTTTTGCCGCGCTTGACGAGATTACCCGATTCAAACTCAATAATGATCTTCTGGCGCTCTGGCAGGCCAAGCGCTTTACCGCTGTGTTCGTTACGCACTCGGTGTTCGAATCTGTTTACCTGTCCCAAAGAGTAGTGGTGATGGCCGCTCGCCCGGGTCGGGTGTCCGATGATCTCGCCATCAAGACCCACTTGGCTCGCGGGGAAGAATTCAGGACGTCTGCCGACTACGCGCAGTTGTGCCGCAACGCTTCACAGGCGCTTGAAAAGGCGATGGCATCATGACCAAACCTACTTCCTTGCGTCGCTTCGGATTGCCGATCGGCCTCGGCATCCTCACTCTGGTCTTTTGGGAAGGCTGCGTAAGAGCGTTCAACGTATCGCCCTTCCTTCTGCCTGGTCCGGTCGCGATCTATTATGCCCTTGTCGATGATTGGGGGCTGTTGTCGGACGCACTTCTGGTGACGTTGCAGATTACCGGCCTGGCGTTTGTCTGCGCTGTGCTTGGCGGGGGGCTTATTGCCGTACTGTTCAGTCTTTCGAGGTCGGTAGAAACAACATTGTTTCCCTATGCGGTCATCATGCAGGTGACGCCGGTTGTTGCCATCGCACCCTTGCTCATTATCTGGATAGACAATGTGCGGCTGGCGCTATTGGTCTGCGCCTGGCTGGTGGCGTTCTTTCCGATCCTGTCAAATACGACCGTCGGACTGAACAGTTCCGATCACAACCTCAGGGACATGTTCCGCCTGTATGGCGCCACCACGCGTCAAACCCTGTTTCGGCTGCGCATGCCTTCGGCAATGCCGTACTTTTTGACCGGCGTCCGCATTTCGGGCGGGTTGGCTCTCACTGGTGCGGTCGTGGCGGAATTTGTCGCGGGCACCAGTGGCCAAGGTTCTGGTCTGGCCTATAGAATTCTCGAGGCGAGCTATCAACTCCAGACCCCACGCATGTTTGCTGCGTTATTGCTGATCTCCATTACAGGGGTTCTTATATTTCTGGTCACCAGCTTTATATCGCGACGCATTTTGGGACGTTGGCACGAAAGCGCCATGGAGCGGGAGAAGTGAGCTCGCACCTGCTTGATCACATCCAGGCCCAAGGTGACGGGCGCCGGCTTTGCCGGGCCCGCATACCCTCGGCCCTGCTCGCAGATCCCGGAAGAATACCTGTCGAAACAGATGGATTTGCTCATATAGATCTCACCTTGGCAGACAGCAAAATCGTTGGACTTGATCCGGCCGGTCAAGATGTTGACCAAGGGTGCGATCTTGCCGGTGCAATAATCTTGCCCGTACTTGCCGATATCCACACTCATCTCGACAAATCCTATATCGGGCGGCGGGTCACCAATCCCGATAACTCCTTGCTTGGGGCGGTGAGAGCGACGACCAGTGACCACGAGAACTGGACCGAAGACGATCTTTGGACCCGAGCTGATTTTGCGCTGCGCTGCGCTTATGCGCATGGAACGGCCTACATGCGAAGCCATCTCGACGTCTTGGGGGGGCAGTCGAACACGGTCTGGCGAACCATGGCCAGGCTCCGGGACGAATGGCGCGGCCGCATCGAATTGCAGTTTGTTGCGATGGCTCCCCTGGGGTTCTACCTTGACGAGGGAGCCTCCGGGTTTGCCGGGCGGGCAGCGGAGCATGGCGCCCTTCTTGGCGGCGTCACCGTACTCAGAAATGTACCCGCAGCGGAAATGGACAATAAGCTGGTCGATGCGTTGAACGCCTTGTTCGGTTACGCGCGCACACACAATCTCGATATTGATCTGCATGTTGATGAAAGCCTGGATCCGGGTGCCACCACATTGCTTTCCGTTGCGGAGGCCACGGAGCGCCATAACTGGCAGGGACGCGTGACCTGCGGCCACTGCTGCAGCTTGTCGCAAATGGACGACAAACAGCGGGAAGCAATCCTCGCCCGGTGTTCGATGGCCGGCATTAGTCTGGTAAGCTTGCCGCTGGTCAACACTTGGCTCCAGGACAGGCGGACAAATCGAACGCCCACAAGACGCGGCATCGCACCTTTGCTGGAAGCCAGGGCACACGGAATCCCCATTGGACTCGCCAGCGACAATTGCGGCGATCCGTTTCATCCGTTTGGTGACTACGATCTCATGGAAGTTCTGCGGGAAGGCACTCGAACGGCGCAATTGTCCGAACGATCACCTGATTGGGTGGAGAGCGTTACCACGGTGCCGGCCAGTTTGATGGGAGCCGATGTCCGGCTGCGCGTAGCGTGTGGAGCTGACTTCATCGTATTCTCGGCGCGGAGCTTAGAAGAAATGCTGACCCGGCCCCAGCATGATCGTGTGGTTTTCAGGAGCGGGCGGCCGCTGAGACAACCATTGCCTTCATTTGCCGAACTCGACAGAGTGTTCGCAGGCGACAGAGCAGGACTTCAGGGGCTTCGATAGAGTACTATCCGATATGAGCGAATCGAGAACTTCTTTCCCCCATTCGGGCGATCTCGTCGCGCCGCATGTGAACACGCTGTCGAAATATCTTACCCGCGCGGCCGTGCAGGACGCGCGCAACAGGTTCGGGCTCGGTCGGGTTGAATGGCAGGTAATTACGCTCCTGGGGGTGTTTCAACCGATATCCGTGCGCGAGCTTACGTTTCACGCACTGCTTGATCCCGCGCAAATCAGTCGCGCAATAAAGGGATTGTGCGAACGCGACATTGTCGCAAAGCGCCAAGGTGATCGAGATCAGCGGGAAGTTGCCGTTACACTGACTGCGAAGGGGCTCTCACTGCACGCCGATCTGACCATCGCTGCAATTAGTCGCAACAAAGTCGTCACCGAAGGGCTTTCCGTCGAAGAAATTCGCGGCCTCAATGCGATGTTGGACCGTCTGGTTGAACGAGCAAAAACGCTTGTAGAGACCGAATAGGGCCAGCGGATACGGCGACCTTCCGCCGGGCAGAACAAGTTCTGAGCTGCTTGCGCTCAGCAGAAGCCAGGCGAACTCCAAAAAAGGCAGCGAGCCGCTTGGGCCCGCTGCCGAGATGCTTATCGGGTGTCGGTGACTTCCTGCACGCTCACTTCATCGGCATAATCATTGCCGAAACTGGTGCGAATATACCCAACGACCGCCGCGATCTGCTCGTCACTAAGCACGCCGCCAAGGGCCGGCATGGCCTTTTGCCCGTGCAGGATCAGGTAGATTGCATAGCCGGGATACTCGAGGTTCGGATTGTCGGCGAGGGCGGGATACATTCCTGCACCAACCGCGCCCTCTCCTTCGGGCATGTGACAGCCCGAGCAGATGGCATTGTAGATATCCTCGCCATCGGTCTGGGTCAGCATGCCCGGATCCTCGAACATCATGTCCGCGTCCGATTGGGCGATGACGGGCGAAGCCATGAGCGCGACAGCCGCCGCCACGGCAAATTTGAACGATTTCATATCAAATCCTTTCTAGCGGCGATCAGGCGCCAACAACGTGCGCGTGCAAGCGCGTGATTGCGTCGAGGGCGGACAGAATGGCCCCTTCCTGCCACGCCGGCAGATAGGAGATATGCTCGCCAGCCATCAGCGTGCGACCATCCATTGCAGCAGCCGTAGCGTACTGGGTTTCCTTGTCGGCCCACAGCCCGTAGCAGCCGAGCACCCATGGCACGCGATGCCAGCTCACCGATACACCATTGGAAAACTCTTCGGTGTATTGCGGATGGATCTGGGCACCATACTCCACGGCCTTGGCAACGCGCTCCTCAGGCGGCAGGGCATTGAACTGATAGGCCGTCGCCCCCCAGCTGTACCCGCCAAGCAGCACGCCGGGCCCGTCGCTGAAATAGTCGTTCGAGGGGTACGATATCTGCGAGATGGGCAGGTTGGTATAGCTGATCCCACCATAAATATGCTCGTCCTGCTCCCAGAAGCGGCGCTTGAACTCAAGGCCGAACTTGATCGAGCCGGCATAAGGCATCGAGTTGATGATGCCGGTCATCGGGCCGGAGAAGTTGTGCTCGATTTGCCCAAGGATGGAGAACGGGATGGTGCAGATGCAATAGTCCGCGCTGGCCGTCATTTCCCCTTCGGTGCCGTTGCTGTCCACATAAGTAACGGTCACACCGGAATCGCTCTGGTCGATTTTTGTGACCTTGGCGTTGTAGGTGATCAGGTCGCCAACGACCTTTTCAAAACCCTGGGCGATCATGTCCATGCCGCCGACCGGTTGGAACATCGTACCCTGATGATCGATCGAAGAGCCCGTGACCAGATTGGACCAGAGCCGGGATTGCAGGATGTCGCTCATCGACAGCGGCTCGGACGGAACCGGCTTGCCATCGACGCCACCGCCCGGATCTTTTTCCCAGCCGCGGAATTCTGACGTGTCCTCGCTTTTTACGTAGGCATAGTTGTCGTCGAGTACGCCATAGGTCTTTAGCGAATCCAGGAGGAGCTGTGCGTCCTCGGCGGTCACCACTTCGTCGAGGCCGTTCTGGTCGACGACCTTGGCAAGCAACTCTGAGACATGGCCGCGATAGTCGGCATCGATTTCGCGGAAACGCTGTGGCTTGCCGTCAAACGCGTCGGTGCGGTGCAGATAGGCGTTGTAGTTGACCTGCATGAATGGTTCGAGCTTGACGCCCAACCGCTTGCAATAGTCGAGCACACCATAATGGTGGTGCGGAATGCGCCACGGGCCGGGATTGATGTAGTTGCCTTCGGCGAATTTCACATCCTGTTCGAAGCCGCCCAACTCGACATATTTGTCACCGCCACGCAGGGTCCAGCAGCGGCCGCCTGCCTTTTCGCGATACTCGAGAATCTGCACGGTGTAACCCGCATTGCGCAGTTCAAGCGCCGCCGTCATGCCGGCAAGCCCTGCGCCCAGAACCAGGACCGACGCGCCGTTAGGGTCACCCTCCAAGTTGATGGGCCCGCTATAGGGCGACTCCTGGGCAAACCCCAGGCTGGTCATTGCGTTGTACATCGCCGCGCTGCCCGCAGCCGTACCGATCATCGTCAGCAGCTGCCGGCGACTCATTTCCGTCTGAAAACCAGACATAGTTCCCTCCCACAATATACCGGCGAACGCGTGAGAAGCGCCTCCGCCAAGAGCAACGCTAGCCGATGAATTCGATGCTGGCAACCAAAGGTCGCCCCGCTCTGGCGGCCAATGTTCACGCCTTTGCCTCGTCAATAAATTTAATTAATTCAATTATATAGGTGTAAACTTGCGGCCTCTCGATTGGCCGTGGTGAGCGGTGCCACCACATTGGCCCGGCCCGGCGCATAGCCGATTGGTCCCGATCGCTGACGCTGGTGCCCAGGAAGCGGCACGGTCGATCGACAGGCTACTCGCCTTGCGCACACGAATATCGTTTTTGGGCTCAGCATCAACGCTCGGGCCGAACATGGCGCTATCGGATTTTGGGCACATCCAGCGGAGCGTCGCGCAGGGCCTGAGGCCCGAGAGATTGCCTTGGCTGCCGATTTCTCAATTTTGGTCGACCGCCGGTCGGCGTACCGCGAACGCGAAGAAGCTATTCGCACAAGCCGAAGCAAGTCCCCCCGGCGTCGAAACCTTCGAAATAAGCGGTGTTGGGGAAATCATGGCGGAGAGAGAGGGATTCGAACCCTCGAGACGGTTCCCCGCCTACACACTTTCCAGGCGTGCGCCTTCGACCACTCGGCCATCTCTCCGCGTGGCAGCCCGATTATCCGGCTTTGCGGCCTCTGCCAAGGGGCGTGGTGCAAAAAAGCTGCAAAACTTTCGTTTGAGGGGATCATTTGCCGTGTCCGGGGCGTTCAGGCGCTGGCCGTTAAGCAAATACTGAAAATCCGTTTGCGCATTCCCCGGTCCGCCATGCTATTGTTAACAAAGCCTTTCGAAGAGATCGAGGTGCGGTAAAAGCACAATGCTCGAAAAGGCAGGGATCGAGTGTCATGCGTATTGTGTTGAGAATTCTGGCGGCTGCCTTTCTGGCCCTTTCGGTCGTTCTTCTGGTTGCCGATGGCACGGCCATGCTGGCCGCAAATGCCTTCATCGCCACCCCCTTGGCGGCGATCATCGCCAGTCTGTTCCCCGGCACCCTCGAATCCGTGCAACTGGCCGTTCAGGACAATGTTCATCCTTTGCTCTGGGAGCCGGCGCTCACCACACTGCTGGCCTGGCCCGGCTGGGCGGTGATCGGCGCAATCGGGCTTTTGCTTGCCCTCTTGGGCCGGTCCCGGTCCCGGCGGCGCATGGTCAGCATCGATCAGTTCTAGGGCGCTTCCGGCAAAACCATGCCTCACCCGTCCGGGGATGGGCAATCGGCAAATGACGATTGCCAACACTGTTGGGCTCGACCTATGGTCGGGCCTTATTGTTTGGGGGATGAGAAATGCCGCGCCTGTTACTGATTTGTGCCGCCCTTTTGGGCGCGCTCGTTCTCGCCTCGTGCGCAACGCTCTCTCGGGAACAGTGCGAGGCGGGCGATTGGCGCGCCATCGGCTTCAATGACGGCGCCGAAGGCCGCCCGGCCGATCGCATAACGAGCCATGTCGAAGCGTGTTCCGAATTCGGCATCGCCGTGGACAACGCGGTTTATCAGACCGGCCGCAACGAGGGCCTGCGGGTCTATTGCCGCCTCAGCAACGCCGAGCGGCAGGGGCGTGCGGGCGAGCGTTACTTCGGCGTTTGCCAGGGCGAACTGGGCGTCGCCTTTGCCCGTGTTCATGGCGCGGGCAGGGAGGTTTTCAATCTCGAGGCCGAACTCAACAGCCTCGACAGCGAAATCGATGCCAAGCTGGCCCAACTCCGCGGCGGCAACCCTACGCCCGAGCAGGTCGCCACCCTGACGCGCGAATTGACGATCCTTCAGACCGAGCGCCGCGTGCTCGAACTGCGTGTGCGTTCCGCCGATCAGCAGCTGTCATCGCTGCGCCGGCAGGAGGAAAGCCGGCTCTCCCAGGCAGGTATCGCTTACTAGAGTGAGATCGGGCCCCGAAGGGCCGCGACGCGAAAAGTTGCAGACTTTTCCGGTTCGATCTCACGACAAAGCAAACTGTAAAAAAGGGCCCCTCAGGGCCCTTTTGTTGTCGCTTGTGCCTTAGGTCAGGCGCCTGGCTGCTTCACGATGCGCAGGTAGGGCTTGATCTCGTTCCAGCCATCGGGGAATTTTTCCTTTGCCTGCTCGTTGGTAACGGCGGGGACGATGATCACGTCTTCGCCGTTCTTCCAGTTCACCGGGGTAGCCACCTGGTGGTTGGCGGTCAGCTGCAGGCTGTCGATGACGCGAAGGATTTCGTCGAAATTCCGCCCCGTCGAGGCAGGATATTCGAGCTTGAGCTTGACCTTCTTGTCGGGCCCCACAACGAACACCGAACGCACGGTCAGCGTGTTGTCGGCATTGGGGTGGATCATATCGTACTGGCGGGCGATTGTGCCGTCATCGGCAATCAGCGGAAAATTGAGCGCAGCGCCCTGCGTTTCTTCGATGTCCTTGGCCCAGCCCTCATGGTCTTCGATCTTGTCGACCGACAGGCCCAGCACCTTGACGCCGCGCTTTTCGAATTCGGGTTTCAGTTTTGCCGTATAGCCCAGCTCGGTCGTGCAGACCGGGGTGTAATTCTTGGGATGCGAAAACAGCACCGCCCAGCTTCCATCGATATAGTCGTGAAACCGGATTTCCCCTTCGGTGGTCTGCGCGGTGAAATCGGGCGCCGTATCGCCGATCAGAATAGCCATGTGCTTGTCTCCTTTTCCGTGTCCGAAAATTCGGGCGTTTGGATCAAAAACCGTCCCATCCAATATGGGGTGCTTTCCATTGCCATGAACTGCGCGCCGGGGAAATGTTTTCCCCTATTGCGCCAGATAGCGGGCAAGGCTTTGCCTTAAGGGCTCGCTGCGCCTCTAGCGGTCGATATGGCCCAGGTCGCGTTCCGGGTCTATCAGGTCGCGCACCTTTTGCTTGAGCGTTTTGACATCGGGAAAGCCACCATCGCGCTTGCGTTCCCAGATCAGCGTGCCCTCGGCGCCAATTTCAAAGATGCCGCCAGTCCCCGGCACCAGTGTAACCCCGGCCAGTTCCGTCCCGAATGTCGAGAGCAATTCCTGCGCCATCCAGCCGGCCCGCAACAGCCAGTTGCACTGCGTGCAATAGGTTATGGTGATCGCGGGTTTGCGGGGCTCCATGCTCTCTCGTCCTTTCCATGCCGCGACGATGCGGTATATCTAGAGCGTTTCCAGGATAAGTGGGCACCACTTATCTGGTTCGGAAACGCGACAAAACAAAAGGATTTTCGTTTCCAGGATAAGTGGTTACCACTTATCCGGTTCGGAAGCGGGACAAAATAGAACACCGAGAGCAATTGGGGCGATTCAAGGAAGCGCCGAAATGCTCTAGGCGAAAAATGGAGGGGGAGAATACTGTGCCGCCGCGTTCTGAAACCAACCGCAACAAGCTCGACGATGCCGCCCGTGCCGGGTGGCTTTATTACGTTGCCGGCAACACCCAGGACGAAATCGCCGCAAAGCTTGGCGTGTCCCGCCAGAGCGCCCAGCGGCTGGTGTCACTCGCCATCTCCGAGAAACTCATAAAGGTCCGCCTCGATCATCCGATCGCCAATTGTCTCGAACTGGCCGCCGGGCTCAAGGATCGTTTTGGGCTGCGCCTTGCAGAGATCGTTCCGTCCGACCCCGGTCATCCCGATACCACTCTCGGCGTTGCCGACGCCACGGCGCTCGAAATCGAAAAAATCCTGTCCGGTTCCAGCCCGGTCATCCTCGGGGTCGGCACCGGCCGCACCCTCAAGGCCGCCGTCGATATGCTGCCGGCCATGGATTGCCCCCAGCACCGGATCGTTTCCCTGACCGGCAATATAGCGCCAGATGGTTCGGCAGCCTTTTACAACGTGATCTTTTCCATCGCCGACAAGGTCAAGGCGCCCAGCTTTCCCATGCCCCTGCCGGTCATCGCCGCCACGGCCCGGGATCGCCAGTTGCTGCACAGCCAGGTCGGCATCGAAAAAAACCTTGCCCTCGCCGCAGAGGCCAGCGTCTCCTTCGTCGGAGTCGGTGACCTCGGCCCCAATGCGCCGCTCTATGAGGATGGCTTCGTCACCCGCGCCGAGCTCAAGGCCCTGCAAAAGGCCGGCGCCGTGGGCGAAATGCTCGGCTGGGTGTTCGATTCCCAGGGCGAACTGGTTTCTGGCATGACCAATGAACGTGTCGCTTCGGCGCCCTTGCCTTCTGGCGGAAGGGCGCTTGTTGTCGCCGCTGCCCGTGGCCCCAACAAGGTCGCCGCCATCCATGCCGCCGTGGCCCGCGGCCTCGTCAACGGCCTCATCACCGACGAAGACACAGCCGCCCAGCTCCTGGCCTAGCCTCTACTTTTCGCTCCCGACCTTCCTTCCTGCCACCGTCATCCCGGACCTGATCCGGGATCCAGTAACCGGCAGCGCCGGCGGCTCCGGCAACCTCGCTCCCCATTTATTCCCGGAATCCATCTGGAGGCATTTCCGCGAACACTGCCGTTACGATGTGCTTCCTTGGGCATTTTCCCCAGTCATGAGCAAAAGCCCCTTGACATTATGTCGCAGAAAGTGAGTAATTGCCCATGCGTATAGCAAATGCTCATTCTTGGAGCATATGGGAGGATTACCATATGAAGTTACGCTCGATCATCATCGGGTCGTGTTCGCTGTTTGCCCTTGCGGCCGGCGTGCAGGCCCAATCGCTCACCATCGCCACGGTCAACAACGGCGATATGATCCGCATGCAGGGTCTGTCGGACCAGTTCACCGAGGAAACCGGTATTGCGCTTGAATGGGTGACGCTGGAGGAAAATGTTCTGCGCCAGCGCGTCACCACCGACATCGCCACCGGCGGTGGCCAGTATGACGTCATGACCATTGGCGCATACGAAACGCCCATCTGGGCAGCCCAGGGCTGGCTCGCCCCGCTCGACGATCTGGGCGACGATTACAACGCCGACGATCTGATCCCCGCCGTGCGCGAGGCTCTTTCGGTCGATGGCACCCAGTACGCCTCTCCGTTCTATGCGGAAAGCGCCATGATCATGTACCGCACCGACCTCTTTGAAGAGGCAGGTCTGGAAATGCCGCAGAGCCCGACCTGGGAATTCATCGGCGAAGCGGCCCGGGCCATCACCGACCGCGACAACGAGATCTACGGCATCTGCCTGCGCGGCAAGGCCGGCTGGGGCGAGAACATGGCGTTCATCACCGCTCTCGCCAACTCGATGGGCGGACGCTGGTTCGATATGGACTGGGAGCCCCAGTTCGAAAGCGCAGAATGGAATGAAGCGCTCACCTACTACGTCGACCTGATGACCGATGCGGGCCCTCCGGGCGCCTCATCGAACGGGTTCAACGAAAATCTGGCGCTGTTCCAGCAGGGCAAGTGCGGCATGTGGATGGATGCTACCGTCGCAGCGTCCTTCGTCTCCAACCCCGATGACAGCCAGGTTGCAGACAGCGTCGGTTACGCGCTGTTCCCGACCAATGGCGAGTTCGACAACCACGGCAACTGGCTGTGGGTCTGGTCGCTGGGCGTCCCGGCAAGCTCGCAGAACGTCGATGAAGCCAAGCAGTTCATCGAATGGGCGACGTCGGAAGCCTACCTCGAAACGGTTGCCGAGGAAGAAGGTTGGGCCAATGTTCCCCCGGGAACCCGCACCTCGCTCTACCAGAACCCGGCCTATATCGAGGCGGCTCCGTTTGCCGAGATCACCCTTGAGGCGATCCAGTCGGCCAACACCACCAACTCCTCGGTGCAGGACGTGCCCTATGCCGGCGGCCAGTTCGTGGCCATCCCTGAATTCCAGGGCATCGGCACTTCGGTCGGCCAGATCTTCTCGGCAGCCCTTGCCGGACAGGTCGATGTCGAGCAGGCCCTTCAGCAGGCCCAGCAGACCGCACGCATGGAAATGGATCGCGCCGGTTACTACCGCTAGCATCCGATCTGGAGGGACCGGACATCTCCGGCCCCTCCATTTGATCGCATAGCGACCCCCCATCGCGCGCCAACGTCAGGGAGAGGACAATGGCAACAGCTCAAACCCGCACAGCGGCCCGGTTCATGATGGCTCCTTCGGTCATCGCGCTCCTGATCTGGATGATCGTGCCGCTCTCGATGACCGTCTGGTTTTCGTTCCAGTGGTACACGGCCTTCAGGGCGCCCGAGTTCACCGGCTTTGCCAACTACACCTACTTCTTTGCCAATCCCAACATCTGGACGGTGTTTCTAAACACCCTGGTCCTTGTGGGTGGCGTTCTGGCCATCACCCTTGTCGGCGGCACACTTTTGGCGCTGTTGCTCGATCAGCCAATGTTCGGGCAGGGCATCGTGCGCCTTCTGGTCATCGCCCCGTTCTTTGTCATGCCCACGGTTTCGGCGCTGGTGTGGAAGAACATGCTCATGCATCCGGTCAATGGGCTGTTTGCCTGGCTGGCGCGGCTGTTCGGTTTCCAGCCGGTCGATTGGTTCGCCCATGTGCCGCTTTTCTCGGTCATCATCATCGTTGCCTGGCAATGGCTGCCCTTTGCGACGCTGATCCTTCTAACCGCGCTTCAGTCGCTCGATGAAGAGCAGCGCGAGGCTGCCGGCATGGACGGCGCCGGTCCCATATCGCTGTTTTTCTACATAATCCTGCCGCACATGTCGCGGGCGCTCACCGTGGTCATGCTCATCCAGACCATCTTCCTGCTCTCGGTGTTTGCCGAAATCTTCGTCACCACCAATGGCGGGCCGGGCGTTGCCACCACCAACCTGCCGTTCCTGATCTATCTCCAGGCCCAGTTCCAGTATGATTTCGGTCTGGCCTCGGCCGGCGGCATCGTCGCTGTCATCCTCGCCAACATCGTCGCGATCTTCCTGCTTCGCGTCGTCGGCAAGAATTTGGAGGCGTAACATGGCACGCGCAATCTCGACCCAACGCAAGCTTGGCTTCACGGTCTTTGCCTGGGCAATCGCCTTCCTGATCTTCTTTCCGATCCTCTGGACGTTCCTGACCAGCTTCAAGACCGAAGGTACGGCGATTGCGACCCCGCCCCAGTTCCTGTTCTTCAACTGGACGCTGGAAAACTACGAGACCGTTCTGGAGCGCTCGAACTATTTCCGGTTCCTCGGCAATTCGATCATCACCGCCGTCGGCTCCACCATTCTGGGGCTGGTGATCGCCATTCCCGCCGCCTGGGCCATGGCGTTCTCGCCCACCAAGCACACCAAGGACATCCTGATGTGGATGCTCTCGACCAAGATGCTGCCCGCGGTTGGCGTTCTGGTGCCCATCACCATGCTGTTCCGCATATTGGGCCTCACAGACACCCATCTGGGGCTCACATTGGTCCTCACCCTCATCAATTTGCCCATCATCGTCTGGATGCTGTTCACCTACTTCAAGGAAATCCCTGTCGATATCCTCGAAGCGGCTCGCATGGATGGCGCCTCGCTCCGTCAGGAGGTGATCTATGTCCTCACCCCCATGGCCATTCCCGGCATCGCCTCGACAATGCTGCTCAACATCATCCTGGCCTGGAACGAATCCTTTTGGACAATCGTCCTCACCACCACCCAAGCCACGCCGCTGCCCGCGTTCATCGCGGCCTATTCCTCGCCCGAGGGCCTGTTCTGGGCCAAGCTTTCGGCAGCATCGATGATGGCAATTGCGCCCATCCTCATCATGGGCTGGTTCAGCCAGAAACAATTGGTCCGCGGCCTGACTTTTGGCGCCGTGAAGTAAAGGAGGGCCATTCACATGGGATCGATCACACTCAAAAACGTTCAAAAGAGCTTTGGCGGCGTCACCGTCATCCCCGACATCTCGCTCGAGATCGAGGACGGCCAGTTCGTGGTCTTTGTCGGGCCCTCCGGGTGCGGCAAGTCCACCCTGCTGCGGCTGATCGCCGGTCTTGAGGACGTCACCGACGGCGAGATCCTCATCGATGGCGTGGACATGTCCAGGGAGGCACCCGCCCAGCGCAAGCTCTCGATGGTGTTCCAGTCCTACGCGCTCTATCCCCATATGAGCGTGCGCGGCAACATCGCCTTTCCTTTAAAGATGGAAAAGGCGCCAAAAGAGAAGATCGACGCCGCGGTCAACAACGCCGCTTCGATCCTCAATCTCACCGACTATCTTGATCGCAAGCCGCGCCAGCTATCGGGCGGCCAGCGCCAGCGCGTCGCCATCGGCCGCGCCATCGTGCGCCAGCCCAAGGCTTTCCTGTTCGACGAGCCGCTGTCCAATCTCGACGCCGCCCTGCGCGTCAACATGCGGCTCGAGATTTCCGACCTGCACCAAAAGCTCAAGACCACGATGGTCTATGTCACCCACGATCAGGTCGAGGCCATGACCATGGCAGACAAGATCGTGGTGCTGCACGCCGGGCGCGTCGAACAGTACGGCTCGCCGCTTGAGCTCTACACAAAGCCCGCCAACAAGTTCGTTGCCGGGTTTATCGGCAGCCCGAAGATGAATTTCATCGAAGGCGCGGAAGCGGCAAAGTTCGATGCCCACACCATCGGCATTCGCCCCGAACATTTGAACGTTTCAAAGGAAGGCGGCACCTGGTCGGGGGTGGTCAAGGTTTCCGAGCATCTGGGGTCCGATACCTTCTTCCACATAGATGTGGATGGCATCGGCACGCTCACCGCCCGCGCGTCGGGCGATGTGCCCTTCAAGCACGGCGAAACGGTCACCCTCTCACCCCAGGACGGCCGCATCTACAAGTTCGACGCTTCGGGCAACGCGGCCTGAAGGCCCCGTTTGCTCGTGAATACCATTCGAGGATCAGCGGCATCATGAGTGTCAGGCTAGCGGCAAACTCTCTCTCCTCATTGCCCGGTTCGGTCGCCGTGCCGCGTTATGATCGCTCGGATCTCGCGGCGGGGATCGTCCATTTCGGCGTTGGCAACTTCCATCGCGCACATCAGGCCGTCTATCTCGATGATCTCTTCAATCTCGGGGAAGACCATGATTGGGGAATCGTGGGAGCTGGCGTGCGTGCCAATGACGCCGAAATGAAAAAGATCCTCGCCGCGCAGGATTACCTTTCAACGGTTGTTGAACAGGAAGCGTCGGGCACCACGGCCCGCATCACCGCCCCCATGGTCGATTTCCTCGATCCGGGCGATCCGGCTGCCATCGTCGCAAAGCTGGCCGATCCCACAATCCGCATCGTGTCGCTCACCATCACCGAGGGTGGCTATTATCTCGACGCGGCCGGAAACTTTAACCCCACCCATCCCGATGTCATCGCTGACGCCGCTCGCCCAGAGGCCCCGCGTACAGTGTTCGGCCTGATCCTCGCCGGGCTCAAAGCCCGCCGGGAGGCTGGGGTCGAACCGTTCACCATCATGTGCTGCGATAACATCCCCCACAACGGCAAGGTGACCCTCAACGCGGTGGCCGGGCTCGCCGACCTGTTCGACAGCGAAATGGCCGATTGGGTCCGGCGCGCCGTCGCTTTTCCCAACGGCATGGTCGATCGCATCACCCCGGCGACCTCGGACCGCGAACGCGCCATCGTGTCCGATGACTACGGCATTGCCGATGCCTGGCCGATCTTTTGCGAAACCTTCCGGCAATGGGTGCTGGAAGACAACTTCCCCTTGGGCCGCCCGGCGCTCGAAAAGGTCGGCGTCACTTTCGTTGACGACGTTTCCCCCTGGGAGCTGATGAAAATCCGCATCCTTAATGGCGGTCACGCCGCCATTGCCTATCCCTCGGCGCTCATGGACATCCACTTCGTCCACGAGGCGATGGAGCATCCGCTGATCACCGCCTATCTCGAAAAGCTCACGAAAGACGAGATCATCCCCGTTGTCCCCCCGGTGCCCGATACCGATCTTAACGCCTACCGGCGCAAATGCGCCGAACGCTTCGCCAATCCCAGCATCGGTGACACGATCCAGCGCCTGTGCCTCGATGGCTCCAACCGCCAGCCCAAATTCATCCTGCCCTCGGTCGAGGACCGGCTGAAATCGGACGCTTCGGTCGCCGGCCTGGCGCTGGTTTCAGCCTTCTGGTGCCGCTATTGTTATGGGGTCACCGATTCCGGCACGCCCATCCCCCCCAACGATCCAAACTGGGACCGCCTCCAGGCCGCCGCGATCCGCGCCAAGGACGACGCAAAGGCCTTTCTGGAGATGAAGGACATTTTCGGCGCCGCCGCAGAAAGCCCGGCCTATGTCACCGCCTTCACCAACGCGCTCGGCACCGTCTGGGAATTGGGCGCCCGCGAAACCCTCACCCGCTACATTCAGGGCAAGCTCTGAGGATATGGGACAGGGCGCACCCCTCCAACTGCAATCCTCCCCCCACCTCGTCATCTTTGATTGCGACGGCGTGCTCGTCGATTCCGAACCCATCGCCATCGACGTGCTCGTCGAAACGGTCGCGGCGCTTGGCGTGACCATTTCCACCGAAGTTGCCTATCGCGATTTTCTCGGCCGCACGCTCAAGACCATCTCCGCGTCCCTTGCCACCGGCCATGGTGTGACGATGGACAGCGCGGCACTCGAAGATATGCGCCATCGCCTCTACACCCGCTACGAAAGCGCGCTGCAGCCCATGCCCGGCATCGCTTCCGTCCTCGACACCCTAGACATCCCCACCTGCGTTGCCTCATCGAGCGTTTATGAGCGCATCGAAATCAGCCTCAAGCTCACCGGCCTTTACGACCGCTTCTTCCCGAACGTCTATTCGGCAACAATGGTCAGGCGCGGCAAGCCGGCCCCCGATCTCTTCCTCTTCGCCGCAGAACAGATGGGCGTGGCCCCTGCCGATTGCGTGGTCATCGAAGATAGCCCCGCCGGGGTCATGGCTGCGCAGGCTGCAGGCATGGCCGTCATCGCTTTCACCGGCGGCAGCCATATCGGCCCCGCCGGTCTCAAGGAACAACTCGCCGCTTTGCGGCCCGATGCCCTCATCGACGATTTGCACAATCTGCCCAATTCATTAAGGTCGCTCCCGAGGAAAAGATTGAGAGAGTGAGATCAGAAAAAGTTGCAGACTTTTTCGGTTCGATCTCGCGACCAACAAGACAGGCTTTAAAGACCGAGATGACCGCCCTTCTGGTTGCTGTCGATGTGGGGACGACCAGCGCCCGAGCCGGGGTCGTGACCGCCGGGGGCGACATTCTGGGTCGCGCCGAAGCGCCCATCGAAATCCGCCGCGAAGGCGCCATCCGCGCCGAGCATCGCTCGGAAAACATCTGGTCGGCAGTCTGCACCGCCGTGCGCGAGGCCCTCGACACCGCCAATGCCGATCCGCAATCGGTCGGGGCCATCGCCTTTGCCGCCACGTGCTCGCTGGTCGTTTTGGGCAGGGACGGCGCATCCCTGCCGGTCGGCCCTGACGGCGAAGAGGGTTGGGACACCATAGTCTGGCTCGATCACCGCGCCATGGCCGAGGTGGCAGAAATCAACGCCACCGGCCACCCGGTCCTGCAATTTTCCGGCGGCGCCCTCAGCCCGGAAATGGAAATCCCCAAACTCCTCTGGCTCAAGCGCAACCTGCCTGCCATCTGGCAAAAGACCGGCTACATGTTCGACCTGGCCGATTTCCTCGCCTGGAAATCCTGCGGCACTCTCGAGCGTAGCCAATCGACCCTCACCAGCAAATGGAGCTTCCTTGCCCACCAGCCCGATGGCTGGTCACCCGATTTTCTCGCCGCCATCGGCCTTGACGATCTTCTGGTCCGCGCCAGCCTGCCGCGCACGGCGTCTCCCATCGGCGCGCCGCTTGGCACCCTGACCGCAAAAGCTGCGCGCGAGCTGGGTCTGCCGCGCTCTGTTGTCGTGGGCACGGGCATGGTCGATGCCCACGCCGGTGCATTGGGCGTATTGGGCATGTATACCGACGATCCATTGGGCGTTGATCGGCATCTGGGGCTCGTCGCTGGCACCTCCAGCGCCGTAACCGCGCTGGCCAAAGACCCCCGCCCAACCCCCGGCCTGTGGGGGCCATACTATGGTGCAGTCCTCCCCGGCTTCTGGCTCACTGAAGGTGGCCAGTCAGCATCGGGCGCCGCGCTCGATTACATCATCCGCGTCCATGCCTCGGGCGCCGCGCCCACCCCCATCATGCACGCCGAAATCATCAACCGCATCAACCGCCTGCGCGAGACAGAACCCGACCTCGCTCCGCGCCTCCACATCCTCCCCGATTTCCACGGCAACCGCTCCCCCTTCGCCAATCCCGCAGCGCTCGGGGTCATTTCCGGCATGAGTCTGGATTCCTCGTTCGATGGATTGTGCAAGCTCTATTGGCGCGCCGCCGTCGCCATCGCGCTGGGCGTCCGCCACATCCTCGAAACCCTCAATGCGACGGGCTATGCCATAGATACGCTGCACGTCACGGGCGGCCACACCCGTAATCCGCTTTTGATGGAGCTCTATGCCGACGCCACCGGCTGCACCATCCATGAGCTTCCCGGCGCCGACGCCATGGTCCTTGGCACCGCCATGGCCGCCGCCACCGCCGCCGGCCTCCACCCCCGCCTCACCGCCGCCGCCCAAACCATGCGCCACGCCTCCGTCACCCGCACCCCCAACCCCTCCCGCAAGGCCCGCTACGACACGGACTACGCCGTGTTCCTGAAAATGCACGCCCACCGGCGCGAGATTGAGGGTATGCTCTGACAGCATGCGCGGCAGTGCTCGTGCCAAAAATGCCCACCGTCATGTAAAATATAATTGACACAACGCCAAAAATGTCGCACACAGCGCCAACAATATCTTCCATTGGAGCGTGTGATGACCTTTCGGGAAAAGAACGCATGGATTGCCGTGGTGACCACACTGGTCGTCTGGATATTCTATTTCTGGCAGGTGGCCGCTGCCGCTTTGTCGGGCGCGCTTGATGGCGACAGGGTCTTCTGGCTGTTCGTTTGGTGCTTTGGCATATCCATTGCCATAATGCTGCCGGTCAATATCGTCGCCGCGATCCTCGCCCGGCAGAACATGGATGCCCCGGCCGACGAGCGTGAGCGCGAAATCGACGCCAGGGCCAACAAGATCGGCCTCACGCTTCTCGAATGGCTCATGGTCGGCGTTATCCTTTCGAGCGGTCTCGTCGCCGGTTACGCCCGCGACGCGTATGCCGCCGATCCGGCCGGTGCCACGGCGGTCATGCTGATAAATCTCATGCTGTTCGCGCTCAGCTTCGCCGCGTTGATGCGCGAGATCATCCAGATCGTCCATTTCAGGATGATGGACTGATGGCCCGCCCCCCGATCACCAACCAGATCCGCCGCCTGCGCTTCGAGCACAACGAGATGACCCAACAGGAGCTGGCCGACCGGATCGGCATGACCCGCCAGACCGTCGCCGCGATCGAGCACAACAAATATTCGCCCTCCCTCGAAGCCGCCTTCCGCATCGCCGAAACCTTCGGCACGCCCATCGGCGAGGTGTTCTTCTGGAAGGCAGAGGAGAAAGACAAATGAGCATCCCCACCACAATGAAAGCCGCCATCGTCACCGCCTATGGCAGCCCGGAAATGGTCGAAATCGCCACCCGCCCGGTGCCCGTGCCGCGCGACGATGAAATCCTCATCAAAACGGTGGCCACCACAGTCAATTCCGGCGACGCCCGCATGCGCGCCGTTAATGTGCCAACGGGCATGAAAACCCTTATGCGGCTCGCCATCGGCATCACCCGTCCGCGCCAGCCGGTCTTCGGCACCGAACTGGCCGGGATCGTCGTCGCTACGGGCCGCAACGCCACGCGCTTCGCCGTCGGCGATGCCGTGATCGCCTTTCCCGGCACAAGGCTCAAATGTCACGCGGAATATGTAGCGGTCTCCGAAACCAAACCCATCGCCAAAAAGCCCGAAAACCTCTCGTTCGAGGAGGCGGCGGGCCTGTGCTTTGGCGGCACGACGGCGCTGCATTTCCTGCGCAAAGCAAACATCACAACCGGCGAGCACGTCCTTGTCATCGGCGCTTCGGGCGCCGTCGGCTCGGCCATGGTGCAGCTGGCTAAAAATTCGGGCGCCAAAGTCACAGCCGTCGCAAGCGCCGCAAATGCCGAACTGGCCCTGAGCCTGGGCGCCGACGCTTTCATCGATTACGCAACCACCGATTATACAGCCGTATCATCGGCCTATGATGTCATCGGAGATACCGTCGGCGCCACCAGCTTCCAGCGTTGCCTGCGGGCCCTCAAGCCCGGCGGCCGCTACCTCGCAGTCGATGGAGGGATCGGCGACATGCTGGCCCGCCCAAAGGACGGCAAGCGCTCCATCGCTGGCATGGCCCAGGAACGTCCCGAGGACGTGGCCCTCCTCGCCGATCTGGCGGCCAGAGGGCACTATCGCGTCGTTGTCGATCAGGTCTTCGATTTCGCCGACATTGCCAAGGCGCATGCCCGCGTCGACAGCAGACACAAGCGCGGCAGCGTCGTGCTGCGCGTCACCGAATAAGGCGCTCTGCCACCGTTGTCATCCCGGCCTCGCCCCGGGATCCAGTAGCCGCCAGAGCTGCCGTTTGTCTCAGGCGGGTGCTTCCGGGCCCTTGTCTTGACAGAACAAAATAAGAACGACATGCTGCCGGCACCAATGGAGGTGCATCATGGCTCATATCGTTCTGTTCCATTCCATCCTCGGCCTGCGGCCCATCGAGGGCGAAATCGCCGCCGTATTCGAGGCCGACGGCCATACCGTCACGCTGCCTGACCTGTTCGATGGACAATCGGCCGACAATTACGATGCGGCCTTCGCCTTGCGCAAGGAAGTGGGAACAGGGGCCATTATGGAGCGAGCCGGGGCGGCGATTGGGGCGGCGCCGCCAGAGGCTGTCCTGTCGGGCGTGTCGTTTGGGGCGTCGCTGATCGGGGAATTCTGGACCGACCGTCCGAAAATGGCAGGGGCCCTTCTGTTTGCCGGCATTACGGACTGGATGGAGCCGCCCATGCCGGGTCTGCCCGTTTCGGTGCATATCGCGCACCCCGATCCATTCGATGACGAAGACTATTTCGCCGATTGGGTGGCGCAAAAGGGTGAGGCCGATCTCCAGATGCACCGCTATGACGGTGCCGGCCACTATTTCCTCGACCCCAGCCTCGACGACTACAACGAGGCCGCCGCCAAACTCTGCCTCGACCGCTCGCGGGAATTTTTGAAGTCGCTGTAGAGGGCGGGGATAACCCAGCCGCGCCCCACCCACCGCTGTCATCCCGGGCTTGAGCCGGGACCCAGTACCCGGCAGCGTTGGCGGCTGTGCGCCATCGCCGCCGCTACCGGACCGCTTTGCCATCGGCGTCAAACAGATGCCGCTTGGCCGCCTCGAACGTCACAAACACTTTCGAGCCCGGCGCGAAATAATGCTCCCCGAACAGCCGCGCCGTCAAAAGCCCGGCCTTCTCGTTGCGCAGATAAAGATTGGTGTCGGCCCCGAGCTGCTCGATATGCACAACCTCGCAAGCCAGATCGCCCGCGGTTTCCGACACGCTCATATGCTCGGGCCTTATGCCGACGGTCTTTGCCGACGTTTCGCCCAGCGCCCCGGCATCGAGAAAATTCATCTGCGGTGAGCCGATAAACCCGGCAACGAACATGTTGGCCGGCCTGTTATAGAGCTCCATCGGCGTGCCGATCTGCTCGATCCGCCCCGCATTCATCACGACGATCTTGTCGGCCAGCGTCATGGCCTCCACCTGGTCGTGCGTGACATAGACCATGGTCGCCGCCAGTTCCCGATGCAGCCGGGCAATCTCGAGCCGCGTGTTGACCCGCAGCGCCGCGTCGAGATTGGACAGCGGCTCGTCGAACAAAAACAGTTTTGGCTTGCGCACAACGGCCCGCCCGATGGCTACGCGCTGGCGCTGCCCGCCCGAAAGCTCGGACGGCCGGCGCTCAAGCAGCGGGTCGAGCCCCAGCATTTTGCTCGCCACCCCCACGCGGTCATCGATTTCCGATTTCGCCGCGCCTTCCTGCTTCATGGCCAGGCTCATATTGCCCTTCACCGTCAGGTGCGGGTAAAGCGCATAGGACTGGAACACCATGGCGATGCCGCGCTTGGCGGGCGGGGTGGTGTTGACCACATTGCCATCGATTTTGACCGTCCCCGCGCTGGCATCTTCCAGCCCGGCAATGATCCGCAACAGCGTCGACTTCCCGCAACCCGATGGCCCGACGAAAATAACGAATTCGCCCTCATCGACCGAAAGGTCGATCCCGTGCAAAACGTCGGTGGACCCGAAGGTTTTCTTGATGCCGGAAAGTTCGAGAGCGGTCATTCTTGATCCTCGTTTCACAAATCCACCGGCTTGCCGGTCTTGATCGATTCATCGGCGGCAAGGCAGATGCGCAGCGATTGGACCGCGTCGCTCATGTGCCGGCCCAGGTCGACATCCTCGGTAATCGCCCGGTACACATAGTCCTGTTCCCGCGCACACAACGCATCGTGGCCCGGCTCGCCGTCCATCGACAACATTTCGTCCTCGTGGATGAATTCGCCGTCGCCCCCCAGATCGGCCCGGTGGATACGGATTCTGTCGGTCTTGGTGTGGGTCTCGTGATCGGACGATTTCGCGCCCTCGTCCATGACGATCGACACCGAGCCTTTCGGCGTCATGATGTCTTTGACGAAAAACGCCGTTTCCGAAATCATCGGCCCCCAGGCCGCCTCGTACCAGCCCACCGAACCGTCGTCGAACATCACCTGCAGATGCCCGTAATTATACATGTCGGAGGCGATCTCATCGCTGAGCCGCACCCCCATGCCGCGCACCTGCACCGGCTTGGCGTCGGTGATCTGGCACATCACATCCACATAATGCACCCCGCAATCGACAATCGGCGATGTGGTCTCCATCAGCGTCTTGTGTGTGCGCCAGAACCGCCCCGCCGATTGCTGGTTGAGGTTCATGCGGAACACATAAGGCCCGCCCAATTCGCGCGCCTCCTTAATCAGCCGCACCCAGGAGGGATGGTGGCGCAGGATATAGCCAACCACCAGTTTCTTCCCCAGCCGGGTCGCCGTGTCGACAACTCGCTGCGCATCGGCCACCGTGGTTGCCAGCGGCTTTTCGATAAACACATGCGCGCCGGCTTGCATCGCCGCGACCGAATAATCGGCATGGCTGTCGGAATAGGTGTTGATCGAAGCCAGATCGGGCTTTGTCGCCTCAATCGCTTCGTGAAAATCGCTCCAGTGCGGGTAGCCGGTCAGCCCTTCGGGAACGGAATCCCGGCTGCGCGTCACAACGCCGACGATCTCGTATCCGGGATGGTTGTGATAGGCCATGGCATGCGCCCGGCCCATATTGCCCAGACCGGCAACGAGCACGCGAATTGGGTGGCTCATTTGACGGCTCCCGAAGTGATGCCGCGGATCAATTGCCGCGAGAAGATGAGATAGAGAACCAGAACCGGGATAATCGCCAGCGTCAGCGCCGCCAGCACCGCGTTCCAGTTGGTAACGAACTGCCCGATAAACACCTGCGCGCCCAGCGTCACGGTCTTGGTGGCTTCAGCCGGCGCCAGGATCAGTGGGAACCACAGATCGTTCCAGATCGGGATCATCGTAAACACCGCCACCGTCGCCATGGCGGGCCGCACCAGCGGCAGAACCAGCGTGAAGAAAATCCGGTATTCGCTGAGGCCATCGATCCGCCCGGCATTTTTCAGATCGGCCGAAACCGTGCGCATGAATTCGGAGAGAATAAAGATCGCCAGCGGCAGCCCCTGCGCCGTGTAAACAAGGATCAGCGCCGTGTGGGTGTTGACGAGCCGTGAGGCCACCATGATCTGCAGGATCGCCACAGTGCCCAGCCGGATGGGAATCATGATCCCCAGCGCCAGATAGAGCGCCATCAGCGGATTGCCCTTGAAGCGGTATTCCGACAGCGCGAACGCCGCCATGGCGCCGAACAGCAGCACGCAGAACAGCGAAACTACGGTCACGATCAGCGAGTTCTGGAAATAGAGCAGGAAATTGCCCTGGCTCGTCACCGTCTCGAACCCGATCGTCGAAAAGCTCTCGGGGCCGGGCAGGGCCAGCGGATCGTTAAAGATCGCCCGGCGTTCCTTGAACGCGTTGATGACGATAACGAACACCGGAAACAGCGCGATCAGCGTATAGGCGATCAGAACGCCATGGGCGGCAAGGGCGCGGGGCAGGGAAGAACGGGCCGTGTTCATCAGAATTGATACCTCCGCAACCGGGTCTGGATGCCGAACAGATAGATCGAAACACCAACCAGGATGATGAGGAACATCATCGTGGCAATCGTCGACCCCATGTTCGGATCGCCCAGTTGGAGCTGGAAACCAAAGAAGGTGCGATAGAGCAGGGTGCCCAAGATGTCGGTGGAATAGTTCGGCCCCGCCTGGGCGCCCTGGCTCACATAGATCAGATCGAAGGCGTTGAAATTGCCCACAAAGGTCAGGATCGAAATGATCCCGATGGTCGGCAGGATCAGCGGCAGCTGGATCTTGAAGAACTGCTTTGCCCCGGTCACGCCGTCGATTTCCGCCGCCTCGATCACCTCATCGGGGATCGATAGCAGCGCTGCGTAAATCAGCATCATGGGAATGCCCACGAATTGCCAGACCGAAACCAGCGCCAGCGTGGTCAGCGCCGCGCCCTCCTGGCCCAGCCAGGGCGCAAAGAGCGCCCGCAGCCCGATCGCGTCGAGCATGTTGGGCGCAATCCCCCACAGCGGCGACAGGATGAGCTTCCACACGAAGCCCACGATCACGAACGAGAGGATGGTGGGGATAAAGATTGCCGTGCGATAAAACCCCCGCAGCCGCAGATTGGGGTTGGACAGGATCGCCGCCAGCAGCACCCCTATGGGGTTTTGCACGATCATGTGGATCACAAAGAACCAGAAATTGTTCGACAGCGCATTCCAGAAGCTCGCCGCCCAGCGCGGGTCGAAAAACAGCGTTGCGAAATTGCCAAGGCCCACAAAGGCGCGCTCCCCCTCAACCGTATTGAACAGCGATTGGAACAGCGTCGAAAACAGCGGGACAATCATGATGGCGGTATAAACGAGCACCGCGGGCGCTAGAAAAACGGCAATATGCCAGCGCCGCGCGGGTTTGGACGTCGTGTCCTGATCCACCGCCATGATGATGCTCCCCTCAGAGTGTCAAGGGCGGGCGGCAGTGCCGCCCGCTGATGTTGGTGCCCCCTCACCCCTTCCCCGAGGGGAGAGATGAGGGACGCAGCAATTTGCGCTTACATGCCCGGCGTGTACCAGCTCTCGAGGCCTTCCTGCAGACGCGCAGCGGCGTCCTCAGGGGTTTCGCTGCTGTTCATGACGTTGGCCGAAGCGTTCCAGGTCTCGTTTTCGAGGTTCGGCGTGCCGCGCGACAGGATCGCGTAGGTCGAACGGATCGTCGATTCACACTCGTTGCGCCATGAGACGAACTCGTTGGCCAAAGCGTTCTCGATTTCCACCGGCTCGCTCGAAAGGCCGAAAAAGCCCGGCAGTGCATTGGCATAGAGCGATGCAAATTCCGCCGATGCCACCCAGTTGAGGAACGTACGCGCCTCTTCAGGATGGGAGGTGGCGGCGTTCATGCCGATGCCGATGTCGTTGTGGTCGGAAATATAGCACGTGTCGCCCTCGGAAACGACCGGCGGCGGGAAGGCGCCCAGCTCGAAATCGGCCTGTTCTTCAAACAGCGCAATTTCCCACGAACCGGCCGGGAAGATGGCGGCGCGGCCAAGCGTGAACAGGTTCTGGGAGTCGGGATAGGTCTGTGCCTCGAACCCCTCGCCGAGATAGTCCGCCCAGCGGGCAAGCTCGCGATAGGGCTCGACCCACCCCTCGTCGGTCAGGGACTGTTCGCCCGAGATCAGCGCAAGACGGCCCTCTTCGCCCTTCCAGTAGGTCGGGCCGATATTCTGGTAGCCCATGGTTGCCGCTTCCCACTGGTCCACGGTGCCCATGGCCATCGGGATATAGGTGCCGTCGGCCTGAATGGCGTCGAGCACGGCGTAGAATTCTTCAACGGTCGTGGGCTCTTCCAGTCCCAGTTCGGCGAAAGCATCGGCATTGTAGATAAAGCCGTGGATCACCGAAGCCATGGGTACGCAGAACGGGGTCGAGCCATCGTCTGTGTTCCAGGCCGATTTGGCGACGTTGGAGAAATTCGCGATGCCTTCAAGATCGTCGAGCGGGGCGAGATAGCCCGCTTCGAACAGGGCCAGCGAAGCATCGAACGGGCGGCAGGTGATGAGATCGCCCGCCGAGCCCGCATCGAGCTTGGCATTGAGCGCCGCGTTGTATTCGGTCGGCGCCGTGGGTGCGAAATTGATCTTGATCCCCGGATTGGCCGCTTCGAAGGCCGGGATCAGGGTCTGCTGCCAGATGGTCAGATCGTCATTGCGCCAGCTTTCGATGGTCAGCGTCACGTCCTGGGCCAGCAACGGTGTTGCGGTCAGGGCGATGGCCAGCCCTGCAGTGGTGCAAAGCAGTCTCGATTTCGAGATCATGATGGTTCCTCTCCTTGTTAAACCCGCCCGGAAAAGCTCCGGGTGGGCGTTCCCTCGTCGGACAAGGCGTTATGTGCGCCCCAGAAGGGCCAGTGCCTTGCGTACGACACCGCCCGATTGCGCCAGAAACTCTTGCGCCTCGGACAGATTTCTTGCGCCCGCGGCCACAAGGATCGCGGGCTTTACCTCATTGTGAGCCGTCTGCATGGCCTGCGCCGCACGCTCGGGCGAAACCCCGGCGATGCGCGCCACGATACCGGTGGCTCGCAGGATCAGTTTGTCGTTGTCGGCGATGACGTTGACCATGAAATTGTCGTGCACATGCCCCATCCGCACCCCGATGAGCGTGGAGAGCATATTGAGTGCCGCCTTCTGCGCCGTCCCTGCCGCCATGCGGGTCGAACCGGAAATCACTTCCGCCCCGCTCGCCAAAAGGATCGCCACATCGGCATCGGCCAGCAGCGGCGCGCCACTGTTTCCCGCCATGCCGACTGTCTTGGCACCCGCTTCCCTGGCTGCCCGCAACGCGGCGACCGTGTAGCGGGTGGTGCCACTTGCCGAAATGCAGATGACACAGTCGTTCGGCCCGACGCCAAGCGTGGCAAGATCGGCCGCGCCCAGGCCGGCGTCGTCTTCCGGTCCCCCGAGCAGTTCTTCGGTCATCGCCAGCCCGCCCGCCATCACAATGACGATGCGGTCTCTTGCAATGCCGTAGGTCTGTGGAATTTCCAGCGCATCGCCGAGCGCGATCAGCCCCGGGCTCCCGGCGCCGACATAGATCAGCCGTCCGCCCGACTGCAGCGCCGCAACGCCCAGCGCAGCAGCCTTGGCAATGTCGGGAATGGCCGCGTTTACGACATCGATGCCGCGTTTCTGGCCGTCGAGCAGGGCGGAAAGGATGGCGCTGTCGTCCCAGCCGTCAAGCCCGGCATAGCGCGGATCGGCGTGTTCGGTGGGCACAAGCGCACTCACCGCTGCAGCCTGCGCGAAATCGTTCCGATCAGCATGTCGCCCCTACGTGGCATGCATAATCCTCCTGTTCCCTCGATAATGCCAAAAAAATACCACTTGTCCAGTGGGGTGTTACGAAATTGTCGTGCCTGGATGCTCAAAGGAGCCAAAACAGCCCGAAATCCGGGCTCTTGCGACTTTCTGCAAAATTTCCACTCTGCTAGCTTGGCCAATGGTCTAATATTGGTATTATGGCTGGAAAAGAACTGTCGGGCTTTGCGCCGGGCGAGGAGCGGTTCGATGAATGCCACCATCGAGGACATTTTCAGGCAAACTGCCGGCGCGCGGGGCGCGGGTCCTCTCTATATGCGCCTGCGCCGCTCCATCGAGGACGCTGTCAATTCCGGTCTCATCAACCCCGGCGATGCGCTGCCCTCCGAACGCGATATTGCCGCCACTGCCGAAATCTCCCGCGTCACCGTCCGCAAGGCCGTCCAGCATCTGGTGGCCGATGGCATCCTGATCCAGCGCCGTGGATCGGGCACCTTCGTGGCGCCCACCGTCCAGCGGGTCGAACAGACCCTCTCCAACCTCACCTCGTTCACCGAGGATATGGCCCGCCGCGGCATGACAGTGGCTTCCGAATGGCTCGACCGCGGCCTTTATGACCCCTCCAACGAAGAGGCCGTCGTTCTCGGCCTCGGCGCTGGCGAGAAGGTCGCCCGCGTCGCCCGCCTGCGCGTCGTCGATGGTCACCCCCTGGCCATCGAGCGCGCCTCGCTCGCCGCCTCAGTGCTGCCCGATCCCGATGCCGTTGCCAATTCGCTTTACGCCAAGCTCGACGAGACGGGCAATCGCCCCGTGCGCGCCATCCAGCGCATAGCAGCGTTCAATCTGGGCAAGCACGACGCCGAACTGCTCGCTGTCGCCCCCGGTGCCGCCAGCCTGCGGATCGAGCGCACATCCTATCTCACCTCGGGGCGGATCGTTGAATTCACCCGCTCCATCTATCGTGGCGATGCTTATGATTTCGTCGCCGAATTGCGCCTGCAGACCTGACCGCGCGAAAACAAGAACTAAGAGGATACTCCACGGCATGACCCAGACTCACATGAAGCGCGAAATCGCCGAAATCCCGGCCGCTGTGGCCCGCCTGCTTGGCGAGGGCCGCCCGGCGCTGGACGCTACGGCCCGCGCGCTTGCCGATGCCGATCCGCGCCTCATTATAACCATCGCCCGCGGCTCGTCCGATCACGCGGCGACATTTTTCAAGTATGCTTGCGAACTTTCCACCGGTGTCCCTGTTGCCTCGGTCGGCCCCTCGATTGCCTCGATCTACGGCGTCGATCTCAAGCTTGATCGGGCCGCCGCCATTGGCATTTCCCAGTCAGGCAAAAGCCCCGATATCGTCTCCATGCTGCAAAGCGCGTCCCGCTCCGGCGCCACAGCCATCGCCATCACCAACACAAAGGGCTCCCCGCTGGCCGAGGCTGCCCATCACGTCATCGATATCTGTGCGGGAGAAGAGCAGTCGGTTGCCGCCACCAAGACCTTCGTCACCTCCGCGGTGGCCGGTCTGGCCATCGTTGCCGGCTGGACGGGCGACAAGGCAATGCTCGGTGCGCTCGACGCTCTCCCCGAAGCCCTCGAAAACGCCCTTTCGTGCGACTGGTCGCCCCTCGTCGAAGCAACCGCAAATGCCAATTCGCTTTATGTGCTCGGCCGCGGCCCCGGCGCCGCCATCGCCCATGAGGCAGCGCTGAAATTCAAGGAAACCTCCGGCCTGCACGCCGAGGCCTATTCAACGGCCGAAGTGCTGCACGGTCCGGCTGCCATCGTCCAGAAGGGTTTCCCCGTCCTCGCGCTCAGCGCGGCGGACAAGGCGCGCCCCTCGATCCTTGAAACCTGCGCCCGGCTGGCCGGGCAGGGCGGTTCGGTCTTTGTTGCCGATCCGCAGCCGGGTTCGGGTATCGCGCTCCCCGTCGCCCGCACCGGCCATCCGTTGACCGATCCCATCGCACTGGTCGTTTCGTTTTACGGCTTTATCGAAGCCCTGGCCCGCCGTCGCGGCTTCAATCCCGACGAGCCCCCGCATCTGCGCAAGGTAACATCGACGCTATGACCATGTTCTCGCTCTCGGCGCCCAGGATCTTCGATGGAAACGGCTGGCATGAGGGCCGGGTGGTCCTCGTCGAAAACGGTCGCGTCAAATCCGTCGTCCACCCCGCCGATGTTCCCTCCGGTGTGGCCGAAATCGACCTTGGTCATGGCATGCTGGTGCCCGGCTTTGTCGATCTGCAGGTCAATGGCGCTGGTGGCGTGCTGCTCAACGAGGACCGCAGCCTCGAGGGCCTGCGCCAGCTCTGCGCGGCCAATTTCCAGTTCGGCACTACCGCGCTCCTGCCCACCCTGGTCACCGATACGCGCGAGGTCACTCGCTCGGCGCTCGATGCGGGTGTGGCCGCTCACGCCGAAAAAGTACCCGGCTTTGCGGGGCTGCATATCGAGGGCCCGCATCTTTCGGTCGCCCGCAAGGGCGCGCACAACCCTGCCTTCATTCGTCCCATGGACGAACCCGATTTGCTCGCGCTCATCGAGGCGCGGCGCGCCATGCCGGCCCTTCTGACCACAGTCGCCATCGAATCCGTCGGGCCCGACCAGATCGCCCGGCTGGTTCGGGCCGGTGTCACAGTGTCCGTCGGGCACTCCGATACAGGCATTGCCGGTGCGGTGGTGGCCTTTAAGGCGGGCGCATCGATGGTCACCCATCTGTTCAACGCCATGAGCCAGCTCGGCAATCGCGAGCCCGGCCTCGTCGGCGCAGCGCTGGCCAATGGCGTCTGGGCCGGGTTGATTGCCGATGGCATCCATGTCGATCCGGCGACCATTGGTATCGCCCTGCGCGCCAAGACAGGACCGGGAAAGATTTTCCTCGTCACCGACGCCATGTCGCCCATTGGCACTGACATGACCGGGTTTACCCTCAATGGCCGCGAGATCGTCAGGGCCGATGGCGCGCTGCGGCTGGCCGATGGCACGCTGGCCGGTGCCGATCTCACCATGATCGATGCCGTTTCCTACATGCACAAAACCATAGGCCTCGATCTCGATGAGGTCCTGCGCATGGCATCGCTCTATCCCGCCCAGGCGATGGGACTTGCCGAAACGTTCGGGCATCTGGGTTCCGGCGCCGCGGCGTCCATGGTGCACCTCTCGGACGGGTTCGATGTGCAAGGCGTTTGGGTCGACGGCGAGAAGGTCCACTAGAAGGTGTTAGAGCCGGTCCCCATTTGCAGGCCACCATCAGTCAAATGATCTAGCTGGCTTTTTCCAGCAGATCCACTTCCCCGATAGCGTCCGCCAGTGTCGTACGGTCGAGCACGGCGCGCGTCGCGTCGGTCACCTTGGAAAACACGTGCCGGATTTCGCAATCATCCTCGCTGCGGCAATCGATACACCGTCGATAGGCGATTTTCGACAGGCAGGGCAGGGGCGCTATCGGGCCGTCGATGACGCGCAGCACCTCGCCAAAGCTGATCTCGCCCGGCGTCTTTAAAAGCAGATAGCCGCCCATCTTCCCACGCTTGGACATCACGATGCCGCTGCGCTTGAGTTCAAGCAGGATCTGTTCGAGGAATTTTTTCGGAATATCCTGCCCGGTGGCGATTTCCGAGATCATCAGGCTTTCGCCCTCTCCGGCGCGCGTCAGCGCCACAAGGGCGCGCAGGGCGTAGCGGGCTTTTTGCGATATCATCGACACGAGAGGCAGGCGCTCCTCATAAAAGGCGGTTCTGTCATAATTGGCCGCGCCCTCGGGCGCAACCTCTTGACGTTTATCCCAGGACGTATCCCAATGTTGACACATTGCGGGGAGGCTGGAAATGGCGCAGGCGACAGGCATAGGCGGGGTGTTTTTTCGCTCGGGCGATACCGAGGTGCTGGCGAAGTGGTACGAGACCCATCTGGGCGTTCCCGGTTTCTGGGAGCAGGAGGCCGGCATGACCGTCTTTGCCCCCTTCAGGCGCGAAACCGATTATTTCCCGCCCGACAAGCAGTGGATGATAAATTTCCGCGTCGACGATCTCACCACCTTGATGGCCGATCTCAAACAAGCCGGCATCGCCATAGAAACCCGCGCCGAATGGGACACTCCCGAGACCGGCCGCTTTGCCCGCATCCACGACCCCGAAGGCAACCCGATCGAATTGTGGGAGCCACCGGCAAGCTGACCTGGTCAAGCTGATCCGGGCTCAGCCCTCGCGCTCGGCATCGATCTTTTTGATCTCGGCGTCCATCCTGCGCGCCGCCAAAAGGTTGAGCCAGCAGATAAACACCGCCAGCCCCAGCGTCCCGGCCAAAAGGCCGCTCGAAAGGGCAATGTTGCCCTGGGGGCGGAAAAGATCGGCGCCGTAGATCAGAAACAGCCCCGGCGCAAACGGCAGCAGGTACCAGATCCACACCTTGCGCAACGCATCGCGCTGGCGCACCAGTTCGCTGCGCATGGAAGCCAGCGTTGCCTCCTCGCCACTGCTCGCCCGGGGTTGCCCCGTCCGGGCATGCATCTGCCAGATCACGATTGCACTCCCTGCCGCCAGCGTCAGCGTGCCCGCCAGCACCATGCTATCGGCAAAGCCGGAAACCCCGCCGGCCACCATCATCACTGAAATGACGAGGCAAAAGACGATTACGGCACCCGCTGCGAGATACTCGAAAATGTTGCGCCTGCGGATATGGGCGTCGAGCCCGGCCGCGTTCCTGGCCAGCATGTCAGGTGTAAAACTCCGGGCCTGCATGTCCTGCTCCTTCCAGACGTTCTGGGGACGCCGGGGCTCGGCGCCTTTGGGCGTATGGCTCATGGCGCCTCTCCGGTTTCAAACTGCGCCGCCAGCGCGGCCTTGATGCGGTGAATGCGCGTTGCGACGCTGCCGGGCGAAAGCCCGGTGATCTCGGCAATGCTGCCGGCCTCGAGGTCTTCGAGATAGAGCAGCATCACCTGCCGGTCGAGCGGCCTCAGCGCATGGATCAGCCCATAAAGCCGCTCGAGCGTCAGGGCTGTGTCGGTCTGGATTTCCGGCCCGGCCTGCGGGCTCGCCAGTTCGATATCCTCGATGGGAACCAGCGGTGCGTGCCGTTTCTGACGGGTTGCCGATTGCACATGCTTGGCCCCGATATTGTGCGCCACGCGCCAGACCCACGTGGAAAGCTCGGCCTCGCCCCGGAAATTTTCGAGACTCCGCCACAGCGCCACGTGCATCTCCTGTTCGAGATCGCGCGCCAGTTCCCTGTCCGCCTCGTATCCACGTGCCAGCCGCGCCAGCGCGGCCCCAAACCGTTGCGCGGCCCGCTGGTAAAGGGTGTCTCTGTCCATGCACCGTGTCGCAGTCACCGCAAATCCAATACAGGCATCGTTCCAAGGGCCTGACCATCCAGTCCGTTTCCCGTCCGCCGTCTTACAAGCCCCACTGATTCAACGCGAAAATCACCCGTGTTCGGAGCGCGTCACACTGTTCAGCAATCGCGCACAAAAAAAATTTTGCCAATATTTTCAGCATATCGTACCAGCAAGTACGCCGGAGTTGCCCGGATTTTGGCAGTTTTTTGACCGAACAGTCAAAAAAGGACAGTGTATCTGACGTAAACGTCCTCCACATACCCATTGCGCGATCAAACAAAAGACGCTTTGTTGCGGCTTCGGCGCGCAACGCTCGGGTCTCAAACCCCTACGCGTTGCTGGCCCCAAGTCGCAGGGAGGGATCATCATGCAAAAAAAGATAATCCCTGCACATCGATCAACAGAAAGAGCTTAATCGTCTGACCGTGCCGTTTCGACATATTCGACCCCCAAGTCAGTATCTCGTTCCGGCCCAGCAGGCGGGTGCGATTTCTGGATGATGGCTTCCGCCATCGGCGCCCGGCAAAGGCGCCGATGGCGGGTAATTTTTCAAGGGGATAAACTCGACATGCGAAACACGCTCACTGGCATTGCGGCGGCTCTTTTGGCCTCCTCCATGCTTGTTGGCGCGGCCAGCGCTGAAACGCTGCGCTGGGCCCGTCAGTCCGATGCTCTCACGCTGGATCCGCACTCGCAGAACCAGGGCGTGACTCACACCTTCAACCACCACATCTACGAGACGCTTCTCGATCGCGATGTGGAGGGCAATCTTCAGGCGCGCCTTGCGACCGATTGGTACGTCAAGGAAGGCGACGAAACCGTCTGGGTCTTCGAACTGCGCGAAGGCGTGACGTTCCACGGCGGCGAAGAATTTACCGCCGAAGACGTGGTGTTCTCCATCGAGCGCGCCAAGTCCGAAAACTCCAACATGCGTCAGCTCCATGCCGACGTCGAGAGCGTAGCCGCTGTTGACGACCACACGGTCGAATTCCAGATGGCCGGCCCGAGCCCGCTCTATCCCAACAACATCACCAACACCTTCATCATGGACAAGGGCTGGTCGGAAGCAAACGACCTGCAGGAAGTCCAGGATTTTGCTGCTGGTGAGGAAAACTTCGCTGTCCGCAACACCAACGGCACGGGCCCTTATGTCCTCGCCGAACGTGACCCGGACGTCCGCTCGGTTCTCACGGTCAATGAAAACTGGTGGGGCGATGCTCCGGCGGTCACCGAAATCATCTACACCCCGATCTCGGACAACGCGACCCGCGTCGCAGCGCTCCTTTCGGGTGAAGTCGATCTCGTCCAGGACGTTCCCGTCCAGGATATCGAGCGCCTCGCCGGCACCGACGGCGTCAAGGTCGAAACCGGCCCTGAAAACCGCACGATCTATTTCGGTTACGCGCTGGATGACGAGCCGCTCATCAGCTCCAACATCACTGACGAGAACCCCTTCGCAAACCCCTTGGTGCGTGAAGCCATGTCGCTGGTCATCGACCGCGATGCCATTCGTCAGGTCGTGATGCGCGGCCAGTCGCTGCCCACTTGCGTCAACATGCCTCCGTTCGTGAACGGCTGGACCGAAGAGCTTGATGCCTGCCCGGCGGTCGATGTCGAGCGTGC
>DDGC01000001.1:352-22903 GCA_002337455.1 Rhizobiales bacterium UBA1912 | reverse complement strand
CAGTCGCTGCCCACTTGCGTCAACATGCCTCCGTTCGTGAACGGCTGGACCGAAGAGCTTGATGCCTGCCCGGCGGTCGATGTCGAGCGTGCAAACGAGCTGATGGCCGAAGCCGGTTATCCCGATGGCTTCTCGGTCACCCTCGATACCCCCAACGATCGTTACGTCAACGACGAAGCCATTTCGCAAGCCTTTGTCGGCATGCTCGGCCAGATCGGTATCGATGTGACCCTGGCGTCGCGTCCGGTGGCTCAGCATTCGCCGCTGATCCTGACCAACGAGACCGATTTCTATCTCCTGGGCTGGGGCGTTCCGACCTTTGACTCGGCCTATAACTTCAACGACCTGGTTCACTCCAAGGGCGATGATTACGGCACGTACAATATCGGGCTCTATTCCAACCCCGAAGTTGACGAGATGATCCAGTCCCTCGGCACCATGACCGATCTCGACGCCCGCAACGCGGTGATCGCAGACATCTGGGCCCAGGTTCAGGAAGATCGTGTCTTCATCCCGGTCCATAATCAGGTTCTGGCCTACGCAATGCGCGACGACATGACGCTCGCCGTGCATCCGGAAAACCAGCCTTCCATGACGGGAATCGTCTTCGAGTAAGACGGCTGCTCTGATACGGCGCCGCGCCACATTCCTGTGGCGCGGCGTTTCGTTTGCTCAGCCTTTTTAAAGCCCGCGATTGTAGCTGGCGAATTTTCCGATAAAGTTCAAACGCAATGCACATGGGTCCGGGCGCTCCCGGGCCGAAGCGCAAAAGCGTTCACGGAGACCACATAAATGCTGGCCTTCATCTTCAAGCGCCTCGGGCAATCCGTACTGGTTATGCTTGCTGTCGCTCTGATCGCATTCATCATGTTCCGCTATGTCGGCGATCCCGTCGCTTCGATGGTTTCCCAGGAGGCCTCGATTTCCGATCAGGAGCTCCTGCGCGAACGCCTCGGCCTCAACGATCCGTTCTACGAGCAGTTCTTCAGGTTCATTCTCAACGCGCTGCAGGGCGATTTCGGTATTTCCTACCGTCTTCAGACCCCGGTTGCCGAACTCATCATGTCGCGGATGCCCGCCACCATCGAACTGGCGCTGACTTCGGCCACTATCGCGCTGGTGTTCGGCATTCTCGCCGGCGTCTTTACCGCTCTCAACCGCAAGAATCCGGCCGCTGCCGCCATCATGGCGTTCTCGCTGATCGGTGTGTCGCTGCCGACCTTCCTGATCGGCATCGGCCTCATCTATATCTTCGCCGTCGAGCTCCAATGGCTGCCCAGTTTCGGGCGCGGCCAGGTCATCGATTTCGGCTGGTGGCGCACCGGGTTCCTCACCGAGACCGGCCTGCGTTCGATCATTTTGCCCGCCATCACGCTTTCGCTCTTCCAGATGACGCTCATCATGCGTCTGGTCCGGGCCGAAATGCTCGAAGTGCTGCGTCAGGATTATATAAAGTTCGCCCGCGCCCGCGGTCTCTCCAAGCGCGCCATCAACTTCTCGCACGCGCTGAAAAACACGATGGTCCCGGTCATCACCATCGCCGGGTTGCAACTGGGCTCGATCATCACCGGCGCTCTGATCACCGAAACCGTGTTCCAGTGGCCGGGCATCGGCTCGCTGTTTTTATCCTCGGTCGCCGTCGTCGACGTGCCGGTCATGGCCGCCTATCTGATCTTTGTCGGCTTCGTATTCGTGGTCGTCAATCTGATCGTCGACATACTCTACTACGTCGTTGATCCGCGTCTGCGGGTCGGCGCGGCAAAGGGGCACTGACCATGAACGATATTACCCCCACGGCGCCCAAAAGCCGGCTTGCCCGCATCATCGACTCCGACATTTTTTATTCCTACCGCACCTCGCCGGTGGCCATCGTGTCATCGATCGTTGCGACCGTGCTGATCCTCGCTGCCGTTTTTGCCCCCTGGATCGCGCCCTACGACCCCTTCAATCCGCGCACCCTCAACCTCATGAACGGCTTTACCCCGCCCATGAGCGAGAGTTTTTCCGGCAGCTTCTTCCTGCTCGGCTCCGACCATCAGGGACGTGACGTCTTCTCGGCCATTCTCTATGGTTCACGCGTCTCGCTCATGGTCGGCCTCTCGGCCATCCTGTTCGCGATGCTGCTCGGGGTGACGCTGGGGCTGATCGCCGGCTATCGTGGCGGGCTCACCGACACCATCATCATGCGCATCGCCGATGTGCAGCTCTCCTTCCCCTCGATCCTGATCGCGCTTTTGATCTTCGGCATCGCCCGCGGCATCATTCCGCCCAACCAGCGCGAATCCATGGCGATCTTCGTTCTGATCTTTTCCATCGGGCTATCGGATTGGGCCCAGTTCGCCCGAACCGTGCGCGGCACCACAATGGTCGAGCGGCAAAAGGATTACGTGTCGGCCGCCCGCATCATCGGTGTCAAACCGGTATTTATTCTCATCCGCCACATCCTGCCCAACGTGCTTGGCCCGGTGCTGGTCATCGGCACCATCGGGCTGGCGCTCGCCATCATCGCCGAAGCAACGCTCTCGTTCCTCGGCGTCGGCGTTCCGCCCACCCAGCCCTCATTGGGCACGCTGATCCGCATCGGCCAGCAATTCCTGTTCTCGGGCGAATGGTGGATCCTGTTTTTCCCTGCCATCACGCTCGTGCTCCTCGCCCTGTCGGTCAACCTCCTGGGTGACTGGCTGCGTGACGCCCTCAATCCAAGGCTGCGCTGATGAGCCAACCTGTTCTTTCCGTTAAAGACCTTTCAGTCGTCTTCCATCTCCGCCGTGGTGATTTCACCGCTGTCAAATCCATCTCGTTCGACATCATGCCCGGCGAAGTGCTGGGCGTGGTGGGTGAATCCGGGGCCGGAAAATCGATGACCGGCACCGCCATCATGGGCCTGATCGATCCGCCAGGCGAAATTTCCTCGGCCGCGATCACCCTCAATGGAGACCGCATCGATGGGCTCGACGAGGAAAGCCTGCGCAAAATTCGTGGCCGCCGCATCGGCATGGTCATGCAGGATCCGCTGACCTCGCTCAACCCGCTTTTCACAGTCGGCGAGCAACTGATCGAAACCATCCGCCGGCACTTGCCGCTCAATCAGGATGAAGCCCGGGATCGCGCCATAGCCCTTCTGGCCGATGCCGGAATCCCCGATCCGGCAAGCCGCATCGATTCCTATCCGCACCAGTTTTCCGGCGGCATGCGCCAGCGCGTGGTGATTTCGCTTGCGCTGGCCGCAGAGCCCGAACTGGTCATCGCCGACGAACCGACCTCTGCGCTCGACGTTTCGGTCCAGGCCCAGATCATCAAGGTGCTCAAGCGCCTCTGCGCCGAACGCGGCGTGGCCGTTATGCTCATCACCCACGATATGGGCGTCATCGCCGAAGCCGCCGACCGCATGATCGTCATGAACAAGGGCGAAATCGTCGAAACCGGCTCGGTTGGCGACATCATCAACCGCCCAAAAATGGACTATACGATCAAGCTGATCGAGGCGATCCCCTCGATCACCGCCCAGAACCCGCGTTATGCGGCCGCCGTTGCCAAGGGCCACAGTTTCGCATCGGAAAAGACCGGCGACCCCCTCGTCGTCGTTGAAAACCTCGCCAAGCAGTTCGATCTTTCGGGGTCCCTGCTGGCTCGCATCACCGGCCGCCGCAAGATCGTCAACGCCGTCAACGATGTGTCCTTCACCATCCAGCGCGGCCAGACCTATGGGTTGGTCGGGGAATCGGGGTCGGGCAAATCCACCTGCGCGCGCATGATGGTTGGCCTGCTGCCACCCAGCGGCGGCACCGTCAGGCTCGAAGACACCGACATCTGGTCCAAAGGCGCCGAGAAAAAGCGCCGCTCGAAAATCCAGATGATCTTTCAGGATCCCTATGCCAGCCTTAATCCGCGCTGGCGGGTGGGCGAAATCATTGCCGAGCCCATGCGGGCGCTGGGCATCGCCAGAAAGCCCGGCGAGATCGCCGAGCGTGTCGCCGACCTTCTCGAACGCGTGCGCCTCGATCCGGTTTCCATGCGCAAATATCCCCATGAGTTCTCGGGCGGCCAGCGCCAGCGCATCGCCATTGCCCGCGCACTCTCAAGCCAACCCGAATTCATCATCTGCGACGAACCCACTTCGGCCCTCGACGTCTCCGTCCAGGCCCAGGTGCTCGAGTTGATGAGCCGGCTGCAGGAAGAATTCGGCCTCACTTACCTGCTCATCAGCCACAATCTCGCCGTTGTGCGCCAGATGGCCGACGCGGTCGGCGTCCTCCACAACGGCAACCTCGTCGAAAGCGGCCCCGTCGAAGAAATCTTTGGCGCCCCCAAAGCCGACTACACCCGCATGCTGCTCGACGCCGTCCCCGACATTTCCAAGGTGGCGTAGTAGGCGTCCGCCCAAAACCCACCACAATTGAAGCGCCCCATCGGCTCCGCGCCGGGGGGCGCTTTTCGTTGGGGGACCGCATCATGCAATCCATCTCGCGCATTCTCGCCGCGCTGCTCGTGGCCGTTGGTCTGGCTCTCGCCGGCTGGCTGGGCGGACAGGCGCTCATCGAATCCCGCCAGCCCATCCGCACGGTCACGGTCAAGGGCCTCTCCGAGCGCAACGTCACCGCCGATCTTGCCTATTGGCCGATCAAGTTCGTCGCCACCGGCCCGACACTTGAAGATGCCCGGGCCCAGCTCGAAACCTCCGACGCCGCCGCACGTGATTTCCTCACCGGCGCGGGGTTCGCGCAAGACGCCATGCAGGTCCAGAACATCCTCGTTGAAGATCGCCTCGCCGGCTACAACGCGGGCAACACCCCCGACATGGCGCGCTTCGTCCTGACTGAGGAATTCATGGTCACCTCCGGCGATGTCGAAGCCATCGCCTCTGCCTCGCGCAACATCGGCGACCTTTTGCGCGTCGGGGTGGTGTTTTCCTCCGACAGTTACAATGCCGGCCCCAGCTACGTCTTTACAGCGCTCAATGATCTCAAAGCCGACATGCTGGCCGAAGCCACCCAACGCGCCCGCGAAGCCGCCCAGCAATTTGCCCAGGAAGCGGGGGCCGAGGTCGGCACCATCCAGACCGCCAACCAGGGCGTTTTCGAAATCCTCGCCGCCGTCGACATCCCCGATCAGCGCTCCGAAAAGCAGATGGATAAAAAGGTGCGCGTGGTGACGACGATCACCTATTTCCTCGAGTAGGAATTGAGCTTGTGAGAGGTCTCAAACTGCCACCCACCACCATTGTCACCCCGGGCTTGACCCGGGGCAAGGTACCCCCACAGATCGGGGCTTTGTTCCAGCGTCCGAGGGGCCTTTCGTCTAGCGCCTCAAGCGGCACACGCCCTGCACTCCCCGCGAATCTCCATCGTCGTGCGCTTGACCACGAACCCCTCGCGGTCGGCCCAGCCATTCAGTCTTTCCCGCACCACATCGTCGGAAAACTCACTGACCTGCCCGCATTTCTCGCAGATGGCAAAGGCGATCAGCCCGGAGTCATGGCAATGCGGCTGCGCGCAGGCGACGAACGCGTTCATCGATTCCAGCCGGTGCGCCAGCCCCATGTCGAGGAGTTTCTCGAGCGCCCGGTAAACCTGCAGCGGCGCCCGCAGCCCATCATCGCGCAACTGGTCGAGGATCGCATAGGCGCTCATCGGCGCGTCGGCCTTTTCCAGCCGGTCGAGCACCAGAGACTGGTTGCGGGTGAGATCGGAATGCGCACTCATTGTCAGGCGGCTCCCTTGTTGCCCAGCGGAACGATGGAGGTGATGGCGAAAACGCAAAGCGCCGCAACCACGATCGATGGTCCCGACGGCGTATCGAAATGCAGCGAGGCCCACAACCCCGCAAGTACGGCGGCAATCCCGCCCAGCCCGGCATAAATCGCCATCTGCTCGGGCGTATTGGCCAGCCTTCGCGCGGCGGTCGCCGGAATGATCAGCATGGCGGTAATCAGCAACACGCCCAGAATTTTCATCGATATGGCGATCAGCCCGGCCAGAAGCACCATGAAAATCAGCCGCGTGCGCTCGGGGTTCAGTCCCTCGGCCTGCGCGATGTCCTCGGACACAGTGCTCGCCAGCATCGGCCGCCACAGCCACGCCAGAACCCCCAGAACGACGATCCCGCCGCCATAGATCACCGCAAGATCGCTCACCGAAACCGCAAGGATGTCGCCAAACAACAGCCCCATCAGATCGATCCGTACATTGGGCATCAGCGATACCAGCACCAGCCCCAGCGCCAGCGCCGAATGGCTCAAAAGCCCCAGCAGCGAATCGGCCGAAAGCGTGCCCCGGCGCTGCAAAAACGCCAGGATCAGTGCCACCGTCACCGCGATGGCAAACACCCCCACGACCGGCGAGAACGAAAAAAACAGTGCCAGTGCGACACCCAGAATGGCCGAATGGGCCATCGTATCCCCGAAATAGGCCATACGCCGCCAGACGATGAAACTCCCCAGCGGCCCCGTTACCGCAGCCAGCCCCACCCCGGCGATCAGCGCGCGGGTAAAAAAGCTCTCAAGCATGTTTGTCGCCCCCATCATGGTGGTGCTCGCAATGGGGTCCATGCGAGTGATGGTCGAAATGGAGTTGCCCCTTGGCGTCGCGCACGCTGCCGTCGGGCAGATGCGCGTGGTCGTGCTCGTGGCGATAGATGGCCAGCGTTTCGGCGGCCCGCGGCCCGAATAGCGCCGCATATTCACCGCTCGCCGCCACGCTGTCGGGCGTGCCCTGGCAGCACACATGGCCATTGAGGCAGATCACCGTATCGGTGCGCGCCATCACCACATGCAGATCGTGGGAAATCAGCACCACCCCGCACCCGGTCTCGTCGCGGATGCGCCCGATCAAATCGTAAAGCGCCACCTCGCCGGAAAAATCCACCCCCTGCACGGGCTCGTCGAGCACCAGCAGGTCGGGCCGCCCGATCACCGCGCGGGCAATCAGCGCCCGCTGGAATTCTCCGCCCGAAAGCGAATGCACCTGCGCCTTGGCAAGGTGGGAAATCCCCACCAACTCTAGCGTCGCCGCAATCTCGGCCTTGGTCCGCCGTCCGGTCAGCCCCATCAGCCGCTCGACGGTCAATGGCAGCGAGCGGTCCATGGCGATCTTTTGCGGCACGTATCCGATGGCAAGGTTTTTCGCCCGCCATACGCTGCCCTCGTCGGGCTTGATGATGCCCAGCGCGGTCTTGACCGTTGTCGATTTGCCCGACCCGTTGGGCCCGATCAGCGTCACGATTTCCCCGCGCGCGATTGCCATATCCACCCCGCGCACCAGCCAGCGGCCGTCGCGTTTCACCCCGACATGTTCGATCCTGACGATGTCGTCACGCTCGGGTGCGCTAAAATTTTTCATGCCCGATCCTGACAGATGTGCATTGACTCAATCCGCAATGTTATAGCATTACATTGGCTGTGTAATGTCATAACATAGTGGTCTGGAGTTCGTCCGACAATGCCCAATAAAGCCTTCGCCCTTCTCGTTCCCGCTGTTGCTGCGCTTTTGGTTGCCACCCCCGCGCTCGCCGCGCCCAATGTGGTCGCCACCATAAAGCCGCTGCATTCGCTGGTCGCGGGCGTCATGGAGGGTGTGGGCACGCCCGAGCTGCTCATCGAAGGCGCCGCCAGCCCGCACGGCTTTTCCCTCCGTCCCTCCGATGCCGGCAAGCTCGAAAGCGCCGATCTCGTCTTCTGGATCGGCGAGGATCTCGAAACCTTTCTCGATGGTCCCCTCGAAACCCTCTCGGCCAATGCCACAAAGATCGAGATGATGGATACCGAGGGCATGAACATCCTCGAGCTGCGTGAAGGCGGCCTGTTCGAGGCCCACAGCCACGACGACGAGGAAGGGCACGAAGACCACGCCGAAGGCGAGGAGCATGACCACGCCGAAGACGAACACGCTCATGAAGACGAAGATGCCCATGAGGGTCACGACCATGAGGGGCACGACCACGAGCACGGCGACGCCCATATCTGGCTCGATCCGGACAACGCCCGCCTCATGGTCGCTGCCATCGCCGACGCCCTGATCGCCGCGGATCCCGAAAACCAGGAGGCCTACAACGCAAACGGCCAGGCCCTCGTCGCCCGGATCGATGATCTTCAGGCCGAAATCGACGCCCGCATCGAACCGGCCCGTGGCAAGCCCTTCTTTGTCTTTCACGATGCCTATCAGGGCTTCGAGCAGAGCTTTGACATCGAGGCCGGCGGCTCGTTCACCGTGAATCCCGAAATCGCGCCGGGGGCAGGGCGGTTGACTGAAATCCGCGCCGTAGTCGAACAGGCCGCAGCGGTGTGCCTGTTTGCCGAGCCGCAATTTTCGCCCCAGGTCATTCAAACAATTGCTGAAGGCACCGGGGCCCGCACCGGCATTCTCGATCCGCTGGGTGCCGACATCGCCGACGGCCCCGACCTCTATTTCACGCTGATGAACACCATGGCTGACAGCATTCTCGATTGCCTTGCCGACTGAGCCGGTTTGCCTGCCGGACCCGGTTGCCGGGCAAAGGGGCGGGGTGCCTCCGGGCACCCGCCCCACCCCTTTAAACGCCCAGCCAAAACCAATCTCCCGCCGAAAAGCTACAGACAAAATTGTTACGTTATATCATTAAACGGAAACATCCGATGAACCTGAACCACCCCATATTCCGCGCCACCCTGCTGGCCGGCATCGCGCTCCCCGGCGCGGCGCACGCCGATGACGTGTCCATCTGGCGCGCCTTTGTCGCCGATCAGGCCCAGGGCACGGTCAGCGTCATTGATCTTGAAACAGGCGAGATCGCCGAAACCTTCGCCCTTGAAGGCCCCGCCAGCCTCTATGCCACATCCAGCGGCGAGCACGTTTTCGCCGTCCAGGGCAATGCAAACATCGTTCAGGCCATCGATACCGGCATCGCGATCGACGATCACGGCGATCATGGCGATATCGACATCACCGAGCCCGCGCTGCTTGATACCGCAATCGAGGGACAATACCCCGTCCATTTCGTCGAACATCACGGCCAGATCGCCCTGTTTTTCGATCAGGACGGCGCGACAAAAATCATCGATGAATCAGATTTCGGCACGGCCGAACCGCGCATCGTCACAGCCGGCGCCCCTCATCACGGTGTCGCCGCTGCCTATGGCGATTACGTCCTCATCACAGAGCCGCACCCCGAAGATCCCTCCAATCTCCCCGTCGGCATCAACGTCCTCGACGCCAACGACCAGCAGATCGGCGATACCTACGCCTGCCCGGGCCTTCACGGTGAAGCAAGCTCGGGCAATCTGCTCGCCATCGCCTGCGATACGGGCCTGCTTATGGTCACCGACAGCGCCGATGGTCCCCAGATCACCCATCTTCCCTACGGCGAAGACCTCCCCGAAGGCAAAAGCTCTACCCTTCTCGGCGGCGTCGGCATCCAGTACTTCCTCGGAAATTACGGCGCCGACCGGGTCGTTCTGATCGACCCCCATCAGCAAGCGTTCCGCCTCGTCGATCTGCCCACCCGCCGTGTGCACTTCGCCGTCGATTCCGTGAGGCCCCAGTTCGCCTATATCTTCACCGAGGATGGCAATCTGCACCGCCTCAACACCCTCTCGGGCGAAATAAGCGCAACCCTGCCGCTCACCGAACCCTATTCCATGGACGGCCACTGGTCCGACCCGCGTCCGCGCATCGCGGTGGCCGGCGATGAAATCCTCGTCACCGACCCCAACGCCGCCCAGATCCACCGTATCGACGCCGTCACCTTCGAGCCTTCCGGAACCATCGCTGTTGATGGCCTTCCCATGGGCATCGTCGTCGCCGGCGGCTCGGGCGCCGTCCATTAAACGCACGGGGCCGCCTTCGGGCGGTCCCTCTTTTCACTCCCCTATGGCAGACCTCACTATGGAAAATCGTCTTCCCGTCACTGTGCTGTCGGGCTTTCTCGGCGCGGGAAAGACCACGCTGCTCAATCACGTCCTCGCCAACCGCTCCGGCAAAAAGGTCGCGGTCATCGTCAACGACATGAGCGAGATCAATATCGACGCCACGCTTGTGCGCGAGGGCGGCGCAAACCTCTCGCGCACCGACGAGCAGCTTGTCGAAATGACCAATGGCTGCATCTGCTGCACCCTGCGCGATGATCTGCTGGTCGAAGTCCGGCGCCTCGCCGAACAGGGACGTTTCGATTACCTGTTGATCGAATCCACAGGCATTTCCGAGCCACTTCCCGTCGCCACCACCTTCGCCTTTCGCGATGAGGCGGGCCAGAGCCTTTCCGATTTCGCGCGTCTCGATACCATGGTCACCGTGGTCGATGCCGCAAATCTTCTGACCCATTATGCGTCCCATGGCAGCCTCGCCGATCACGGCGAAAGCCTTGGTGATGCCGATGAGCGCACCCTTGTCGATCTGCTTGTCGAGCAGATCGAATTTGCCGATATCGTGGTTCTGAACAAGATTTCCATCGCCACCCCCGACCAGCGCGATGCCGCGCTCAAGATCATTCGCTCGCTCAATGCCGAAGCAGAGATCGTCGAGACCGATTTCGGCCAGGCGCCGCTCGAAAAGATCATGGGCACCGGACGCTTCGATTTCGAACGCGCCCAGACCCATCCCCTCTGGTTCCGTGAGCTGAACGGCTTCGCCGATCATGTTCCCGAAACCGAGGAATATGGCATCCGCTCGTTCGTCTATCGCGCCAAACGCCCCTTTGCGCCGCAGCTTTTCCAGCGTTTCGTCAATTCGGCCTGGCCCGGCATCGTGCGCGCCAAGGGCTTTTTCTGGCTCGCCACCCGGCCCGATCAGGTCGGAGAACTCAGCCGCGCCGGCGCTCTCGTCCGCACCGAAAAGCGCGGCCTGTGGTGGTCGTCAGTCTCCAAAGACCGCTGGCCTGATGATCCAGCTTGGCAGCGCGCCATGGCCCCCTATATCGATCCGGTCTGGGGCGACCGTCGCCAGGAAATCGTCTTTATCGGCTGCGATCCCATGGACGAAACCGCCCTGCGCCGCGCGCTCGATGCCTGCCTCGTCCCGGCACGCCGCTTCAACCCCGAAGCCTGGGCTGGCCTGCCCGATCCGTTCCCGCGCTGGTCTTAGGGTCCCTCCAGGATAAGACGCCTCGGGCTCGCCTCAGCCAGCGCCGAGATGAACCGCCCGTAGCGCATCCATCTGCGCTTCATCAGCCCCCGGCCCGGCACGGTCCCGCGCTTCGCCTGTTGCCGCAAGAGCAGGATCGACCGGCATATGGCTGCGGCTCCAGCGGCTGATCTGCGCGATTACCGGTAGCAGCTGAATACCTTTTTCGGTCAGCGAATAGATTGCCTTGAGCCGGTGGCTGGGATCGTCGGCCCGCGTGACGATGCCGGCGCGCGTCAGCATGGTCAGCCGATCCGACAGAATGTTGGTGGATATGCCCTCGTCGGAAGCCAGGAACTCGCGGAAATGCCTTTTGCCCGCGAACATCATGTCGCGGATGATCAGCAGGGTCCATTTGTCTCCGAACACTTCAAGGCCAAGGTTGATCGGACAGCCGGAGCGAAAAGATGATGAGGTCATGGGGTTGACTCTATGGCCAATGATTGTAAAAAGCAAGTGATTGTATTTTGCAATCATAAAGAGGAGGAAGCGATGACGACGTTTGTTATGGTGCATGGTGCGTGGGCTGGCGCATGGGGTTGGGATCTTGTGGCAAAGCGGCTGCGCACTGCCGGCCATGACGTGTACGTGCCGACGCTGAGCGGGCTGGGCGAACGCTCGCATCTGGCGCTGCTGCCCATCACGCTGAGCACCCACATAGACGACATTGTCAACGAGATGATCTGGCATGATCTCGACGATGTGGTGCTGGTCGCCCATTCCTATGGCGGCTTCGTCGCAACCGGCGTGGCCGAACGCGCCGCCGAGCGCATCGCCTCGATTGTCTATCTCGATGCCTTCATTCCCGCTGATGGCCAGTCCTTCGAGGACGTCATGGGCGAAAAACTCACTGGTCCGGTGGTCCCGGTTCCCGAAATCGGTGACAACGAATACGCCACCGAGGCCGAAAGCGAACGGGTCGCCGCGCTCTCCACGCCACAGCCGACCGGCACCTTCACCGAGCGCCTCAAGGTCACCGGCGCCTATCTCAAGATTGCCCGTAAAACCTACATTCTCGCCAGCGGCTGGAATGGCTTCGGCTCCGTCGCCGCACCGCTCCGCGACGATCCAGAATGGAACGTGCATGAGTTGCCATGCGGCCACGACGTCCCGCTGCTCATGCCCGGCGAACTGGCACAATTGCTGGAAAGGGTCTGACCCGCTCCAGCGGTTGCCGAAAAGGTCTCTCAGATATCGCCCCTGATCGTGGGCCGCACCTTTTCGGCGTAAAATTCCGCCAGCTTTTCATGCACCGATTGTGGCAGTTCGGGCAGATCGCCCGCCTCGGCATTGACCCCGATCTGGTCGGGCCGCGATACGCCAGCGATAATCGTTGAGACCGCCTTGTGGTCCAAAATCCAGCGCAGCGCGAAAAGGCTCATGCGCTGGCCCTCGGGCACATAGCCGCGCAACTCGTCTGCCAGTTCCACCCCGGTCTCGAACGGGATGCCGCCGAATGTCTCGCCTACAGAAAACGCCTGCCCATCGCGGTTATAGCTGCGGTGGTCGGTGGGGGAAAATTCGCTGTCGCGGGTATATTTGCCCGACAGCAGCCCCGAGGCCAGCGGCAGGCGTACGATCACCCCCACATCGCGCTCCATGGCCTTATCGAGCAGGCTTTCGGTCGCGTCCTGGCGAAAAATGTTGAAGATGATCTGCAGCGTCGCCAGCCCTTCGTGCTCAAGGCAAATCTCTGCCTCGGCGATGGTTTCCACGCTCGCACCCCAGTTCTTGATCAGCCCTTCGGCCTTGATCTCGTCCATCCAGCCAAAGATTTCCCCCGCCTCGAGCACTTCGCGCGGCACGCAATGGAGCTGCGCCAGGTCGATACTGTCCACGCACAGCCGCCGCGCCGATTCCTCGAGGCTCTCGCGCACGCCGCCCTTGGTGTATTTGTCGGGGTAGAGCGCTGCCGCCCGGCCCACCTTGGTGGCCACGACCAACCCGTCGGGCTTGCCGTAAAACGTGCCGATCCGGTGTTCGGACAGCCCGTTGCCGTAAACATCCGCTGTATCCCAGAAATTGACCCCCAGCCGCGCCGCGTTGGCGAGGATCGTGGAGGCGTCCATATCCTCGATGGGACCGAAGTCGCCGCCCAATTGCCAGGTGCCCAGCCCGATTTCGGAAACCAGAAAGTCGGTCTTGCCCAATCGCCGCGTTTTCATCTGTGTTCTGTCTCCCGGTTTCTGGTTCTCTTTTGTGATAGGCGAGCGCGCCGTTGGATGCAATTGACGCAAGGCGGCCCGGCGTGGCACATCTAGAACCGTGTTGGTTCCCCTTTCGTTGCAACAGTCGAGATGGGAAGCAAAAGGGAACACGGTGCGGACGACCCAAAAGGGGCCAATGCCGTGGCTGCCCCCGCAACTGTAAGTCGCGATGGATCCTGTTGAAATCCACTGGCCCTTGGGCCGGGAAGGCAAACGGGAACCGAAAAAGCGCTTCCAGCAAAAGTGGATACCACTTTTGCGGTTCGGAAGCGCGACAGACAAGGGTCTGGAGCCATGAGGCGATTGAACAATCGCCGAATTGCTCGAAAGCGGCAAGCCAGGAGACCTGCCAGCACACTGAACCGGCCCGTCCCGGGTTTCGGCATTGCGCATTTGCACACGGAGGGTGTTGCTGTGACAAAAAGAAGTTTCCCCGCGGCTGGCCCGCGATCCGTTCTTTGCGACCCGCCCCGTGCCCGTTAGGGCAGGAGCCGGATTGGCATAGGACATGTTAAGGCGACAGCCGCGCTGCGCCCTTGGCCCCGCCGCCCTCTGTGCGGTCGTCCCTTCCTGCAGATAATTTTTGTTTCCCGCGTCCCATGGAGGACCCCATGACCTCGAAAATCCCAACCACCGTCATCACGGGCTTTCTCGGTGCCGGCAAGACGACGCTGGTCCGCCATCTGCTCGCCCACGCCAAGGGCAAGCGCATCGCGCTCATCATCAACGAGTTCGGCGATATCGGTGTCGATAAGGACGTCCTGGCCGGCTGCGGCGATGAAACCTGCCGCGAAGAAGATATGATCGAACTCGCCAATGGCTGCATCTGCTGCACCGTTGCCGATGACTTCATTCCCACCATGAAGGCGATTCTGGCCCGTCCCGACCGCCCCGATCATATCGTCATCGAAACCTCCGGCCTGGCGCTCCCCCAGCCCCTGATCCGCGCCTTCAACTGGCCCGAGATCAAGGCCGAAGTCACAATCGATGGCGTCGTCACCGTCGCCGATGCCGCAGCCCTCGCCGAAGGCCGCTTTGCCGCCAATGAAGAGGCCGTCGACGCCCAGCGCCGGCTCGATGAAATGCTCGATCACGAAACCCCGCTCGGCGAACTCTTCGAAGACCAGATGGTCGCCGCCGACATGATCGTTCTCAACAAGACCGATTTGGTCGATCCCGCCGCCCTCGAAGCGGTGGAGTCAGAACTCAAAAAACACATGCGCAAGGGCACCCAGATCGTGCGCGCCGCCAACGGCCACGTCGATACAATCGCGCTTCTCGGTCTTGGCATGTCCACAGAGGACAATCTGGCAGGCCGCGAAAGCCATCACGAGCTTGAGCATGACGGCGAGGGCCATGAGCACGACGATTTCGATTCGTTTTCGCTCACCATCCCGTCCGGCCCCGGCCGCGATCAGCTCCTCACCGCCATCGCCGATACCATCGCCACCCATGACGTTTTGCGGTTGAAAGGCTTCGCCGCCATCCCCGGCGCCCGCGCCCGCCTCGCCATCCAGGCCGTCGGCCCCCGCGTCAACGCCTATTTCGACCGCGACTGGCAAGAGGGCGAAACCCGCGAAACCCGCCTCGTCGTCATCGGCGAAAGCCCCCTGGCCCGCGATGCGATTGAAGCGAGCCTGAAAAAGATGGCCGAGGCGGCGTAGGCCCGACCGTCATGCAAGCGCGCCAATCGATCGGGTAAAATCGGTGTGGGTGCCCGGCGCACCCACACCATCAACCGGCAGGAGTTCACCATGGCACGCGAACGCATAAGCTTTACCACCTGCAATCTCTACAACCTCAACCGCCCCGGTCTTCCCATCTATACCGGCGATGGCTGGACGGGAGCGCAATACGACCGGAAGATCGCCTGGCTCGGCGCCGCACTCGATGTCATGCGCGCCGATGTCATGGGCTTCCAGGAGCTCTGGCACATCGGCGCCCTCGATGATGCGCTCATGGCCGCGGGCCTTGATCAGACCCACACCGCGCTCGTGCCCGAGGGCCACGAAGGGCAGGGCATCGTCTGCGCCGCCGCCGTGCGTTCGGACTGGCTGGTGGGCGAGCCGCAATGGATCGCCGATTTCCCGCCCGATTTCCGTCTCGAAAGCCAGGGCGACGATCCCCAGACCCCCGAAATCGACGTGGCCATCGACAGCTTTTCGCGCCCGGTGCTCCATTTCATGGTGCAGCCGGTCGAAGACCGCTCCCCCATCGCGGTCTATGTCTGCCATCTCAAATCGAAATCGCCCACGCAAATCTATCGTGAGGACTGGTACGATCGCGACACACATTCGCGCTATGCCCAGGCGCTCGGCTATGCCATTTCCACCATTCGCCGCACGGCAGAAGCGGCCGCGCTGCGCATGATGCTGATCGACCGCATGCGCGGCACCGATATCCCGGTGATCGTTCTGGGCGACATCAACGACGAAACGCTTTCCAACACCGCCAACGTTCTGACCGGCCAGCCTCGCTACCTGCTCGGTCTGTCGGCCGGCGGGGGCGATGCTTCGCTCTATACCGCCCAGACCCTCCAGCAATACCGCTCGACCCGCGACGTCTATTACACCCATATTTATCAAAACGAGCGCACCTCGCTCGACCACATTCTGGTCAGCCAGGAGTTCTACGACAATTCGCGCCAGCGCGTCTGGTCGTTCCAGGGCCTCGATATTTTCAACGATCATCTCAACGACGACGATCACAAAGAGACCGGCACGACCGACCATGGCATTGGGCGGGCCATTTTCCAGCTCCAGCCCGCCCGCGTAGAGGAGAATTGATGCATCTGCTTGCCGCCCAGGCCGGCGCCCTCCAGCAGGAGGGCGAGGCCATCGATCTTGCCCAGACCCCGGGCGATTTTGCCTTTGGCTCCTCAGCCGATAGCGAACTGGCCATGCTGGCCGCCGCCGCCGATAGGGCTGGCGAGGACGGCTTGCGGCTGGCCAACCTCATGCGGCTGACCCACAATTTCTCGGTCGACCTCTGGTGCCAGGATACCCTTGCTCATTCCAAACTGATCGTTATTCGCCTGATCGGCGGCGCGGCCTATTGGCCCTATGGCTGCGATGAAATCGAAATGCTGGCCCGGCAAAAATCGATTCCTCTGGCTTTCCTCCCCGGCGACGCCACCCCCGATCCGATCCTTTTGGCCCGCTCGACCATCGCGGACGCCGATTGGCATGCCCTGCACAAACTGTTTCTGACCGGCGGGCCGGACAATGCGGACGCGATCCTCTCGGCCTTCCGCGCCCTCGCTGCGGGCAATCCCATCGCCCATGCCCCCGATCCCTTCCCCGCCTTCGGCTTCTGGGATCGCCAACGCGGCATCGTCAGCGCGCCGGCGCGCGGTGTCTGTCCCGAACCAATCGACACACCGCACAAAAAGCCGGCCCATGTGCCCATCCTGTTTTACCGCGCCGTGCTCGAAGGATCGGGCACAGCGACCCTCGAAGCACTGACAAGCGGGCTGGAACGTCAGGGCCTTGCGCCGGTCCCCATCGTCATCTCCTCGCTGAAATCGCCCGAATGCGCCGCGTTCGTGCGCCAGGCCTTGGGCGATATCCAGCCCGCCGCGATTCTCAACCTCACCGGCTTCGCCCTGGGCATCAACGACCTCGCCCCCGAGAAAAACCCCTTCGCGCTGACCGACGCGCCGGTCATCCAGCTCGTCCAGGGCTCGCGTCCGCTTATCATGTGGGAAGCCGATCCGCGCGGTTTGACCTCCAAGGACCTCGCCATGCAGGTGGTCCTGCCCGAAATCGATGGCCGCGTCGGCGCGCTGATTGTTGGCCACAAGGCCGAAGCGGTCTGGCACGAGCGCACCCAATGCCCGCTCACCGCCTTCACCCCCGAACCCGACGGCATCGCCCGCGCCACCGACCTCGCCCGGAGCTACGCCCGCCTGCGCGCCAAATCGCCCGCCGGGCGCAAGATCGCCCTCGTCCTCGCCAATTACCCCCTAAAGGATGGCCGCCTCGCCAACGGCGTCGGATATGACGCCCCCCAATCGAGCGTCGAGATTCTCAAAACCCTCGCTGAAACGGGCTATGATATTTCGCCTGTTCCGCCGTCGGGCACCGCCCTTATCGAGCACCTCCAGACCGGCCCCACCAATGCCCGCCCGCAACACGGCACCTCCGACGCCATCCTTCCGCTCGAAACTTACAAGGCTTGGCTCGACGCCCTCCACCCCTGCATCCGCGAGGACGTCCCCGCCCGCTGGGGCGCCCCCGAGGCCGACCCTTTCGTGCGCGGCAACGCCTTCCATCTGCCCATAAAAATCTTCGGCAACATCGCCATCCTGCTCCAGCCGGCCCGCGCCTACGATGTGGCTGAGGAGATCAGCTTCCACGATCCCAATCTCGTGCCGCCTCACGCCTATATCGCCTCCTATCTCTGGCTGCGCCACGCCTTTGGCATCGACGCGCTGATCCACAATGGCAAGCACGGCAATCTCGAATGGCTGCCCGGCAAGGCCAATGCCCTCGATTCCGAATCCTACCCCTCAGTCCTCTGGGGCCAGCTCCCCCATTTCTATCCCTTCATCGTCAACGATCCGGGCGAGGGCACCCAGGCCAAGCGCCGCACCGGCGCCACCATCATCGACCATCTGGTCCCGCCTTTGACACGCGCCGAAACCTATGGGCCGCTGAAAGACCTCGAAGCCCTGCTCGACGAATATTACGCCGCTTTGGGCATGGACCAGCGCCGGCTTGAAAGCCTCAAACGCAAGATCCTCGATTTCACCCGCGACGTCCGCCTCGATCTCGATCTGCGCCTGCCCGACGATGAAACCGAAGCCCTCAACCAGATCGACAATTTCCTCTGCGAGTTGAAAGAGGCCCAGATCCGCGACGGCCTGCACATCTTCGGTCAATCGCCCACCGGCACATTCGAGCGCGATCTGCTCGTCGCCTTCGCCCGCGTCCCGCGCGGGCAAGGGCAGGGGGGCGATGCTTCATTGATCCGCGCCCTGGCCGACGATCTCAAACTCGGCATCGATCCCCTCTCGCTCGATCTTGCCGCCCCCTGGACCGGCCCAAAACCCGAGGCGCTCGATACGCCCGGCCTCTGGCGCTCCAACGGCGATACCATAGACCGCCTCGAGGCCCTCGCCGCCGATCTCGTCACCGGCCGCGCCCCCGATCCGGCCTGGAGCGCCACAGCCGCCGTCCTAGAGACAATCGAAACACTGATCCGCCCGCGCTTGGCCGCATCGGGCCCCAACGAGATCAAATCGCTCCTCGATGGCCTTGCGGGAAAATTCGTCGCCCCCGGCCCTTCGGGTGCCCCCACAAGGGGCCGGGTCGATACCCTCCCCACCGGGCGCAATTTCTATTCGGTCGATAACCGCGCCATCCCCACCCAGACCGCCTGGGCTCTGGGCAGCAAGGCCGCCGAAAATCTCCTCAAACGCCACTATCAGGATCATGGCCTCTGGCTCACTTCGCTCGCCATGAGTGTCTGGGGCACCGCAAACATGCGCACTGGCGGCGACGACATCGCCCAGGCGCTGGCCCTCATCGGCGCCAAACCCGTTTGGCAGGGCGCGTCCCTCACCGTCTCGGGCTATGAGATCATCCCGCTCGCCAAACTCGGCCGCCCCCGTGTCGATGTCACCCTGCGCATCTCCGGCCTGTTCCGCGATGCCTTCCCCGCCCAGATTGCTCTCTTCGACCGTGCCATCCGCGCCATCGGAGCGCTCGACGAACCCATCGAGGACAACCCCATCGCCGCCCGCATGCGCACCGACGCCCTGGCCATGATGGAACAAGGCGCCACACAGGACGAAGCGGGTTTGCGCGCCGGCCACCGCATTTTCGGCGCCGCGCCCGGCGGCTATGGCACCGGTCTTGGCAAGCTGGTCGAGACCGGAAAATGGGCCGAAAAATCCGACCTTGCCGAAGCCGTCCTCGCCACCGGACAATATGCCTATGGCGCCCGCACTGAAGGCGTGCCCGAAAAAACGCTGTTCGCCGCGCGCCTGAAATCGGCTGATGCCGTCGTCCACGTTCAGGACAATGCCGAGCACGATCTGCTCGATTCCGACCAGTATTATCAGTTCGAAGGCGGCCTTTCCGCCGCCGTCGAAACCCTTTCCGGCCACAAGCCCGCCGCCTACCACCTCGACACCTCCCGCCCCGAAACGCCAAAAGTGCGCACGCTCGAGGAAGAAATCGCCCGGGTGATGCGCGCCCGGGTCGTCAATCCCAAATGGATCGATGCCATGAAGCGCCATTCCTATCGCGGCGCCTTCGAAATCATCGCGACGGTCGATTTCATGTTCGGCTTTGCCGCCACCACGGGCGCGGTCAAATCCCACCATTTCGACATGGCCTTTGCCGCCTTCATCGAGGACGATGCCACCCGCGATTTCCTCATCGCCGCCAACCGCTTCGGCTATGACGAGCTGATCGAAAAGTTTTCCGAAGCCCGCACCCGCGGCTTCTGGACCCCCCGCTCCAATTCCGCCTACGCCTATCTCGAGGACGAGACATGACCGAACGCCAGCCCAAAAAGACCGACCTCATGTCCGAGGCGGAGCGCGACGCCTATCACGCCGAAAAGATGAAAAAGAAAAAGGCGGCCCGCGACAAGCTGGTCGAGGCCAACGCCAATGAAAAGGGCCTGCTCATCGTCCACACCGGCAAGGGCAAGGGCAAATCCACCGCCGCTTTCGGCATGGTGTTCCGCGGCATCGCCCACGGCTTTAAAATCGGCATCGTCCAGTTCGTGAAAGGCAAATGGCACACCGGCGAGCGCGACATCCTCGAGCATTTCCCCGATCAGGTCTCGATCAACGCCATGGGCGATGGCTTTACCTGGGAAACCCAGGACCGCCAGCGCGATCTGGCCGCCGCCCGCCAGGCCTGGGACCGGGCGAAGGAACTGATCGCCGATCCCGACTATCAGATGGTCCTGCTCGACGAGCTCAACATCTGCCTGCGCTACGACTACCTGCCGCTCGATGAAGTGATCGAAACCCTCAAATCCCGCCCCGTCGACAAGCACGTCATCGTCACCGGCCGCAACGCCAAGGACGAGCTTGTCGAAATCGCCGACCTGGTCACCGAAATGACCCAGATCAAACACCCCTTCCGCGAACAGGGCATCAAGGCCCAGGCCGGGATCGAGTTTTGAACGGTCCGGGGCTATACGCCCCGGCCCTGATCGCGAATGTCGCGTAATAGATCGCGGATGGAAAAGATCACCAGCCAGAATTCGACCACCAGACGCCATGCCACGATCCCGACAGCGCCGCCAACAAGAATGGCCAGTGCCCCGAAAACGCCCATGCCTGAACTGTACGGATTACTCATAACAGTCAAAAGTGAGCCCAGAGTCCCAATGACGATCACCGCGATCCCGATCCAGTAGATGATCGTGACGATCTTGGGAAAAACGAAAGTGTCGAAAGAAAAGAATGATTTCAGCATAAAAGTCCCCACACTTGCCCGGCGCGAATGCGAACGGGTGCCATCCATTCTTGACTTGGAACAACCAATAGCGGGTTAATATTTCGGCCCGGCACAACCTAAAAGCACGCCCCGTCCTGGCCCAGACTCTGCCCCAGCCGGTTGACCACGGCGTCGAACCCCGGCACGTCCATCGCCGGATAGTCGAGCCGCACATTGGCGGTCTGCCGCCCGTTACAGACCAGAATGGTCTTGGCATAAAAGACGTGCCCGCCCCGCGTTCCGCCCCACGCGGCCCAATCGGGGGTTTCCGAGCGATAGGTGATCGCCCAGCCCTCGTCCTCTTCCGCCCCGATCCGGCGACCCATTTCGGTCAGAAAATCGGCGCCCTGGCTCGGACCGCCCCATACGGTAATCACCGCGCGCCCGTTCGATGCGCGAAACCGTTTGCCTTCGCCGGCCACCTGGGCCGGACCATCGGCGGCGAAATCTGCCGGAACATCGACAGCCGCCCCGAATCGCGGATTGACATAGCGTGTCCAGTCCGCCGCCGGCAAGCTGCCGGAAACGCTGGAAAAAACGGCAATGGCGAGGACAAATGAGCGCAACATTTGGCGATGATTGCCCACCGATTGTGGCTTTCGCAAGCCATCTCTGGGCTGCCATGGTTCCGCTCCGGCCACAATTGGCGTAAACAATGGCCACAAAACCGGCGCTTGGGGCAGGGGCAAGTGAAAAGACCATCCATTGGAGACGTGGCGCGCCAGGCCGGCGTGTCGACGGCAACTGTGTCACGGGCCATCAACGCGCCCGAAACCGTTACCGAAAAGACCCGCCGCAAGGTGCAGGAGGCCGTTGACGCGCTCCACTATGTGCAATCGGAAACCGCGCGCAATTTCAAAAAGCAGCGCGCCAACACCGTGCTGGTCGTCGCCAACGATATCGGCAATATCTACTATTCGGAAATCTTCCGCGGCGTCCAGCGCCGGGCCGAAGCCTCGTCCTATTCCACGATCATTGCCAATCCCAGCCCCGGCGGCACCCAGGATCTGATCCTGTCCAATTTGCGCAACGCCAAGGTCGATGGCGTCATCATCCTCTCGGGCCACGAAATCGCCGATCACGATCTGTCGCTGCTGCAACAGCTCTATTCGGGCACCCCGCCCATCGTCGCCATGAGCGAGGAACGCGGTTATATGCGCGTGCCCCATATCCTCATCGACAATGAACGGGCCGGCTATATCGCCGGCCGGCACCTCATTGAAATGGGCCACACCCGCATCGGCCACGCCTATGGCCCCCACCGCACCCCCGTGCGCCGCGCCCGCGCCAACGGGTTGCGCCGGGCGCTGACCGAAGCCGGTGTCGCCATCAATGACACATGGTTTTTCGAAGGCGGCTTTTCGGCCATCGGCGGGCGCGCCGCCGCCCAGAGCTTCCTTTCGCTCAAGGACCGCCCCACCGCCGTTTTCTGCGCCAATGACGAGGCGGCCATGGGGTTCATCTCCCAGCTTCACCGCTACGGCATCTCGGTGCCCGGCGATCTTTCGGTCATGGGGTTCGACGATATCGTGCTGGCCGATACATACGTTCCGGGCCTGTCCACAGTGCACCAGCCCAAGGAAGAAATGGGCCGCCACGCCATGAACCTGGTCCTCGACATCATCGAAGCCCGCACAAAGTCCGATCTTCCCATCATCGAATTGCCCGTCCACCTCGTCCCCCGCGAGTCGGTTACCCGCATCACCTGACCGCCACGCCGAAGCTGTCCCCCAACCCCTCCCCCCAACCACCGTCATCCCGGGCCAAGACCCGGGACCCAGTACCCGGCAG
>DDGC01000001.1:0-128 GCA_002337455.1 Rhizobiales bacterium UBA1912 | reverse complement strand
CAAGTCCGGGATGACCGTGGAGGCGAGACGAGCCCGTGCGAACCAGCTTCATCGTTCACCACCCGCCCAACCTTGCCTATTGCCCCCAACCCCTCCTCCCCACCCCCGTCATCCCGGGCGAAGACCCG